>NZ_JBHYHV010000002.1:0-1177148 GCF_042739215.1 Mesorhizobium sp. NPDC059054
ATGTGGTTGTCGATCAGGGCCGACAGAAGGTTGTGGGCGGTGGTGATGGCGTGGAAGTCGCCGGTGAAGTGCAGGTTCATGTCTTCCATCGGCACAACCTGGGCGTAACCGCCGCCTGCGGCACCACCCTTGACGCCGAAATTGGGCCCGAGCGATGCCTCGCGGATGCACACCACCGCCTTCTTGCCGATGCGGTTGAGGCCATCGCCGAGACCGACGGTGGTGGTGGTCTTGCCTTCGCCGGCCGGTGTCGGGTTGATGGCGGTGACCAGGATCAGCTTGCCGTCCTTGTTACCCTTCACCGACTTGATGAACTCGGCCGAGATCTTGGCCTTGTCATGGCCGTAGGGCAGCAGATGCTCGTTGGGAATGCCGATCTTTTCCCCGATCGCCTGGATCGGCTGCTTCTTCGCGCCACGCGCGATCTCAATGTCACTCTTGTACTCGGCCATGTAAGGTGATCTCCCAAATCGTCAGATGGCAGGCGCGGCATTCGCCGGCCGGTGTCGTGCGGCATAGAAGCCGAGTGTGGACTGGTTTCGCCGTCTCAAAACAGCCGCGCAATACGCGAAATGCGACAGGGTCGTCCGAAGCGAATAGCGAATGGTGAGTGGCGAATAGAGGAAGGCATTGTCGTTTCCGCAGGCCAGGTTGCGACATAACCACAACCGGCTAATTTCATTCGCTATTCGCTATTCGCTATTCGCTATTCGCTATTCGCTATTATTGCGCCAGCACGTTGCTGATCTCGACCAGGTTGGAGCGAACGCGCAGAACATAGAAGCCCATCGTGGTCAGATGCGTGGCGAAGATTCCGGTTTCATCGCTGTTGGCGACAAGCCAGGGCTGGATACGCAGCGCTGAGACGAACTGGGCATCCATCGTATCCCAAAGGCTCTTCAGATTCTTCTGCTTGAGCACGTCCTCGTAGTCGGCTTGCGCTCCCTTCATCAACCCATAGTAAGCGTAGAGCTGGCCATAGGCGAACCAGAAGCGATCGTCGGCGCGTGGGTCGAAGAAACCGTAGTTGTAGTTTTCGGCTCGGTCTTTCAGGATCGCCGATGTCGAACCGATGTCGGAGGCGATACGGTCGATATATTGCTTGAGGTTGTCGGCGCGAGCATCAAAGACCGCCTGGCAGTTGGCAAGCTTGGTATTGAATGCACGCAGCTTCTTGATGGCATCGCGGTAATAGCTCGGCGTCGGCGTCTTGGGGCCGAATGGGCTGAGCCCGAAGTACCAAGTGTATTCGTCGAATTGCAAATCGCCACGCGCGTCCTGCAGATCGCTGTCGATCTGCGAGGTTGTACGCACGCGACCCATATTGTCGGCGAGTTCGGTGGCCGTACGTCGTGCCGCCTGGTTGATGCCGCGCTGGAACGAGGCCTTGTTGTCCATGAACGGCGTCTTGTCCCAGTCGAGGCCGAAAAGGCCGACCTTGTAGAGGATCATCGACGAGATCCACGCGTTCTGGTTCACATTGAAGTCGGTCAGGTCGGCAGTAACGTCGGCGATGGCGGAACGACCGCACGATCTGGTCGTGTCGGTGCCGCCGCCAGCGGTCACCTGCTCGCCTGCAGAGACGTTACGGCTTTCGAACTTGTATTTGTCGACATAGTTCGGGTCGAAATTGTTCCACCACTGCGTGGCGTAGAAGAAGTTGCCATAGAGGGCGAGGAGGATGAGCAGGCCGACGCCCACTAGCGACTTCAGGATCCAGCCGCGCTGAAAATACCAGCGGCCGACCCACATGAAGGGCCACAGGACGATACCGATCAGCAGGCCGATACCACGGCCGATCCACTGGAATATCCGGGTGATGAAATTCACGATCGGATCAAGCATGCGGCGGCACCCCCAATAGCATAATCCCGAAAAGTTGAAGACTTTTCAGAAAAGATCATGCGGCAAAACAAAAAGTTAGATCAGGATGACAATTCAACCAAACATCCTGATCTAGTCGGTCAGGCCATAGAGGCGGTTCCTGAATGCCTCCTTGTCCCTGAGATATGTGGTTTTCAGGACGTCGACAACATGCGATCGCCAGGCCTCGCTGAAGCCTTCATAGTCCTTGTAGAAACCTTGCTTGTTGAAGACGTAACGGGAAACGAAGTCCGACGGCACGAAATCGGAGATCAGCCGATTGGTCAGCCAGGCATCGGGATGCTTTGGCCTTGCGCGCACCACCAGGAAACGCTGCCTGGGCTGCACATCCTCGATCTTCAACTGGCCGAGCTGGCCGACCTCGCGCTTGGCGGCATTCAGGAATGGAAAGTCGCCGTCACGATTGATCACGGAAGCATTGTTGTGGATCCAGGTCTGCAGCCAGACCTTGTCGACACCGGAGAGGTTACGATCCGGGTCGGACTGCCAGATCAGGTTGCGCACCACCATTTCGGCGCGGTGTTCGAGATAGCCTGAGCTTTCGATCCACGAGGCGCGCGGCAGTTCGATGCGGCCGCTGCTGGCCAGAAAGCGGAAGACGGCATCGGCATCCTTGATCGACAGGTAGCTGACCTGCCACGGCCGTGAACGCCGAAAACCCGGGGCTGCCGGATCGCCGATGACGGTGGTCACATCCGGGTCAACGAAAACGTACAGTCCGCCGAAATGGCTCGTCCAATAGGCGTTGTGGCGGAAAATGACCTGGTCGGGCACCAACGCATTTTCGCGGATGTCGCCGGTGACCTTGGCGAGTTCCACCATGCGCTCAAGCATCTTGTTGTCGCGCCAGGCGTCGGGCTCCTGCTTCAGCCGATCGACCAGCGTGCCGAGTTCCGATGCCTTGCCGAGGACGTCCTCGGCAGAGAGGACGCGGAATTCCACCTGGTTGATGGAGAGCAAATCCTCGATGTCACCGACCGTCGATACCGAATCCTCGATCTCGCCATAGATGACGTCCTTGATGGTCAGCGCGTCTATGGCGCGGCTGTTTTTCGACATGAACTCGAACATTAGCTGCGAAGTGTTCGAGAAAGCCGTGTGTACGACCGGCAGGTCGATCTGCGCAGGCGTCAGGATGATGAACCGACGGTTGATGCCGTTGGGATCGAGATAGTCGTAATCGCCGCATTCCTCTGCGATCTCTGGCGAGAAGCCTGTGCGGTCGACGTGAAAGCTTTTCCGCCTGGTCGGTTTGAACCCGAATGCCTTCAGCGCCTTGTTGTAGCGGTCGATGAGATGCGGCTCATCGATCGGCAGCAGGCGGCCGTAAATGAGCTCGTTGTCGCGCAGGAGATCCATTACGCGTTCCACAGCCCCTTCTTCTTCAATTCCTCCATCTCCCTGGCTGCGCGTTCGCGCAGGCGGGCGTCGCGCAGAAGCTTGTCGACCGCGGCATCATCGGACTTGTCTGCATAGCGGAATTCGGAATCGGCGTAGCGGTTGATCTCCTGCATGACTATGCCCATGTCGAACGGGCCGCGCAGTTCCTCGATCATCGCCTTCTTGTCATCGTAGCTCTTGTGCATGAAGGCTTCCGGCTTTTCGAACCATTCATCCGGCAGTTCGATATCCATCGCACGCATCTTGATGGCGTCGGTGACGTTCTTGATGGCGCGGCCGGTGAAGCGGGGCTCGGCTTCCTTGATCAGGTGCAGATAGGTGCCGACATCTTCCAGCGTTTTCGGTTGGCCGCTTTCCTGGATGAAGCGCTCATAGACCTTCATCAATCCCTCTTCATGCGGCTTGTCGTGACCTTCATAGGCCTCCATCACGGCGCGCTGGATTTCCTGAGCGGCATAGAGATCATGCTCGCCGAGCGGGATCTTGTGGTTCTTGCCGGCAAGCAGCACGAAGATGTCGATGTAGTCGTCGCGTGTCTGGGGGCCGTCGACCAGCCAACGAGCGCCGGCGCGCTGACGCAGCGCGTCGTCGACATTTTCGGGATAGTTGGAAAACATGCCGAAGGCACAGTTGCCGCGCACCACCGTGCCCGCGCCGGCGAACGCGTCCATCAAGACACCGGTGATCTCCTGCTGGCCGGCCGAGGCACGGTCGTCGGAACGCTTGGCCGCCACCTGATCGATGTCGTCGATGGTGCCGAAGCCGATCGCACGCGGATTGAGTACATTGTTGATGAATTGCCGGCAGTTCTGGCCGGACTTGCCTTGATAGGACGAGATCTGGTCGACGCCGAAATTCTCGTAGGCGAAAGGATAGCCGGCGACCTTGCAATAGTCGTTGACCAGGCCGGCGATCATCTGGATCAGCGTCGTCTTGCCGGTGCCAGGCGCGCCATCGCCGATGAAGGTGAACAGGAAACCGCCAAGTTCGACAAACGGGTTCAACTCCCGGTCGAAATCGTAGGCCATCAGCATCTTGGCCAGCTTCACCGACTGGTATTTGGCGATGTGATTGCCGACGACCTCGTCCGGCTTCTTGAAGGTCATCACCAGCGGCTTGGATTTCTTGCCGGGCGCCACATCGACGCCGTCGAGAGTGAAGTCGTCGGCGTCTATGCGGATATGTGCATTCTCGAAAGCGCCAAGACCGTCGAAGCGGCCCTTGCGCGTCAGCAGGCCGTCGATGGCAACGCGAGCGAAACTCTTCGCACGCGTCAGCAGATCGGCATCGTCCTTGGTGCCAGCGAGGGCCTTGTCGAGACCTGAAACGAGAGACTTCACCGCATCCTGCGGCGTGTCGAACAGGAAGTCAGGCTCGGCAATGTCATTCGGCGCTTCGCCGTCGCTGTCTATGAGCTGAGCCAGATAGGAGGCAAGCGTGAAGGCTGCGACATAGGCTGAAGCGGAAAGCAGTTTCTTGAATTGTGCGGCCTGGTCGCCCTCGAGTGGCGAGCGCGCGTTCTGTGCTTGCAGGCTTTCAAGGTCGGTCGACCGCGAGAATACATCCGACACGGCCAGCGCCACGGCAATGCCGCGCCGCGCGCGGTACAGCAGCGTGTGCTGCGGGATCGACATCAACTGGTCGTCCGGCCGTGTGGAGGCAACTGTCTTCTGCAGCTCGACCTCTCGCGTCTTGCGCAATGATCCGGTCGAAACGGTGGAGACGAAGCGTCGACCCGTACCGGCAAGCGCAGTGCCGGATTCGCCGGACGAATCCTCCAGCACGACAATGCGGGTGATGAAGCTCTGCGCGGTGGCGCGGTGCTTCTCGATGTCGGCTTCGGGAATGGTGGTCAGCCCGGTGTCCATTCTGTCCCTCGTTGCGCAGTCTCGGTCAGGCTCGTTGTTTTGTCGGATAATCCTGGTCCGAAAAGTCTGCAACTTTTTGCGTCGCTGACCTTCGGTTCGGGATCATGCGTCAGACGTCCGAAATCACCCGTCCGCCGGACAGGATGTGCACCTTGTAGCCGTTGAATATCTTCTGGGTTTCGCCGGCGGCGTAGAGCGCCTGATAGGCTTCGTGCGGCACGAGTGCGTGGTTCTCAAAACTGGAAACGCCCTGGCGCGTCGCCTCGAGATCGTCGGTGTTGATGAAGAATTCCTGCGTTGTCTTTTCGCTGGAGAAAAGGCCGCGCCGACCTGGCTTTTCGCCCTTCGAATAGACTTCCTGGATGGTCCAGGTGAGCAGCCAGGCGTTCTCCGGCTTGCGCACCTTGGCCAGCACCTCGGTCACCGTCGAATTGTTGTCGGTGATGCCTGCCGAATAGAAGGGACCGAGAACCACGCGCCGCAGTTGCTTGGGATGCAGTGGCTCGAAATCCTTGTCGAGGTTGACGGCAATGGTCAGAGGGGTCAGCGAATAGGATGAGTTCTTTTCGGTGAAATCGTCGAAGCGGCGGGCGAGATCAGGATTCAGCAGACCGTCCACCGGCAACGGGATATCGACGTCTTCGTTGAGGCGGCCGTCCTTGCCGACCAGTTGCCGCACGATGCTGTCGGAGGAATCCTCCACCGTCACCATGTAGACCAGCGGCAGGTTGGCGGGGCCGTCGAAGCTTGCCCAATGCACCAGATAGTAGGGCAAGCCGGACTTCGGATTGACGGAGACCTTGGCGGTCTGCGCCAGGGTGAATGGGCCGAAGGTCTCGCCACCCTTGATGTCTTCCAGATAGAGCCGTTCTGCCATCGACTTCTGCAATGTCGTGGGGAATTCCTTATGGCGCAGGATGAAGTCGGCCATTTCGGCACGCAATTCGCGTGCCGAAGGAATGGTGGCCAGCCGGCTGTCTGCCTGGCGGCGATCGTTCTCCAGCTCGAGCAGGTTCTGAAAGACCGGGTAGCCGCTTTCGGCACGGGAGATCTTGAATGTCTCCATGAACCCCAACCGGTTGCGCCAGCAGGTGAAGGATTTGTCGAGGCGGCTGATATATTCGGCCACGATCTTTGCGACGATGCCGTGCCGATAGAGCGGCGAGCGGTCGTCGCGCATGAAGATCTCGAGACCGGACAAGGCGGCCGTAATCGCCGAGAAGTAGCGCTCGGCCGCATCGGTTTCGATGGTCATGCTCCTGTTCCCTTCCATGTGAAGGGAAAAAACCAGCGGATGGGGTTACGAGAAGTCATCGATGGGTACGAACAGTCCTGCCGTGGTCAGGACTGCACATAGTTCGCTGAGTTGTGCTTCTTCATGACGTCGTCGAAACGGCGTGCGAACGCATCGTCGGCCAGCTTCTTGCGGCGCTGAATATCGGCAGTCGCCACCATGTTCTTCTCGTGCATTTCGAGCAGGTCGCCGATGTGTTTCTGAGCTGCGGCACCGATGCCGGCCATCGTTTCCTCGGCCGTGGTGTCCACCTGCGAGCCCAGCGTGTTGATCTTGTGCGCGACATCCTGCTGGGCAGCCGTCTTCAACGAATCCTCGAGCGCCTTGTAAAGCACGATGCGCTGCTCGGTATCGATGGTCAGCTTGTTGATCAGCGTCGACTGTGCGGCGATCTGGTTGTTCAGCGAATCCACGAAGGTCTGGAACATGGAAGTATAGCGTTCCAGTGTCTGGCTGGCCGCCAGCAGTTCCTGCTCCTTCGCCTGACGCTCGTTGTATTCGGTGGCGAGCTTGGTGCGCTCGCTTTCCAGCGCGGTGCGCTCTTTCTGGCTGGTCGAGGCGGCGATCTTGTTTTCGATGTCCAGCAGCAGCGGGTTTACTTCCTGAATGCGCTTCTGCACGGCTTCGAGCTCAGCCATGGTCGCCTTGCGGCGTTCGATCACCTGCGAAAGGCTGGCCTCGGAGGTCTTGTAGCGCTGATCAAGCACTTCCTTCTGCGCCTTCAGGATGCCGACGATCGTATCGGACTTGGCCAGAAGCTCCTGGAGGTTGCCGGCGAGCGACATGTTGCGGACACGGTCGGTGCGCATGCGCTGTTTCTTCTGGGCTGAGAAGATACCGACGAAGTTTTCCCAGCCGGTGTAGTTCTTCATGCTCTCGAATTCGGAGCCGAAGACATTGGTTGCGTCCTCAAGGCCGATGATGAGGTCGGCGATGTTGGCTTCCATCGTCTTCTGCTGCTTGAGAACATCCTGGATGCGGGCATTCTCGATGTCGAAATTGGCATCGCCGATCTTCTGATCGGCCTTGGCGAGCGTGTCGAGCATGGTGCCGGACTGCTCGATCTTCGAACGCATGTCTTCGACGACCTGCCTGGTCTTGGCGATTTCAGTGTCGAAGTTTTGCAATGTCGCCATCAGATCCCCCTAGCGGTGGCAAACTCAACTGCGCGTGGCAGCTAGCGGCGAATATATGTGGGGCGGTTGGCGATTGAAAGACGCATGCGTTGCTTTCGCCGCGGACATGATCAGCCGCGGCGATGCTTGCGACGATAGCGCCCGGATTACGGTTTCGGGTCAGCTTTCAGATAGGCGATGACATTGGCGATTTCGGCATCGTCCTTCAGGCCTGTATAGGCCATCTTGTTGCCGGGCACTTTCTGTTTCGGGCTGCGCAGATATTCGGCAATCGAGGTTTCATCCCAGACGAGGCCGGCGGCACCGGCATCCTTCATGGCTTGCGAGTACTTTGCAAGATAGCTCGGTGCGGTGCCGGCGGTGCGGCCGATGACACCAAGCAGATGCGGTCCGAGCTTATCCTTTTCCGATGTGGCGTCGTGGCAGGCCATACACTTGTTGAACACTTTCTTGCCGGCGACGGCGTCGCCGTCCGCGAGCGCGGGCAGGGCGATGAGCGTGGTGAGAATTGCAATGGCTGGGCCGAGTGCCTGGCGTTTCATGATCATTCCTCGGATCGATGGCGACGAGGTCAACGTATCAGCAGCGGCTGGCGAACGGCCATGGTACTCTTGGCCGCAGCGTGTAGCCCAATGTCGGCGAAGCCCGTCTCAAGGTCGCGTGAAACCGATGAAATCGTCCGGTTGGGCGCGGCCCATTTCCTCTTCCCAGTGACGGCGGCAGAGCGAAACATAGATGTCCTTGCCGATCGCCACCTGCTCGCCTTGCCTTGCGACCTTGCCGTCGGCGCCGAGACGCACAACCATCGTTGCCTTGCGACCACAGCGGCAAATGGTGCGCACTTCACGCAGGTCGTCGGCGATGGCCAGCAGGGCGCGCGAACCGGTGAAAAGATTGCCCTGGAAATCGGTGCGCAACCCGTAGCACATCACCGGAATGCCGAGCCGATCGGCAACGCGGGCGAGCTGCCACACCTGCTCCTCGTTCAGGAATTGCGCCTCGTCGACGAAGACGCAGTGTACCGTGGTGTGTTCGTGATGCTCCGCGATGCGGGCGTAGAGGTCGTCGCCGTCGCGAAACATCTCAGCCTCCGCTTCCAGGCCGATCCGCGAGGAGATGAAGCCCGTGTCGCCCTTGCGATAGTGGCCGGCCACGAACAGCATCGTGGTCATGCCGCTCTCGCGGTAGTTGTACGAAGCCTGCAAGAGCATCGTGGTCTTGCCGGCGTTCATGGTTGCGTAGTTGAAATAGAGCTTGGCCATGACCCTTTATGCAGAAGTTGCGGGCGGCGGGGAGGGGCGCTTTCCGGCCTTCCACCAAAAAAGCTTGGCCGTGTCGCTGATCGGCCAATACGCGCCGTCAATCGTATCTCCTGGTGCTTGAAACAACACAAGAATGGTGTTTGGCTGACATAACAAGGCCAGGCGCCGGATTCCGCTTCGCCAGACAAACACAATGGGAGAAAGTTCATGTCACGCATGAAGTCCATCATCGCAGGATTCAGCCTTGCGGCGTTCCTGTCCACCGGCGCGGCCTTCGCCGGCGACGCCGAAAGCTGCAAGAAGGTGCGTCTGTCGGATGTCGGCTGGACCGACATCCAGGCAACCACAGGTGTTGCCTCCGTGCTGCTCACCGCACTCGGCTACGAGCCGGAAGTCATCCAGCTTTCCGTGCCGGTCACCTACGCTTCGTTGAAAAACAAGGACCTCGACGTCTTCCTCGGCAACTGGATGCCGTCGATGACCAACGATATCAAGGATTACACCGCCGAAGGTTCGGTTGAGACCATTTCCGAGAACCTCTCGGGCGCCGGTTACGGCATCGTCGTACCGACCTATGTCGCCGACGGCGGCGTGAAAACGCTGACCGACCTCGGCAAGTTCAAGGATAAGTTCGAGGGCAAGATCTACGGCATCGAGGCCGGCAATGACGGTAACCGCATCATCCTCGACATGATCAAGAACCCCGCCACAAACCTGGAGGGTTTCGAGCTGGTCGAATCCTCGGAGGCCGGTATGCTGACCCAGGCCGAGCAGTCGATGAAGGACAACAAGTGGATCGCCTTCCTTGGCTGGACGCCACACCCGGTGATGGGTGCGATGAAGATCACCTATCTCGACGGCATGGGTGATTCCGGCTTCGGCGCCGCAACGGTCTCGACCAATGTGCGCAAAGGCTATCTGCAGGAATGCCCGAATGTCGGCACCTTCATCAAGAACCTGAAGTTCAATCTGGATATGGAAGGCCAGATGATGGACGTGATCCTGAAAGGTACCGATGCCAACACGGCTGCGACCGACTGGCTGAAGAAAAACCCGGCCGCCGCTGCCCCGTGGCTTGCCGGCGTGACCACTTTCGATGGTGGTGATGCTGCCGCTGCCGTGAAGAGCGCGATCGGCGGCTGACAGCAATCGCCCCAGCGGGCGACACGTCTAGGGCAGCCGCCCGTCGGGGGCTGCCCTTTTTCGTAGGCTGTGACAAGATAACGATGCTCCGTGGGTGGCGGACGCATGACGAGGGAGGGAAGATGGACCCCGTTTCGAATTTCCTGGTCGCCTGGAAAATACCGATCGGCGCATGGGGCAAAGCGTTCTTCACTTTCCTTACCGACAATTTCAACAGCATTTTCCGTGGCTTCTCGAGCGGATTGAACTCGCTGCTCGACGGTGTCGTCGATCTGCTTTTGATGATGCCGCCGGTGGTCGTCGTCCTGCTGATCGCTTTGCTTGCCTGGTGGCTGCAGCGCTCCAAAGTGCTGGCGATCGGTGTCCTGCTCGGCCTGCTCTTCATCATCAACCAGGGCCTGTGGAAACAGACCGTCCAGACGCTTGTGCTGGTCGTTGCAGCGACCATCGCTTCGATGGCGATCGGCGTGCCGCTCGGTATCTGGGCCGCTCACAAGCCCAAGGTCTACAAGTTCATGCTGCCAGTGCTGGACCTGATGCAGACGCTGCCGACCTTCGTGTATCTGATCCCGGTGCTCACGCTGTTCGGCCTCGGCAACGCGCCGGGTCTCATCGTCACCATCATCTTCGTGATCCCGACGGCCGTGCGCCTCACCCATCTCGGCGTCACCTCCGTACCGAAGGCGATCGTCGAAGCGGGCGAAGCCTTCGGCGCCACCAAACGTCAGCTGCTCTGGAAGGTCGAACTGCCGGCGGCGCTGCCGACCATCATGGCTGGGCTGACTCAGTGCATCATGCTGTCTTTGTCGATGGTTGTGTTTGCCGCGCTGATCGGGGCGGGCGGCCTCGGCACCGAAATCAACCGAGCGCTGGGCTCGCGCAGGATCGACCTCGGTCTTGAAGCAGGCCTTGCCATCGTGGTGCTGGCGATCGTGCTCGACCGCATGACGCGTATCGGCGTGGGAGGCAAGAAATGAGCATCGCCGTCGATTTCAAGAATGTCGATATCGTCTTCGGCCCGGACACGCGCGATGCGCTTGCGATGGTCGATAAGGGTGCGACGCGCGCCGAGATCCTGGAGCAGACCGGCAACGTGCTGGGCTGTGCCGGGGCCAATCTCACCGTCAACGAGGGGGAGATTTCCGTGCTGATGGGCCTGTCCGGTTCCGGCAAGTCGACGCTGTTGCGTGCCGTCAACCGGCTCAACATCGTCAGCCGCGGCCAGGTCATGGTGAAGAATGGCGACGGCATGGTCGATGTCGTCTCCTGCGACGACGCTACGTTGCGCCAGCTGCGCCAGCATCAGGTGGCGATGGTGTTCCAGCAGTTCGGCCTTCTGCCCTGGCGCACGGTGGAGGAAAATGTCGGTTTCGGCCTGGAACTTGCCGGTGTGCCTGAGGCCGAACGCAAGGCGCGCGTGGAAAAACAGCTCAAGCTCGTCAATCTGGATTCCTGGGCGAAAAAATACGCACATGAGCTGTCTGGCGGCATGCAGCAGCGCGTTGGCCTGGCACGTGCTTTCGCCACTGAAGCGCCGATCCTGTTGATGGACGAACCGTTCTCGGCCCTCGACCCACTGATCCGCACCAAGCTGCAGGATGAGCTGCTGCAACTGCAGAAGACGCTGAAGAAGACGATCATCTTCGTCAGCCACGATCTGGAAGAAGCACTGAAGATCGGCAGCACGATCACGATCATGGAAGGTGGGCGCATCGTGCAGTCCGGCTCGCCTGAGGACATCGTGCTGAAGCCGGCCGATGACTATGTGCGCGAATTCATCTCCAACGTGAATCCGCTGTCGGTGCTGACCGCGTGGAACGTCATGCGCGATCGTCGGGACCTGGAGACCAGTGAAGATGGTTGGATCTGGCTCGATCGGCGCAAGACGACCCGGTTCAAGATCGACAGCCATGGGCTGGTGGCCGCTGCGGAACGCGATGGCAAACCAGCGATATGGATTTCCTGCGCCGACATAGAGCGTCAGCCTGACGAAGCTGCGCAGGTGTTCTGGGCAACCCCAGGAACGTCTCTCAAGACCGTGATGCTCGCCATGCATCGTTCGCAGACCGCCCCGGTGGCACTGTTCGACGACCAGTCGCGGTTCGTTGGGGCCATCGGCATCCGCGACGTGTTGTCGGCGGTGCTGCACCGCTAGAGCAATTCCAGGAAAAGTATGTAGCGGTTTTCCGTCCGGAATTGCGTAAAAACTCTGTAGGCATTGGCCCGCAGATGCCGGGTGGATCTTATGTGACGAGCGGCAGGCGCAGTTCGGTTTGAAGCCCACCTTCAGGGTGGTTCGACAGGTAGATTTCACCACCTGCGGCGCGGGCGATGTTGCGGGCAATCGTCAACCCAAGGCCCAGGCCGCCGGTTTCGCGGTTGCGTGATTTCTCCAACCGGATGAACGGGCTGAATACCGCATCGAGCTTGGCTTGCGGTATTCCGGGGCCTTCATCGCGGATCACCAGGGCAACCTGGCTGTCGGAGTGGTAAAGACTGAGATGTGCTTTTTGGCCGTAGGTCACTGCATTCTGGACGAGATTGGTAATGCAGCGCCTGAGCGCGACTGGCCTCGCCTTGCAGATCAATTCGCGCGAAGGCAGCCCGCTGTCATCCAGCGTGACGTCCGGAAAATCGTCGGCAACCGACTCCACCAGCGATACGAAATCGATGCGTTCGCTCTTTTCGTCCGCGACCTCGAACGTCGCGAAATCAATGACGGAACGGGCGATGTCCTCGATGTCGCCGAGGTCCTTGGCAAGATCTTCGCGCAGCTTCGATTTGCGCAGGAGGGCGAGCCTCAGCCGCATGCGGGTGAGCGGCGTGCGCAGATCATGCGCGAGTGCGGCCGCCAACTGTTCGCGATCTTCGACATAGTCGCGCAGCCGCGATTGCATGACGTTGATGGCCCGCGCTGCGGTTCTGATCTCGCGGCTGCCTGCTTCGGAGATCGGAGAGCTTTTCAGGTCCTTGCTTATGCGCCTCACCGCCGTTTCCATGATCCTGTAGGGCGCGGTGAGGCGACGGATTGACCAGACCGACATCACCACGACCAGCCCGGCCATGACAGCATAGAGCGGCAGGCTTTCAGGATTGAGCACGGGCCCCGGCGGGATGATCGGCTCGGTGAAATTCAGCCACTGCCCATCGGAAAACCGGATCGAGGCGGTCAGCTTGTCGCTGTGCGAAAAACCGGCGGAGAGCGCCAACAGATCCTTTTCCACTTCACCGATATCGGTGCCCGGCTTGCGCGGAGGTTTTTCGGATTCGGTGGCAGCGTCGCGCCGCACTCTTGCTTCCGTGACACCGAACCGTGACAGGCGGCTGACCAGGATATCTTCCAATTCCGCCAACTGGTCGTCCTGGGCGATGGAGGAGGCGACAACCGGCGTATCTGAAACGGTCAGGGCATAGCTGGTGCTTGCGACACCCGAGGCCATGCGTTTGCGATCCACAGGTGTTGCCGAATAAAGCAGCTGCACGACGGCGAAGGCACGATCGTTCAGCCGATAATAGTCGACGATGTCGGAAGCTGCCGCCCGGTCGCGCGCAACGATATAGAGGGTCGCCACCTGGCTGACGAGCAGGCTGGCGATCACCACCAACAGGACCCAGGCAGGCAGGGTCTGGGGCAGGAACCGCCTCATTCGGTGGCGGTCTCGGGGATGAACTGATAGCCGCCGCTCCGCACCGTCTGGATCAGCTTCGGCGTTTTCGGATCGTCTTCCATCTTGCGCCGTAACCGGCTGACCAGGATGTCGACGCTGCGATCATAGGCGATCGCGCCGTCGCCGCCGGAAAGCTCGATGAGCTGATCGCGGGTCAACACGCGCTGTGCGCTCTTCACGAAAGTATGCAGCAGGTTGAATTCGGCGGCAGTCAATTCCACCCGCACATCACCGGGCGCAACCAGGCTGCGGCGCGAGCAATCCATGGTCCAACCGGCAAAATGATAAATCTGTCGGGGCGGCAGGCGCTTTGCTTCGACGGCTCCGGTGTTGCGCCTCAGCACGGCTCGGATGCGAGCCAGCAACTCGCGTGGGTCGAAAGGCTTAGGCAGATAGTCGTCCGCTCCCATCTCGAGGCCGACGACACGGTCCGTCGTCTCATTGACCGCTGTCAGCATGATGATGGGGATATCCTGGTTGGCGCTTCTCAGTTCGCGGCAGAGTTCCAGGCCGCTCTTGCCCGGCAGCATCACGTCGAGAACGACGAGATCGAAATGGCCGCGCCGCATGATGGTTTCCATCTCGATACCGTCGCGAGCCACGGAGGTCCGCAGGCCGCGTTTTTCGAAGAATTCCTGCAGCAGATCACGGATGCCTTTGTCGTCGTCGACGATGAGAATATGCGGATCGGTTTTCACTCAGTACCTGTCTTCTGACCTGTCTTCCGGCCGGCCGCTAGGGTCGCGATTTACGCCTTATAGGATAGGGCCGCCGGGGTGTCTTGGCCAGCGGCCCGGCAAAACGCGCCCAGAAACAATCCAGAAACAAAATTCAACAAACCGGAAAAACTCCTGAAAAAAATCAATGGCATAACGATATCCGCAGCGGCCAGAACACCGGTCGCGGCGCCTCGCAACCGGGAGATCAGGACCCGACCATGCAGAGAAGTTCGTATCGATGGATGGGAGCGCTGTTCGGCATTTCGCTCGCCATGGTCGGTGTCGGACATTCCAACGCGGAAGCGGCGATCACTCGGAGCGAACGTTGCAGCCGGCTAAGTCGACAGCTCGACGAGGCCATCGAAAACCACGCCAAGGCGGTGCAGGCCGCCCAGGCAAAGGTGCTTCAAAAGAGGGCGACCCGGTACTGCGCCGATCACAAGCAGGCGCAGGGCATCCGGACTTTCGCCAACGCTTTGAAGCTCCTTGGAGTGACACCGGACGATCCCAGTCAGTGAACTCGAACCCAACCTGCGACAAAGGAAAGCTGATCATGAAAAAGACCCTTCTCTCCGCTCTCGGCCTCGCCGTCGCTCTTGCCTTCTCGATGCCGGTTCTCGGCACCTCCGCTGCCAACGCCGCTTCGGCGACCGCCGCCACGACGACCGCTCCGGCGGCTGCGGCCACGACCGCCAAGAAGCCGGTCGCGAAGGTCGCGGCCAAGAAGGTGAAGAAGCACAAGAAGGCAGCCAAGAAGGCCGAAGCCAAGAAGACGATGTAATTCGTCCTGGCAACCTCGAGGCCGTCTCCGGTCCCCCTCTCGGAGGCGGCCTTGTGATCCGATACCCGCCGCGGCCATGCGGGCCATAGCGGAAAAGGCGCTTCGACGCGCAGTCCGGGACTTCGCCTGAAAGGCTGGCCCTCTGTTCGCCCCATGCACCAGGGTTCGCAAAGACTGGCGGCACTCGACCCGATCCGTGTCTCCAGGCTGGCCCGCTCAACAGGAACAATGTCCATGAAGAAGTCCATCCTCTCCGCCCTCGGCCTTGCCATCGCACTTGCCTTCTCGATGCCGGTTCTGGGCACGAGCGCAGCAAATGCAGCTCCGGCAGCCAAGCACGTTGTGCACAAGAAGGCGCATCGTCACCACAGCGTGGCGCACAAGAAGCACCATGTGCGCAAGCATCACGTTCGCAAGCATCACACCAGCAAGCATCACATCCACCATGCCCATAGGGTCGCCAAGTAGGCCTGAGGCATGGTTTCCTGCTTTGCGGGAACGAGAAAAGCCGCTTTCCGGGACCGGAGAGCGGCTTTTTCTTTCGTGTGGATTGACGATCGACGTGACGCAACCGCCCACGATTCGGCAATGCTTCGCGCTTAGAGCGTTTCTGTTTTTCACGGAAACGCGGAAACGCTCCAACTCTTTGTTTTTACGCAAGTCCGGACGGAAAACGGTTACACACTTTTCCCGGAATTGCTCTAGCGCCCTTCGCGATACCACATGCTGCCCATTGCCAGCAGCAGCAGGCCAAGGCCCAGGAAACCGCCGAACAGGGGAACGCGCGAGATGGCCTTCAAGACGCTGTCGTCGGTGGTACGCAAGCCGATCCAGTCACGGCCGGCAGCCTCGGCCTGGTCCCGGATCGGCACGACCGAGGGCAATGCAACATCATTGCCCGTGCCAGCTGCCACGCGCCGCACGCTGCCGCCGGTGGCATCGGTTGCAGGCTTCAGCCTGCTTTCCGTCGAAACGACATCGGCGAATTCCGGTGCATTCACTGGACCGACATGGGCAAGCGCGGTCAGGTCGCCATTGGCGACCTGATAGAGGCCGATCTCGTTGACCTCGACACTGCCGCTGAAGATGCCGGGTTCCGACTTCTGCAATTTGACCGTCAGTGCCTTGCCGGAGGGCGTGATGATGCGTGCTGTGCCGGGATCCTCGCTCATCGTCTGGCGACGCACTTCGAGCGTCATGCCACGGCTGTCAGTGGTCAGGCGCTCTTCCTCCAGTTCCGGCTCCTTCATCAGCCAGTGGGCTATGCGACGATAAAGCTGCACATAGGGGCCGCCGCCTTCGAAGCCGCGGGCCCATAGCCAGCCTTGATCGGACAGCAGCATGCCGACACGGCCTTCGCCCTTGCGATCAAGCACAAGCAGAGGTCGGTCGTCAGCGCCCTTCATCACCACTTCACCTTCCGGCCTGTCGATGCCGATGGTGCGGAACCAGCGGCCCCAGCGCGGAGGATTGTTCTGCGAGCCGTCGAGACCGCGGGTAACAGGATGGCGTCCGCCGAGATCGGTCAGGCGTGGATAGAAGGCCTTGTCGATCACTTCGCCTGTCGGCATGCCGGGCAAAGCCCCCATCAGCGGTGTTCGCGCGATCGTCGCCTGGCCACCATATTCCGGACCCGCGGCGATGAGCAGTGCGCCGCCCTTTTCGACATATTCGGCGATGTAGTCGTAATAGAGGGTCGGCAACACGTCACGGTGCTGGTAGCGATCGAAGATGATGAGATCGAACTCGTTGATCTTCTCCACGAACAGTTCGCGGACCGGGAAGGCAATCAGCGACAATTCGTTGATCGGTGTTCCATCCTGCTTTTCCGGCGGCCGCAGGATGGTGAAGTGGACGAGGTCCACCGAAGCGTCGGATTTCAACAGGTTGCGCCAGGTGCGTTCGCCGGCATGCGGTTCGCCGGAAACGAGCAGCACCCTGAGGTTCTCCCTGATGCCGTCGACCAGGGCGATGGTGCGGTTGTTGACGTCGGTAAGTTCGCCATCTTCCTTCGGGATGGCAAGCTCGACGATGTTGCGGCCAGCGGTCGGGATCGTCACCTGCAGCGGCATTTCCTGGCCGATGAAGGCGCGTTCGACGGCCACCTGCTGGCCGTTGACGGAAACGCGCACCTCAACGGGGCCGGTTTCACCACCGGTGGAAATGACACGATAGGTCATGTCGAGAGGCTTGCCGACCAGTCCGAAGCGCGGTGCCTTGTCGAAGCGGACACGCCGGTCCTTCTCGTTCTCTTGTCCGGTGATGAGCGCATGCAGGGGGGCGTTGAAGTCGCCACGTCCGGCCGGCACGTCGTGCACTTCACCGTCGGTGATCATGACCGCGCCGGCAACGCGCGAGGGCGGCACGTCGCGCAACGCTCCGTTCAGCGCCGAGAACAGCCGCGTTTCGGTGCGCTCTTCGGCTGCGCCGCTCTTGCCGGCTTCGACCACGCGCACGTCGAACTGCTTGAAGCGGGCGAGCCGTTCCTTCAATCCGGCAAGCGCCGCGTCCGCCTGGGCGGTGCGATTGCCGATCTCCTGACTCTGGCTGCGGTCGACGACGACGGCGACGACGCTTTTCAAAGCTTCGCGTTCCTCGTCAAGCAGGACGGGGTTCAGAAGCGCAAGGGCAAAGGCCGCGAGTGCGGCAAGACGCAGATACGCGCCGCGCTGCCGGAACCACAGGCTGGCGCCAGCGATGAGCGCCAGCGGTGCCAGGATCACCGCCAGTAGCGGCCAGGAGAGCAGAGGTTCGAAGGCGACCGACCAGTTCATGTCACTGTCCAAGCCGCTGCAGCAGATCCGGTACGTGGACCTGATCGGATTTGTAGTTGCCGGTCAGCATGTACATCATGATGTTGACGCCAGAGCGGAACGCCAGCTCGCGCTGCATCGGATCGGAAGGCACAGTCGGCAGCAGCGGGCTGCCGCTGCCGTCTTCCGCCCAGGCTCCGGCAAAATCATTGGCAGTGATCATGATGGGGCTGACGCCGTCGCCGGTTCGCACCGGGCGGTTGTCGGGATTTGTCGCTTCCAGCGAAGCCTCGACCCAGAGCGGGCTGCCCGCGAAGCGTCCCGGAAAATCGTTGAGGATATAGAACGACTTGGTCAGCACGTGGTCGGACGGTACCGGCTCCAACGGCGGTACGTTGAGATTGCCGAGGATTTCGCGCAGGCGCAGGGTCGCCGGACTGGTCGAGGTCTCCAGCGAGGCTGTGTACTGGTCGCGCGTGTCGAACAGGATCGTTCCGCCGTTCTTCATATATTCATCGATGCGGGCAATCGCGGCCTGCGATGGCACCGCAACATTGGCATCCACCGGCCAGTAGACGAGCGGGTAGAAGGCGAGATCGTCGTTTTCGATATTGACCCCCGCAGGATCGCCAGGCTCCAGTGCCGTTTTTTCACGCAGGAAGCGGGTCAATCCCGCCATGCCGGCGCGGCTGACGGAATCGATGCTGGAGTTGCCGGTCAAAACATAGGCGAGACGAGTCACCGCGGTAGCCTCGATCGCCTGTGGGTCGTCGGGCTTGGCGTCGCTGGCAGACGCGGGCGGAACCGGCATGAAAAGGGTTGGGAGCACGATCAGCGCGATTGCCGCAGCCGCTACCCGTCGGGCGTTCCTGCGCCAAAGACCGGCAAGCCAAAGGACGATAAGGCCATCCAGGATCAACAGGGCGAGCGCGCCGAAAAGCAGTGGTCCCTTCATGTCGCGCGACTCATCGACTGCGTAGCTTTCGGTGACGACGGGAACCGATGCCGTTGGCTTGCTGATCGGCGTCAGCACGGTATCGGCTGTGAGCAGATTGTGCGCGAACACGCTGTCTTCCGTGCCATAAAGGCCTGGTGGATTCTCAATCGTGACGGGGAGCGGCCCCTTGCCGGTCTGCAGCGGCTTTGCCTCACCGCTCGGCGGGCCGATCAAGCCGTCGGCGGCGATCATGCGATAAGGCGGCAGCGAAGCGCTTGGACCGTTTTCTGCCGTCGTCCCGATCGCGCCCTGATTGCGCGAAAGCTGGACGATCGCCCGCAACATTTCCACGAAACTACCCGAAATCGGCAGGTTCGACCAAGTCGCCGAGGGCGTGATGTGAAAGAGCACGACGATGCCCTTGCCGCGGCGGTCCGCGGTCACCAACGGCGTGCCGTCGGCCAGCGTCGCCCACGTGCGCTCGGCGAGGGTCGGGGTCGGCTCGGCCAGGATCTGGCGTGTCACCGTCACATCCACCGGAGGCGCGAGTTTGGCGAACGGGCCGTTTGCCGGGAATTCGGTCACCTTCTGCGGTTCCGTCCAGGATAGCGCGCCGCCGAGCTGGCGCTCACCCAACCGCAGCTTCACCGGCAGCAGTTCCTCATCATTGCCTGCGGTGAGCAGGCGCGTGCTGGCGAAGCGAATGAGCGTGCCACCGTTTTGCATCCACTTGATGAGCGGCTCGCGGGTGGCCTCGGGTATCGTTCCGACATCGCCCATGACAATGACCGCGGGCTTCTGTTCGAGAAGCTGCGGTATGGCCTCCAGCAGATCCGGGCTTTTCGGTTCGATGATATCGGCCGAAGGCTCCAGCGCCTGACGGATGTAGTAGAGCGGCGAAAGCAGCTGCCTCGTATCGTCGGTCGGCGCCTGCGACAGCAGGCCGACACGGCGCCGTTTGGCTGTACCGTCCAGCAATCTCACTCCGGCGGCCTGATTTTCGCCGTCGAGCGAGATGGAGGCAAAATCGTTGCGCAGTTCGAAGGGAACGACAATCTCGCCTGAAGCAGACGTCTCGCCGGGACGGAAGGTGATGGCAGCATCGCCGATACGGCGGCCCTTTTCGTCAAAGGCGCCGGCAGTCATGACGCGGGGAGCTGCTCCTGCCGGCGCGCGCACCGCCGTGACGCTGAAGCGGTCGAGGCCATTGTCTGCTGCGGTGAGGCCGACCGTGTCGAGACGGTCCGGAGTGGCCCAGACGATGTTGGCGAGTTTGCGCTCGAGCAGCGGTGCGAAAGCCTTGGCGTCGTCTTTTGCGGCGAGACCATCGGTGAGCAGGGCAAGCGTTACGCCCGGCTGGTCGCCGATCGTGTTGGCAACGGCAAGGAAGACGCCGTCTCTGTCGACAGGAACGGGCCGCGGCTGCGCTGCGTTCAGGCGGCTGCGCGCCTCACCGGCGCTGTACGGTCCGATCTGCTGGTTGGCCTTTTCCGCCGTGAAGGCAAGGATGATCGGCATCTCCTTCTTCTCGGCGTCGTTGATCAGGCGGCCGGCCGTCGCGACACGCTTGTCCCAGTCAGGCGCACTTGCCCAGCCATTGTCGATGACGAGTGCGAGCAGATTGCCACCGACGGGGATGCGTTCGCGCGGGTTCCACACCGGCTCGGCGATAGCGAAGATGACCAGCGCCGCCATCACCAGACGCAGCAGCGTCAACCACCACGGGCTGCGATTTGGGGTGTCGTCGGATTTGAGAACCTTCGCCAGGATCCGGAGCGGCGGGAACACCTCCGTTTGCGGCTTCGGCGGCGTGAAGCGCAGCAACCACCAGATGACGGGCAAGGCGATGAGGCCCCACAGCACCATCGGTGCGCCGAAGGAGAGCGGAAGCCAGCTCATGCGCCAACCCTTCCGAGATGACTGTCCTCGGAGCTCAAGGCCATGTGCAGGCCTACGAGCGCCTCCGAAGCCAGGCGGTCGGTGTGGTTGACGGTGTAGCTCCAACCCAGGCGCTTCGCCCAGGCAGCGACCGTCTCGCGACGCGTGATATAGAGGTTGCGATACTCGTCGGCCAGGATCTCGGCGCGGCCTGCCGTCAGCTTGTCGCCGGTTTCAGGGTCGGTGAATTCCGTGCGGCCGGCATAGGGGAAAGTCTCCTCGACCGGGTCTGCTACCTCGACCAGATGCGCGCGCGCGCCGCGGCGTGCCAACCCATCCAGCCATTCGAGCGTTTCTTCGGCCGGGTCCAGGAAATCACTGACCAGGATGACGTCGGAAAAGCGGCGGACGCCGAAAAAATCCGGCTTGGCCGGCAATGTGGTGGCTTGCGCCAGATGCGAAGCGATGCGCTCGGCGCCATTGCGGTTGATGAACGGATCGGTCAGGCCTGGCCAGGCGATGCGTTCGCCGCTGCGCGATAACAATTCGGCCATGGCAAGCGTCAGCACAAGCGCGCGCGATTGTTTGGAAACCCTGGCTCCCGCCGATTTGTAGAGCATGGACGGGGAGGGGTCGGCCCACAGCCAGACGGTGTGGGCAGCTTCCCATTCGCGGTCGCGCACATAGATGTGGTCGTCGCGAGCCGAGCGGCGCCAATCGATATTGGCGATCGCTTCGCCCTCGACATAGGGGCGAAACTGCCAGAAATCCTCACCGATGCCACGTTTGCGGCGACCATGCCAGCCGGCGATCACGGTGTTGACGATGCGGCGCGCCTCGACCAGCAAATCCGGTACCAGTGAAGCGCGCAGGCGTCCTCTGGCCAGCGCATCCCGCGCGGTTACCGGTGCCTGTGCCTCGCCTATCTTCGCCATCAGGCCTTTACCTAAAGTCCCTTGGCCAGCTTTGCCACCACATCACGCACGCTCATGCCTTCGGCGCGTGCTGCGAAGGTCAGTGCCATACGGTGCTGCAATACAGGTTCGGCCAGCGCTTTGACGTCATCGACCGATGGCGCAAGACGTCCGTCATAAAGTGCACGGGCGCGAGCACACAAAGTCAACGCCTGGCTGGCGCGCGGCCCAGGGCCCCAGGCGATATGCTTGTCGGTCTCGGCATCTCCCTGGCCTGGACGGGCCGACCGCACCAGTTTGAGGATCGCTTCGACGACGCTTTCAGGCACCGGCATGCGGCGGATCAAGGTCTGGATGTCGCGCAGTCTCGCCGGGTCGAGCACATTTTCGGGCTTTGCTTCATCAATGCCGGTCGTTTCGAGCAGGATACGCCGCTCGGCCTCGATTTCGGGATAGAGGATATCGACTTGCATCAGGAAACGGTCGAGCTGTGCTTCGGGCAGCGGATACGTGCCTTCCTGCTCCAGCGGGTTCTGCGTGGCGAGCACATGGAAGGGCGCAGGCAGGTCATGCCGGGCACCGGCAATGGTGACATGGTATTCCTGCATCGACTGCAGAAGAGCCGACTGCGTGCGCGGGGAGGCGCGGTTGATTTCGTCCGCCATCAGCAATTGCGCGAAGATCGGCCCACGAATGAAACGAAATGAACGTTTGCCGATGTCGTCCTGTTCCATCACTTCAGAGCCCAGGATGTCGGAAGGCATCAGGTCCGGCGTGAACTGAATGCGGCGGGCATCGAGACCCAGCACTACTCCCAGCGTCTCCACCAGCTTGGTCTTGGCAAGGCCGGGGACCCCGACCAGCAAGGCATGGCCGCCGGCCAGAAGCGCCACCAACGTGCGTTCGATGACGCTTTCCTGCCCGAAGATCACCTTGCCGACGCCGTCGCGGATCCGTGAAATGTCGGAGAGCGCCTTTTCCGCAGCGGCGATCATCTGCTTTTCGTCGATCGGACTTTCCTTGACTATCACGCTCATCAGGCATCGATCCTTGTCGTTGGGGACAGCCTTGTCGTTGTAGGCATGGGCCCGCACCATTTCAGCGTTCATTATGCGGCGATTCGGCCGCCGCCAGGCTCTGGCCCCGAGCTTATTTGACCGTGTGTAGCTGACAAGCGCAACAACAGTGACTATTTCGTGACGATGACCGATGCTTCCGGACAAACGCCTGACAGCTTGACCGCCGTGGCCGACGCGCGCGGGCTGGAGGCGCTGCTCGCCCGGGCGGCCCGCGCCGGCAAAGGCCTGCCGCCGGTGGAGCGCTGGAACCCGCCATTCTGCGGCGACATCGATATGGAAATCCGCCAGGACGGCACCTGGTTCTATCTCGGCACGCCGATCGGCCGCATGCCGTTGGTGCAACTGTTCTCCACCGTGCTGCGCAAGGATGCCGACGGCAAGACCTATCTGGTCACGCCTGTCGAGCGGGTCGGTATCCGTGTGGCCGATGCCCCCTTTGTCGCTGTCGAGGTCAATATCTCCGGCAAGGGAGAGGGCCAGATCATCACCTTCCGCACCAATGTCGGCGATGTCGTCGAGGCCGGGCCGTCCAACCCGCTCCGCTTCGTCAACGAGGCGGAGACCGGCGGCCTGAAACCTTATGTCCTGGTGCGCGGCCGGCTGGAAGCACTGGTGTCACGGCCTGTGATGTATGAACTGGTCGGGCACGGCGAAGAGATCGATGTCGACGGCGTTTCGACGTTTGCAGTACGCTCGAACGGAGAAACCTATCCGATCATGCCGGCGGCGCGGCTCGCGGAGTTGAGTGCCTGATGGATCAGTCGGTTCCTCCGTTGTTTTCGGCTGCCGATTTCCGGACGCGGGCGGCACGCGAAGAAAATTTCATCGTCCATCCGGAAGAGGATGGCGACCATCGTTTCAATCCCGGCCATCCGCGGCTGAGACGAGGCGAGCCGCTGCGGGATGCAGCGGTGCTGATCCCTGTGGTCGACCGGGGTGCGCAGGCGACGGTGCTGCTCACCAAGCGCGCGGAGACGCTGCGCAGCCATACCGGTCAGGTCGCCTTTCCCGGCGGGCGCATCGACAGCGGCGACCGTTCCGCCGAATTCGCGGCGTTGCGCGAGACCGACGAGGAGGTTGGGCTCGGGCGGGAGTTCATCGAAGTCATCGGGCGCATGCCCGATTACGTCTCGGGCAGCGGCTATCGCATAGCACCGGTGCTTTCGATCGTGCGCCCAGGCTTTTCGCTCACCTTGAACCACGACGAGGTCGATGCCGCCTTCGAAGTGCCGCTTGGCTTCCTGATGGATCCGGCCAACCACCACCGCGACAGCCGCTTCTGGGACGACCTCGAATGGTTCTTTTATGAAATGCCCTATGACGGGCAGCGTATCTGGGGTGTCACCGCCGGTATCATCCGCACACTTTATGAAAGGCTTTACGCTCGATGAGCCAGGTCTCCATCGCCGACAAGGCCGATTGGCTCAACGACAAGCATCTCAAGCGGCTGCTCGAAGCGCTGTCGGGCGACGGCGAGGAGGCGCGCATTGCCGGCGGTGCCGTGCGCAACGCGCTGATCGGTGAGCCCGTGGCCGACATCGACGTCGCCACCACCACCTTGCCGGACCAGACGATGCGGCGCGCCAGGGCCGCGGGCTTCAAGGCCGTGCCGACCGGTATCGACCATGGCACGATCACTGTCGTTGCCGCCGGCAAAGGCTATGAGGTGACAACGCTGCGCGCCGATGTCGAGACGGACGGCCGCCATGCCAAGGTCTCGTTCGGCCGCGACTGGAAGGCGGATGCGGAACGGCGCGACTTCACCATCAACGCATTGTATGCCAAGGCCGATGGTTCCGTTATCGATCTGGTCGGGGGCATTGCCGACATCGAAGCTCGCCAGTTGCGCTTTATCGGCGATGCCGAAAAGCGTATCCGCGAAGACTATCTGCGCATCCTGCGTTTCTTCCGCTTCTTTGCCTGGTACGGGACGGGGCGTCCGGATGCGGAAGGGCTGAAGGCCTGCGCCCGACTGAAGGATGGGCTCGACCGCCTCTCAGCTGAGCGGGTCTGGACGGAACTCAAGAAGCTCCTGTCGGCGCCGGACCCTTCGAGAGCGCTGTTGTGGATGCGCCAGGCCGGGGTGCTGTCGCGGGTGCTGCCGGAAAGCGAGAAGTGGGGCATCGACGCGATCCACGGATTGGTCGTCAGTGAGCGCGATCTCGGCTGGCCAGCGCAGGCACTGCTCAGGCTGGAGGCAATCGTACCCCCGGACGCCGCACGTATGAAGGCGTTGGCGGAACGGCTGCGCTTCTCGACCGATGAAGGGAACCGGCTGCAGCGCTGGGCGCTTGCGCCGGCAGTCGAGGCGAAGACGACCGAGAGCATGCTGGCCAAGACGCTCTATCTCGGAGACCGGCAGGCCATCGTCGATCGGTTGAAACTCTCGCTTGCTTCGGCGCGCGCGCGTGTTGGGACGGACGATGCGGCGCTGATCGATGCCGGTGGCTATGCGCGTCTGCTTGGCTTCGCGGAGAAATGGGAAAAGCCGGTGTTTCCGGTCAAAGGCGCTGATCTATCGGCGCTCGGCGTGCCGCCTGGCCCGAAATTTGGGACGCTGCTCAAAAACCTTGAAGGCGAATGGGTCGGCAAGGGCTTCCAGCCCGATCGCGGCGCGCTGCTCGAACGCGCCGCCGAAATGCTTGCGGCGGACTAGGGCGTTTTCAGCCCTGATCAGGCCGCGTCGCGAACCTTGTCGATGCGCGAACGGATCGCCTCGATCATGGTTTCGCGGATGATGGTCTCGCCATGGGTCTCGCGCATGTGCTCGACGGCACGGCGCATGACTTCGGCTTCCTCCTCGGCGCGGGTATGCCATTCGCAGCCGGGGACCAGCGAGCCGCAATGAAATTCCTTCATCGGAGTCCTCCTTTCTCGTCATCTGGAAGGTCCAGCATAACACGCACCCGCCGCTTTGGTTGCGTTGAAAATGGCTGGGCGAGGATATTGTGACTGGCCGGATGCCGCGGCCAGTCACCGGCCCGAAAATCAGAATCGGTTTTCGGAAAGCACGATGCGCAGGTTCAGACGCGCGGTTCTCTAAGGCCACTTCACCTGTGGTGGCAGGCTGGAGAGGATGGAATTGACGTTGCCGCCGGTCTTCAGCCCAAACAGCGTGCCGCGGTCGTAGAGAAGGTTGAATTCGGCATAGCGGCCACGTCGCACCAACTGCTCGTCGCGGTCGCCATCGGTCCAGTTCTCGTTGAAGTTGCCGCGCAGGAGGTGCTGATAGACGACCAGGAAAGCGCGGCCGACATCCTGCACGAAGCGGAAATCCGCTTCCCATCCGCCTTTTTCATCCGGCGAATGCAACCAGTCGAAGAAAATGCCGCCAATGCCACGCGCCTCGTTGCGGTGCGGCAGGAAGAAATACTCGTCGCACCAGTCCTTGAACCTGGCGTAGTCGGCCACGGCCGTGTGTTTCTCGCACACGAACTGCATGGCCCGGTGAAAGCGGAGCGTATCGGGGTCGTCCTGGGTGCGGCGGCGGTCGAGCACAGGCGTCAGATCGGCGCCGCCGCCGAACCAATGCCGGGACGTGACGACCATGCGTGTGTTCATGTGCACGGCGGGCACGTTCGGGTTCCAGGGATGGGCGATCAGCGAGATACCGCTTGCCCAGAAACTTGGATCGTTTTCAGCACCGGGTATCTGCTTGCGAAACTCCGGCGAGAATTCGCCATGGACCGTGGACGTATGCACGCCGACCTTTTCGAAGACGCGACCGTGCATCATCGACATGACGCCGCCACCGCCCGCACCTTCCTCACGCTGCCAGGGCGTTCGCTCGAAGCGGCCGGGGGCCCAGGAGGCCTGCGGACCCGTCAGTTCGTCCTCGATCGCCTCGAAGGCAGCGCAGATGCGGTCTCGCAATTCCTCGAACCAGGTCCGCGCGCGTTCTTTTCTGTCTTCGATGTCTGCCGGCAAGCCGACCGGTATTTCGGGTCTTTCCAACTGCCATCTCCGCTCGCGGGCACGGTTGCCCGACAAATGACTCGTCTTTTTCGGGCGCGATCCCTAATCTCTTGAGAAGTTGGGTCAAGGAGTTCTTTCATGCGTACTCCATCAAGACCACCGCTGGATGGCCTCAAGAAGAGGCTGGATCGCGCCCGCGCCGAGGCAACGCCGCGCGACGGCTTCCTGCGCGAGACCTTCGTTTTACCGCGTACCGACGCCAGGCTGAAGGCGAAGGAATGGTTCGAACGCTGGCCGAAGCAGGCCTATTGGACCAGTATCGAAAGCTGGTTCGAGCGCCCGGGTGATGTGATAGAGTTCACCATTCGCAGGCTGCCGGTGGCGGATTGAATATCGGCGACACAGGAACGCCCACATCCGGTTGAAGATTTGTCGGGTCTCTCAACCAGAGCGTCGAAGAGTTGATCCCGATGACCACGTTTCGCTTGCTGTGGCGTATCGTTTCGGCCTGTTTCGGGCTGGCCCTGGTCGCCACCATGTCTGTGGCGGGGCTGCTGGCTTTTCCACAGCCGCTCTATGCCTATCATGTCGGGCAAGGCAGGTTGCACCTCTATTCCGACCGCCCTTTCAATGAACTGGCAGGACGCGCTGTACTCGCCGATGTCGAAGGTCGTCTGGCCAAGGCGCCGGCGGGTTTTCGCGACGATCTCGGCGTCTATCGTATCTTCGTCACGAATGAGGAATGGCGGCGGCGCCTGGTCTTTCTTTGGAATGGCGGCGCCGCTGGCGTGAACTATGCTCCGGTCGGTGGTGGTGTCTTCATCCGGCAATCCGACATCGATCACAACAAGGTGCTGAAGGCCGATGCGACGCCGGTACCCGAGCCCCGCACGCTTGCTTACTATGCCGGCCACGAAATCGGTCACAGCTTGATCTCGAACCATATCGGCGCGATCGCCAATTGGCGTCTGCCTGCCTGGCAGCGCGAAGGCATGGCGGATTACATCGCAATGGGCGGGGTCGTCGATGTCGACGCGCTGGCCAGGGCGCGTCGCTCCGGCGAGGTGGACCTCGATCCCAAGCGTTCCGGCAACTATGCGCTTTACCGCTTGCTGATCGCCTTCCTGCTCGACAAGGAGCACTGGTCGCCTGACGAACTGCTTGCTTCCGGCATGACGCTCACGGAAGCGGAGAAGCGACTCGATCTCAGCTTGCCGTCCGGACCGTAGTCGCAGTCGGCAACGCCGGATCAAGCCCGCGCATGGCAGCTCCAGATTCATGGCTTGACTTAAAGTTAACTTGAACTTCTACAAAGAACACCTTCGGGACGCGACGAAGGTGGAAACGATGTGCGCAACAGACTGGGCTCCGTCAAAGAGCCACCTGGGGATAGCTCGGCGGCGGAACGGTGCCGGAATGGGGGAATGGCGAGCGATTGTCAGCGCGCTGGCACGAACGGGCAGGGTAGTTGTTGATGCGTTAGCCGAGTTGCCGCAGCGCTTCGCCCGCAACCATCGCCACCGAAAGCGCGACATTGAGGCTACGTGCGCCGGCCTGCATCGGGATGAGCAGTCGAGCATCGGAAGCATCGCGAACCGCCTCCGGGACGCCGGCCGATTCGCGCCCGAACAAAACGATGTCGTCCTTGTCGAAAACGAAATCGGTATAAGGCACGGCCGCCTTGGTCGACAGCAGCACCAGCCTGCGCGCCTCGCCTCGTCGCCAATTCTCGAAGCTCGCCCAGTCGACATGACGGGTCAGCGCCGCCATTTCGAGATAATCCATGCCGGCGCGCCTCAGATTGCGGTCGGAGAGATCGAAGCCTGCGGGTTCGATGATATCCACGGCAAGCCCCATGCAGGCAGCAAAGCGCAGGATTGTCCCGGTATTGCCGGCGATATCCGGCTGGTAGAGGGCAATGCGCAGACCGTGCTTCATTTCCGTGCCTTCTCAAGTTTTGTCGGAGGTTCTGATCGCAAAACCGCGGAACACTTTTGCGGAACCTGCTTTATGCGTGGCAGATCGGCCACAGGCGCCTCGTGGTTTCGGCGATTTCTCGACTGGCGTCTGGTTATTTTTTGCGAATGCGTGTATCAGGCCGGCATTGTCAACTCGAGCCGACGGAGGCGTTCATGGAAATGATGACCATGCGTAATGCACGCTTTCTCGCCTGGGGCGTATGCCCGACGGCTGGCTCGGTTCGACATTTCTCCTAACTTTTTAGGCCCAATCGCACCGATTCCAGCCGGACCCTCTTTCCGGCCTTCAAGGGAATCCTGCGATGTTTTCTTATCTGTCCAAGGGACCCAAGGTCCCGTCTGAGTCTGCTCAGTTTCAACCGTTTGACGCCACCGGTTCGCATTTCGCCGGGGGCCGCAATCCATCTTTCGACCTGTTCTTTTCAATGGAGGACGGACCTATGTTCGATCCCTTTAAGATACCGGGCTCCCGCAGCCTGCACGACCGCAAACTGGCGACCTGGGCGTTGCTGGTCGGCGAAACCCGTTCCTCGGCAGTGCGTGCCGAAATTCGCCGCAGGCCGCATCGCGGCATGCTGCCGGATGTCGATTTCTCACGCGCCGTTCCGGCCCCCGGCCGGCCGTCGCTGGTGCGCCGCTTCATCAGGCTGCTGCGACCTCGTCTGGTGAAAACCGAAGCTCCTGCCACGGCTGGTCAGGAGGGTGAGCGTGGCGGTGTCGGCACTGAACATTCGGACGCCCATATCAGCGGCGCCCGCAGGGTCGGTCCAGCAATGCTACGAACCGAAGATGATCGCGAGATCATGACCCTGCCGCGCGCAGCCTGAGGCTGCGCGCGCTCCCATTCTTCACCAGAGCGTTTCGGTTTTTCGGAAACGCGTAGACGCTCTAACTCTTTGTTTTTACGCAATTCCAGGCGGAAAACCGTTACACACTTTTCCTGGAATTGCCCTAGAGTACGAAACCATGTTCCGCTGGTTTGAAAAAAGACTGAACCCGTTTCCGGCCGCAGAGCCGGTCGAGCCGCCGAATACGCTGTGGGCTTTCTGCTGGTATTTCACCAAGCCTGCCTGGCCGTTCGTGCTGCTGGCCACCGTGCTGATGGCGTTGATCGCCTTCCTTGAAGTCTGGATGTTCGGCTTCCTTGGCCACATTGTCGACTGGCTTTCGGCGCAAAACCGGGAAACCTTCCTGCAGACCGAATGGTGGAAGCTGGCGGGGATGGCGCTCGTGATCGCCATCGTTCTGCCGGGCGCCGTGGCGCTTTCATCGTTCAACACCTACCAGACGCTGTTCGGCAACTACCCGATGCGCATCCGCTGGCAGGTGCACCGCTACCTGCTCAAACAGTCGATGGCCTTCTACCAGGACGAGTTCGCCGGCCGCATCGCCACCAAGCTGATGCAGACGGCGCTCGCCGTGCGCGAGACGGTGCTGAAATTCGCAGAGGTGCTGAACTATGTCGTGGTCTATTTCCTCGGCATGCTGTTCATCGTCGGCTCGGCTGACTGGCGTCTCGCCGCGCCGATCGTGGTGTGGCTCGGCGGCTATCTTGTCGCTTTGCGCTATTTCGTTCCGCGCCTTGGCAAGGTGTCGGAGGCGCAGGCCGACGCACGTTCGGTCATGACCGGCCGCATCGTCGACAGCTACACCAACATCCAGACCGTGAAGCTGTTCTCGCATGGGCGGCGCGAGTCCGACTACGCTCGCGAAGGCATGACCGAGTTCCTCGACACCGCCTATGCGCAAGGCCGGCTGATCAGTCAGTTCTACATCGTGGTGTATCTGCTGAATTCACTCCTGCTGCTCGCTGTCGGCGCGATGGCGATCGGTTTCTGGCTGCACGAGATCGTGACCGTCGGCGCCGTGGCGGTGGTGGTCGGCCTCGTGCTGCGCCTCTATGGCATGTCGCAATGGATCATGTGGGAAGTGTCGGGCCTGTTCGAGAACATCGGCACGGTACAGGACGGCATAAGCTCCATCTCGATGCCTCGCCTTGTCGAAGATAAGCCGGGCGCCCGCGACCTCGAAGTGAGCAAGGGTGAAATCCGCTTCGACGACATCCGCTTCCACTACGGCAAGCAGAAGGGTGTCATCGAGAACCTGTCGTTGACGGTGAAACCGGGCGAGAAGGTTGGCATCGTCGGTCGCTCGGGTGCCGGCAAGTCGACGCTCGTCAACCTGTTGCTGCGCTTCTACGATCTGGAAGGCGGACGCATCCTGATCGACGGCGACAATATTGCCGACGTTACGCAGGATTCGCTGCGCGCTCATATCGGCATGGTCACTCAGGACACGTCGCTGCTGCATCGTTCAGTGCGCGACAACATCCTCTATGGCCGTCCCGACGCTGGCGAAGAAGCCGTGCTGGAGGCGGTAAGACGTGCCGAAGCGTTCAGCTTCATTGGCGGGCTGTCGGACGCGAAGGGTCGCAAGGGTCTCGACGCGCATGTCGGCGAACGAGGTGTCAAGCTGTCCGGTGGCCAGCGCCAGCGTATCGCGATTGCCCGTGTCATGCTGAAGGATGCGCCGATCCTCATTCTGGACGAGGCGACCTCCGCGCTGGATTCGGAAGTCGAGGCGGCGATCCAGCAGAACCTCTACAAGCTGATGCAGGGCAAGACGGTGATCGCCATTGCGCACCGCCTATCGACCATTGCGGCGATGGATCGGCTGGTGGTGATGGACCAGGGCCGCATCATCGAGGAGGGTTCGCACGATGAACTGGTCGCCAGGGGCGGACTCTACGCCCAGCTCTGGCAGCGCCAGTCGGGCGGTTTCCTGCTCCACGACGATCCCGGACATGAACCCGCCGCCAAGATGAAGCTCGAGGTGACGGAAGAGGCGGCAGAATAGGTTTCGCCTCGCACCATCCGCTCCGGTTGAAGCGGATGGTGCTTCTTGGGCCGTCGAAAAGCGAATGCTGGGCGAGGTCCGGTTCAAAAAACGAATCTATAACGAATCAAGAGAGTCCGGCCACCGGACCAGAGGTCCCCAGGGGCCGCACCCGCATGAGTGAAGAAGATGTTCGCTAAGCTCTTCGACTGGTTTGAGACCCGCTATTCGCCCGTTGCGCTGGCTGAAGACCGCCAGCCGCCGATGGGACTTTGGAATTTCTTCCGCTATTTCATCATGCAGTTCCGCGCAGGTTTCGCGATGCGCATGCTGTTCGTTGCGGCGGGCGCCATTGTGGACGCGATGCTGCCGATCTTCGTCGGCGTCATCGTCGGCATGTTGGCGAGTTCCGATCCACGCAGCTTCTTCGCGGAGCATGGGACCACGCTGGTCGTCATGGCCTGCGTCGTCTTCCTGCGGCCGCTGACAATCGCCCTCGACGCACTTGTGCGCAACCACGCGATCGCCGCGAATTTCATCGACCTCATCCGCTGGCAGAGTCATTGGCATGTCACGAGGCAGGATTGGACTTTCTTCCAGAACGATTTCGCGGGCCGTATCGGCACCAAGGTCATGCAGAGCGGCGATTCCATCGAGATCGCTGTCAACCTGACCATCGATACCGTCTGGTATGCGGTGGTGTTCGTCGTGGTGGCGATCACCGTGTTGGCACGGTTCGACGTCACGCTGGTTGCGGCAATCGCTGTCTGGCTGGTGCTTTACGGTCTGCTGCTCAGATACTGCATGCCGCTGATCGCGCGGCGCTCGACGGACCTTTCGGAAGAATGGTCGGTGATGAGTGGCCGCATCGTCGACAGCTATACCAACATCCTGACGCTGAAGACGTTTTCGACCGGTGAACACGAGGACAGATATGTGTCGCAAGCTGTGCTCAAACACGCCCAGACCTTTTACCGGCTGATGCGCGTGTTCACCGGTATGTGGTCGGCTTTGTTCGTCATGAATGCCAGCTTGCTGGTGGCCATCAGCTGGCTGGCGCTGGCACGCTGGAGCGCGGGTGGAATGAGTGCCGCGGCGGTGGCCACCGCCATCCCCTTTGCGCTGCAGATTGCGGGTATCTCGTATCGGATACTGGATGCCGGTGGGAACATCTTCCGGCAGATCGGGACGGCCGGCAATTCGATGACCACCATCGCCAGGCCGATCAGGATGCTCGACAGGCCCGACGCCGAGACACTGCGGGTGACCAGGGGCGCGATCGAGCTCGATCGCGTCAACTTCAACTACGGGCGCAAGGATGGAAAAGGCGGTCTCATCGAAAACCTGTCGCTGAAGATCGCGCCAGGCGAAAGGGTAGGAGTCATCGGACGGTCGGGCGCCGGCAAATCGACGCTGGTGAACTTGTTGCTGCGCCTCTACGACGTCCAGGACGGTCGCGTCCTGATCGACGGGCAGGATGTTCGCGACGTGACACAGGAGAGCGTGCGCGCCGCGATCGGGTTCGTCAGCCAGGACACGTCGCTGCTGCATCGCTCAGTGCGCGAGAATCTGAAATACGGGCGCCAGGACGCCACTGATGCCGACATCTCGCGGGTGGTGGAAGCGGCCCAGGTGGCCGATGTCGTCGCCGGCCTGGTGGACCGCGAGGGACGGATCGGCTTCGATGCCCATGTCGGCGAGCGTGGCGTCAAGCTTTCCGGCGGACAGCGCCAGCGCATCGCCATTGCGCGGGTGATGTTGAAGGATGCGCCGATCCTGATCCTTGACGAAGCTACCTCGGCGCTGGATTCTGAGGTCGAAGCGGCGATCCAGGAGAACCTCTATCGCCTGATGGAGGGCAAGACGGTGATCGCCATCGCGCACCGGCTCTCAACCATCGCCGCAATGGACCGGTTGGTGGTGATGGATCACGGCCGCATCATCGAGGAAGGTTCGCACGAGGAACTGGTCGGCAGGGGTGGGCTCTACGCCCAGCTCTGGCAGCGCCAGTCCGGCGGCTTCCAGCTGCATGACGATCTCGGACAGGAACCCGCCGCCACTGCGAAGGCAGAGATGGTCGAAGAGGCGGAGGTGACCGAAGAGGCCATGGAGAGATGACATCGGCGGGAGACGTTGTGCGTTGCGAGTGACGGCCCATCGCCGGCTCCGATACGCACCGACGTGCGCTCCTGAAGCTATCGCGAAGACGTGAATCGGAACAAAAGGATGGGCATGGCAATTGATGCCCTGAATCAATTCCTTGAAGTCAACAGTGAGGGTCCTGGCAGTTGAGCAGCGGAGGTTTCCGTGACCGCATCTGGCGCGCCGTCGAGGGTGCCATCGACCCGTTCAGCGATACGGATCGGGAAGTGCTGCCGGCCGATGCCTGGCGGTTCATTCTGTATTTCGCCAATCAGGCCAAGGGCGCCTTCCTGCTGCTCCTGATCACCGGCGGGCTGGCTGGCGCCGTGGATGCGGCCATGTACTGGTCGGTCGGCTGGCTGATCGATCTGCTCGACAAGTCCTCGCCGGCCACGCTGTTTGCCGATCACTGGGTGGCGCTGGTCGGACTGCTCCTGCTGATCCTGGTCGCGCGCGCTGTCATTATGATCGCTTCGGCGGTGGTCGAACAGCAGGTGGTGGTGCCCGGCTTCTATTCGATGGTGCGCTGGCAGGCGTTCCGGCGCGTGATCCAGCAGCCCTACGGTTTCTACCAGAACGATTTCGCCGGCCGCATCGCCACCAAGATCATGCAGGGCGGCGAAGCCGTCGGCGACTTCATCATCAACGTGCTGCAGACGATGTGGTCGTTCCTGACCTTCCTGATCCTGGCCATCACCATCCTGGTGTCACTGGATCCGCTGATGGGCGTGGTCGTGGCATTGTGGTTCGCAGGTTATGCCGGCATCGTCTGGTTCCTGTTGCCGGAAATGCGGCGTGCCGGGCGCGAGACCGCCGACCAGCGCTCGGTCTTCAACGGGCGGCTGGTCGATGCCTTCACCAACATCGTGGCGGTGAAGCTGTTCGACAGCGGCAAGCGCGAGCATGCCTATATCCGCGATGGGCTGGAAGGCTTCCTGACCGCGGTGGTGCGGCTGACGCGGGCGATCACCACCGTGCGTTCTTCCGTCGCTGTCCTCAACGGCGTCATGATGAGCCTGATCGCCATCATCGCCGTCATGAACTGGACGTCAGGCCACATCTCGACGGGGGCGATCGCCGCCGCGCTCGGTCTGGTCTTCCGGCTCAACCAGATGTCGGGCTGGATGATGTTCAACATCAACGGGCTGGTGCGCAACTACGCCACCGTGCAGGACGCCACGCGCACCATCTCGGTGACGCCCACGATCCGGGACGCTACGGACGCCACGGTGCTGCCGCGCGCGAGCGGCGACATTCGCTTCGAAAACGTCTCCTTCCATTATGGCAAGGAAGGTGGCGTCATCGACAATCTGAACCTGCATATCCGCCCCGGCGAACGCGTGGCGATCGTCGGCCCTTCGGGCGCCGGCAAGACGACCATTGTCAACCTGATGCTTCGGCTGTTCGATGTCGAGAAAGGCCGCATCCTGATCGACGGTCGCGATATCCGTGAACTGACCCAGGCCTCGCTGCGCGCGCAGTTCGGCGTCGTCAGCCAGGAAGCTATGCTGATGCACCGTTCCATCCGCGACAATATTGGCTATGGCCGCGAGGGCGCTTCGGATGCCGAGATCATTGACGCGGCGAAGCAGGCGGCCGCGCATGATTTCATCGTCCACGTCGAGGACCCGCGTGGTCGCAAGGGTTACGAGGCGCAGGTCGGCGAGCGCGGCGTCAAGCTCTCCGGCGGGCAGCGGCAGCGGGTGGCGATCGCCCGCATGATGTTGAAGGATGCGCCGATCCTCATCCTGGATGAGGCGACCTCGGCACTCGATTCGGAAGTCGAGGCGGCGATCCAGGACAACCTCTATCAGTTGATGGAGGGCAAGACCGTCATCGCGATCGCGCACCGGCTTTCCACCATCGCCGCACTCGATCGCCTGGTGGTGATGGACAAGGGCCGAATCGTCGAGGAAGGAACTCATGAGGAGTTGGTGGCGGCCGACGGGCTCTATGCAAGGCTGTGGAAACGGCAGTCCGGCGGCTTCCTGTTCAGCGGCGACGACTCACTGGACGCTGCGAGCGCGGCGGAATGAGCTATGATCACATCCAGCAAAAGGTGGGATTGAATGACGCTTAGGCTCCCTTCCGGTTACTCGGGCTCTTCGGGCGGTTCGCTGGCCGAGGCGATGTTCGACGCGCTGGGTCACGAAGTGCTGGCGGAGAAGGCTGCAGCGCTTGGCCAGGCGGGCGAACGTGCCGAAAAGGCGCTTCTCCGGCTCAGAACCTATGTCGGCGACGAGGCGGGCAGGGCCCAACTGCTCAAGGAAACGGCCGGTCTCGTCTATGGCTGGTTCATCCAGCGCGAATTGTGCGGTTTTCGCCGTCATGACGCGGTGATCCGCGACCTGCAGATCCCGCGCGAAGTGCTTGTCAGGCTGGGTGCCGCATAGGATCATTTTTCAGCGCGGCATTTCTCCCCGCGACAATCTGCCCTGTGCCCTTCACCCGACTGGACAAAAACGGGCTGCACGCATAAACCGAAGTCCAAATGCCGGAGGAATTCGCTAGCCTGTTGCCATGCGCTGTCGGGCCGGTGCGAATTGAGCGGGGATGCTCAAGCGGGACAGGGGGCTCGCCTTTCGGCACGGAAGAGGCGAAAGGACCAGGCACCCGTGAGCGCAACCGACGAAACCCACGATCCCAATCGCCGTGATTTTCTGTACATAGCCACCGGCATGGCCGGCGTGGTTGGCGCGGCGTCCGTCGCCTGGCCGTTCATCGATCAGATGCAACCGGACGCCTCCACGCGCGCGCTGGCCTCGGTCGAAGTGGACGTAGCCTCGCTGACGCCCGGCATGTCGCTCACCGTCAAGTGGCGCGGCAAGCCGGTCTTCATCCGCAACCGCACGCCGGAAGAGGTGAAGGCAGCGCAGGACGTCAAGCTCGATGAGTTGAAGGATCCGCTTGCCCGCAACGCCAATCTCGCGTCGGACGCGCAGGCCACCGACACCGATCGCTCTGCCGGCAAAGGCAAGGAAAACTGGCTGGTGATGGTGGGTGTGTGCACCCATCTCGGCTGTATCCCGCTTGGCCAACAGGGTGAATATGGCGGCTGGTTCTGCCCGTGCCACGGTTCGGTCTACGACACGGCCGGCCGCATCCGCAAAGGCCCGGCGCCGGAAAATATGGCTGTGCCGGTCTTTTCATTCATCTCCGATACCAAGATCCGCGTCGGCTGAGGCAGGGGGACATTTCCATGAGCGAGGGACACTCGACCTATACGCCGAAGACCGGCCTCGGACGCTGGTTCGATGCACGCATGCCGCTGCCGCGGCTCGTCTATGATTCTTTCATCGCCTATCCGGTGCCGCGCAACCTGAACTATATGTGGACGTTCGGCGGCATCCTTTCGATCATGCTGGTGTCGCAGATCCTCACCGGTATCGTGCTGGCGATGCATTACACCTCCGACACGACGCTGGCCTTCGGCTCGGTCGAGAAGATCATGCGCGACGTCAACCAGGGTTGGCTGCTGCGCTACATGCACTCCAACGGTGCGTCCTTCTTCTTCATCGCGGTCTATCTGCACATCTTCCGCGGCCTCTACTACGGCTCCTACAAGGCGCCGCGCGAGCTGCTGTGGATCCTGGGCTGCATCATCTACCTGCTGATGATGGCGACCGGTTTCATGGGTTACGTGCTGCCGTGGGGCCAGATGTCCTTCTGGGGCGCCACCGTCATCACGGGCTTCTTCACCGCCATTCCGGTGGTCGGCAACTGGATCCAGGAGTTGCTGCTTGGCGGCTTCGCGGTCGACAACCCGACGCTGAACCGCTTCTTCGCGCTGCACTACCTGCTGCCGTTCATGATCGCCGGCGTGGTTGTGCTGCACGTCTGGGCGCTGCACGTCACCGGCCAGAACAACCCGACCGGCATCGAAGTGAAGTCGAAGACCGACACCGTGGCTTTCACACCCTATGCGACCATCAAGGACGCGCTGGGCATGGTGGTGTTCCTGCTGTTCTTCGCCTACTTCATCTTCTACATGCCGAACTATCTCGGCCATCCGGACAACTATACCGTCGCCGACCCATTGAAGACCCCGGCCCATATCGTCCCTGAATGGTACTTCCTGCCGTTCTACGCGATCCTGCGCGCCATCACCTTCAACATCGGGCCGATCAACTCGAAGCTCGGCGGCGTCATTGCCATGTTCGGCGCGATTGCGATGCTGTTCATCGTGCCGTGGCTCGACACCTCAAAGGTGCGCTCGGCGGTCTATCGTCCATGGTACAAGCTGTTCTTCTGGCTCTTCACGATCAACGCCATCCTGCTCGGTTGGCTCGGCTCGCGTCCGGCGGAAGGCTCCTACGTGCTGATGGCGCAAATGGCGACGCTGTTCTACTTCGCCTTCTTCCTGGTCATTCTGCCGGTGCTCGGTCTGATCGAGACACCACGCCGCTTGCCCAATTCCATCACCGAAGCGGTGCTGGAAAAGAACAAGGGCGGCAGCGGGCATCCGGCCGGGGCGACCGCATCGCCGGAAACCAAAGGCTGAGCGAGAAGAGAATCCAGGGGATATTGGCATGAAGAAGATTCTCATTTCGCTGGCCGCGGCCTCCGCACTGCTCGTCGGTGCGGCCGCCTACGCCGAGGAAGCCGGGAAGGCAGGCGAGGCTTCGCATGAAGCCAATCCAACCCATTTCCCGATCCACAAGCCAAAGGAGATGAGCTGGTCGTTCGCGGGGCCGTTCGGTACCTACGACAAGGCGCAGCTGCAGCGCGGCCTGAAGGTCTACAAGGAAGTGTGCTCGGCCTGCCACTCGATGAAGCTGGTGGCCTTCCGCACCCTGTCGGACCTCGGTTATTCGGAAGCGCAGGTGAAGGCTTTCGCCGCCGGCTACACCGTGCAGGATGGGCCGAACGATGCCGGCGAGATGTTCGAGCGTCCAGGAATCGCGTCGGACTACTTCCCGTCGCCCTATCCGAACGATCAGGCTGCCGCGGCAGCCAATGGTGGCGCGGTACCGCCTGATATGTCGCTGCTTGCCAAGGCGCGTGGTATCGAGCGCGGCTTCCCGCAGTTCATCATCGACATCTTCACCCAGTATGCCGAGAACGGCCCGGATTACATCCACTCGCTTCTCAACGGCTATGACGAGCAGCCGCCGGCCGGTATGACCGTCCCGGAAGGCACGCACTACAATCCGTATTTCAACGCGGGTGTGTCACTGAAGATGCCGAAGCCGATCTCGGCGGACCAGGTCACCTACGACGACGGGGCGCCGCAGACGGTGGAGCAGTATTCGGAAGACGTTTCTGCTTTCCTGATGTGGGCTGCCGAGCCGCATCTGGAGGATCGCAAGAAGACCGGCTTCCGCGTCGTGGTCTTCCTGCTGCTCTTTGCGGTGTTGATGTATCTCACCAAGCGCAAGGTTTGGTCGAACATCGCCCACTGATCCAGTGGCATAAGGAAACGAAAGGGCGCCCTCGGGCGCCTTTTTTGTTTGGCCCTACACACAGTCGTGCATGACCGACCCGATGCGACCTTCCCGCGATGGACGTCAGCTTTGTCGCATGTTTACGTGGCGCCCGGGGGCGTTGTCCAGGGAGGAAAGCCGTGGCCGGTCCATCTCACTCGACTGCCGTTGACGCAGGTATGCGCGAGCGCGTCGTTCGAAAAGTTGCCTGGCGGCTGATGCCGTTTCTCGGTCTGCTGTATTTTATCAATTATCTCGACCGCACCAATATCGGCTTTGCCGCGCCGCACGGCATGAACGATGCGCTGGGTTTCGACAAGGCGGCTTTCGGGCTTGCCTCCGGCATCTTCTTCATCGGCTATCTGCTGCTCGAAGTGCCCAGCAACCTCATCCTGCACAAGGTTGGCGCGCGCCGCTGGATCGCGCGCATCATGGTGAGCTGGGGCATCGTCGCGTCGCTGATGGCATTCGTGCCCAATGCGCTGTCGATGTATGGCTTGCGTTTCCTGCTCGGCATCGCCGAGGCCGGCTTCTTTCCCGGCATCATTCTTTACCTCACCTTCTGGTTCCCCAAGCGCGAACGCGCGCGAGCCGTAGCGCTGTTCATGATTGCGATACCGGTGTCGTCCGTGATCGGCTCACCGTTGTCTGCCTGGCTGATTTCAGCCGGCCACGGGCTGGTATTCGGGCTGGACGGCTGGCGCTTCATGTTCCTGGTCGAAGGCCTGCCGGCGATCCTGATCGGCGTGCTTTGCTGGTTCTACCTCACCGACAAGCCGCAGGACGCTGCCTGGTTGACTGCGGAAGAGCGCAACTGGCTGCAGAATGAGATGGACAATGAACATGCCCAGACCAGCCAACGCTATCACTACCCGCTCAGAAAGGCGTTGACGCAGCCTCGTATCCTGGCGCTGGCCTTCGTCTATTTCGGCGTCGTCTACGGGCTCTACGCCGTCGGTTTCTTCCTGCCGACGATCATCGCGGGCTTCAAGCAGGCCTTCAACACGGAATACTCGATCATCGAGCAGGGCTTCATCGTCGCGATCCCTTATGCCTTCGGCGCGATTGCCATGTATCTTTGGGCACGACATGGCGACAGCACGGGCGAGCGGGTCTGGCACGTGGCCATTCCGGCCATTGTCGGCGGTCTCGCCATCCCTGTCGCGCTCTACATGCAGTCGCCCTTCACCACGATGATTGCGGTGACGATCTGTGCCATGGGCATCTGCTCGGCTCTCCCGACCTTCTGGGCGCTGCCAACCCGCTTCCTGACGGGAGCGGCAGCGGCAGGTGGTATCGCGCTCATCAATTCGCTCGGCAATCTCGCCGGGTTCGTCGGTCCCTACGTGACCGGCTGGCTCACCGACCTGACCGGCAACCCGAAAGCGGGGTTGTGGGTGGTTGGTGCCTTCATGATCGCAGCCGGCATTGTTGCCGTCCTGCTCAAGGCCGCACCGGCGCCGGATGACGAGCGTGTGGCTGAAACCGACACGTTGGCGGCGTAGTCCGCTCGCAATCTGTTGCCGAAGGCCGCCGGTGGTCCGATATCTGCACTGGGTGCTGGAATCGGACGGCTGGCGGCTTCCGGCTTTTCTTTGCCTGCCGCAACAGCTAGAGCGTTTCCGTTTTCACGGAAACGCCGAAACGCTCTAACTATCAGTTTACGCAATTCCGGACGCAAAACCGCTACACACTTTTGCTGGAATTGCTCTATCGATGGGGGGAACAGGGAATGGATTCTTGATGTCACCGTCGATCGAAGAAACGCTGCTTTCCGCCATCCGCACCATTCCGGACTATCCGAAGCCGGGCATCCTGTTTCGCGACATCACCACATTGCTTGGCAATGCGCGGGCCTTCCGCCGCGCAATCGATGAGCTGGTGCACCCCTATGCCGGGCAGAAGATAGAGAAGATCGCCGGCATCGAGGCGCGAGGCTTCATCCTGGGTGGAGCCATCGCGCATCAGCTGTCGGCCGGCTTTGTGCCGATCCGCAAGAAGGGCAAGTTGCCGCACGAAACCGTGCGTGTTGCCTACAGCCTGGAATACGGGCTGGACGAGATGGAGATGCACAAGGATGGCGTGGCGCCGGGCGAAAAGGTCATCCTGGTTGACGATCTGATCGCCACGGGTGGTACGGCGGAAGCGGCGGTGAAGCTGCTGCGCCAGATCGGCGCCGATATCGTCGCGGCCTGTTTCGTCATCGATCTGCCGGATCTCGGCGGGCGCAAGAAGCTCGAAGCACTCGACGTGCCCGTGCGCACGCTGATCGCTTTCGACGGCCATTGATTTCCGAGTGTCGCCGCAGGATCTCAGTGCGGGCGGCGCTGGCTGGACGAAGCAAGTTCCTCCGCCTTACCGATGAGGAAGTCGCGCATCGCCGCATCATCGCTTAACCCAATGGCGCGGTCATAGGCCTCCAGAGCGTCGGCGATCGCGCCAAGCCTGGCAAGAAGATGCGCCTTCAACGCCCAGTAAGGTTGGTAGGTCGCGGCCACCGCGTTCGGCAGCTCCCACAGCAGAGCCAGGGCTGCCTCCGCGCCGCGTGCCTCGGCGATCGCGGCTGCGCGACCGACCCGCGCGCCGAGCGTTGGCGCGATCTCCACAAGGCCTCCATAGAGCAGCGATACCGCCTCCCAGTCGGTGTATCCATTGATTGCACGCTGGGCATGCACGGACTGAATTGCGGCTTCGAGCTGGAAGCGGCCGATGCGACCAGCCCGGGAAGCTGTGGCGAGCTGTTGCTCCGCCTCGGCTGCAAGCGAATCCGACCACAACGCGCAGTCCTGATCGGCCAGCGGCACATAGGCGCCGCGTCCGTCTCGGCGCGCCGCCTGACGCGCCTCGCAATGGAGCATCAGCGCGAGCAGGCCGCGCGCCTCCGGCTCGTTTGGGAGCAAAGCGACAATCAGCCGGGCGAGATAGACCGCCTCGGGGGCAAGGCCGCGCAGGCTTGAATTGCCACCGGCCACGGCGTCCCATCCTGTACCATAGGCGGCATAGACCGCCTCGAGCACGGCGTCGAGGCGCGGGATGAGATCGTCGGAACCTGGCGGGTCGAAGGGAATGCCGGCCTCGCGAATGCAAGCCTTCGCGCGCGTCAGGCGCCGCGCCATCGCTGCGGGGCTGACACAAAAGACGGAGGCGATGCGCGCGGCATCGATGCCGAGCACGGTCTGCAGCATCAGCGGGGTGCGGATTGTAGCGTCGATCAACGGATGCGCGCAGATGAAGAGCAGCTTCAGCCGTTCGTCACCCAGGCCGGTAGCTCCCATGAGGCAAGTCTCTGCTTCTTCCGCGGCACACAACAGCGCCGGCATCGACTGCTCACGAACCTGCTTGTGGCGGGCCGCATCGATCAGCCTGCGTCGCGCCGCTGTGAGCAGCCATGCTTCAGGATTGGCTGGCACGCCCGAATGCGGCCAGTTGACGAGCGCTGCGCTGAAGGCGTCCGCCAGCGCATCTTCGGCGGCCGCGATGTCGCGCGAGCGCGCCGAGAGGAAAGCGAGCAGGCGGCCATAGGATTCGCGTGCCGCCCGCTCGACGATGTCGTGAGCGTCCAATGGTTGCCTCAGCCGTCCGCCATCGTCTTCAATAGCGTCTCACGGTCTTCCGGCAGGTTGGGACGAATCTCCACGCCGAAGCCTGGTTCCGCAGGATAGCGCGACGCCCATTTCAGTGCGGCGTCGAGATCGGGTACATCGATGATGAAGAAGCCGGCGAGCTGCTCCTTGGTGTCGGCATATGGACCGTCCTGCACGTGATGACCACTGTCGCCAAGCTTGATCGAGGTTGCCGCGTCGGGTTTCTCAAGCCCGGCTCCGGCGACGATGATGCCTGCATCGTGCATTGCCTTCACATAGGGAATGAAGGCTGCGTGGAAGGCCTTGCGCTTTTCCGGATCGGCTCGAGCGGAAAACACTTCAGGCGTCTGATAGAACAGGAGAGAATAATGCATGGTTTCGTCCTTCAGCTTGGAGCGCGGGATCGTCGCTCGAGCCGATGACGTGTGAGCCGCCCGCGATCGGACAAGGATAGCAATTTTTTTTAGTCTGCGTCACAACGTTGGTTGCAGCAAGCCAGCCGGCGAAGACTGGCAGCGCCAATGGTGGCACGCGTGGCACCCGGGTATTGCTCACATCCCCCTCATTGCGCGGAACAACGTGAAGGCGGCGACGGCCATCAGGAGCAGACCGGCGCCGCGGCCGACCCAGGCGGTCGCCGCATGGTTCTCAGTCAACGCATCGCGGCCGCGCAGGGCAGCGAGAGCCAGACCGCCATAGACGACCATCTGCACGGTGACGGTCATCGTGCCCATGATCAGCGCCTGCAGCCAGATCGGACCGTAGATCGGTTTCATGAACTGTGGGTAGACAGCGAGCACGAACAGCCATGCCTTGGGATTGAGCACGCAGGTGAGCACGCCCTGCGCCAGGATCGTGCCGAACGGGCGTACCGCCGCCGCCTCGACCGTGTCGACGGCGATCGTGCTGCGGGAAAGGGTGAACCCGATCCACATCATGTAGAGCGAGCCTGCCACCATCATGGCTGGCGCGACGACGGGTAGCAGAGTGGACAGGCCGGTCACGAAGACCGTGCCGAAGATAGTGTGGCAAATGCCTCCAAGCATGATACCGCCGGTCGCCGCCGCACCTGCCTGTCGTCCCCCGGTGAGCGCGTTGGCCAATACGAACAGCATGTCCATGCCGGGCACCACGATGATGCCGACAAGCAGAACGAAATAGAGCCACAAGGCGCTGGAATCCATCGGTCGCATCCCCAAGAGGGATCCGGATGCGCCGGCATTGCGAAACCTCGGATCCCTTCACAGGCCGATCAGATAGCGCAACCATCCTGACACCTTGGTGTCAGGATGCAGTGGCAATGCCTTGGTTTGAAAAGGTTATCCAGCCTTCACGAGGACAGAGCTTTCGAACTCGATCACCTTGTCGCCGGTGGAATCGAAAGCCTCGCACAGGATGGTCAGCAGCCGCCAGCCGGGTCGCGAGGCAAGGGGGCGGTGAGCAAGGCCGGTGCGCGTGAAAGTGACCGTCTCGCCGGCGAACACCGGCTTCAGCCATTTGAGATTGCGGAAGCCGGGCGAAGGGCCAAACTCCGGTTCCGGACCAGGGCCGTCCCAGACGAGGCCGGGTCGCTTCGGCGTCTTGAGATTGTATTTCATCCAGGTCGACGCGGTGTGCCAGCCGGAAGCACACAGGCCGCCGAGCAGGCTCGCCTTGGCGGCCTCCTCGTCGACATGGAAGATCTGCGGATCGTATTTTCGCGCAAATGCCTTGATCTCGTCGGGCTCGAACCGGTGTGACCCGAGCGTGACAGTCGCGGCAATGCCGAAATATTCGTCGAGCGTCATGCTTCGCCTCCCGCACGCGTCAGGAACATGCCGGTGTTTTCCAACTCGAACACCGCTTCGCCGCGCTGGTTGAACAACTCCGCCCGCATGGTGATGAAACCGAGCCTTGGCTTCGACTTGGAGAGGCGCTTGGCAAGTATTGTGGTGCGGCCCGTCAACGTGTCGCCGGCCAATACCGGCTTCTTCCATTTGACCTGGTCGACGCCGGGTGCGCCTTGCGAGGTCGATTCCAGAAGGAAAGCATCGCATAGCATGCGCATGAACATGCAGCAGGTATGCCAGCCGGACGCAGAAAGACCTCCGAGCAGGCCTGCCTTGCCGGCTTCCTCATCGAGATGCATGGGCTGGAAGTCGAATTCGGAGGCGAATTCGATGATCTCCGCTGCCGCCACCTTCTTGGTGCCGAGGTCGAGGATGGCGCCTTCCTCGAAATCCTCATAGGCCCATTTCTTGCCGGTCATCGCGCAACCTCGTTCAAGCTTGTACGATTATTGTGACTGCTGCCCTGTGCTCCCGCAAGACCGTGGAGGCCTTGGTTCAGCGCTTTAGGATCTGTGGACGGCATCCGGTCCGCACGTTCCGAGCGTTCAAAGCCAACCGCGCCTGCGGAAGTAGAGATAGGGCAAGATCGCCGAAATGATCATCAGGCCGATCGCGAAGGGATAGCCGATCTCCCATTTGAGCTCCGGCATGATGTCGAAGTTCATGCCGTAGATCGAAGCCACCAATGTCGGCGGCAGGAAGATGACGGCTGCGACCGAAAAGATCTTGATGATGGCATTCTGTTCGATCGAGATCATGCCGAGCGTGGCATCGAGCAGGAAGCTGATCTTCTGCGACAGGAACGTGGCGTGATCGGCGAGCGACAGCACGTCGCGCGCCAGCGTCTTGATGCGGGCACGCGTGTCCTTGCCCATCTTGGTCTGCGTGGCGGCATGGGCAAGAAAACCCGCCACCCTCTGCAGCGAGGTCAGGCTGTCGCGCACGCTGGAAGCGAGGTCCTCCTTGCGGCCGATGCTCTTCAACAGTTCCTGGAAGTCGCGGTCGCGGCGCGAGGCATTGGTGGCGGTCGCCTCGAAGATGTCGCGCGAAATCGCCTCGATATCCCGGCCGGCTTTTTCCAGGATGTCGGCGAGGCGGTCGACGATCGCTTCGAGCAAGCCGATCAGGATGGTGTCGGCACTGGTGCAGCCGGTGGCCACTTTCTCGGCGCGCAGTGGAAAGGTCTTGAAGGCCCGCGGCTCGTGATAACGCACGGTGATCAGCCGCTTCGCGGCCAGAACGAAGGTGACCGGCGACATCTCCGGCTTCTCGCCTTCGGTCTGCGAGGGCAGGTTGGCGGTCATGAAATATCCACCGTCCTCGACATAGAGGCGGCTGGAAATCTCGATCTCCTCCATCTCCTCCCGTGTCGGCACGGCGATGCCGAACACCGCTTCGATGACGGCTTCTTCTTCCTTGGTGGGGTTGAGCAGATCGACCCAGACGATCGCGTCTCGGTTCTGCTCCAGGTCGTCGGCGAGGCGCAGACGGTCATTGTCCACGACGAAGGCTTTGATCATCGCGTGGTCTCCCATGTTGGAAACGATATGAGGCCCCAAGGGCACAGGCTCATGACGGCGCCGAGGGAGAAATCCAGCCGACGCAAGGGCGCGATAGACCGGGGGATGAGCCGCGTCAAGTTGCAAACAGGCGGCTGCCTTCGCGATGCCGGGAATGTGTTATGCCGCCGTAGCCAGCCGCCCGGTCAGAAGAACTCGTCCAGCAGCCGATAGTAGGCAAGTTTGCCCGGATCGACGTCCGGTGCGTCGTAAAGGGCGAGGAACGGCGCAACCCACTCTTCGCCGAGGTTGTGGCGGATACTCCAGCAGGAAAGCGCGAGATCCTGGCAGCGGTCGGCCACGCCAAGCCGGCCGCAGTCGATGAAGCCCGAGAAACGGTCGCCATCGACCATGAAATTCGGCAGGCAGGCATCGCCATGGGCAACGACAAGGTCCTCGCTTTCCGGACGCGAGGCGATGAGGTCGGCAAAGACATCTTGCGCAGTCCGGCCCAGGCGTTCGTCGTCGAAGTCCTCCTCGTCGACGAGCCCAGCCTCCATGCGCGCCCTGGCGTCGGTGATGCGCCGACCGAGCCTGTGGTCGAACGGGCAGGAACGAATATCCAGCGCGTGCAGGGTCCGCAGCGCACTGGCCATCATGGCGATCGTCTTCTCGGCGGGCAGGGGGCCGGCAGAGACCAGATCCTTGCCCGATATGGCGCTCATCAGCAGCCAGTTGCAGCCAGCATGCGCCTCGAAAGCCAGAACCTCGGGACACGCTATGCCCTGACGCCCAAGCCAGTGCAGCCGCTCCACTTCCGCCGGCAGTTCGCCGAAGCCATTGGCTTCTTCGATCTTCAGGAACAGGCCGGGCTTATCGGCCACTTCCAGCTTGAACACGCCGGCATCCGAGTGGCCGAGCGTGTCGCGATCCCACGCGTAACCGTCCACCCGTGTGCGGATGACCGCGGGCAGATCGACTTCCGGTGCGCCGCGCGCGGTCATCGGCTGGCGTCAGGTGTTGAACTTGAACAGCATGACATCGCCGTCCTGCACGACATATTCCTTGCCTTCGTCGCGCGCCTTGCCGGCTTCCTTGGCCGCCACTTCGCCGCCCAGTGTCACGAAATCTTCGTAGGCGATGGTTTGCGCCCGGATGAAGCCGCGTTCGAAATCGGTGTGGATGACGCCGGCAGCCCCTGGCGCCTTGGTGCCGCGCTCGATCGTCCAGGCCCGTGTCTCCTTGGGGCCGGCGGTGAAATAGGTGATCAGATGCAAGAGCTCGTAACCGGCGCGGATCAACCGGTCGAGGCCCGGCTCATGCAGGCCCATCGCTTCCAGGAACTCCTTCTGCTCGCCGTCGGGGAGCTGGGCGACTTCGGCCTCGATGGCTGCCGAGATGACCACGGTGGAGGCGCCTTGGGAAGCCGCCATCGCTTCGACCGCCTTGGTGTGTTCGTTGCCTGTCGCGGCATCGGCCTCGGCGACGTTGCAGACGTAAAGCACCGGGTGAGCGGTCAGCAGGTTGAGGCCCTGCAGGATCTTCAAATCTTCGGGTGCGATGTTCTTCAACATGACACGGCATGGCTTGCCGTCCTGCAGCAGCGCCAGCGCCTGCTCCATGACGGGCAGGACAGTGAGCGATTCCTTGTCCTTTGCCTGCGCGCGCTTGCGCACATTGACGATGCGGCGCTCGAGGCTTTCGAGGTCGGACAGCATCAGTTCGGTCTCGACCGTATCGGCATCAGCCACCGGGTTGATGCGGCCTTCGACATGGGTGATGTCGTCATCCTCGAAGCAGCGCAGCACATGCACGATGGCATCGACCTCGCGGATGTTGGCGAGGAACTGGTTGCCGAGCCCTTCGCCCTTGGAGGCGCCGCGTACCAGGCCGGCGATATCGACGAAGGAAATCCGGGTCGGGATGATCTCCTTCGACTTGGCGATCTCGGCGATCTTCTTCTGGCGCGGATCCGGCACCGCCACTTCGCCGGTGTTCGGCTCGATGGTGCAGAAGGGATAGTTGGCAGCCTGGGCCGCCGCGGTGCGCGTCAGCGCGTTGAACAGCGTGGACTTGCCGACGTTGGGCAGCCCAACGATGCCGCATTTGAAACCCATGATGATGTGGTCCTATCGGGAGTTCGGAATTTGTTCAGGGCTATGGGCGAAAGGGGAGACGATCGTCAAGCCTCCGACCGAAAGAGGCTCAATCCTTGTTGCCGAGCAGCTTCTTCAGCATGGCGGCCATCGGCCCATTTTCGGGAACCTTGACTGCGGGCTGCTGCGGCCTTGCCTGGCGGATATGGCTCTGTGCCTTGGGTGCGGAAGACTGTTTTGGTGCCTTGGCCGGTGGGGTGTCGTCGGGGCCTGTCGGCTGCAGCTTGTCGCGCAGGGCGAGGGTGACGCGATTCATGAAGGAGTTGTCGTCGCCCTTGGCGATCAGTTCGGCACTGTCGGCGATGCTGTCGAGGAGGACGCCTAGCCATTCCTGATCGGCCTTGGCAAAGTCGCCCAGCACATGGTCGCGCACAATATCCTTCGCGCCCGGATGGCCGACGCCGATGCGCACGCGCCGGTAATTGTTGCCGATGTGCTGGTCGAGCGAGCGGATGCCGTTGTGGCCAGCCGAACCGCCGCCGATCTTGACCCGGACCTTGCCGGCCGGAAGTTCGATCTCGTCGTAGAGAACGGTCACCGCAGCAGCATCGAGCTTGTAGAAGCGTAGCGCCTCGCCGACGGACTGGCCGGAGAGGTTCATGAAAGTCTGTGGCTTGATGAGGAGCACCTTCTCGCCGCCGATCCTGCCCTCGGCGATTTCGGCCTGGAACTTCCTCGACCAGGGCGAAAAGGAATGGCGGCGGGCGATAGCGTCCGCCGCCATGAAACCGACATTGTGCCGGTTGTTGGCATATTTCGCACCCGGATTGCCGAGACCAGCAAACAAAAGCATGGTTGCGGCCCTCCCGGGCAGCGAAAATTACTCTTCTTCGGCTTCCTCGGCGACCGGAGCGACTTCCACCTCTTCGGTCTCCGGCTTCATCGCGGCCGAGCCGGCGATGGTGGCGATGGTGAAGTCGCGGTCGGAGATGATCGGCTTCACGCCAGCCGGCAGCTTGACTGCCGAAATGTGGATGGAATCGCCGATCTCGGCACCGGTAAGGTCGACCTCGATGAATTCCGGGATCGCGTTGGCCGGGCAGTGGAACTCCACCTCGTGACGCACGATGTTGAGCACGCCGCCGCGCTTGATGCCGGGCGATTTCTCTTCATTGATGAAGTGGACCGGAACGTTGACGTTGACTTCGGTATTCTTGCCGACGCGCAGGAAGTCGACATGCAGCGGGAAGTCCTTGACCGGATCAAGCTGATAGTCCTTCGGCAGGACCTGGATCTTCTTGCCGTCGACGTCGATCGTGGCGACCGTGGTCAGGAAACCACCGCCATGGATCTTGTAGAAGATGTCCTTGTAGGACAGGGCGATAGCCAGAGGGGGCTGCTTGTCGCCATAAATAACTGCAGGCACTTTACCGTCGCGGCGAACTGCACGGGCGGACCCCTTACCGACCTGTTCGCGCGACTCGGCCTTGAGCTCGTAAGTATCGTGGCTCATGGTATTTCCTTTCGCGTTGCTGGAGCATTCCCGGTTTCCGGCAAGCCGGGTTCCGAAAATGTCGAAAGCCGCGAAATCCGCGGCCCTCGTCCGCGTTGCCTCCAAGGGTGTCTACGCGGGTAGCGGCTCTATAGCGGAAGGTGGCCAAACGCGCAAGCATGGCCGCCTTTCCTGGCTTTGCTTCTGGCTTACGCCGCCTTTTTTGCTTCCTTCATGTTGGGCAGGAAGATGGTGAGCAGGCCGAGCAGGGGCAGGTACGAACAGATCCGGTAGACGAAGTCGATGCCCTTGGCATCCGCCACCACGCCGAGGATGGCGGCGGCGATACCACCCATGCCAAAGGCGAAGCCGAAGAAGATGCCAGCGATCATGCCGACCCGGCCTGGCACCAGTTCCTGCGCAAACACCACTATGTTGGAAAACGCCGATGACAGGATGAGGCCGATCAGGATCGTGAGGATCACCGTCCATTCCAGGTTGGCGTAGGGCAGGATCAGCGTGAACGGCAGCACGCCGACGATCGAGAACCAGATCATCGCCTTCTGGCCATAACGGTCGCCGAATGGCCCGCCAAGCAGGATGCCGAGTGCCGAGGCGCCGAGGAAGGCGAACAAAAGCACCTGCGACATCTGCACTGAAACGCCGAACTTCTCGATGGTGTAGAAGGTGTAGTAGCTCGACAGGCTGGCGATATAGGCGTTCTTGGAGAGCACCAGCACCGTCAGGATGACCAGCGACCACGCAACCCGGCCGCGCGAGAAGGGCGAGACGTGCACTGCTGCCGGCCGGTTGCCAACTGCCTTGCGGTAGCGGATGTACCAGTTGCCGACCTGCCACAAAACAATGATGCCGATCAGCGAGCCGATCGCGAACCAGGAGATGCTGGTCTGGCCGAAGGGCACGACGATGAAGGCAGCGGCAAGCGGGCCCATGGCCTGGCCGAAATTGCCGCCGACCTGGAACAGCGACTGGGCAAGGCCGTGCTTGCCGCCAGAGGCGAGCCTGGCAATGCGCGAGGATTCCGGATGGAAGATCGATGAACCGATGCCGATCATAGAGGCGCCGAGCAGCAGCAGCCAGTAGTGGCCCGCATAGGCAAGGATGATCAGACCGACCAGCGAGGAGGCCATGCCCCAGGGCAGGGAAAACGGCATCGGCCGCTTGTCGGTGATTATGCCCACAACCGGCTGCAGCAACGAGGCCGTAACCTGGAAGGTAAAGGTCAGCAGGCCGATCTGCCAGAAATCGAGGCTGTAATTGTCCTTAAGGAGCGGATAGATGGCCGAAAGCAGCGACTGCATAATGTCGTTGATGAAATGGCCGAAGCTCACCGCCAGGATGACGGTGAAGGCTGTGGTGGTCGCTGCGGTCGTCGCGCGACCGGCTGTCGCTGCGGTATCGGTCAAGATCATGCTCCTTGCTGTGGCGCGCCGATATTCAAACGAGCCCGGCCTGCGAATGGCAGCTTTCCGCGTTTTCGCGCACGTACCCAGCGCACGCTCCGCTTGTCGCTTCGCGACTCCGAAAGCCACCACTTTTCGGCGTGCCCTGGCTTGAATCTAGCCGCACCCTTGTTGCGGGCGGCAATGTGCCACCGCGCCGGCGCTTATAATCCTGTTGTGACGCAGCTTCTTTCGTGGTTTGGTCCATTTCTTACGCAAGTGGGCCAAACCCATGCCGACAAGTGTTTCCTATCTCGAAGCGCCGGTCACCGACCTGCATCGCCGCCATCGCGAGCGGCTGGAATGGCTCGACCGCACCAAGGACCTCGTCGTGGCCCTGCCGTCAGAATATCCGGATGGCTATACGGTGCCCGACCATCGCCATAATCGCAGCCAGCTTCTGCACGCCTTGACTGGCGTGGTTCTGGTGAAAACGCATTTCGGCCGCTGGATGGTTCCACCCGATCACGCCATGTGGATCCCGGCCGGCATCAAGCATGCGGTGGAAATGCAGGGCAATGTCTCTATGCGCTCCGTCTATGTCGCGCCCGACTCTGTCGCCGGCCTGCCGACAAACCTGCGCGTCGTCGGCGTCAGTGACCTGATGCGCAGCCTGATCATCGAGGCGGTCACGCTGCCGACCGACGAGCCGCCGAGCGAGCGTGCCGCACTTTTGATGGCGCTGCTTCTGCATGAGATTCCGGCCATGGAGGAGCGGCCGCTCGGCCTGCCATTCCCTCATGATCCCCGCATCGCGGCACTGTGCCGGCGCTTCGTCACCGAGCCGTCGCCGCATGCCACCATCGACGATTGGGCGGAGACCGTGGGCATGAGCCGACGCACTTTCACCCGTGTATTCCACCGCGAGACGGGTTTGTCGCTGTCGACCTGGCGCCAGCAGGCGCTGCTGCTTGCCGCCTTGCCGCGGCTCACCGATGGCGAGCCGGTAACGCGCGTGGCGCTCGATCTCGGCTATGACAGCGTGCCGGCCTTCACCACCATGTTCAAGCGCATGCTGGGCACCTCGCCGCGCGCATATCTGAGGGGTGCAAGGGAAGTGGGGTGAGGGCGGCGGCAATCGCCATCAGCTGGCGCAATGTCTTTGCGGCGGCGTCTGCGCCATCTTGCTGCAATGGTCTGTACCCTATCCAGCGAAGCAAGGGATGGGTACGAAGACCAAGGATTGTCTTCGAACCTTCGCTCAAATGCTTCACTCGCTTCTGGCCGACATTTCCAACCAGGCTGTATTCGCCATTGTTGTGATCGCGTTGATCGCCGGCCTGGCGCGTGGCTTTTCAGGCTTTGGCGCCGCGCTCATCTTCGTGCCGCTGGCCAGTTCGGTGATCAGCCCCAAGATCGCGGCGCCGCTGCTGCTGGTGGTCGATGGCGTGATGACCATCGGTTTCGTGCCGGGCGCCTGGCGGTTGGCCGACAAGACCAATGTCTCCGTCATGGCGCTCGGCGCTATGGTCGGCGTGCCGCTCGGCACTTATGCGCTCGCGCATCTCGACCCGCTGACGATCCGCTGGTCGATCATCGCCGTTGTCATCGCGCTTCTTCTGCTTCTGATGTCGGGCTGGCGTTATCACGGCCGTCCGAAAGCCTACCTCACTGTCGCAGTCGGGGCGATCTCCGGTATTTTCTCGGGTGCGGCACAGGTCGGCGGACCGCCGGTCGTGGCCTACTGGCTGGGTGGTGGCTTTGCCGGCAACACAGTTCGGGCCAACATCATCCTCTATTTTGCCGCCTCTTCAGCCATCACCGCGGCGAGCTATCTCTGGGGCGGCCTCATAACCACTTCAATCGTGGCGCTGGCCGTTGTGGCTGCACCAGCCTACGGGATGGGGCTGTGGCTCGGCGCGCATATGTTCGGCATCGCCAGCGAGCAGACCTTTCGCAGATTGTGCTTCGGACTGATCGCGCTTTCGGCGTTCATCAGTCTGCCGGTGCTGGACGGGATACTGCGATAAACGGCGCAGTTTCAAAGTGTCAGAGCGTCCTTGGCGCGTCCGGGTGGACGCGCGGCGCTTTAATCGAACAGGCTTGACACTGATTCTTCGGTGGCAGTGCGCGAGATCGCTTCGCCCATCAGGTCGCCGATAGAGATGCAGCGGACATTGGGTGCGTCTATGACTGCCTGGGTCGGCTGGATCGAATCGGTGATGACCAGTTCCTGCAGTTTGGAGCCGGTGATGCGAGCCACCGCGCCGCCCGAAAGCACGCCATGGGTGATGTAGGCGGTGACGCTGGTGGCGCCATTGGCCAGAAGCGCGTCGGCCGCGTTGCATAGCGTGCCGCCGGAATCGACAATGTCATCGATCAGCAGGCAGTCCTTGCCGCGAACGTCGCCGATGACGTTCATGACTTCCGATTCGCCCGGCCGCTCGCGGCGCTTGTCGACGATGGCGAGCTGGGCGTCGATGCGCTTGGCAAGAGCGCGCGCGCGCACCACGCCGCCGACGTCGGGCGAGACGACCATGACGTTGCCGAGCTGCTTATATTTGGCTTTCACGTCGCGCGCCATCACGGGGACGGCAAAGAGGTTGTCGGTCGGGATATCAAAGAAGCCCTGGATCTGGCCTGCATGCAGGTCAAGCGTGAGTACCCTGTTCGCCCCGGCGCGAGCGATCATGTTGGCAACCAGCTTGGCCGAGATCGGCGTGCGGCCGGAAGCACGACGGTCCTGGCGGGCATAGCCGAAATAGGGGATGACCGCCGTGATGCGCCGGGCCGACGAGCGCATGAAGGCATCGATCATGATGAGCAGTTCCATCAGGTGATCGTTGGTCGGGAAAGAGGTCGACTGCAGGATGAAGACATCCTCGCCGCGCACGTTTTCCTGGATCTCGACGAAGATCTCCTGGTCGGCGAAGCGCCTGACACTGGCCTTGCCCAACGGGATGTTGAGATAGCGGGCGACCGCTTCGGCCAGCACCCTGTTGGAATTGCCCGCGAAGAGTTTCATGCACCGTACCTGGTGGTGGAGTTTATGGGGCTTTTAACCAGCCGTGCCGGTATTGCAAGCGCCGTATTTACGAATCCGCAGCTGAATCGCAACAAAGGTTTAACGCAGGGGAAGGAGTACCGGGGTGTCAGCCGGCTAGATTCCCGGAGCAATTCCAGCAAAGTGCGTAGCGGTTTTGCATCTGGAATTGCGTCAACAAAAATTACAGCGTTCCGCGTTTCCGAGAAAAACGGAAACGCTCCAGGATCAGCCGGCGGTGCGGCCTGCCAGCCAACTGGTCAACTGGGCGATGGTCTGGTCGGCGATCGCTTGCATGGTGGCGGGTGGTACGGCCGCCCAGCCTTCCGCACCGCTGACGACGGGTGCCTTCTGCTGGCCGTTGATACGGTGCAGGCGGGTGCCGGCCGGATCGTAGACGTCCCAGACATAGATGACGGTGGTGTCCTTGCCCTCGGAGATCGTGGAGAAATAGCCTTTCAGCACATGGGTGGCGCCTTGGCCGGCGCTGCCGGCAAGTGTGATACCACTTTCCTTCGCCCGCGCGGCGAGGCGCTGGGTGAGTGGCGTGGCGGCCTCTACCGAGGCACCGACGATCGGGGCGATTTGCAGCCGGGTCTGGCCGAGCACGGCGGCCATCTGCGCCGGCGTTGCGGTGGGAGTAGCACCGGCAGTCGCAGGGGCCGGGGCGCCGGCGATCGGGTTCGCCAGAGTGCCGGGCTGTGCGCTGGTCGTGGGAGCGGTCGAGCCCGGGATGGGTTGCGTCGCTTGCGCGGTGGGGGCCGGCTGCAGGGCGTCATTGGCCCTGTTGCAGGCCGACAGCGCCAGAGCAACAAGCAATGGCGCGATGGTCAGGCACGATCGCCTCATCGACTGACGAACTCCTCGGCGACGAACAAATACCCTTCCCGGTGTCGATTCAGCGCACGATCAAGTCGAGATCATGGCGCGAAAGCGGCTTGGGCTGCGATTCGGTCGTGAGATAGGTGCGGCCGAGCGTCATCGCGGTCTCCGTTTCGGAATCCATGATGATCATGTGCGCAAACAGTGTCATGTTGGGCGCGATCGGCTCGGGATTGCCCTGGTAAAACATCGGCATGTCCATCCAGGACGGTGTGAAGCGCGCGCCAACCGAATAGCCGCAGGCGTTGAGTCGGTGACGGGTCAGTCCATGCGTTTCCATGGTACGCGCATGGGCATCGAAGACATCGCCGAAACTGTTGCCGGGTGTCATGGCTTTCTCGACCGCCAGCAGTGCGGCATGGGAGGCATCAAACAGTTCCTGGTGGCGCTTGGAGACCTTGCCGGTGAGTGCAGTGCGCATCATCGGCGCATGGTAGTGGTGGAAGACGCCGGCCCATTCCAGCGTGAGCTGGTCGTTCTTGGTGAGTTTGCGGCGGCCTGCCTTGTAGCGGCAAAGCAGCGCGTCAGGCCCCGAGCCGATGATGAATTCGTTGGCGGGATAGTCGCCACCACCTGAGAAGACCGCGCCTTGCATGGCGGCCAGGATCTGCGCCTCGTCGCCACCTTGCTTGATCAGCGGCAGGGCTGCGTCCAGCGCGTCGTCGCTCAATGCGGCAGCCTTTTCAGCCTTGGCGATCTCGGCCGGGCTCTTGAACAGACGCAGCCGGCCGACGATGCCGGAGGCGTCTGCGATCTGGCCGAAGGTCTGCAACTGCTCATCGAGCCGGCGGCCATTATAGGCGGTCAGGCCGTGGGTGTCGTATTCGACACCGATGCGCGCGCCGAGCAGGTCGAGATCGTTCAAAAGATTGCGCAGGTCGATTGCCGGATTGGCGTCGGCGCGATCCATCCACACCACGATATTGTCGATGGTCGAGGTGTGGCGGGCCTGTCGCAGGTCGGCTGAGCGGGTGAGCAGGACCATCGAGCCGTCCGCTTTCACCACCAGGCACTGGAAGAAGCAGAAGCCGAAAGTATCGTATCCGGTCAGCCAGTACATGCTTTCCTGGGCGAACAGCAGGATGGCGTCGAGCTTCTTCTCGGCCATCTCGATCATTAGCCGGTCGCGGCGAGCGTCGAATTCGGAACGTTCGAAATGCAGCGCCATCAGCCATTGTCCTCCAGCACGATCGCCGACAGTTGGCGTCCATAGTCCGGTTCGTTGCGGTGGACGGTGCGGCGATAGGAAAAGAAGAGATCCTCTTCCGCATAGGTGCAGCGGTCGAGTGCCTCGGCGGTAACGCCGGCTTGTCTCAGCCGGTCGATCGTATAGCGGTTGAGGTCGAACATCGCGTGACCCGCTTTGCCGGACGGCGCGAAATAGCGCTCGTTGCCGGCATCCGCCTCAACGAAGCGGGAGACGAATTCCGGTCCGACTTCATAGTTGCGTGGACTGATCGAAGGGCCGAGCACCGCGACGATGTTTTGGCGCCTTGCACCCAGGCTCTCCATGGCGACGACGGTGTTTTCAAGCACGCCGGTGAAGGCGCCTTTCCAGCCGGCATGGGCGGCGCCGACGACGCGCGCGCCGGAATCGGCAAATAGCACCGGTCCGCAGTCGGCGGTCGTGGCGGCAATGGCGATGCCCGGCCGGTCGGTGACAATGGCGTCGACCTTGGGTCGCTCGCCGTCGAAAGGCTCGCGCGCAACGAAGACGTCGGGCGAATGGACCTGATGGGCGCTGAGCAGATGTGTGGCAGGTACGCCCATCCAGTCGGCGACGCGGCGGCGATTCTCGCGCACCAGTTCAGGAGCGTCCTGAGAGCCGGTGCCGATGTTGAGACCTCGATAGATGCCGTTCGAGACACCGCCGACACGGGTGAAATAGCCGTGGCGGATGCCTTGTCCGGCTGCCTTTTCGAGCATCGGAGACCGGATCGGCTCCGGCTTCGTTTCATTCAGCATGTCTGTCTTGTCTTTGTCAGTCAGGGTTCGTCAAGGCGCTGCGCCGACGGTTCGAAGCGCGGACAGTGGGGCAGGGCGGGGGCCGAAGTCAATCGCGATTGGAGGCGCGGTTTTAGGACAGGTCAACGCAACGCGGCCGCCCAATAGGAGAAATGATCGATCATGAACGGGATTCGCGGTGGATCGTCCACAGCCTCCGCCAGCTCCCACAGACGATGCGCGCCGGTGAGCACCTCGACACGTTCGCGCTCGAGCGCACAGCCGGACAGGATCTCATAGTGGGAGATGATGCGTTCGGTCAGGTCGGTGGAAATGAAGTTCGAATAGATAAAATCCCTGTGCAGCGGGCCGAAGCCGGAATCGGCGAAATCATAGACGCCGCTGAGGCGGCTGGTCTCGTGATCGAAGGCCATGTTCCAGCCGTGACCGTCGAAAAAACCATAGGTCGTGCCGTAAGGGTCCGGCGGCAAGTCGGCCCAGGACGCGATGATCCGCTCGGCCAGGATTTTCAACTCGCCCGACAGAAGCGGCAGCACCTTGACGCGGACTTCGTCAGGTTTGGACCATGCTTCCACAGGTCCTGCGCCGGCAGCACGCATCGTGTCCATGTCGAGGCCGTGCAGGTCGACGTAGAAACGAGCCAGGCGCAGTGCGAGGTCCTCACGGGCTTCCGCGGACAGGCGGGCATAGTGAGGCGTCTCCAGATGGCTGCCTTTCAGCTTCTCATGGCGCGAGAAGACCCGCGAACCATCGATCAGGCGGATATCGGGAACCGGCATGGTGACGGCGGGACGGATCACGTCGAGAAGGCTGCTCTCCCGGATCAGCGACTTTTGCGCGGTCTCGTTGCGCGGAAATTTGAAGATAAGCCGATCGTCCACGTCCACTGCGATCGAATCCCAGCCCTGGGTGAGCAGCCTGAACCTGGACCCGGCCAGGTCTGGAAAACGGGCGACGATCGTCTCCTTCAATGTGTCGAGTTCGTCTTCCTGCATCGTTTCCATCTCATTCCGAACCGCTCTAGCGCATTGTTTTTACGCAATTCCGGGCGGGAAACCGTTACACACTTTTCCTGGAATTGCTTTAGCTGACCCGACTGCGGAACACCGGCAGCGCGATGTCCTCGTGGGCGACGGCCAGCACCTTGAACAGATCGCCCATGGCCTGCGGGCCGGCGAGGCGCTCGACTTCGCCCGACAGGCGCTCGCGCGTGGCATCGTCGGCATCGGCGCCGAGGCGACCGGCGCGTTCGAGCAGACCCATGCCGAGCAGGAACGAGCCTTGTGTCGTGAAGTCGGCACGCAGGCCAGCAATTCGGGCGGAGGTGGCCAGCGCGGAAAAGTCGACATGCGAGGTGAGATCGGCTTCGCCGGGGCTCGCCAGTACGCCCTCGTATTCGTGGCTGCGCAACGCCTGCAGCGTGTCGCCGACACCCGGCTGCAAATGGCCATAGTCGAAGAACAGGCCTGCACCGCCATGCGCCGCGATCTGGTCGGCAATCGTCTGCATCAGCGCCGAACGTGCCGGGGCGATCTCGACGATGGAGCCGTCTGGTGCGCTCTCTGCGTCGGGCGGCAGAAGCGAGGGATCGAGCGAAGCCGCTCCGGCGAAAAAGGCAAGTTCGCCGTTTTCATCGAGCCCCACCATGCGTTCGCGCCAGCCGTCGGAGGTTCGCACGAATTGTCGGATCGGAACGGCATCGAACAGTTCGTTTCCAACGATCAGCAGGGGTGCGCCGGGCAGGGAAGCGACTGTTTCGTGCCATTTGACACTTGCCGCACTGCCGGCCAGCCCATCCCTTTGTTTCTCGCGCAAGCGCGGGCTGGTCTCGATGAGTGCGATCGAAGCGCCTGCAACAAAAGCCGGATCGAGGCGCTCGAGGGTGCGCAGCATGTCCTTCGTCAACGTGCCGCGGCCCGGTCCGATTTCGGCCAGGGTGACAGGCATCGGCGAGCCGACCGCACGCCAGGTCTCGTAGAGCCAGACCGCTACCAGTTCGCCGAACATCTGGCTGACTTCCGGCGCCGTGATGAAATCGCCGCCGGTACCAAAGGGCTCGCGCGTCGTGTAATAACCCGCCTCGGGGTCGAACAGGCAAAGCGCCATGTATTCGCTGGTCGGGATGGGCCCGGCCGTCGAGATCAACTCGATGATGCGGCGTTTCAGTTGCGTCATGCCGGCTGTGCGTGGGTGATGGGTCTGGCCGTTGCCATGCACCAGATGCCGATGAGAACCATTGGCGCCGACAGCACCATACCCATGGTCAGCCAGCCGCCGAAGAGATAGCCGAGCTGCGGGTCGGGTTCGCGGAAGAACTCCACAAAGATGCGCGACAGGCCGTATCCGGCTACGAAGGCGCCTGAGATGAAACGGGGCGTCATCAGCTTCAGCCGCGAATGGGTGAGGAAACGCAGCACCAGGAAAAGCACGAGGCCTTCAAGCAGCGCTTCGTAGATTTGGCTGGGATGGCGTGCAAAGGGGCCGCCATTCGGAAATTCGACCGCCCAAGGCACGGTTGTCAGTCGCCCCCACAGCTCGGAGTTGATGAAGTTGGCAAGCCGGCCGAGGCCGAGGCCGACAGGTACGCCCGCGGCCACCACGTCGAACAGCGACCAGACATGGATGCCGCGCGAGCGGGCGAAGAGATACATCGCCAGGATGGTGCCGGTGATGCCGCCATGGAAGGACATGCCGCCGTCCTGAAGGTAGAAGATCTCGATCGGATTGTTGAAATAGCGCGGGAAGTTGTAGAAGAGCACGTAACCCAGCCGCCCGCCGGCGACGATGCCGACAGCGGCCCAGACGACGAAATCGTCGATATCGATGGGCTTCATCGGCAGTCTGCCTTCGGGCCACAGCCGGGTGTTGGTGATGAGGCGCTTGGCGTACCACCAGGCGAACAGGATGCCGACGACATAGGCGACGCCGTACCAATGCACTTTCAAGGGGCCGAAGCCGAAGAACGGGCCGATCTGGAAGATGACCGGATCGATGTTCGGGAAGGAAAGGGCAGCCAGCGGCAGCAGGTCGCTCAAGGAAATCTCCCATGCGGGTCGCGTTGGAGCGGAACGCGACGTTGTATCGCTGTTCCGCTCTATCTCTTTGTTTTGCCGCATGATCTTATCCAAAAAGTCTGCAACTTTTCGGGATCATGCTTTGAGGCGCGGACCATGGGGCAGGCTTTTGGCGGGGTCAAGGCAGAGCAACCTTGCATTCTGGCATGGGGCTCATTAGGTCAAATCAGCTAACAGGGGTTTTGCCATGTCGACCGGACCGAACCGCATCCTCGATGAATTCGCCAAACTGGTGACCGATGCCGCGGGAGCCGCCCAGGGCGTGCGCCGCGAGATGGAAACAGCCTTCCGGGCCCAGGCCGAGCGACTGCTGAACTCCATGGATATCGTGCAGCGCGAGGAATTCGAGGCGGTGCGCGAAATGGCAGCCAAGGCGCGCGAAGAAAACGCCAAACTTGCGGCCCGCATCGAGGTACTTGAAGCACAGCTTGGCGGCTCCGCAGCAGCCAAGAGCGAAAAACCGGCCTCGGCCACCACCGCGAAGCCACGCGCAAAAAAATAAATCGTTAAATCTTTCCACAACCCACCGTCTGAAAAAGCGCTTTGTCGTGAATCGCTTAACGGCGGCTTGTGACTCTTTGTGTCTCCACTTTCCACATGCGAATGGCCCGCCCCAAAAAATTGGGCTGGTCACGCGACTCCCGATCAATAGACTGAATTTGCTGCATGATTCGGAACGGGGTCATGCGCCGGGCGGTGGGGTCCGGTCATGGGGTGTTGCGTCGAGCAGTCCAGGCCGTCCGAGTTCTAGAAAAATTGTTCGTTGTGCGTGCCTCCCCCGCGGAGCGTGCGGTGGCGCTCCCAGAACGACAGGAAGCATTCCATGGAACTTCTCGAACTCGAATTCTCCCGCGAAATCCATCCGGTCGATGTGATCGAGCAGGTGGCGCACAACAATGACTGGTCTTTCGAGCGGGCCGGCGACGACGAAATTTCGATCTCGGTGACCGGAACCTGGACCGATTATCATGTGTCGTTTTCCTGGATGGAGGATTTCGAGGCACTGCATCTGGCCTGCGCCTTCGACATCAAGGTTCCCGAGAACCGCACATTGGAAGTCATGCGTCTGCTGTCGCTGATCAACGAGCAGATGCTGTTCGGCCATTTCGACCTGTGGGAGCAGGAAGGCGCGATCATGTTCCGTCAGTCGCTGCTGCTCGCCGGCGGCGTCGAACCTTCAAGCCAGCAGGTCGAAGTGCTGCTGTCTTCAGCACTGGAAGCGTGCGAATGCTACTTCCAGGCATTTCAGTTCGTCGTCTGGTCCGGCACTTCGGCCAAGGATGCGCTGTCGAGCGTGCTGTTTGAAACCTATGGCAATGCCTGACCAATACTGTCGAGAAAAATGACTGCCAGTACCGAGCGTAAACCAGACATCACCTTCGCCGACTTCGACCGTGTCGACATCCGTGCCGGCACGATCATCGAGGCTGAGCCTTTTCCGGAAGCCCGCAAGCCCGCGATCAAGCTGAAGATCGACTTTGGCCCCGAGATCGGGGTGAAAAAGTCGTCGGCACAGATCACCAAATATTATACGCCGGAGAGCGTGGTAGGTCGGCAGGTCTTCGCGGTGGTGAATTTTCCGCCGCGGCAGATTGGCAAGTTCATGTCGGAAGTCTTGACGCTCGGCTTTCCCGACGGCGACGGCGACGTCGTGCTGGGCGCGATCGAGCGCAAGGTGCCGAACGGTGGTCGCCTCTACTAACCGCTCGCATATTGATCAGGCAGCGAGTTTCTCGCGTCTTCCGAGCGCCTCGTTCACCGTATCCATGAACATGTCGGCGCAGGCCTTCCAGCTGTAGCGCATGGCGCGTTCGCGCGCTTCGGCGCGGCTCACTGTCAGAGTATCGAGGCAGGCCTGGCGCAGATCCTCGGAGACCTTGCCGCCGATGCCGTCACCGACGATATCGATTGGCCCCGTCACAGGATAGGCGGCGACCGGCGTGCCGCTGGCCAGCGCCTCGATGATGACGTTTCCGAAAGTGTCGGTGCGGCTGGGAAACACGAAAACGTCCGCGGAAGCATAGAGTTCGGCGAGTTCAGCGCTCGGGCGGTGGCCGAGGAAATGCACGTTGGGATAGCGGGCCGTCAGCTTGGCGCGCTCTGGTCCGTCGCCGACCACGACCTTGCTGCCGGGCAGGTCGAGTTCGAGGAATGCCGGCAGGTTCTTTTCGATGGCGACGCGGCCGACCGACAGGAAGATGGGGCGCGGGTAGGGCAGATCGCCACGTTTGTCGGGGCGGAAATGTTCGATGTCGACGCCGCGCGTCCAGGGTTTCAGCTTGTTGAAGCCGCGTGAGGCGAGATCATCGGCCAGGGACTGGGTGGCAACCAGCGTGCCCTGGCCGGAATTGTGGAAGTCGCGCAGCCAGTTGTAGGCCCAGCTTTCCGGCACCGGCAGGCGAGCGCTGAGATATTCCGGAAAACGCGTGTGGTAGCTGGTGGTGAAGGGGCGGCCATGCGCCCGACAATAGCGCCGCGCCATGATGCCGAGCGGGCCTTCGGTGACGATATGGATGTGGTCGGCGTTCGAATCCGCGATCAGGCGGGCGACATGGCGCGGCGTGGTCAGCGCCAGCCGGATGTCGGGATAAGTGGGCAGGGGCAAGGTGCGGAAGGTATTCGGCGTGAGGAATTGGGTTTCGACGCCTTGCGTCTTCAAGGTTTCCGATAGCCGTTCCAGTGTATGAACGACGCCGTTGACCTGGGGACGCCAGGCATCGGTGACCATCAGGATGCGCATGGGACCTCGCCGCGGTGTCGCTGGGGGCTGCTCGCGCGCGTTCGGAAGGGGAGGCTGTTCAGCATCCATTCCTCGCACCAGTCCGGCCTGCCGGGCAGGACGCCGGGGTCCAGGCGCCAGATCGAATCATGGACAATCGCGCGCTTCATGGGCGCTGTTGAGCATGTTTTCATGACGCGGCGATGAATTGGAGCGGGTGGCCGCCTTCGGAGCCCAGGTCACGCACTCGTAAACTGCTGGCGATAGCTGCAAGGTTCTGGAGCCGCTGATGGGCCAGCGTCGCTCAAGCACTTCCGTGCCGTGGTCACCCGCTTCGAAAAGCACGTTGAAAACGACCTTGCCCTCGTCGAACTCGTTTCAGCCAAAATCTGGATGCGCATTATGAGCCGGTGAGCTAGAAGGCCACCTCGGACGCTCGGGGAGGCGTTCAGTCAGGAGCCCGACCGTGATCAAGATGAGCGTCTACTATCCGGCCAATGGCGGCTCGAAGTTCGATCACGACTACTACCGCACCAAGCACATGCCACTGATCCAGGAACGGCTCGGCGATGCCTGCCTCCGCTACGAGATCGACAAGGGCCTTGCGGGTCGCGAACCTGGAAGCGCGCCGGAGTTCGTCGCGGCGTGCCACGTCTACTCGCCGACCCTGGAGACATTCCAGGAGGCGCTAGGTCCCCACCGCGCGGAGATCGCCGCGGACGTCGCCAATTATACGGACATCGCGCCCATCGTGCAGATCAGCGAGATCGTTGGAGGGTAAGGGGTTTCGGCGCGTCAGCGTAGACGTTGAACTTTCGAGGATCGGCGTCGCGCTGGCGCACCATGATCCATGGTGACGAATGAGCGTTATGAGCCGGTGACCTAACACGGCTTTCGCTTTCCTGACGCAAAATCGCAGCTTTTGCTCTAGGAGGGCACTCTGATGATGGCGCGAAGGCCGCCGAGCGGACTGTCTTCGAGAGCGATGTCGCCGCCATGGGTCCGTGCGATGTCGCGCGCGATGGAGAGGCCGAGACCGGTGCCGCTGGCATCGAGGTTGCGTGCTTCGTCCAGCCGCACAAAGGGTTTGAACACTTCCTCGCGTTTTTCCGGCGGGATGCCAGGACCGTCATCGTCGATCGTCACCACCAGTGCGCCGCGGCTGTTGACGGCCTTGATGTCGACGGTCTTGCCATAACGAAAGGCATTGCCGGCGACATTCGACAACAGGCGCTCGAAGGCGTTCGGCCTGACATGCACGAGCTTGGGTCCACTGATCGTGGTGGTCAGCTTGCGTTTGCGCAACGCAGCCTCATCACGCAGTTTCTGGAAATAGGCTTCGAGGTCGAAATCTCCCTGGTCCTCGGTGGCTTCGCCACGCGCGAAAGCCAAGTACCCTTCCAGCATCGACTGCATGTCCTGGATGTCCTGGTTGAGCGCCTCGGTGTCGGTGCGCTTGCCGCCGATCAGTGCCAGTTGCAGTTTGAAGCGGGTGAGCACGGTGCGCAGGTCATGGCTGACACCGGTCAGCATTGCCGTGCGTTGCTCCATCTGACGCTCGATGCGCTCGCGCATCTGGATGAAGGCAAAGCCGGCGCGCCGCACCTCCTCGGCACCGCGCGGTCGGAAATCGCGCGGCATCGGCCTCCCCTTGCCGAAACTCTCGGCAGCATCGGTAAGCGCCAGGATCGGCCGGATCTGGTTGCGCAGGAAGGGGATGGCGATCATCAGAAGCACCAACGACGCGCCGACCATCCAGATCAGGAAGACGATGGTGTTGGAGGCATAGGCCTGGCTGCGGCGTACGAAAACCCGCAGCACCTTGTCCTCGAGCTGGATACGCACCTCGATGACGTTGGAGTTGCCGACCGTATCGATCCAGAACGGCCGATTGATCTGGCGGGTGATCTCCGCCGGCAGCACGTCGTCGAGGATGGAAAAGAAGGGCCGGGGTCCCGGCGGCGGCAGCGGGTCGGCTGGCAAAAGATCGACCTTCAGCTGCATGCGGTCCTGCGCGATGCGGATGATGTTGCCGTAGTCGGCTTCGCGCGGATAAGTCTCGATCAGATCGACGACGGCTGCGATATCGCGGACCACCGCCTGTGAAAGGCGTTGGGTCATCTGCTGCCAGTGCCGTTCGAGGAAGACATAGGCGATGACCGACTGCAAAAGGATCATCGGCGCGATGACGATGATGAGCGAACGGGCATAAAGCCGCTTCGGCATATAGAAGGAGACCCGGCGCCAGAACCGACGCCAGCCACGCGGCAACGCGCCCAATGTGCGCGCGATGCGTCCGTCCTGCGATTGCGGTCCTTGCAATTCCGAAGTCGCCATTCACCTACCGGTTCGCGCGATGCCGCCGCCTGGCGACAGCGCCACAGTCTATTCCACGCTCAACCGATACCCAATACCGCGCACGGTCTGAAGCCAGACGGGATTGGCCGGATCGCGCTCGATCTTGCGGCGCAGACGGTTGATCTGGACGTCGATGGTGCGCTCGCCGACCTCCGAATCATCGCCGACCAGTTCGTGGCGCGGAATCGTCTCGCCGGCACGGGCAGCGAAGATCGCCAGGATCTCCTGTTCGCGGTCGGTCAGCTTCAAGGCCTCGCCGCCCTTCTTCAGCTCGCGCTTGGCGATCTGGAACGTGTAGGGGCCGAACACCAACTGCTCGACTTTCGGCGTGGTGGCCGGGCCGCCGCGGCGCAGGATGTTGTTGATGCGCAGGATGAGTTCGCGCGGATCGAACGGCTTCGGCAAGTAGTCGTCGGCCCCGGCTTCGAGCCCGTTGATCCGGTTGTCGGTTTCCGAGAGCGCCGTCAGCATCAGGATCGGCACGTTCTTGTCCGTCCGGAGCGAGCGGGTCAGGTCGACACCGCTTTCGCCCGGCATCATGATGTCGAGCACCAGGAGATCGAAATCGAGGCCGATCAGTTTGCGTCTCGCCTCGTCGGCATTGCCGGCCACGGTGATGCGGAAGCCGTTCTCGGTCAGATATTGTTTGAGCAGGTTGCGGATGCGCGTGTCGTCGTCGACCACCAGGAGATGCGGCGCATCGTCATTCGGAGCAGGTGGCCTGTCGGTCCTCTCAGTGTTCTCCATGATCGTCCCCTGATCGTTTCTGGGTAGGGTTCGCGGGCAAGATATCAATCTGCGCCCTCAATTCCGGATTGACCATCGCTTTTAGAAACAGCTCAATCGAAGCGCGGTTCCCCAAACCGGAATCTCCCAATGCCGTATGGATGCGGCGTGACTGTGGCCGCGCCAGCGCCAGTGCCAGGGCGCGCCCCTTTTCGGTCGGGTAAAGTTCGCGCTGGCGGCGGTCGCGCGGGCCAGGAAGCTGCACGATATGATCGGTGTCGATGAGCTGCTTGAGCACACGCGCCAGCGACTGCTTGGTGATCTTGAGCACATCCAGCAGTTCCGCGACGGTGAGCCCTGGCCTGCGGTTGACGAAGTGCAGCACACGGTGATGCGCGCGACCGAAACCGTAGTCGGCCAGGATCTCGTCGGGGTCGGAGGTGAAATCGCGATAGGCGAAGAAGAACAGCTCGATGATGCTGAAATCGATGCCGTCCTGCTCGCCTACCGGCGTTTTGATCGGCGCTCCTCGAGCGGTCTTGCGGTCAGCCATGATGGTCCTGCGTTTAGCCGAAAAATATGTCAGCATTATTGACGTATTTTTCGGGCAGTGGTAATTTTCGATAAGCTTTAGGGCTGATTGCGCACGAAAAGGCAAGGCGGCAGCGCTTTTCCGGAAATTTCATCAATGTGCATCCGACCCTGCGCAAGCATCGCGCAGATTGCCCTCAAGCCGAATCGACAGCAACGCAACGTGACAACGGTGCGCAGGCTCGCCTGCGCTCGGGAGGATTCCATGAAGACTGTTCCCTTCGACGAACTGGATGGTTTCATCTGGATGAATGGCCAGTTCATCAAATGGGCTGATGCGAAAGTTCATGTGCTGACCCACAGCCTGCACTATGGCGGCGCCGTTTTTGAAGGCGAACGCGCTTATGCCGGCGAGATATTCAAGCTGACTGAACACAGCGAAAGGCTGCATCAATCGGCGCGCATCCTCGGCTACACCATTCCCTATTCGGTGGCCGAGATTGACGAGGCCTGCCGCACCCTCTTGAAAATGCAGGGTTTTCAGGACGCCTATGTGAGGCCGATCGCCTGGCGCGGTAGCGAACAGACTTCGGTTGGGGCGCAGAACAACCGCATTCACTGCGCGGTCGCCATCTGGCAATGGCCGAGCTATTTCGACCCGGAACTGAAAATGAAGGGTTTGAGGCTCGATTGGGCCGAATACCGCCGGCCGGATCCACGCACGGCGCCATCGAAATCAAAAGCTTCCGGCCTCTATATGATCTGTACCATGTCGAAGCACGTCGCCGAGGCGAAAGGCTACGCGGATGCGCTGATGCTCGACTGGCGTGGGCAGGTGGCGGAGGCGACCGGCGCGAATGTGTTCTTCGTCAAGGACGGCAAGTTGCACACACCGACAGCCGACTGCTTCCTCGACGGCATAACGCGACGCACGGTGATGGATCTGGCTCGTCAGCGCGGCATTGAGGTTGTCGAACGCGCCATTCTGCCGGAAGAGCTGTCGGGCTTTGAAGAATGTTTCCTGACTGGTTCGGCGGCGGAGGTCACGCCGGTGAGTGAGGTTGGCCAACACCGATTCGCCGTTGGTGCCATCAGCAGAACGCTTGTTCAGGCCTATGCGGATGCTGTGCAACCTGCAAAAGCAGTCGCCGCTGCCTAAGAAGTTTGGCAATTTGTGTTCAAAGAGCAGTTATGCGCTACTTTTTTGCTCGCGCTTTTTTCTGCCATTTGACTTTCAACCGATTCGCGGTCTCATTTCGATGTCTGCCTGCGGCGGCAGGCATCCAAGGAGGGACTATAGAATGGAAACACTTCTTCCGATCATCGTCCAGGTGGTCACCGGCATCATCGGCGGTCAGGCGGTGGGTGCGGCGCTGCAGCAGGCTGCAATGTCCCAGCTTCCCAAGATCCTCGGTGGCGCGATCGGCGGCGTCGGTGGCGCAGCCATCCTCGGCAGCCTGCTCGGCGGCGGAGCGGTTGATCCGGCCGCGGCGACGGCCGCCGCGGGCGGCCTGGGCAGTGCGCTCAACCTCAACAACATCGTCGGTGGTGCCGGCGGTGGCGCGATCCTGACCGGCATCATCGGCCTGGTCATGAACGCGATGAAAAAGTAAGCGCAGCTATTTTTCGAGTTTTAGAAATGGGCGGCTTCGGCCGCCCATTTCATTTCCGGCTTCGAAGCCCGGCTTCTTGAATCGACGCACCGTGCTTTTCTGAAAATCGATTCCGATTTGCGGGCCGATGCGCTAGAGCAATTCCAAGAAAAGTGTGTAACGGTTTTCCGTTCGGAATTGCGTAAAAACAATGAGTTAGAGTGTTTCCGCGTTTCCGTGAAAACGAAAACGCTCTAAGGTGAGGGGAAAGCGATCAAGGAGCCATCATGGGTCAGCTCAATGCCGGTGTCGTGCCGGTCACGCCGTTCCAGCAGAACTGCACCATCCTGTTCGATGGCGACAGCAAGATCGGCGTGGTGGTCGACCCCGGCGGTGACGTCGAGCGTATCCTGGCGGCGGTGCGCGATAATGCCATCTCGGTCGAGGCGATCTGGATCACGCATGGCCATATCGACCATGCCGGCGGTGCGATGGATCTCAAGGAAGCACTGGGCGTCGACATTATCGGTCCGCACGAGGATGACAGGCCGCTGCTCGATAATCTGGAAAACCAGGCTCGCCGTTTCGGCATCACCGACACTATCCGCAATTGCGTCCCGGACCGCTTCTTGACCGAAGGCGAGACCGTGTCGTTCGGCGAACATAGCTTTGAAGTGCTGCATTGCCCCGGGCATGCGCCCGGCCATGTCGTCTATTTCAACCGTGCGGCCCGCTTCGCTCATGTCGGCGACGTGCTTTTCCACGGCTCGATCGGCCGGACCGATCTTCCTGGCGGCAGCCACGAGACGCTGATCCGTATGATCAAGGAAAAGCTGCTGCCACTCGGGGACGATATCGGCTTTTTGTGCGGGCATGGTCCCGGCAGCCGCTTTGGTGACGAGCGCCGCTCCAATCCATTCCTTGTCTGACGGCCGACCTCGGATCTTGCCGGCATGAAAAAAGCGCCGCTCGGAGGCGGCGCTTTTGGTCCAGGCAGGGAACTTGATAACGTTGGTTCAGTTGGCGGTGCAGAAATGCTGCTGCCCGTCGTAGCCCGTAAACGTGCCTGAACGCGCATTGAACGAGCGGTAGCGGTTCGAGCAGTAGCTGTACCATTCCGGGCTCCAAGGCTCGACGCTGCCGGCATACGAATAGTACTGCCGCACAACAGGCCGCGGGCGCACGACATAGCGGGGACGCGGCTCGTAATACGGATCATAGTCGTCGTAGTAGGCCGGCTCGCGATAACGCGGCTGCGACAGGGCGCCTGCGATGAGGGCGCCCGCAGCGAGGCCAACGACACCAGCGGCAAGAGCATCGCCGCCGCGGTGATGGTGACGGCGCCAGCGCCAGTCGTCGGCACTTGCAGGTGAAAAGGTTGCCAGGGTCGTCGCGCCGACGGCGGCAGACAGGATGGCAGCTTTGACAAATCGGTTCATGACGGTCTCCTTCGTTCCGGTTCGCCCGCTTCTTTCGGAGGCGTCGTCCGGTCTTGCAACCACTAATAGGCGGTCGTGGCTGAACGGAGGCTGAACGAAATCGCTGTCGCGAAATCTGTCAAAGACATCCCACCGCGCCATTTTGCGATGGGCAATCGATCGATGTCGTCCGTGACCGATCGGCCCGGCGCATGACCCCGAAAATCGGAATCGATTTCCGGAAAGGCAGGGCGGCATCTGCAGCCCGTCATGCGCCAACTTAAAGTGCCAGAGCGTCCTTTGCACGTCCGAAGGGACGTGCGGCGCTCTAGCCGACCGTAAGGTTGACCGCCTTGGGACCCTTGCCGCGCTTGTCCGGCTCGGTATCGAAAGTCACTTTCTGTCCATCCTCAAGACCAGGAAGCCCGGATGCCTGCACGGCGGAAATATGAACGAAAACGTCCTTTGCTCCATCGTCCGGCGTAATGAAGCCGAAGCCCTTGGCATGATTGAAGAATTTGACAGTGCCGGTCTGCGGCATGGGAAACTCCTTGTGAACCCCATCAGTCCAGTCTCCGGGCTTTTGATGACCCAGAATGGAAATTTGTCGTTTATTTTGGCGGTATCGGCAAGAAAAACTTTTGCCGTTGGTTAGCCGTCAAGCCGCGAATGCTTGAGCTGGCAGACAAAAGGCGCGACGAAGATCGCCGCGCCTTTCTAATCTGTTGCCGCTCGCCGATCGAACGCTGTTCTATGCTGCGTTCAGATTGACCGCCTTCGGTCCCTTGCCCTTGCGATCGGGCTCGACTTCGAAGCTGACCTTTTGTCCATCGACCAGCGTGCGCAGGCCGGAGGCCTCGACCGCGGAGATATGAACGAAAACATCCTTGTCGCCGTTGTCAGGCGTGATGAAGCCGAAGCCTTTGGTGGAGTTGAAGAACTTTACGGTACCGGTCTGGGCCATTGGAATAACTCCCTCACCCGTTCAATGATGGGTTCCGCCCTTCGTCCTGCGCCGATGGGCAGTTCCCGGTGGTTTTTTCGGCGCTCATGCATTCGCGCATGACAAAATCCCCCGCCGAAAAACGGGGCTGTCAGAGATTCACACTATCGGGGAAAGGGTCGTGCAAACGTTCCAGTCTCCGGGTCGCAAATGCCCGAACACAGAATTTATCGCACGGAAATGTGATCGTTGCAAGCTGAAGCAGGTGACTGGGCACCTAGCTTGCGCCCGCACTAGACCCTCGCCAAGGCAGGGTCATCTGCCACAGACCGGGAATGATAGGTACAGAACCCGACGGTACGGTTGATTTAGCCGTTCACCACGGCGGAAGGCTGCACTTGCGTTGTTCCCGATGCGGGCTATTCAATCGGGCTGATATGGCTGCCGCGGTCGCGGTGCCGTGTCTCCGGCTTGACCGCCGGTGGGGGTGATGGAGAGAGGCCATGATATTTCTGAAATTCTTCCTGCGGCCGCAAAGCCTTGCGCTGGCGGTTCTGGCGATTGTGCTGGCGGCCTGCACCGTCGTTGTGGACGAGGGGCCGGGACCACGCCCGCCTTATCCTGGTCCAGGGCCGCAATTCTGTACGCGCGAATACGAACCCGTCTGTGCGCGGCGCGGCGGCGACAGGCAAACCTTCGCCAACGCGTGCATGGCGCGGCGCTCCGGCTATCGCGTCATTGGCGACGGTCAGTGCCGTGGTGGTGGCTGGAACGATGGCGGCGACGGCGACCGCCCGCAGTTCTGCACACGGGAATATGCTCCGGTCTGCGCACGTCGGCGCGGACAGCTGCAGACCTTCCCGAACAACTGCGAAGCGCGCGCCGCCGGCTGGCGCGTCGTCGACGGAGGCCCATGTTGATTGCCGCTTCCAGGCGCCACTATCCGTGGCGCCTGGAAGGTTGGTTCGGACACGCCATGCTTGAAACCTCCGGCCGGATGGCCTAGGTCGCAGCAGGCTCAGACGAACATGGCAGGTGTCCCATCAACCGGGCATTGAGAAGGCGTGAAAGCGCAAAGGGTGGCGCAGGGGGCTCCGGGCAACCGCCGCGCGGTGGTGACCTGGATCGCGCGGTCGCCCAGGCATTGCAATTGCATCAGACGGGGCGCTTGCCGGAAGCGGAGAGCCTCTATCGGCAGGTTCTCGCCGCCAAGGCCAGCCACGCCGCAGCGGCACATTTCCTCGGTCTTCTGCTGCACCAGACCGGCCGCAGCGCCGAGGGACTGGCCCTCATCGAGCAGTCGCTGCGGGCCGAGCCCAGGAATCCAGATTTCCTCAACAACTACGGTACGGTGCTGCGCGACGTGGGCCGGGTTGTCGCCGCGGCCGACCAGTTTCGCAAGGCTGTCGCCGTGAAGGCCGATCACGCCGCTGCACGCGAAAACCTCGGCTCGACGCTGCGCCAGGTCGGTCATTTCGATGCCGCCGAGGAAGTCTTCCGCGCCACGATCGGCCGCAATCCTTTCCACATGCGCGCAAGGGCAGGACTTGCCGAGACACAGCAGGAGGCTGGCCGGCTGGACGATGCGTTGGCTACCTTCCGCGAGGCGCTGACAATCCGTCCGAAGGATGCCGACCTCAATCATGGCTACGGTGTCGGGTTGATGGAGAAGGGCCGTCTGGCCGAAGCGGCCGAGCATTTCCGCACCGCGCTGGCCGCGGAGCCCGCGCAGGCGAAGTCCTGGCTGATGTTGTCCCAGGTCAAGCCACAGCGCGAGCGCGACGGCGAACTGACCGCCATGGAAACTCAACATGCCAAGGCGCCGGCAGACAGTCTCGCGCGCATGCAGCTTTCCTTTGGTCTGGGCAAGGCGCACGACGATCTCAAGATCTACGACAGGGCGTTCGACTATTTCGCCGAGGGCAATGCCATCCGCCGCCAGGGTATCTCCTACGATGCCGCCAGGACGCGCGCCGAATTCGAGGCGATGAAGGCGACCTTCACCAGGGAGTTCTTCAAAAAACACAAGCCGAGCGCGATCGAGGACGATGCGCCGATCTTCGTGGTGGGCATGCCGCGCTCGGGCACGACGCTGGTCGAGCAGATCATCGCCAGCCATCCCCAGGTGTTCGGCGCCGGCGAGCTGACGATCCTCAAGACCGCCGTGGGCAAGGGGTTCCCGCTCGATATGAAAGGCGGCTTCCCTGCCGGCATCGCCGATATGCCGGACAAGGCCTTCGCCGATGCCGGGCACGATTATCTCGACATGCTGCATGCCCGCTATCCCGGCTTGAAGCATGTAACCGACAAGATGCCGGGTAACTTCCTTCTGGTGGGCTTCCTGCACCTGATGCTGCCCAAGGCCAAGATCGTGCATTGCAGCCGCAATGCGGTGGCAACTTGCCTGTCGATCTTCAAGTCGCATTTCCGCGGTGACGGCCATCTCTACGGCTATGACCTTGCCGAGCTGGCTGATTTCCACAATCTCTACACGGATATGATGGCGCATTGGCATGCAGTGCTGCCCGGCGTCGTGCACGATGTGCGCTACGAGGATTTCGTGGCCGATCAGGAAGGCCAGAGCCGCGCATTGATCGACTATCTCGGCCTGCCCTGGAGCGATGCGGTGCTGTCGTTCCATGAGAACGAACGGCAGGTGCGCACGGCTTCGGCCGCGCAGGTACGCCAGCCGATGTACAAAGGGTCTGTCGATCTCTGGAAACGTTACGGCGACCGGCTCAATCCGCTGATCGAGCGGTTGAAGTAGCAGTCGACAGGAGCAAACCGCCGGATCGTCCGACCCGGCGGTTGGAAACCAGCCTTTATCTGGTGGAAGGTCGGCCTCTGGCTACTTGATGGGGGCGTTCATCGCCCAGTTGACACCGAACGGATCGCGCAGGCTGCCCCAGCGGTCCCCCCAGAACATTTCCGCGAGGGGACTTTCGATCTCGCAGCCGGCATCGACCGCGCGCTTCCACCAACTGTCGATAGTGTTGGCCTGCAGGATGAGCTGCATCGTATAGCCTTGCGCCGGCTTGTGCGGATAGCCTTGCTCGGGATACGCGTCGCACAGCATCAGCGAGGAACCGTTGATATAGAGATGGATGTGCATGGTGCGGCCCTGCTCGTCCGGCGGATAGGAGAAGACTTCCTCGGCGCCGAAGGCACGCTTGTAGAATTCGGCGGCCTTCACGGCGCCGTCCACCTGCAGATAGGCGATCAGGCCGCCGAGAACCTGCGGGCGTGGATATTCGGTCTGTGTGGTCGTGTCGTTCATGGGGCTCTCCTCTCGTTTGTGGATTCAGCTTATGAGTTCAGCGAATTGGCCCGGGTGACGGGACCGAACGGCCGGTTTGCCCATCCATCGATGGGCTCAGGCCAGCCAATGTCCTTGCGCAGTTCGATCGGCAATGAACGAAGCACACGCTCGGTGCGAGCGCGGGTTCGTGCCGCCGAGTATTCGGTCGCGATGCGACCAATGGATGACAGGATCGACATGGTGCATTCTCCCTTTTGTTGGCGGCGACATCTTGTGCCGACACTCAAGGAACGAATGACGAGACTGCTTCCCGACAAAGGCGGCGAAAATTTTTTGCTAGAGCAATTCCAGGAAAAGTGGGCAGCGGTTGTCCGTTCGGAATTGCGCAAAACAAAGAGTTAGAGCGTTTCCGAAGAACCGGAAACGCTCTGGGCTCAAAAGCGCCCAGCAATCAGTGTCCTGGTCGGCCCGTCTTGCCCGGCCGGCGCTTCTGCCTGGCCCTGTCCGCCGGGTCCTCGTAGGAGCCGATGCCCGCGCGTTCACGCACGATCGGCTTCACATCTTCCGGCTTGACCGGACGCGCGCCTTCGACCGGCTTTTCCGTGCGCCGCACCGTCATCTCATCGAGCGAGTTCTTCCTGAACAGCGACTTGCGATCATTATCGCTTACGCTGTCGCCACCGTGCGGCTCGTTCCGCGAGGGCGCGCCATCGGGCGCGGTGGCCTGTTGGCCACTGCGGCTTCGCCGGGAATCATCCGGCGTGCCATAGTCCGAACCGTGGGCTTCGGCAGCCGTCTGCTTCTTGAACAGCGAACGCGAGATCGCGCCGGCCGGCGTCGGCTGGTCGGTGCCCGGACCCATGTCGTCGATCGAGGGCTTCTGGAACAGCGGCTTCTTGGCCGGCACGACGCCATCGGCACCCATCTCGTCGAGGTGCGGCTTGCGGAAGAGGTTGGGCCGGGCGGCCTTGGCTGCTTCTTCGGCGGCGCGCGCTTCGTCGAGTTTTCGGAAACGCTCCTGTTCCTCGGCCGTACGATGTTTGGCCACGCCCTTGTTGTGCTTGCCCTTTTCGCGGCCCGAAGCCGGGCTCTGGCCTTCCACTTCACGCGCCAGCGGGTCGTCGGAAATGGCAAGTTCCATCTCGCGCAGCCGCTTGATCTCGTCGCGGATGCGGGCAGCCTTTTCGAAGTCGAGATTGGCGGCGGCATCGCGCATCTGCTTGTCGAGCGCTTCCAGATGGGCCTTGAGGTTGTTGCCCATCATCGCGCCGGCGCTGTCGGTGAACTGCGAGATGTCGGCGCGGACATGGTCCTTCTCGTAGACCGAATCCAGGATGTCGGCGATGCGCGACTTCACGCTTTCCGGCGTGATGCCGTTGGCGGCGTTGTACTCCATCTGCTTCTCGCGGCGGCGGTTAGTCTCCGCCATCGCGCGTTCCATCGAACCGGTCACGGTGTCGGCATAGAGGATGACCTTGCCGTCGACATTGCGCGCGGCGCGACCGATGGTCTGGATCAGCGAGGTTTCAGACCGCAGGAAGCCTTCCTTGTCTGCGTCGAGGATGGCGACGAAGCCGCATTCGGGAATATCGAGGCCTTCGCGCAGCAGGTTGATGCCGACCAGCACGTCGAACGCGCCGAGGCGCAGGTCACGCAGGATCTCGATGCGTTCCAGCGTGTCGATGTCGGAATGCATGTAGCGCACGCGGATGCCGTTCTCGTGCAGGTATTCGGTCAGGTCCTCGGCCATGCGCTTGGTGAGCACCGTCACCAGCGTCCGGTAGCCCTTGGCCGTGGTCTCGCGAATTTCGCCGACGACATCGTCGACCTGGCTCTTGGCCGGACGCACTTCGACCGGCGGGTCGATCAGGCCGGTCGGGCGGATGACCTGCTCGGCGAAGACGCCGCCGGACTGCTCCAGTTCCCAAGTGCCGGGCGTGGCGGAAACACCAACGGTGAGCGGGCGCATCGCGTCCCATTCCTCGAAGCGCAATGGCCGGTTGTCCATGCAGGACGGCAGGCGGAAGCCGTATTCGGCCAGCGTCGCCTTACGCCGGAAGTCGCCGCGGTACATGCCGCCGATCTGCGGGATGGTGACGTGGCTTTCGTCGATGAAGATCAGCGCGTTGTCCGGCACATATTCGAACAGCGTCGGCGGCGGGTCGCCGGGATTGCGGCCGGTGAGATAGCGCGAATAGTTCTCGATGCCGGCGCAGCTTCCGGTCGCCTCCAGCATCTCGAGGTCGAAGCGCGTGCGCTGCTCCAGCCGCTGTGCTTCCAGCAGACGCCCGGCTCGTTCGAGTTCGACGAGGCGATGCTGCAGCTCTTCCTTGATCGACTTGATGGCCTGGTTGAGCGTCGGCCGCGGCGTCACATAGTGCGAGTTGGCGTAGATCTTCACGCTTTTCAGTTCGCCGGTCTTGGTGCCAGTCAGCGGGTCGAATTCTGTGATCGACTCGATCTCGTCGCCGAACATGGAGATGCGCCAGGCACGGTCCTCGAGGTGGGCAGGGAAGATCTCGATCGTATCACCGCGCACGCGGAACGAGCCGCGCACGAAGTTGGCGTCCTGGCGCTTGTATTGCTGCGCGACAAGGTCGGCGAGGAGCTGCCGCTGGTCGAGGCGGTCGCCGATCGTCATCTGGAAGGTCATCGCCGTGTAGGTTTCGACCGAGCCGATACCGTAGATGCAGGAGACCGACGCCACGATGATGACGTCGTCGCGCTCGAGCAGTGAACGCGTCGCCGAGTGGCGCATGCGGTCGATCTGCTCGTTGATCGAGCTTTCCTTCTCGATATAGGTGTCCGTTCGCGGAACGTAGGCTTCCGGCTGATAGTAGTCGTAGTAGGAGACGAAATATTCGACCGCGTTCTCGGGAAAGAATTTCTTGAATTCGGAATAAAGCTGGGCGGCCAGCGTTTTGTTCGGCGCCAGGATCAGGGCAGGGCGCTGTGTCTCCTCGATGACCTTGGCCATGGTGAATGTCTTGCCCGAGCCGGTGACGCCGAGCAAAACCTGCGTGCGATCCTCGTTGACGACACCTTCGACCAGGTCCTTGATGGCCGTCGGCTGGTCGCCGGACGGCTTGAACTCGGTCTCCATCTTGATGGCGATACCGCCTTCGGATTTCTCCGGGCGTTCGGGGCGGTGCGGCGTCCACAGCACGCCGTTCTTATGCAGCGGGTTGCCGCTCTCGATCAGGTCGGCCAGCGCCTGAACAGTGGCCGTAACGCCCGAATTGGACAGGGAGGCAGCTTCCTCGAGGCTGATGTCGAGACCGGCGACCGGGTTGAGACCGGCTGCAGCCCGCTCCTTGGCGGAAGCAGCGCCACCCATGGAAGTCCCCCGCGCCGTGCGGGTTGGCGCGGCACTTTTCTCCGGCACTTTCTTGGGCTTGGGGGCAGCTTTCTCGGCTTCCTTGGAGATCTGCTCGGCCCAATCCGAAATCGAGCCACCCAAAGGCGCGCCGGTGAACTCGGTTTGCTGCGTTTCCTCGAAGCCGCCACGACGCAACGGTTCCGACGCGTCGAGGAAGTCGGTCACGCCATTGCCACGCTTGCGCGGTGTGGAACGATCCTCCGGGCGAGGCGGGTTCTTTTCAGGGGATTTGGCCATGCCCCGAATATGGGAGGAGTCCGCCGAAATGGAAAGAGGCTGGAGGCCGCGAGCCGGCCTTCAGCCTCAATGTCAGCCGGGCTCCTGACATCAGGTTGTCAGGAGTGGATCACGGACAGGGGAAGCCCGGCGCGATCTTGCAGTTGTCCCCGGGGCGTGGCCGTGGCGGACGCGGCTTCCAGCCAGGGCGATGCGGTGGCCGCTGCCAGTGCGGCGGGCGATGTGGCGGCCGGACGACGATTTTCGGCGCGATGACCACGGCGGGTGGACGACCGACATAATTGGTCAGGAAATTGGCCGAGACCCAGCCGGACAGGCCGGCGCCCCGCACGTTGCACCAATTGTCCTCGCAACCGCGCAGGTTCACGCGGGCGCCTGCCGGCAGCGTGCCGAGCTTGGCATAGCCCGTCCCTGGGCCGGAGCGCACATTGACGTTGCCGGTGGTGTGCGCGCTGGCGGCCAGCGCCGGCGCGGCGACTGCCAGCCCGCCGAGCAGCGCAAGGGCCGCAACCAGTTTATGAAGCATCGTCCCCTCCATAATGTTTGGACAGCGCATATTAGCCCGCTTGAATACAGCCGCCAGTCCTGCCTTGAGTTATGGTTAGGGCTGGACCGGACGGGAAGCATCGTCACGGCTGGACCGGCACAGCCACCCCATCTGCTCCATTCAGCTGGCGTGCCTCAACCCTATCTTTTCCGTATTGGGGACGGGGAGGGGTCGGACCGGGATCGTATTCGGCTGGCGTTCGGTCAGCCTCATTCTTCTGGGAGGAGGAACCATCGTGACAAACCTGCAGGATGTCTATGTCCAATCCGATGCGCTCGGCGTGGCTGAGCTGGTGCAGCGTGGCGAAGTCTCGCCGCTGGAGGTGATCGAGACCGCCATCACATTGATCGAACAGCTCAATCCCCGGCTCAACGCGGTCGTCCATCGGCTCTACGATATGGGGCGAGCGACGGCGGCGAAAGTCGACCGCAAAGCTCCGTTCGCCGGCGTTCCGTTCCTGGCCAAGGAACTCGGCAGCTCCTGGCAGGGTGCGCCGCTGACCAATTCGTCATCCTATATGAAGGACCTCGTGGCGGAGACGGATTCCGAAACGGTGCGCCGCGCCAAGGCGGCAGGATTGGTGCTGGTCGGCAAGTCGAATGCGCCGGAAAACGGCTGGTCGATCTCCACCGAGCCGAAACTCTACGGCGCCACCATCAACCCATGGAAGGAGGACATCACTGCCGGTGGTTCCAGCGGCGGCACCGCAGCGGCGGTGGCGTCGCGCATGGTGCAGATCAGCGAGGCCAGCGACGGTGCCGGTTCCATCCGCGTCCCAGCTTCCTGCTGCGGCATCGTCGGTCTGAAACCCTCGCGCGGTCGTGTCACGCTCGCTCCGGACGGTGATTTCTGGTATGGCGGCGCCTATTTCCTGTGCCATTCGCGCACGGTGCGGGACACCGCAGCCTATCTCGATGCCGTGGCCGGCGCGTTGCCTGGCGACGCCTATGTGCCGCCGAGACCCACCGAAAGCTGGCTGGAACTATCACGGCGCGAGCCGAAGCGGCTGCGGGTCGGTTACACGGTCACCGCCAACAACGGCACGCCTGTCGATCCGCAGGTGAGGGCCGCCGTGCTGGCCACCGCCAAGTCGCTGGAAAGCCTCGGACATGATGTCGAGGAGCACGATATGGCGCTCGACGCCAACGACGCCTGGAGCACCTATTGCCATATGGGGCCGGTCGAAACGGCGGCGATGTTCGAAAACCTGGCTGGCGCAATCGGACGGCCAGTTACCTGGGAGGATGTCGAACCGATCACCTGGGCGGTGATCGAGCGTGGCCGTTCGATCAGCGGCGTCGATCACGTGCGCGATGTCGAAAAGCTGCGTCAGCTCAGCCGGGCGATCGCACAGGATCTTTCGCCCTACGACATTTACCTCACGCCGACGCTGACGCAGCTGCCCCGCCCAATGGGGTACTACGACATGTCAATGACCGATCTCGACCGCTATAATGCCAAGTGGGCGGATGCCTGCTTCGCCTATCCATTCAACATTTCCGGCCTGCCCGCGATCTCGCTGCCGCTTGGCTGGTCTCAGGAGGGCATTCCGATCGGCGTGCAGCTTGTTGGCCGCTATGGTGACGAGGCTGCCGTGCTCGCGGTCTCAAGCCAGCTCGAACTGACAATGCCGTGGAAGGATAAACGCCCTCCGATCAGCGCCTGAGGAGTGGATGCGATGGCTCCTGACTGAGTCTGGCATCGAAAGCTCCAATCCTGACACATTTCAAGCCTAAGAACAGGTCTCTCGGATGGCTGTCAGCCGAGGCTAAACCGCTGTGGGCGTTACATAACGAAGGCCTGAAATGAACCGTGATCAGGTCCCTATTGCGGTGCAACATAGCGGACCATAATTTGCGGCCGTCTTGGTGAGCGGCAGGGGCGAACAAAGACAGGCACGCGCGAAAATCCCACAAGGATGGTCGCCGTGACCGGTTCCGATTGGAGTACGGCTTGGTACCGGCGGACATCGCTCTCGCGGCTATTCACGTGTCGCGAAAACCGGCTCGCCTTGCGGCGATAGGCGCGGTTTCACCCGCTGGCGCGAAATGTGCTCGCGATGACCAGGCATTCCGCGCGAGCCTTTTTTCTTTTCGCATGATCCTTGTCCGAAAAGTCTGCAACTTTTCGGAATCATGCTTTGGAGCCAGCGTCGCCGCATGAGCAGCATCACGGGACGCCTCGTCAAGGGAAGCATGTGGCTCAGCCTGTCCAGGGCGATCGTCAATGGACTGGCGACGCTCTCGACCTTCGTGCTGGCCTGGTATCTGACACCTGCCGATTTCGGCCTCGTGGCGCTGGCCACGACGATGCTGCTGATCGTCGATACGGTCACCCAGATTTCGCTTTCCGAGGCGCTGATCCGCCACAAGGCGCCGGATGAATCGCATTTCAGCGCAGCGTGGACGCTGAATGCCTCGCGCGGATTGCTGCTCGGCCTGCTGTTCGCAGGCTTCGCCTATCCGGCAGCGCTCCTGTTCAACGAACCGCGGCTGACCGGCGTCATGCTGGCGCTCGGCGCCAGCATCCTGCTGGGGGGGCTTATCAATCCGCGTCGGATCATGCTGCAGCGCGACCTGATCTTCTGGCAGGAGTTCGTGCTCGCGGTCTCGCAGAAGCTCACGGGCTTCGTCGCAGCGGTGGCGATCGCCATGATCTATCACAGCTACTGGGCGCTGGTGATCGGCACGCTGGTGAGCCAGGCGACCAACGTGGTTGTTTCCTACATGGTGTTGCCGTTCCGGCCTAGGATCACGTTCCAGCACATGAAGGAGTTCTTCTCCTTTTCGGCCTGGCTTACCGCTGGCCAGATCGTGAATACGCTCAACTGGCGTTTCGACTACCTGCTTGTCGGCAAGATGCTCGGCGGCTCTGCGCTCGGCTATTATTCGCTGGGCAGCAACCTGGCGATGATGCCGACGCGTGAGGCGACCATGCCGCTCACGCAGACGATCTATCCCGGCTTTGCCAGCATTCGCCATGATCCCGCCCGTCTGGCCGCCGCCTATCAGCGCGTGCAGGCACTGGTCGCTGCGATCGCGCTTCCTGCCGGCATCGGCGTTGCGGTGATTGCGGATCCGCTGGTCCGGCTGACGCTCGGCGAAAAATGGGCACCGGTGATCTTCATCATCCAGGCGCTTGCCTCTGTCTTCGCTCTGCAGACCCTGGGTTCACTTGTGCAGCCGCTCGGCATGGCGAAGGGCGAGACGCGCCTTCTGTTCGTCCGTGACACCCAGATGCTGCTGGTCCGTGTTCCGGTGATGGTGGTCGGACTGCTCATGGCCGGTTTGCCGGGCGTGATCATTGGCCGTGTGTTCACCGGCCTGTTCAGCGCACTGGTCAACATGATCCTGGTGCGTCGCTTCATCGGCGTCACCGTCTCGAAACAGCTCTGGGCGAATGTACGGGCACTTGCCAGCATCGCGCTGATGGCCGCCGGTGTCGCGGTGGCGTCACACTATCTGGACTACACAACCGACAAGGTCGAACTCGCCAAGCAGTTGGCGATCCTGGTCAGCCTTGGAGGCTTTTTGTACTGCGCTTCCACCTTCCTGCTCTGGATCCTGATGGGACGGCCCGAAGGGCCCGAGACCGAGGTCCAGAAAATCCTGGGCAAGATCTATTCGAAAGTCCGCCCCGCCTGACGATACGCGGCGACCGCGCGCCGGTCGTCCAACGAGCCAGATGGAGACATCCCATATGGAAACACCAATGACATCGAAATCAAATCTGGTCCTGATCAATGAATTGCAGGACAGGATCCATGACTGCCTCAAGGATTATCTGTCGGTCGAGGAGCCGATGGCGATCCTCGACTTTCCGGACATCCGCAACTGCGGGGATTCCGCGATCTGGCTGGGCGAGATGGCCTATCTGAAGGACCGCTACGGCAAGCGGCCGGCGTATGTCTCGCGGATCGACGATTTTTCCGCGGAAGAGCTGGAACAGGCGATGCCGAGCGGGCCGATCTTCATCCATGGCGGCGGCAATTTCGGCGACATCTGGGTTGCGCACCAGGATTTCCGCGAGCGCATCCTGGAGCGGTTTCCAAACCGCCAGATCATCCAGTTCCCGCAGTCGATCCACTACGCGTCGCCCGAACGCATCGAGGAAAGCGCGCGTGCCATCGCGCGTCACAAGAACTTCGTGCTGCTGGTGCGCGATGAGGAATCGAAGGCGTTCGCGGAAAAGCACTTTGACTGCCAGGTACGCCTTTGCCCCGACATGGCTTTTGCCATCGGCGCCATCAAACCGGCCGCGGCCGAATTTCCGGTTCTTGCGATGCTGCGATCGGACAAGGAGAAGGCGGGCAATCTCGATCTCTCCACGTATGGCGATATTCCGGTCGAAGACTGGACGAACGAATCCGCGCGCAGCGTGCGCGTCTCAAAGGCGATCGGCGCGGCATCCGGCTTGCTGTCGCTGAAGGCGGGCGAGGTGCGCCTGCGCAAGCTCGACGCGGCGGCGCACAACCGCTTCCAGCGTGGCATTCGCCAGATATCGCGCGGGCAGGCCATCGTTACCGATCGTCTGCATGTTCATATCTGCTCGCTGCTGATCGGACGCCCGCACGCCGTTCTGGACAACAGCTATGGCAAGGTGCGGCGTTTCATGAGCGCCTTCTCGGGCGGAACCGATCTCTCCTACAAGGCAGAGTCGCTCGACGACGGCATCGCCTGGGCGCGCAGCCAGGCTGGACAGAGGATCGCCGCATGAGGCGGCCGGTGCCGGAGAGCCATGGAGGCAAGCTGCGATGAGCCTCGTCACCTTCATCATTCCAGTCCGGCATCAGGACAATGCCCGCGATTGGGGGCTGCTCAAGGCGAACCTTACCCAGACCGTCGCGTCGATCTCGAACCAGACGAATGGCGACTGGCAAGGGATCATCGTGGCCAACGAAGGCGCGGATCTGCCCGACCTGCCGGCAGGCTTCAGCGTTGTGCGCGTGACATTCCCGCCGAATGTCCTGCACGAGATCGACAAAGCCAATGTCGAGGATGTCTATGACGCTTTCCGTGCGGACAAGGGCCGACGCGTGCTGATGGGCATGCTGGCCGCGCGCGACAGCGGCTTCTTCATGATTGTCGATGACGACGATTTCGTCAGCGCCCGCATCGTCGAACATGTGGCGGAAAATCGCGGCGCCAATGGCTGGACGATCGACAAGGGCTACATCTGGGACGACGGTGGCAAGATACTGCTGGGTTATGACGACTTCAGCCATCTGTGCGGAACCTCGCTCATCATCCGTGCCGCTCTTTACGGCCTTCCCGAACGTTTCGAGGATGCGTCGCTGGACTGGATCAAGTCGATGTTGGGCAGCCATGTCCGCATTGCCGATATCCTGGCCAACAACGGCACACCGCTGGCGCCGCTGCCGTTCCGTGGCGCTGTCTATCGCGTTGGCCATGCCGGCTCGCACAGCAAGGCGCCCAGCCTGCTGGTCAAATATTTCCTGAGCTGGGAAGCGCTGAAGCGACCGCGGCGTCTGCTGCGCAACATGGGCAAGCTTCGCCTGGTCGATGATGGCGCAAGGCGGGAGTTCTTCGGTCAGCCTGCCTAGAGTGTTTCCGTTTTCACGGAAACGCGGAAACACTCTAACTCTTTGTTTTTACGCGATTCCGGACGGAAAACCGTTACACACTTTTCCTGGAATTGCTCTAGCGCCTTCGCTTCCACTTCGTGAAGTGCTACTTCACCTGATGTGGCCGGATGGATAAACCGGGGCAAACGAACCGGGCTGCGCGTGTCGAACTATCCGCTTTCCTACAAGCTATCCTGGCTGCCGCGCTTCCTGAAGCCGTCGCTCGATGGCAACGGACGGGATTTTGCGCCGCCCTCAGCGCAACTGATGTCTCCGATGCCGGCAAGGACAATACGGCTCGCTTTCATCGGCGATATTTCGGCAGTCGCCTCCAGGCAGGTGCCGGCATGCGATCCCACATTGAAGGCGCTACTCGGTTCTGCCGACCTGATGATCGGCAATTGCGAGAGCCCGGTGGTCGGGCGCGTGCGGGCCAGGTTCGGCACGTGGGTCGGTACGCACCACGCCATGGAAGAGGCTTTCCTCGCCGATGCGATGGCCGCTGTCGGCATCCGGCACGAGCGATTGGTGCTGTCGGTCGCCAACAATCACATGCTCGACCAGGGCGTCGAGGGTTTCGCAGAGACGATTGATGCGTTGCGGCACCTCGGCGTGCAAATCATCGGGGCGGCAGACTACGGTCCCGTGCAGCGGGTCGATGCAGGCGGCCTCACCATCGGTTTCGCCGCCTTCACGGTGTGGCGAAACGCTTCCGAGGCGCTGTTTTCAGGCCGTGTGTCGACTGAGACCGACCCGAGGCTCTGGCCTGCTGGCAGTTTGGAGGGCGCGGATCTCCTGTGCGCCGTACCGCATTGGGGCTGGGAATTCCGCCATTTTCCGCAACGAGAAACGATGGTGCTGGCGCGACGACTGGTCGAGCACGGTTTCGGTCTGATTGCCGGGCATCACGCACATGTCCTGCAGCCGGTCGGTCTCATCGGGCAGGTGCCGGTCGCCTATGGGCTGGGCGACTTCCTCGGCACGGCGCTGGCGCGCCAGCCCTGGCCGGGACGTATCGGCGCGATCCTCACTGTCGACGTGAGCGCCGAACCGGAGAGCCTCGGCAAAGTCGCGGCTTACAAGATGCATCCCTTCATGCGGCTGCGTGATGGCAGGCGCGAGCGACTGATGCCAGTGACAAATCTCTCCGGAGCGCTGCATGCACGCGTCGAAGAGCGGTTGGCATGCGTTCTGGGAACTGCTCAGCCGTAGCGCAATTTCATGGCGACGATGGCGGCAACCAGCATGAAGGTAAAGCCGTTGGCGAGGATGACCGGCCAGGAGCCGATCAAAAGACCGTAGAGCGCCCACAGCAGGATGCCGAAGGCGAGAACGCCGGTGGTGACGAGCGAGATATCACCGGCGCGGCGCTCGCGGGCGATCTTGGCGACCTGCGGAATCCAGCCGACCGTCGTGATGAAGGCAGCGACCGCGCCGATAATTTCGACCGAGGGGTGCAAGACGTAAACTTTCAGAAAGGCCGGCTGGGAGCGCCGATTGAACCGGTCCAATATGCCAGAAAGCGCGATTCTTGGGAAGAGAGGCGCGCACTGGACCAAAGAAGAAGTGGGCCTCGTCGAAGGGGCTGAGTAAAAATGTTTCCAGGGCCGGATATTCCATCCTAACCATTTGAAAGAGAAAGAAAAATTACATTCTTTCCCCAATTTTCTCGAGCTTTCGGGGACATTCGATGGCTTGAACGCAATGGCTGCGTTGCCGTTGGAGAAGTGCGCGAAACGTCTCCTTTCATTGCATAAAACCGGCTGCGCCTCGCTGGGGGAATGGGCTCGACGCGCAATTGTGTCTGAAATAAGCATATGATTTCATTTAACAAAGTTATCGAATGTGATTTGGTGGCGATGCTATAGGCTCTTTAGCCTTTGGAGGTTCCGCCGTTTCGCTATGCTGCAGCCGTTTCAGCAAAGTCTGGCCGGGACGCTTCCGACCCTAAAAAAACGGAGCTCTGACCATGAATAAAGTCATCAAGACGGTCATCGCGACCGCTTCCGTCGCCCTGTTTGCGCTGGCCAGCTCGGCCTATGCGGCGACCGTGCAAGGTACGATCAAATCCATCGACCCCGACACCAAATCGTTCACTCTGGACGACGGCAAGATCTATCAGCTTCCGGCAGAGTCGACGGTCGACAAGCTTCAGGTCGGCATCAAGGTAGCGGTGACCGTCGACGACAAGACAGGCATCGTCACGTCGATCGTCAAGTCATCCTGACCTAAGGGCGGACATCCAGGCGCCGCAGAGGCGCGTCTTCCCCATCTTCCATACCATTCGAAGAAGCCGGCTGTGCAGGCCGGCTTTCTTCAGTTAGCAGCGCCGTCAGCCGTCCGGCTGCGGCTATGGTCTTTGCCGCGACCCCGCGCTATCGGTTGGAAAACGAGGGGGCGTTATGGCCGAGCACGGCACGGAAAATCGTCAAAGCGGCTGGCGGCCCACCCGACGGTTGCTGCTCGGCGCGACGGTAGTCGGTGGCGCCGTCTTGTGGGGTGGCAATACGGTAGCACGGCTGACGCGCAGCCCGTCCTCCGCAAAGGATGCCGGGCGTGTCGCAGACGTGGATGGCTACGCGTTGCCACTGAAGCCGTTGGAAAATGCGCCGACCCATGACGCCGGCCTGACCTGGCTGACCAAAGGCGGGACGGTAAACGATGCCAGCGGGCTTTCCCGCACGCCTGTCTACGGCATGGTCGAGGTGAGCAGCGAGCGTGACGTGGCCAAGGTGCTGGCCTTCGCACGCGCCAACGGCCTGAAGGTCTCGATGGCGGCAGTCCGGCACTCTATGGGTGGGCATGCCTTCGATGACAATGCGCTGGTCCTCGACATGCGCAAATTCAATGCTGTCTCAGTCGACGCTGCGGCGAAGACGATGACGGTGCAGCCAGGTGCTACCTGGCACGATATCCAGAATATCTTGCATCCACGCTTCGCGGTGAAGGCGATGCAATCGACCGATATCTTTTCCGTTGGCGGCTCGCTGTCGGTGAATGCACATGGCATGGACCATCAGGCCGGCTCCGTGGTCGGCTCGATCCGATCCCTGCGCGTGATGCTGGCCGATGGTTCTGTCCTGACATGTTCGGGATCTGAAAATGCCGATCTGTTTCGTCATGTCGTCGGTGGCTATGGGCTCTTCGCGGTGGTGCTGGAGGCAACGCTCGACATCGTCGACAACGCCGTCTACCGCACGACCCGCGAAATCATAAAATCCGAGGAGTTTCCACGATTTTTCAATGAGGTTCTGGAGCCGAACCATGAGATCGGCCTGTTTTACGGCCATCTTTCGACGGCACCGGGAAATTTTTTGGAAGACATGATCGTCTACCGCTACGAGAAGGTGGCGGGGGAGCCACCGGCGGATCAGGCCCCGATCGGGGAGCCGGGCGTGGTTGGCGTCAAGCGCCTGATCATGAACATGGCGAAGTGGGGCGGACCGTTCCAGGAGTTGAAGTGGTTCACTGAGAAGACGCTGGAGCCGCGCTTCGAGAACTGCACGGTGGCGCGTTCTGCTGCGATGGGGGAGGGCGAGGCTTGCCTGGTGACCCGCAACAACCCGATGCACGATTCCGTGCCCTACCTGTTCAACGATCTGGCAGGCGAAACCGACATACTCCACGAATATTTCGTGCCGCGTGCCGACTACAACGCCTATATCGGCGAAGTGCGCACCATCCTGCGCAGCCAATCCCTGCCGGTGCTGAACGCCTCGGTGCGGGTCGTGCACAAGGAAGACATCGCACTGAACTATGCGCCGCAGCCGGCCTTCTCGCTGGTTCTCTACATCAACCAGCCAACGACGGCGGGCGGCAATGCGCAGATGCGGCAACTGACGCGCGCGCTGATCGACACGACCATACGATATGGTGGCCGCTTCTTCCTGCCCTACCAGTTGCACTACACAGGTGCTCAACTTCTGGCATCCTACCCGGAATTACCGCTCTTCCTGGCGCGTAAACGCAAGTACGATCCCGACGAGCTGTTTTCCTCGACTTTCTACAGGGCTTTGAAGGTACTCAGCCCCACCACCTGATGCAGCGGAGAGCTAAGATGCGACACAGTGCGGCGATGGCGGTTGTTGTTTCTGCCACGCTCTTTTGCACGCCTGCGTTTTCCGAAGACCTCAAGGCTTACAAACTCACCGTCGATGGCGTCTCCGTCGATATCGATCCGGGCGAGGATGCCACCCTGGCCTTGCCGAACGGCAAACAGGCGCGCGTCAGGCTGGAACCCAACGCATTCGCAACCTTCAGCGGCGGCAGTTTCTCCTTCGTGCATCCAAGCGGGGTAACGGTGACCAAGACCAACCTCTCCAAGGGGCTCGACCAGCATCTGATGGCTTCGGCGGTCGGCTCGATGGTTATCGTCCAGGAATACTCCAATATGAACCCGGTGATGCTCAACCAGCTCATGTTGCAGGAGATCACCAAGGAGTCGGTACGGGCGGGTGGAAAGCTCACGCAAAAAGCGGGTTCGCGAAAGCTTGCCGACGGCAAGGTGCTGAACGGGTTGAGCGCAACCGTTAAGACCCGCATCGACCGGGTCGCCTACGAGGTGATGAGCTACGGAACCACCGACCAAGGCGTGATCGTGATCACCAGCCTGGACGATGACAATGCCGAAGCCGACCGGCCAATGATCGACCGCTTCTGGCAGAGCCTGAAACTGCACATGGACGAGTAGGCGATCTACCAGTTGCCTTGCAGTTGCGCCGCAAGCCAGCCAGCAGAGCGTTTCAGGACCATGGCAGTGTCCGAGAAGGTTCGATCCAGCCTGGTCTTGACCAGTGTGTAGCCGCTCTCTGTCCGATAGAGAATCGCGTCGCCGCCGTCGACATCGGGTCCGCTGGGCTCGGCATTGGCGTTGACGACCGGTGTTGGACGCCGGCCGATCGGGATTTCCGGCCGGCGCAGGCCAAGAGCCGCGATTTCATCGTTGAGCGGAGCCAACGCAACTCTCGGCGCGGTAGAAACGGTCATCGCAGTCTGCGGCTGGATGGTGCGGCAGATGCCGGAAACCACTGGATAGCTGAATCCCTTGCGGTGGTGCAGCATCTGGTTCTTCATCGCTGCTTCGCAGTCGGCGATGGTCGACCATTTGGCCGGCGTTTCGCCGATATACTCACAAAGCTTGGCGTCGCAGTCGCATCCCACGATGGTCATGGCGACAAGTGTGGTCTTGATCACGGCTTCGGCCCCTCGAAAATCCGAGGACAAGATCGCTCGAGAACACGGCGGGATTTCGCTACGATTGTGAAATCAGCGTGGCGCAGAAAAGATCAATAGTCGTAGACGTGTTCCAGCTTCGCTCCGCTCTTGCTCAGGACTGGAATGACCGTGTGCAGCTTGCGCACGGCGATGGCAAGGCCAGTGCGACGTGAGGCAGGGTCGGCCGGCAGCTGATAGGTGAACAGCTCGCGCGCGCCTTCAGGAACGGCAACCGGCTCGTTGGAAAGCACGGTGGCCATGATCTCGTCATTGCCACCGATCTCGATGAAGGAAACACCCTTCTCGATCAGACGTGGGATCATGTCCGTAAAGACCTGGTAGCGTTTGGTGACGAAGACGGCGCCGCCGGCACCGAGATCGCGTTCCAGCAAGGTGTCAGGTTCGCCGCGCGTTGCTTCCGCAACCTGTCCCTTGGCCCAGACATGGATGTCGAGCAGCGCGGGATCGGATGTGGCGGCGAGCGCCTGCTTGATCAGGTCTGCATATCCCTGCTTGATCGTGTCGGCGAGACCGAAGGCGAGCTTGCGCTCGCCCGGCCGCACCACACCGTCGCCGGCTGCAGGTTCGATGGCCAACAACCCCGTTCGCTTTTGAGCATAGGGAAATTGGTACCACGGTACCTGGTCGAGGAAGGCGGCATATTCTGCCGCCACCTTGGCCTGGTAGTCGTCAACCGCCGTCCGTTGGCCGCCGATGGCTTCCGTAATGCGGCCGGCCGTATTCTCATACGCCCACTGGATCGCGTGTTCGATCGTATGGCTGGTGCCGATGACGGCGAGCATCTGGTGGTTCTGCCAATTGAGCGGGTAGGCGGAACTGGCGCGGATCACCATCGCGTAGTCCTGCCAGAAGCGACCGATATAGGACCAGTAGGGGAAGCCGCTCGGCTGGTTGTCTTTCACATAGCCGGCATATTCGCGCGCGGCATAGACGATCGCCCATTCCGGATAGGTGAGGAAGGTCGACTCTTCCGGCCGCTGGTAGCCGGGAATCTCGGCGCGCAGCTTGTCGGCCAGTTCCTTTGTTGGCGCGCCTTCGGCGACGCCGGGCAGGGGCGTCGTATCGAGCGACGAGGTGGTGAGCCAGCCATAGGTGAGGCCGAGGACCGGGATGAGCAGGATAATGACGACCAGCCAGACGATCGTCTTCAAGATGCGTTTCAGCCAGCGCAGCATGAACATGGGCTCAAGCTGTCGCGAAGTAGTCGTGTATCCGTTTGGAAAGCCGGAAGCCGATATAGACGGCGATGCCGCCGATCAGGATATGCGGCAGGTTGGCGAAGAAACGCGCCGGGAATTCGATGTCGTTGAAGGAACGGAAGCCATTGATGAAGATGCCGCCGTCGAGGCAGCCGGAACCGGTGACGAGGCCGAGGAGGCCATCGAACAGGTAAACCGAGCCGAACAGCTTGAAGTAGAACACCGACTGGCGGTGCGAGATGAAGGCGGCAATCGCAGCCCAGACGCCGGAGAAGGCGTGCAGAAGATCATCGTACCACTGCAGCGAAAACAGGCCGAAGAGGTAGCCATTGGCGTCGTTGAAGGCAGGAATATAGCCGATGGCTACGACGACGAAGAACAGCACGGCATAAGCCAAGGCGAGCTTCTGGATCAGCGTCATGGAAGGTCCCTCTCCTCGAATGACGAGGGGACGATAGCCGATTCCGCTCTTGTGTGCAGCCATGGCTCATCGAGTCACCGCAACGGTCGGGCGAGCAAGCCATCTGGAAATCATGTGCGTGAAGCGGGCCTAAAACAGTTGGCGCCGGGATTTCTCCCAGCGCCTCCCTGTCAGACCAGGACCAGTCAGCGGCGGCAATTTCCGAAGGACATTGCACCTGCCGGCCTTGATTTTGACGACCCGTCCGTCCGCCTCCCCGGAGGGCTGCGTCCATTCCGGATCACGCCGGTCTCGACCCTTGCGGGCTTCGGTCGACGTGCCATCGAAGGTCTTCCCCGGCCTTCATGGCTCGCATCGGTCCGCCGTTGGCGTTCGCACGCTTTCCGCGGCCCCGCACATCACGGCTCTCGATCCTTAACAGGCAAGCCCGTTACTGATCTGCATGGTGCAGGCCTCAGGAGTTCCGCGTGGTTGCCGTTGTCTTTCGACCGTTCAATCCGTGGCCGCCTGAGATGATTTAACCATACGCCCGATCACCCGTATTCGAAACCGCCGACGGCCTGTGAATAGCGGGGTTATCGGGAATAACGCGTGGCAAGAGAGACTTTTTCGGGTAAGCGGGACGGTTTTGCTTCGGCCCGATATTTTGCGTGCAACCGGCCAGCACTTGCCGAGTTTTGTGTGAGACGTTTCACTACGAATAGGACCACCGCAAGGGGAGACGCGGTTGAAGGTCGGCATCATTCTCAATCCGGTCGCCGGCGATGGCCAGCTGAAGCACGACTGGGCCACCGTCGCGGCAGCCGTCGAGCGTTATCTCGGCCGTTTCGAGATGCGTGAGACGTTGGCGGAAGGGGATGCCGAACGGCTGGCGATCGAATTCGCGGCTGAAGGTTATGATCTCGTCATAGCGGCGGGTGGTGACGGCACCGCAAGCGAGGTCGCGGATGGGTTGTTGCAGGCTGTCCGCGAGGGGCATGATCGCACCGCGCTGGGTTTGCTGCCCTGCGGTACCGGAACCGATTTCGCGCGGGGGCTCAATCTGCCGGATGATGTCGACGCGATCCTCAAACAGATCGCCGATTCTCACGTGCGAATGATGGATGTCGGGCGCATTTCCTATATCGATGATCACGGCGCTCTGGCCAGCCGGCATTTCATCAACATCGCCAGTCTTGGTCTGTCAGGTCATGTCGACCGCGCGGTGAATGCGGACAAGCGCAAGGGGCGCATTCCAGCAAAGGCTCTGTTCTTGTGGCGGACGGTCACGGAGTTCCTCAGCTACCGCTTTGACGACGTCGTCGTCACCATCGACGATGGTGAACCCATCAAGGATCGTGTCGCCTTGGTCGCTGTCGCCAACGGGCCTTTCTTCGGTGGCGGCATGATGATCGCGCCCGACGCTTCACTGGATGACGGACAGTTCGACATCGTCATCCTGCGGGCTACCGGCAAGATCGCGCTCATGCGGGATATCCGCTTGCTCTATACCGGCCAGCACCGCAACCACCCGGCCGTCACAATCGGGCGCGGCAGGAAGGTTTTGGTCGAGCCGGCAGACGGTGCGGTTCACAACGGCGCGTTGGTGGATATCGACGGCGAGGCGCCGGGCCGTATTCCGGCGGAGTTCGAGATCGTGCCCCGTGCCCTGAAACTCAGATGCTGATTCTGGAAATTGCAGCAATCTCCTGAAACGGCTCGGTTTTTCGGCGCGGCATGGATGTGCCTGCGCCTATGGGAACAGCGGGTCCGGCGCCATCTCCAGGTGGAGTTGCTTGCCGTCCCAGGGATGCGCCTCGCAGACCGTTTCGTTGAGTTCAACGCCGAGACCCGGTTCCTTGGAGGGAATGACCCAGCCGTCCTGCCACTCGATCTTCTTCTTGAGCAAGGTCGCGTGGAAACCGTCCCATTGCTTGAGGGATTCCAGGATCAGGAAGTTGGGCAGCGTCGCGGCAAGCTGGATATTGGCGGCACCCACGATCGGCCCGCAATAGCAGTGCGGTGCGATCTGGATATGATAGGCCTCGGCCATCGCCGCGATCTTCTTGGTCTCAAGAATGCCGCCTGAGCGGCCGAGATCCGGTTGCAGGATGGTGGCGGCGCGGTTCTCGATGACGCGGGCAAATTCGAACTTGGTGGTGAGGCGCTCGCCGGTCGCGATCGGGATGGAGGTGCCGCGCGCCACTTGCGCCATCACTTCAGGCATATCCGGCGGCACCGGTTCCTCGAACCACAGCGGGTCGTAAGGCTCGATGGCGCGGGCCAGGCGCAGCGCGCCGGAAGCGGTGAACTGGCCGTGGGTGCCGAAGAGAATGTCGGCCCTGGTTCCGACCGCTTCGCGGATCGCCTTGACCATGCGAGCAGAGAGGTCGATGTCGAGAAGGCGCGGCTGGTGCCCGTCGAAGGCGGTGTAGGGGCCGGCGGGGTCGAGCTTCACCGCGTTGAAGCCCTGCTCGACGTAGAGTGCCGCGCATTCGGCGGCGAGGTCGGGATCGTTGTAGACGTTCCGTCCGCGCGCGTCCTCGGAATGGACGCTGCCCTCGTGCGGGTAGAGATAGGTGTAGGAGCGCAGCTTTTCGTGCACCTGGCCGCCGAGCAGCTTGTAGACCGGCTTTCCGGCCTCCTTGCCGATGATGTCCCAGCAGGCCATTTCGAGCGCCGAGAAACAGCCCATACCCGACACGTCGGGGCGCTGGGTGAAGCCGGACGAATAGCAGCGGCGGAAGAAGCTCTCGACATCGTGCGGATCGCGGCCGACCAGGTAGCGCTCCGCCATATCTTCGATCATGCGGGCCGTGACGTGGCCGGAGAAGGTGGCGTTGTAAGCCTCGCCATAGCCGACGACGTTGGAATCGGTCGTCAGCTTGACGAAGATGAAATATTTGCCGCCGATGCCGGGTGGCGGATTGCCGACGACCCAGGTCTTTACGTCGGTGATTTTCATCGATTGTCCTCCAGAACCATTTCAGCGCCCTTCCACCCCGTCATGATCGAGGCGGCGTTGGTGTTGCCGGCGATGTTGTCAGGAAAGATCGACGCGTCGATGACGCGCAGACCGGTGATGCCGTGGACCCTCAACCGCGGGTCAACCACTGCATGAGCAGGGTCCGGGCCCATGCGGCAGGTCGATACGGGGTGATAGACCGTGCCGGACCGTTTCCTGAAATCTTGAATCAGATCGGCATCGGAAGTGATTGAAGCGCCTGGCAAAACCTCTTCTGCGATGACGTCGGCGAGCGCAGGCTGAGCTGCGATCCGGCGCAGGAACTTCACCGCATCGAGCATTTCCGACACGTCCTCATTTGTCGAAAAGGCATTGGGCGTGATCCTCGGATATTCGAACGGATCCTTCGAGCGGATCATGATTTGGCCGCGGCTGGAGGGCCGGCAATTGGAGAGGCCGATGGAAAAGCCGGGCCAGGGATCGGGCGACAGGATAGGCCGCTCGCCGGGTTTCGGCAGCACGGTGGAAAAGGCCTGGAAATAGAGCTGCATGTTTGGACGCGGCTGACCGGGATCGGTGCGGAAGAAACCGCCGCCCTGGTTCATCGACATCGACAACGGGCCGGACCGCAGCACGAGATAGTGAAGGCCGACCAAAAGTTTGCCCCACCATGGCCGCAGGATCTGGTTGAGGGTGGGCCACTTGGCCTTCCATGTGTAGTTGACGCCCTGGTGGTCCTGGAGATTGCGGCCGACATTCTCTGCCTCCAGCACGACGGGGATGCCAAGGCCGGACAACACATCTGCTGGGCCGATGCCCGAGAGCTGGAGAAGCTGGGGCGAGTTGATCGAGCCGCCGGATAGGATCACCTCCCTGCCGGCGCGCGCTGTTTTCGTTTCGCCGTTCTGGACATATTCGACGCCGACGGCACGGCTTCCGTCGAACAGGATTTTCGTTGCCAGGGCATGCATTTCCACGCGGACATTGGCGCGTTTCATGGCGGGGCGAAGGAAGGCACGTGCGGCCGACATGCGTCGGCCGTTCCTGGTGGTGATCTGGTAGATGCCGACGCCTTCCTGCACGGCACCGTTGAAGTCGTTGTTCGCGGGCAACCCAGCCTGTTCGGCAGCCTTGAGATAGCGAACCGTCAGCCTGTGAACACGGGCGCGGTTGTCGGTTACGTGGATCGGCCCGCCGCGGCCACGCCACTGGTCCGCGCCTGCCTCATTGTCTTCGATCGTCTTGAAGAGCGGCAAGACATCGTCGTAGCCCCATCCAGGATTGCCGGCCGCCGCCCATGCGTCGAAATCCTCGCGCGCGCCGCGGATCCAGACCATGGCGTTGATGGAACTCGATCCACCCATGATTTTGCCGCGCGGCCAATGATCGGCGTTACCGGCAAGGCCGGGGTCTGGCTCGGTCCTGTAGTTCCAGTTCACCGCCGGATCGAAGAAGGTCTTGCCGTAGCCCAGCGGCATCTGGACGAAAAAGCGATGGTCGCTGCCGCCGGCTTCCAGAACCAGCACGGAAAAACGTCCCGAAGCCGAGAGTTTTTCCGCCACGACCGAGCCGGCTGAGCCGGAACCGACGATGATGAAATCATAGGTCTGCATGGTGATCGGCGGCGCTCGGTCCAACACTTTGAATCGACGCATCGTGCTTTCCGAAGATCGATTTCGATTTTCGGGCCGATGCGCTGGCCAGACTAGCTGTCGCATTCGTCGCCATCACCGGCACTTCCGGCATGCGGTGTGAGAAAAACGACCATAGCAACAGAGCTGTTCATTTCCCGCACGAGTGATCTGCATGACTGTTGGCGTTGACGCTTTCCCGTCGCGCAGCTACGGCATCATGACATTCGGCAAGAGGGATTTTGCATGGTGCACTACGCGGACGGAAGACCGAACGGCGACCTGACGCTGAGGACACTGGCCATGCCTTCAGATGCCAATGCGGCCGGCGACATCTTCGGTGGCTGGGTGATGGCGCAGATGGACCTGGCCTGTGGTATCCGTGCGGCCGAACGCGCCAAGGGCAGGGTGGTGACGGCGGCAGTGAAGGAAATGTCCTTCGCCAAGCCGATGAAGATCGGCGACACGCTTTGCATCTACACGGTCGTGGAACGAGTCGGCCGCACGTCGATGACGTTGAAGGTCGAGGCCTGGGCGCAGCGCTATCTCTCCGACCTGATGGAGATGGTGACGCATGCCGACTTCGTCATGGTCGCGCTCGACGGCGAAGGCAAGCCGAAGCCGATACCTGCTGAATGATCCTGGCCCTCAGGCCGCGGCCTTGACGCCGTCGAAACGTGCGCGTGCGGCGCTGACGCGGCCTGCATTGGCGATGGCCCATTCGGCCAGTCCCTTTACCGGGATCAGCAGTTCACGGCCAAGGTCGGTGAGCTCGTAGTCGACCCGTGGCGGAATGGTCGGAAAGACCGTTCTGGTGACGAAGCCATCGCGCTCGAGACTGCGTAGCGTCGTGGTCAGCATCTTCTGCGAAATGTTGCCGATGTGGTGCTTCAATTCGTTGAAGCGTTTCGGACCTTCGCCCAGATTCTGGACGACCAGCAACGACCATTTGTCGCCGATGCGCTGCAGGATATCGCTGACTGCCAGACAGTCGCCGGTGACATGCGGGTGCCTCGGTTTCAAAAAAGTGCCTCCTTGCCAAGCGAGTTGACGGTATCAGATATAGCGTCGGTATCCAAATGATACTCCAAGTTTGCCCTTACAAGGAGCCTCCGATGTCAAAACCCAAAGTCGCCGTCGTGATCGGTTCGACGCGTGCAACCCGCTTCGCCGACGCGCCAGCAGAATGGATCGCCAAGCTCGCCGCCAAGCACAGCGAATGGGAAGTCGAGCTTGTCGATCTGCGCGACTATCCGATGCCGTTCTTCGATGAAGCAGCGTCCTCGCTGTGGGCGCCATCCAAGAACGAGGTTGCGCAGCGGTGGCAGAAGAAAGTCGATGAATTCGACGCTTTCATCTTCACGGCCAGCGAGTACACGCACGGGCCGAGCGCGGTTCTCAAGAACGCACTCGACTATGCCTATACCGAGTGGAACAAGAAGCCGGTTGGCTTTGTGGGCTACGGCGGCGTCGGCGGCGCGCGCGCGATTGAGCAGCTCCGTCTCCATGCCATCGAGCTGCAGATGGTGCCGGTACGCACCGCCGTTCATATCGTTTGGGCAGACTATATGGCCGTCAAGGGCGGCACGAAGCTGTCGGAACTCGAGCACGTCAACCAGGCCGCAGACGACATGTTGAACCAGCTTTCCTGGTACACGCACGCCCTGAAGACGGCTCGCGATGCCGATCTGGCGACGGCCGACGTCGAAGCAGCCTGAGGCTGATCTCTCTTGAGAAGGCAGCCCGCTGCCTTCTCATCCCGAATTTATGGATTTATCGCGCCGCGCCGTGCTGTCCGCCAGCAAGGCGCGTGGCAATGACTTTGTCGATGCGGCGGCCATCGAGATCGACCACTTCGAAGCGCCAACCCTGTGCGTCGACGGCCTCACCGGTGGTGGGCAGATGGGCGAAGTGCGACAGGAGATAGCCTGCGACGGTTTCGTAGTCGCGATCTTCGGGCAGATCGAAACCGAGCAGGTCGGCCATCTCATCGGCGGGCATGTAGCCGGCCAGAAGCCAGGAACCGTCCTCGCGCTGGACAGCGCTTTCCTCCTCGTCGCCGGCATCGAGGTCGGAGCGGAATACGCCGGTGATCGCTTCCAGAATGTCGGCCGGAGTGACGATGCCTTCGAAATGGCCGTATTCGTCATGGACGAGGGCCATCGGCACTTCCGATTCGCGCAAGGTCGCGAGCACGTCCAGTGCATCGGCCTGGTCGTGCACGATGGGTGCCGTCTTGACATGCTTGCGCGGATCGAGCGCACGGCCCGCAAGCAAGGCAGCCAGAACATCTCTTGTCTGCACCACACCGACCATGGCGTCGACGCTTTCGCCCGCCGGCAGGCGTGAATGCTGCGTTTCCATCAAAAGTTTGCGGATCGTGGCGTCGTCGGCCTCCAGGTTGATCCAGTCGACATCGGTGCGCGGCGTCATGACGGCGCGCACCGCGCGGTCGCCCAGCCGCATCACGCCGGCAATCATGCGGCGTTCATCCGACTCGATCGTGCCGTGATGTTCGGCTTCGGCCACGAGCATCTTGATTTCTTCGTCGGTGACCTTTTCCTCGCTTTCGCCGCGGAAGCCGAGCAGCCACAGAACGGCGCGGCCCGAAATGTCGAGGACGAAAACGATCGGAGCCGCGACTTTCGCGAGCACCGCCATGAAGGGTGCTGCGCGGGCAGCCACACGCTCGGGATCGCGCAGCGCGATCTGCTTCGGCACCAACTCGCCCACGATCAGCGAGGCATAGGTGATTATTGCCACGACGATGCCGACGCCGACGGGATTGGCGAAACGCGGGCCGACGCCGGAATCGGCAAGGAAGCTGGCCAGCCGCTCGCCGAGCGTGGCGCCCGAAAAGGCGCCGGACAGGATGCCCACCAGTGTGATCCCGATCTGTACGGAAGACAGGAACTTGCCTGGATTGGCACCAAGCTCGAGCGCGCGCGCCGCGCCGCTGACATGGCGGTCGATCATCGCCTTGAGCCTTGCCGGACGGGCAGAGACGATGGCGAGCTCGGACATTGCCAAAAGGCCGTTCACGCAGATGAGAGCGACCACGATAGCGATTTCAGCGTAGAGCATGCGCGCTCAATAGCATTCCACCTGCCACTTCGAAAAGCGGCGGCCAGCGTTTTGTCCAAAACGTATTGAACTTCAGGCGCACCGCCAAATCAAAGTGCCGGAGCGCTTCTTTGCGTGTCCGAGTGGACGCGATGCGCTAGCGGCAGGCGCGGTAGCCGTTCCTGCGGTTCTTGATATCGAAATGGAAATGGTTCCGGTGATCGTAATTGTAGCCGGGGCCGAGCACGGTGGTGAAATAATCGCAGCCGTCGGAACGCACCGAATCAAGGAAGCCACTGGTGCGGAAGGCGAACCAGCCGGGCTTGCGCACGTCGATATCATCGCCGTTGTTGAGCTTGATGCTCATCACGTCGAGCGCGTTGCCCTTGCCATGTTCTGAAAGCACTCTTTCCCCGGCGATCTTGCGGCAGGAATAGCTCGATCCCTGGTGGATGGTCTTCACGCCGGAAAAATAGCGCCAGCGCGCGGTCGGGACGAGTTCGCGCTTGGTCCAGGATGCAAAGGTCGCGGCCATGTTGCAGGTGAGCGTTGCCGCCGGCTTCATCTGGACATTGCCGATGGCGGTGACCTTAACCGGGTGCTCGATGCCGCACTGTCCTTCACGGATCGGGGAGAGGTCAGTGTAAGCGACGTCGAGGCGCTTCAGTTCGTTGCGGCAGTCGATCTCTTCCGAGGACAACTGTTCCACGGGGGACATCGGTTCGTCCATGCGCGGATAGGCCGCCGTCATGTATGGGTCCGACGGCACCAGGGTTTGCATGCCAGACAATTCCGGTGCGGCAGGCGTCATCTTCGGTACCGCAGAGGTTGTCGAGCCGACATCGACCGCTGGCTTCAGTTCGAAGACGTCGCCAGTCGTGCAGGCGGCGGCTGTCGCCAGCACGCACAACGCGGCAAGCCGCCTTGTCGCGGCCCATGGTTCGCGCCTGGGTCGTCTCGCGTGAATTTCTCCGGCCATCCTTCTTCGCGTCCCTCGGGCAGTCCCCTTGAGCCAAGGGTGTTTTACGCCTCAAGGGTAAAGGAAAGCTCAGCGGCGCGGTTTACGGCTGTGGTGGAAATGGGGCAGTGGAAGGCGCTATTGGCAGAAGGTGCCGCCATTTCGGCGCGGTGCGAGGTCGAGATGCAGGTGAAGGGCATGATCGGCATCGCTGCCAGGGCCAAGCACCGTCTTGAACGGTCCGCAGGCCGCCTTGCGGATTCGGTCGATCAGCTTTGCCTGGGCCGAGGATGAGGTCTTGCCAACCTGAATGGTGGTGCCGTCCACGAGCGCAAAGGCAGCAATATCCAAAGCATTGCCAAAGGCGTGCTCGGAAAGCTTGGAGCTGCCGTTGCGGGGACGGCATACGTAACCGGATGCCTGCGAGATCGATTTCAATTCCTGGCCGAGTTCGGCTTTTGCAGCCGGAACAATTGTGTCTTTGACGAAGCGGGCGATGGTCTCGGCCATGGCACAGTCAAGCTCGGCGTCGGGCGTGATTTCAACAGACGTTCCCAGCGTCTTGAGCCGCAGCGGATAGGGCAGGGAGCAACCGAGTGCGGTATCGTGCCTGGCTTCGGTATCCTCGAATTCGGCACCAAGCGCTTTCAACCGCTCGCGACATGCCATTTCCTCGGCCGGCTTCTTTTCAGCAGGGACGATTTCGGAGCGGGGATCGGGCACCGGCTTGACCACAGCGGGCTTTTGCCAATCCGGTGGCAGTTCGGGGCCCTGGAATGGCTTACGGCCATCCTGCTCCTTCGTCGTGTTGTCGGGCGCCGTATTGTTCTGCGGCGTGTCATCGGGGCGCGTCTGCGGCAGTGGCACGCTGGAGGGCGCAGGGTCTTCAGGCTTGGACACGATTTCGCCCAGGTCGCGGCGATTAGGTTCGGGAACCGGCGCCGTCGCGGGCAGATCTGGTGATTTTGCCCAGGCAGAGCCGCCTTCAAACGATGCGACGGCACCCAGTAGCGTAAATCCGATTGCCGCCAGCGGCCGTTTGAACAGCGTCATGGAGCGGCAAACGGCGGTGGTGCAAATTGGTTGCGCAAATGCGGAGAACTCTTCGTTCACAATGGGTTACGGCGCTGTTGCAGAAGGCTCGCTAGGGTACCCTGCAAAGGCAGTTGACTGGCAAAGCCCGCGGCCTGAAATGGGCATCCCTCCTTCCTCCGGATTTTCCCGATGTCGCTGATTCTCTCGCCTCGCATCCTGCCGATCCTCATGCTCGTCGCCTCGAATGTCTTCATGACCTTCGCCTGGTACGGGCATCTCAAATTCAAGAGTTCGCCGATCTGGATCGCCGTCATCGGCAGCTGGCTGATCGCCTTTTTCGAATATTGGCTGGCAGTGCCGGCGAACCGCATCGGCAACCAGGTCTATTCGGCTGCGGAATTGAAGACGATCCAGGAGGTGATCACGCTGACCGTTTTTGCGGTGTTCTCCGTGCTGTATCTCAAGGAGACGCTGACCTGGAACCACGCCATCGGGTTCGCGCTGATTGCCGGCGGCGCCGCCTTCATCTTCAAGGGCTAGACCGCGAGTGTCGCGGGATGAAATCGAACTCGTCTGGCGTTATCCTGTCATCGATAAGCCAGGAGGAGTTCCCGATGCATAAGCGACTTCTGATCCATACTGCGGCAGCACTTGTCGTCATACCGTTCGTTACCGCGCAAGTTCAGGCTGCGGGAGAAGGCGGAGGAGGCAATACGCCCAGCCCGACCGTCACCAAATGCAAGAAGGGCGAGGTCTACGACAGCAAGTCCAAGAAATGCGCGCCGCCCAAGCAAGGCATGCTGGACGACGACAACATCTACGAGGCGGGTCACGACCTGGCCATGGCCGGGCGCTATGACGAAGCCATCGCGGTGCTGACGCTGGCGGCAAACAAGAAAGATCCGCGCATCCTCAACTATCTCGGCTATTCGCATCGCAAGTCCGGTCGCATCGTGGTCGGCCTCGGCTACTACGAGGAAGCGCTGCGCCAGAACCCGGACTACACTCTGGTGCGCGAATATCTGGGCGAAGCGCGCCTGCAGATGGGGGATATCGCCGGCGCGCGCGAGCAGCTTGGCGAGATCGAAAAACGGACCGGCAAACAGTCGCGCGAATACGGCATGCTGTCCGAACAGATCGATCATTACGACCGAAGCTGACGCTTTTCGGCGCAGCCGGCTGACAATGAACGTGGCGCGCGTAACAGGGGAACGGGGCCAAACGCCGCGGTCGGCGGAGCCTGCCGATGCGAGAGCAATCAAGCCGCTTTTTTGAGGTGAAAATCGGCTGGAGCTTGCTATATTACAGGAATCTGAGGTGAGACGGTTCCGTCAGTCAGAAGCTGCCGGGCCGTTTTCTTTTTGTACCCAGCGATAGGGTTGGTCCCGCTTCAGGGGCCGGCAGAAAAGGTGAGATGATGAACAAAGTGCCGATGACAGGCGGAGGTTTCGAGACTCTCAAGGAAGAGCTGCGCTGGCGCCAGCAGGAAGAGCGGCCGCGTATCATCGAAGCGATCTCTGAGGCACGTTCGCATGGCGACCTTTCGGAAAACGCCGAATATCACGCCGCCAAGGAACAGCAGAGCCTCAATGAAGGCCGTATCAGTGAACTCGAGGATCTGGTGGCACGTGCCGAGATCATTGATGTTTCCAAGCTTTCCGGCAACACCATCAAGTTCGGCGCCACCGTCGTCCTGGTTGACGAGGATACCGAAGAAAAAAAGACCTACCAGATCGTCGGCGATCAGGAGGCCGACGTGAAGGCTGGCCGCATTTCGATCTCTTCGCCGATCGCGCGCGCGCTCATCGGGAAGGGTGTCGGCGATGCCATCGAGGTCAACGCGCCTGGCGGGGCCCGCGGCTACGAGATCGTCAAGGTCCAGTTCGTCTAGGACTTGGCGATACCGGGGCCAGGCCGCCCGCGAAGAGCGGCCTGCTGCGCCCCCGGTACCCGATAACTATCGGCCCTTGAGGTTCAGCAAAGTCATCGCCTCTGTGACCGCGGCCTGTGGTGTTACAGGCTGCTCGCCATGAGCGACCAGCGTCGAGGCATATTGCCCCTGCGGTCCGGTGAGGCCCGGTTCCGTCGTCAGAAAAATGGCGACGGTGGGCAGGCCGAATGCAGCGGCCAGATGGGTGAGCCCGGTATCGGCGCCGATGACGAGCGTCGAGTGACCGATTAGGCTGGCCACTTCCGATAGCGGTGACTTCGGCACCACCAGCGTTGCAGGCACAGCCTGGCCTATCGCTTCGGCTACAGTCCGCTCCTTGTCGTTCGACCAGGTCGTGACCGGCGTAAACCCTTGCGCGACAAGCAGCGTGGCGGTTTCGATCCATTCCTGAACCGGCCACTTCTTGTCCTCGCGACTGGTGCCATGCAGTAAAGTCGCGACCTGTCCTGTCGGAACCGGCGAGTTGCCGGACGGAACGGCGATACCGGAATCAAGTGTCGACAGATCCGGCTCGTAGCCGAGAGCCAACGCGAACAGGCGTCGCGTGCGTTCGATGGCATGCAGATCGCGTGGGACGCCGTAACGCTGATCGTAAAAGACGGTGGCGGCCGGTTCTCTAGCGCTGGCCTTGTCAAAGCCGGCGACCGGCGCGCCGGCAAGCTTGGCGACCAAGGCCGATTTCATCAAGCCTTGCGCGTCAAGCACCAGGTCGTAGTGACCGGCGCGCAAGGTATTGCGCAGGGCACTTCCCTCCCGCCAGGTGGTCGGCGAGGCAAGCTGCTTGCGCCAGCGGCGCAGCGCAATCTTATGGATCGTGCCGATTGCCGGATGCAGCGCCACGATGCTGGCGAAAGGTTCTTCCACGCACCAGTCGAAGCTGATGTTCGGTCGGGCGCGCAAAGCATCCTCAACAGCCGGGAAAGTGTGGATGACATCGCCCATCGACGAGGTCTTGACGATCAGCACCTTCATGCGGCGGTCGGCTGTTCGAGCAGGCGGTCGGCGGCCACGACGACCCGCTCGACACCCAGCGTGTTGAGACAGTTCATGTGGCCGAGCGGACAGACTTTCTTGTGGCAGGGCGAGCAGGAAAGCTGCAGCCATACCAGTTCCCGCCTTTCGGCGAGCGGCGGGGTGTTTTCCGGCGATGTCGAGCCATAGACGGCGACGAGGGGGGTGCCGACGGCCGCGGCGACATGCATCAAGCCGCTGTCGTTGGAAACCGCCAGTTTGGCCGCGGCGATGAGATCGATGGCATCTTCCAGGCGGGTTCTGCCGGCAAGGTCGACACAGCCGGGTGCCAGTGTCGCGATTTCTGCGGTGACGGCGCTGTCATTCTTCGAGCCGAAGAGCGCGACCTTGAAACCCTTCGCCATCATGGCGCGGGCAAAGCCGGCATAGGATGCGCTCGGCCAGCGCTTGGCTGGGCCAAACTCGGCGCCGGGCATCATCGCCACGAATTTGCCGGCCTGGAGATCGTTGTGTTCGAGCAGTGCAGCCTGGTTGGCTGCATCGACGGTCAGCTTCGGAGCCTGAAACTTGCCGCCGCGGGCCAATGAAAAGAAACCGTATGCGGTCCGGCGCTTTTCCTTCTTGGGTTGCGCCACGATGTCGGTGAGCAGGCCGTAGCGCATCTCGCGCAGATGGCCGACGCGTTTCGGAATCCGGGCAAAGAACGGTATCAGCGCCGATTTCAGGCTGCCCGGCAACACATAGGCCATGTCATAACGGCCCTTGAGCATGCGGCCGTACCTGCGGCGCACGCCGAGTTCCAATTTGCCCGATGGCACCGGCATTTCGATCTGCTGGCGAACCTCCGGCATGCGTCCCACAAGAGGGGCAGCCCATGCCGGAGCCATGACGTCGATGCCGGCGTTCGGATAGAGCTGCTTCAATGCCGAAAACAGGCATTGCGCCATGACCATGTCGCCCACCCAGCGGGGACCGATCACGAGGATCGTCGGGCTTTCAGCCATTCGACATAGTCTTTCACGCCGGTTTCCACGTCGCGGAACTGGCCGTTGTAGCCGGCAGCACGCAGGCGGGACATATCAGCTTGGGTGAAACTCTGGTAGCTGCCCTTCAGGTGATCAGGGAAGTCGATGTATTCGATGCTGCCCTTGCCGAGCGAGGCGATGACCGTTTCGGCGATGGTGCGGAATGGCTGTGCGCGGCCCGTGCCGCAGTTGAAGATGCCGCTGGCGCCGCGCTTCCACAGCCAGAGATTGACGTCGGCGACATCACCGACATGGATGAAGTCGCGGCTCTGTTCGCCTGGGCCGAAGCCATCGTAGGCACCGAAGAGTTTCGGGTTCTCGCCGCGCCCAACCTGGTTGAACAGGTGGAAGGCCACCGAAGCCATGGTGCCCTTGTGCTGCTCACGCGGGCCATAAACGTTGAAATAGCGCAGGCCGGCAACCTGCGAATGACCTGGGCCGACCACGCGGCGGACATAGTCGTCGAAGAGCTTTTTCGACCAGGCGTAAACGTTGAGCGGCCGCTCGAAGTCCTGCTCTTCCTGGAATATGGAACCGCCGCCATAGACCGAAGCCGAGGATGCGTAGAGGAAGGGCACGCGCTGTTCCAGGCAGGCATGCAGCAGGCGCTTCGAGTAGGAAAAATTCACCTCCATCATGAACTTGCCGTTCCACTCGGTGGTCGTCGAGCAGGCACCCTGATGGTAAACCGCCTCGATCCGGCCGAGCTTGCCGGTCTCGAACAGCGCTGGAAACTCATCCTTGTCGAGATAGTCGGCGATCCGGAGATCGGCCAGGTTGACGATCTTGTGGCCATCGGTCAGGTCGTCGACCACGAGGATGTCGTCGTGGCCTTCCGCGTTGAGTGCGGCAACGATGTTGGAGCCGATCATGCCGGCGCCGCCGGTAACGATGATCATCGGGACCTCGAATTGTTGAGCGGATCGCGGTTCTTATAGGAGAGGTGAGGGAGCGTGTCGACAAGGGTGCTTGCTACGACAGGCCGGCAGCACTGCCGCAGTTGCACTGCCCAGATTTGCGGTATATCCGCTTGCGCATGAGCGAGTTGCACCTGTCTTCTCCCGAAATTCTTCACCGCGCGATCGCCCGGTTCGCCGATGTCACCGTGCTGGTGGTCGGCGATCTGATCCTCGACCGCTTCGTCAGCGGCGTCATCGAACGCATCTCGCCGGAAGCGCCGATCCCGGTCCTGCATGGTCGTGGCGAAACGCTGGCGGTCGGCGGCGCCGGCAATGTCGTTTCAAACATCGTCTCGTTGGGTGGCAAGGCAATTCCCGTCTCGGCGCTCGGCGACGATGCTGCCGGCCGCAATGTCATGCGCATGTTCGCCGAACTGGGCGTCGATACGGGCGGGATCGGGCAGACGCGTGATCGCATGACGTCTTCGAAGTCACGCTTCAGTGCGCTTAACCAGCAGGTACTGCGGTTCGATGAGGAGGATGTTCGCGCGCTCGACGCTGTGGAGCGGGCAAAACTGCTTGCGGATTTCCGGACAGCGCTCGCTGGAGCCGATATCGTCATTTTGTCCGACTACGGCAAAGGCACACTGCTTGATGGTGTCGCGGCGGAATTGATCGCGATCTGCCGTGAGGCAGGCAAGCCGGTTCTCGTCGATCCGAAGGGGCGGGATTATGCACGCTACCACGGTGCCACCGCAGTAACGCCCAACCGCAAGGAACTTGGCGAGGCCGTGGGCCGTTCTGTCTTCGCCGATGACGACATCGTTGCTGCCGCGCGCGAACTGATCGCGGCAAACGGTTTCGATTTCGTCGTGGCGACCCGCAGCGAAAAAGGCATGAGCGTGGTCGATGCGCAATCGGCACGCCATATCGCGACCCAGGCGCGCGAAGTGTTCGATGTTTCCGGCGCCGGCGACACGGTGATTGCCTCGTTTGCCCTCGCATTGGCGGCAGGTGCCGACCGCGCTGCCGCCGCAGCCATCGCCAATGCCGCAGGTGGAGTGGTGGTCGGGAAGCGCGGCACCGCACGGCTTACAGCCGATGAACTGACCGGAGCGCTGTTCCGCTCGCACGGCGCTGTCCACAAGGATGCGATCCTCGACACGGCAACTGCGCAGCGTCTGGTGACGACCTGGAAGCAAGAAGGTCTGACGGTCGGGTTCACAAATGGCTGCTTCGACATTCTGCATGCAGGCCATGTCAGCCTGCTCAATGCCGCGCGCAGCCAATGCGACCGGCTGGTGCTGGGATTGAACAGCGATGCCTCGGTACGGCGCCTGAAGGGACCCGACCGGCCGGTGAACGACCAGCACGACCGCGCCTGCGTGCTTGCCGCACTTGCCTCCATCGATGCCGTCGTTCTGTTCGAAGAAGACACACCGTTGAAACTGATCGAGGCACTGCAGCCCGACATTCTGGTCAAGGGCGCGGATTATACTGTCGATCAGGTGGTGGGCGCCGACGTGGTGCAGAAGGCCGGCGGCCGCGTTGTCCTGGTCGATCTCGTCGCTGGAAAAAGCACCACCGGTACCATAACCAAATTGCGCGCCCGCAGCGGAACCTGAAGCTCCATGTCCAATCTGAACGACTATCTCGTCCGCTCCGCCGCCGCGATCACGGCCATGATCGAGCGCGATCTTTCCGGTGAAATGCAGCGCGCGACCGACACGGTTGTGGGGGCATTGTCCGCAGGCAAGGCTTTGCTCATCTGCGGCAATGGCGGCTCGGCGAGCGACGCGATCCATATCGCCGGCGAACTGGTCGGGCGCTTCCTGAAGGAACGCAAGGCCTACAATGTCATCGCGCTGCCAGCCAATGCAGCCGTGCTGACGGCCTGGGGCAACGATTACGGTTTCGACACGGTTTACTCGCGGCAGGTGGAAGCGCATGGCGCGGAGGGCGCGGTGCTGCTGGCGATCTCGACCAGCGGCAATTCGCCTTCCATCCTGGCGGCCGCGGAACAGGCACGCGCCATGGGCATGACGGTGATCGGCATGACGGGCGACACCGGTGGCAAGCTGAAGCCGCTGTGCGATATCCTGCTCAACGTGCCTTCAAGTTCGACGCCGATCATCCAGCAGGGCCATATCTGCCTCTATCACTATCTTTGCGAAGAGGTGGAAAGCCGCCTGAGCAACGGTCCCGCCGCCTGATGGCAGGGGCACCGGCCTCATACCCACTCATAGAGCCAGGGCTCTGGCTGGAGCGGGTCGGCAACAGGGCCTTTCCAGATGGATGCCGGGCATTGTTCCTCGACCGGGACGGCACCATCAACGTCGACACCGGCTATCCGAGCGATCCGCGGCAAGTGGTGCTGCGCACTGAAATCCTTCCGGTCATTCAGGCGGCCAATCGAACCGGCTGGCCAGTGGTGGTCGTCACCAATCAATCGGGTATCGCGCGCGGCTATTTCGGCTGGGAGGCGTTTGGCGCCGTCAACGGCCGGGTGCTGGAGCTCTTGGGTGAGAGGGACTGTTTTGTCGATCTCGTTCTGGCCTGCGCATATCACGAGGCGGGAGAAGGCGCCCTTGGGGCGGACGACCATCCGATGCGTAAGCCCAATCCCGGCATGCTTTTGATGGCGGCTGAGTTGCTGAGCGCCGATCTTGGCGCATCAATCATGGTCGGCGACAAAGATGCCGATATCGAAGCTGGCCGTCGGGCAGGGTTGTCGCGGCTGTTCCTGGTCGGGAAGGCGCATGCTGCAGCCGAGCAAGCAGCGATTGCCGAAATCCGGGCTACTTGCCGGCCTTGACCGCGCTCTTGTCCGCGCGGCGTTCGTCACGGGCCTCGAACAGCTTCGCTTCGGTGACGTAAGAATAGAGAAAAACCATCGCCGAATGGACGTAGCCGTAGCGGCCGCACAGGAAGTAGCGCTTGCCGACATAGAATTTCAGGAAATTGATCCAGGGCGAGAAGACCAGCCGCGACATGCTGGGCTTGTCGCCCTGCTCGACCTGAGCTTCGACCTTGAGCGACGAATAGGAGTTCGTGCGCTTCAGATCCTCGGTCAGCGAGGTCGCGCGCCGGTGCAGCAGCATCCCCTTTTCGATCAGAGCGGTGCGGCCAGGCACTCTGAAGGACTCGTGGACGCGTTGAGCAATGTCCATTGTCGCCTTGTCGCGGCGAAAGAAGCGGAAGATGCGATTGTGTGCCACCCAGCGGTGGGCGTAGCCGTAACCTTTCAGGTAGTCGCGACGGCGGACGAACCAACCATCGGTATCGTTTCTGCCCGAACTTGTAATTTCGATGATGGATTGCCTCAGCTCAGCGTCGGCGCGCTCATCTGCCTCGATGCACAAGCACCAAGGCTGCGTGGCCTGTTGTAGCGCAAAAAGCCGCTGCCTGGCGAAGCCCGGCCAGTCGTTGTGGAACAGGCGGATCGGATAGCCTTTCGCGACGTAGTCCGCGATGCATTCCAGCGTGCCGTCGGTCGAACCAGAATCCACCACCACGATCTCGGCACAGAAGTCGACGCTCCGCAGGCAGTCGGCAATCATGTCGACTTCGTTCTTGCAGATGATCAGAGCGGAGACAGGAGTGTTGAACTGAGACATGGGGAGAGAATTAGGGGAGGCGTTAATTGCTTCCAGCCATGCGCCTTTACTGTGTTTGGTTCAAGGCACTGATTTCGACTAGGCCTTCATCTTTTACCTGACGGATAGTCAGCGCGGTGCGCACAGTGTCGACATTCGGCGTGGAGGTCAGTTCCTCGATGACAAAGCTCTGGAATGTTGCGAGATCGCTGGTCACGCAATGCAGCAGGAAATCGGACTCGCCGGAGACCATCCAGGCATCGCGCACGATCGGCCAGCTGCGCGTGCGCTCGGCGAAAGCCTTCAATTCCGCGTCGGCCTGGTGATGCAGGCCGATCAGGCAGAATGCAACGACATCCATGCCGAGCGCGGGAGCGTTGAGCAGGGCGCGATAGCCGCGGATGATGCCACTTTCTTCCAGCCGTTTGACGCGCCGTAGGCAGGGTGGGGCCGATATCCCGACACGGCGCGAGAGTTCGACATTGGTCATGCGGCCATCGCGCTGCAATTCGCGCAGTATCTTCCAGTCAATGGCGTCGAGATCGGCCTTTATCGGCATGGTTTTCCGCCCGCTGCGCAAGAATCTTTCGCAAACACGTCATTAAACGAGTTTACGGGCCACGCCATCCCTGCAACGGGGAATTTTCAGCATTCACCATGGATTAACCATGGGCTGCGGTTCGGTCAGCCATGCAAGCATTATGGGGACACTTGTCGCATGTCCTTGCTGGCAGAGTAGGCAGCACTTACATTGCGCGCAACAATTGCCGCTCGTTCGGGTCGCCTGAGGCGGCCGTCTTTCGCAAAGGCCGTTCCATGACCGTCAAGCACGCGCCCGTTCTCATCGTCGGTTCCGGCCCTGCCGGTTACACCGCGGCCATCTATGCGGCGCGAGCCATGCTGAAACCAATGCTGGTGGCTGGGCTCCAGCAGGGTGGCCAGCTGATGATCACCACGGATGTCGAAAACTACCCTGGCTTCGCCGATCCCGTACAGGGCCCGTGGCTGATGAGCGAGATGCTGAAGCAGGCCGAGCATGTCGGTACCGAGATCGTCAACGACATCATCACCGAGGTCGACCTCGATGTTCGCCCGTTCGTAGCCAAGGGCGATTCCGGCACGACCTATACGGCGGACGCTCTGATCATCGCCACCGGCGCGCAGGCGAAGTGGCTGGGCATTCCTTCCGAGCAGACCTTTATGGGATTCGGTGTTTCGGCCTGCGCTACCTGCGACGGGTTCTTCTATCGCGGCAAGGATGTCGCAGTGGTCGGCGGCGGCAACTCGGCGGTCGAAGAGGCACTCTATCTTTCCAACCTGGCCAAGACGGTCACCGTCATTCACCGTCGCAGCGAATTCAGGTCCGAACGCATCCTGCGCGAACGGCTGATGAAGAAGGACAATGTCCGCGTCATCTGGGACACGGTGGTGGACGAGATCACCGGCCGTCCCGGCCAGGCCCCGCTGCCGCCCTCGGTCGAAGGGCTGAAGTTGCGTAATGTGGCGACAGGTCAGGAGAGCCAGTTGAAGGTCGACGGTGTGTTCGTGGCGATCGGCCATGCACCGGCGGTGGAGCTGTTCACCGGCAAGCTCAAGCAGAAGTCGAATGGTTATCTGTGGACTGCACCGGATTCGACGCGGACCGACGTGCCCGGCGTCTTTGCCGCCGGCGATGTGACGGACGACATCTATCGCCAGGCGGTGACGGCGGCCGGCATGGGCTGCATGGCGGCGCTCGAAGCGGAAAAATATCTCGCTGGGATTGAGGTGCATCGGGAAGCGGCGGAATAAGCCGCAAAATCTCCGAGATCTTTCTTCAGACGCCAAAGCGAAACGAGGGGAATCATGGCGCTGGATTGGGACAAACTTCGCGTGTTTCACGCAGCCGCCGAGGCTGGGTCATTTACGCATGCGGCCGAGACACTGCATCTTTCGCAGTCGGCGATTTCGAGGCAGGTCAGCGCGCTGGAACACGACGTCGGCGTGCCACTGTTCCATCGTCATGCGCGTGGCCTCGTGCTTACCGAACAGGGCGAGATGCTGTTTCGCACGGCGCACGACGTGCTGATGAAGCTGGAATCGATCAAGACCCGGCTGGCCGAATCCAAGGATCGGCCATCCGGCATTCTGCGCGTGACGACCACTGTAGGCCTGGGAGCCGGCTGGCTGACCGACCGCGTGCAGGAATTCATCGACCTCTATCCGGAAATCCATCTGCAGCTCATTCTCGCCAATGAGGAGCTGGACCTGACCATGCGCCAGGCCGACTGTGCGATCCGGCTGAGGCAGCCGCAGCAGCCGGACCTGATCCAGCGGCGTCTGTTCACGGTGCACTTCCATCTTTATGCGTCGCCGGCCTATGTGAACAAATTCGGCAAGCCAGCAACGGTGGCCGAACTCAAGAGCCACCGCATCGTCACCTTCGGCGTGCCGGTGCCGACGCATCTGTCTGAGCTCAATTGGCTGGAGACGGTCGGCGATTTCGAAAGCGGGCAGCGCGTGCCGACGTTGCAGATCAACGACATCCTGTCGATCAAGCGTGCTGTGCAAGGCGGTGCCGGCATCGCCATGCTGCCGGACTATGTCGTCGGCAAGGATGCCGGCCTGGTGCAGCTTCTGCCCGAAACCGAGGTGCCGTCCTTCGACACCTATTTCGCCTATCCCGATGCCATGAAAAACCAGGCGAAGCTGCACGTCTTCCGCGACTTCATCATCGCCAAGGCCCGCAACTGGTCATATTGATCCGGCGCTTTCGGACCTTCCAGTAGCCGATGTTCCCGGTGGTGGTTTCGCCTGCGCGGTTTATGCGTCGTGCCACGGCTTCAATCGAGGCAGCCAGCCCGGCACGGCGCGTCGGTAGGTCTCATATTCAGCACCGTAACGCCTGGCGAGTGTCGGCTCTTCATAGAAGTGCACGAACGACGCCATGGCTATGCCCATGATCAACCCGTAAAGCGCGACCGCCCAGCTTGCGAAGAGCAGCGCCTGGCCGGCGATGATCGAAAGCACGGCGACATACATGGGGTTGCGGATATGGCGATAGATACCGCCGACCACCAGTCTCTCTGTGGGGGCGACCGGCGCCGGCGTGCCGAGGCCTTCGAGAGCGAAGCGCGCAAAAGAATGCAGAAGAGCCGCGGCAGCTGCCACGATCAGGATCCAGCCCATGACCACAAAAGGCAGCGCTGTAGAAAAGGGGAGACGATAGCGATCGAGGACCAACCAAGGCAGCACGCCAGCAACAATGCAGGGTGCGACCAGAAAGAAAACTGCGCTGCCGATGATGGCTGAGGTCCTGCTCTTCATGATGCCCCCAGTTCGGTTCTTCCGCGCCAGGCGGTATCGCCGGCTGTCAGATTATCTGCCTGTTTCGGCGCCACACCTTCTCCTCCTGGCTGCCGGCCAATGCATAGATTTGCAGCGCAGCATGAAAAACGCTGTGCAATGTGCCGCTTTTCTGGCCCTATGGCCGTGAAATGTGCGTTGGACCACAGCCTGAGCCTTTTTGCATGTGTGCGTTGCAAAATAGGTGCTTGTTTGTTGGGCAGGAAGAGCCCATATATCAATCATCTCCTGGGCGCGTTCTCCTCCCATTAGCGCCCTCGAGTGTTCCCCTCTGGAGGTTTAGCCCTAACGGGCGCTTCCATTCAACTTAGCCGGGTCTTCGCGATCCGGCTTTTTTGTTGCCTGCGGCGAGGGAAACCGCATGCCGGAAAGATCGTGGGAACAGGTCCACGCGAAGAGCGATCGACAGAGCATATGCGCCACGTCGAGGACGCTCTAACACTTTTGAATCTGCGCATCGTGCTTTCCGAAAATCGATTTCGATTTCGGGCCGATGCGTTAGCTATCCGTCATGTAACGGTCACGTGTAACCCTAAGTAACATGGTAATACGCAAATTAGCGGTTATGCATGTAATCAGGACGCGATCAGAATCGTTCGAGGGATGGGGGCATCTCCCGCACGATCGGGCTCTGGCAACGGTCGCGTCCAGCCTAATTCTTCCGGTTGAGGCGATAGCCTGGATTGGAGACATGCGGCGGACCTGAGCTCTTTTCTCCCAAGAAAGCGGTCCGCGAAAACGGCGTCCGGTTCAACCGGACGCCGTTTTGTCTTTCACCCTGATGATGTGGCCGCCGCTTGGGCGAGCGCAACTCGGAGGCGATATCGTCAGGCTGCCTTGCCGTTGGCGTTCATGACGTCGTCGGCGAGGCGGCCAGTCAGTTCCGCCATGTGGTCGAAGCTCGCCTGGTAGCTGGCTACACCGGCCGTCGCCGAGCGCAACTCGATGATCAGGTCGCCAATCTCCGCTTGCGGCATGGTTGCCTCCACGACGTCCCAGCCGGGCCAGTCAGCGCGAGCGTCGTAGCCGAGGATCTGGCCGCGCCTTTGTGGAATGAGCGCGATGATCCTGGCCGTCGCGTCGGAGGGTGTCACGATTTCCACCTTCATGATCGGCTCCAGCAGCACGGGTGAACAGGTCGCCATGCCTTCCCTCATCGCGAGCTTCGCAGCCATCTGGAACGCCATGTCGGAGGAATCGACGCTGTGATAGGAGCCGTCGGAAAGATTGACTGCGACGTCGACGACCGGGAAACCGAGCGGTCCGCATTTCAAGTAATCGCGCGCGCCGGTTTCGACCGACTGGATGTAGGTCTTAGGCACGACACCGCCGGTGATGGTGTCGGTGAACTGGAAGCCGCTGCCACGCGGCAATGGCTTGATCTCCAGCACCACGTCGCCGAACTGGCCGTGGCCGCCTGACTGTTTTTTGTGGCGCCCGCGCTGCTGAACCGATTTGCGGATGGTTTCGCGATAGGGCACCGCGGGTGCATGCCCCTCGACTGCGATCTGGTTCTTGCCTTCCAGCCGCTCGCGCACCACGCGCAGATGCATCTCGCCATGGCCGGACAGGACCGTCTCGGCCGAGTCCTGGTTGTGGCTCAGGCTCAGTGAAGGGTCCTCTTCGGCAAGGCGCTGGATGGCTGCCGACATCTTGACGTCATCCTTGCGCTCTTTCGGCCGCAAGGCAAAAGCAAAGACCGGCTGGGGCGGGGCGAGGTCGACGAGCGGTTTCATGCCGCCTTTTGCCGAAGTCAGGGTCTGGCCCGTGTGGGCCTCGTCGAGCTTGCCGATGGCCACAGTCTCACCAGCCTTGGCGGTGGCAAGCTTCGACTGATCCTTGCCCAGCATGCGATAGATGCCGGAAACCTTTGTCGTGTTGCCGTCCGAAAGAAAGAGTTCGGCGCCGTCGTTGATCTGCCCTGACAGGATGCGCGAGATCGAAAGCTTGCCGCCATGCGGCGTATGGACGGTCTTCATCACCTGCACGACGGTTGCCGCACCATCCGGCGCGCCAAGGCGCTTGCGGGTGGCCTCGACGTCGGGCGCATCGTGACGGATTGTCTTCAGGAGCCGCAGCACACCGTTGCCTTTTTCGGCCGTGCCGATCAGCACCGGCGTGACAGTGCCGGCACGCAGATCGGCGGCGAGGTCGTCGAAGACGGCGTCCTTCGGCGGTTCGATCTCTTCCAGCAACTGTTCCATGAGCTGGTCGTCGTGATCGGCGAGGGTTTCCAGCATGGAGAACCGCGCCTCGATCTCGCGCGCCTTGTCGTCATCTGGGATTTCGGCGACTTCGCTCTCGGCATATTCGCGGTAGATGTAGGCTCGCTCGAGCGCAAGGTCGATCGAACCAATGACGACACCGTCCTTGCGCAACGGAATCTGGCGCAGCAGCAGCGGCACGGAACTGGTCGGCTGCAGCATCTTCAGCGTCTCGCGCACACCGGCGATCGCCTTGTCGACCTTGTTCAGGAACAGGATGCGCGGCACGCCAAGATCGTCCAGCTTGCGCATGATGAGCTGCAGTGCCGGGATCTTCTTCTCATCCGCCTCGGCTACCACGACGGCGATGTCGCAACCTGCCAGGACGGGCTCGGCCTCGAAGGCGAATTCGATAGAGCCGGGACAATCGATGAAGGTGAACTCGTCACCCATGAATTCGGTGGTGGCAATGCTCGCCTCGACGCTCATGGCGTGGGCGCGGGCTTCCGCGGAATGGTCCGATACGGTGTTGCCGGACGAAACCGGGTTCTGGCGAGGAATGGCGCCCGTTCGGGCGAGAATGGCTTCGAGAAGTGTCGTCTTACCGCTTGCGAAGGGACCGACTATGGCTATGCATTTCGGTCCCGAGCGTCGTCCTCCGGCGCGATTACCCATGCTGACCTCCACTCAGGCATTCCGCTGAGAGCGGCGGCCGGCCTGTCGGCCGTCGCGGATCGAAAGCGTTTGCCAGCGACCCGGAAACATCGAAACATGGGTTCGAAAGCAGGGCAAGGAAAATAGAGCAATTCCAGCAAAAGTGGGCAGCGGTTTTGCGTCCGGAATTGCGTGAAAAAAGATAGAGCAATCCGCGCTTCAGAGAAAAGTGGAATTGCTCTAGATGACGGGCGGCTAAGCTTGGTCGACAAAGAGCCTGATTCAGAGACCTGGAAGGAGAAACCGATGAAGATCATCGCTTGCGGCAGCGTGCCGACAATCGTTGCCTCGAACGCTTATTTCACTGGAAGGGTGACACAGAATCCCATCATCGAGGCAGAGGCACCGGCACGGCTGAGGGCCACTTCGGTAAGTTTCGAGACGGGCGCGCGAACGCACTGGCACACACATCCTCTCGGCCAGACGATCCATGTCGTCTCGGGTGCCGGGCTGGCGCAAAGCTGGGGTGGGCCGATCCGGGAGATCAAGGCTGGCGACACCGTCTGGTTCGAGCCCGGTGAGAAGCATTGGCATGGCGCCGGACCGAAGACGGCCATGACCCATCTCGCCATGCAGGAGGCGCTCAACGGGTCGCCCGTCGACTGGCTGGAGCCGGTCAGCGACGAACAGTATCAGGGATAATGCAGCGCCGCTGCCGAAAAAAAGCCCGGTCATGAGCCGGGCTTTTTGCGAGTCTTCTGAATCCCTTAATGGGATCAGCTGAGGCTTCCCGTGAAGCGCTGGATGCGCGTGCAAGCCTCCTCCAGCAGCTTCTCGGACGTCGCATAGGAAATGCGGAAGTTCGGACCGAGGCCGAAGGCCGAACCGAACACCACGGCCACGCCTTCGGCTTCCAGCAGTTCAGAACAGAAGGTCTCGTCGGAATCGATCAGCTTTCCGCCTTGCGTCTTTTTTCCGATCAGCTGGGCGCAGGACGGATAGACGTAGAAGGCCCCTTCGGGTGACGGGCAGGAAATGCCACGCGCCTGGTTCAGCATCGACACCACGAGATCGCGGCGCGCCTGGAAGATCGCCTTATTCTTCTTCACGAAATCCTGCGGGCCGTTCAGCGCTTCCACCGAGGCCCATTGCGCGATCGTGCAGGCGCCCGAGGTCTGCTGGCCCTGGATCATGTCCATGGCTTTGATCAGTGGCAGCGGGCCCGCTGCGTAGCCGATGCGCCAGCCGGTCATGGCATAGGCCTTGGAAACGCCGTTCATGGTCAGCGTGCGCTCATAGAGGCGCGGCTCGACCTCGGCGATCGTCTTGAAGACGAAATCGCCGTAGGTGAGGTGCTCATACATGTCGTCGGTCAGGATCCAGACCTGGGGATGCTTCAAAAGCACCTCGGCCAGCGCCTTGAGCTCGGTCTCGGTATAGGCGGCACCGGACGGGTTGGACGGCGAGTTCATCACCAGCCATTTCGTCTTCGGCGTGATGACCTTTTCCAGACCTTCGGCCGTCAGCTTGAAACCGTTGTCGATGCTGGTCTCGGCAAAGGTCGCGGTGCCGCCGCAGATCGCGACCATCTCGGGATAGCTCACCCAATAGGGACGTGGAATGACGACTTCGTCACCAGGATTCAGCGTCGCCATGAAAGCGTTGAACAGGATCTGCTTGCCGCCGGTTCCGACGATGGTCTGCTCCGGCTTGTAGTCGAGATTGTTCTCGCGCTTGAACTTCTTGGCGATCGCGTCACGCAGCGGGACGATGCCGGAAACCGGCGGATATTTCGTCTCGCCACGGCGGATCGCTTCGATAGCGGCGTTCTTGACATTGTCCGGCGTGTCGAAATCGGGTTCTCCCGCACCGAGACCGATGATGTCACGGCCGGCGTTTTTCAACTCGCGCGCTTTCTGCGTGACCGCGATGGTCGCGGAGGGCTTTACGCGGGAAAGTGCGTCGGCGAGGAAGGCCATGACAGGATCTCCATAGAAAGCGGCCAAAGGCGGCAGCGGGGTCTCTATTGTCGTATCGGCAAAACAAGCGCAAGCTTCGTTTGCTGAGCCAGTGGCTCGGTTTTGGCTTCGCAAGGCCAATCGGGATCATTAACGCGCGGTAAAACCTTGGCCGATAGATTTGCCTGGTTTTGGCACGCGGCTAAGCGAGGAACAGTGTCGCGCAGCATCGGGCTCGCCCACATCATTCGTCACGATGATGGCACCTCGACCGGGGTGTGGGGCCTGTATACCCTCAAGAGCGCGTTCCAGCCGATCTTTGCTTTCGAGGATGGCAAGCTCTCCATTGCGGCCTTCGAAGGACTGATCCGGCCGTTCCGCGACGGCGAACCGCAATCGCCAGGCAAGTTCTTCGCCACCTGCTCACCGGCTGACCGGCTGCATGTCGAGGCCTTGACGCGAACCCTGCATCTCCTCAATGCGGGCACATGCCTGCCGGACGATGCCAATATCTTCATCAATTTCGACCCGTCCGTTTTCATCGACAGGGCCGTTTCGGACAATGCACTGCGCGAAATGCGTCTGGTGCTGCACGAAGCGGGCATCGATCCGAAGCGGGTCGTCTGTGAGGTGACGGAGCAACGCTCCGCCTCCAAGGTTGCGCTGGGCGACTTCGTCGAGGCCCTCAGGGCAAACGGATTCCGTATCGCTGTCGATGACTACGGCGCCGATGATTCCGACATCAACCGGATCAAGGAGCTGAAGCCTGACATCGTGAAGTTCGATGCGCACTGGATCACCCAGTTGATGGACTCCGGTGCCGGGTTTGCATTGCTGATGACGATGGTGGCGGCATTCGAGGGTCGCGGCATCCGGACGGTTTTCGAAGGCATAGAGGAAAGCTGGCAGCTTGATCTCGCCGAAAAATCCGGCGCGTCCATGGTGCAGGGCTTTGTTCTGGCCAAGCCTGAAATCGCGCCGACCAGTTTCCGCAGCTATGCCAAGGCCGTGCATATGCCCGAACCCGGGCCGCTGGCCGGTGGAGAACCTGGCGGCGGCATTTCCGCCCAGTCGGGGCGCCCGGCTAGAAGCTTCGGAAAGCGGATCGTTCAATGAGTGCGTGACCAGCGCACAAGCTCGCCGGCCGGATGGTCATCCAGCCGTGTTCCCGGTTCTTCCTTCATTCGTCCTTGTTTCGGGTGGCAACGCAATAGTGCTGTCTGTAACCGAAACACCTTGCTCCACGGACATATCAGCGGCGCTGATTGATATTCACCAAAAGAAATCGCTGGATGCTGGAGGTCGGCTCAGGCAAACCGCTGCTTTGAAGGGAAACGCGATGACCATTCTCTACAGCATGATCGACAGCGGCAATTGTTATAAGCCGCGCCTGCTGATGGCCAAGCTTGGCCAGCCCTTCACCAATGTCGAGGTTTCTTCCCATACGGGCGCAACACGCACGCCCGAATATATGGCCAAGAACCCGAACGCCATGGTGCCCATGCTGGAGCTGGATGACGGCAGACGGATCGCCGAATCCAACGCCATCCTGCTTTATCTCGCCGAAGGCACGCGTTTCCTGCCTGCCGACCGCTACGAGCGGGGGCTGGTCTATCAGTGGCTGTTCTTCGAGCAGTACAGTCACGAGCCCTACATCGCCGTGCGCAAGGCGCTGATCACTTTCCCCGAAAGGGCCAGGGATGCCACGCCGGAACGTCTCGCGACGACGCTGGAGCGTGGCAACAAGGCGCTCGGCGTCATGGAGCAGAGGCTCGGGCAGAGCCCGTTTCTTGCAGGTAATGCCTACAGTGTCGCCGACATAGCACTCTACGCCTATACGCACACGGCCGAACTCGGCGGCTTCGATCTCAGTGCGTTTCCGGCAATTGGTGCGTGGCTGAAGCGGGTGGAAGCGGATCCCGGCCATGTGCCTATCGAATGGCTTCCGTAACATGTGTCACTGACAGCCAGCGGAAACGGCCATCGGCGCGCGTGCGGAGGCTGGCGGCAGGACATTTCAGGAACCTTCTCGCCTCGATGTGGTTGATTGGAAATTCGAGGAGGCTTCCGTGGCCCGCGAACCCGTACCCGACCAAACCCAGAAGGATCCTTCTCCGAAGCCTCCAGGCTCCGAGCCCCATGATCAGCCTGTGAGGGATACGAGAGAAGATCCTGCTCCCAATCCCAATCAGAAAATCAAGAAGAAGCGACCGGAGCGGCGGCCCTGAGCCGTCCGGAATGCCTTCCGATTCCGACCGATCTGCAGGCACGCGCGAGCTGAGGATCTTCTGAACCTTTTGGATTTTGGGCCGTTGAGCGCGATGTCCAGAGCCGAACAGAGCCCCGCTGATGCCGTCAAACCACGTGGCTCCGCCAAGCCGCGCCGGGCCAAGCCGCGCCGGAAGGCGCACTCCACCAAGAAACCGAGCCGGAAGTCCTCACGGCAAGCAAAATCGCGGCATGAGGTTTCGCCTGTCAGCAACGCACGCGAGACGCAGTCAGGTCCGGAGCCTACCGAAGAGGTGGTTGCCGACAGGGAGCCGGAAGCTGTCGGGGAAGACGTTCCACCTCCACCCGAAGGGGATGAACCCAGTCCGGAGCTAACGCCCGAGCAGGCTGAGCGGGCGCGCAAGAAATACCTGTTCAGGCGTTTCTGGATCAGCGCGCGGGGCTACTGGAGCCTTCGCGGCGACAAGCTCGCCTGGGCGTTCACGATCGGGCTTCTGCTCCTGATCTGCATCAATGTCGGCTTTCAGTATGGGATCAACCTCTGGAATCGCTGGATCTTCGATGCCATTGAGCAACGCAATGCCCGTACCGTCTATCTGCTGAGTGCGGTCTTCATCCCCCTGGTGATGGCGAGCGGGAGCCTTGTGGTGGCGCAGGTTTATCTGCGCATGACGATTCAACGGCGCTGGCGGTCCTGGCTCACGACGGCGGTCATCGCGCGCTGGCTGGCCAACGGTCGCTACTACCAGCTGAACCTGGTCGGCGGCGATCATCAAAATCCGGAAGCCCGTCTGACGGAAGATCTGCGCATCGCCACGGAATCGCCGGTCGATTTCCTTTCCGGTGTCCTCAACGCGTTTTTGTCGGCCTCCACCTTCATCGTGGTGTTGTGGACGATCGGCGGCGCGCTGACCCTGCCATTCGGCACGTCGACCATCACCATTCCCGGCTTCCTCGTTGTTGCCGCCGTGATTTATGCTGCCATCACGTCCATCTCGATGGTCGTCATCGGCCGCAACTTCGTTCGGCTTTCCGAACAGAAGAACCAGGTAGAGGCCGAATTCCGCTATACGCTGACGCGCGTGCGTGAGAACGGCGAGAGCATCGCCCTGCTCGGCGGCGAGGAGGAGGAGCGCAGTGGCATCGACAGGACCTTCGCCGGCGTACTCGCGCGATGGGCGCAGCTAACCGGCCAGCACATGCGCACGGCACTGGTCTCGCAAGGATCAAGCTTGTTCGCTCCAGTCGTGCCGATACTGCTGTGTGCGCCCAAATTTCTCGAGGGCTCCATGACGCTCGGAGAGGTGATGCAGGCGGCCTCGGCCTTCGCCATCGTACAGGGCGCGTTTGGCTGGCTTGTCGACAACTATCCGCGCCTGGCCGACTGGAACGCATCTGCCCATCGTATCGCCTCGCTGATGATGTCGCTCGACGGTCTGGAGCGCGCCGAACAGAGCGAAAAGCTCGGGCGCATCGAACACGGCGAGACGACGGGCAACGCGATGCTCACCCTTAACGATCTCTCAGTGACGCTTGACGACGGCACCGCGGTGGTCAGGGAGACCGAAGTTGCGATAGAGCAGGGCGAGCGGGTTCTCGTCTCGGGCGATTCCGGCTCCGGTAAATCCACCCTCGTGCGGGCCATCGCCGGCCTTTGGCCATGGGGCAGCGGCAGCGTCAACTTCCATCCCGACAAGCGGCTGTTCATGTTGCCGCAGCGTCCTTACATCCCGACAGGGACGTTGCGTCGCGCCGTCGCCTATCCCGGCGCCGCCGACGATTGGACGCCAAAAACGATCAAGGCGACCTTGGAGAAGGTCGGGCTTGGCCATCTGAAAGACAGGATCGAGGAGGAGGCGCCCTGGGACCAGACCCTGTCAGGCGGTGAAAAGCAGCGCCTTGCCTTCGCGCGCCTGTTCCTGCATCGGCCCGATGTCCTGGTGCTGGACGAAGCGACGGCAGCGCTGGATGAGAAGAGCCAGGACAGGATGATGGAGGCGGTGATCCGTGAGCTGCCGAAGGTGACCATCATCAGCGTGGCGCATCGCACGGAGCTGGAAGCCTACCACACCCGCAAGATCACGTTGGAGCGGCGCAAGGGCGGCGCAAAGCTCGTCAGTGACATCGATCTTCTCCCACGCAAGGGGAGGCGGAATCTGTTCCAGCGTGCTTTGTGGGGCAGTGGGAAGCGAGGGCGACGCTAGAGCATGTCCCCCCGCTTTCTAAATCGCGGAAACGCCCCGGCTCTTTTCTTTACGCAATTCCAGACTTTTGCCCGAATGCTCCGGAGAAAAACAAAAAGGCGGGAAAAATCCCGCCTTTCGTTAAGTCTGCTAGCCTGACCCGGAGCGTTCCTGGTGGTGCCGGCGGCAATCCGCCGCTTCGACTGTCCTGCCATTTCCGCTCCGGCGCGCTTCTCGCGCGACCGTCAGTACATCCGTGACTTGCCGCGCGCCCCGGGCAGATGCCCGGCGCGCGCCTTGCGCCAAATCAGGCTGCCGACAGAGACCCAGCGGACGACTTGCCGGTACGGCGGTCCTGCTCGATCTCGTAGCTGATCTTCTGGCCATCATTGAGGGTGGTCAGACCAGCGCGCTGCACGGCGGAGATGTGGACGAAAACGTCCGCGCCGCCGGCATCAGGCTGGATGAAACCGAAGCCCTTGGTGGCGTTGAACCACTTGACCGTTCCAGTTGCCATTATCGATGTTCCTTCACATTCACTTGCGTTTTCTTCAGACCGGACCACGCCGGCCTTTGGTATCGAGATTTTGGAGAAAGACGGGAGCAAACGCGAAGATCGCGAGGCATGGGGTCAATCGGCCCAAATATCAACGTCACGCATATAAGCGACTTTTTCACCGAAAACAAGGCGGTGTTGTTTGGCACTCAATGCAAACACTGCACGACTGGCAAGCCGCAAAGCATCGGCGTAGTTTGGCCGATACGATACTTCATGCCGGAGGAGGCCATGAAAAAAACGATCCTGCTTGCCGCGTGTCTTTCGCTTGTTGCGGCCGAGGCGCAGGCGATTTCGCGCTATGATCCGAGCCGCATGAGCTGCGACCGGGTGCAGAGGCTGGTCGACCGCGAGGGCGCGGTGATCCTGCGCTACCGCTCTCCGCGCAATCCGCGCCTCACGCTCTATGACCGTTATGTTGCAAGTGTTGAATTCTGCGACATGGGCGAGTTGCGCAGCCGTGCGTCCGTGCCGAGCGCCGATACCGGCTCCTGCCCGGTGTTCAAATGCAAGCGTCCGGATTTCGACCGGCGCCGCTTCATCGTGCCGTTCGATTAGAGCAATCCAGGAAAAAAGGAAGCGCTCTAAAATTCGGGCGAGGTTCGCCCGAATTCCGACCTGAGCCTGCGAGCTTAAAAACCGAACGAAGTCTGGGCCGAGGGCGGCGGGCCGACGCGCACGCCTTCCATGGCCAGCATCTTTTCCTTGGTCGCCGAGCCGCCGGGCGCGGAGAAGCCACCTATCTTGCCGCCGACCGCGGTGATGCGGTGGCAAGGAATCACCAGCGGCACCGGGTTGGCGCCGAGGGCCGCGCCCGTCTCGCGGGCAAGCCCGGAGTGGCCGGCACGTTTGGCGAGTTCGCCATAGGTGGTGGTTTCCCCAAAGGCCAGCTTGCGCGCGGCGTCGTAGATGGCGAGGCGGAAGTCATCGATGCCGTCGAGATCGACCGGCACATCGGAGAAATCGATGGTTTCGCCAGCGGCATAGGCCTTGATCGCCTCGATCAGCTCGCCCACCCAGCCAGGAGCGGAACCGTCCTCGAAACGCTTGCCTGGCACGCTTTCCAATCGCAGCAGGCGCCGCTCGAGACTCTCGGCGCTGGATTGCGGCAGGCAGAGGCGAGTGAGCCCGCGCTCGTTCCAGGCGATGCCCATGAAGCCGAGCGCCGTGGAGAAGATGGCGTGGCCGGGCGTGACGGCGAGATTTTTTTCGACACTTTTTTCAATGGCGGTCTGCATGGTCAGGCTCCTTCCATTCCGGCGCCGGTTTCCAGGAAAGGCAACGGCGCCTTCAAGTACAAATCATGAACGATTCTGCATGTTTCGCAGCTTTCCGCCACCCGAAAACCGACAGCCGGCCATGTTGCCCGACCAAAAGTGGTGGTGTAAGGAGCATTTAACGATTTGCACGAACAGAGCGCGGCTTGCGAACAACAACCCACACCCTGTCGATCGGCATTCTCCTGGCTGCGGCCGGTGTCTCCGGTTGTACATCGACGACTGCCGTCAAGCCATCGCTGGCGCCCGCCACGACCACTGTGAGCGAGGCTGACGCTGGCTTTGCATTGGCGCTGCCCGAGGAAGTCTCGGTGCTGCCGGAACCCTCAGGTCTCACACCTGTTCAGTTCGCGGCACTTCCCGCTGAAGCGGCCGGCAATGCTTTTGCGGGTGCCACGCCGCAGCAGCACGCCGACAGCCCCGCCACGCTGGCGACGACGCCCGGCACCAGCGCCCGGCTTGCCAACGCCACGTCGGCGCCGGCTCAGCCGAGCGAGGCGACCGCTGTTTCCGCCACTGTCGCAGCCGACGGCAAACCGGCGACCCAGCCCGCGGACCAGAAAACCGCGCAGGCTGCCACCGTTCAGGCATCCGCCCAGCAACCACAGGCCACGACGACAAGCCAGACCGGCGCGCGCGTCAGCACGCTGTCGACCCGCATGGGCGGTGACCTGCCGACGCCGAAGGCCAAGCCGGTGATGGTTGCCTCCGCTGCCACCAGCCTGGTGTTCCCGGCGGCACCCGCCGCACCGAAAGCCACCGGATCGCTGCCCGGCGTGCAGCCCATCGCCTATTCCGGCCCGGTGCCCACCTATCTCATCACGCCCGAGCCGGAGGCCGAGACGCCGCGCCCGGCCGGCGCCGGCCGCAACGAGGTCGAGCGGCTGATCGCCAAATACGCCGCGCTCTACGAAGTGCCGGTGGAACTGGTGCGCTCGGTGGTGAAGCGCGAGTCGACCTTCAACCCGCTGGCCTACAACAACGGCCACTGGGGCCTGATGCAGATCAAGCATGCCACCGCGCGCGGCATGGGTTATGGCGGCTCGCCCAAGGGCCTGTTCGATGCCGAGACCAATCTGAAATATGCGGTGAAATATCTGCGCGGCGCCTTCCTGGTGGCCAATGGCGACTACAAGCGTGCCGACCGGCTCTACCAGACCGGCTATTATTACGACGCCAAGCGCAAGGGCATGCTCGAGGAAACCGGGCTTGGCCGCGACCGCAAGCGCAAACCGGCTCCCGACGCCTGAGCCGGGTGCGGCTTGAGGGAATGGGGGACCGCCGATGACGCAGGCCGAGACATCAGACGACATTGGTATCCGTTTGCGGCGCTCGCTGGCGGGTGAACTGCCGGCTCCTGTCTGGGCCGACGGTTTCACGATGCGGCCGTTCAAGCCTGCCGACGCGCGCGCGGTGCATGCCCTGCTCACCCAGACCCTGCAGAAGGAAGAGAAGAACTTCGACCTCTGGTGGGCGCAGCAATCCGGTGATGCCGAGTACGACCCGGCTTTGTGGTTCGTGGTGAACGATTCCGACGGGCAACTGGTTGCGGTGGCGCTGTGCTGGACCAGCGACTACCTCAAATATCTCGCGGTGCATCCGAGCGCACGGCGCAACGGGCTGGCGGAAGCCTTGCTGCTGCATGTCTTTGCGGTGTTCAAGGCGCGCGGCGCCAGCAACCTCGATCTGAAGACCATGGTGGTCGAAAACGCCAATGCCATCCGCCTCTACCGGCGGCATGGGATGGTCGAGGTCGACTGGAACGGCTGAGGGGAGAGCCGGCAGCCAAGTTCGGTCGTTCTCGCCCTGTGAGCAGGGCAATCGCATATGCCAGCCGGCGCGACTTGAAGCCGGGTCTGGATCGCCGCGCCTTCGTCCTCGTTCCGGAATGGATCCCCGACACTCTCCAGTCGCTTCGCTCCTTGCTAGGTCGAGGATGACGGACTTCATTTGCTGCCGGCGCTAATTGTCACCGGCAGGCACCGCCAGCATAGGCAGGCGTCAGCATTGTCCAACATTGGCACCAAACCAACATCAGGACATCTCCAATTTCGGCATGTCGCCAACGTTCGAGATTAGCCGAGGCGCCCCTCACAACCGTCATCCTCGACCTCGGAAGGAGCGAAGCGACTGGAGAGTGTCGGGGATCCATTCCGGAACGTAGAAAAGGATCGCCGCGGCCGAAGCGCGGCCATATGCGATTGCGCTGCCCCGTGAGGGAGTGGAGCGCGACCGGAAATCGTCGGCGCAGTGTCGACTGGCCGGCTTCTAGGCGCGTCGAGCTGCCGCGCTTGCCTGCCGCCGTCGCCCGCTTATCCTGCGATAAACTAGAGGAGATGGCGATGGACTGGAAACTGCCGAGGCAAGGTGCCTGCCGCTGCGGGCGCGTCAAGATCGAGGTGCGGGCCGCGCCGCTGGTGACCATGGCCTGCCACTGCACCGGTTGCCAGAAGATGAGTTCTTCCGCCTATTCGCTCTCGGCCGCCATCCCGGCCGAGGGCTTCGCGGTGACCGAGGGCGAGCCGGTGGTTGGCGGCCTGCATGGCGCCGAGGCGCACCATTATTTCTGCCCGCACTGCATGACGTGGATGTTCACGAAAGCCGAAGGCATGGACTGGTTCGTCAATGTGCGCCCGACGCTTCTGGAAGGGGCAGGCGACTTCGCGCCCTATATCGAGACATGGGTGAGCGAAAAGCTGCCCTTCGCCGAAACAGGCGCGGTGAAGAGCTACGATGCCCTGCCGCCGATGGAGGATTATGAGGGGCTGATGTCGGAGTTTAGGCAAGGATAGTCACCTGCGTAAAGAAAGTATCCTGATGGATATTCGCAGAATATCTCTTGTAAATTCTAAAACCTAATGCTCAACGTAAGAACAGTCACATTAGCAGGAGGGGATGGTGCGCGCGTTCTTATCACATAGCAGTAAGGATAAATACTTTGTCTCGCAAGTCGCCAAGCAATTGGGTGACATAAGTGTGGAGTACGATGAGAGAACTTTTGAGCACGTGCTAAACAACCAAGCAATACGAAATGCTCTACAGAGATCAGAAGTATTTGCATTGTTTGTCTCGAAGAATTCAATAAGCTCGTCGTTTGTTTCTGAAGAAGAAAGAACAGCTTTAGAAAGTAGGGCTCGTGGTCAGATAAAGCAGTGTATCATATTTGCAATCGATGATACGTCTTATCGAGCTTTGCCGGAGTGGCTGCGGGAGCTTAATATCGTCACACGTATCTCCGGCGTTAAAGCATGTGCCCGTAGAATTCAGGCGTTACTAACAGCTACCGATGCTTTGTTAACTGACGTAAATGAATTGTATATAGGGCGGGATGAGGATGACCGTGCGCTCAGGAAGGCGCTTTCTGCTCCTCAAAAAAATGCGCCGATATTCATACATGCTGTCGGTTATCCGGGGATTGGTCGCAAGACGTTCTTGAGGAAAAATCTCCAGAAGCTGTACCCGAGAATATTCTCGGTAATTGTCGACGTTACTCTTCCCCAATTTTCAGGTTTGGATGAGCTGTATCGAGGGCTCTATTCTTTGAATAATGTGGGAAGTATATCTGAAACAATTGAAAATTTTGTTAGATTTTCAAAATTAAATGAAAATGAACGCGTTGACGAAATTGCATATATAATAAACGAAATGAATGAAAATGGAGAGTTTATATGTATAACTGATGAGGGGGCTGTTTACAATGACGAAGGTGATTATCAGCCATTTTTCAAGTTAATCCTATCGAAATTGTCCGATATTAAGAGGCCTGGGCTGAGTATTGTTCAGACTCGAATGATGCCGGCTTTGATACGTCAAAGTAACGAACGTTCTTTCCATATTTATTTGCGTCCTCTTGCAGATGAGGCGGTTCAGGAGTGGTTGGGTTTAGAGTTAAAAGAGCGAGATGTTAATTTTACCGCGTCAGACCTTTCGGTGCTTAGCGGATGGCTTGATGGGCACCCGTACAATATCAAGTTCGCAATTAAATATATAGAGGCGTACGGGCTTCCTTCTATTGTTAGAGACCCCTCTGAATTAATTGAATGGAAGCGAGAAAGGGCAGAAGATTTTCTGGCTAGGATAGAGTTTTCCGAGCAGCAAGCTCATATTATGGCTGCCTTGCTTGAGTATAGATACTTGGCCACTGAAATGATATTCGAGTTGTTTGAAAGTGCACCCTCTTCGGTCGAAGTTGCTCGTGATCTGCGCAGATTGGAAGAGTTCTGCTGCATTGATCGGCGGCAGGATTTTTTTCATATTTCGGCACCGCTAAGAGAAGCTATTCGCCGCGATGATCGGTTCCATCGAACCGATAAGTGGAAGCAAAAACTTGGGGAAACTATTTGCAATGCTTTGCTTAATTACAAAGACGAAGATGCCGCCAGTGTAGAGATCCTTGAAAGTGCTACTATTGCTGCGGTGAAAGGTGCCAAGGCCCCTTCATTTTTGGCGCGTTTGATTCTTCCTTCGCATCTCTTGCGAATTGCGCGTGACTTCTATGATCGAAGAAACTGGAAAACTTGCGCTGAGTTTTGCGAGCGTGCTTGGGAAAGTCGCACTCAACTTCCTTCGGATGCGGTTATTGAGTTACTTCGGTTGTGGGGGCTATCGTCTGTCCGGATGGGCAAGCAGGAAAAATTTTCTTCAATATTGAGTGAATTGAGTGGGTTTAATTCGAAGCTTTCGCGTCGAGTTCGATATTTTTTGAAGGGTTTTTCTCATCGCTTGCGTGGGGAGCTGGATAAGGCAGAGGAGGAATTTCTTGGAGCATATTCAATATCTCCAGATAACGACAGTGTTAATAGAGAGTTAGCAAGTCTCTATTGCAAGCAAAGGAGATATATTGAGGCGGAAAAGCACGCAAGGGCGGCTTATGAGAGGTACCCCACTAACCCATTTCTCATAGATGTTTATGTGGAGTCTCTTCTTGGAAAGTTATACCAAGGTCTGAAAGTTGACCACCGTGTCCTGGAAAAGGTGTTGACGGATCTTCGAAGATACGGCGACGCACCAGGGTCATCATTCTTTCTTATCCGAGACGCTCAGCAGAAAGCGAAGAATAGAGATATTGGTGGGGCGCTTCGCTCGATCGCCAGTGCAATTGACAGAACTCCGGAATTGCTGGCTCCGTATTTTATACGAGCCGACATATTTATCTCGGTTAGCGATATTGCGGGTGCTGAGAGGGATTTGGCCGAAATCAACCGCCTTTTGAATGCAGCTGGAGGATTTTCAAGAGAGGACGAAGCCCAGTCACAGGAGCTTGAAATAAGAATATTGATGGAGAAATCTCAATTCGAGGTGGCGAAGGATAAAATCGATAGGTCTGCCTTTTTGCCTGCAAAGGTCAAAAGGAGGCTCTATACCCAACTTTCTCGTGGTATCGCCTTTAATCCCCAGAGTGCAGGTACAAAACTTCAGGCGTGGGCGAAGAAGTACAAGGAATAAATTCTCTCGATAATGCTTCGTTGGATTTCATTCGAATTTCTTGACGGTACTTTTCTTTGTCATAGACCGACGGAAGAAATCCTAATGTAAGGCTTGCGAACAACGATTTTTCTTCGCCGGCCTTTGCCTTTTTGATGGAGGCGCTTGCTCAAAAATACTCCTGCAACGGCCTGACCTCGAGCGAGCCGGCGCGTAGTGCGGCGATCGCTTCGGCCACGGCGCCCATGCCGGCCAGCGTGGTGTAATAAGGCACCTTCTGCATCAGCGTGGCGCGGCGCAGCGACTTGGAGTCGGAGACTGCCTTCTGGCCGTCTGTGGTGTTGAAGACGATCTGCACCTGGCGGTTGCGGATGGCGTCCTCGATGTGCGGGCGGCCTTCCAGCACCTTGTTGATCTTCTCTGCCTCGACGCCGTTTTCCTTGAGGTAGCGGGCGGTGCCGGAGGTGGCGAGCACCTTGAAGCCCTGGCCGGCCAGGCGCTTCACCGCCGGCAGTGCGCCGGCCTTGTCCTCGTCGCGCACCGACACGAACAGCGTGCCCGAACGCGGCAGGTCGACGCCGGCGCCGAGCTGGCTCTTGGCGAAGGCCATGGCGAAGTCGCGGTCGAGACCCATGACCTCGCCGGTCGACTTCATCTCGGGTCCAAGCAGGATGTCGACGCCGGGGAAACGGGCGAAGGGGAACACGGCTTCCTTGACCGCGACATGACCGGGGCGACGTGGATCCGGCTTTTCGCCGTAATGGGCAAAGGCGCCATCCAGGTCCTCGCCGGACATGATGCGCGCCGCGATCTTGGCGATCGGCTTGCCAACGGTCTTGGCGACGAACGGCACGGTACGCGACGCGCGCGGGTTCACTTCCAGCACGTAGATGACGCCGTCCTTGATGGCGTATTGCACGTTCATCAGGCCGCCGACATTGAGCGCCCTGGCAAGGGCCGATGTCTGCCGCTCCAGCTCGTCCACCAGTTCGGTCGGCAGCGAATAGACCGGCAGCGAGCAAGCGCTGTCACCCGAATGGATGCCGGCCTCTTCGATATGCTCCATGATGCCGGAGACGAAGGTGGCCTTGCCGTCGCAGAGGCAGTCGACGTCGACCTCGATGGCGCCCGACAGGTAGGTGTCGAACAGAAGCGGGTTCTTGCCAAGCAGCGTGTTGATCTGGCCGGTCTTGTCGTTGGGGTACTTCTGCTTTATGTCCTCGGGGACCAGGCCTGGAACGGTGTCGAGCAGGTAGGTCTGCAGCATGCCCTCGTCATGGATGATCTGCATGGCGCGGCCACCCAGCACATAAGAGGGGCGCACGACCAGCGGGAAGCCGAGTTCGCCGGCGACCGTGCGGGCCTGCTCGACCGAATAGGCGATGCCGTTCTTCGGCTGCTTGAGGTCCAATTTGTGCAGCAGCTTCTGGAAGCGGTCGCGGTCTTCGGCAAGGTCGATGGCGTCGGGCGAGGTGCCGAGGATGGGAATGCCGGCCTTTTCCAGCGCATCCGCCAGTTTCAGAGGGGTCTGGCCGCCGAACTGCACGATGACGCCGTGCAGCGTGCCGGCCGCCTGTTCGGCGCGCAGGATCTCCAGCACGTCCTCGGCGGTCAGCGGCTCGAAATAGAGGCGGTCGGAAGTGTCGTAGTCGGTCGAGACCGTCTCCGGGTTGCAGTTGACCATGATCGATTCATAGCCTGCCTCGCGCAGCGCATAGGCGGCGTGCACGCAGCAATAGTCGAACTCGATGCCCTGGCCGATGCGGTTGGGGCCGCCACCGAGGATGACGACCTTCTTACGGTCCGAGACCTTGGCTTCGTCGGCGAGGCTGCCGGCGAAAGGCGTCTCGTAGGTCGAATACATATAGGCCGTCGGCGAGGCGAATTCGGCCGCACAGGTGTCGATGCGCTTGTAGACTGGATGCACGGCGAGGGCGGCGCGGTGCTTGGCGACGGCATCGCCGTCCTGGTTGGTCAGCGAGGCCAGGCGGGCATCGGAGAAGCCCATCGACTTCAGCATGCGCAGGTTCGCGGCGTCTTCCGGCAGGCCGTGCTCGCGGATGCGCGCTTCCATGGCGATGATGCCGCCGATCTGCTCGAGGAACCACGGGTCGATCTTGGAGATGGCGTGCACCTCTTCCAGCGAAGTGCCCATGCGGATCGCCTGCGCCACCATGCGCAGCCGGTCCGGGGTCGGCGTGCCGAGCGCGGCGCGGATGGCGTTCTTGTCGTCGGCGCCGCCATTGCCGCCGAGACCCGGGATCTCGATCTCGTCAAGGCCGGTGAGGCCGGTCTCCAGCCCGCGCAGGGCCTTCTGCAGCGATTCCTGGAAGGTACGGCCGATGGCCATCACTTCGCCGACCGATTTCATGGCGGTGGTCAGAACCGGCGAAGCGCCTGGGAATTTCTCGAAGGCGAAACGGGGGATCTTGGTGACGACGTAGTCGATCGACGGTTCGAAGGATGCGGGCGTGGCGCCTCCGGTGATGTCGTTCTCCAGCTCGTCCAGCGTGTAGCCGACAGCTAATTTGGCGGCGATCTTGGCGATCGGGAAGCCGGTCGCCTTGGAGGCGAGCGCCGAGGAGCGCGACACGCGCGGATTCATCTCGATGACGACGAGGCGGCCATCCGCCGGATTGACGGCGAACTGCACGTTGGAGCCGCCGGTTTCGACGCCGATCTCGCGCAGCACCGCGAGCGAGGCGTTGCGCATGATCTGGTATTCCTTGTCGGTCAAGGTCAGCGCCGGCGCCACGGTGATGGAGTCGCCGGTGTGCACGCCCATCGGGTCGATGTTCTCGATCGAGCAGACGATGATGCAGTTGTCGGCGCGATCGCGCACGACCTCCATCTCGTATTCCTTCCAGCCGAGCACCGATTCCTCGATCAGCACTTCGGTGGTGGGCGAGGCATCCAGGCCGGAGCCGACGATCTCGAAGAATTCCGTGCGGTTGTAGGCGATGCCGCCGCCGGTGCCGCCCATGGTGAAGGACGGACGGATGATGGCAGGCAGGCCGACATGGTCGAGCGCCTGCGCGGCGATCGCCATGGCGTGGTTGATGTAGCGCTGCTTGCGGTCGCCTTCGCCAAGATTCCACTGCGTTTCCAGCGCATCGAGCGCGGCGTCGAGATTGTCGGCACCCGAGGCCTTCAGTGCGGCGCGCTCGGCCTCGTGCTTCTTGCGGTCCTCGTCCTTGACGGCCGACGCATTGGCCAGCATCGAGCGCGGCGTCTCCAGGCCGATCTTGGCCATGGCCTCGCGAAACAGCGAACGGTCCTCGGCCTTGTCGATAGCATGCGCGTCGGCGCCGATCATCTCGACATTGTAGCGGTCGAGCACGCCCATGCGGCGCAGCGACAGTGCGGTGTTGAGAGCTGTCTGGCCGCCCATGGTGGGCAGCAGCGCATCCGGCCGCTCCTTGGCGATGATCTTGGCCACGACTTCAGGGGTGATCGGCTCGATATAGGTAGCGTCGGCCAGCTCCGGATCGGTCATGATCGTGGCCGGGTTGGAGTTGACCAGGATGACACGGTAGCCTTCCTGCCTCAGCGCCTTGCACGCCTGGGTGCCGGAGTAATCGAACTCGCAGGCCTGGCCGATGACGATGGGACCGGCGCCGATGATCAGGATGGACTTGATGTCGGTGCGTCTTGGCATGGTCTCGGTCCGTTCATTCAGCCTGCGCGGAAGACCCGGGGCGGGGGATTCTCCGGTTCGCGTGTCGACGCGTCGCAGAGGCCCGGCCGGGGTGCGCAGCATGGATTCTTGTATCAGGCTAGGCGGGCCTTATAGGGGAGAGTTTTCGCCGATGTAACCCCGAAAATGCACCATATCGTTGCCGTTTGCACGATACCGGCTCGTGCCGTCGGACAACTGCCTGCTGTGGGTAACTTCGTGATGTGGTTGCAGCAAATTCATCGCTGCACGTAGAAGGAGTTTTGGTGGCTTCGGCGGGGGCTGTCGTTCCATGAGGAAATCTGTTCATGCGCATGTTGATGGCTTCCGCAGCCCTCTTTCTCGGCCTTACCGCAACGTTTGCTCAGGCAGCGTCCGATACGTTCCACGTCGCCTATAATGTCGAGCGGGCCGATGCCTCGAAACTCAGCATCGACACATGCGCCGAGATCGCCCGGCAGGAAGCCGGCGATTTTGGATATGTGCATTCGGTGGATCGTACACCGGGCCAGTTGATCGTGGTGTCCGGTGGACCAGCCGAAGGTGGAGCATCCTTCCTGGTCTATTGCATCGCGGTGGACAACAAGACCGCCTACGTCGTGCAAGGCATCGACTATCGCCGGCAGAAGAGCGACGCGGGCAAGCTTGCGGATCGAGTCCACAAGGCATTGCTCGAGGCCAGCAAATAGACGCTGACAAGCGAAGACGGCAGCGGACTCCGTCATGTCAGTATGGAGGCTCAAGTCTACTCCACGCCACGATGGCCTGTGTTAGTCTCCCCGCAACGAGGAGGCCCATGTCATGCGCGTGTCCGTCATCGTCACCATCCCCGCCAAGGCGCTGGTGCGGGAGAGAAGCCATCTCGCCTTTTCGCGGGAGCGCTACGACCCGATCGCGGCGCCGACCAAGAAGGGCGGGCTGCTGGTCGATCCCGCCTTCCCGCCGTTGCCGATCGCGGCGCGCACGCCGGCCAAGGTCAGGCTCGCGGCATCACATATCGAGAAGGCGCCGGTGTTTGCCGTGCGCGGCACGATCGAGGCCAACCGCATCGACGATGTGCGTTCGTCCGGGCGCGGCGTGCAGATCTTCGCCGATCCGCAGATCGGCATGTTCAAGGATCCTTATTGCGGGGTCGAGGCCGTCGGCACGCATGCGGATGTCGCTCGGCTGCTGAAGCTCGACCAGCTCAGGGACAAAGGGCTGGGGGGCAAGGATGTCGCGCTCGCGGTCATGGATACCGGCATCAACGTGAAGCATCTGAAGGCGCAGGGGTTGGCGCCGAAACTCGACAAGAAGATCTCCTGGGCGCCGTCCAACATCAGGAACACGCCGGGGGACTATGCGGTCGACCACGGCACGATGTGCGCGTATGACGCGCTGATCGCCGCACCATCCTGCAGCCTGCTCGATTTCCCCATCCTGCAATCGGAAACGCCGGGCGGCAGCGTGATGGCCGGTTTCCTGAGCGACGCCTTGCTGGCCTTCTCCTATCTGCACCAGCAGTTCACCGGCCCTGACTGGAAATACAAGGCGCTGGTCATCAACAACAGCTGGGGCATGTACCATCCGAGCTGGGATTTTCCGCCCGGCCATCCCGGCCGCTATGCCGACAACCCGAACCATCCGTTCAACATCATGGTCGGCACCATCGCCAGGGCAGGGGCCGATGTGCTGTTCGCTGCCGGCAATTGCGGCGCGGATTGTCCGAGCGGTCGTTGCCAGGGCGTGACGCGCCATTCGATCAGCGGCGCCAATGCGCACCCAGATGTGCTTACCCTTGCCGCCTGCGATACCGACGGCGTGCGTCTTGGCTATTCCAGCCAAGGGCCGGCCATCTCCGGCATGGCGCGCGAAAAACCCGATCTCGCGAGCTACAGCCATTTCCTGGGATCACAGGCCTTTGGCGAAGGCTCGCCCGATACCGGCACGTCGACGGCGAGCCCCGTCGCGGCAGGCTGCGTTGCGGCGATCCGCAGCGGTTTGCCGAGTAGCAAAGTCTCGCCGCGCGACCTATTTGATCGTATAAAGGCCGAGGCACAGAAGAAGCCCTGGCCGAAGTCCGGATGGAACAACGACTACGGCGCCGGGATCATCGATCCATTGCCGGTAGCCGAGCATTTCGGGCTGTAGATCAGCACTGGAGCGCGATCCGAAACGCAGGCCAGTCGGAAGTTGCGGGCTTTTCGGACAAGGATCGCGCGGCAAGCGGAAAGATAGAGCGGATATGTCCCGCGACATGGTGCTCATGACCATTGCCTGTCCCGAAGGTACGCCCGGTCTCGACCGTGCGGCCGAGTTGCTTGGCGTGCCGACCGCCGAGATGGACAGGAGCTTCGGAGTGGTCGTCCTGGATCCGCAGAAGGGGCTCTATGCCGTCCAGGTTCACGAGACCGCCATCAAGGAGCGGCCGACAGCGGACACCGGCGGGCAGGTGAAAGGCCCGTTCTCCAACCCGCGCATCGAGCCGTTCGGGCCTACACGGAAATAGACGGGGTTTTCCGATTGGCGGTTTGACGCCCTCAGTGCCGCTGCGAATAGGCTCACGCCCTACTTCCCGCCTCCACTCTTCAAGCCCTCCAGCTCCTGCTTTGCCTCGCTGAAATGCGGCATGAGGCGCAGCGCTTTTTCCAGGTCTGCCCTGGCCTTGGTGGTTTCGCCCTTCTGCCGGTAGGCCATTCCGCGACGATAGAGGACCTCGGCATCGTCGGGGCGCAGCTTTGCTGCTTCATCGTAGTCGGCAATCGCTATATCGAGCCGGTCCTTCGATGCGTGCATCACGCCACGATTGAGGCGAGCCTTGAACTGTTTCGGATTGAGCTCGAGTGCCTTGTCCAGATCGGCGATCGCCTTGTCTGCCTGGCCGACCAGGAACAGCACCAACGCGCGGCCGTTATAGCTGTCGGCATTGTTGGGATCGAGAAAGATCGCCTTGTCCATGTCGGTGAGCGCGCGGTCGAATTGCTTGAGCGCCGCGTACATGGTGCCGCGACCGCCGAAAGCCATGGCAGAGCTCGGATCGATCTCGATCGCCTTGTCGAAATCGGCGATGGCGGCTTCAGCGTGACCGGAAAAGGCGTAGGCGTTGCCCCGCGCGACATATATGATCGCGTGACCCTTCACCCGCTGATTGCCGATCAGTTCGATGGCCCGGTTGAAATCGGCAATCGCTTCATCCTGGCGTTTGAGCTGTGCGTAGGCCTTGCCGCGCGTGAAAAGTGCCTGGATGTTTTCTGGATCGAGATCCACCGCCTTGCTGAGATCGGCGATCGCCTTGTCGGGCTGGTTCACCTTGAACCAGGCGTCGCCTCGTCCTTCGTAGAACACGGCGTTGTTCGGGGCGAGCTTTATGGCCTTGTCGTAATCCGGGAAGGCGTGGTCGAATTGCCCCAACTGCGCGAAGGTCATGGCGCGGTTGCCGATGGCGTCGGCGTCGTCGGGGTTGACCTGAAGCGCCTTGTCGAGATCCGCGAAGGCAAGGTCGTATTTGTTCATCCGCGTATAGGCGGCACCGCGCCCGCTATAGGCGCCGGCATAGCCGAGCTCGATCGAACGGCTGTAGTCGGCGATCGCCTTGTCGAATTCCTCCGTGCGCAGATAGACGGTGGCGCGGTTGTTGTAGGTTTCGGCGCGCCGCGGCATCAGCCGGATCGCCTCGCTGAAATCGGCAATCGCCTTTTTGTACTCGCCTTTGCGAAACCAGATCGAAGCGCGGTTGTGGCGCGCGACGACATCGTTCGGGTCGAGGCGGAGATACATGTCCTCCTGCTCGAGCTGCTTGTCGAGGTCGGGTTGAGCCTGCTGTGCCGCGGCAGCGGATGCAAAGAGCGTCAGCGCCAGGAGCGCCAGGCTTGGCCGTCTCATTGTCGCGACCTCCCACCGATCGGCGAACACTCCCCCACGCATTCGACAGCAGGCACCCGGAGGCCCGCAAAATCAAGCCGAAAGCGGCCCTGACGATGACCTAGTACATTGCGAAAGAGGAGCGCCTTCGGTCGAAGCGCTCCTCACGGGGCCGGGCCGTGTTGCCGGCCCACAGGGTCGGACGGACCTCAGGTCAGGTTCTTGCGGCGTTCCAGTTCGGCCTCGGACGGCTCGCCCAGCGAGAAATCGCCTGTCTTGACGTCGCCGGCCGGCACATAGTTGGCCACGATCACGCCGCTCGGGTAGGACTTTGCCTTCACCAGTTTCAAGCCGGTCGGAGCGACGCCGTCGCCGAACAGTTTCTTGCCCTTGCCGAGCAGAACCGGGAAGGTCAGAACACTGAGCTCGTCGACCAGGCCGTGCTTCCACAAGGTCTGCAGGAAATCGCCGGAGCCCTGCACCAGCAGATCCGGACCGTCTTCGCTCTTGAGTTTCCTCAATGCGGCGACGACGTCCGTGCCGAGCAACTGGCTCTTCTGCCAGGCGAGCTTCGGGGTCGAGCGCGAGGCGACGTATTTGGTGATGCTGTTAAAGCTGTCCGCGATCGCCTGATCCGGGCCGTCCTTTATGAAGGGCCAGTGTGCGGCGAAAATGTCGTAGGTCTTGCGGCCGAGCAACAGATCGTAAGGCCGGCCGAAGATCTCGCCGAGTGCTTCGCCGAGCGCTTCGTCGAAATGCGACGCAACCCAGCCGCCGAATTTGAAGCCGCCGGTCGGATCTTCCTGCGGACCGCCCGGCGCCTGCATGACGCCGTCGAGGCTGACGAAGGTGGCGACGATGATCTTTCTCATGATGGTCTCCCGTGTTCTCGGCCAATTCCGAAGTCCGCCCTAGGACGGGCGGGCACGCGAGGTTCCGACACGGAGGAGGAGAAAAATCGCCGGCGAACGACAGAGGCTGAAGGCCGTCCGGTGAAACGGGCGCCGGACGGCATGCTCGCACAGCCTATCGGTCGGCGAGTTTGACCAGCATCTTGCCGGTGTTTTCGCCGCTGAACAGGCCAAGGAATGCCTTCGGCGCATTGTCGAGGCCGTCATGGACGGTGTCGCGCGACTTGACCTTGCCGTCTTTCAGCCAGCCGATCATCGCCGCAGAGAATTCCGGATAGAGATCGTAGTGGTCGAGCACGATGAAGCCGCGCACCGACAGCCGCTTGATGATGATGGCGGAGAGGTGGTGCATGGTCTCGGCGGGCTGCTCGTCGTTGTAACCCGCGATCATGCCGCAGATGACGATGCGGGCGGAATCCTTGGCGGCAGCCAGCGCCGCATCCAGATGTTTGCCGCCGACATTGTCGAAATAGACGTCGATGCCTTCGGGGGCTGCCTTGCGCAATGCGGCGGTCAGGTCCTTGGCCGTCTTGTAGTTGATGACCTCGTCGGCGCCGAGTTCGCGTACCCAGGCAACCTTCTCGTCGCTGCCTGCCGAAGCAATGACACGGGCGCCCTTGGCCTTGGCGATCTGGACGGCCATCGAACCGACCGCGCCGGCGGCGGCTGAGATGAATACGGTTTCTCCCGATTTCAGCGCGCCGAAACGTTCAAGGCCGACAAAGGCGGTGAAGCCGGGGACGCCGAGCGGCCCGAGCCAGGCTTCGGCAGGCGCCGCGGCGAGGTCGATCTTGGTGGCGGTCTGGGCGTCGATGAGGGCATGGTCGCGCCAGCCGGAGAAATGGCTCACCACGTCGCCTTTGACGAAACCGTCGCTTCGCGAGTCCTCGACCACGCCGACGGCCGCGCCTTCAAGCGGCTCGCCGACCTGGAAGGGCGCGATGTAGCTTGGCTGATCGCGCATGCGGCCGCGCATGTAAGGGTCGACCGACATCCACAGTGTGCGGACGAGCAACTGGCCGTTGCCGATGGCGGGCAGGGAACGTGTGGCCGAACGGAACGTATCAAGGGTGGGTGCGCCGGTGGGACGGCTGTTCAACAGAATTTCCTGGGCTACAACAGACATCGAGTGCCTCCTATATTACGATCAGTAAGCTACCACAGGTAACTTACGATTGGTAACATATGCGGTCGGACATGCCGTTCAAGCGGGCGGCGAAAAGAATTCGGTGCAAGACATGAGCCAAGGTGTGACGAAGAGGCTGGCCAAGGCCGACCGTCGCCAGCAATTGCTGGAGACGGCGCGCCACGTCATCGGCAAGGAAGGCACCGAGGCGCTGACGCTAGGCCATCTGGCCGAGCGCGCCGGCGTCTCCAAGCCGATCGCCTACGAGCACTTTGGTACGCGCGCGGGCCTGCTGATCGCGCTGTGCGACGAATACAACGACCGGCAGCTCGCTGCGCAGGCAAGAGTGCTGGAAGCCGGAGGGGATACGGTGGAAGCTGTCTCGCGTATCTTTGCCTCGACCTATGTCGGCTGTGTGCTCGACATGGGGCCGGAAATGGGCTCGACCTTTGCCGCGCTTGCCGCGACCGAGGAGACGGCGACCTTCCGCCAGGCGCTGCGCGACGGCTATGTCGAGCGCTACCGTCGTGCCTTCGGCCGTCTGATCGATCTGGATCCAGTCGCCGCGAACGCGCTCTACAAGGGCCTCCTGGGAGCAGCCGAGGCGCTGGCGCAAGATGCGGCTGCGGGGCGCTTGACACGCGAGGAGGCGGTGGCCGCACTGACGCGCATCTTTTCGATGACTCTGAAGCCTTACGAGCGGAAGTAGGCAAGGTCATCGTCCCCATATCGCGCCAGGCACGGCTCGGCTCAAGGCTACATCAAACGTGATTGCCCCAGCGCTTGCGACTGCTGGACAAGCGCCTATGGCAAGCTCATGCTTCGAGCACGCGTAGCGCGGAGGACAGGCCGGCCGTAATCCAACAGGAGGCCAGCCATGAAACACCAAACCATCGACCAGCTTAAACAGGTCGCGCAAATAGATGCTGCCCATCGCCTCGATATGTCGAGGGCGGAGCGCCTGACCCGCTGGGCGGAGCTTCTCGAGATGGAGCCGCATCGCCGTCTCGCCACCTTGCATCAGACCGAATACCAGGCACTCAGCGTGCGCAGCACCATGCGCTGCGCCGGTTCGCCGATTTCAATCGCATACGACGACCCTGTCCTGCGCGAGCAGGGGCTGGCCGACGATACCTATGGCGAGGCGAAGCGGTTCTTCGAGCTCACCGACGCCCAATTGCACGGTGCGCTCTGCTACTGCCACTATGGCGCGACCGTGCGGGCTGCCACCGCCGCCCGAAACGTCCGTGCCGCGATCAAGCCGGGGCTGTTCACGCGGCTGCAGGAATTCTTCGCCCGTTAGGCAGGCGGGGCGCGTGACTGGCCGGCCAGGCAAGCGCTGAAAGACCGTCGCGGGCGGGTTCGTCGAGATCGACCCCGCCTGTGGACATGCCCGTTCAAAACAGTCCACTGGCTCTGCTGCTGGCAATTGTGAGTTGCCCGGTAGCATCCTGGCGGTTAGCGTCCCGCTCCCAGAAGGAGCGAGCAATGGATTATCGAACAGCGACCCCCGCCGATCTTGCCGAGATCTTTCGCAACCTCTCCCTGCGTATGGCCGACCAGTACACCGCGGCCGGGCTGAACATCGAGGATGCGAAGGACGAATTCCTGATGAGCTTGAAGGAAGGCCGGGCCCATACCTTGCTGGATGACGGAAATCCCGTCGCCATCATCGCCTGGCGGGAAGTCGGTGACGCCGCGCAGACCGCCTTCGCGGCCCATGAAAGCTTCTTCTCGCGTGGGAGCGTTCGATTCTGCAAGGCGCATATCCGGCGTATCCAGGAGCTTTGCGGCAACCTGCCGATCGATTCGTTCAGCTGGTCCGACCGGCCCGAGATCGCCAAATGGTTCCGGATCCTGGGTTTCCGCGAAAAGGGCAGGGAGAACGGCTACACGGTCTATGAGCTGGACCGGGCCTAAGCCGGCAACTTCACGAACTCTGATGCGGGTTCTTCATTTGTGACGGCGGCAAACCAGTTCTCGCCCGTTTCTCATAGTGGAATGAAGTCTCACTTGAGGAGCCCTTACAAATGGCGAACCCGAAATTCGACCGTCCCGTACCCGTTCGCATCGACGACCCTCGCGATGTGCAAAGTGCGCGGGACGCCTACGACATCCTGACCCACTGGCAGGGCATCCCGGACCTTGACCATACCGGCGCCATCGCGGTCTGCCGCAAGGCCTTCAAGGGCCAGCGCAGCGGCAAGGAGGCACGGCTGGCCTTCCAGCGATTTGCCCTGAACAACGGCATCCTGGTCGAGGATGGAACCGCAACAGCCATATCTTCGCGCAGGTCCCGCCTGCGCTGACGATGCAGCCAGGTGCATCGGCCCGTTCTCGATCTCCAATTTTCGGGAACTTTTGGACTGTTTGGCCTGTTTTTTCAGCAAGAAGAACCAGCGATGTCAGGCAGCGTTGTGCCCGCCAGGGGATTCACGCGAAGCGTCTGCCGCGAACTCACCCGGTGACGTGAGCGCAAGCCGCACAAAACAGCGAGGTGAGGCGGAGGACCGTCGATGATCGAACTGACGGAAATGGAGCAGCGCTTTCTCAAGCGCGTGCACAAGGTCATTCATTTTCCATGGAAAAATAAGGTCAAAGCCGTGGATGCCAGCGGCAAGGCGATGCGGCTGTCGCGCGCGACGTTCGAACGGCTGCGGGATGACGGCATTCTCATCCGCTCCTCCAGCGATATCACCTCCAACACCTACAAACCGATCAATGCACCGGTCACTCCGGAAGTGGATGAGGTGCTGTCGGACGCCTGACCATCAGTGAACGAAAAGCACGATCCAGACAGGCCGCTTTGGCCGCAACTTTTTGGAACTGGGCCGTTTCGTTGCCGTTCTCCTTTTTTACAAGGGGAACACGAGAATGTCTGTGAAGCTCTACTGGACGATCTACACCGCCTGCCTGGTGGTCGGCATGGGCGTTGCGACGATGATGGTCGTCTCCTGGTAGTCGGTTCGCCGCGCCCGCTGTTTGGGAGTTCGATCCATGGATCATATCCGGCGCGGCCACTGTTTTTGTGGTGCCATCGAAGCAGAGGTGAGTGGTGAGCCGTTTTGGATCTGCTACGACCACGACGACGATTGCCGGCGGGCCATCGGTGGCCCGCTCACCATCTGGATCGGTTTCCGGCCAGCGCAGGTCAAGCTGACCAGAGGCGAACCCAAGACCTTTTCCAGGACCCAGGGCGTTGTCCGCTGCTTCTGCGGCGAATGTGGCACTTCCATAGGCTATCGCGACGAAGGCCTGCCGAACGAACTCTATCTCAGCATCGGTTTCATGGACGCCCCGGAGACATTTTCTCCGGTCGCCCATGCCTATTGGGAGCTAAGGCTGCCCTTTATCGCGATCGAGGATAGTCTTCCCAGGATTGATACTTATTCAAGGCCGCGCGATCCGGATTTCGGCAATCCGAAAGACCGGTGACGGGCCCGGTTCACAGTTTCAGCGAATGCGCGCCAACGGGGCTATGCGCTTGCGGTGGCGCAACCAGAGCAGCCCGATATTAACTGCAAATCCCCCGGCAAGTCCGGCAAGCCAGATGCCTGTGACGATCCTGGCCAGAGCCTGCGCGGCGTCGTCGCCGCTGTAGCGGTATTCCTGCCAAATCCAGAAGCAGGAAATGATGAAGGCCAAAACGGCCACGGCAAGCAAGCTCGTCAACCAGTTCCGCATAGCCAGCGTGCCGACAAACGGGATGAGAAGGATCACGATTCCCGCTATCCAGAACATTGGTTCCATGACCCGCCTCCGTGACCTTCCCATCCCGGCCCCCGCCAACGGTACTCATGCCGGGAACACGGCCCACGCCCGCCAGGGCATGTTTTGTCTACAGCAGGACGTGAAGGGTGGATGTGAACCGCTTCACGGTCGATGGGATTACCTGCGCGCCCCGTTTCGCCGGCGTCTCGGACGCTGCGCGCCGATCTGGAGCGTTTCCGTTTTTACGGAAACACGGAAATGCTCTAGCTACTTGTTTCTACGCAATTCCGGACGGAAAGCCGCTGCACGCTTTTGCCGGAAGCTGCTCTAACGGTCGGGGCAGGTCTCGGGCAGGTCGTCGAGCCCTTGCTGCGCCGTCTGGAATGTCGCTGTGGTGTCGCCATCCTTGCGCGTAAGCCGCACGACATAGATGCCGTCGAAATCGTCGCCCTTCCATTTGGGCACGGTATCGGGATCGCCGTCATGGTCCTTCATCAACTTGCGCGCCAGCTTGACCAGTTGCTTGTGCTCCCAGGCAACGACGACCAGTGCGTTTGCATAGGCCTTGTCTTCGAGCTCATCCTGGAGCTTCGAAATATCTTCGACGCCAATGCCGACATTGAGAGGCAACACGAACGCGACCGCCATCGGCTCGACCGTGGCAAGGGGCCTGACATAGTCATACGCCGTGCCCTGATCGGTTTTCTTGTCGGCCGGATTGGGCGCGAAAATAGCGGCGGGAATGCCGAAGCGGGCCTTGATCACGGCAGGTAGCCGCAACGACCTGTTGAGGCCCTGGCAACTGAGCTGTCCCAGCCCTTGCGCCGGTTTTTCGCCATGGCGGATCAGCACGATGGTCTCGACGCTTTCGGCCGCAACGGCCGTGCTTATCGAGACGAGCATGGACAAGAACGCAGGAATGGCGAGACGAGCGGTTTGTGATCGCGTCATGTTCCCAACGTTGCTTGTCCGGTCCGATACGATACGCGAGCAAGCGTATGGCTACGACCGCCCGATATTGGCAAACCGCGCCTCGCGTGCCTGCTGCAGAGCGTAGAAGGCAAGCAGGATCGCCGCGTCAAGCTCGAAGACCTCTTCCATCGCCGACAGGGCGGGCGAAGAGGAGGCGGAAATGTCGATGACCTGTGCCAGGCCGATAAAGGGAAAGTGTGCAAAAAGCAGTGTGTGGGTCGAGAGACGTTTCGGATCGCCCCTGAAACCTCTCAGGACTTGCATCGCCACAAAAGCCACCAGCGCGACGGAGGCCGCAAGCATCAGTCCCACCAGCAGCCAGGCGAGGAGCGGGTTCAGGTCACGCATCAGGCGAAAGACGACAATCAGCAGATCATGGAAGCCGTCCAGCTGCCCGCCACCATAAAGCGGCGGCGGCTGGAAGCCGAGCAGGCGCGAACCGAAGCTGGTTTCGTCCATCAGCTCGGCAAAGCCGATCAGGCCCGCCAGAAGAAGCGGCAGCCGCAGTCCCCAGGTGGCGATTGAAATGCCGGCCTCGATGGCTGCCACCGCGAAGAAGACGGCGGTGGCCATTTCGACGATGCCGTCTTCCTGCAAAAGCAACGGCCGAAAATCCGGCGCCCAAACGGCGACGAAAGCCGCGAAAGCGGTCGTCGCGCCAACGAACAGGAATGCAGTGAGCAAAAGCCCGAACTGATCCATCCCACGGGCAAGATCGACGGTTGTGGGATGTCCGCCATGAAGACCTGTCGCCACGGTTCCTCTCCTGTCGCAAAACAGTCACGAAATCGTCACGTAGATCCGGTTTCGGGCAAAGGAGGGGCGGGATTGTGAGCAGCTGAGCACATCGTGAGGCAGCTTGTAATAGAGCCGTGTTTCGGCTCAGCCTGCGTGGAGGACCCGAAAGCCGCCCGGCTCCGTCGCATTCCGTTCAACGACCTGGATTGGCGCCCAGACCCATTGCCACACGCTGATGCCTGGTGTGCGGGTGAAACGGATTTGTCCGCGGGTACCTTTCACTGTGATGCACGACCAGGCTTCGGCGATGCGATCCCGATCGACACCACAGGAACGCAGCATCTCCGCGAGGACGGCGATCGTGTCGTAACCCTCGAAGGCGACAAAGGAAGGCATTGCCGCCAGCCGCCGACGAAGAGCCACGTCAACGCGCGCACCGAGGGGGCTCAGACGCTCGGGCAGGTAGCGCAGGAACGGGATCGCGGCGCTGTCCTGGCCCAGCAATGTCGCAAATTCGGCAAATTCCGGCTGCCCCGCCGGCGCGCCGATCATGATTTCGGCGAGGCGCCGGTCGCGGCGGACGGCCTCGACAAGGGACACTGCCGGTTCGGGGTAGCCGACCAGAAGAAGCAGGGCCGTGGCGCGGTTGTCGACGAGTTCGTCGCATACCGCTGAGGGGGCGAGCGAACGCGCGTCGAGTTCGATGACGGTGCCGCTATGTCGACCGAGATGGTCGCGCAGAATACGGGCTCCGGAGGCCCAGTAGACACTCTGATCGACTGCCAATGCAATTCGGCTGTGACCTGCGCCAAGCAAGTAGTCGGCAAAGACTTGCCAGCCGCGGGACTGCGCCGGGGCGAGGCGGGCGACCCATTGCGTCGGCTGCTCGGTGAGCGCGTCGAGAACCGCGGATGAGCAGAGGAACGGCAGGCCGAGGGCATCCGCCCTGGCAGCGGCGGCGCGAGCGACGACGCTGTGATACTCTCCAGCCAGGGCACATACGCCCAGGTTCGCCAGCTCGTCCACTGCCGCCGCGGCCCTTCGGGGATCGGCCGCGGTATCCCGGATTACCAGCTCAAGTGGTCTTCCGACGATTCCGCCGGCTTCATTGACGTCGTCGACGGCCAACTCGATCCCGGCAAGCAAGTGCCGGCCCGCCTCGACCCAGCCAGGCTGGGTCAGCGGGACCAGAGCGCCGATCCGAACGGGTGATCTGTCAGCCGTGTTCATGTGCTGGTCTTACGAAAGCGGGAATGGCGTGGACAGGGACAGTGCAATACGAATCCGACAATCTGTATTGTTGCGGAGGCCAGTACAGTGGTGCGTGAACCATACGGCTCCACCGGCCGGTTCGACGGGATGAAATGCGTAAGCCATAGTCGAGTATTTCAGGTCCCGGTCGCGCCCAACGACCCCTCCCTTGATTTTCAAGCGAAGTTGCCTTCCGTTGTTTTGGCAATGGTTGGAACGGGAGCGCAAAATGGTCGCCGACTACATCGACCAGTTCATCATGTTCTGTGTTGGGCTCTGGATGTCCGGGATCGGATTCGGGCTGCTTGCGTTTCCGATTCAGGCCAATCCCGGGCAGCCGGCGTGGTGGAGCCATCTTATCAAGCATTTCAAGTGGATGGGTCCACTTCTTATCATAATCGCCATCGTCCTGGCTGTTGCCAAATAGCACATTCAGGCCGGCTGCCCTCAACCAGGAAGAGCAGCATACTGCGTGGTTTGAGGCAGGCATGCCCGTCTCTCGTCCTGCTGGACAAATTCCGGCTTGTTCGTATTGTCGCGACATGGGTGGAGCAGGCATTTCAATCGAGCTGAGCGACAAGGAAAAGCGCTTTCTCAAGCGTGTCGCGACCATCACCTATTTTCCCTGGTCGAACAAAGTCGCCGCTGCCGATTCCAGGGGCAAATCGATGCGGATTTCCCGCGCCACCTTCGAGCGGTTCAAGGAAGAGCGCATCATCATTCGCACCGGCAGCGGCCTGACTTCGAACTCCTATTCGGTCAATCCGTTCCCGATCGCCCCTGAGGTGGAAGAGATAAACGTTTCTTCCCGATAGCTGATCTCGCCGCAAGCTGATGTGCAGCGTGCCTCTTTGTCCGGGCCAGATCCCGTGACATGGTACTTTCCGGCGGGCACAGCAACGGAGACCGATCATGAGACTGCTTGCCATCGCTGTTGCCGGCCTGCTCTCCACATGGGCCGCGCAGGCCGAGGACATGCAGTTTCCCGACGCGTCCGAAACGCCTGAGGAACTGATCACGCTCTGGAAGGAGAGCAATTCAACCTGCCGCGGTGCCCCCGGTGGAGATGTCAAGGTCGCGGCGGCATGCCTTTCGCGATCGGTCTATGGTGCGGCGCTAAACGAGCGGAACTGGTGTCTTGGCAAGAAGGATCAGGCGAGCGCCGAAATGACCTGGCACAAATGCGGAGCGGATTCGCTGCGGTTCCCTCCGTTCATAATTCCCGAGCAATAGTGGTCCAAACAACGGTGAGATGAGTAAATCTCACCGGTACAGCCAGCTAAACTCCTTTGACGTGGAGATTTCACCGGACCGACAATTCCCCGGCGTTATGCCAACGCAAGAGGGAGTTGCGATGCTTACGAGACGCGAATTGCTGGTCACGGCGACATCGGCGCTGACAGTCAGCGCAATGGGCGGAAGAGCCTTCGCGGAGCCGGATGAGGCGCTTGTCGCGCGGGCCCGCGAAGAGGGTAGCATCACCTGGTATACGGGCATCGTGGTCAATCAGCTGGTACGGCCAGTGGCGGCTGGATTCAAGCAGCGCTACGGCATCGATGTGCGGTTTACCTCGGTCACCGAGGCAGAGACCGTGCTGCGCATGCGAAGTGAGGCGAATGCCGGCCAAAACCTGGCCGACCTGTTCGACTCATCAGGCGCCGTCTTTCCGCCCTTGCTGGCCTCCGGCCTTGTCGGTCAGTTCCGGCCGTCCAATGCCGCGTCGTTCTCGCCAGATATGAAGGACAAGGACGGCTACTACACTGCCATCTATTCGATCTATCTGACCACCGGCTACAACACCGATCTTGTCAGCGAGGACGAAGCGCCCAAGAGCTATGAGGACCTGCTCGATCCGAAATGGGAAGGCAGGATGGCCTGGGCCGATACGCCCGCGTTATCAGGCCCAGCCGGTTTCATCGCCAATGTGTTGAACGTCATGGGCGACGAAAAGGGCATGGAATATCTGAAGAAGCTCTCGAAGCAGAGGATCGTCAACGTTGCCGGCAACCAGCGCGTGGTTCTGGATAACGTCATTGCCGGTCAGTATCCGATCGGGCTGATGATCTATAATCACCAGACCTATATCAGCCAGGCGAAGGGAGCTCCGGTCAAGGCCGCGAGAACCGAACCGTTCGTGGGGCATCTTGGAGCCATCTTCCTTGCCAAGAACGCGCCGCATCCGAATGCAGCCAGGCTGTTCATCGAATATCTGTGCTCGCAAGAAGGGCAAGAACTGGTTCGCGAGGCGGGTTATCCGCCCGCCGATCCGCGCGTTCCACCCAAGGAGCCGGGAACCAGCCCTGTTACCGCAGACTTCAAATACAGGATGCTGACGCCTGCGGATGCGGGTGAGCCGCTGAAGAAATGGGTCGGCATCTACAACGAGCTGTTCAAGGCGTAGCCGCCTTTAGATGCCTTCTCGAAACGCCTTGCAAAATAGTTTCACGGGTCGCGAAGGTGAGACGAAAGGCGTTTTTCACGCCATTTCGACCGATTCCTCTATCTTGGGGATTGCTGCGAATTCGACGCCGGCAACGATGCTGTCGAGCAGGCCGGGGAAGCGTTGGTCGAGGTCCTCGCGGCGCAGCGTGAGGAAGCGCTGGGTGCCGACCACTTCGGTTCGGGTGACCCCCGCCTCGCGCAGCTTGGCAAGGTGGTAGCTGAGATTGGTCTTTGATCCCAGCGCCAGGAATTGACTGCAGTTCATCCGTCCCTTGCCGCCTTCGCGATGGGCGAGGTGGGCGACGATGGCCAGCCTGGTCGGGTCGCCAAGCACGGAGAGCACCAGCGGCAGGCTGATCTGATCGGTGGTCGGGTGCGGCAGGGTCATAGACACGCGCTCAATAGGGGACATGCGCTCAAGGTAGGGCCGTTTTCGGCCTGGTTCAATGCGCCGGCAAACCGTGCGCTTCGACGGTCCACTGACATGAGGCTGGCAGGAACCTTGTGCCATGGAATTGAAAAACAGCCAACCCTTGTTCAAATATTCAATGTTTTTTGAACAAAGCCTCGTCGCGGGCGATTGACAAATCGCCAAAGCAAGTTCAATTGTTCAATAATCTTTGAACTAAGGATTTCCCATGGACAAGCGCCTCTATTGGCTTGCGCTCGGTTCGTTCACCATCTCGACCGAGGGTTTCGTCATTTCCGCCCTGCTGCCGGAGATTGCGGCTGATGCCGGCATCTCAGTGCCGGTGGCGGGTGTGCTGATCACCGCCTTTGCGCTGGCCTATGCGGTTGGCGCGCCGGTTCTGGCGACACTGACCGGCGATTGGGACCGTCGTCGCATCATCCTGTGGACGCTGGCATTCTTCGTGTTCGGCAATGTCGTGGCCGGGCTTTCGTCTTCCTTCGCAGTGTTGCTTGCCGCGCGCATCGTGATGGCTCTGGCGTCAGGGCTGTTCGCCGCAACGGCACAGGCAACGGCGGTGTCGCTGGTCGACGCCCATCACCGCGCCCGTGCGATTTCCGTCGTGGTCGGCGGCACCACCGTCGCGGTGGCGGTCGGCGCGCCGCTCGGCGCGCTTTTGGGAACCTTCGCCGGCTGGCGCGGCACCTTCTTCGCGGTGGCGGCGCTCGGCGCGCTGGCGGGACTGGTGTTGGCCTGGCGCCTGCCACGTGGGCTGATCGGTACGCGATTGCCGCTTCGGGAACGATTGCGGGCAGCGTTGCGTCCCGGCGTGCTGCCGATCCTCGTCCAGACCCTGCTGATCCTGACCGGCGCTTTCACGGTCTTCTCCTACATTGCGCCACTGGCGATCGAAGGGGCCGGTCTGAGTGAGATCGCCCTGCCTGGTTTGCTGCTTGCCTTCGGCGTCGGCGCCGTCGCCGGCAACATCACCGGCGGCCAGATGGCGGACCGCTTCGGCGCGACGCGTACCGTCGCGTGGTCGTTCGGGCTGGTCACCATCGTTCTGGCGTTGATCTCGGCGGTGCCTTTGCTGCCGCATCCGTTCGCAGGGCCTGTGCTGTTCGTGTTGGTCGCTGCCTGGGGCCTGATCGGCTGGGCTTTCCCGCCGGCGCAGGCCAGCCGCATCGTCAAACTGGCACCGGATGCTGCTCCCATCGTGCTCTCGCTCAACGCGTCGGCGCTCTATCTCGGTGTGGCGCTGGGCGCGGTCGTTGGCGGTCTGGTTCTGCAATATGGCGGCACGGCCGATCTCGGTATCGCGGCGGCCCTGTTTCCTATCGCCGGCCTTGGCGTGCTGCTGCTCAGCCAGCGCGCCGCACGGCCGGTGGCCATGCCAGCCGAATAGGGGTCAGGCCGACTTTCGGGGATCAAGGCTTCGCGACGAGAACCAGACATCGCCGAAGATAGCGATGGCGGTTGCGTCCGGAGCCTTCTGTCTGGTCAGAAACACGGAACGGCTGCGCTTGGCTTGGGCGGAAGTCGGCACCTTGACGGTTGCACCGGGAGTGGTGTCCGGATGCGAGGCGCCGATGCAGGGGATAAACCAAGAGCGCATGAAGGGCTGACAGGCAAAGCCCTTTTCCTGCCGCGTCACCATGACCGCAAGACCGACCTTTTCCACCGGCCGCCAGGGAAAGACCAGCCGGCCTCCCGGTTTCAGCGCCTGCAGCCAGGAAACGGGCGGGGCAATGGCGCCGGCATTGACGTATATGACGTCCGACGGCGGCAATTCTTCGCGCACGGCGTCACCGTGGATGACAGTCACGTTCGTGTAACCGGCAAGATTGTCGACGGCACGAGCGGCAAGATGGGCCTCATATTCGTAGGCCGTTACCTTGCCGCCAGGCTCCACGAGCCTGGACAGGATGGCGCTGTAATAGCCGGTGCCGGCGCCGATATGGGTGACATGTTCGCCCGGTTTTGGCGCTATTTTCGTCATCCACATGGCGTGCAGCAGCGGTTCGCCGTTGTTGATGCCTTTATCGCGATCCAGCGCCACCAGTTGGTTCTGATAGATATGGACCGGATCTGCGCTTGGCGTCTCGACCGTGTTTCGACCGTTGCGCGCCGTCCAAGGGGTGGTGATCACCGTCCAGGGGCCGGGACCAAGGAAGGCTTCGCGCGGTATCGCGGCAAAGGCCTCCTCGAGGCGCGGATCTTGCGCTCCGGCATGCGAGGCCAGCAGGCGGGCGTAAAAACGACGGGCTTCGGCGACACGGCTCATGGATACTTAGAAAACCTTGCGGCGGCGCGGACACAATATCAGCACTGCCGCAACATAGCCGATTTCTTGGACAGCCGTGTGGCGACTGCCTCAAACGAGACCGGTGAAGGTGTCGTAGAGCAGCTTTAGGTTCAGACCAACGATCACCGCCGCTACCACCCAAGCCAGGATCGCTACTCCCCTGGGGATGGCGAATGAGCCCATTTTGTTGCGGTCCGAGACGAAGTGGACCAGCGGGATCACCGCGAAGGGGAGCTGCATCGACAGGATGACCTGGCTGAGCACCAGCAGCTCCGCCGTGCCTTTTTCGCCGTAGAGCGCCGTGACGATCACCACCGGGATGATAGCGAGGCCACGGGTGAGCAGACGGCGTGCCCATTGCGGTATGCGCAGATGAAGGAAACCCTCCATCACGATCTGGCCGGCCAGGGTCGCCGTCACCGTCGAGTTGAGGCCCGAAGCGAGCAAGGCGATGGCGAACAGGGTAGAGGCGATGCCGAGACCAAGCAGTGGCGACAGCAGCTCATAGGCTTGTCCGATCTCGGCGACATTCTGGTTGCCGCTGCCGTGGAAGGCGACTGCCGAGACGATGAGGATGGCGGCATTGACGAACAGCGCCAGCATCAGCGCGATGGTGGAATCCAGCGTCGCCCATTTGATGGCGTCGCGTTTGCCGGATTCGGTGCGCGGATAGGCGCGGGTCTGCACAATGGAAGAGTGCAGATAAAGATTATGCGGCATCACGGTGGCGCCGATGATGCCCATGGCGATGTAGAGCATGGCCGGATTGGTGACGATCTCGGACGACGGCACGAACAGGCCGTGCAGGATCGAACCCGGCTCGGGCGCCGCCGCGAAGATCTGGATGGCGAAGCAGCCGAAGATGATGATGAGCAGCGCGATCACGAAGGCCTCGAGATAGCGGAAACCCTTGTTCATCAACAAAAGCACCAGGAAAGCATCGAGCGCGGTGATGAGTGCGCCGCCAATGAGCGGAATGCCGAACAAAAGATTGAGCGCGATGGCCGTGCCGATCACTTCGGCGAGGTCGCAGGCGATGATGGCGAGTTCGCAGGCCACCCACAAGGCGTAGGCAACGGGCTTGGGATAATAGGCACGGCAGGCCTGGGCGAGGTCGCGGCTGGTGGCGATGCCGAGGCGAGCGGCCAGTGCCTGCAGCAGGATCGCCATCAGGTTTGACAGCATGATGACGAAGAGCAGCGTGTAGCCGAACTGCGCGCCGCCCGCGAGGTCAGTGGCCCAGTTGCCCGGGTCCATATAGCCAACCGAGACCATATAACCGGGACCCATGAAGGCGAACAGGCGGCGAAGCCAGGTGCCGGTGGTGGGCACGGCGATGGAGGAGTTGACTTCCGGCAGGCTCGGTCGGCCGTCGCCCATCGACCGGAAGAAGGCCTTTCCGGAGGGCATGGTTTCGGCGACGTCGGCGTCTTGCATGCGAAGTCCTGCTGGATTGCGGATTGTCTAGCAATTCAAATTTATGCCGTCGCTCAACATTATGCAATATGCTATATTTTATTGTCTCGGCTTTTTGATCGCATCTCGATTTTCGCCTAAAGGCGGCTTGGAAGGTGCTTCGGGCGATACGGCGCGCGCTGAAACGGCGGATTTTTCGACCTTTCGAACGAAAATAGAAAAGGCGCTGAAAAATCAGAGCCTGTGCTATAAAAGCAGAACGCTGGTTGAACCGGCTGTCTGCATGTCAAGGAGAAGCGATTGGCGTCGAGACCACGATCAGTCCCGCGCGACGAGCCGTTGCCGGATGCGGAGGTGCATTCAGAAGGGTTTCGGCACACTCGCGAAGCGCGCCGCAGCGCGCTGGTGGAAGACTATGTCGAACTGATCGCCGACCTGATCGAGGACGGTAACGAAGCACGCCAGGTCGACATCGCCGCCCGGCTTGGCGTGGCCCAACCGACTGTGGCCAAGATGCTGACTCGACTGTGCGCCGATGGGCTGGTTTCGCGAAAGCCCTATCGCGGCGTGTTCCTGACGGAAGCGGGGCGCAAGGTTGCCGACGAGAGCCGTATCCGTCACCAGACGGTGGAAGCTTTCCTGCGTGCACTCGGCGTGAGTGCCGAAACCGCCCGCATTGATGCCGAGGGCATCGAGCACCATGTCAGCGCCGAAACGCTGGAGGCATTCCGGCGCGCCATGGCGAAGGGATTGTAGGGCGGCTCAGTTCCGCATGGTCTTCGGTGCTGGATAGCCGGCGCTCATGTTGTGGGTGAGCGAAGACACCAAGAGGTTTTCGGCGCGACCGCCGGGCACCAGGCGAACCACCTTGTAGCCACGCTCCTTGAGATCTGCCAGCAGGGCCGGCAGCATCTTGCCGGTGCGCGCATGGATATCGTGCATCAGGATGATGCCGGAACCACGCGCTTCGACACGAGCGAGCGTGCGCTGGCGCAGCTGTTCGGGACTCGATTGGAAATAGTCCTTGGAATCGATGTCGGCGTCGATGACGGTGATGCCGCGCGCCGCCAGTTGCCGACGCTGCCGTGGCGTTGAGGTCAGGTAAGGGAAACGGAAGAAGGGCGCGGCGCGATAACGTGTCGGCACCAATGCATCCGAGACGTTCTTCATACCACTGTTGATCTGTGCTTCAGCGTCTGGCGTGCTGACCTGTGTGAGATTGGCATGGCTCTGCGTATGGGTGCCGATGGTGTGGCCGCGCATGGCCACTTCGCGCACCAGCCTGGGATAGGCATGCGCCATCTGACCGACCATCAGGAAGGTCGCTTTCACGCCGACCTTGTCAAGCGCGTCGAGCACGGCGGGCGTGCGGCCAGGCACCGGGCCATCATCGAAGGTCAGTGCCACTTCGTGCTTGCGCAGCCTGAGGTCTGAGACGCTGTCGACCGTCACCGTGCGGCCGGCGAGGCCGCCAAAGGATAGCGGAGGGGTGGCGCCGGCATCCCTGGTTGCTGTTTGCGTTGGTTCGGCGACGAAGGCGAGCCTGGTCTCACCGCCCGCCATATTGTGGCTGGCGGTACCGCAGGCAGCGCTCGTTACAACGATGAAGACAAAAGTGAAGACACGCGCCAGACGGCGTCCAAACGAAACCACAGCCAAGCTATCCCCTTGAGAATGTGGTGGTTTTATTGCGATTATGGTTACTGAATGGTTTACAAACGGTTGTTCTGGCTGGCGTTTTGACGGTCACAGGAGGAGATTTCGTGGTCCGGCAAGCGTGCTTGCACAACGAAAAATCCTGTGACTTGCCGCAACCGTTGCGATAACACTGATCATGTTCGGCCAGGCGGCCGAGGCTAGTCTATGCGAGGAGTTGCCATGCTCTGGAAGGGTCGCCGGCAGAGTGACAACATCGAGGACAACCGCAGCAATGGCGGCGGCGGTTTGCCGGGCGGTCTTGGGGGCGGACCTGGCCAGTTCCGCATTCCGATCGGTGGCCGTGCCGGTGGTGGCGGCCTGTCCACCATCATCATTCTCGTGGTGCTCTATTTCGGGCTGAAGTTCCTCGGCATCGATCCGATCCAGGTGCTGGGCGGCGGTGGCGGCAGCTTGCTGCCCGGCGACAACAGTCAGATCAGCCAATCCGACCAGCCAGGCCAGAGTGCACAAGCCAATGACGAGATGAAGCAGTTCGTCGCGACCATCCTGGCCGAAACGGAAGACGTCTGGACCGGTGTTTTCCAGGCCAATGGCCTGACTTACGAGCAGCCGAAGCTCGTGCTGTTCTCCGGTCAGATCCGTTCCGCCTGCGGCTTTGCCAGTTCTGCGTCAGGGCCGTTCTACTGCCCGGGCGACCATAAGGTCTATCTGGACACGGCCTTCTTCGATCAACTGTCGCGGCAGTTCGGCGCTTCCGGCGACTTTGCCGAGGCTTATGTGATCGCGCATGAGGTCGGCCACCATGTGCAGAACCTCACCGGTGTACTGCCCAAGTTCAACCAGATGCGGCAGCGCATGAGCGAGGCCGACGCCAACCAGATGTCGATGCGGGTCGAACTGCAGGCCGATTGCTTCGCCGGTGTCTGGGGCCGTTTCACCGCGCAGAAGGGCATTCTGGAGCAGGGTGATCTGGAAGAGGCATTGAATGCGGCCAAGCAGATCGGCGACGACACGCTGCAGAAGAAGATGCAGGGCTATGTCGTGCCGGAAAGCTTCAACCATGGCACCTCGGCGCAGCGCCAGCGCTGGTTCAAGGCCGGCTTCGATTCGGGCAAGCTGTCGTCCTGCGACACCTTCAACAATCCGATCTGACATGGCGTCGAGGCGGCACCAGGTGCCGGTCTCGCGGCATGGAAGGAAAGACGAGAGAACATTACTTCACAAAACGGCCCTTCTCCTGACGGCTGCTGTCAGGAGAGAGACTAAGTGCCCGTTCTTTCATTGTTCTTATGGCAAGCTTCCCCTATAAGAGCCGTCCCGCCGTAACGAGGCGGATGAGGGACGTGCCATCATGTTGGAAGCCAAGACCGCCAGACGAGGCCTAATCCTCGTCTTCACCACCCTTTTGCTCGACATTATCGGCTTCGGCATCATCATGCCGGTGCTGCCGGCCTATCTGCAGGAACTGACCGGCGTTGGTGTGAGCGAGGCGGCCATCGAGGGCGGCTGGCTGTTCTTCGTCTATGCCGCCATGCAGTTCGTGTTCGCACCGATCATCGGCGGCCTCAGCGATCGCTTCGGCCGTCGCCCGGTGCTGCTTGCCTCGGTGCTGACCTTTTCGATCGACAACCTGATCTGCGCCATCGCCTGGTCCTATCCGATGCTGTTCATCGGGCGGGTGCTTGCCGGCATTTCCGGTGCCAGTTACTCGACCACTTCGGCCTTCATCGCCGACATCTCGACCGATGAGAACAGGGCCAAGAATTTCGGCCTGCTCGGCATCGCCTTTGGCGTCGGCTTCGTCATCGGTCCTGTGCTCGGCGGTCTGCTCGGCACATTCGGGCCGCGCGTGCCGTTCTATTTCGCTGCCGGACTTGCCCTTCTCAATTTTATCATCGGGTATTTCCTGCTGCCGGAAACGCTGGACAAGAAACATCGCCGCCGCTTCGAGTGGAAACGTGCCAATCCGGTCGGCACGCTCATGCAGATGCGCAACTATGAAGGCATCGGCTGGATCGGACTGGTGTTCTTCCTGATGACGCTCGGCCATATGGTCTATCCGGCGGTTTGGTCGTTCGTTTCCACCTATCGCTATGGCTGGAGCGAGCAGCAGATCGGCTTTTCGCTCGGCGCTTTCGGATTGTGCGGGGCTATCGTCATGGCGACGATCCTGCCGCGTGTCATTCCCGCACTTGGCGAGTGGAAGACAGCCGCGATCGGACTGTCCTTCACGGCCGCAAGCGCCATTGGCTATTCCTTCGCCATGCAGGGCTGGATGATCTACGCCGTCATCGTGGCCGGCTGCCTGGAGGCGCTCGCGGATCCGCCGCTGCGCAGTCTTGCCGCCGCCAAGGTGCCGCCCTCGGCACAGGGCGAGCTGCAAGGTGCGATGACCTCGATCTTCTCGATCACCTCGATCATCACGCCCTTGCTCTATACGGCGATCTTCTCGTGGTTCACCGGGCCGAACGCTCCGGTGTTGTTCGGCGGCGCTCCCTATCTGCTGGCTGCATTCTTCCTGGCCATGTCGGTGCTTGTCTTCGTTACCAAGGTGGCGAAACCGACGCCGAAGGAGGTCGAACAGATGCACGCCCAGGAAGGGGCTGCTGGTGGTCATTGAAACGAAAAAGGCGGCTGAGGCCGCCTTTTCATTTATCGAAGTTGAGACGTTAAGCCCGTTCGGCCAGCGCCGGTTCGCCCTTCTTGGCGCGGATCAGGTTGGCGAAGCGGCGGAACAGATAGTGCGAATCCTGTGGACCCGGCGAGGCTTCCGGGTGATGCTGCACGGAGAAGACCGGACGACCCTTCAGCGTGATGCCGCAATTCGAGCCGTCGAACAACGAAATATGAGTCTCTTCAACGCCTTCCGGCAGTGACTTGGAGTCGACCGCGAAGCCGTGATTCATCGAGACGATCTCGACCTTGCCGGTGGTGTGATCCTTGACCGGATGGTTGGCGCCGTGGTGGCCTTGGTGCATCTTCTCGGTCTTGCCGCCGAGCGCCAGCGCCAGCATCTGGTGGCCGAGGCAGATGCCGAACACCGGGATATCGGTCTTGAGCAGCCCCTGGATGACCGGGACGGCATATTCGCCGGTGGCGGCCGGATCGCCAGGGCCGTTGGACAGGAAGATGCCATCCGGCTTCATGGCCAGAATCTCCTCGGCGCCTGTCTTGGCCGGCACCACGGTGACCTTGGCGCCTAGGCCGGCGAGCAGGCGCAGGATGTTGCGCTTCACACCGTAGTCGATCGCCACCACATGCATGGTGGGCTCGGCCTGTTCACCATACCCCTCATTCCAGGCCCAGGGTGTTTCCTTCCAGACCGAAGACTGGCCGGAAGTGACTTCCTTGGCGAGGTCGAGGCCGACGAGACCCGACCACGCGGCGGCGCGGCGCTTCAGGTCAGCGATATCGAATTTGCCGTCAGGGGCGTGCGCGATGACCGCATTGGGCATGCCTTTCTCGCGGATCAACGCGGTGAGCGCGCGCGTGTCGATGCCGGAAAGGGCGACGATGCCGCGACGCTTCAGCCACTGGTCGAGATGGCCGGCGGCGCGGAAACTGGACGGGTCGGTCACGTCGGCCTTGAAGATGGCGCCAACGGCGCCGGCGCGCACCGCGGGGTTCAGATCCTCGATGTCCTCGTCATTGGTACCGACATTGCCGATATGCGGGAAGGTGAAGGTGACGATCTGACCGGCATAGGAGGGGTCGGTGAGGATTTCCTCGTATCCGGTGAGCGCGGTGTTGAAGCAGACTTCGGCGACGGCCGAGCCGGTAGCGCCGAGGCCGCGCCCTTCGATGACCGTGCCATCCGCCAGAACCAGAAGGGCGGTCGGCTTTTCGGTGGTCCAGGGGGTGGTCGCGGCGGCCATGGCGGGCTCTCCATCAAGAGGCGGACAAGAAGCAACCGTTCCGGTTTCAGATTGCGCGCCAAAAAGCGCCGGGCAGCTTTGCCCACGCCAATCCATGTAACCAGTTTGGTTGCAAGGCCTTCCCATAAGTGAAGGGGCGGGCAGGGTCAATCGCCACAAGGCACGCCAGGGCGGGATTCGTGCCGCAAGCTTGTGATTTCGGCTGAAATGCCATTTATCAGGTCAACCAAGGAGAAGAACGATGCGCGAGAAGGTCACCGAAGAGGTCAAGGCAGCCATGAAGGCGGGCGACAAGCCGCGGCTCACCACGCTGCGGCTGATCCAGTCGGCGATCAAGGATCGCGACATCGCCAACCGCGGCAATGCCAAGGATGCGGCCAGCGACGACGAGATCCTGCAGATCCTCGCCAAGATGGTGACGCAGCGCGAGGAATCGGCCAAGGCCTTCGAGGATGGCGGCCGGCCGGAACTCGCGGCCAATGAGCGCGCCGAGATCGCCATCATCCGCGACTTCCTGCCCAGGCAGATGGACGCCGCCGAGACGGAAACGGCGATCCGCGCCGTCATTGCCGAGACAGGTGCGGCCGGCGTGAAGGACATGGGCAAGGTGATGGCCGCGTTGCGCGAAAAATTCGCCGGGCAGATGGATTTCGGCAAGGCGAGCGGCGTGGTGAAGGGGCTGCTGGGTTAGCAGCGCTGTTGCAGGAAGGCGGCGGTTCGGGCGCCTTCCGCAGGACCGGAATTTTTTCGAGAAAATTTTTCGGGCGATGTCGAATCCGTGTCGAGCCATTCGACAAGGGGCGTCAACAACACACCGCAAGGAGATGACCCGTGCGCTATATCTGCCTGATCTACTATGATGCCAAGAAGCTGTTCGATGGCAGCGCCGAATCCAATGCCGCGCTTGCCGAGTGCGCCAACCATGACGAGAAGCTGAAGGAAAGCGGCCATTTCGTTGCCGGCGAGGCACTCGAACTGCCAAGCAGTGCCATGACCGTACAGGTGCGCGACGGCAAGATGTCGTCCACCGACGGGCCGTTCATGGAAACCCGCGAGATGCTTGGCGGCATCATCGCCATCGACGCCCGCGACCTCAACGAAGCGGCACGGGTGGCCAGCACCCATCCGCTGGCCCGTATCGGCTCGATCGAGGTGCGGCCTGCGGTGGATTTCTCGACGCCGCCTCCCACCCTGGATGATCTCTGAGTGACGGAAGCCGAAGCACGCGCCACCATCGAGGCGGTCTACCGCAGCGAGAAACGGCGCGTGCTGGCAACGCTGATCCGCCTGCTCGGCGGATTCGAAGCGGCGGAGGAGGCCTTGCATGAGGCCTTTGCCGCCGCCGCGCAGCGCTGGCCAGTCGATGGCGTGCCAGCCAATCCCTATTCCTGGCTGGTCTCGACGGGGCGTTTCAAGACCATCGACCGCTGGCGACGGCAGGCCAGGCTCGCCGCGGCCATACCGGATCTCAATGCCCTGGCCGACACCACGGTGGAAACCGTGTTGCCGGAAACGATCCACGACGACGAATTGAGGCTGATCTTCACCTGCTGCCACCCGGCGCTGGCACCGGACGCGCGCATCGCGCTGACACTGCGTGAGGTCGGCGGGCTGACCACGGAAGAAATTGCACGCGCCTATCTGGCGCCGGCGCCTACGATCGCGCAGCGGATCGTGCGTGCGAAGGCGAAGATCCGCGATGAGGCTATCCCTTATGAGGTACCGGATCACGCCGAATTGCCGGCTCGTATCGAAAGCGTGCTGAAGGTGATCTATCTCGTCTTCAACGAAGGTTATGCGGCGACCGAAGGGCCGGAGCTGACCCGGACCGATCTGGGCACCGAGGCCATCCGGCTTGGGCGGCTGGTGGTGGGGTTGCTCGATGAACCGGAGCCGATCGGTCTTTTGGCGCTGATGTTGCTGCATGAGTCCCGGCGGACGGCGCGTGTCGACGCCGCGGGCGACCTCGTTTTGCTGGAAAATCAGGACCGCTCACTGTGGAACAGAGACCTGATCGCGGAGGCCTTTGGCCTTGTCGAGCGCGCGTTTGCCATGCGCCGGGCTGGGCCTTACCTGCTGCAGGCGGCGATCGCGTCGGTTCATGCCGGCGCTTCTTGCATCGAGGACACCGACTGGGCGCAGATCGTCGGCCTTTATGACATGCTATTGCGTGTCGATCCCTCGCCGGTGGCATCGCTCAACCGCGCTGCCGCCATTGGCATGCGCGACGGCCCTGCGGCGGGCCTGGCAGCGGTGGAAGCGGTGCTGGGCGAAGGTGGTCTCGACGGCTACCACCTGGCGTATGCGGCGCGCGCCGACATGCAACGCAAGCTCAAGCAGATGGAGCCCGCCAAGGCTTCTTATCGACGTGCGCTGGAATTGGCGCGGCAACCGGCAGAGCGCCGGTTCCTGGAAGCGCGACTGGCCGAAATCGAGGGCAGCTGAGCTGGTATCGCCATGGCAGAGAAAACAGCGTCGAAACGGCCCTTCATGGTCCTGCGCCATGCGCGTCCCGCCGAGCGCCAAGCACTCGAAGAGTTGCAGTGGCGGGCCTCGCTGGTGCATCCGGCCTATCGGGGTGCCCTGCTTCAGGACCGAAGCATCGTGCATCTGCCTGCCGAGCATCTTCGGGACGGTTCCGCCGTGGTTGCCGAAGTCGATGGCAAGGTAGCGGGCTTCGCCATCATACTGCCGACCGGTAACAGGGAAGCGGAACTCGACGGTCTGTTCGTCGAGCCGGAAATGGCAGGCCAAGGTATCGGCAGGGCACTGGTCGAAGACGCCAGACAGCGTGCTCGAGTGTCCGGTGCCACGGTGCTGAAGGTCGTCGCCGCGCTGGAAGTCGAGAATTTCTACCGCCGTTGCGGTTTCGAGCTGGCAGGCGAGACAGAAACCCTGCTTGGCAAGGCGTTGGTTATGGTCCAGCTGTCGCGGGATTGATCGGGCTGTTGGCAAGTGATCGTTCGAAACGCGTTTCGTGGCATTGGCTTCCGTGGTCAAGGGCGCTACCAATTTCACATTGTGAAATTTTGGCCGCTGGCCTGGGGCAGATCTGCTTGACAAGCCTCCTGCCAGCCCACAAGTTCCACGTTCTAGATAACGCGTTAACTATCGACTGTTCCAGGGAGGATAGGAATGGCCATCTCGCGTCGGAAATTCATGCAGGGTTCCGCTTCGCTTCTGGCGGCGCCGGCGCTGCTCGGCTCTACGGGCGCCCGCGCGCAGGAGAGCGTGACGCTCAAACTGCATCACTTCCTGCCGCCGGTCTCGAACGTGCATGCCAGGCTGCTGGAGCCGTGGGCGAAGCAGGTGGCCGCCGACAGCGGCGACAAGCTGAAGATCGAGATCTATCCGGCCATGCAGCTCGGCGGCAAGCCGCCGCAGCTTTATGACCAGGCGCGCAACGGCGTCGTCGATATCGTCTGGACTCTGCCCGGCAACACGCCCGGACGCTTCCCTTCGACGGAAGTGTTCGAGCTGCCTTTCGTTGCGGCACCCAAGGCAACCGCCAATGCACCGGCGGCGCAGGAATATGGCGATGCGCATCTCGCCAAGGAGACTGCGGACGTCAAGCTCTTGTCCTTCTGGGCGCATGACCAGGGCCTGATCCACACCAACAAGCCGATCGCCAAGATGGAGGATCTCGCCGGTCTCAAGCTGCGCAACCCGACCCGATTGGCCGGCGAGGCGCTTTCGGCGCTCGGCGCGGTTTCGGTGTCCATGCCCGTCCCGCAGACTCCGGAAGCACTGGCGCAGAAGGTGATCGACGGCGCCGTGATCCCCTGGGAGGTCGTGCCCTCGATCAAGGTCGACGAACTGACCCGCTATCACACCTCGGTTCCCGGCACGCCAACGCTCTATACCACCACCTTCTTCCTCGCCATGAACAAGGACCGCTATGCCGGCCTGCCGGATGACCTGAAGGCAGTGCTCGACAAGAATTCTGGCATGACCTTTGCCAAGCTTGCAGGCAAGATGTGGGACGATGTCGGAACGGAAGTGGCGGCCAAGGTGAAGGCCAGCGGCAAGAACACGCTCTCCGAGATCAGTGAGGAAGAAAAGGCTCGCTGGATCGAGGCGACCCAACCCGTTCGCGACAAATGGGTCGAGGACATGAAGGGCAAGGGGCTGGACGGCGCCGCGATGATCGAGCAAGCCAAGGCGCTGATCACGAAATACAGCGCGGCTTGATGCCTGCCATGGCCGATTGCGCCCAAGCGGACTTGCGTGGCTTCTCACGCATCGTCTGCCTGGCGTGTGTTTTATCGCAGGTTCTTATCGCAAAACCGCAAGACACTTTTGCGGAACCTGCCGGGGCGTAAATCCGGGAGAGGGAGGTTTGATGGAGGCGCAATCCGAGCCGTCGGGCCGCTTCGCCCGGGCCGTCGAAGGAATAGCGGGGGCCGTGGCGATTGCCGGCGGCATCCTGATCCTGATCGTGGCGGGCATCGTAACGACGAGCGTGATCGGCCGCTGGCTGTTCAACAAACCGATCCCCGCCGATTATGAATTCGTCGAAATCGGCATCGGCGTCGCTGTCTTCGCCTTCCTGCCTTACACGCAGATGCGCAACGGCCACATCGCGGTCGATACCTTCACGCAGCGACTGCCGGCCAGGATGAATGCAGCGATCGACGCCGTTTGGGATCTCGTGCTTGCCGCCTTCCTCGGCTTCTTTGCCTGGGGGCTGGTTTCCGGTGCGCAGGAATCCTTCCAATACAACGAAACCATGGTGCAGATTTCCTGGCCGATTTGGCCGGTCTACGCCATCTGCGCAGCACTTGCGGCGGTGGCCTTCGTCGGTGCTCTGGCGGTTGCCGTCTTGAAATTCGGAGGCCGCGCGTGAGCGGCGTCGAACTCGCCCTTCTGGGGTTCGCGGCGATGCTGGTCCTGATCGCCATCCGTATGCCGATCGCGCTCGCCATGCTGGTGGTCGGGGCGGGTGGCTACGCCTACCTCTCCGGCTGGAATGCGCTGTTCTACTATCTGCAGACCAACACCTACCGGCAGTTCGCTTCCTACACGCTGTCGGTCATACCGTTGTTCATCCTGATGGGCGCGCTGGCGGAGCGTTCGGGCATGGCGGCAACCCTGTTCCAGGCCGCGGAGCGGCGGCTGGGCAAGACGCGTGGCGGCCTGCCCATGGCCGTTATTCTCGCCTGTACCGGCTTCGGCGCCATCTGCGGTTCCTCGGTCGCGACCACGGCGACATTCGGGCGCGCGGCGATGCCGGAATTGCGCCGGGCCCGCGTCGACCTCGGCCTTGCCACCGGCACGATCGCGGCAGGGGGCACGCTGGGCATTCTCATCCCGCCCTCGGTCATCCTGGTGATCTATGCCATCACTGCCGAGCAAAACATCGCCAAGCTGTTCCAGGCGGCTCTCATCCCAGGCCTGCTTGCCGCCGCCTTCTACTGCATCGCGATTGCCGTCGTCGTTCGGCGCCGGCCGGAGCTTGCGCCGCCGGTCGAGCGCGAGGTCGAACGCCTGCCGCAACCAGCCTGGGCGCGGCCAGCCGGTGGCCTGCTCGCACTGGCCGCCGTTGGTGTCGGTTATTTTGGGCTGGTCAGCATCACGGCTGCTGTGCTGGCTGCGACTATCGGACTGGTACTGCTGGTTGCCGATTTCGCACTGGTGCCCGCGGCCGCCGTTGCGGTCATTGTCGTGGGTGGCATCTATGGCGGCGTCTTCACCCCGACGGAGGGCGCGGCGGTCGGCGTCATCGTCATGCTTGTCTTCGGGCTGGCGCAGCGCAAGCTCAATATCCGCAACATGCGCGAGGCACTGCTGCAGACGGCGGAGACCTCCGGCATGATCTTCCTGATCCTGCTCGGTGCCGAGGTGTTCGGCGCCTTCCTGGCATTGACCCGCATGCCGACCACGGTTGCCGAGATGATCGGCAATTCCGGCATGGCGCCCTATGCGGTGCTGGTCGGCATGCTGCTCGTCTATATCGTGCTGGGCGCGGTCATGGACGAACTGGCGATGATCCTGCTCACCCTGCCGGTCTTCGTGCCGATCGTGCTGGCGCTGGATTTCGGCATGAGTGCCGAGGATGTGGCGATCTGGTTCGGCATCCTCGTGCTGGTTGTGGTCGGCATCGGGCTTGCCGCGCCGCCGATCGGACTCAACGTGTTCATCATCAACAAGATCGCCGGCGACGTGCCGATCACCCGGACCTATCGCGGGGTGATGCCCTTCGTGATCGCCGACGTGATCCGGTTGGCGCTGCTCACCGCCTTGCCGATGCTCTCGCTATGGCTGGTGCGTTTGCTGAACTAGAGGGCGTTTCAGGTCGTTTCGCCACCGCGCTTGGCGCTCATGGAACGCAGCATCTCGTCCATCGCATCGCGGGCGGCGAAATTGACCCGGGCCATATCCCGCAGCCGTGACCGAACCTTGTCCGAAGGGCTGGCCTCCGTACCCTTCAGCAACTGGTTGGCCAGCGCCTCCAGCAGCCGGTTCTGCTGGGCCAGCATCTCTTCATAATTCTCGGAAACCTCGTAGAGAATGCGCTTGGTGCCCCGCACGCTGCGGCGGCGGACGAGCGTGTATTGCTCGAGCAGGCGCGCGGCGACGCTGGCGCTGCTCTTGCTGATTTCGAGATCGGCGGCGATGCGGTCGAGATCGACGGCATCGGGCATGAGAAGCATGTAGCCATAGAGGCGAGCGGCCGTCATCGGCACGCCCCAGGGCACGAAAAGCCGGGCGATGTCGTCAATGAAGCGCTGCCGAGGACCATCCATAATTGACATATTCGACATTTTCCGAATATACTTGATATGCTGAAAATGTATACCGGTTCGGCCGGTTACGGCAATCCGGCTTGCGGCAGCCTCGTCCGCACCTGTCGGCTTTCCAGGAGGCATTCCATGCCAAGCCCATCTGTTGCTGAAATACGCACGCGGGCGTTCGCTCGCGTCATCGGTCCCTATGTGGCGATCGCCACCGGCGCCATCATCTACCGCGCGCCGACGATGGGGCAGACGCTGTCCGGGTTCTTCGAGAACGGGATCGTCGTCTGGATGACCGGAGGACTTTTGCTGCTGTGCGGCCTCGTCATCATCGCCTTCCACCAATATTGGCGCAGCCTCGCTGCCATCCTGATTTCGGTGTTCGGCTGGTTCCTGGCGCTACGTGGGGCCGTGCTGATGGCGGCACCGGAATTGATCGACCATGGCGCGGCAGCCGCGATGCCGCATCTCGGTCTGGTCCAGGCAGGTTTCGGCCTGCTCACGCTAGTGGGGCTTTATCTGACGTATGTCGGCTGGATCGCCGCACCACGTGGCGGCGCCGTGGGACAATGAGGTTCTGACATGACATCGCAAGCCAAAGGCCAGAGAACGCTGGTCGGCTACTATCTGCAGCTGTTGCTGTGGATGGTCTTCATGGCGGTGGTCACCTTCCTGGCTGCCGGCACGCTCGCCTATCCCGCGGGCTGGATCATGATCGTCCTGTTTGGGGGCGGCGGTGTCGCCCTTATCGCCTGGCTCTCGCGACGCAGTCCGCAACTGCTGCGCGAACGGATGAGCTCGCCGATCCAGAAGGGGCAGGAGGGATGGGACAAGGTCTGGCTTTCACTGTTCGTGCTCGCCTTCTGCCTGTGGTTCGCCTTCATGCCATGGGATGCGGCGCGTTCGAACTTCACTGCCGTGCCACTCTGGTTGCAGGTGGTGGGGGCTCTCCTGGTCCTCGCGAACTATGCGGGCTGCTTCTGGACCTTCAACGTCAATACTTTCGCGGCACCTGTGGTGAAGATCCAGGAAGGCCAGACGGTGATCGATACCGGACCCTACGCGCTGGTGCGCCATCCCATGTATTCGAGCGCGCTGCTCCTGTTCTTCGGCATGCCGCTGCTGCTCGGGTCCTGGACCGGTCTCTGGGGCGCGCTCGTGCTCAGCATCGCCCTGGCATGGCGTTCCGTTAACGAGGAAAAGGCACTGCGGCGCCAGTTCGTCGACTATGACGACTACAGCCGCCGCGTGCGTTATCGGCTGATTCCATACATCTGGTAGGCAGGCACCTTCTCGCGATTACTCCGCGGCACCCGCGGGCAGGGGTGGCCGCAGACCGCTGCGGCGTTCAGCAGCGAAGGAGGTGACCGCTACGGCAAAACCCACGACCATGGCGACAATACCGAGTACCGGCAGAATGCGATAACCGTAGCCGGCACTGAGGACCACTGCGCCGAGCGAAGAGGCAAGCGCGATGCCGATGTTGAAGCCTGACGGGATCAGCGAAGAGGCGAGATTTGAGGCATCCGCCGTCCAGGACAGAATACGGGCCTGGATCGGCGCGCCGATGGAGAAGTTGAGCGCTCCCCACAGCGTGATCGCGACGATCATCGGCAGCGGGTAGGGGCTGACCAGATAGATGATCGTCAGCATCACTGCTTGCAGCGCGAACATGGTTATGAGCGACGGCATCAGCTTCCAGTCCGCCAATCGCCCGCCGACGAAAACGCCAATGGTGGCGCCGACACCGTTGAGCAGAAGCACCCACGGTATCTGCGCCTTGGTCAGGCCGGTCACTTCCTCGAGGAAAGGGGTGATGTAGGTGTAGAGTGTCATCTGGCATAGCATCAGCATCAGCATGAGGATGAGCGAGGTCCACACCTGCTGACGGCCCAGCGCACGCACTTCCTGCGCCAGGCCTGCCGGTCTCTTGGAAGACCCGGTGGCGCGGGGAACGAGAACTGCCATTGCCAGAAGGGAGGCGACACCCAACAGGCTCATCACCCAGAAGGTGGCGCGCCAGCCCCAGAGATTGCCGATCGCGGTGCCGACCGGCACGCCTATGACGTTGGAGACGGTGAGGCCGGACAGGACGAGCGCGATCGCCATGCCGCGCTGTTCAGGGCGCACCAGGCCAACGGCAACCACCATGGCGACGCCGAAATAGGCGCCGTGCGCGACGGCGACCGCTACGCGCAGCGCCAGCATTGACAGGAAATCGGGCGCCACGGCGCAGGCAACCTGGCCGATGGTGAAGGCGACCGCCAGTGCGATCAAAAGCGTCTTGCGCGAGACCCTCGAGGTAGCGAGTGTCAGCAACGGCCCGCCGATGGCGATGCCGAGTGCATAGCCGGAAACGAGATAGCCGGCGCTCGGCACCGAGACGTTCAAACCTTCGGCCACTTGCGGCAGCACGCCTGCGATGACGAATTCGGTCGTGCCGAAAGCAAAGGCGGCAAGGAAAAGGGCAATCAGCGGAAGCGGCATGGCACTGCTCAAAAAGGCCTTGTGAAGGGCCTCTGAACATGTTCAGGCCCGACAGGCAATCCAGAAATCGTGGATCAGGGTTTAGTTTTTCTGGATAGTCCCGACTGTCAGCTTGCCCGCAACCGGGAATCGCTGAGCAGGCCGCGCTTTTCCAGCACCGGATAGGCGATGGAGGCGAGCAGCGAGTTGATCTGCTTCAGGTCGCGGATGGTGTCGAGATGGATGGTGCTGGTCTCGATGCTGTTGGGCGAGCCGTCGCGCAGGCGCAGGAAATGCGCCTGACTGGTCTGCTTCTCACGGTCGCGCAGCCGGTCTTTCTCCTCGACGATCTGGCGCGCGGTTTCGGCGTCGCTGGAAACCAGCACGTTGAAGGCAAGCCTTGCATTGGCAAGCACCGAAGCGTGGAAAGCGGTAAGCTCACGCCAGCCCTCGGGTGTGAACTCCAGCCCACGTTCCATCTTCTTGCGGACCAGGGGCAGCATGTTGCGCACGATGATGTCGCCGACCTGCTCGAGCTTGACGCAGGCGCCGATGAGTTCCTGGCAGCGTAACGCCTCGTCTTCGGTCAGCGAGTTCTTGGTGACCTTGGCGAGATAGAGCTTGATGGCGGCGTGTTTCTGGTCGACCCGGTCATCGAGCGCCGCAAGCGCCCTGATCTTGTCTTCGTCGGCCTGTTCGTAAAGGTCGATGACACGCTTCAGCATGATCTCGACGGTTTCGCAGACGCGCACGACTTCGCGGGTGGCGTTGCCGAGCGCCTGTGAGGGCACATTGAGCGCGGCCTCGTTGAGTGCCGAAAGTTCGGTCACTTGGAAGGCATCCGCCGGAGCATTCTTCGCACCCAGCGCGACGATTTTCCGAGAGACATTGTACACGAGGCCAGCCAGCGGCAGACCTGCGAGCAGGATGATGACGTTGAACAGAATATGGGCGTTGACGATCTGGTTCGGCCCGGTGCTGCCCAGGAACGTCACCGGCGGCTTGAAGGAGAGAAACAGCGCCAGCATGACCAGCGAGCCGAGACCGCGCATCAGAAGATTGCCGACCGGCACGACGCGCACGGCTGGCTCGGCATTGCGGGTGAGCAGAGGGGCGATGATCGAAGAGCCGAGGTTGACGCCCAGAATCAGCACGATGCCGAGTTCCGGCGGGATGAAACCACGTCCTGCCAGCGTGGTCATCAAAAGCACGGCCGCGATGCTTGACTGGAACAACCAGGTGGCGAGCGCAGCCAGCAGATAGGCGGTGACGGGGTCGCCCTTGAAATAGTCGATGATGACGGGCAGCAGCTCGCTTTCGCGCAGCGGCTCGGAAGCCTGGCCGATCATCTCCAGTGACAAAAGCAGAAGCGCGACGCCGATGAGGATGCGGCCGATCTGGCGCCAGTCTCGCCGTTCGGTGGCCATGAACATGATCGTGCCGGTGATCAGGCAGATCGGTACGATCAGCGAGAGATCGAAGGTAAGCAGCTTGACGACCAGTGCCGAGCCGATCTCGGCGCCGCGCACGGCAAGCTGTCCCGCCATGCCCGAAACGATGCCGGCTCCGGCGAACGAACCGACCAGGAGCGTGACGGCGGTAGAACTCTGCAGCGCGATCGCCAGCGCCGTGCCTGCCAGTACCGCCAGCAGCGGATTCTTCATCGTGCCGCGCAGCTTCAGCCGCAGGACGTCACCATAGGCGCGCTCGACCCCGGTCTTCACCATGCGCGTGGCAAACAGCATCAGCGCCACAGCACCGGCCAGATGCAGAAGAACGACCGAGCCGCTCATGGGCACGTCCTCGGTGCACAATTGGCAGCGCATCGCAATCCGCATGCGGATGAATGCGTGGCCGGTGGCGTCAAACTGGCGTCGGCCCGATCTGAAATGGCGCGGGTCATGAGGTTCACATATAGGGCAAAACAGCCGATTCTTACATTAGCCGGATAATAAATTTCTGTTGACGTCGCCACGCTCCGACAAGCGGCGACCGGTGTCGGATTTGAACATGGACAGAGCGCGGGGCGCCATCGTGAAACGTGAAACGCGTAAGCCGGCCAGGCGTTGCAAATGGTTGCTTCACGGAGCAACGACCGAGTTGATATTGAGAAACGTGCGAAACATGCCCTAAACGCCTATGTTCATTACGAAATTGTAATGCTGGCATTCAGTTTTGGTTCATGTTGTGAGCTCTATTCCGTTATGCGAACAAACGAGGAGTTACACCATGAAACGTCTTATTCTCTCGGCCATGGCCGTTTCGATGCTGGCGGCATCGACCCTGCAGGGCTTTGCCGCGCCGGTCGCGGCGATCACCGTGCCGCAGTCGAATGTCACCACGGTTCAGTGGCAGGAGCCGATTCGCAAGGATCGCCGTTATGAAGAGCGGCGGCATGGCGACCGGCGCTATGACAGACGCTACGATCGTCGCACCGTCGAAAAGCGGGTGATTGTTCGCAAGGAAGTGGTGCGCGAGCCGCGCTGGAAGTCGGGCCAGCGCTATCGGGAATGGAAACGCTACCAGGGCATCCGCGACTATCATCGCTATGGCCTGCGTCGCCCGGGCGCCGGCCAGCAGTGGATCCGTGTCGGTGACGAATATCTGCTCGTTGGCATCGCGACCGGTCTGATCGCCGGCGTGCTTGCCGCGCGCTAAGCGGAGAGCTCTTCTCAAACAAAAGGCGGCCAACAGGGGCCGCCTTTTTTATTTGCCGATACCATCTGTGAAAACCGGGCATTGCCAGCGATAGCGATAGCCAGTTCGGGTGGCCGTGCTTATATGATCGCCATGCGCTTTCCCCCAACCTTCCTCGATGAGATACGCGACCGCGTGCCGATCTCCTCGCTGATCGGGCTGCGCGTGCCGTGGGACAGGAAGAAGACGAACGCATCGCGCGGCGACTATTGGGGGTGCTGCCCGTTCCACGGTGAAAAGACCCCGTCCTTTCATTGCGAGGACAAGAAGGGGCGCTATCACTGTTTCGGCTGCGGCGTTTCGGGCGATCATTTCCGCTTTCTGACCGAACTCGACGGCATGAGCTTTCCCGAAGCGGTCGAGCGCGTTGCCGACATGGCCGGCGTGCCGATGCCGGCGCGCGACGAACAGGCTGAGCAGCGTGAAAAACAGCGGGCCAGCCTGACCGATGTCATGGAAATGGCGACTGCCTTCTTCCAGGAGCGACTGCATGGCTCCGAAGGGGCCAAGGCACGTGCCTACTTGCGCGACCGAGGCCTGACGCCCGCGACGCAGCAGTCATTTCGGCTGGGTTTCGCGCCGGACAGCCGCAACGCACTGAAAGAATTCCTGGCCTCGAAAGGTGTCGAGAAGGCGCAGATCGAGGCCTGTGGGCTGGTGGTGTTCGGCGATGACATTCCGGTTTCCTATGATCGGTTCCGCGACCGCATCATGTTTCCGATCCCGGATTCGCGTGGCCGCATCATCGCCTTCGGCGGACGCGCCATGTCGGCAGATGTTTCGGCGAAATACCTCAATTCTCCCGAGACCGAGCTCTTTCACAAGGGTAACGTGCTCTACAATTTTGCGCGTGCCCGCAAGGACGTGGCGCGCGGCGGCACGGTGATTGCCGTCGAAGGCTATATGGATGTGATCGCGTTGGCGCAGGCCGGTTTCGAGAACGCGGTGGCGCCGCTCGGCACGGCGCTCACCGAAAACCAGATGGAATTGCTGTGGCGCATGTCGGGCGAGCCCATCCTGTGTTTCGACGGCGACGGCGCCGGCCTCAAAGCCGCGTGGCGGGCCGCCGACCTGATCCTGCCGTCAATCCAGTCCGGGCGCACCGCACGCTTTGCGCTTCTGCCCGAAGGCAAGGACCCCGACGACCTGGTCAAGGCTGATGGACCGGACGCCTTCCGTGCCGTGCTTACCGAAGCACGGCCGCTGGCGGACCTGATCTGGATGCGTGAGACTGGGGGCAAAGTCTTCGAGACGCCGGAGCGCCGCGCTGAACTCGAAAAGACGCTGCGCGAGATCACCAGCCGCATCCGCGATGAAAGTGTCCGCTATCACTATCAACAGGAGATGCGCGAGCGCGTGCAGAGTTTCTTTGCACCGCAACGTAGCACGCGCCCGTCACGTCCGGGCGAACGAGGGCAAGGTGGCCGGCAGGGCGGGCAGTGGTCACGCGGGGCGGCCGCTGCCGGGCGTAGTGCGATCACCGAGAGCCTTGGCCGCTCGGCGCTGGTGAAGCGTGCTGGCGAGGTGATGTCGGTGCGCGAGGCGACCGTGGTGGTGGCGCTCGTCAACCATCCGGCGCTGATCGACGAGAATTTCGAACATGTGGAGTTCCTCGATCTCGCCAACAGTGACCTGCGCCGGCTGCACGCCGCATTGCTCGATGCGCTGGCGCACGACCAGGCCAGCGACCGCGACACCATCATCGAGGTGATTGACCGAACCGGTTGCCGGGAAGTGTGGGAGCGCGCGGTGGCGCTGATCCGACGCACGCGGCAGTGGCCGGCGCTGGAAAGCGCGGCGATTGACGATGCGCGCGACGCCTTCAACCAGGTGCTGCACTTGCACCGCAGCCAACGCACATTACATAGGGAGCTGAAGCAGGCCGAAGCGGCGCTCGCCAGCGATCCCACCGAAGAGAATTATCGGCATCTGGTCGAGATCCAGGCGCAGTTCCGCGACGTGCAGGCAACAGAGGCATTGATCGAAGGGTTTGGCATATCTTCCGGCCGGGCGGGCAGGGCATAGCCAACCAATCAGGCGCGCCTAATTGATTCGCTTTTTTAAGGCGAATCATGCGAGAGGCGCTTGACCTTCTGGCAGAATGACGGAATCAGGACGATTCGAAACGTTAACCCATGCCCAGCATCGGCGCTAAATGACGATGTATGCACTGGACGGGAAGGGAAGCCCGCCACAGATATCAGGGTTAATCTGGAGTTAAGTGAGAAGCAGGTACTGGCTTGGCAGACGCGTTTGTGAACGAGCGCAACTGATTTGTCAGCAGCGAAGCGGCCCTTTGGATGGCCGCCTGGAGAAGACTTAGAATGGCGACTAAGGAAAAGGAAGAGGTCGAAACCGAACGCGAGGGCACGACTGACGGCCCGTTGCTCGACCTTTCCGACGATGCTGTCAAGAAGATGATCAAGGCCGCGAAGAAGCGCGGCTATGTCACGCTGGACGAGCTGAATGCTGTGCTGCCGTCTGAAGAGACGGACCCGGACCGTATCGAAGACATCAATGCGATGCTCAACGATATGGGCATCAACGTCGTCGAGGACGACGAACAGAGCGACGATGCCGAGGGCGAAAGCGCCGATTCTTCGGAAGACGACGCCAACGAGCTCGCCGAACAGACCGGCACGGCGGTGGCCACCGTCGCCAAGAAGGAGCCGACCGACCGCACTGACGACCCCGTGCGCATGTATCTGCGCGAGATGGGTTCGGTGGAGTTGCTGTCGCGCGAAGGCGAAATCGCCATTGCCAAGCGCATCGAGGCTGGCCGCGAGACCATGATTGCGGGTCTGTGCGAAAGCCCGCTGACCTTCCAGGCCATCATCATCTGGCGCGACGAGCTCAACGAAGCCAAGATCCTGCTGCGCGAGATCATCGACCTCGAAGCCACCTATGCCGGTCCTGAAGGCAAGCAGGCGCCGGTCGTCGAGCGTGTCGATGAAGACGCCAAGCCGAAGGAAGAGCCGAAGGCGGGTCGCCGTCGTGGCGACGACGAGGACGATATCACCAATGTCGGCGGCGATACCCGCGGCCTTGAGGAAGACGAAGAGGACGAGGACGAGGCGAGCCTGTCGCTGGCGGCGATGGAAGCCGAGCTTCGCCCGCAGGTGATGGAGACGCTGGACGTCATCGCCGACACCTACAAGAAGCTGCGCAAGCTCCAGGACCAGCAGGTCGAGAATCGTCTCGCCGCGGCCGGCACGCTTTCGCCAAGCCAGGACCGGCGCCTGAAGGAGCTGAAGGACGAGCTGATCACGGCAGTGAAGTCGCTGTCACTCAACCAGGCCCGTATCGAGGCACTGGTCGAGCAGCTCTACGACATCAACAAGCGCCTGGTGCAGAACGAGGGCAAGCTTCTTCGCCTCGCCGAAAGCTATGGTGTGCGCCGCGAGGAATTCCTCAGGGAATATCAGGGTTCCGAGCTCGATCCGAACTGGATCGGGAACATCGCCAACCTGACGACGCGCGGTTGGAAAGAGTTCACCAAGAACGAGCAGAACGCGATCCAGGACCTGCGTTCCGAGATCCAGAACCTCGCCACCGAGACGGCGATCTCGATCCTGGAATTCCGCAAGATCGTGAACCAGGTGCAGAAGGGCGAGCGCGAAGCGGCAATCGCCAAGAAGGAGATGGTGGAAGCGAATCTTCGCCTCGTCATCTCGATCGCGAAAAAGTACACCAACCGCGGCCTGCAGTTCCTCGACCTCATCCAGGAAGGCAATATCGGCCTGATGAAGGCGGTCGATAAGTTCGAATACCGCCGTGGCTATAAGTTCTCGACCTATGCCACCTGGTGGATCAGGCAGGCGATCACTCGTTCGATCGCCGACCAGGCTCGCACCATCCGTATTCCGGTGCACATGATCGAGACGATCAACAAGATCGTGCGGACCTCGCGCCAGATGCTGCACGAGATCGGCCGCGAACCGACCCCGGAAGAACTGGCCGAGAAGCTCGCCATGCCGCTGGAAAAGGTGCGCAAGGTGCTGAAGATCGCCAAGGAGCCGATTTCGCTCGAGACGCCGGTGGGCGACGAAGAGGATTCGCATCTTGGCGACTTCATCGAGGACAAGGGCGCGATCCTGCCGATCGACGCGGCGATCCAGGCGAACCTGCGCGAGACCACCACGCGGGTGCTTGCTTCGCTCACGCCGCGCGAAGAGCGCGTGCTGCGCATGCGCTTCGGCATCGGCATGAACACCGACCACACGCTGGAAGAAGTCGGCCAGCAGTTCTCGGTGACACGCGAACGTATCCGCCAGATCGAGGCGAAGGCGCTGCGCAAGCTCAAGCATCCGAGCCGCAGCCGCAAGCTGAGAAGCTTCCTCGACAGCTAAGACAACCAAGCCCGGGCATGTCCCGGGCTTTTTCTTTGGAGGCCCCTTGATGCGCAATGTTTTGATGGCAGTTGCCTGCCTTGCGTCCTTGCCGCTTATGGCAATCGAGGATGCGCAAGCCGCCAAGAAGATCGGCATGGCCAATCCGGCTTCGGTTCATTGCGTGAAGATTGGCGGCAAATCCAAGATCCGCACGGATGCCAGCGGCAACCAGACCGGTTATTGCCACTTGCCCAATGGCCGCGTCTGCGAGGAATGGGCGCTGTTTCGTGACAAGAAATGCGTAAGGCCCAAAGATTGACGGTGGCCATCGCAGGCTGATCTGCTCAATCGCCAGGGCCGTCATCCAAGGTCAGATTGTGGTCTGCCCATTGTTGTTCCGGAATCTCCGCGCCGAGCAAGAATTCGAATGCGACGACAGTCTTGAGGTCCGGCGCGACCTCGCAGTTGAATGCGAGCCCGTACCAGTGTTTCTTGCTGCGTATCGCCGCGCCTTTTGCCTCAAGTAGCTGACCTGTCACCTTCGTATCCTTCATTGCGTATGGAACGACCAAGTCGGGCTGGAAACCGGATCGCTGCCGACGCAATTGCGCCAAAGCCTCTATGTTGCAGAGCTGGATGACACGCTCCTGTGGCGCCAGCTGAGGCAAGGCCTTGCGTGCACCACGGCTGCGCGGGTCGGCGAGAACCTGTGCGGAATAGAGTTTTTCGGCCTTGATCAACGGCGGCTGGGTCGTTGTGGGGCGCGGTGCCTGGACGAGCGGCTGCACAGTAGGAGTGCTCGGCAGGGCTTTCGGCGTTGCGGTCGGTTCACTTTGCTGCACAGGTTGAGGTGCCTGCGGCGGTGGCACGAAGTCGACCTTGATGCTTTCGATCGGCGGTAGTCGCAAGGCTTGTGGGATGGGAAGTAGCATCAGGCCGACCAGCAATAACAAATGCAACAGGCAGGATGCCCCGATGCCAAGGGGCAGATCCTTATTGTTGGCCTGCAGCGCAGAAACTGCCGAAGTGGGAGTCAAACCGGCGCCCTTGGCAACTGCAGTTGGCTCGATCGTGACAATTGGAGGGCGCAAGGGTGGGTTTCGTCAAAACGCGAGGACAACGATACCCAACCCAAGGCAACAGTGCGGCAGTTTGGCGATGAATGGAAGGGACGCGTTTGCGGGCGTGAGGCTGTTGATCGGATGCAATCCGATCGGACAAACTGATTCAACAATCTCGGGAATAGATTCGGAAAACCCGGCCAAGTCATTGGCTGGGTTGTTTTTTAGGTTGGTTATTTCGCGCTGGCCGGGAAGGCCGGCAGCTTGGCGATGTCGTCGGCGTCATGCTGGACGACCAGGGTTGCACCGAGCGTGCGGGCCATCGATCGCAGCCGCGCCATCGAGGCAAGACTGTCGGCCCGGTTGGTGTTGAAGGGTGGAACACCATCTGTTTCGAACTGTTTCTCGAAATGGACGACGTCGCCGCTAAGCAGTACGGGCCCTTTCTCGGCGAGCCGGACCAATAATGCGTGGCTGCCGGGCGTATGGCCGGGCGCTGACAGCATGACGACAGTACCGTCGCCGAAGATGTCCATGTCACCCTCGATCGTGTCCACCGCCGCGCCACCGCTGAGCCAGGGGGCGAGCAGGGAGGGTTCGGCGCCGAAGGGTGCCGGATTCGACTTCAGTGCTTCCAGGTCGGCCTTGCCGATCATCAGGCGTGCCTTCGGGAAGTCGGCAGCCTGGCCGACATGGTCGAAATGATAGTGGCTGATGCCGATCCGACCGATGGCTTCAGGTTTGACGGCGATCTCCTTGAGTTGATCCGAAACCGTGCGGTCGAGCGTCGGCGTCAGCACCTGGTCGGAAGCCAGTGGTTTACCGAGCAGGGCGGTGGGAAGGCCGGTGTCCCACAGCATGTAGTTGTTGCCATGACGGACGACGTAGCAACTGTCGGTCAGTGTCTTCTTTTCGCCCGCATAGGCGAAGGTGTCGGAAAAGACGCTGAGATCGTTGACCGCGATGCGGCCGCAATCGAGGCGCCACAATTCAACCTGTGGCGCGGCATTTGCAGTGCCTGCGGTGGCGGCGATTGCCGCTGCGAACATGAAATTTCTGAGCATCGTCGTTCGATCCTGTGTTGACGGTGGATCGAGATTTACAGTTCGGTGTGGTATGGGTGGTGCCGGAGGCGCTTGAATCTTGTGCCCGAAACGCTCATCCGTATTGCATAGGCTATTGCCGGTGGTTAGGCTTTACGCATGAACGACACCAAATCGTCCCGGCTTGCCGAGCGCCTGTTGCTGGCTTTGCGACCGCTCGCACTCGATCCGGCTCGATCGCAAAAACAACCCGGCATGCATCCACATGGGCGGCAACTGTTCAGCTATTGCTGCTTTACGGCCGAGCGACTCGCCCGGATCAGCAACGAAAAGCCGCTTATCGGCATCGTGCTCAGCGGTTCCAAGGAAATCTGGCTGGGCGATGCCGGCCAGCGTTTCGAAGCGGGTGACGTGTTCGTCTTTCCGCATGGCCGGGCCTTCGATGTGGTCAATGTGCCGGCCGAGACGAGCGGCATCTATGAATCGCTGATCGTCGAAATGGATCATGTGCCGGAATCCGTGCGTCGCCTTGGTCGGCCACCGCGAGCCCCTGCTTTGGGGCTGGATCTGCGCGTGCCGCTGACGGAAGACCTGGTTGCTGCGCTTTCCCACGCCGCGCCGGTACTTGCCGCATCGGGCCATGCGGCGATGCTGGCCGAGCACAGGCTGGCCGAAGTGCTGCTGCTGCTCCGTAACGTGCCGGCCGCGGCCTGGCTTTTCGAAGTCTCCCTGCCGGAACGTGTTGCCTTGCTCGTCGCTTCGGCACCCGCGCGGCGCTGGACGGCCGAATTGCTTGGCCAGGCGCTCGGCATGGGTGCCTCGACATTGCGGCGACAGCTTGCGGGCGAAGGTACCTCGCTTCGGGCGGTGCTTTCCGCCACACGCATGCAGCTTGCCCATGATGTCCTTGCCAGGGGCGAGGGCAATGTCACCGCTGCCGTCAGTGCGGCCGGCTATGCTTCGCGCTCGCATTTCGGTCGCCAGTTCCGCGGTCTTTATGGCGCGTCGCCAAGTGTGGTACGTCAGCAAGGTTCAACCGAACAGTCCAGGTGAAGAGACGCCATGTCGCCCGAATTCCTGCTCACAACCTTGATCATCGTCGCCTCGCCGGGCACCGGCGTCGTCTATACGCTTGCCGCCGGGCTCTCGCGCGGTGGCCGGGCCAGCGTACTGGCGGCCTTCGCCTGTACCCTCGGTATCGTGCCGCATCTGGTGGCCGCGCTGACCGGACTGGCGGCGCTGCTGCATGCCAGCGCCATCGCCTTCGAGATCGTGAAATATGCCGGCGTCGCCTACCTGCTCTACATGGCCTGGCAGAGCCTGCGCGAGCATGGTGCGCTGAAGGTCGAGGCGAAACCCGATGCTCGCAGTGTCCGCCAGGTCCTGGTCGACGGCGTGCTCATCAACCTGCTCAATCCGAAGCTGTCCATCTTCTTCGTCGCCTTCTTGCCGCAGTTCATTGCGCCGAACGAACCCAATGTGCTGGCGCGCATGCTGGAGCTGTCGGGCGTGTTCATGGCGGCAACCTTCATCATCTTCGCGATCTATGGCCTGTGCGCTGCTTCGGTGCGCGACCGGATCATCGGCAGCGCGCGCGTGATGACGTGGCTGAGACGCAGCTTCGCCGCTGCCTTTGTGGCCCTTGGCGCAAAGCTGGCCTTGACCACACAGCAATAGAGGCACCGGGACACTGGCCGGCACGCAAAAACAGCTCACCATCGCGACCAGCGGTCCCGGGGTCTATGAGTTCACGGATCAGGCAGCGCGCTTCGTGGACGAGGCCGGGATCGAGACCGGCCTGCTGACGGCTTTCGTGCGGCATACGTCCTGCTCGCTCATCGTCCAGGAAAACGCGGACCCGGATGTGAGGCGCGACCTGGAAGCCTTCTTCCGCAGGTTGGTGCCGCCGGCGGATGATCCGTCGATGGACTATCTCGTTCATCGCTTGGAAGGCGCAGACGACATGCCCGCTCACATCAAGAGCGCGCTGACGATGGTCTCGATCTCGATCCCCGTCATCGGTGGCCGTCTCGGGCTCGGCACATGGCAGGGCATCTACCTCTTCGAACACCGCAACCTCCCGCACCGGCGGGAAGTGCTGCTTCATCTGGCCTGAAAAAGGGAGGTGGTTAGATCAGGATGGCGTTTGGTTGAATCGCCATCCTGATCTAACTCATTGTTGGAGCATGATCTCTTCCGAAACCGGTTCCCACTTTTTGCTTCGCTGACCTTTGGTTCGGGATCATGCTCTAGGCACCTCCATTCAACGTACCGGCTCGCAGAGCACGCCGACGATGCGGCGCACGATCGGCAGGACAATGAGCAAGGTAGGGAAGGCGACCAGCCAGGACAGGCCCCAGGCGACCATCCAGATGCCTGGCATGGATGGCTGGAGGCCGAGGCTCTTCAGCGTCGAGATCAACGAGACGATGAAGGTCATCAGCAGCGAAAGAACAAGCGGGCTGATGACGGCAGCATAACGCGCGGGCAGTTTCCTGCGCGAGGCAATATCGGTTGTCATGAGAGTTTTCCGAAAAAGGTCCGGTTCATGGCAGGGCATCCTTGCGCCTTTTGGGCAGCCCGGCCGAACCGGGGTTGGATGCGTTGCTTGACGTCAGACGCTTACGGAGAGGCGATCGCCTTCACGGCCCATATAGCGGGGGCATGCCTGTGAATCAATACCTCCTTCAATCCACGTGAGATGCATCGTAAGATATATCTTGACTCATCAATCACTCGATCTTAATTAAGATATATCGTAAGACATAACGCATGGAGTTTTAAATGCACAGACATCATTCATTCGGGGAGCGCGCCGAGCGCGCGTTCTGGCACATGGCCGGTCGTTTCGGCGGCGGCCGCGGCGGTCCTGGTCCCTTTGGCCATGGCCGGCGTGGCCATGGCGGCCCGGCCGAGATGCTGAGAGCCGGCCGCATGTTCGGCGACGGCGACCTCAAGCTGATCGTGCTCTCGCTGCTGTCGGACGCACCGCGTCACGGTTACGACATCATCAAGGCACTGGAGGAGCGCTCCTCAGGCATCTACAGCCCGAGCCCCGGCGTGGTCTACCCGACGCTGACTTTCCTGGAAGAGGCTGGTTATGCCGTCTCGTCTACCGAAGGCGCCAAGAAGGTGTTTTCCATCACCGAAGCCGGCGCGGCGCATCTGGAGGAAAACCGCGACATGGTCGAGCGTGCGCTCGAACACCTTGAGCGGGTCAGCGCCAAGATGGCCAAGGCGCGCGAATGGTTCGGCTGGGACGACGATCGTGACCGGCGACATGACCGCGACGAGCGCCGCAATCCGGAACTCAGGCTGCTGCGCCGCCGTCTGCGCGCCGCTCTTGCCGAGATCATCGAAGCACCGGCGGACAAGCAGGCCGAGGCCGCCAGCATCCTGAAGGATACGGCCGAGGCGCTGGAAGCGCTGGTCAAGCGCTAGCGCATCGGCCCGAAAATCGGCATCGATTTTCGGAAAGCACGATGCGTAGACTAAAATGTTAGAGCGTCCTTTGCGCGTCCTATTGGACGCGCGGCGCTCTACGCCGCCAACAGCATTTTCAAAGCGACGGGCAAGCACGGCGGTAACCTCGCCGTGCTTGCCCGTCGCCGTCAGGACCGCTACTGAACGGTGGAACCCGCGCTGGCTGCTTTCCGTTCTGCCGCGCTGTTGAACCGGTGGAGGTCGCCCATGTCTTTTTTGAAACGTCTTTTCGGCGGTGGTGGCAGCAGCGAGCCGGAAGCTCCGGGCAAGGCCGTCAAGGAAATCGAGCACAAGGGCTTCACCATTGCCGCAACGCCCTACAAGGCGGACGGGCAGTACCAGACCTGCGGCGTCATCTCCAAGGAGATCGATGGCGTGGTGAAGGAGCACCGTTTCATTCGCGCCGACCGCTTTGCCGGGCTTGATGATGCCGTCGATATCACGCTGAAAAAGGGCGTTCAGCTCATAGATGAGCAAGGTGAGCGTATTTTCGGCTAATCCCGCCGCCCTGGCTTGGGCCAAAACACAACAGCCGCCGTGGCGACACGGCGGCTGTTGCTTTTGGTCGACCCTGTTAGGCCGCGACAGCAGGGAGAGCTGATCCAGCCACCGATGCGGCAACCGTGTCGACCTGTTTTCCGGCCTTGGCGAGCGCGGCATTCAGCGCATCCTCACCCATGCCGACGCCCTCGACGCGGATGACTTCCACATCGGTCATGCCGTTGAAGGCCAGAACGCTCTTCAGATAGGGCACGGCGAAGTCCATGACCGCGGCAGGGCCTTCGGAATAGATGCCACCGGAGGCCAGGACGATGTAGACCTTCTTGCCGGTGACCAGGCCCTGCGGGCCGTTCGCGCTATAGGAGAAGGTCTTGCCAGAGCGCGAGATGTGATCGACCCACGACTTCAGCGTCGAGGAAATCGAGAAGTTGATGAAGCCGGTGGCAAGCACGATGTGGTCGGCTGCGAACAACTCGTCGACGGCGACATCGGAGACACCCACCAGATCGGTCTGGCGTGGCGTGCGGGCTTCAGCAGGCGTGTAGATGCCGGTGGCATAGTCCGGCTCGATATGCGGCAGCGGGTTCGCGACGAGGTCGCGCTTGGTCAGTGTAGATTCGGGCAGGGCGGCCTGCAGCTTGTCGGCCAGCTCGGTGGCGACACGGGTGGAATGCGATGCCTCGCCGCGTGGGCTCGAGGTCACGAGAAGGATATTGGACATTTCAGCTCTCCGTTGGGTGGTGGCGGACAACCGCCTGATTTCGGAGATAGAAATAGTCCTCGACATCGATCTAAAAAATTGGGAAAATATCTATGGAATATATCCATAGATTGGATGGATCATGCAGGCGAATCCAACCCTCGACCAGTTGCAGGTGTTCCTGGCGGTAGCTGAGACCGGCAGTTTCTCCGGTGCGGCTCGGCATCTCAACCGTGCGCAATCGGTAATCAGCTACACGATCGCCAATCTGGAAGCACAGCTCGAACTCAAGCTCTTCACCCGCGAAGGCACGCGCGAGCCGACGCTCACCGTCGAAGGCAAGGCGATGCTGGCCGATGCACGTCGCATGGTCGGCGTTTTGCAGGATATCCGCGCCCGTGCCGACGGGCTAAAGCGCGGACTGGAGGCGGAGCTGACGATCGCGGTCGACGTGACGACACCGTCGCCGGCGCTGGTCAGGGTGCTCGCCGGCTTCGAAGCGGAATTCCCGTCCGTGGCGTTGAAGCTCAATGTGGGTGCGATCGGCGTAACCTGGGACCAGCTGTTGCGCCGTCAGTGTGATCTCAGCATTGGCGGCATACCGCAGGCGATCAGCGACGAACTGGTCTCCGTGCGGGTCGGAGACACGTCGATGACGCCAGTGGCGGCGCCCGCTCATCCGCTTGCGACCTACAAGGGCAGGGTGCCGCTGTCGGAAGTGCGCCAGCACATCCAGCTCGTCGTCTCGGACGTTTCCAAGATGACGGAGGGCAAGGACTTCGGTGTCTTCGCCTATCGCACCTGGCGCATGACCGACGTGTCGACCAAGCGCGATCTGATCCTGTCGGGTCTCGGATGGGGCGGCTTGCCGACCTGGATGATCCTGGAAGATGTCGGTGCCGGGCGTCTGAAGATTCTCGACCTCGAACCCTATCCGGAACGTGCTTATGACCTGCACGCTTTCTACAGGGTGGACTCTCCGCCGGGACCAGCCGGCAACTGGCTGATCGAACAATTCAAGCAGGAGTTGCCGAAGGTCTGTTCGACGCTGCAGCACATGAGCGAGCGCGAGAAACGCTCAAGAGAGGCTCAGGGTCGGCGTAGTAGTCCGTCGATGACCGCGGCCAGTACAGCCCGATAGTCGCCAGCGGGAGCGCCGGCATCGACCGCGAGCGCAGCACGGTCGAACGCCGCTCCCAACAGGGACGTCAGCGCCTCCAGAGGCAATTTGGGCAAATCGCCGGCCCGCATCGCCGCCGCGAGCCCTTCGCGCAAGGTGCGGTTGCCGTGCCGGCCGTCGATATCGTCCATTTCCGCACGGCCAAGCACCGCTGGCCCATCGAGCAGCAGGAGCCGCGTGCGGCCAGGCAGGCGCATGGCCGCGACATAGGCCTCGCCGCCGGCCAGCAGTGCGTCCCGCGCCGAAAGCGTGCGGGGAGCTGCCTGTTCGATCGCGTTCGCGACCGCTGCCGCCTCAGCCTCAACCACGGCCCGGAACAGGGCCTGCTTGTCGGTGAAGTGGTGGTAGAGCGCGCCGCGCGTGACGCCGGCCGCAGCCACGATCTCCGGCGTACCCGTTTCCGCATAGGATTTTTCGGTGAAAAGCCGGCGTGCCGCTGCGATCAGATCGCCGCGCGTGGCCTCGGTGCGATCCCGATTGGATCGACGTGAGTTCACCTCTTGCATACATGCAGCCTGTATGTTAATTCAACTTACATGCAGACTGTATGTTTATTTCGAGAGGAAGGAAAGCCATGAAAACCACCAGCTATTACCCCGTGCTGATGACCGGCGACGTTGCCGGCACCACGGCCTTCTATGTCGAGCATTTCCGTTTCAAGCCGCTGTTCGAAAGCGACTGGTACGTGCATCTGCAATCCTCCGAGGACAAGCGCGTCAATCTCGGCATCGTGCAGGGCGATCACGAGACCATCCCGGTGGAAGGAAGAGGCCGCGCTTCCGGCCTGCTTATCAATTTCGAAGTGAAGGATGTTGACGCCGTGCACGAGCGGGCGGTGGCGGCCGGATTGCCGATATTGCGGTCGCTGCGTGACGAGGCCTTCGGCCAGCGCCATTTCATCACCCGCGATCCCAATGGTGTGCTGATCGACGTGATCAAGCCGATCCCTCCGAGCGAGGAATTCCTGGCGCAGTTCGCGCCGGAGGCGGTCGCCAAGTAGCCGGGTCTTGGGTGAAGTCACCTGACAGGAATTGTCGGCAGCGAACCGCTGTCGGGTTGGCTCGAGATGGCGCCGGTATCATAGGCGACCTATGCTGGCGCATGAAACGGGCCCTTTCCATGCGTGACATCTGTCTCATCCGAGCTCCCTTCAATCTCGGCCTGCGTCCGCTGAGACCCGGCCATGAACCCGGCACCTGGCGGGCGCCGCAAGCGTTGACGGAGGCTGGGCTGGTCGAAGCGCTGGCGCCGGCGCAGGTCGTCGATATGGAACGGCCCGCGTATAGCATCGAGCCGCAGCCTGATACGAAGCTACGCAACGGTCCGGCGATGCGGAGTTTCAACCTGCAACTGGCTGATATTGTTGCGGATACGATTCGACGAGGGGCGTTTCCGCTCATTGTCGGAGGCGATTGCACGATCCTACTTGGCGCCTTGGCCGGTATGCGGCGCTCGGGACCGTTGTCCCTGGTACATGTCGACGGCCACAGCGACTTTCGCCATCCAGGCAATGACGACGACAAGCTGCCGTTGAGTTCGGCTGCGGGCATGGATCTGGCGGCCGCGACAGGGCGCGGCGAGGCGCTGCTCACGGAATGGCCGGGCGTGGAAGGTCCCTTGCTTCGCGACGATCACGTGATCCAGATCGGCGAGCGCGAGAACCGTGATCCCGACTACGCCTGGCGCGATATCGAGGCGACGGATATCACGCTGGTCGACGTTTTCGCCGCGCGCGAGCTTGGCGCGGCAGGTGTGATTGCCAAGGCCGAGCCAGTGCTGGCGCGCGGCAGTCGCCACTGGCTGCATTTCGATGTCGACGCGCTCGACCAGACGGTGATGCCAGCAGTCGATTCTCCGGGCAGTCCGGGCATCGCTCCGGATGAACTCGTCGCTATCCTGGGCGACCTGGTGGCCAGGCCGGGATGCGTCGGCATGAACATGACGATCTTCGATCCCGACCTGGACCCAACTGGCGAATTGGCGGTGTGGCTGGTGAATTTCCTGCGCAGAGTGTTTGCGGCCCAATAGGCTCGTCGAAGACGCGGTGGCGCTAGCAATTGCCCGGCGCGACGTAACCCATGGCGAGAATGTTGTCGTCTCCCCAGCGCTTCAGCGCCAGGATGATCGGCTCCAGTGACCGCCCACGCTCGGTCAGCGAATATTCAACCCTGGGCGGAACCTCCGCGTAGACCTTGCGGTCGATGAGGCCGCTCGCCTCCAGCTCGCGCAGCTGGTTGGTCAGCATGCGCTGGGTGACGTGCATCTTGCGGCGCAATTCGTTGAAGCGAAGTGTGCCCTGCTGGATGAGATGGTACAGGATCACGCCTTTCCACTTGCCGCCGATGAGTTCCAATGTGCCTTCCACGGGACAGGCTGGCGAACTGCGCAGATCTTGATGACGGATGCGGCCCATGGGATTCCTCAATGGTACCTTTTTCGACACTATATACACTAAAAGTGCATTCTTGCGATAAACGCACATAGAGCACATCTGGCATGTACGCAAAAAAGGAGACATGCCATGCGTGCCATCGGGTATCTGGAACCGCAGCCGATATCGGCGCCTTCATCCCTCGTCGACATCGAGCTGCCGCGCCCAAAGGCTCTTGGCCGGGACATATTGGTCGAGGTCAAGGCCGTTTCAGTCAATCCGGTCGACACCAAGGTCCGCGCCGGCGCGAAGCCGGCCGATGGTCAGCACAGGGTGCTTGGCTGGGATGCCGCTGGCATCGTCGTTGAAACCGGTCCGGACGTGAGCCTGTTCAAGCCCGGCGACGCGGTCTATTACGCCGGAGCGATCAACCGGCCCGGCTCGAATGCCGAATTCCATCTGGTGGACGAGCGGATCGCGGCGCTGAAGCCACATTCCCTGGATTTCGCGGCGGCTGCCGCTTTGCCGCTGACGACAATCACTGCTTATGAGGCGCTGTTCGATCGACTTGAGGTGACCCGGCCGGTTGCTGGTGCAGCCAACGCCATCGTCATCGTCGGGGCCGCTGGTGGTGTCGGTTCGATCGCCATCCAGCTTCTGCGTGCCCTGACCGATCTGACAGTCCTCGCCACCGCCTCGCGGCCTGAAACGGTCGAATGGGTCAAAGCGCGGGGTGCGCACCATGTGATTGACCATCGCAAGTCCATGTCGGATCAGGTGGCCGCGCTTGGCATCGGTACGCCTGCCTTCGTGTTTTCACTGACCCACAGCGGTGCCCACGCGGACGAGATCGCCAAGCTGATCGCGCCTCAGGGCAGGGTGGCCTTGATCGACGACCCGAAATCCTTCGACGTCATGCTGTTCAAATCGAAGGCGTTGTCCCTGCACTGGGAAATGATGTTCGCGCGGCCCGTGCACCAGACCGCGGACATGATCCGCCAGCACGAGCTTCTGACCGAAGTGGCTGGGCTGGTCGATGCCGGCAAGGTCAAGTCCACCATGACCGACACCTATGGAACGATCTCGGCAGCGAATTTGAAGCGCGCGCACGCCCAGATCGAATCCGGCACCACGCTGGGCAAGATCGTACTCGCCGGCTGGTAGCGTCATCCAGCCCTCGCCACCGGCGTCACCGCGACGTGGCTGACGCCGGTGCGGCGCAGGATGGTGCAGACCGTTTCACGGCCGATGCGTTCGGCGTCGAGCATCCTGACCAGATCGTCGACGCCGGTCACCGGCCGTCCATCGATGGCGACGACGATGTCGCCTTCCTTCAATCCAGCCTTTGCCGCAGGGCCGCCGGGCTCAACGCTGCGCAGCCGCACCGCCGTGCTGCTGGTGACCTGGGAAAGCAGTGCTGCACGGCGCGGCAGGTTCGTCGTATCTGCGGAAATACCGATGAAGGCGCGTCGCACACGGCCGAAGCGGATGATCTCGGCGATGACGAAATTGGCGGTGTTGGAAGCGACCGCGAAAGCGATGCCCTGCGCACCGGGGATCATGGCAGTGTTGACGCCGATGACTTCGCCGGCAGACGAGACCAGCGGGCCGCCGGAGTTGCCGGGATTGAGCGCGGCGTCGGTCTGGATGACATCATCGATCAGCCGACCCGTAGTGGCGCACATGGAGCGACCGAGCGCGGAGACGACACCGGTGGTCACCGTCCATTCGAAACCCAGCGGATTGCCGATGGCGATCGCGATCTGCCCGCGCCTGAGCCGTTTGGAATCGCCCAAAGGGGCCACGTTGGCGAAGGAACCGCCAGCACGCACCAGCGCGATGTCGGTGTCTGGGTCGGAACCGAGCACGCGCCCCTCATCGACAGTGCCGTCGGGCATGGCGACGCGCACGGCGCGGGCGTCGCCGACGACGTGGAAATTGGTGATAATCAACCCATCTGGCGAAATGACGAAACCCGAACCATGCCCGCCGCGCCCGCCGATCCGCTCGATGCGGCAGACAGCGGGACCGATACGGTCGACGGCATCAGCGACCGTGGAAGAATAGGCATCGAGCAGAGTGTCGTCCTGGGCAACTGGATCGAGAGCAGGCAGTGCCATGGCAGGCTTCCCATGTGAAAATGCGGATCGATGCCTATATGTGCGGAGCACGAGGTTTCACCGCGACCTGACCAGATGGCCAGCAGCCGGTTTTCCTAGCCGTCAGGCGAGTACCATTGCCGGCCCGAGACGGCGATATCTGGGAAACCAACAATCCCGGAGGTCATCATGAGCGACTTCAATCTTGGCGCCTTTTCGGACGCCGTCGCCGATATCGCGGAAGGCGCGGCGTCTGCTGCCGCCAGTCTCAATGTGCATCACGGCCGTACCGCCTCTGCCTTTCATTGGGGGGCAGGCTACTTCGTCGCTGCCGAGGAGGTCCTCGATGTCGACGATGAACTCGAATTGACGCTCGGCTCCGGCGAAGGCGTGAAGGCGACGCTCGCCGGCCGCGATCCCTCAACCGGCGTTGCACTGTTGAAGACCGAGCAACCCAGCCTGCCGGTTTTGGCGAAGGCCGCTGCCGTGCGACCCGGCAATGTCGCGATTGCCATCGGCAACAGCGGGGGCGCGGCACTTGCCGTGCTCGGAACGGTCGGTGAAGTTGGGCCGGCCTGGCGCTCGATGCGTGGCGGCACCATCGACCGGCGTATCAATCTCGCTGTCGGCGCCGGCGGGCGCTTCGAAGGCGGGCCGGTGCTGGATGCCGGAGGCGGACTGATCGGCATGCTTCTGTTCGGGCCACGCCGCCGTGCTCTGGTCATTCCGTTCGAGACCATCGAGCGTACGGTGGCCGTGCTGAAGGAGAAGGGCCATGTCGTGCGTGGTTATCTGGGCGCAGCCTTGCACCCTGCGCGCGATGGCGACACGACCGGTGCCATGGTGATGGGACTGGACGACAATGGTCCGGCCAAGGCCGCCGGACTGCATGTCGGCGACATCATCGTGGCTTGGAATGGCGAGCCGGTGGAAGGGCCGCGTGGCTTGATGAGAAGGCTGGGGCCTGACAGCGCCGGCACTTCGGTCAAGCTTGGCATCCTGCGCGGCGGCGACCGCAGCGAGGTTGTCGTGACGATCGGCGAAAAGCCGCTGAACTGAGAGGATCGATGGCAGGCAGGCGACTGACAGTGCTGATCGCGCTCGGCGATGCCGGGCGGGCCGAACGGCTGTCGGCATCGCTGGCCGCCAGCGAGGAGTTTGCGCCGGTGCCGGCAGGCAGCGTTTCTGGCGTCGACGTGGCTATAGTCGACAACGCCGCCCTTCAGCTGGCGGTGCCGCTGGTGCTCCTGTCGTCTCGCCCCGTTGCCGCCGTCAATGGCAGCGCGGGGCGTGTCTTTGCCGTTTTGCCACCGAATGCCGAGGACGGGCTGATCGCTGCCGCAGCGCGGCTGGCGGCGGCCGGATATCATGCGGTCCGCGACGAAGAAGCTTTGGAATCGGTCGATTTCGCAGCGGAAGCGGACGATCACCTGAGTGGCGACCATGAGGTTGCCGCGCGGCCGTCGCTGTCGCCGCGCGAAGCGGAGGTGTTGGCCTTGTTGGCCGAAGGCGCGCCCAACAAGGTGATCGCCCGTCGGCTCGACATTTCCGTGCATACCGCCAAATTCCATGTCGCGGCGATCCTGACAAAGCTCGGCGCCGCCAACCGCACGGACGCGATTGCGATCGCCATGCGACAGGGCTTGGTGCTGGTCTAGTCAGGCCTCCCCTGCGTCATCACCGATCGGGATTTTCGTGCCTTGCATCCCTGTTCAGACCGGGCAAGGATCGACCGTTGCTGCAGGGAGGTCGATGGCATGTCGCTCAAGGGAAAGACGCTGTTCATTTCAGGCGGATCGCGCGGCATTGGGCTGGCGATTGCGTTGCGGGCCGCGCGCGATGGCGCCAATGTCACCATTGCGGCCAAGACGGATACGCCGCACCCCAAGCTGCCTGGCACCATTCACACAGCTGTCGAAGAGATCGAAAAGGTCGGCGGCAAGGGGCTTCCGGTGCTGTGCGACATTCGCGAAGAGCCACAGGTCGCTGAAGCCGTCGCCAAAACGGTCGAGCGTTTCGGCGGCATCGATATCTGTGTGAACAATGCCAGTGCCATCCAGCTTACCGGCACGCTGGAAACCGACATGAAACGCTACGATCTGATGCACCAGATCAACACGCGCGGCACCTTCCTCGTTTCCAAAATGTGCATTCCGCACCTTAAGTTAGCGTCAAACCCTCATATTTTGAATCTGGCGCCGCCGCTTGACATGAAAGCCAAGTGGTTCAAGGGCCATGTCGCCTACACGATGGCGAAGTTCGGCATGTCGATGTGCACGCTGGGCATGAGCGCCGAATTCGCCTCGGCAGGTATCGCGGTCAATTCGCTGTGGCCGTTGACGGCGATCGACACGGCAGCAATACGCAATCTTCTCGGTGGCGAGACGGTGGCGGCGATGAGCCGTTCGCCAGAGATCATGGCGGACGCAGCGCATGCCATCCTGACGCGCCCATCGCGCGAGGCGACCGGAAATTTCTACATCGACGAGGAAGTGCTGCGTGCCGAGGGGATCACTGATTTCTCGAAATACGCGCCCGGCGCAAAGGGTGCCCTGGCCGGCGACTTCTTCGTGCCGGACGAAGTGTTCGCTCGCACCGAAACCAAGGTGACCGGGCTGTTCTAGGGCTGATCGGAGAGCGCTGCGATCAGTCGGGCGAAGCGCTCTTGTCGTCTTTTCCGTGGCCCATCAGCCTGTCGATATAGGCCAGCATCAGCGCGGACAGCACGAAGGTGAGGTGGATGATGGTCAGCCACATCAACTGCTCGGTCGAATAGGACGAGGAGTTGAGGAACACCTGCAGCAGATGGATCGACGAGATCGCCACGATGGTCGAGGCGACCTTGACCTTCAGCGAACCGACATCGATCGTGCCCAGCCAGTGCACCTTGCCGTCATGCTCGTCGAAGCGGCTGACGAAGTTTTCGTAGCCCGAGATAATGACCATCACCACCAGCGAGGCGACGAGCGCTGCATCGATGAGGCCGAGGATCTTCAGGATCGTGTCGGTGTCGCCCAGCACCATCACCTTGGTGATGAACTCATAGAGTTTCTTGGCAAACGAGAGCGCATAGATGGCGAGCGCCAGGCCGAGCCCGAGGTAGAAGACCACCAGAAGCCAGCGTGAGGCCAGGATGATGGATTCAATGGCGAGTTCGAGGCGTTTCATAAAATGCGTCCGTGCTTTCAATCGGCGTCGTTTTGAGTGAGCGGCGCGGTCTTGGCAAGACGCGAAATGCTCCAACAAAAGACCCGGTCGGTGGAGTAAGCCGGCCGGGTCTCTTTGACGTCCCGTTCAGGACGGGACGGGGCAGGGAACCCCACTAACATTTGGGACTCCCAATGTGGCGAATCAATGCCCTAGGAGCAGAACCGCCTATTTTGCGTTAGCCATCGGCGCCACCAGTGGGGTGATGCGGCGGATGGCGACGCGCCGGTTCTCGCGCTCCGGCTTGTCGCTCTTCACCTTGAGATAGCGTTCGCCGTAGCCCTGCGTGCTCAGGTTTTCCGGCGGGACGTCGAAGACGCTGCTCAATGCGTTGGCCACCGCCTCGGCGCGGCGGTCGGACAGCGCCAGATTGGCGACATCCGACCCGACGGCGTCGGTGTGACCTTCGATCAGGAAGGTCTCGGCCGGGTTCTTGGCGAGTAGCTTCTGCATGGCTTCCGCGACACCTTGCAACTTTTGCACCTCGCTTTCGGGGATCGTGGCCGAGCCGAACTCGAAGTTCAGCGTGTCGAGATCGATGCGGCGGGCGATATCACGCACGCGCGCCGAGCGCTTGACCTCGTCGATCGAATAGAGACGCTTGACCTTCTCCACCGGTGGCCGCTCTAGGAAGAGATAATAGTCGTCAGGGCTGCGGACATACTCCGATTCCAGGATGTATTCCTCGCGCGGAATGTCGACATAGATCGGCGGCAGCTCGTCGCCCGGATCGCGCCATTCGTTCATGTCTTCATAGTAGCGCTCGTCGACATAGCTCAGCACATATTCTTGCCCGTCCGGCGTGATGCGAGACCGCCTGACGATATCGCCATTGCGATTGCGGATGGTGATGATCTGGTTGCCGTTGTCACGCACGATGGTCTCGCGCGTGCGGCCACGCGGCAGGTCCTCGTAATAGACATCCTGCGCGTCGCGGGTGATGCGCGGACGCTCGTTGCTTTCGACGATCACCTGGTTGTTGAACTGGATGATCGTACGATCGCCGAAGTTCTTGACGATGTCGGCGCCTTCGGGACGTGGACGCCGGCGCACGTCGAAATCGGGCGCACGTTCGAGCCGCGTGCCTTTTTCTTCCGTCACCGGAGCGATTTTCTCCGGTTGGATTGTCACCTGCGCTGCCCTGTCGTCGGCGGGTGGTGGCGCCTTTTCGGCCGGTTGCTGAGCTGGTTGGGCAGGCTGTGCCGCCGGCTGTTCGGCCGGTGCCTGGCCAGGCTGTTGCGGCTGGGCGGTGGTGCCTTCCTGGCCCTTGACCGGACGCTGAGTATCCTTCTGGCTATCGAAGATCGGCGCGGCATTGGGGTTGGCCGGCGCTTCGGTCTGCTGGCCGGCCGGCTTCTGTTCTCCGGCTGCCGGCGTCTGCTCGCCTTCGGTCGGTGCAGGCTGCTGCCCGCCCTGCGCCGGCTCGGTCGGTTCACCGGTTTTCGGCTGTTCGCCGGGCTGCGCCTCATCGGCGGGCTTGGTGGTCGTCTCGCCCTGTCCAGCCGGTTTCTGTTCTCCGGTCGCCGGTTTCTCTCCACTCTGCGCGGGTTCCGCTGGCTTCGACTGCTCGGAGGCAGGCTTCTCATCTGGTTTTGCCTGGGCTGGTTCTTCCGCCGGTTTGGCCGCAGGTTCTTCCTTGGCGGGTTTCTTCCCAGCCGGCTTCTGCTCGGGCTCGGCGGATTTCTGTTCCGGTTCGGCGGGTTTGGCCTCCGGTGCCTTTTCGGCAGGCGCCGACTGCTCGGCTGCAGGTTCAGTCTGCTCCTGCTTGCGCTTCTTGCGCGGCTGCTCCGGCTCGGCAGCCGGCGCTTCCTGTTGGGCAGGTGCGGCCTCGGTGGGTGCCGGCTGCTCCTCGCTCTGCTTACGCTTCTTGCGCGGCTGTTCGGGCTCGGCGGCCGGCGCTTCCTGTTGGGCAGGCGCAGCTTCGGCGGGTGCCGGCTGCTCTTCGCTCTGCTTGCGCTTCTTGCGCGGCTGCTCCGGCTCGGCGGCCGGAGCCTCCTGTTGAGCAGGAGCGGCTTCGGCGGGTGCGGATTGTTCTGCCGGTGCGGGTTCCGCCTGCTCCTCGCTCTGCTTGCGTTTCTTGCGCGGCAATTCAGGCTCGGCAGATGGCTCTGCGGCCTCCGGTTCCTGCTGCGCCTGTATCGTGGTTGGTTCGGGTGCAGGGGCCTGCTCGACTGCTGGCGCGGGTTCTGGCGCCGCCACGGGCTCAGGCGCGGCAACTGGTTCGGGTTGCGGCTCCGGCGCAGCCTGTTCCACCGGCGGCTGGCTGCTTTCGGCTGAGCCGTCACCTTCTGCTTGCGCCAGAACAAGGGGGGATGCGGCGCGTGCCGCTGGGTCGTCCTGGAGCGGCAGGGCGGCGAGTGGTGTCGAGGCCATCAGCAGGCCGAGCGCGGTTCCGGTCAGAATCCGTTGTTGGCGTTTCATGTCGAATCTCCTTTGCGGGGACGCTGCTGGGGCCCGTTTGCGCGGCCGGTTCGGCCGGCAAGAGCCACAGCGGTGAGAATAGGGGTATCGAACGGGCGTTTTGATGGCGCAGGCCAAGCGCGCTTGACGTTGCCGCCGCGGCGCGCCACATGCGCCGGATGGAAAGCGAACCGTTCTGGAAGACCAAGACTCTGGAGGAGATGTCTCCGGCCGAGTGGGAATCGCTGTGCGACGGCTGCGGCAAATGCTGCCTGTCGAAGCTCGAGGACGAGGATACCGGCGAAATCTATTGGACGAGTGTCGCCTGTCGCCTGTTCGACGCCGGCACCTGCCGCTGCCACGACTATGCCAACCGTTTGGCCAAGGTGCCCGACTGTGTCGGTCTCACGCCGCAGAATGTGCGCACCATCAGCTGGCTGCCATCGACTTGCGCCTACCGGCTCGTTGCCGAGGGGCACGATCTCTACTGGTGGCATCGGCTGGTTTCCGGCAGTGCCGAGACGGTGCATGAAGCCGGCATTTCGATGCGGGGGCGCGTACGCGCCAGCGAGACCGATCTCGCCGAACCGGAAGACTATTTCGATTACGTGCTCGATGAGGAGCCCTGAAGTCGGGTCTGTCGACGAATAAGCATGCACGCGGCAATGCCGCCGTTCATTTTCCATACCCGACTATGGCCACCGGTGAAATGAACCTCGCATGAACAGGCGGTTCCCGTTCGGTTCAGCCAAGCCTCGTTATGGTCACATCATCGCTTCGGCGAACAGGGTTCAAGCAGACAACGCTTCCATAAGGAGAAGACCATGTTGACCAAGATCAAGGCTGCCGCACTTTCGGCTTTCGTCGCTTTTGGCGCTCTGGCCGCCGTCCCGGCGACCGCGCAGGCCGAGGGCATCTATCTGAACTTCGGCAATGGCGAGCCGCGCTTCGGCGTCTACGCCGGCGACCGCGATCACCGCGACTGGCGCCGTGACCGCTGGGAGCGTCGCGGCTGCTCGCCGGAACGAGCGTTGAACAAGGCTGAGCGCATGGGGATCTGGCGCGCCCGCATCGTCGATGTGAATCGTCGCGTGATCAAGGTCGTCGGCCGTGAGGACGGTGAGCGCACGATGGTCGTGTTCGGCCGCGAGCGTGGCTGCCCGGTCTATCGCTAAGCGCAATTCCAGGAAAAGTGCGTAGCGGTTTCCCGTCCGGAATTGCGTAAAAACAAAGGCTCTAAGCGCAGCCGCTATTTAAACGGATGCAAAAAAAACCCGGAGGATCGCTCCTCCGGGGTTTTTCTTGTCTGCTTCGGTTGCCCGGTGGGCGCCAGATTATTCTGGCGTCCTGCGTGCGATCACTTCAGTTCGAAGGTGACGTTGACCACGACCTTGTAGGCATTTTCACCGGCCTGCATCGGCACGGACGCGCCGGCGGCGTCAAAAGCCTTGGCATTCATCGGCATGGGCGGCGGGGCATAGTTCTGGTCGGTGATTTCCACAACCTTGCCGACGCTGACGCCTGCCGCTTCGGCAAGCGTCTTGGCCTTGGCGAGGGCATCGGCCACTGCCTTCTTGCGTGCCTCGGTGATGGCGGTGGCCGGGTTCTCATTGGTGAATGAGATGCCGCCGCCCTGGTTCACGCCAAGCGACACGGCCTTGTCGAGAATCTCGCCTGTTTTGGCAATGTCGCGCACACGCACCGACAGCGTATTGGTGACCTGGTAGGCGATCAGTTTCGGCTCCTCACCGCCGTCGGTCTTGTTGGGGTAGTTGTAGCGCGGGTTGATCTGGATGCTCGCCGTTTGCAGATCGCGCTCGGCGATACCGGCCGCTTTCATGGCGGCGATGACGGCAGCCATGGCATCGTTGTTGGCGTTGAGCGCCTCGCGTGCGGTCTTGGCCTCACGCATGACGCTGAGCGACAGAAGGGCGAGATCAGGCGCCACGGTTGCCTCGCCTTCGCCCGACACGATGATGCGCGGCGGCTGCGGGGTCTCGGCCGCGCCGGCGACTGCTGGCATTGCGACGGCGGCGGCAAGGGCTAGGGGTAAAAAGGCTCTGGTCATCGAAAAACTCCGTTGTTCGCCAGTGGCGATGGCCCGATTAAGCATCGAATATGGATTGATTTGGGCGATCTTGGCGAGAGAGCTCGTAAAGCCTTGTGCGTGGACTGGAAAAACACTATCCAGCCCGCGTGGGGCCTGTAGCTCAATGGTTAGAGCCGGCGGCTCATAACCGCTTGGTTGGGGGTTCGAGTCCCTCCGGGCCCACCATCATCATTGTCTATCAATGGTTTATAGGGCAGTTCGCCACCTGTATCGTCGGTTCGGATGGGCATGGCAACGTCATTGGACCGCCCGCCTGATCAGCTCGATTTCAAAGCCGTGCTATTCACCGGCCCCGAGACCCCGGCGGTGATTTCGCAGGTGTTTGAGAAAGGTGCTGAGCACCTTCGAGCGGTTACTGCGATCCCACACGGCCGAGATTGGAAGTTTCTCAGGCAGGTCGCTGAGCGGGCGAACCGCGACCCCGTGCCGTGCCATGTTTCCTATACAGCTGGAATAGATGGCCACGCCCGCACCCACGATCACAAGCCCGAAAATTCCATCGCTGTTTGTCGCTTCCAAAGCGATGTCGGGAAAGAAGCCTCTCGCGCGGCATTTGGCGAAAACCTGCTGTCGGAACACAACCCAACTATCACCTGTCCCGAATACAAACTTCTCGTCTTTGAGCTCCGTCAGCGTCAGTGTCTCGTTTTTCGCGAGCGGATGGTCCGACGCCAGAACCACGACGTATTCGTTCTCGTCGAAAACCAGGCTGTTGGTGGACTGGTGGTCGAATTCTCCGTACATGAAACCGATATCGATCGAGTTTTGAAGAATGGCGACGTGCTGGCGAACGGTTGGCATGAATATGAGATCCAGATGAATATCCGGATGCGCGAGGTTGAAATCCCGCAGGAACTCGGGCAGCTTTCCGTTGATTGCAAAATCTGTGTAGGCGACGCGCAGTTCGCCTTGCAAACCTCGCGCTGCCTTGCGCGTCTTTGCGATAGCCAGGTCGATCTGACCGGCAATGCCGGAAATTTCCGTCAGAAACACTTTCCCTGCCTCTGTTAGTTCAACCCGTCGCGTCGTGCGGGTGAGCAAGGGTGCACCTATCTCGGACTCGAGCTGCTGAACGGTTTTTGAGAGTGCCGGCTGCGCGATGCGCAGCGTGTTGGCAGCTCGCCCAAAATGGAGCTCGTTTCCAAGAACGAGGAAGGCACGCAAGTGTCGCAAATCGAGGGCCATGAGTCCTCCATTGATATCCCAAGATTATCAATAAAGCTCTCATCGATATTTTACAAATAACTCTGCCACTACGATCCTTGTGACGAGGAAAGGAACTGATCGACGGGATTCCGACGGTTCGGATCGTCGGCGTATCGCGTCGTGCTGTTTGAAATTCCTTTGTCACCCATGCGGTGCAGGGGAGATCGAACGGAACGGTGGCACTCACGTACAAGCCGGAAAAAGCCGAAAAGGCACACCGGTGGTCGGCAAGCAGGTGCAGCACCAGCTTCCGGCAGAGGGCCAAAGTTCCATTTCAGACCCAATGTCAGATTCGGGAGGATATCGGCATGACAGCGCAGGCAGACCCGCAGACTTCAACCAAAACGCTGCGAAAGGTAATCAGCGCGGCGGCTATAGGCAATTTCGTGGAATGGTTCGATTTCGCGGTTTATGGCTTTCTCGCAACGATCATCGCGAACCAGTTCTTTCCAAGCTCAAGCGTCAGTCTGGGACTTCTCAAGACGTTCGGTGTCTTCGCCGTGGCGTTCGCGATGCGGCCCCTGGGCGGCATCTTCTTCGGAATTCTCGGCGACAAGGTCGGACGCAAAAGCATCCTGTCGCTGACGATCCTCATGATGGCGGGTGCCACAACCCTGATCGGCTTGCTGCCGACGCATGGCAGCATCGGCGTGATGGCGCCGGTTCTTTTGACCCTCTTGCGTTGCCTCCAGGGCTTCTCGGCCGGCGGGGAATATGCCGGCTCGGTGGCATATGTCATGGAACATTCGCCAAATCATCGCAGGGGTTGGTATGGAAGCTTCGTTCCGGTCTCGACATTTACCGCCTTCGCCTCGGCCGCTCTTCTGGTCTTCGCAATGGAAAACAGTCTTTCCAGCGAGGCGATGGCGTCCTGGGGATGGCGGGTTCCATTCATCGTCGCGGCACCGCTCGGCATCATCGGCCTGTTCTTGCGGTGGCGGATGTCTGAGACGCCCGCGTTCAAGGCCATGGCGGCCGAGGAGAATCTGCATGCACATTCTCCCTTGAGGGAGACATTGCAAAGCCAAGCCGGCACGATCCTGCGTCTTGGAGCCTTCATTTCGCTCACGGCGTTGTCTTTCTACACCTTCACCACCTATTTCGCGACGTATCTCCAGGTGGTGGGAAATCTCACCAGACCTCAAGCGCTCCTGGTATCGACGGTGGCCCTGTTCTTCGCCGCCGCCGCATGCCCGGTCGCCGGTCGGATCTCGGACAGCATCGGGCGGCGGAAGTCGATCGGGCTGATTTGCGGTTGGGTCATCCTGACGGTTTTGCCCGCCTTCGGGCTGGCAAGCTCGGGCTCCGTACTCTACGCCGTCGCCGGCGTGCTGTTGCTCGCAATAGGGGCGCTGTCTTGTGGCGTGGTAACGGCAACCTTGATGTCGGAATCGTTTCCGACCCGCACGCGCTACACCGCCTCGGCTTTCACCTACAACGTATCCTACACAGTCTTCGGAGGCACGGCGCCTTTGATGGCGACGTGGTTGATCGAACGCACCGGAAACAATCTTTCTCCGGCATTCTATCTGATTGCGATCGCAGTACTCGCGATGGCTGGCGGCTTGGCACTGCGCGAAACGTCGCGAGTCTCCCTATTCGGCGAGATGCCTGAAACGGCTGGCGCAAGCCTGATTCAGGCTTCGAAGAAGGGCGTGGCGGTATAGTTCGGCCCCTCTACGAGATGTGCACCAGGCAACAGCGCTGCCCGCAAAAGCCGGCCCTGTGTGCACCGATACATCCAGACGATTCAATAAGGTGAAGCATGCTGCCATCGGTAGATATCGACGTGGACGAAGCGACCGGGATCTGGGAGACCGATGGTCTGCCCATGCTCTACATCCCCCGTCACTTCATGGTGAATGTTCACAAGGAAGTCGAAAGCGCTCTCGGCTTGTCCAGGTATCGCGACGTTCTGTACCAGGCAGGCGCCAAATCAGCCTATTACTGGTGCCGGAAACAGGCTGAAACCTACGACATATCCGGCTTTCCCGTTTTTGAGCACTACCTCGAACGCCTGACCGCGAGAGGCTGGGGACAGTTCAAACTGGAGCGCGTCGCTGAAGATCTCGGGAGTGCCGAAATTACCCTCAAAAACTCGATCTATGCGCTGGAGAGCCCTTCCGGCGCTGACCACGCGACCTGCTACATGTTCGAAGGCTTTTTCGCCGGGGGACTTCAGTACTTATTCGACGGACAAGGTCGCAAACCGTTCGAGGTCGAGTGTCGGGAGGTCCAGTGCGAAGCGATGGGCTTCGACTGCTGCCGGTTTGAAATAACAAGAGTTCAAGGCGCCAATACTTGAACTTTCCGCCGGCGAAAAACCGATCCAATCTGAAAGTGAGAATAGCATGAACAAGTCTGCAAGACAGGTTTACGACGATTCCGTGGTCATTGACGGCCTTATCATCTCCAACTGGAACGGAGACATCTTCAGGGAGATGCGCCAAGCTGGCCTTACGGCAGCAAACTGTACCTGCAGTGTCTGGGAGGGATTCGAGGCGACAGTCCAAAATATAGCGAAATGGAACGGGTGGTTTCGCCAATATGCGGACGAAATCGTCAAGGCACGCTCCACCGAAGATATCGTTCAAGCGAAAAAGGCGGGCAAGACGGCCATCATCCTCGGGATGCAGAACACCACAGCCTTCGAAGACCAGATAGGTTATGTCGAGATACTGAAAAGTCTGGGCGTCGGTATCGCCCAGATGACCTACAACACGCAGAACTGGGTCGGAAGCGGGTGTTATGAAGGCCGGGATAGCGGCCTCTCGGATTTCGGCCGTGAGGTGGTGGCCGAAATGAACCGAGTGGGCATGTTGTGCGACCTCAGCCATGTCGGCCCCAAGACGTCGAGAGACGTTATCGATTCATCGAGCAAGCCGGTTGCCTATTCCCATTGCCTTCCAGCCGGACTGAAGGCCCATCCCCGCAACAAAAGCGACGAGGAGCTTCGTTACATCGTCGAAAAGGGTGGATTCGTCGGCGTCACGATGTTCCCGCCCTTCCTCCCGAAGGGCGCCCAATCCGATATCGGAGACTACGTCGGCGCGATCGACTATGTGATCAATCTTGTAGGGGAAGATTCCGTCGGCATCGGCACGGATTTCACGCAAGGCTACGGCGAAGAATTCTTCGACTGGATCACGCACGACAAGGGGTTTGGACGCAAATTGACCGATTTCGGCGAGGTCAAGAACCCCGACGGGATACGGCGGATCAGCGATTTCCCGAATCTGGCGGATGCCATGTCGCGTGCTGGGTGGACAAATTCGAAAATCGAGAAGGTCATCGGCGCTAACTGGCTCGGCCTTCTCGACCGGGTATGGTCCAGCTGAAATCCAACACGTGGCCGTTTTGATTTGAGGCATGCTCGCGTGGTCAATTGGCCACGCGCCTCGGGTGAGCCGATGCGGGAATGTTCTAGATAGACAGAAACCGCTCGGCCAGTCGGGCCCACATCGCGGCACCGGTGGTTAGGCTGTCGTCATTGAAGTCGTATCTGGAGCTGTGCAGGATCGCCGAGTCGACGCCGTTGCCGAGGCGCAGGAAGCAGCCGGGTTTGTGCTCCAGGAAATAAGCGAAGTCTTCGCTGCCTGGTATCATCGGGCAGATGCCGACCTTGTCCTCACCCACCAGTTCCTCGGCAACCGTGCTCGCGAAGGCGGTTTCCTGTTCCGAGTTGATGACCACCGGGTAGCCACGCTCATAGTCAATGGAAACACTGGCGCCATGCGCCTCGGCGACCGAGGACGCGATGCTGCGGACACGTTGCTCGAGCGTATCACGCACCTCCGGCGAAAAGGAGCGGATGCTGACGGTGATTTCCGCGCTTTCGGGAATCACGTTCGATGCCGTTCCGCCGTGAATGGTCCCGACCGTCACGACGGCTGTCTCAGTAGGATTGACATTGCGCGACACGATCGTCTGCAGCGTCATGACTATATTGGCCGCAACCACAATCGGGTCCACAGTCAGGTGTGGACGGGAAGCGTGGCCGCCGCGCCCGGCGATGGTGAGCGTGGCCGTGTCGGCTGCAGCCATCAATGGCCCCGATCGCATGAGGAAGGTTCCTGCCGGTGCGCCCGGATGATTGTGGAGGCCAAAGATCGCATCGCAAGGGAAACGTTCGAAAAGGCCGTCCGCGATCATGGCTTGGGCGCCGCTGCCCTTGCCTGCCTCTTCGGCCGGCTGAAAGATCAGGTTGATCGTCCCGTTGAAGTGGCGTGTGCGCGCAAGATATTCGGCTGCGCCGAGCAACATGGTGGTGTGGCCATCATGGCCGCAGGCATGCATCTTTCCGTCTGCCGTGCTGGCATAGCCCAAGCCGGTGGCTTCCTGGATCGGCAAGGCATCCATGTCCGCACGTATCGCGATGCTGCGACCGCCGTTGCCTTGCTTCAGGCGCCCCACGACGCCAAGACCGCCGACATTGCGGGTCACCTCGTAGCCCCAGCTTTCGAGCTGCTCGGCGACATAGGAAGCCGTTTCATGCTCTTCGAAGGACAGTTCCGGATGGGCATGGAGATGTCTGCGGGTCTCGATGAGTTCGCGGGCGCGTTCCTCGAGATCCGAGATGCGGACGAACTGATTTGAAGCTGAAGGCATGGAATGTTTTCCTTGGTCGTGCGCGGCGGTCAGATGAAGCGGCTGAGGAAACTTCTGGTCCGCGGATGTTTGGGATTGGCCAGAACCTCGCCGGGAGGTCCCTGTTCGACGACAACGCCGTCATCCATGAAGACGACGCGGTCGGCGGCCTCCTTGGCAAAACCGATCTCGTGCGTGACCACGATCATGGTGAGCCCTTCCTTGGCCAGGTCGCGCATCGTGGCCAGCACTTCACCAACGAGTTCGGGGTCGAGTGCAGAGGTGGGTTCGTCGAAGAGCATCAGGCGCGGGCGGATCGCCAGTGCACGCGCGATCGCTACGCGCTGCTGCTGTCCGCCCGACAATTGCCGGGGATAGGCGCCGAATTTCTCGGAAAGGCCGACGCGCGTGAGAAGCTCGCGGGCATAGCGAGTGGCCTCGTCACGACTTTGCTTGTGCACTCCGATAGGCGCCTCGATCACATTCTCCAACGCCGTCATGTGCGGATAGAGATTGAACTGCTGGAACACCATGCCGATCCTGCTGCGCTGGGTGGCAATTTCGCGGTTGGTGAGCTTGTTGAGCCGGCCATTCTTGAGGCGGAAGCCGATCTGCTCTCCATCCACCTCGACAAAACCCTGATCGATTGTCTCGAGATGATTGATGCAGCGCAGAAAGGTCGACTTGCCCGAGCCGGACGGCCCGAGGATGACCACGACCTCGCCGGCAGCCACGTCCAGGTCGATACCCTTCAGGACTTCAAGCGGACCGAACGCTTTGTGGACGCCGCGAGCGCGAACGAGAACGGTTTCAGGCGCGCTCATCGACGGCTCCTGCGGGCATGGAACTTTCCTTCTTCTTGTCGGGGGTAAGGCCACGGTCGCCGCGGCTGTAATAACGTTCGATGGCACTTTGCCCGATGTTCAGGATCGACGTGATGAGCAGGTACCACAGGACCGCAACAAGCAGCAGCGGGATGATTTCGAACGTGCGGTTGTAGATCGACTGGACGGAATAGAGCAGGTCTGCCATGGCGATCACGCTGACCAGGGAGGTCGCCTTGATCATGCTGATCAGCTGGTTGCCGGTTGGAGGGACGATCGACTTCATCGCCTGTGGGATGATGATGCGCCGCAGCGCACGTGCCTTGGTCATGCCGAAGGCTTGCGCGGTCTCGGCCTGGCCCTTGTCTACCGAAAGCAGGCCGCCGCGGATGATCTCCGCCATATAGGCTGCCTCGTTGAGGGCGAGGCCGACAATGGCGGCGGTCAGCGGCGTTATCAGGTCGTTGGTGTTCCAGCTCGCGATGCCTATCGATATCCGAGGGAACAACGTCGACATGTTGTACCAGAAGATGAGCTGCACCAGCAGCGGCGTTCCGCGGAAGAACCAGATGAACAATCCCGCCAGCGAAGACGCCAGCCTGTCTTGCGACATGCGGGCAATGGCCAGGATCAGCCCAAGCACGACGCCGATGATCATGGCGACAACCGTCAGGCCCAACGTCACCGACAGACCCTGCATGACAGTCGGGTCGAAGAAATACTGTGCGACGACCGGCCAGCCGAAGTTCGGATTGATCGCAACGATATAGGCGAAACCCAGTCCGACGGCCAAGGTGACGGCCCATAGGGCAACGCGGGCGAGGGGGAAGGGCACATGCGCGAGTTTGACGTCGCGCAGCGCATCATCCGACGGGTTGAAACCGGACATAGCCTCTACTGTCCCTGATTGATGCCGGGTGTGCCGATCATGTTGTTCTCAAGACCCCACTTCTTCATGATCTGGGCATAGGTGCCGTTCTTGATCAGGATCGTGAAGGAATCGAGCAGCACTCCGCCCAGAGGCGAGTCCTTTTTGACGACGGCGCCTTGGTAGATGTCCTTGAAGCCGTTCGCCTGACCGACGGCCGCAAGTTCGAGCTGGCCGTTGGCCTGCTGCACGAAATAGGTAAGCGGAGCCTGCGAGGAGAAGAACGCGTCCGAGCGTTTCGACCTCACGGCGAGGATAGAGCTCGGCTGGTCGGTGAAGGATTGGACCTCGACGGCAGAATGTCCGCCGTCGGTGCATTTCTTCGACTGTTCCTTGATGACCTTTTCCGCGGAGCCGCCAGCCATCACCGCGATGCGCTTGCCGCAAGTCGCATCGAGTGAGGTGATGCCAGACGGATTGCCTTTCTCGACGGCGAAGACGACATATTCGCGCGCCCAGTCGACAAAGTCGTTGGCCTTCTGCCGGTCGGGATAGTCACCGACCGGACCCATGGCGAACTGATACCGGCCGGAATTGATGCCGCTGAGCAGAGCGGGAAGGCCTGCAACCGAAGCGTGGTCGATGCTGATGCCGAGCAATTCGCCGATCGCGGTCGAAATGTCCTTGGTCGCTCCGGTGAGTTCGGTACCAGTCACGATTTCATAGGGAGGGAACGAACCGTTGTTGACGGCGATCATCTTGCCCGCGTCGCGAATTTCCTGGGGCAGACGTGCTCGCAACGCTTCGTCCTGAGACTGTTTCTGGATGTCCTGGGACCAGGCGGCGTTCGCAGCGAGGATCACTGTCAGGGCGGCGAGAGCAAAGGCAGGTTTCTTCATGGCATTTCCTCCGTCATTTTGTCCGGTTGCTTCGGGCTTGGTCGCCTAAAACTTGTCTTCGAAGGGAAAAAGGGTCTGGGGTGTCAGGTCAGATTCCAGGATGCCCTGCTCGGACAGTTCTGTGATGAAGTCCTTGATCATCTGGTGGTTGGCTTCCAGTCCGCTGTCGTTCCAGCTGGGCGGCAGGGTGCGTGCCGAGCGCAGCAGCTCCTCGAACATCCAGGGCGTCGTTTCGGCATATTTGCGCCGCTTGGACGTCCAAAGCCGCTGGCTCTCGTCGACAAGGCGCGCCAGTTCGCGGGGAAGCCACGGATGCCTTTGGGCAAGCTGCTGCTTGACCGCGACGATGTGCATGCCCGGTACATACCCAACGGTGTCGAAGTAAGCCTTTTCCGCCGCGGCGAAATCCGGCAGCAACTGGCGAAACCCCGCCCCGTCGTCAAAATAGCCGTCGGGCATGAAGGGGGTGAAAACGGCATCGAGCTGTCCTTCGGCGAGCAGTTCCATCATCGGGCGTTCATCGGGGGTTGCCTCGATACGTCCCGGCCGGCCAAAACCATCCAGACGATCCACGACGGGATGGGAAGACGTCAGGCGCCCGGCGAACCAGTAGGCGTCTTCCACCCCGACCCCTTCGCGCCGAAGTGCCGCACGTGTCCACGTGTTGCCGGAATCGCGCCAACCGGTAACGCCAATGCGCTTGCCGGCGAGATCCGACAGTTTGGCCATGGGGCTGGCTTCGGTGGTGATGATGCACCGATGGCGAAAGCCGCGCATGATGAAACAGGGGACGCCGATAGTGGTCTCTACGCCTTTGGCCATCGCGGATGTGTAGCGACTGAAGGACACTTCCGCCGCATCGTAGATCTCACTCGCTGCAAGGTCGGGTATCAGCGTTCCGACGCGCTCGACCTGGACCTCGAGGCGCTCGGAGGTCACGTCACCCAGGATAAGCGGGGTCAGATAGTCCCAATCCCTGGTGGCGAACTTGACCGGAACGCGCATGAATTTCCTCTTACTGCTAAAATTGACGACAGCTCCGTAAATGTTTAAGTCCGTTTCATCAAATGTTATTATGGCATTAAACATTTAAAGTTGCGGCGATGGCTGATCAATACGATGCTCAATGGTTCGCGGATCGGCTTGGCGATCGAACGTCTCGCGGCATAGCGCTTGAAACCGGAGCGATGATCCGCTCGGGGCTCCTTCCTGTTGGAACGAAGTTGCCGTCGGTGCGCGATCTTGCCTTTCGGCTCGGCATCAGTCCGGCAACGATTTCCATCGCCTGGGCCGATCTCAGGCGCCACAAGATCATCGGCGGGCGAGGCCGGAATGGCGCGTGGGTGATGGGAGATCGTTTTGCTCCTCGCCCAACTCGCCTTGTCAGCACCGGCAACTACGGGCCGGATGTCCTTAATCTCGGCATCGCCTCGCCGGATATCGAATTGCTGCCTCCGCTCGAACAGGCACTGCTGCATGGTGCGAAGGCCAGCCAGTTGAACAGCTATCAGCGGGAACGCATCCTGCCGGAACTCGAGCAGGTCGTCCGGCCGAGCTGGCCATATGATCCGGGTGCCTTCCTCGTCACCAACGGCGGATACAATGCCGTCTACACACTGCTGCATGCGCTGGTGCCGCCTGGTGCACCGGTTGCCATCGAAGATCCGACTGCCTTGCGCTTGCTCGACATTCTCGAGGATCTCAATGTTCCAATCATTCCGGTCCGATGCGATGCCCAGGGACCAATCCCTGAGGCCCTGGCGGAAGCGCTGAAAGCGAAGCCCGTGGCGTTTCTATTCCAGCCAAGGGTCCATTCGGTCACCGGCAGTTCCGTCACCCGGAACCGCCTTGAAGCGCTTGGCGATGTGCTCAAGGGCTCGGATGCGCTGATCATCGAAGACGACGGGGTCGGCGACGTGTCGGAGACCTCCCGGCAATCGCTGGGAAGGCGCTTTCCGGATCGCGTTATTCATGTCCTGTCCTATTCCAAGACGCTTGGGCCGGATCTCAGGCTGGCTGTTCTGTCGAGTTCGGCGAGTATCGTGGAACAGATCCAATCCTATCGCAGCTTCAGCGCAGGCTGGACCAGCCGCATCCTGCAGGCTGCGGCGTCCTGGCTGCTCCAGGATGCGGAAACCGAAAACATTGTTCGCCATGCCCGGGCCACGTACCAGGCGCGCCGGCATGCCCTGGCATCTGCCCTGCTCGCATTGGGAATTGAAGTCAACGAAGGGGAAGGACTTAGCGTCTTTGTACCGGTGGAATCGGAAAGCTTCGCGCTGGTGACGCTTGCCTCGCGTGGCATCGCCGTAAGTGCCGGTTCCAGATTTTCACTGAAATCGCTCAACGCCGTCCGCATTGCCACAAGCGTGCTTCCCCTGGCGGAAGTCGATCGTGTGGCTCACGCAATTTCGGCGGCTGCGGCCAAACCCAGATAGCGCGCCGGTTCGGGTTACGTGGAGCCGATCCGAAATGCGAGCCGCCGCTACGGATTCGGTGAGAGCCATTCGTGGGCATAGTGCTGAACTCATGGACATCCGTTTGATCGCATGTGCGCGCACATAGGACGTCTTCGCGTCTCTCTAACGTCGTGGCGTTCAGCTTCCATCTGTAGCGGAGGTTACCAGCCACAACTCGGGTTTACCTTTGGTTGGCGGGAACGACCCTAAGGGATCACGATTCGCGCCGAGAATTTTGCAATTGCGTGGGATTTGAACCTGTGGCCCCTGTGGTCCAGCCGAAACTCCGTGCAGGTTGACAACATTCGAATTGTTGAAACATGCTGACCGTTTTTGAGAGGGACCATACCATGACTGTTTCGATCAGCCGTCGTGCTTTTGCCGTCGGTGCGGCTGCTGCAGGATTTGCGGTGGCGGGCCTTTTGCCGGCACGGGCGCAGCAAGCCTTTTTCCGTATCGGCACCGGTGGCACTTCAGGCACCTACTACCCTGTGGGCGGACTGATCGCCAATTCGATCTCGGCGACAGGACCGGCGGGGGTCGAAGGCCTGGTCGCTACCGCCACATCCTCCAACGGTTCGGTGGCCAACATCAGCGCCATCCAATCGGGAGCATCCGAATCCGGGTTCACGCAATCCGACGTCGCCTACTGGGCCCATTCGGGCACAGGGCTTTATGAGGGCAAGCCAAAGGTTGAGGATCTACGGCTGATCGCGACGCTGTATCCCGAGACTATCCACCTGGTGGCGCGCGCGGATGCCGGCATCAAAACGGTTGCGGATCTCAAGGGCAAGCGCGTTTCTCTCGATGAACCGGGTTCCGGCACCATCGTCGATGCTCGTCTGGTGCTCGCAGCCTACGGGCTGACGGAAAAGGACGTAAAGCCTGAATACCTTAAGCCCGGCCCGGCCGGCGAGCGGCTGCAGGATGGCGCGCTCGACGCCTATTTCTTCGTCGGTGGCTATCCGACCGGCGCCATTGTCGAACTCGCCAGCACCAACAACATAACGCTGGTGCCGATCTCCGGGGCGGAAGCCGACAAGCTTCTGGCAGAACAGAAGTTCTTCTCTACCGACACCGTGCCGGCCAACACCTACAAGAACGTCGGCGAAACCAAGACTATATCCGTTGCCGCCCAATGGGTGACCAGCGCCAAGCAGCCCGATGACCTTGTCTACAAGATCGTCAAGTCTCTCTACAGCGATGAAACCCAGAAGGCGCTGCAGGCCGGCCATGCAAAGGGCAAGCTCATCACGCTCCAGAACGCGGTTACCAGCGCCGGCATCCCGTTCCATCCGGGAGCGGAGAAATTCTACAAGGAAGTCGGAGCCCTGAAATAACAGGTCTCTGGACCGGCTGACGACAATGGCGGGAGGTTAGCCTTCCGCCTCTTTTGTCTGGAAATTCAGAATATGGAACCGGATATGAGCGACCACGACGGCGACAGGATCAAACTTTCCGGCATGGAGTTCGATGAGGAGAAGGCGCGCGAGCTGGAGGAGAAATTCGATTCCGAGATCCGCTTCCGACCCCTGACTTCCGTCGCCGGCTGGTTCGTCGGCTTCCTTCTGGTGGCGCTATCGCTATTTCACTACTACACCGCCGGCTTCGGCTTGCTGCAGGAGATGCTGCATCGGGGCATCCACCTGTCGATGGTCCTGGGGCTGGTCTTCCTCGTCTTTCCTCTGGTGAAGAAGGGTTATGACCAACCCGCGCAATCCAGCCTGCTGAGGCCACTCGGCATACCGCTTTTCGACTGGCTTCTGGCGATCGCCGCCGTGATCGCGGTCATGCATGTACCGCTGATCCCCCTCGACGACCTCGCTTTCCGCGTCGGCAATCCGACGACGCTTGACGTGGTGCTCGGCCTAATCCTTATCCTGCTGTTGCTGGAGGCGACGCGGCGATCCGTTGGCATTCCGCTGCCCATCATCGCGATCGTCTTCATGGCCTATGCGCTGTTCGGACCGTACATGCCGAGCATCCTGGTGCATCCGGGTGCGTCCGTCTCCCAGCTCGTCGACCACCTTTATCTGACGACGCAGGGCGTCTATGGCATCGCGCTCGGTGTTGTTGCCACCTACGTTTTCCACTTCGTGCTGTTTGGTGTCTTCGCCACCCGCATCGGCCTCGGTCAGCTCTTCCTCGACTGCGCGGCATGGGTTGCCGGCCGCTACGCCGGCGGCCCCGCCAAGGTGTCGATCTTCGGCTCCGCTCTGTTCGGCATGATTTCCGGATCGTCGGTGGCCAACACCGTCACCGTCGGCTCGCTGACCATTCCGGCCATGATCCGTCTTGGCTACAAGAAGCATTTCGCAGCGGCGGTGGAAGCGGCTTCCTCCACCGGCGGGCAGGTCACGCCACCGATCATGGGTGCCGCAGCCTTCCTCATGATCGAATTTCTCGAACTGCCCTACACCACCATCATCCTTGCGGCGATCGTGCCGGCCTTCATGCACTTCTTCGGTGTGTTCATGCAGGTGCATTTCGAGGCCAAGCGCACCGGCTTGCGAGGGCTGCGGCCGGACGAGATGCCCGACGTCGTCGAGGCGCTGAAGCGCGACTGGCCGACGATCATCCCGCTTGTCGTCCTGATCGGGGTCCTGCTTTCGGGCTATACGCCCTATCTCGCGGCTTTCTGGGGCATCACCATGTGCATCGCCGTCGGCTTGCTCAATCCGCGTCGACGCATGTCCATCGCCGATATCGTGGTGTGTCTGCGCGATGGCGCCAAATACGCACTGGCGGTCGGCGCTGCAGCAGCCACCGTCGGCATCGTCGTCGGCATTGTCACTCTGACAGGCGTAGGCTTCAAGCTGTCCTACATCGTCACCGCGACCGCAGGCTACCTGTCACTTCTATTCGGGAGCTTCATTCCCGAGATGATCTTCTCGGCGCAAGGCCTGACCTTGTTGTTCACCTTGATCATGACGGGTGTCGTTTGCATCCTTATGGGCTGCGGTATTCCGACCACGGCGAATTACATCATCATGGTGACCATAGCCGCTCCGGCGCTGGTCATGCTCGGCGTCGAGCCGATCGTCGCCCATTTCTTTGTATTCTATTACGGGCTGCTGGCCGATATCACCCCGCCAGTGGCACTTGCCGCCTACGCGGCTGCAGGCATGGCGGGGTCGGATCCTTTCAAGACCGGCAACACCGCCTTCCGGCTGGGGCTTGGTAAAGCACTGGTGCCTTTCGTGTTCGTCTTTTCGCCGTCCTTGCTTCTGGTGACAAAAGACTTCACCTGGCCGAATTTCTTCCTGGCCTTTTTCGGCTGCATACTGGGTATCACCTGCTTGGGAGCCGCCCTCTCACGCTACCTTTTGGTGCGCACGAAGCCGTGGGAGAATGTGCTGCTGGTGCTTGCCGCGCTTCTTCTGGTGGCGCCCGAACTTTATTCGTCGCTGCTCGGCCTCGCTCTGGTCGCTCCCGTCGTGCTCCGGCACTGGAGCGCATACCGAACCGGGGAGGCGCAGCCCGCCTGACCGCTTTATCGAAAAAAGACATTTGCGAAGCCCTGGGCTGGATGGTCGGCACCTGCCACCGGCATCACGGAAAGCCGTTGCGCGGAATGGAGATCTTTTTTGTTTCAGCGCAAGCCAGTCCATTCACGATCGGTAAACCATCGGAACCGATCTTGCTCGACATGGCTGAACTGATTCCCTTCCCACTCCATTCGCGCGCGGCACTGGTCCGGTCGATCACTGATGATCTGGAAGACGTCCACGGTCCAGCCGCCAACGTGTTCTGGCAGCAACGCATGGCCGGCATCGTCGCCACGCTACGCTCGGATGGTGTCGCCGAAGATGCGATCCGAAGGGAAATCTTCGCGCTTCAGCTCGCTGTTCAGTCCGAGTTGCAGAGACGCGCTTATTCCACGGCCGCGATGTAGTGGCCGAGACGCGCCATCTCGCTGCCGTGTCTCGATCCGGCGAGGCTTAGGCTCAGCCGGCTTTCTTACCGTTCCAGGCAGATAGCCACGCCCTGGCCGCCACCAATGCACAGCGATGCCAGACCTTTGCGGGCTCCACGCCTGGTCATCTCGTGGAGCAGCGTAACGACGATCCTGCAGCCGGAGCCGGCCAGCGGATGGCCGAGTGCGATCGCGCCGCCGCTCATATTGATGACGCTCTCGTTCCAGCCCATCTCGCGATTGACTGCGATGGCTTGCGCGGCGAAGGCTTCATTGATCTCCATCACATCGAGATCGGATGAACGCCAGCCGGCTTTCTCAAGCGCAAGTCGCGAGGCGGCGACCGGGCCCAGACCCATATCCATCGGCTCGACACCGGCCGCAGCGTAGGAAGCGACGCGGGCGAGGGACTTCAGCCCGAGTTCGTTCATCCGAGCTTCCGACATCACCAACACGGCGGCAGAACCGTCATTGAGGCCCGATGAATTGCCGGCCGTGATCGTGCCTTCCGGATCGAAAACAGGCTTCAGTCGGGCCAGTCCCTCGATTGTGGTGGCGGGGTTGGGATGCTCGTCGCGGTCCACGACGACTTCGCCCTGCCTTGTCTTGATCGAGACAGGGATGATCTCGTCGTCGAATCTTCGATGCCGGATGGCTGCGTCCGCTTTCTCCTGCGAGCGCAAGGCGAAACGGTCCTGTTCCTCGCGCGTGATCTGATAGCGCCGCGCCAGCGATTCGACCGTCACACCCATGTGGACCTGATGGAAGGCGTCCCATAGCCCGTCCGTGATCATCGAATCCTTGACTGTCTGGTCCCCCATGTGGACGCCGCCGCGCATGCCTGAAATGAAATGCGGCGCCGACGTCATCGAGTCCTGCCCACCGGCCACAACGCACTCGGCATCGCCGCAACGAATGGCCTGGGCGGCGAGATGGATCGACTTCTGGCCGGCGCCGCAGACCTTGTTCACGGTCATGGCTGGCACGCTGACCGGCAGGCCCGCTCTGAGCGCAGCCTGTCGAGCCGGGTTCTGCCCGGCGCCGCCGATCAGCACCTGACCCATGATCACCTCGCTGACGGCACCGGGATCGAGTCGGATTTCGGCAAGCATCCCTTGCAGCAATTGTCCGCCGAGCTCGGCTGCCGACAACCCTGAGAAGGCGCCATTGAGCTTGCCGATCGGGGTGCGTTTGGCCGCGACGATATAGGTTCCGTCTCTCATAACTCCTCCCCAAAACAGGCATCGCATCCTGATCCGTTGATGCTTGACATTCTGGTTATAACCAATAATCTAGATGCAATCAGCAGGCAAGATGGCGGCGTCAGTCGGCCTGCGCTCCGGGAGGAAAAATCATGTCGTCTGTGCTTTGGGCGCCGGCTTCGGCCGCGTTCGAAACGTCGAATCTTGCGCGCTTCGCGCGCCTGAACGGTTTCGATCCACATGACTACGACACGCTGCATCGCTGGTCGGTGGCAGACCCCGGTTCATTCTGGCGCGGCGTGTGGGATTTCACGGAAGTCGTCGGCGATCCCGGCCGGCGTTCCTTTGAACGCAGCGACACAGCGCCGATGACGGGCAGCTCCTTCTTTCCCGACGCGTCTGTGAACCTTGCTGAAAACCTGTTGCGAGGCGCTGCGGATTCGACCGCGGTCGTGGAAACCGACGAGAGCGATCATTTCCGCACCATCGCGCGTTCCGAGCTGTGCCGGCTTGTCGCCAGGACCGCCTCGGGCCTGCGCGCGGCTGGCATCGGCAAGGGAGACTGTGTCGGCGGCATCCTTCCCAATCGGGTCGAAGCGCTGGTGGCATTGCTCGCCACGCTCTCGATCGGAGCGATCTGGTCGTCCTGCTCACCGGATTTCGGGGCTTCTGCGATCGTCGATCGGCTGGGGCAGATCGGCGCGAAGGTGCTTTTCGTGGCACCCCGCTATCGGTATGCCGGCAAGGAACATGACATCGCCGAAAGGCTGATCGAGATCGCCGCCGCAATGCCGACGGTTCGCGCTCTCGTGCTGACCGGGGCGGGGCATCTAACTCCGAAAAACGGGGTGGAAACCGTCAATTTCGAGGATTTCGGCAGCGAGGCTGCCCTGTCCTTCGAGCGTGTGCCGTTCAACCATCCCGCCTACGTGCTCTACACCTCGGGTACCACAGGAGTGCCAAAGGCCATCGTCCATAGCGGTGGCGGCGTGCTGCTTCAGCACCTGAAGGAACACGTGCTGCACGGCGACGCGCGGCCGGGTGACGTCATGAGCTGGTACACCAACACGGCATGGATGATGTACCACTGGCTGATCTCTGGGCTCGCCTGTGGCGCAGCGGTGCTGCTCTACGACGGCGCCCCCATCCTCAAGACTGCCGGCGGACTTGATCCAAGTCCGCTGTGGAAGATGGCCGAGAAAGCCGGTGTCACCCATTTCGGCACCAGCCCGAAATACCTGTCGACGCTTGCGGGCGAAAACTATTCACCGGCGCGACGGCACGATCTCCCCTCGTTGCGATGGCTGCTTTCGGCAGGCGCGCCGGTGTCGCCCAACCAGTTCGACTGGGTCTACGACCATGTGAAGAGCGATATGATCTTTGCCTCCATCTCGGGTGGTACCGAAATCATAGGCTGCTTCATGCTTGGTTCGCCGATCCACGCCGTACGGCGGGGCGAACTCACCGCCAAGGGCCTCGGTCTCGCCGTTGGCGTGATGGACGAACGCAATGCTCCCCTGATCGGCAGACAGGGCGATCTGGTCTGCACGGAGCCGTTCCCCTCGATGCCGCTGACGTTCTGGGGAGAAGGGGGCAGGGAACGCTATCACGCCACCTATTTCGCAGCCCGTCCTGAAATCTGGACGCATGGCGACGTGGCCGAGATGACGGTGCATGGGTCGGCCGTCATTCACGGTCGTTCAGACACCACCCTGAAACCCGGCGGGGTGCGTATCGGCATCGCGGAGATTTACGCCGCCTGCGAGACCTTCGCCGAGATCGAGGACTGCCTGGTTTTCGGTGTGTCGGTCGAGGGCGACGAGGAGATCGTGCTCTGCGTGAAGCTGGGCGATGGCGTCACCCTGACGCCCGAACTTGCGGTACAGCTTCGCCGTCGTATCCGCGAGGACGCTTCGCCACGCCACGTGCCACATCGCATCCACGCCGTCCAGGCCATTCCCTATACCTTGAACGGAAAAAGGGTAGAGGGGGCGGCGCGCCTGACGGTCGAGGGCAAGCCTGTCAAGAACATGGCTTCGCTTGCCGATCCCGCCTGCCTGGATGAGTACCGCTCGCTCGACCGGAGCAGGGCAGCATGAGACGCAGCAACGGTGTGATCGCCGGGATCGGAGAACTGAAGCCGCAACGTCTCACCAACGGTGTGACGACACTCGAAATGATCGCCGAGGTCTCGCGCCTTGCGGTACTCGACGCGGGATTGGAGCCCGGCCAGATCGACGGGCTGCTGGTTGGACCGCAAGTGGGCGAGACGCCCCAGCATGTTCCGGCAACCATCGCTGAATATCTCGGCCTGATGCCGACCATGGCCAATGTGGTCGATCTCGGCGGGGCTTCCGGCGCTGGCATGGTCTGGCGCGCGGCGGCGGCCATTCAGGCGGGCATGTGCGAAGCCGTGCTGTGCGTGCTTGCCAACAATCGCGAGGCAGTCCCACCCCGATCCCCCAACCGCAATCCGATCCGCGAATTCGATGTGCCGTTCGGAGCCTCGGGCGCCAATATCTCCTATGCGCTGCTGATGCAGGCGCATATGGCCCGCTATAGATCGAGGGCGGAGGACTTCGCGGCGATCGCCGCAGCAGCCAGAGCAAACGCGCAGCTCAACCCCGACGCCATATTCCATGGCAAGCCCGCAGATGTCGAAGAGGTGCTGGCCTCGCCGATAATTGCTTCCCCCTTGCACCTGCTTGAAATCGTCATGCCGGTCGCCGGCGGCGAGGCGGTTGTCGTGGTATCGGCCGAACGTGTCCGCTCGCTTTCAAAACCTCCGGTGCATCTGCTCGGCGCTGGCGAGAAGGTGACGCACCGGGCGGTGAGCCAGGCGCCGTGCCTCACCTCCGGCCCGCTGAAGAGCGCCATGACGCGGGCCTTCGCGCAATCTGGAACGACAGCCGGCGAGATGGACCTGCTGTCGCTTTATGACTGCTATACGATCATGGTCGCCACCACGATCGAGGACGCCGGCCTTTGCGCGTCGGGTCAATTCGGCTCCTGGCTGCGCGATCACGATCTTTCTCATCAAGGCGACAAGCCGCTGAACACCCATGGCGGCCAGTTGGGCTTCGGCCAGCCCGACCTTGCCGGCGGCATGACGCATGTCGTCGAGGCCGTCCGGCAATTGCGTGGCGAGGCCGGCGCCCGTCAAATCAAGGATGCGGGGCTGGCCCTGGTGACGGGCAACGGCGCGACGATGAGCGAGGCGACAGCCCTGGTGCTGGGAGCATCGTGATGGATCTGGACACGCTGAACATCGCAGGCCCGACGATCACCACGCTGACGGCGCCGTTCTGGGATGCGGCTTCCAGGGGACGGCTGTGTATCCAGCACTGCGAGGAGTGCGGCAAGGCGGTCTTTTATCCGCGCCCGATATGCCCGCATTGCTGGAGCCGACGTCTTGTCTGGCGCGATGCGTCCGGCAAGGGTCGATTGAAATCATTCTCACTCGTCTACAAGCCCGGCCATGCCGGATGGGTTCCTGCGGCCCCTTACCTTGTCGGCCTGGTCGAGCTCGCCGAAGGGCCGACGATGCTGAGCTTCATTCTGACCGGTGCTCGCGCACCCGAAGTGGGTGACCCGTTGTTGCTTGCGCCAACGCAAATCGGCGGGCGCGTGCTGCCGGCCTTCAAGATCGATCCGAACCAGAGGAGAAACACAAGATGAGCACCGAAACCAAGGATGGTTGGGCGGGTGTCGTGAAAGGCCGTCCGGCAGTTGGCGCATTAGCAGAGCGCAAACGCCGCACGCGCATGGGCGACATCGAGGCCTTCACCGAGATGACCGGCGATCGCAATCCCCTGCACTACGATCGCGAACTGGCCGAGAGCTCGGTGTTCGGCAAACTCATCGTTCAGGGCGGCGTCACTTCCGGCATCCTGAATGCCCTCGTTGCCGAAGACTTACCGGGGCCTGGAACGGTGTTCCTGGAAGTGGCCTGGAAATTCGTGAAAGCGGTCGGCGTTGATGAAGAGATCACCGGCCGCGTCGAGATCAAGGAGGTGCGCCCCGACAAGCCGATCTGCAAGATCGAGACCAGCGTGCGCAATGAGAAGGGCGAGCTGTGCCTGACCGGCACCGCCACCGTCTTCACCGTTCCGCTGCAACGCCCTTGACATCGGGGGCACAAAGCGAGGCCGCGAACGCCGGGAACCGCTGGCGCGTTCTGACGCTGCTCTGCCTGGCGGTCGTGCTCTCGCTCACGACATGGTTTTCGGCGACGGCGATATTGCCCGAGCTGAAGCAGGAGCTTGCCTTGAGCGCGGGCGCCGAAGCCTGGCTGACCAACGGGGTTCAGATCGGCTTCGTGATCGGAGCGCTGACGGCAAGCCTGGTCAATCTGCCCGATCTGGTGCGACTGAACCGCCTGATGGCAGTTGCTGCGGCTGCAGCGGCAGCGGCCAATGCGATATTGCTGCTCGATCCTGGCCCGACCGGTGTCGTCATCGCGCGCGTCGTCACCGGATTTGCACTTGCCGGGGTCTATCCGCCCGCGTTGAAGCTGGTTGCCACCTGGTTCACGCGCGACAGGGGATTGGCTCTCGGCGCGGTCATAGGTGCGCTGACCATCGGTTCTGCATTTCCGCACCTTTTCCGCGCGGTGCTGACTGCCCTCGACTGGCGTCCGGTGGTCATGATGGCGAGCGTGACGACAGCTGTCGGCGCGCTGCTTTTCCTGCTGTTTGCGAAAGAGGGCCCATATCCTTTCGGCAAGGCGGTGTTCGAGCCTTCGCGGATCGGAGAGGTTTTTCGCGACCGCTCTCTGCTGCTCGCCAATCTCGGTTACCTTGGGCATATGTGGGAACTCTATGCCATGTGGGCGTGGCTGCTCGCCTACACGCGCGCCGCCCTCGATGCGCAAGCCGCGGATGCGGCAACGCTTGCGTCCTTGCTGACGTTCATCGCGATCGCTTGCGGCATTTTTGGATGTCTGTTGGGGGGCTATCTGTCGGATCGCATCGGTCGTACGGCCACGACCGCCGGCATGATGGTCGTTTCGGGCGGCTGTGCCTTGATGATCGGCTTCGTGTTCGCTGGACCTTTGTGGCTTTTCATGCTGCTGGCGGTCATCTGGGGGATCTCGGTGATCGGCGATTCAGCGCAGTTCTCCGCCGCGGTCACCGAGCTCAGCGACAGCCGCTTCGTTGGCACGGCTCTTTCCGTTCAGCTTGGTCTGGGTTTTGCACTCACGGTCGTGGCGATCTGGATCGTTCCGCATTTCGTGGAGTGGATCGGTGGCTGGCGCTGGGCCTTCCTGCTGCTTGTGCCGGGACCCGTCCTGGGTGCCGTTGCCATGCTCGGGTTGCGGAAGTTGCCGGAGAGCGTGAAAATGGCAGGTGGCCTACGTTAGAGCGTTTCCGTTTTTCACGGAAATGTGGAAACGCTCTAACCCTTTGTTTTTACGCAATTCCGGACGGAAAACCGCAGCGCACTTTTCCTGGAATTGCTCTAGAATGGTCCGCCGCGAGTCGCGGCGTCACTTGCTGCCCGAGAAGATTGACGATCGATGGAACAAATGACCAGAACGCGTGGACGGCCCCGTTACGATCAGGAGGACGCCGCAGCCGCGGAAGCCTTCCGTTCCATAGGCTCGAAGGTTCATCTCGATCGAGACGAGGCCGCTCCGCTCTGGGTGCAACTGCGCAACCAGGTCGAAGAGGCGATCAACACCGGCGTGCTCGCCGCCAATTCGCGCATTCCCTCGGAACAGGCGCTTTGCGACTTCTTCGGCGTATCGCGCCCTGTCGTGCGTGCGGCAATCGGGTCCCTGTCCAGCGAGGGGCGTATCATCAAGATGCCGCGCAAGGGCATGTTCGTCGCCGCAGCCCGGGACCATGTCGACTTCATGACCGCCAACCTCGGCGTGTTCGACGATCTGACGGCGAAAGGCCACAAGGTCTCCACCCGCACGATGGAAATCTACCGCTGTCCGCCGAACGAAAAGGAATCGAGCGTCTTTGGCATTCCGGCGAGTGGCAGCGTCGTGCGGATAAGCCGCATCTACATGACGGACGGCGCGCCCATCACCATGACGCGCATCAGCCTGCCGGGCCACAAGGTGCCGGGCCTGGAGGATGTCCTTGGCGAGAACCAGTCGGTTTTCGGAACGATCCGCGAATTGTTCGGGCTGACCGTGAAACGTGCCGACCGCTGGTTGCGCGCGGCATTGCCGACCAAGGAGGAAGCCGAGCAGATGGGCGTGGCGGTGAACACTCCGCTGATTGCCATTGAATCGGTAGCCTATGACGCCGAGGGCGCTGCGCTCGAATACTACGAAGCCTTCTACAACTCCTCCGTCGCCAGGATACACATGGCGGTCGAGCAGCCATCTTCGACGGTGAACGGATTGGATCGAACCTGATCCTTGCTGAATATTTTTCTTTTCTGGTTATAACCAGATTGACGGGGCGTTGAAGCTCATATAACGTCGCCATTGTGGGTCGGGAGGAGCCGGCCCGGAGGATTTTCAGGATCGATGTGTTTGCGGCGTCGCCTTCCGGCGGCGATGGCAGGTGTTTGCCTGCGTGCTGCTTCGATCTGCTGGAGGAGTTTGCATGGACTATCGATCGCAGTTTGACCTGGCGGGCGAGGTGGCTGTCGTCACTGGCGGCGCAAGCGGCATCGGGTTCGAGGCCGCCATGGCGCTTGGCACCTGTGGTGCCCAGGTCGTTCTGCTCGACCTGAATTCTGACGCCCTCGATGTCGCGGTCGAAAAACTGAAATCCGCTGGCGTCGGCCACGTCGATCGCCGCCAGCTCGACGTTACCGACGCCAAGGCTGTCGAAGCGATGGCCGGCGAGCTTGCCGAACGCTTCGGGCACATCGACATCCTGGTCAACAGCGCCGGCATAGCCCGCCTTAACACGGCACTCGACACGCCCGACGAAGAATGGCGCCTGGTGATGGATGTCAATGTCAACGGTGTCTATTGGGCCTCGCGCGCTTTCGGCCGGATCATGGTCGCTCAGGGCAAGGGCTCGATCGTCAATCTCGGCTCCATGTCGGGCCTGATCGTCAACCGCCCGCAGACCGCTCCGTCCTACATGGTCAGCAAGGGTGCCGTGCACATGATGACCAAGGCCTTGGCGGTCGAATGGGCGAAGTCGGGCGTGCGGGTGAATGCGCTGGCTCCCGGCTATGTGGGCACGGATATGACGCTGAAGATGCGCGAGCGGCCAGAGCTCTTCAATGTCTGGCTGGACATGACGCCGATGGGCCGCCTCGGCGAACCGCAGGAGATCGCCTCAGCCGTTCTGTTCCTCGCGTCACCGGCATCCAGCTATGTGACGGGTGCGATCCTTTCGATCGACGGCGGCTACACGGCCTGGTGACGGGCAACAAAAATTGGAAGATCACATGACCGCTACGGAAACCGAGCAGCGCCAGGCCATCATCGACGCCTGCCTCAAGATGAATGCGCTCGGCATAAATCAGGGCACGTCGGGCAATGTCAGCCTGCGCCACGAAGACGGCATGTTGATTTCGCCGACCAGCACGCCCTACGAACAGCTTGCGCCGGAGGATATCGTTTTCATGGCCTGGGACGGGGTGGTCGACGGCCGGCTGCAGCCGTCGAGCGAATGGCGTTTCCACCTCGATATCTTCAAGGCCCGTCCTGAAGTGAACGCGGTCGTCCATGCGCATCCCAACTACTGCACGACGATCGCGATCATGGGAAAGAAGATCCCCGCGATCCACTACATGATCGCGGTGGCAGGCGGCAGCGACATACGCTGTGCCCCTTACGCGACCTTCGGTACCGCCGAGCTTTCGGCCAATGCCGTGCAGGCGCTGCAGGACCGCAAGGCCTGCCTGCTTGAACATCATGGCATGATCGCCACCGGCGCCAGCCTGGACAAGGCGATGTGGCTGGCGGTCGAAGTCGAAGCGTTGGCGCGGCAATACCACGGCTGCCTTCAGATCGGCGAGCCGCCGCTGCTTTCCGAGGAGGAGATCGAGAACGTCATCAAACGCATGGCCACCTATGGCCATCGCGACAAGGCTGACGCCGCGTAAGCGGCTGACAGAATGCCGGCGAATTCGCCGGCAAACCCTTCAGAGAAAATTCTGAAGCGAACAACAAGGGAGGTAATCAGGAATGAGCAAGTCGACAAAGGGAAACGTCAAAGCGCTCGCGCTGGGATTGGCGCTCGCGTGCAGTCTGACCAGCGTGTCGGGCGCGGTGGCGGAGGAACTGTCACTCAAGGGCAAGCGGATCGGCGTTTCGGCGATCGGCACCGATCACTACTGGGATCTGATGGCGTTTCGTGGCATTCAGGATCGCGTCAAGGAACTGGGCGGCGAAGTCATCGCACTCGACGCCGGCCGCAAGGACCAGCAGCAGATCGCCCAACTCCAGACCCTGATCGCCCAGAAGCCTGATGCGATCATCGAGCAGCTCGGCAACCTCGAGGTGCTGAACCCCTGGCTGCAGAAGATCCGCGATGCCGGCATTCCGCTTTTCACGGTCGATACGGCCACGCCGCACGCCATCAACAACACCACCTCCAACAACTATAACATCGGTGCCGAGATCGCGTTGCAGATGGTCGCCGACATGGGGGGCAAGGGCAACGTCCTGGTGTTCAATGGCTTCTACAGCGTGCCGGTGTGCAAGATCCGCTACGACCAGCTCAAATACGTGCTGGCGTCCTTCCCTGAAGTGAAGATCGTCGAGCCCGAACTGCGCGACGTCATTCCGAACACGGTCCAGAGCGCCTATTCCAACATCACCGACATGCTGACCAAGTCCCCTGAAAAGGGCTCGATCGGAGCGGTGTGGGCGTGCTGGGACGTGCCGCAGATCGGCGCGACACAGGCCGTCGAGGCAGCCGGACGCACAGAGGTCAAGACCTACGGCATCGATGGCAGCCCGGAGGTCATCAAGATGGTGATGGATCCGAAGTCGGCAGCCGGCGCGGTGGCCGCCCAGCAGCCCTATGAAATCGGCCAGACTTCCGTCGACAATGTCGCCAAGCACTTGGCCGGTCAGAAGGTTCCGCCCTTCACATTCGTCCCGGCTGTGCTGATCAACAAGGAAAACGCTGCCGAGACGGGCAAGCCTTTCCTCGCGGCTGCTGAAAAGGCAGGCGTGAAGTAAGCTATCAACAAGAGCCATGCCGCTCGTGCGGCATGGCTTTCTCAAGACCGGGATGACGGCCATGCAACCAGCAAAGCAAGAAATTGCTGTGTCCATGACAGGCGTATCGAAGCAGTTCGGCGCGGTACGCGCGCTGGAAGACGCGAACCTCGAGATCACGCGCGGTTCGATACTCGGCCTGGTTGGACAGAACGGCGCGGGAAAGTCGACCATTATCAAGGTGCTCGCCGGCATCGTGAAGCCGGACAGCGGAACTATTGTGATCAACGGCCAGACGGTGGGCACGTTGACACCGGCCTCGGTGGAAAAGCTCGGTGTGCACTTCATCCACCAGGATCGCCTGCTCGTGCCAACGGCCACGGTTGGTGAAGCCGTCTTTCTTGGAAACGAGCTGGGTGTCGGCCCCTTCGTCAGCCGCAGGGCGATGGAGCGCAGGGCAGCGGATCTGTTGAAACGCTTCTTCGACATGGAGCTGCCGGCAGGCACTCTCGTCAAGGATTTGACCACCGCGCAGCAGAAGGTCGTGCAGATCACGCGTGCGCTCGCCCAGAAGGCATCCGTGCTGGTGTTGGACGAGCCGACCGCCGCTTTGGTCAAGCGCGAGGTCGACAGCCTCTTTGCCGTGCTGCGCCGCCTCCGCGACGATGGCATCGCGGTCGTCTTCATCTCGCACTACATGCAGGAGATCGAACAGCTCTGCGACCGCGTGACCGTCATGCGCAACGGTACCGACGTCAGCACGGTCGATCCGCGCGAAACCTCGATCGATAAGATCATCTCCATGATGATCGCCCGCGATGTCGGCGAGATGTTTCCGAAGCGCTCGGTCTCGATCGGCGCTCCCGTTCTCGAAGTCTCGAAGCTGCGGCTCGGCGGCAGTTTCGAGGACATCAGCTTCGATGTGCGCTCAGGCGAGATCGTCGGTCTTACCGGTCTGTTGGGCTCCGGCGCCAAGGAGCTCGTCCAGTGCCTGTTCGGTCTGGAGAAAGCGGATGGCGGTTCCATCATGGTCGAAGGCCGCCAGCTCTCCTTGTCCTCGCCGGTGCATGCGGTGCGTGACGGTATCGCCATGCTGCCGGAAGATCGGCGCGCGCACGGTGTCGCGCTTGGCCTGACGGTGCGCGAGAACATTTCTCTGGCCAGTCTCGACCGCTATTCCCGAGGCGGGTTCGTCAGCCGCGACACCGAAAATCAGGCTGTCGACGGTCTTATCAAGGAGCTCTCAATCAAGACGCCGACCCGCGATGCGCTGGTGCGGGAGCTTTCCGGCGGCAATCAGCAGAAGGTGGCGATCGCCAAATGGCTGAGCTGCCAATCGCGCGTCTATGTCCTGGACGAGCCGACGGTGGCTGTCGATGTCGGCGCGAAGGTGGAAATCTACAACCTGCTCAACCGGCTGGCGGGCGAGGGGGCCGCAGTCCTGATGCTGTCGTCGGATCTTCTCGAGCTGGTCGGCATCTGCGACCGCGTTCTGGTGGTCTATCGCGGTGAGCTTGCCGGCACCTTCTCCGGCCCGGACATGAACAGCGACATGCTTCTGGCAGCGTCGTCCGGCGCTCGTTCCATTGCCGCAGGAGTTGCAGCATGAGTGCGACAACCCTTCATACCGAAATCGGCGCGTCCGATGAAAAGCAGGCGGCTGCGAGGAATGCGAGCCGTCGCCTGGGCACTATCGTCGTGCGCCTCGGGGCCATAGCCGCGTTCGCAGCGATCATGCTGTATTTCGTTGTCTTCGCTCCAGGCTTTACTTCGACATTCAACCTCATCAACGTCGTCGAGCAGTCGGCGATCCTCGGCGTGCTGGCTTACGGCATGACCATGGTCATCATCGGCGGCGGCTCGGACGTGACCGAAGGTGGCATCGATCTTTCGATCGCGGCCAATATGGGATTGTGCGCGGCCGTCTATGCGACGCTCCTTTCAATGGGCTACGGGGATTTCGCGGCTGTTCTTGCCGCAATCGCGGTCGGTATGGCGATCGGCGCTCTGAATGCGCTTGCCGTGGTCGGCCTCGGCATCTTGCCGCTGCTTGCCACGCTTGCGGTTCTGAACGTGGCGGCCGGGATGGAACTCACGCTCACGCAGAACACGGTCGTGGGTGCCACGTCGCCGCTGCTGGCATTCCTGGTTTCGGGCAGCTTCCTCGGCATCTCGGCCCTGGCGTGGGCCCTGGCCCTCGTTTCCACGATCATGATCGCTTTCGTTCACTTCACATCATTCGGCTTGCGTCTCTTCGCCGTCGGTGGGCACCCTGAAGCCGCGCGCGCTGCCGGCATCAATGTTCCGTTCTACATCTCCTTCACCTATGTGCTGAGCGGGTTCTGCGCGGCGGTGGCGAGCATACTCACGGTGTCCCGGCTCTCGGCCAGCACGCCCGGCTCGGGCGAACTTCTGCTGTCGGTGCTGGCGGCAGCCCTGCTTGGTACTGTCTTTTCCCGTCGCTTCGTGCCGACGATCGGCGGCACGCTGCTCAGCGTCCTGTTCATCGGCCTCCTGGCCAACGGCTTCCAGTTGCTCAACGTGTCGAGCTACTGGGTCAACGGCGTGCAGGGTGCGCTGATCCTGCTGGTCGTTGCCGTCACATCCTTTGCCCGCGGATCGGAGGCTTCCCGATGAGCGTTTCCACAAGCGACAATGCCAGGCAGACCCTTCGCGCCTTTCTGGCCAAATACAGCATATTGCTTGCCTTCGGTGCGATCGTGATCTTCTTCGCGACCGCCAGCCCGACTTTTCTGACACCGACGAACCTCTTCAACGTCCTGGTCAACAACGTCGTCATGCTGGCCATCGTGGCGCTGGGGCTGACCATCGTCATCTCCTCGGGCGGCATCGACCTGTCGGTCGGCGTCTCGATCGACATGGCCAGCATGATCTTCGTCATGCTGCTGGCCGCCGGCTACTCCGGTTTCGTCGGTGTCGGCGGCGGATTGGCCGCAGCCCTTGTCGTTGGCGTCTTCAACGCCATCTTGATCACACGGCTCAAGATCAGCCCGTTCCTGGCCACGCTAGGCGTCCTGTTCATCGGGCAAAGCACGCAGCAACTTGCCACCAGCGGAGGCCAGCCGATCTACCTCACCAGCGGCTACGCCGGCGACCAGTTCAACGCGATCGCCCGCACGGCATTGTTCGGTGTTCCCTCACCGGTCATCGTGCTGATCCTGTGCGCCATTGCCGTTTTCCTGCTGCTGCATCGCTCCGTGTTCGGCCGTTACGTTCAGGCCATGGGTGCGCAGCCGGGCGTCGCCTGGTATTCGGGCATCCGGGTGCCGCGCGAACTTTCGCTTGTCTATATTGGCTGCGCCCTTCTTGCAGGCGTCACCGGCATCCTGCTTTCAGCCACCGTCAAGTCCTACGTGCCGCTGTCCGGCAATGCGTTCCTGCTGGATGCGATCGGTGCCACCTTCATCGGCACGACACTGAGCCGCGAGCGCAAGCCTTCCGTGGCCGGCACCCTGCTTGGCGTCCTCCTGCTGGCGGTCGTGAAGAACGGGCTGCTGCTGATCGGCTGGAATTTCTACTGGCAGCAGGTCGGCATCGGGCTGCTGGTCTTCCTGGTCCTTGCCGCGAGCTTCGGACTGCGCCGCGCCTCACACTGATGATTCACTGAATTCGAGAGGGTTCTCGACCATGCCAAAATTCGACGTCAGCTCCATCGGGTTCTACGTGCTCGACATTCTGGGCCGGCCGGTATCGCGCATTCCCGAAGGCGGCCGTGCCGACTACATCGAGGAGATCCGCATGACGGTTGCCGGCACCGCCGGCGCCACCGGCATGGATTGCGCCATCCTCGGCCTCAAGACGCAAGCTGTGACCACCGTAGGCACCGACGACATGGGCGACTGGTTTGTCGCCAAGCTGAAGAAGTACGGACTGGACTGCGGCCTGGTGCGTCGCGACGGTAGTGTTCAGACCTCTTCGACCATCCTGCCCGTACGGCCGAATGGCGAGCGGCCGGCGCTGCATGTGCCTGGAACGGCCGCCGTGTTTAGCGTGGCCGAGGAGGACATCGAGGCAGCACTCGATGCGACCGTTGTCCACGTTGGAGGCACGGGACTGCTGAAAAGCTTCGACGGCGAGCCGACCGTGCGCCTGCTCAAGCGCGCCAAGGAACTTGGGCGGATCACCACCTTCGACCTCATCCAGGCCACACCCGAGACCGTGAAGCTGGTCGAGCCATGCCTGCCCTACATCGACTATTTCGTGCCGAGTATCGATGAGGCCGGCGAGATGGCCCATGACACCGATCCGGCGCGTGTCGCAGCCTTCTTCAAGGCGAAGGGCGTGAAGAACTGCATCCTGACGCTCGGCGCGGGCGGCGTTTATGTTTCTCCCGAACACGGCGAGGCTTTCCATCTGCCTGCATTCGACGTCGAGGTCTTCGACACGACCGGCTGCGGCGATTCTTTCACCGCCGGCATCATTGTCGGCATCATCAAGGGCTGGGACATCAAGCAATCGGCGCGCTTTGCCACAGCCGTCGCGGCCAAGGTCGCCATGGGGCTGGGCTCCGACGGCAAACTCGTTTCGTTCGACGACACGATCGCGGCGATGAATTCGCTGCCGGTCAAGACTTCAAAGGTGGAAGCAGCATGACCATTCTCGCGCAGGCAAAGGGAAAGACGGCGCTCGTTACGGGAGCAAGCCGCGGCATCGGCAGGGCGTTGGCCAAAGGGCTTGCCGATGCAGGATTCGACGTCGCAATCACGGACCTGTCGTCGCAGGCCGCCGAGCTTGACGTCACCAAGGCAGAGGTCGAGGCGGCAGGACGCAAGGCCTATCTCTATACGATGGACGTGAGCAAGAAGGCGGAGATCGAGGAGACGGTCGCATCGCTGCTGAAGGATGCGGGCGGCATCGACGTGCTGATCAACAACGCCGGCATTCTTAAACCCAGCCTGCTCCAGGATCTCGACGAAGCCAGCTGGGACGCGCATTTCGACATCAACGCCAAGGGTGTGCTGATGATGTGCCAGGCCGTGCTGCCGCATATGCGTGCCAAACGCTCCGGGCGGGTCATCAATATCGCCTCTATTGCCGGGCGCCAGGGTGTGCCGACGCAAGGCCACTATGCCGCGACCAAGGCAACCGTGATCACGCTCACGCGCGTTTTGGCGCAAGAGGTCGGCATGGACGGGGTCACCGTCAACGCGATCTGCCCCGGCATCATCCTGACGGAAATGGGCAAGAATAATCTGGGCAGCGAAGCCGCCATCCGGCACTGGGAAGAGGTTGCTGCCCTCAAGCGGCTCGGTGCGCCGGAGGACATAATCGGTCCTGTCCTGTTCTTTGCCTCCGACCTCTCTGCCTTCGTCACCGGTCAGGCGCTCAACGTCGACGGCGGTATCTACTACCACTGAGCGACGGCCGCAGGCCGATCCTCCACACTCCCAGCCTGACAAGCCGGAATCTCGCAGGTTCCGGAAGGAGAATGCATGGCTCGCGAAATGGAATTCTACATCGACGGAAACTGGGTGGCGCCGAGCCGGCCAAAGACTTTTGACGTCATCAATCCGGCGACCGAGTCCATTGTGGCTACGATCGCCATGGGCGCGGCGCAGGACGTGGATCGGGCTGTCGAGGCGGCAAAGCGCGCCTTTCCATCTTATTCACGCACCTCAAGGGAAGAGCGCCTCGGTTATCTTTCCCGTCTGCTTGAGCTGTATGACGAAGGCAGCGACGAGATCGCGGCGCTCATGTCCTTGGAGATGGGGGTCGCGAGCAGCTTTTCGCGCGGTGCGCAGATCGCGTTGGGCAGAGCCCATCTCGCCACTGCGATCGATGTGCTGAAGCGCTTCGTTTTCACCGAGCAACGCGGTGAAACACTGCTGACGCGCGAGCCCATCGGCGTTTGCGGTCTGATCACGCCGTGGAATTGGCCGATGAACCAGCTTGTGGTGAAGGTCGCGCCGGCACTGGCTGCCGGTTGCACCATGGTGGTCAAGCCGAGTGAATATTCGCCACTCTCCTCGCTGCGCTTTGCCGAGATGGTGCATGCAGCGGGCGTTCCAGCGGGAGTCTTCAATCTCGTCAACGGCGACGGCGTCGAGGTGGGGGACGCGATCTCGCGCCATCCCGATGTCGACATGGTGTCCATCACCGGCTCGACCCGCGCCGGCGTTGCCGTTGCGAAGTCGGCGGCCGATACGATCAAGCGTGTCCACCAGGAGCTCGGCGGCAAGTCGGCCAACATCATCTTCGATGACGAGAATTTCGATCGCAACGTGGCCCTTGGCGTGAAGGCCAGCTATCTGAACTGCGGTCAATCATGCAGTGCGCCAACGCGCATGCTGGTGCCGCACGAACTGATGGAACGGGCGGCAAGGATTGCGGCCGAGACCGCGAATGCTGTCTCGGTGGGTTCTCCTGATGCCGAGCAGACCGAACTCGGTCCGGTCGTGAATGCCGCGCAGTACCAACACATACAAAGGCTGATAGAGACAGGCGTTGCCGAGGGTGCGGCACTGACGGCCGGCGGGCCGGGCCGGCCAGAGGGGCTGGAGAGGGGCTATTTCGTGCGGCCGACCGTCTTTTCCCACGTTTCGCCGGGGATGACGGTCGCCCGGGAGGAGATATTCGGGCCGGTGCTATCGATCATCGGTTATGGAGACGAGGACGAGGCGGTGCGCATCGCCAACGATTCCGTCTACGGTCTGGCCGCCTATGTCCAATCGAGCGACCTGGTTCAGGCGAGGCGTGTCGCTGCACAGCTTCGTGTGGGCAACGTCTACATCAACCAGGCTCCCTGGGACCCGGCGGCTCCCTTCGGCGGCTTCAAGCAGTCGGGTAACGGTCGCGAGCATGGCGAGTTTGGCCTTGGCGATTTCCTGGAGCTGAAGGCCATGGCTGGATATGGTGTCGAGGCAGCGGCCTGAATTTGGAGTATGGACTGGTCAGCCAGTAGGGATTTCACTGATTTTCCGCCCGGTGGTTCGCCACGAGGGGTCCACCAGCAGCGGCTAGGCCCTCGACGCCCGTGGCAAGGGTCGCTTGAAGTTAATTCGACTCTCGGATATGAAGGAAAACTTCATTTCTGGAGTTTAAATGAAAATTTCCGCCAAAAACGTCTCCTACGATCCTGCTTCCCAGGCTGACGAGAAGACAGTTTGCCATTTGCTGTCCATGGCTTTCGGCTTCAGCAATGAGCGTGCGCGAGAATATGTCAGCCATGCCGGGGTGCAATCGTTCCGTATGGTTCGAGACTCCGCGGGCTCAGCGCTGGCCTGCGCAGCGCTTTTGAACACATCGCACGCATTCGGCGGCGTGGACATTCCTGCTGCGAACATTGCTCATGTCGCCATTGCTCCCGAAGCAAGGGGCCAGGGCTTTGCTCGCCCGCTCGTGGATGCGCTCTGCGAGGATGCCCGCTCGCAAGGCGCGCTTATGGTGTCGCTGTTCGCATCAGCTCGCCCCGTCTATCGAAAGTCCGGATTTGAGCTTGCGGGGAGTGAGATCCTCTATGAGGCAGACACCGCCGCCATGCCAGCCAGGACTTCCGTCGACTTCTTTCCAATTGCGCTTACCGACGATCGGATCGTGAGGGCCTACAACGACAAGAAGAACAATGAGGCTGGATTGTTGGATCGAGCCGCAGTGCATTGGAAGGAGTTGACGCGGACACCGGCCGATGCGCTCGCGGCGTATGGGGTAGGGGATATGCGTGACGGTCCTCTCCTGGCATACGTGCTTGTCGACGCGTCAGATTCCGAAACCCTCCATGTCCGGGACTGGTATGCGTCGAACGGGGTCATGGCAGAGGCGCTGCTGTGCTTCATTGGCCGTTTCAGATCGGTCTACCCCAAGGCGCGCTGGCACGGCGGCCCACAAGATGACCTCGTCGCCGCCATGCCGGACAAGGGGTGGCGGCTTGTGCACCAGGAGGAGTGGCTGGCCAGAATCCTGGAACCGCAAAAAGCCCTGGAGCACCGGGGCTATCTGCTGCGCGATGCGTCGCTTGGAATACGGATCGAAGATCCAGACGGAGAGAACCTCGAAATCGGCCTCTCGCTTTCCGCCGGGAAGACGACGGCAAGCAATCAGATGTCGGCGGGAATGCCGTCGATAGTGGTCGAACGGTCATTCTTTGCGAGCCTTTTCACAGGATTCAGCTCTGCCACGCAGCTGGCGCGCCGTGGACGTCTATCTGGTTCTCCCGAAGCCGTGTCATTGTGCGATCTCGTCTTCAGCGGTCCCCAACCTTGGGTCGCGGAGCACTTCTGAGAGCGGGATCGGGACCACGATGAAACACGCATTGATTGCCAGTTTGCGCACGGCGATTGGCGGTATGACGCCTGCACTGGCCAAGGTGGCCGAAACGGTCATCGCACAACCGCAGACTACCCTTTACCAGAGCATCACCGAGCTTGCGGAGGTTTCCGGTTCATCGGAGGCGAGTGTGATGCGCTTCTGTCGGGACCAAGGCTTCACGGGGTTTCAGGATTTCAAGCTTGCACTTGCCAAAGAGCTTGCTGGAGACCAACGGGAGAAGGAAGGGCTGGAGCCCACCGACGACATCCAGCGCCTGGTGGAAACGGCCGTTGTCGCGTTGCGCGAAACGGAACAGCTGATCGTGCGCGATGATGTGACCAAGGCAGCCCAGAGACTGCTGGCCGCGCGCGTGATCGATTGTTTTGGTGTCGCGGCTTCGGCCGTCACGGCTCAGTATCTGGCCTACAAGATGTCTCGTGTCGGCATGCTCTCCAGAGCATTGGCCGACGCGCATCTTGCCACCATGGCTGCAGGCACGGCCACTGGCAGTTCAGCCCATGTGATCATCTCGAGCTCCGGTTCAACCGTTGATGCGGTTGGGGTTGCCAGGCTTGCGCGCTCACGCGGTGCATTCGTGCTCGGCATCAGCAACCGTTCCAAGAGCCCGCTGGCCGCAGAATGTGATCTTACCTTGATCGCCTCCTGGCCGGAAACGCCGCTCACAGGCGGCGCATTCCCTTCCAAGATCAGCCAGTTGTTGATCGTCGATGCGCTGCTGGCTGAAATCGTGCGCCAGGATCCCGACAGGCTGACCATGATTCAGCGTACTGCGGAGAGCGTGAGTGATCGATCGTTCTGAGGCCGTCCTGGCGATCGACATTGGCGGTACCAAGATCGCTTTTGGTGAGGTTGTCGGCGACCGGATAGACAATCGTCGACAGGTTCCGACTCCACGCTCCGGTGGAGGCGATGCTCTTGTCGACGCGATTGTCACCGAACTTGCGGGCTTCAAATGCGACGCAATTGCGCTCGCTACCACAGGCATCGTCTCCGACGGCAAGATAACTGCTCTCAATCCGATCACCTTGCCGATCGAGGATAACTATCCGCTCGCAGCTCGCCTGGAGGCGGCCACCGGTCTTGTCCCGCTGGTCGTCAACGATGCACAGGCCGCTGCCTGGGGGGAATACAGCTACGGTGCCGGTCGAGGATGCCGGAACTTCATGTTCATCACCGTGTCCACAGGCGTAGGCGGCGGCGTGGTGCTGGAAGGTCACTTGCAAGTCGGTGCCAACGGCCTTGCCGGGCACATCGGACACACGCGCGTGTTCAGCGGTCGATCTGCATGTGGTTGCGGCCGCAAAGGGTGTCTCGAGACGATAGCGTCCGGTACTGCGATTGCGCTGAACTACAGCAACAAGGTTGGACGAAAGGCTACCGCTCCGGAAGTGTTTGATGCGGCAACGGCAGGCGATGCCGCCGCACAGGCGGTCCTTGAGGATGCCGCGGCAGCGCTTGCTGAAGCTTTTGCGAACACGGTTGCGACGGTTGATCTGGACCTTGTCGCAATTGGCGGCGGAGTGGGGCTCGCAGGAGGATTTGCGGATCGCGTCCGCAGGCATGTCGAGGCGTTTCCCGCTGCCTTCAGGCGGCCAATCGTAACCGCGCAGGCTGGTGCGGATGCGGGCATGATAGGAGTCGCCGACTTATTTATGAAAAAAAACTCCACCATATTTGATTGATTGACAAATAACTTCATCATGCGCTACGCATTGACCATCAGGAAAGCGGTGGCGATGTGGAGTGGAGATTGCCTGATCTTCTGCAAGAGCTGAATGGGACGCTGGTAGTCTCTTGTCAGGCCGATCCCGGTTCGCCTCTGGCCGAACCGGCGCATCTGTCGGCAATAGCTGCGTCGGTCGTGGCAGGTGGAGCAAGCGCCATCCGCACCGAGGGGATTGCGAACATCCGCGCCATCAAGGCTCGGGTTCAAGTTCCGGTTATTGGCCTGGTCAAGGCGCAGCGCACCAACACCGAAGTCTACATCACCCCTTCGCTCGACGATGTTCATCAGATCGCTGACGCGGGGGCAGATATCATTGCGTTTGACGCAACCGACCGGCCCCGCCCGGCCAATGTCGCCGATCTGGTCCGTGCGGTTCACGAGCAGGGCCGGCTCGCCATGGCCGATATCAGCACCGTCGATGAAGCCAGGTTCGCACTGGCCTCCGGCGCTGACGTCGTGAGCACCACCATGGCAGGCTACACGAGCTATTCCCGCGGTGACGCAGGTCCCGACTTCGACCTCATGCGCGCGCTTCAGCAGGCGGGACTCCCCTTTGCGGCAGAGGGACGCGTGTGGACCATCGAGGAAGCGCTGAGGTGTTTTGATCTTGGCGCAAGCTTCATTGTGGTCGGCAGCGCAATCACGCGCCCAACCATGATCACGCAACGTTTCACACAGGGCATCGCCGCACGAGCCGGCGCCGCCCCAGGTCAGAGAAAGGCTTTGTCATGACGCGGCGTGTCGCAATCATCGGTGCTGGGTTCATGGGATCCATGCATGCGTCCATCTTTTCCAGTGCGCCCAACTGCGAACTGGCGGCGATTGTCGATCCAAACCTTGAGCTCGCGAAAGGCGTTGCAGCCCGTTGTGGCGGCGTTGCGATTTACGCAAGCCATGACGAGCTGCTGTCGAAGGAGCGGCTCGACCTCGTGAGCATTTGCACTCCGGACAACCTGCACAAAGCACCTGCCGAGGCCGTGGCGAGTAAGGGGGTAAATCTTTTCATCGAGAAGCCGATCGCTTCGAGCGTCGAGGATGCCAAGGCCATCATCGCGGCCGTCCGCAAATCCGGCGTGAAGCTGGGCGTTGGCTATCTGCTGCGGTTCGATCCGCGTTACGCCCGCGCCAAGGAATTGACCGCAGAGGGCAAGATCGGGGCGCCGATCCATCTCTATGCCCGCCGCAACAGCGCCCGGACAGAAGGGCCGAAGCGATATGCAGGCAAGCTTCCCCTGGCCTTGCACGTGACCGTTCACGACGTTGATCTCGTACTTTGGATGCTTTCGGGCCAAGTACCGGTATCGGTCTATGCCCAGCAGACAGACAGGTTGCTCGGTTCGATCGGAACCCAGGATTCCATCGCGGCCATCGTACGTTTCTCCGATGGGACGGTCGTCAATTTTGAAAGTGCCTGGTCCCTGCCTTCCGGCGCACGGCACATGATCGACGCGCGATTGGAGATGATCGGCACGGAAGGCTCTTTCGAAGTCCAGTGCGGCGATAGCGGCCTCTACTTCGCCGATAACGCGCGTTCCCACGAAATCGACACTCAGCATTGGCCAACGATGGCTGGGCGCGTTGGCGGCGACCTGCGTCAGCAGCTTCTCGCTGTCCTTGAATGGTTGGATGGAGCCGACCGTCCAATCGCATCCGGCGAGGATGCGCTTCGTTCCCTGGAGCTCACGCTCGCGATGATCCAATCCGCAGAGACGGGCGAGGTCGTGCGCCTGGGCTGAATACCCACAACGCAGATAACAATGGGAGGACTAACATGCTGAACAGACGGATTTTCATGACGGCAAGCGCTGCCGCCACAATCTTTGCGTGCCTTTCCGCTCCGGTACTTGCGCAGGACAAACCTTTCGACGGCGTGCAGCTTTCAGTGCTCATGGAGGGGCATCCGACGACGGATGCCATCCAGAAACTGCTTCCGGAATTCAAGACGGTCACCGGTATCGACGTCGCGCTTGAAGTGGTGCCGGAACAGGACATCACGGCCAAGATGCTGCTCGAGCTGTCCTCGAAGTCCGGCCGCTATGATGTCGTCCAAAACAACATCATCTACGTGCCGGGCTTCGTGAAGAATGGCTACATCGTGCCGCTGGACGAGCACTTGACCAAATATCCGCAGTTCTTCGACAAGGCGGATTTCGTGCCCGGCTACTTCAACACCAATGTCGTGGACGGCAAGGTCTACGGTCTGCCGGTCTACGGCGAGAGCACGTTCCTGATGTACCGCAAGGACCTGTTCGAACAGTACGGTCTGGCTGAACCGAAGACGTTCGACGATATCGAGAAAGCTGCGAAAACCATTTCGGAAAAGACGAACAAGGAAATCGCCGGCATCACCATGCGTGGCCGTCAGGGCATCGAAGGGGTCTATGTCTGGGCGGCTTATCTGTGGGGCATGGGCGGCTCGTTCCTGGATGAAAACGGCAAGTCGAACCTGGCGACCCCGGAAGGGACCAAGGCCCTGGATGATTTCGCTCGGGTCCTGAAGAGCTACGGTCCTGTCGGCGTTGCGAACTTCGGCTGGGAGGAAAACAGGCTGCTGTTCCAGCAAGGCAAGGCAGCGATGACCTTGGATGCCACCGTCAACGGCGCGTACAATGAGGACCCGGCGGCTTCGAGCGTTGTCGGAAAGGTGGGCTATGTGCCCGTCCCGGTACAGACGCAATCGCCGAAGGGTGGCTCGTCGTCCCTGGCTGTCCACAGTCTCTACGTGACTGCGGATTCCCAGAATGCGGAAGCGGCTGCACTCTTTGCGGCGTGGGCGACCGCGAAGGAACAGCAGCTCAAGTCGATGGCCAGCGACCCCAACTCAGGCGTGACTTCGCTGACCGCGCTGAATGGCGAGAGTTTCAGCAAGCGCTACGGGGCCTTCAAGGAGGCGATGATTACCGCCATCAACCAGGGTAACCCTCAGTATCTGCCGACGATCGAGCAAGCCAACGAAGTCATCAACAACACCGGGATAGCCGTTTCGAAAGTGATCGCAGGCACGGCGACCGCCGCCGATGCCCTCAAGGAAGCCGATCAGGCAAACAATGCCGCGATCGGGCGCTAAGGCGGACGATCGTGCCCTGCCGCGCCTATCTCCCTGGGCGCGGCAGGGGTTCTGATTTCGGATTGGGTATGATGGCAAAACGAACCGACCCATCGCGATTCTTCTATCAACCGATCGTAGCCGTCCTGAGCCTCACTTCGCTGGTGCTTACCGTCTACGTCGTTTGGTTGTCGCTGAGAGATCTCTCGCTCATGCGTGCGGGGCGCGACACATTTGTCGGCATCGACAACTATATCCGTTTCTTCAACGATCCTCGCGGCCTCTGGGCGCTATGGCGGACGGTGCTTTTCACTGTCCTTGCAACGTCGATCGAAGTGGTGCTGGGGCTGGCGATCGTCATTTTCCTGGACCGGAATTTTGCGCTCAAGCGTCTCGTTCGAACGCTGCTGCTCGTGCCTATCATCATGACCCCGGTGGTTGTCGGTCTGACGTGGCGGTTCATATTCGACCCCGCTTCGGGCATGGCCAACTATCTTCTTTCCCGCCTCGGGTTCGATGCCATGGACTGGTTGGGCAGTCCGCAGGTTGCACTTTATTCCGTGCTCATCGCCGACATCTGGCAGTGGACACCCTTCGTGATCCTGTTGTCGATGGCGGCACTCGATTCAGCACCTTCCGATCCGCTCGATGCAGCACGGGTCGACGGGGCGCGCGAGTGGCAGGTCACCTGGTATGTGCTGTTGCCGATGCTGCGGCGGGCGATCGCCATCGTTGCGTTGATCAGGGCAATCGACAGCATCAAGGCTTTCGATCTTTTCTACATCATGACGAGAGGAGGGCCGGCGCTCTCCACGGAGACGCTGAACTTCTACGGCTATGTGGTCGCCTTCACCAATTTCGAGATTTCGTACTCGCTCACCGTCGCGCTTATCCTGACGATATTCACCAACGTCGCACTGCTTGCGATGTACGGCGTTCTCTTTCCGAGGAAAGGAGAACCCAGATGATCAAACGGTTCTTCTTCTATGTTGGACTTGTCGTCCTGCTCGCCGCGGTTCTCTTCCCGCTCTATTGGGTTGTCGTGACATCGTTCAAACTGCCGCGCGATGCCTTCGCCATTCCGCCGGTTTGGCTGTTTGAGCCGACGCTCGACAACTTCCGCAAAGTCCTCTCCAATCAGACGTTTGTCAGGGCGTTCACCAACAGTTTCGTGGTGTCGATCTCATCGAGCGCAATCGCCGTTGCGATCGGTGCGCTGGCCGCCTACGGCATAACACAGCAGGATGCCGAGAAACGGCGCGGGCAGGAAAAGTTCATCCTCAGCCTCCGCATCGCGCCGGCTCTCGTCTTTGTAATTCCGGTCTACTATTTCGCGGTGCGTCTTGGCGCGTTGAATCAGCACTGGCTGCTCATTGCCGTATACGCCTTCATCAATGTTCCTTTCGCGATCTCCCTGCTGATCACCTTCTTCGACGACATCCCGCGAGAATTGCGCGATGCGGCGCGTGTCGACGGAGCAAGGGAGTTCGCCATTTTCTGGCGCATCTATCTGCCGGCGGCACGAGGCGGCGTGGTGGCCACGTTGATCCTCTGCGTCCTGTTTACCTGGAACGAGTTCTTTGTCGCCCTGACGCTGTCCGGCCGCAGCACGCAGACGCTGCCTGTCAGCATTACCTCGTTCCTGACCTTCCAAGGCATCCAGTGGGGGGCGCTGACTGCGGCCGCCACCCTGATCATGCTGCCGATGCTGGTCTTGGGAATCCTGGTTCAGGGACAAATCGTGCGCGGCATGACACTCGGTAGCGTGAAGGGCTGATAGGAGAAAACATGGCGCAGCTCTCAATCCGCGATGTCCGCAAGTCCTATGGCTCCGTGGCTGTCCTCAACGACATCTCCATCGAAGTGGAAGAGGGGGCTTTCGTCGTCCTGCTCGGGCCTTCCGGTTGCGGCAAGTCCACGCTGCTGCATGCGATAGCCGGACTTCATGAGATCGGAAGCGGTTCGATCGTCATCGGTGGCAGAGATGTCACCGACCTTCCGGCGCGCGAGCGTGATGTCGCAATGGTCTTCCAGTCCTATGCGCTGTATCCGACCATGTCCGTGCGCGAAAACATCGGCTTCCCCTTGAAGATGCGCGGGCTAGACAAGAAAGCGATATCGGAAAGTGTCGACCGTGTTGCTGCAATCCTGCAGATAGAGCCACTCCTGGAGCGGCGGCCGCGGGAACTCTCCGGCGGTCAGCGTCAGCGTGTTGCAATCGGGCGGGCGTTGGTGCGCGATCCCAAATTGTTCCTCTTCGACGAACCGCTTTCCAATCTCGATGCCGCACTTCGCGGCGATCTCCGTGCGGAGATCAAGCGACTGCACCAGCGTATCAAACGGACCATGGTCTATGTCACGCACGATCAGATCGAGGCGATGACGCTCGCCACCAAGATCGTCATTCTCAATCGCGGCGTGGTGCAGCAGATTGGTACGCCTCAGGAAATCTACTTCAATCCAGCCAATCTGTTCGTCGCCCGTTTCATCGGTTCACCACCTATCACTCTGCTCGAAGGTAAGGCAGTCAATCGAAACGGGGAACTGCGTTTCAAGCTTTCCAACTCGGATGTCGAACTTTCCATGCCTCAATCCTTGGGCTCGATTGGACGGAACGACCAGACGGAAACGATCCTGGGGCTGCGTCCCGAGAACATTCAGATCGTGCGGGAGGGGAATGCATCCCTTTCGGCAACCGTCGATCTGGTTGAGCCGACTGGGCCCGAGGACATAGTGACCCTGAATGTACAAGGGGCTCCATCGGTGATCAGGACGGCCGCCGGCATGACGGCCCAGGGCAGCAGTGTTGGCCTGGAGCTGGATCTCGGCAAGGCGCTGCTGTTTGAATTCGGTTCCGGCACAAGATTAAGCTGACGATCCACGCCGTATTGTCCGCGCGACGATTGGTCCCGCGGTAGAAGCTGTTCGAATCCGCCCACGATGTGTCGTGGCGGGCTCCGCAAATGCTCGCCCGTCACACGGCAAGACGTGCGCTTTGGGCTTCAGTTCGCTGAAACGGCGAGCTGGAACTGACGATGCGCAGGCTTTGCGCTGCCGATATTTCGATTTTTGACTGACGATTAGCCGAAACGGCACAAAATAACTTGACATGTTTCCGTTTCGGAAATGAAACTTCCGTCATAAAGCCGACATGGAACATGGAATGACCCAGCGTTATCCCGTCGACGATCTCGACCGTGAGATCATCAAATATCTGACGGAGGACGGTCGACTCTCCGCAGCTGAAATCGCGGGACGCATCGGCGGCACGTCGGAGCGCACGGTCCGAAACCGCATCGCGGCATTGCTGCAGGCCAAGATGATCGTGATCGGCGCCATTCCCGACCCCGTGGCGCTAGGCCGTGATGTCCAGGTCGAACTGATCATAGAAGTCGAACCAGGCCGGTTGGATGAAGTGGCCATCCTGCTCGCCGAGTATGATGAGATTGGTTACCTCGCCGCGACGAGTGGTTCGTCAAATCTCAGCGCTTCGCTTTTCGTTACGGACCACACCGCGCTTCTGGAGTTCATCGATCAGGAACTGGGCAAGCTGCCTGGCGTCAAGCGTGTCGAGAGCTCGGTCGTCCTGCGACTCTACAAGGTCTTCGGTACAAGAACGACCCCGCTCAGCCGCGGGTCGGGTGTTCGTGGCAAGAAGAAGGGATAGCCATGCTGCGCATTGGGGTGGACGTCGGCGGGACAAACACGGATGCAGCGCTGCTGCGCGGCTCCGACGTTCTGGCAACGGTGAAGTCCTCGACCACGGCAGATGTGACCTCGGGGGTCGCAACGGCTATCCGTGCGGTGCTGACTGAGGCAGGCGTGGAGGCAACCGCAGTCAATGCAGTGATGATCGGCACCACGCATTTCCTCAATGCTGTTGTTGAAGGACGCCATCTGGAAAAGGCCGGCGTGCTCAGGCTCTGCGGCGCGGCGACACGCTCGCTTCCGCCCATGATCGACTGGCCAGATACACTGCGTCCGATCGTCGAAGGCGGGGCGGCGATGGTGGGTGGCGGTGTGAATTATGACGGGTCCGAACTCGCCCCGCTCGACGTGAAGGCAATTCGTGCGGCCTGCCGCGATTGGCGAGCCAAACGCGTCCCCGCTATCGCTATTTGCTCGGTGTTCGCGCTGGTCGACCCACGTATGGAAAACGAGGCAGCCGAAATCGTCGCCGAAGAATTGCCCGGCGCCGCAATCAGCCTTTCGCATCGGATTGGCCGTACGGGTCTGCTGTCCCGTGAGAACGCGACGATCCTCAATGCGAGCTTGAACAAGCTCGGCCGCGAAACCGTGGGCGCTTTCCGTTCGGCCTTTGCCGCGCTGGGCCTCAATTGCCCGCTCTATCTCACCCAGAACGACGGAACCCTGATGGCGGCGGAGTTCGCCGAACGCTACCCGGTCTTCACCATCGCTTCCGGCCCGACCAACTCGATGCGAGGGGCGGCTTTCCTTACTGGACTGAGCGACGGCGCGGTGATCGATGTCGGCGGCACGACGACCGATATCGGAATGCTGGTGGCAGGGTTCCCGCGCACCCGCAGCGAAGGTGCGATGATCGGGGGCGTGCCCACCAATTTTCGAGTGCCTGATGTCTATTCCTTCGGTCTCGGCGGAGGAAGCATCGTCCGTCCCGGCCAGCAACCGACGGTCGGTCCGGATTCGGTGGGCTTCCGCCTCCCGCAAAAAGCGCTCTGCTTTGGCGGCGACACGCTGACCGCCACGGATATCGCCGTGGCGGCGGGTCTGGTCGACCTTGGCGATCGCAGCCGCCTCAGCCACGTTACCCCCGATTTCGCCCGCCAGATGCTGGCGCAGATGAAGGCGAGTATCGAGACGGTGCTCGATCGCATGAAACCCAGCGCCGACCCCATTCCCGCTATTCTGGTCGGCGGCGGCTCGGTGTTGGTCGAAGGGCTTCTCGAGGGCACATCGGTTTCGCTGAAACCGGATCATTTCGGCTCGGCCAACGCCATTGGCGCAGCGATCGCGCAGGTCTCGGGCGAAGTTGACAGTGTGGTCTCCCTCGAAGGCACCAGCCGCGAGATCGCCCTTGAGGCTGTCGTGAGCGAGGCGCGGACGCGCGCCGTCGAGGCGGGAGCCGACGCCGATACCGTGACATTGGCTGAGATCGAAGAGACGCCGCTGGCCTATCTACCCGGCAACGCCATTCGCGTCGCCGCGAAAGTGATCGGGGAATTGCGGGCATGAAATACTGGACGCTCACCGAAGCCGATATCGATCGCATCGCCATCGGCTGCGGCATTCTGGGCACGGGTGGAGGCGGGAGCACGTATCACGGTTCACTGCGAGCCAAGGCGTTGCTGCGTGAGGGAAAACGCATCCGCATGGTCCGGCCCGCAGACATGGCTCCGGATGCCCAGATTCTCGGGCTTGGCGGTATCGGCGCCCCGACCGTGGGTGTCGAGAAAATCGCCGAAGGCGGTGAAGGCGTGCGGCTGCTGCATGCGCTCGAGCGACATCTCGGACGCAAGGTCGATGCGCTGCTGGGCGACGAAGTCGGTGGCGGCAACGGCATCGCGCCCATGCTGACAGCCGCGATGGTCGATCTGCCCGTGGTCGATGCCGACGGCATGGGGCGGGCGTTCCCGGAAGTGCAGATGACGACGTTCTTCATCCATGGCCAGGCTGTCCAACCAGCGGGCCTTGCGGATGCGGATGGCAATGTACTGATCGTGACCGAAGCAACCACGCCGAAGATGCTGGAAAAGCTGCTGCGCGCAGGCACCATTGCCATGGGGTGCACGGCTCTGATGACGACGGCGCCGATGTCTGGCGATTTCGTGCGTCGCTTTGGCGTGCCTCACACCACCAGCCAGGCCTGGAGCCTGGGCGATGCCGTTCTCGCAGCGCGGGCGGCCAAGGCAGATCCACTCGAAGCCATTTTGAAGCAATCCGGGGGCGTACGGCTGATGCGTGGCAAGGTCACCGATATCAGCCGTCGTGTGATGGCGGGTTTCACCCGGGGCAAGCTGACCGTGGCCGGACTCGATGCCGATACCGGACGCAGCCTTACCGTGGAGATCCAGAACGAATATCTGATCGCGCGCGAAGGTGAGAAGATCATCACGATGGTGCCGGACCTGATCTGCATCGTCGATTCCGAAACCGGGCGCGCGATCGGCACCGAGGAATTGCGTTACGGCCTGCGCATCGATGTTTTGTCGATGCCGGCGCCCGTGCTGTTGCGCAGCGAGATCGCGCTGGAGTCCGTCGGTCCGCGCGCCTTTGGCTATGATTTCGACTTCGTGCCGATGGGCGTGTCGGCCGATGCACCTGCGGTGCCGCACTACAAAGAAGACGCTTGATCGTCCGTGTCAGCCGCCAATCAACGGGAGGAATGAATGAACCGTCGCCACCTTCTCAAGACCGCAGCGCTTGTCGCGCTTGCCACTGCCGCCAGCTCGCACTGGAACCTGAGCATGGCACAAGGCAAGGGCAGCATTTTCACATTGGCCTATCCGACCAGTTTCCCGGATCTCGACCCGGCAACCTCCTTTTCGAACGATGGAGCGGTGCTGGCCAACGTCTATGAGGGGTTGACGCGCTATATCCCGGCGATCGAGGGCGCCGAGGCCAAGATCGAACCTTTGCTGGCGACATCCTGGGACGTCAGCGAAGACGGCAAGACCTGGACCTTCCACTTGCGTGAGGGGGTGAAATTCCACGATGGCAGCCCGCTCACCTCGGAAGCGGTCAAGGGTTCGATCGAACGCACAAAGAAGATAGGTGGTGGCGCGTCCTTCATCTGGGGATCGGTCACCTCGATCCAGACCCCCGATCCGCGGACGGTGGTTTTCATGCTTTCCGATACGCAGCCGCTGGACCTGATCGCGTCTGCCGGTTTCGCGGCCTGGATCTACGCTCCTTCCTCGCACGACAAGGACAATGCCTGGTTCAACAAGGGTAATGATGCGGGCACGGGACCGTTCCGGATTTCCCGCTATGAGCCGGGTCAAAGAGCAGTGCTCGATCGGGCCGAAGGCTATTGGGGCAAAGTCCCTGAAGGTGCCTTCCAGACGATCTCCTTTGAGATCATCGAGGATACGACATTGGCCCAGAACATGATCGAAAGCGGTCAGGCGGACTGGACCGAGACCATTCCTTTTGAAAATCTCAAGGCGATGCAGGCGAACCCCGATCTGCGGGTTGTGGTCAATCCTTCCTTCGAAACGCTGTTTGGCCTCTATAACGTCAAGCGCGCGCCGCTCGACCGCGCCAAGGTTCGCCAGGCCCTGTCTCTGGCGTTTCCGTATGACGACGTCATTTCCGCTGGGACCATGGGGCTCGGCACACGCGCCAAAGGCGTCGTCCCCGCTGGTATCTGGGGCCACGATCCGGATGCGCCTATCCCGCAGACCGATCTGAAGGCTGCCGCCGCGCTTCTGGCGGAAGAGGGGGTCCAGCCAGGGCTGGAATTGGTCATGACCTATTCCACCAGCCAGAACCTCTCGGCGGTTGCCGGAGAACTCTGGAAAGCAAACCTGGAAACGCTAGGCATCACGCTGACGCTGCAGCCAATGGCATGGGAAGCGCAGTGGCAGCTTGGCAAGTCGAACCCCGCCGCGGCGCAGGATATCTTCGTGATGTTCTGGTGGCCGACATTCGTCACGCCCTATGACTATCTCTTCAATCTGTTCCACAGCGAAGAGAAGCCGAACTTCAATCTGGGCTATTATTCCAATCCGGAATTCGACGCGAAGATCGACGAGGCGGCAAAACTGTCGGGTACCGACCGTCCACGCGCCGAGAAGCTGTTCATCGAGGCACAGCGCAAGGTGATCGAGGATGCTGCTGCGGTGTTCATGCTGGATCGTCCCAACGTCCACATCATCCGCTCGGACATCAAGGGCTATGTGGACAATCCTGCCTACGGACACGTGACCTTCGTCAACGAAATGAGCCGGTAGGGCTGCCTGCGGTCGGATGGAGCTCGTACGGTACATCCTGCGTCGCACAATTCTCTCCACCTTTGTCGTGGTGGGAGTGACCTTTCTCGTCTTCATCGTGGCACAGGTGGTTCCCTCGGACCCGGCTGCGCTTTATGCTGGGCCGCGTCCGACAGCCGAACAGATCGAAAAGGCGCGTCAGGAACTCAACCTCGACGCGCCACTCGCCGAGCGCTTTGTCACTTTTGCCAAAGCAATGGCCGCCGGGGATTTCGGTGTTTCCTATAAGTCGCGTCGCCTGATCGCCGATGATTTGAGGACTTATCTGCCGGCCACGCTGGAACTGGCGATCTTCTCGACAGGACTTGCATTGCTGATCGGCATTCCACTCGGCGTTCTTGCGGCAGCGCGGCAAGGCAATTGGCCAGACAGGCTGAGCAGCCTGGGCTCCATTGCTGCGGTGGCGATGCCGACGTTTTTCCTTGCCATGATCCTCCAGCTCATCTTCGCCCAATGGCTCGGCATGCTGCCGTTGTCCGGACGGCTTTCGCGCGAGATCTCGATTGCGGCGCCATTGCCGATGATCACCGGTTTCAATCTGATCGATGCCGTGCTGGCCGGGCGGATCGAGGTCGTCGGAGATGCCTTGAAACACCTGATCCTACCGGCGCTCACGCTGGCATCCTATCCCGCTGGCGTGGCAATGCGGCTGACGCGCTCGGCAATGATCGAAATCCTGGAACGCCGTCATGTCACCGCCGCACGGGCCCTTGGCCTTTCCGAACCGCGCATCCTGTTCGGCCATGCCCTGCCCAACGCCATGGGACCGGCGCTGACGGTGATCGGCCTGTCCTTCGCCTACGCGCTCACCGGCGCGGTTCTGGTCGAGATCATTTTTGCGTGGCCGGGCCTCGGTCGATATGTTTCCGAAGCGATCCTTGCGAAGGACTTCCCCGTCATCGCCGCCGTCACGATGGTGGTGACGATCTGCTATGTCGTGATGAACCTGCTCATCGACGTTGCCCAGGCATTGGTCGATCCGAGGGTCGCACTGTCATGACCCGGCTTGTGCACCGTCTCGGCTGGCCAGGCACGATAGCCCTTGGGGTTGTGCTCGTTTTCGTCCTTCTGGCAGTGCTTGCGCCCTGGATAGCGCCATATCCGGGGCAGGGCGCCGGAGCGCCGAATGTGGCGGCGAAGCTCCTGCCGCCCTCGGCGGACTATTGGCTGGGAACCGATCATCTGGGGCGCGACGTCCTCAGTCGTGTCATCTATGGTGCGCGGGTGTCGATGACGAACGGCATCCTGATCGTGCTGTTTGCGTTGCTCATCGGATTGCCGATCGGTTTGGCGGCCGGCTATTTCGGCGGTTGGATCGATGAAGCCTTGATGCGCGGCACCGATGTCTTTCTCGCCTTTCCGGCATTGCTGCTTGCGGTGCTGATGGCGGCCGCTCTCGGACCGGGATTTCTCAACAGCATCATTGCGGTCGCAGTCACCTGGTGGCCCTGGTACGCCAGACTTGCCCGTGCTGAAGTTCTCGTGCTGCGTGGACAGCCTTATGTCGAGGCGGCACGGCTCGCGGGTGTTTCGCATCCACGCATCATCATCCGGCACATCCTGCCTGCCACGGGGCGGCCTCTGACCGTACAGGCGGCGCTGGATGTGGGACCCGCACTGCTGACGGCCGCGGCTTTGTCTTTCCTTGGGCTTGGCATACTGCCTCCCACAGCCGATTGGGGGCAGATGGTCGACGCGGGCCGGAAGTTTTTTCCTGCGCGCTGGTGGTATTCGGCGATGCCCGGTCTGACGATCTTCATCGTCGCTCTCGCCTTCAGTGTTCTCGGCGATGCCCTGCGTGACCGCAAGGGAGGGGCGAACCGTGCCTCTGCTTGAAGTCCGCAATCTCTCCGTGACCATCCCGACGCCGGAAGGCGATGTTCACGCCGTGCGCGCCATAAATCTCGAGATCGAAAAGGGCGAAATTCACGGCGTGATCGGGGAATCCGGTTGCGGCAAAACCATGACTGGAATGACCTTGCTTGGGCTTGCTCCGAAGGGGGCCCGGATCGTTGCTGACAGTCTGCATTTTGACGGTGAGGATCTGAGCAAGAATGCAGGGCGTTTGCGCGGCCGCAGGATCGGCCTGATCTCGCAAGATCCAGCCGCTGCTCTCAATCCGGTGCTCAGCATCGCGCGGCAGATGGACGATGTGCTGCGGGCGCATCGCAATATGTCGCGCCAGGAGCGTTGGGCCGAAGCGAGCAGCCTGCTGGCCGCGACCGGTTTGCCGGATCCTCAAAGGGTGCTGAAAAGCTATCCTCATCAGCTTTCCGGCGGAATGCAGCAGCGTGTGGTTATCGCCCAGGCATTGGCGACTGGCGCGGATTTTCTGATCGCCGACGAGCCGACGACTGCATTGGACGTCTCGGTTGGGGCTCAGGTTTTGGCGCTGCTGCGGAAACTGGTGTCGGATCGTGGTCTCACCGTTTTGATGATTACGCACGACATGGATGTGATCGCCGAAGCATGCGACCGCGTCACTGTCCTCTATGCCGGACTTTCCGTGGAGACGGGTCCCGTTGGCGAAGTCCTGCAGCAACCCGGTCATCCATACACTCAAGCATTGCTGGCCGCCTTGCCCGATGCTGCGCCACACGGGGCGCGGCTCGCCGCAATCGAAGGCTCCATTCCGCCACCGCGTTCCGGCATTGAAGGTTGTGCCTTCGCGCCCCGTTGCCCGAAAGCCATGCCCGTCTGTGCCATGCAGGTGCCGCCAAAGCGGTTGGCGGAAGCGCATCGATGGCTATGCCATCTGCCGGCGAGTGCGCCATGAGTTCCGCCGCGATCCTCGAGGTGCGCGACCTGGTCATCCGCTATCGGGCGCGTGGTCTCTTCGCCTCTCGCTCACGGCCAGCAGTCAACGGCGCCAGCTTCACGCTGGCTGAACGCGAAACCCTTGGCATTGTCGGGGAAAGCGGTTCAGGAAAAACCAGCCTGCTGCGAGCGATCCTGAGGTTGATACCTGTCGAAAGTGGTTCGGTTCGACTGGAAGGCGAAGATTGGCTTGCGCTGAAGGGCGATACGCTGCGTCGGACGCGGCAGCGCATCGGGGTTGTGGCCCAGAATCCCTATCTGTCGCTCAGCCCGCGACTGACCATTGCCGAAATACTTGCCGAACCCCTGCTCGCACACGGCGAGAAGGCGGGGCCTGCCATGAACAGAAAGATCGCGGGCTTGCTGTCGGATTGCGGTTTGCCGGCCGATTTCATGGGGCGCCGCGCGCGGGAGCTTTCCGGAGGCCAGGCACAGCGTGTCGCGATCGCGCGCGCTCTGGCATTGGAGCCGAAGCTCATGATCCTCGACGAGCCGACCTCGGCGCTGGATGTTTCCGTGCAGGCGCAGATACTGAACCTGTTGGCGGATCTGAAAGAAAGCCGGGGTCTGTCGATGCTCTTCGTGACCCACAATCTGAAGGTCGTTGCGCATCTGTCCGACAGCCTTCTGGTCATGCGGCGCGGCGATATCGTTGAGTTCGGTGCAACGGAGCAGGTCGTCCGCGAGCCCAGGCATGACTATACGAGTGAGCTGCTTTCCTTTGGCCTCATCGGTGCTCGGGAATAGACGACCGCCAAGCTGGGAATACTCCGCTTGCGGAGGTGCTTTCGCAATGCTCGGCCGTCAGTTCGGCTACATGCCACGCTCCGGCACATAGAGGCAAAGCGAACGTCGCGAGCCGGTTTCGCCGCCCGGCTTGCACTCGTGAAAGAACTCGTCGCGGGACCGTCTGATCCGGCGATCGCTGTAAGGGATGAGTTCTCCCGTCGACAGCAGATACCCTTCCTTGGTCTCTTTCACATCGGAGGAAGGGGCCTGATAGCAATCAATCCCTGAACAGCACTCGATATCGTAACTCCAGCCAGAGGGCGCGTTGTGCGCGCTCGCCGGGGTGCCCAGAGACGCTGAGCCGATCAGCGCCAGGAGTGCGCAGCCGACAGCTATACTGTGCCCGCGGTATGACAAATTGTCCGCGGTTGCGAAACGACGCCCTTCTCGGGCCGGGTGTATTCTGCTCATCGCTGACCAGTCTGGCAGCCTCGCTGCCTGTCATCTGCGATCCCCACCACACACCATCGCAATAAAGGATATCCAATAACCCCGAATGGCCGAGCTAAGTTCCACCAACTTGGGTGGGTATCCAGCCACGCTCGGCAAAAGGAACCCTCTCCGCCAGATGGCAGGCGGAAAAACGCAATCTGTGCGGGGTACTAGGTTCGACGAGGCCAGGTTTTCGGTTGTTTACCCGGTCGCGGCAAGACCGTCAGGTTCATTCGCGCCAAAGACATTGGTCAAATAGCTGGCGGTCTTTCGATAATGCGCTTCCAACAGCGCCGTTGCCGTCTCCGCGTCGCGATCAAGCGTCGCTTGAGCAAGGGCGCCATGCTCTGCCTGCACGTCCCGTCCGGAAGGCTGCGTTGCAGCCAGCAGCGTCGGAATTCGATAGCGCTCCGTCGCTGCATAAAGACGCTCGAAGAACTCCAGCGTCCAAGGCGAATTGCAGGCGGCCAGCAAGGCGCGATGGAAAGCATAGTGCCGTGCCTCGAGCGTCCAGATATCGGCGTCCGGACCAGTTCGGCCGACCTGCAGGTTGAGGGCGTAAAGGGCAGATACGATCCCTGCCGCCCAATTGTCGTCGCCGAGCTCAATTGAAGCGCGAAGCGCGTCGCATTCGATCTTGATGCGCACGTTCACCGCATCGTGCAGCTCATCGAGCGACAGCGGTGCCACGCGGAAGCCGCGTAGGGATTCCGCTGTCACCAAGCGCTCCGCGTGCAGGCGGTTCAGTGCTTCCCGAAGGGGTGAAAACCCCATGTCGTAGCGCTCGCTGAGATCGGAGAGGCGCAGCGGCCGCCCTGGGGCCAGTTCGCCGCGAATGATATCGTGACGCAGGGCGTCGTAAGCTTTCTCGGCAAGGGTCATGACAAGATTCCTTTGTCTGGGACACTAGCCCAGGGCTCTGTTTGTCGGCAATTCCAAATATTTTCGAAAATAATTATTGCTTTCGAAAAAGTGATGACCCATGCTGGTAGTCAACCGGATTGCGAACAGGAGGGTTCGATGATGAAATCGCGCGAGAACCATCGGGAGGATGTCGCCGGGCGGGCAAATGTCGAGGATACGCCTGAGCTGCTGGCGTACTACGAGGACCTCGAGCGTTTCAAAGCCGGCGCGCTTTGGACCGTCGCAAACAAGATCGAGCCGTGGGAGCCGAAGTCGCAATCAGTGCCGGTCGTCTGGCGTTACCGGGATCTGCGCGAGCATGTCCTGCGTTCGGTGCAACTGGTGACGCCGGAAAAGGCGGGCCGTCGGGTAATCTATCTGAACAATCCCGGCCGAACCGAATTTGCGGCGGCCGTCGGGTGGCTCTATGCGGGGCTGCAGGTGATGAACCCGGGCGAAGTCGCCAGCGCGCATCGCCATTCGGCTTCCGCGATCCGTTTCATCATGGAAGGTTCCGGCGCCTATACGGTTGTCGATGGTCACAAGATGACACTGGGCGCGAACGATTTCGTGCTGACCCCTAACGGCACCTGGCACGAACATGGCGTCGAGGCTTCCGGTTCACCCTGCATCTGGCAGGACGGGCTGGACATCCCATTCGTCAATGCGATGGAAGCGAATTTCTACGAAGTGCATCCCGATCTGCGTCAGGCGGTCGGATTCGCGGTCGACGACATGACCAAGACCTGGGGCAACCCCGGGCTGAAGCCGACGGGGCAGGGATGGGACAAGGGCTACAGCCCTATGTTCAAGTATGAATGGGCTCCGACCTACGAAGCGCTGACGAAGTATTCGGCCTGTACGGAGGGTTCGCCCTTCGACGGTGTGCTGATGGAGTACATGAATCCGGTGACGCAAGGGCCTGTCATGCAGACCATGGGGGCAAGCATGCAGATGCTGCGCCCGGGAGAGCACACAAAGGCTCACCGCCATACGGGCAGCGGCCTTTATCATGTCGCCAAGGGCAAAGGCCATTCCATCATCAACGGCAAGCGCTACGACTGGCAGGAACACGACATCTTCTGCGTGCCGTCCTGGGTGTGGCACGAGCATGTCAACGGCTCGGAAGGTGACGATGCCTGCCTGTTCTGCCTGTCGGATCTCCCGGTGATGCGGGCGCTCGGCCTCTATCGCGAGCAGGCCTTCGGTGACAATGGCGGCTTCCAGCCGCTTCTCTAAGGAAAAACATAATGAAACTTGTGACCTATCGCGCCTCGGTCGAGGCTGCGGCAAGGCTTGGCGTGATCGTCGACGATCTGGTGGTCGACGTCGCGGCCCTGGCCGCGTCGCAGGGCAAGGCCTTGCCTGCAAGCATGCTGGATCTGATCGATGCCGGTCGGCCTGGCCTGGAGACGCTGCGTGATTGTCTGGCTGCGGCCAATGGCCGGTTCCCGACGGGAACGGCGATGGCGCTGGCCAATGTGAAGCTGCTGGCTCCGATCCCCAGGCCACGCAAGAACATCTTCGGCATCGGGCTGAACTATGTCGAGCATGTCGCTGAAAGCGCAAAGTCGCTCGATACCGCGAAGGACCTGCCCAAGCAGCCCGTGATCTTCTCGAAACCGCCGACGTCGGTCATCGGGCCCGGGGAGGGGATAGAGCATAACGGCAAGATCACCCAGCAACTCGACTGGGAGGTGGAATTGGCAGTGATCGTCGGCACCACGGCCAGGCGCGTCGCCAGGCAGGATGCGCTGCGTCATGTCTTCGGCTATTCCGTGATGATTGACGTTTCGGCTCGCGATAACAGACGGGCGGGACAGTGGATCTTTTCCAAGGGACAGGACAGCTATGCTCCCTTCGGTCCGTGTATCGTCACCGCGGACGAGATGCCGGATCCTCAGACACTCGATCTCTGGCTTACAGTGAACGGCGTGGAGAAGCAGCGCTCGAACACGCGTCATATGCTGTTCAAGGTCGACGACCTGATTGCGGACATATCCTCGGGCATCACCCTGGAGCCGGGAGATATCATTGCCTCAGGCACGCCTGAAGGTGTCGGCGCGGGGCGCAGTCCGCAGGAATGGATGTGGCCCGGAGACATCATCGTCGCCTGCGTGGAAGGCATTGGTTCGCTGCGGCATCCCGTCGTCGACGCAACACCGGAGTAACGCCCATGACCCAGACATTCAAAGCGGCTGTCGTTCAGATGGCTTCCGTGCCGGACAATGCGCGCGCCACCGCTGAAGCGGCGGCTGTGCGCTTGCGTGAAGCGGCGGCGAACGGAGCCAGGCTTGTTGTCTTCCCGGAGGCACTGGTCGGCGGCTATCCCAAGGGAGCAAGCTTCGGCGCACCCGTCGGCATGAGGAAGCCCGAGGGGCGTGCCGCCTTTGCCCACTACCACGCCGGTGCGATCGACCTCGATGGAGAGGAAGTGGCGCTACTGGCTGAAGCTGCGGCGGAAACCGGAGCTTTTGCCGTCATCGGTGTCATCGAGCGCGATGGAGCCACACTCTATTGCACAGTGCTTTATTTCGATGGCGAAAGGGGACTGGTCGGCAAGCATCGCAAGCTGATGCCGACGGCTGGAGAGCGATTGATCTGGGGTTTCGGCGACGGCTCCACCATGCCGGTGTTTCGTACCGATATCGGCACGATCGGCGCCGTGATCTGCTGGGAAAACTACATGCCTGCCTTGCGCATGCACATGTACCACCAGGGCGTGACGCTCTACTGCGCGCCTACGGCGGACGATCGTGATACCTGGCTGCCGAGCATGCAGCATATCGCGCTCGAAGGGCGCACTTTCGTGCTCACCGCCTGCCAATACATCACGCGGGGGGCGTATGGCTCCGACCACGAAAGTGCATTGGGCGACGATCCGGATCTGGTGATGATGCGTGGCGGCTCTGCCATCATCAGTCCGCTCGGCAAGGTTCTCGCAGGTCCCGATTTCACCGGCGAGACGATCCTCTATGCCGATATCGATCCGGGCGAAGTCATGCGTGCGAAATTCGACTTCGATGTCACGGGCCACTATGCGAGACCGGATGTCTTCAGCCTCGTCGTGGATACGCGGGCAAAGCCGGCGGTGCGTGAGGCCTGATGCGTTTCGACCTCGAGGATGTCGGCACGCAAAACGCCTACAAGCTCCTTGCCGCCACCGTCATGCCGAGGCCAATTGCCTGGGTGGTGACGCAGGATGCCGAGGGCCGCGTGAATGCTGCTCCTTACAGCTTTTTCAATGTCATGGGATCGGCGCCGCCCACCATAGCGCTCGGCATCCTCGCCAGCCCGGAACGAGGCTTCAAGGATACCGCCCGCAACATCCTCGATACCGGCGAGTTCGTGGTCAACCTTGTGCCCGAGAGGCTTGTGCGGGCCATGAACATCACCTCGATCGATGCGCCGCCCGGGATCGAGGAACTGAGGCTGGCGGAACTGGAAACCCTGGCTTCCGACAGGGTGCGCCCGCCCCGTATTGCCGAAAGTCCTGTCGCCTTCGAGTGCGTTTCCCTGTCGACGGTCGAAACAGGGCCGACGCAGCTTGTCGTCATTGGCCATGTGCGAACGGTACACATAGCCGATCAGTTCGTGCTCGACCCTGAGCGGGCGCATATCGACACCCCGAAACTCGACCTCGTCGCCCGTTCCTACGGCAGCGATTACGTCCGCAGCCGCGATACCTTCAGCCTGGTCCGCCCGACCTGGCGTGAACATCAGGCCGCCTTCGCGGAGATTCTGTCGGACAAGCCATAATTTTCGAAAATCCTATTGACAAATTGCGCGCGGCGATAAAACTTAACTGACAAGTAAAGAAAATCGCAAAAACAGCGATACATCAATGGGAAGGAAGCGATGCTGCAGGAACGCATCGAAGGGAAGTGGCTTGCCAGCTTCCGCCGGGTTTTCGCGCTCAACGCCATCGGTGCAGGCACCAAGGTGGCCGTGTTGTCGGAGACGCAGTCGCGGCCTGTTCTCATTCATCTTTCGGATCTGGCGCTGCACGATCTCGGCGCGGAATACTGCATGATTCAGATGCCGACGCCGCGTCAGACGGCACCGGTGCCGGTGAAGTCGACCGGCACGTCCTGGGCCATCCAGCAGAACCGCGCCGTCATCGAAGCGCTGAAGCGCGTCGACGTAATCGTCGACTGCACGGTGGAGGGGCTGATCCACGCTCCGGAATGGCCGGAGATCGAGGAAGCCGGCAACACACGCCTGCTGGTGGTCTGCAACGAACATCCGGAGATTCTCGAACGCACGGAGCCGATGGTCGAGCTTGGCCCGAAGGTGGCACTGGGTGTGCAGATGCTGCGCGATGCAAAGGAGATGCGCGTCACTTCCGCCGCCGGTACGGATCTTGTCATCGATCTGCGCGGTGCGCCTTGTGGCGGTACGCCGGGCTTCGGCACCAAGCCAGGTGACGTCGCACACTGGCCGGGCGGCCTGTGCTTGGCCTTTCCGGGCCAGAACAGCGTCAACGGCCGCATCGTCATGGACGTTGGGGACATGAACCTGACGTTCAAGAGCACGCTGACCAGCCGCATCGACTTCACGGTCGAGAACGACTTCGTCACTGCGATCAAGGGCGACGGCATCGATGCCATTCATTTCCGCGAATACATGGAAGCCTGGGAAGACCGCAACGCCTACGGCATGAGCCATGTCGGCTGGGGCATGCATCCGCGCGCACGCTGGGTGTCGGCTGCTATGTATGACAAGCGCGATATGCAGGCCGTCGAGTTTCGCGCGCTGGCAGGATCGTTCCTCTGGTCGACAGGGGCCAACCAATATGCGGGCCGCTACACGCTCGGCCACTTCGATCTGCCGATGCGCAATTGCACGATCACGCTCGACGGAACGGTCGTCGTCAAGGACGGCGTCCTGCAGGGCGAACTGGCGCTTTGACGCCTCTTAGGAAAGACCGAGAATGAGTGAAATTACCGACTATTACGACCTGTCGCGCATCCGGCCGGAGGTCCAGAAAGTTCTCAACCGCGTCAACGAACTCGGTCGCGAGCGTTTCGCCGGCCGTGCCAAAGGCGTGGACGACGATGCTTCCTTCCCGGTCGAGAACTACAGGGATCTCGCCGAAGAAGGCTTTCTCGGCCTTTGCATCCCGCAGGAATTCGGCGGCTGGGGCTTTTCGATGTTCGAATACGCCATGGTCGGCGCCGAAATCGGCAAATATTGCGGTGCCACCGCGCTGACCTTCAACATGCACAATTCGTCGATGGCATGGTCGCGTTTCATGTTCGAGATGCCGAACCTGACGCCTGAGGAGAAAGCGACCTTCGCGCCGTTGCGCGAGCGTCAGTTTCGTCGCGCCATCGCCGAGAAGGCGATCTTCTCGCAGCCGATCTCCGAAGGCGGACAGAACTGGACCTCGAAGCCCAACCAGACGCAGTGCCGCAAGGTGGATGGCGGCTGGATGATCAACGGCTTTAAGAAATTCGCTTCGCTGGCCGGCTATTGCGACTACTACACCATCGTCTGCACCGAAGTGTTCGAAGGTCAGGAGCCGCGGCACGAGGACACCATGCTGTTCGTCGTCCACAAGGACACGCCGGGCCTGTCGGTGAAAGGCGACTGGGACCCGCTCGGCATGCGCGGAACCAACAGCCGTGACCTGATCCTGAAGGACGTTTTCGTCCGCTCCGATGACTTGTTGATGCCGCGCGGCATCTTCAACAAGACGCTCCCCAACTGGCCGCACATGATGATCACGCTCTCGCCCACCTATATGGGCGTCGCGCAGGGCGCCTATGATTTCATGGTGGACTACCTCAAGGGCAAGATACCCGGCCAGCCTCCGGTCGACCGCCGCATGTATGCCACCAAGCGCATCGCCGTCGGCAAGATGTACGCGCGGCTCGCCAACATGCGCGCTCTGTGGTGGCAGGCTTTCAGCGAATCCAAGGGGTTCCCCAACAAGGCCGAAGTGCAGCGAATGTATGCCGCCCAGTACAATGTGATGGAAGGTGCTGCCGAGATGACCTCGATGGCGATCCGCACATGCGGGGGGCAGTCGATGCTGAAGTCGCTGCCGCTGGAGCGCATGTATCGCGACAGCCGCTGCGGCGCGCTGATGCTGCCGTTCACCTCCGAGATCATGGAGGACTATCTCGGCGTGCTCTCCCTCTACGAAATGGATGAGCTCGACCATGCCCCGGGTGACGAGGGCGGCGCCCGTACCTCGCTGTGGCGAGGCGACAGTGGCAGCGGCGCCCGGGCGGTCCGCTAACCACCATGGCGCGCGATCGGGTCCAGGTCATCGGCCGCAGTTCCGCCTCGCCAGAGGCGGTATGGGCCGTTGCCCGCGATTTCTGCGGGCATTGGCATCCGGGGGTCGCAACCATCCGCGCCGAACGGGACGCGCGAGGATCGCTGGTTCGTGCATTTACCGCGCACGGCGAGGACACGCTCTATCGCGAGCGCCTGACCTTTCTCAGCGATAGCGATCGCTCGCTTGCCTATACCCATCTGGAGGGGATTGCCGGCATCGACCGTTATGATGCCCGCTTCACGGTCTCACCGGCCAAGGACGGCGGCAGCAGCATCGAATGGACCGCCGATGTGGAAGCGCCGGATGCAGCGCGCGCCGCTTCAGTCTGCCTAGGGACCAAGCCGATTTTCGAAGCCGGGATCGATGCGCTTTCCAAACAGGCTGAACGTCAGGCCGAAACTCAGGTCGGCGCAGTGTTTCCGTCGGTCGAAGTCGAGGATTTGAGCTTTGGAGAGGCACCGCGCCTGGCGTTGACGGTCACGCCCAGGAAACAGGGACCGCTTTGCCTGTTCCTGCATGGCATCGGTGGCGGACGCGCCAATTGGCTGCCGCAACTGACTGCTGCCGGAAGCATCATGTCGGCGGCTGCGCTTGATCTGCGCGGATATGGCGACAGTACGCTCGGCCCGGACCAATCCACCGTCGATGACTATTGTGCCGACATCCTGCACGTTCGAGAGGCACTGGGTGCGGACAGGCTGGTTCTGGTCGGTCTTTCCTATGGTTCCTGGATCGCCACATCCTTTGCCATGCGTCATCCGGACCTGCTGGCGGGTCTGGTGCTGTCCGGCGGCTGCACTGGCATGTCGGAAGCGGGTGTTGAGGAGCGGGAAGCCTTTCGCGTCAGCCGGCTGGTGCCGATCGATGCCGGCCAAACTCCTGCTGATTTCGCGCCATCGGTCGTGAAGGTGCTGGCCGGTCCGAACGCGTCGGATGTGACCAAGGCGCAGTTGTTGCAGTCCATGGCGGCGATACCGGCCACGACCTATCGCGATGCGCTTATGTGCTTCACGAACCCGCCGGAGCGGTTCGATTTTTCGCGCCTGGACATGCCGGTTCTCATGATGACGGGCGAACATGACAGGCTGGCTTCCCCGACCGAGATCCGTGGGGTTGCGCGCCGCATCCTGGATCAGGCCCCGATGCCTGACGTGCGCTACGAAACCATCATGGATGCCGGGCATGTCTGCAATGTGGAGCAGCCAGAGGTGTATAACCGCGTCCTGCTGGAATTCCTTGGGAAGCTGCCGACATGACCATTCTTCCGCGCCGTCAACAGAACCGGATCATTCGCGAACGGCGTATCCTGGATGCTGCGCTGAAGGTGTTTTCCGAGACCGGCTACTCGGGCGCAACCATGGATGCGGTTGCCATCCAGGCCGGTCTGTCGAAGCCGACGCTATACCAGTATTTCGAATCCAAGGAGGCGCTGTTCTCGGCCATGCTGCTGGGCGAGCGCGACCTGATGCTGGAGTTCTTCCAGCATCCTTCCGGCGACGGCATGGTCGCCGATCTTCTGGGATTCGCATGGGATTATGCCGATACGGTCCTGCGCCCCGATCTGCTGTCGCTTGCCCGCCTCATCATCGGCGAGGTGCATCGCTTCCCCGAGATCGGTCATGCCTACCAGGAGTCAGGTCCCGACCGGCTGTTGCGCGGCATCATGGAATATCTCGAGGGCCGTCGTGCGGACGGCCAGCTGGTTTTCGATGACGCGGAACTGGCGGCCCAGGATCTCTGGGGCCTGATCCTGTCGGCGCCCAGAAACCAGGCCCTCTATATGCCGGACCATCGGCCGAGCCGGGCCGAAATCGAACGCTATGTGAACAACGGCTTGCGCGTTTTCCTGAAGGCCTATTCGACCCGGCCGGCAGAGGACGTTGCCACATTAGAAGCGCTCATAGGCGCCAATTCCCTGCAGCAGGTGGAACATGACAGTTGATGAATATCTGGCCGATCCGACCAGCCGGTTCGCTACGGTTGCGATGGTCGACACAAACGGCCTTTTGCGCGGGCAGATGGTTTCTGCCGGCAGCCTGAAAGGCATCGCCAAAAGCGGCATGGGCATGTCGCCCGTCACGTTGGCGCTCGATCCGACCGACGTGATCCAGGTCGTTCCCGGCGTGACCGACGGAACGTCGGACTTCCATGACGACCCGCTCGTTCTCGATACGACGACGACGCGGCGCTTGCCCTGGTCAAAGCCCGGACACGATCTCCTGGTGCTGTCCAACTATTCGGGCGAGACGGCGCAACTCTGCCCGCGTTCGATCCTCAAGCGGGTTCTCGATCGTGTCGGTGACGCGGGATATGTGCCCCGCTACGGCATGGAGCTGGAATACACGCTGTTCGATGAGACGACGGAGAGCGCGCGCGCCAAGGGCTATCGCAATCTCAAGACCGCGACGCATCACAACAGCCACGATCTCGTGCTCTATCAGGTCGAACAGACGGAATGGTACGAAGCGGTTGCCGCGATGTGCGAGCCGTTGCGCATCGATCTCGCCAAGATGCACGAGGAAATCGGCGGCGGGTTCCTCGAGGCCTGCATCGCGGCGGGCGAGGGGCTGGAGCCGGCAGACCAGCTGGTGCTCCTGAAGAACTTCCTGCGCGCGCTCGCACAGCGGCAAGGCAAATGCGTCACCTATATGCCGCGCTGGACGGAAGCGGCCGACAGTCAGTCGATCCATGTGCATGTCTCGCTGAAGGACCGCCACGGCAAGTCGGTTTTCCACGACCCGTCCCAGAAGAACGCCGTGTCGCAGACGTTCCGTCATTTCCTGGGCGGCCTGCAGACCTATATCGGCGACCTGACTCTTCTGTTCCAGCCGACGGTCAACTCCTATCGCCGGTTTGCACCGGGCACATTCGCTCCACCCGGTCTCAGCTGGGGCTACGAGAACCGCACCACCTGCTTCCGCATCGTGGGGCACGACGCGGGGTCGCTCCGCGTCGAGAACCGTCTGCCGGGCGCCGACACCAATCCATATCTCACGGTTGCCGCAACCGTTGCCGCGGGCGTGGCGGGGATCCTGGAAAAGATCGAACCCGAGGCCGAGACCATCGGCAATGGTTATAGCCAGGAGCCGGCGCGCGATTTCGCACGCTCCATGCCCGAGGCGATCGAAAGGCTGCGAGGCTCCGCCTTTGCCAAGGACTGGTTCGGAGCGCGCTTCGTCGAGGCGTTTTCCTCAACGCGTGAAAGCCAGCACAACGAGTTCCGGCGCAAGATTCCCGATGTGGAGCTGGAACGTTTCTTCGATTTGGGGTGAACTGCATGGATACGGACCTGCGTGCCCATTTCCTGGAAGGCATGAGCCGGGTCGCCTCCGCCGTCACCGTGGTGACGACGGATGGGGATGCAGGGCGGTTCGGTGTCACCGTTTCATCGATGACGTCGGTCTCGGCGGACACGACCCGGCCGTCGCTGCTGGTCAGCATCCATCATCTCAGTCCCGCCGGCGAGGCGATCAGAAAGAACAAGCGGTTCTGCGCCAACGTGCTGAGCGGCAACCAAAGCTTTGTTTCAGACCTGTTTTCGGGCCGTCTCAAACATCTGAACGACGACAGGTTCAGCGCGATCCCCTGGCATGCTGGCACAACCGGGGCACCGATCATCGACGACGCCATCGTCTCGCTGGATTGCGAACTCAAGACCGCCTTGCTCTGGGGCACGCATTTTATCCTCATCGGCGAGGTCGAGCAGATCGAGCTGTCCAGGCAACGCTCGCCGCTGGTCTACGCCAATCGGGGCTATCGCCGCGCCGTTCCGATCGCGCCGGACGATCACCAGTCACACAGCCCCGAAAACCAGCTGCGCGTTGGCTTCTTCATCACGCTTGGGCCGGAGTTCGTGCCATCCCTCGTCGCAGACTTTGCCAGTCAGTCGCCAGCCGTCGATCTCAGCCTGTTGGAGGCAGATCACGATGACCTGCTGGAACAGATGCGTGCCGGCAAGATCGAAGCGGCGATCACTTTCGGGATGGTGGACGAGCCTGAGTTCGACACCGAAGTGATATGCCCTCCGGCACCTCACGTGCTGCTGAACGCGGATCATCCGCTGGCCGCGAAATCAAGCCTGCGGTTGGCCGATGTCGCCGACTTGCCGATGATCCTGCTCGACTATCCATCCGTGCGAAGCGCTGTCGCTGCCTTTTTCGAACGCAACCAGTTGAAGCCGCAGATCCGGCTGCAGTCGCCTTCTTTGGCGATGGTGCGTGGCTTGGTGGCGCAAGGCCTGGGCTACTCGATCGTTCCGCAAGACCCCCAGAACAAGATCGGTCCTGACGGCACGGAGATCCGCGCCGTACCGCTCGATGACGATTTCCCCGAAGGCGCTGTTATCGCGGTTGCAAAGCGCGACGACTGCCGCAGCAGGCTGGCGATGGATTTCATTTCGAAGTGCAGGAAGTCGTTTCGACAAACATCACAATAAGCACCGCAAAACGGTGACAAATGGGAGAGGGAATATGGCTCAGGAAGAGGCTATCGACATCAATAGTGGAGGGAGCAATCAGCTCCGAAAGAATTCGCTGGGACTGATTGCGGTCACCTTCATGGTGATTTCGGCGGCAGCGCCGCTGACCGGCGTCGCTGGAGCGATGCCGCTGGCGTTCATGCTAGGGAACGGCACCGGCGTCCCGGCGACATTCGTCTTCGTGACCCTGGTCATGCTGGCTTTCGCTGCCGGCTATGTCGCCATGTCGCGTCACGTCACCAATGCAGGCGCCTTCTATGCCTATGCGGCGCGTGGCCTGGGCGGTCGCGCCGCCGGCGCGGTGGCTGTCACCGCGCTCGTTGCCTACAATGCGATGCAGTTCGGCCTGATCGGCCTGTTCGGCGGCATCGCCAGCGGCATTTTCGGCCAGTTCGGCCTAATGCTGCCGTGGTGGGGCTGGAGCCTTCTTGCCCTTCTGCTGGTCGGTTTTCTCGGTTACCGGCAGGTGGACCTGTCGGCCAAGGTCCTCGTCTTCGTGGTGGCGCTGGAATATCTGGTGGTGCTGATCGTCGACTTCGCCATTCTCGGCAAGGGTGGGGCGAACGGGCTCTCAATGAATTTCTTCGACCAGAACGCGATCTTCTCGGGTTCGCTGACGGCAGCGATCCTGTTCTGCATGGGTTGCTTCATCGGTTTCGAGGCAACGACGATCTATGCCGAAGAGGCGCGCGATCCGGAAAAGACGATACCGCGGGCAACCTACCTGTCGGTGCTGATGATCGGCATCTTCTTCATCTTCACGACCTGGCTGTTGATTGTCGGCATCGGTGCCGACAAGCTGGTTCCGACGATCCAGGCGCTGCCCGATCCTTCGATCTTCTTCTTCGATCTGGCCGGCCAGTATGCCGGCGGCCCGGTGGCCACGATTGCCGGCATCCTCCTGGTGTCCAGTCTGTTCGCGGCACTTTCGGCCTTCCACAACTACATCGCGCGCTACAGCTATGTGGCAGGTCGTGAAGGCCTGTTGCCAGAGGTGTTCGGCCAGACGCACGACACGCACCAGAGCCCGCATGTCGGTTCGGTGGTACAGACTGCCGGGGCGCTGATCGTGCTGGCGCTGTTTGCCGGACTGGGTCTGGATCCGGTGCTCAACATGTTCACCTGGATCAGCCAGATCGGTACGCTGGGCGTTCTGGCTATGATGACCGTCACCTCGGTCGCGGTGATCGCCTTCTTCCGCCAGTCAGGTCACAAGGGCTCTGCCCTCACGACATTCATCCTGCCGCTGGTGTCCGGCTTGGTGATGGCCGGGCTCTTTGTCTACATTTTCCTGCATTTCGGCGATCTGACCGGAACGACGGGCGGCGCGCTCGGCATCATCCTGCCGTCGTTGATCCCTGCTGCCGCAATCGTGGGGTACATGCTTGCCCTGCGTCTGCAGCGCACCGATCCGGCGCGTTTTGCCCGCATGGGATTCAACCGGGACTGATCATCACTTCACTGCTGGGACGCCACCGGAAATTCCGGTTGGCGTCCTTCAGCGATTGATCGACTGGAACAGCTTGTCGAGGAGTTTTACCAGCGTCTGCTGTTCCCGCTTGGAGAGGTCGACGAACATGTCACGGTTCAGTCTCCAGGCGAAATCCATCACCTCCGTGTAGAGTTTCTCTGCGGTGGTCGTAAGCGCCAGAAGGATCGAACGACGGTCCTCGGTGCTTGTTGTTTTTGTCAACAATTCCCGCTTGATCAATCCGGTCACATAGCGGCTTACCTGAGCCTCATCCTGTTGCGTCGCGTGCGCCACGGCGCGGACGGACGGCTTTTCGAGATAGTGAATTGCCGCCAGTGTTCGCCATTCGCCCAGCGTAAGCCCGTAGTCGCTCATGAGCATCGCGTGAGCCTGCCGATCGTTGACCTTGGTCAGCAAAGCCAGCCGGTACGAGAACATGTCGCGGATGTCGCGGGGATAGACCCATGGCGGCGGTGTGGCCTCCATTTCATCGTCATATCGCTCTAGATTATTGGTTGACATTGTCAGGTAATTATCCTTGATATTATCAAATAAAAACGTGCCACGAAAACTGGCTCCCCGCAAGAAGGGACCATGGAGGAGAACATCATGCCGATACTTTTCGGAAGACGGATCGCCTGCAAGATTGCCGCTGCTCTCATTGCCGGAGCCGCTCTGGCCGCCGGTATGGGCGCGGCTGGTGCGGAAAACGCCAAGCTGAGATTTGCCTATCTGCTCGCCGATTCCGACCTGCCCATCCTTGTCGCGCAAAAGAATGGAGACTTCGCCAAAGCCGGGCTGGATGTCGAACTGACGGAAGTCCAGGGCGGACCTGCCGTGGTTGCCGCAATCGCATCCGGCTCGGCCGACGTCGGCTATGCTTCGCCGGTGCCGCCGATCAACGCCCGCATCAACGGCATCAACGTCAAGATGGTCATGGCCTTGGGCCACGAGGTCGATCCGGACAAGAAATTCTCCTGGCTGATCGCGTCGCAGGCTTCGGGCATTGCAGACCTCGCCGGCCTGAAAGGCAAGAAGGTGGCCGTCAACGCGAACGGTTCGCTTTGCGTGCTGACGCTAAGCGATCACATGGCCAAGGCGGGCCTCAAGATGGAAGATGTCGAACTGGTCGTGTTGCCGTTTCCACAGCAGGAAGCTGCTCTCGAACAGGGCGCGATCGACGCGACATGTACCGTCAATCCGTTCTTTTCATCGATCGCCAAGAACCAGGCCGTCGGCGTCAAGATCCTTGCGGAGGGTGTGCTCGCCGACGAGCGCGAACCGGTGCTGAACGATGTCATTTTCGCGACCGACGACTTCATTGCCAAGAATCCGGATACGTTGAAGACGTTCGGCAAGGTGATCTTCGAAACCCGCCAGAAGCTCCTGGCGGACAGGGGAGCTATGGAGGCTGCGGCAACCGAATTCCTCGGTTTGACGTCCGAGGCCGCCAAGGATTTCAAACTGCCGGTGGTGAAGCCCGAACTGACTATTTCCGAGGCTGAGGTCCAGGTCCTGCTCGATGCCATGAAGCGCGCGGGCATGCTGACCCAGGAGGTTCCTGTAACGGACATGGTCTCCAACATGGCTCCCTGAAGGAGCGGGAACGGCTGCCGAGGGAGGGAACTTTGGACGTGGTGTTGGAAGCTCGGCAGCTGGCGAAAGCTTATGGCGTGGGCAGGGATGCGCTTCAGGTGCTGGGGGGCATCTCGTTCGCCGTGGGCAGAGGTGAGTTCGTCTCGATCGTCGGCCCATCTGGATGCGGCAAGACAACCTTGCTGTTTGCGCTTGCCGGGTTGCAGAAGGCAAGCACCGGCACGGTGACCTTCAATGGACGGCCCGTGACCGCGCCGCCACGCGGCGTGGCCGTGGTCTTCCAGGACTATTCACGTTCGCTTTTCCCCTGGAAGAGCAATCGCGACAATGTGGCCTTCGGCATGGTGCGGGTGGAAGGGCTGTCTTCGGCGCAAAAGCGGGACAAGGCCCAGGAAATGCTGGAAGCTGTCGGTCTTCAAGGCTTTGAAGACAAATATCCCTGGCAGCTGTCGGGAGGCATGCAGCAGCGGGTTGCCATTGCGCGCGGGCTGGCATCGCAAAGCGAACTGCTGCTGCTGGATGAGCCCCTGGCCGCGGTCGACGCGCAGACACGTGCCGACATGCAGGACCTCCTGCTCGATCTCGCAGTGCGTTTCCAGCAAACCTGCTTACTGGTGACGCATGATGTCGAGGAAGCCGTCTATATGGCCGACCGCGTCGTGGTGTTGACGCGGCGCCCGACTGTCGTGGACCACGAGGTCCCTATCAACCTCGGCAAACGACGCGATCAGATCACCACACGTGAGGATCCCAGGTTCCTTGCCGCGCGCCATGACGTCATGATGAGCATACGGTCGTCGCGCACCGCTGCACCGGCCACGGCAGCCTGAATATGGGATCTTTTCGGCTTCTGGAGATTTTGGCCGGGTTCCGCGCCATCATCTCGTTCCTGATCATCATTGTGATCTGGCAGTCCATCGCCTCGCTCGGCCTTGTTCCGGAAAAGTACTTTCCCAGCATCCTCGCAATCGCCGCTGGCTTTCGCGACATGATGATGTCCGGCGAACTTGTTTCGGCCGAATTGCGCACGATTTCCCGCGCCCTGATAGGGGTGGCATCCGCTTCAATGCTGGGGATCGGCCTTGCCGTGCTGGGCGATCTCTTCCCGTCCTTCCGCCGCGGCTTCGCGCCCATCGCCGCACTCGTTCAGCCCATTCCACCCGCAGCCCTGGTGCCCATGGCCGTGTTCATGCTCGGACTGGGTCCCAAACTCTATGCCTTCATCGTCATTCTGGTCACGGTCTGGCCCCCCTATTTCAATGGCGTGGCAGCGCTCGCAAGCGTGTCGGACGTCCAGATCCGTACTGGCCAGATGCTTGGGCTGAGCAGGTGGCAGATCCTGCGGCAAATCAAACTTCCCGCAGCCATGCCCGAGATCTTTGCGGGAATCCGCTATGCCTCCAGCATCAGCCTGATCGCGGTTGTCGTTGCCGAGATGCTTGCCGGTCACGACGGCCTGGGATTCCTGCTCATCCGCAAGGCCTTCGCCATTCGTATCCCTGAAGTCTACGCGCTGATGTTCGTCTGTGCCGTGAACGGCCTGATCATGAACACGATCGTCAACGGATTGCGCTGGAAATTCGCGGGCTGGCAATCGCGCATGACGGGGCAGGCGGCATGAGCATTCTACGCAGTCGCCAAGGCTACAGTGCTCTCGTCCTGCCTGTCGTTCTTCTGCTCGCTTGGCAGGTGTTGGCGTGGCGTGCGTCCACGCCGTTGTTCCCTGGACCCTGGCAGGTGGCCGTTTCCATCTGGCGGCTCTATCCGCAGATCGTGGGGCAGATAGGGTACACCTTGATGCGGGCTGCCGCGGGTTTCTTCGTTGCCGCGATCGTGATGGTTCCCCTGGGCATTCTGCTCGGCCGCCTGAAGGCGGTTGGGTCGGTGCTGGAACCGATCCTGGACATGCTTGCGACATTGCCTCCGCCGGCCGTCGTCCCGATCATGATGCTCTTTGCCGGAACCGGCGATGCCGCGAAAATCGCGGTCATCGCCTATGCCGCCGGCATTCCGCTGATCATGAACACGTATGAGGCGTCCAAGACCCTGCATCCGATGGCTACGCTCGTGGCGCGTTCCCTGCGCCTGCGTCGTCTCGAAACGATGGTGTTCATCGACCTGCCGGCGTCCTTGCCGATGATCGCGACGGGCGTCCGGCTGGCCGTCGCCTCGGCGTTGTTGGTCAGTGTCACGGCCGAAATGCTGCTTGCCACTAACGGCATCGGCGTCTTCCTGCAGCGTCAGCAGGAGAATTTTCAAATCGCCAATGGGCTGGCGGCAATAGCCTTCATTTCCGTGGTCGGCCTGATCGTCAACGACCTGGTCCAGCGACTGGAGCGACGTCTGCTCTTTTGGCACTACCGCTCCACAGAAACACAGAACGACAGGTGACCGATGCGCCGCAATGTTCTTTTCATCATGTGCGACCAGCTGCGCTTCGACTATCTGAGCTGCGCCGGGCACAAAACATTGGCCACGCCAAACATCGACCGTCTCGCCAGCCGGGGCGTGCGTTTCACCAACGCCTATGTGCAGTCGACGGTCTGCGGCCCCTCGCGCATGAGTGCCTATACGGGCCGCTACATGCGTTCGCACGGTTCCACCCAGAACGGTGTTCCGCTGCGCGTGGGGGAGCCTACGCTTGGCGATCACCTGCGCGAGATCGGTGTGCGCTGCGCGCTGATCGGCAAGACACATATGACGGCAGATCATGAAGGGATGGAGCGTCTCGGCATCAGCGCCGATTCCGTCATCGGGGTCCATCTTTCCGAATGCGGGTTCGAGCCCTATGAGCGCGATGACGGGCTTCATCCGTCAAGCAGCTACGATCCCGACCCGGCCTACGACGCCTATCTGCGGGAGCAGGGGTTCGATGCCGAGAACCCATGGGAGCACTGGGCCAACTCGGGCGAAGGCGAGCAAGGCGAGAACCTCAACGGCTGGTTGCTGGTCCATGCGGACAAGGCCGCCCGCATTCCGGAGGAGCATTCGGAGACGCCCTATATGACGCGTCGCGCGATGCGTTTCATCGAGGAGGCGGAGGCCGCAGGGCAGCCGTGGTGCGCGCATCTTTCCTACATCAAGCCGCACTGGCCTTACATCGTGCCGGCACCCTACCACGCCATGTACGACAAGGACGACGTGCAACCCGCTGTCCGCAGCGAAGCCGAACGCGTTGCGCCCAACCCGGTCTACGAGGCGTTCCAGCAGGAGCGCTATTCGCGAAACTTCTCCCGGGACGAGGTCAGGGAGAAGGTGATCCCCTGCTACATGGGGCTGATCAAGCAGATCGACGATCAACTCGGCCAGCTGTTCGCCTTCATGGAGGAACGCGGTCTCTTCGAGAACACGATGATCGTCTTCACGTCGGATCATGGCGATTATCTCGGCGACCATTGGCTCGGCGAGAAGTACATGTTCCACGATGTTTCGGTCAAAGTTCCCATGATCGTCTACGACCCGTCCAGGGAGGCCGACAGCACGCGTGGCACGACGTCGGATGCACTGGTCGAGATGATCGATCTGGCTCCAACCTTCCTCGATCATTTCGGTGGCAAACCGAAATCCCATGTGCTGGAGGGAAGGTCCCTGGCGCCGCTGCTGCATGGGCCAAAGCCGGATAACTGGCGCCGCTACGCGATCAGCGAGTATGACTATGGCGCCGACCTTGCGAGGCTGAAGCTCGACCTTCCTCTCAGCGACTGCCGCCTCTTGATGATCACGGACGGGCGCTACAAGCTGATCCATGGCGAAGGCGTGCCGCCGATGCTGTTCGATCGGGCCAACGATCCTCATGAACTCAGCGACCTGGGACAAAAACCCGAATTCGCGGACATAGTCGCCAATCTGCGGGGAGCCTTGTTCCACTGGCTGGCCACGCCGAAAAACCGCATCACCGTTGAAGACCGATGGCTCACGGGCGATGACGACAAGCTGCGCCATTTCGATCCCGCCATCGTGCCGGGTATCCTGATCGGCTACTGGGATGAAGCTGAACTTGCCTCTGAACACGAGGCTCGAAGCCAATGGCTCAGACGGCAAAGCCATTGAGATATGGCTCGGTCTTGCTGCCAAGGACAAAAATAGTCCCCTGTCGGGAATAATCTGCCCTGTCGCGCGGTCTTCTGCATGGATGATCCGCAAGACAGGAAGGTTATCATGCGCCGCAGCAGTCTTGACCCGATTTGCGTCCGCGTTTTCGGCTTTGCGAATGCCGAGGGCTTTTCCGGCCGAATAGGGGTATCGTCGATCCACTGCATGGTTTCTGCGCGAACGCTGGAAGGCCGCGAGGAATGCGTGTGATATCGCCATGTTGAACGGCGAGGCGCAGGCTCGATTCAGCCAGGTGGTCATGCCCCATCTCGGCGATGCCCTTGCCTTGGCGCGCTGGCTCACCGGCAGCGCAGCCGATGCCGAAGACGTCGTGCAGGAGGCCTGCATGAAGGCCTATGCGGGGATCGGCGGCTATGCCGGCGGAAACGCGCGGGCATGGCTTCTAACCATCGTGCGCAACGCTTCTTACACGTGGCTTGCCCGCAACCGTTCTCGCGAAGTGGTCGCCGTTGGTGATCTGAACGATCTCGACGACATGAGCGCCGGGCATCGGGATCACTCTCCTGACGATGACGGTCCGGAAGCCAATCTGATTGCCAAAGCCGATCTGGCCGCTTTGGAGGGGGCGATCGCGGCGCTACCGGAACCGTTTCGCGAAACGCTCGTGCTGCGTGACATAAACGGCCTGAGCTATCGGGAGATTGCCGACATGCTCGATGTGCCGATCGGCACCGTAATGTCGCGGCTGGCGCGTGCGCGCGGCCAATTGATGTCTGACCTTGGGAGAGCGCGATGACTGCGCACAAAGACGGTTTGCCTGAGGACAAGGTGGAAATGACGATGATGGTCCATGCCCTGGTCGACGGCGAGCTTGACGCGGCCACCGCCTTGGCGGTTGAGCGGCGCATCGCTGCCGACCCTGAACTTGCCGCCGAACATGCGCGCATCGCGGCTTTGCGCGTTGCCGTGAACAGGCTGCCGAAACCGCAGCCGAGCAAGGCATTTCTGGGCCGCATCCAGGCTATCGGAGGTGCCGATGCTCATCAGGCGCCGCAACCATCCGTTCTGCCCTTCCGCACGCCGTCATCACACTCCCGTACCGAACGTTCCTTTCGGGGCTGGTCGGCACGATCCGCAACGTTCGATTGGCGCGCCCTGGCCGCCTCGATCGCCATCACCGCGGTGGTGGCGAGTGGCGCAACACAATGGGCGATGACTGGCGGCTCGGATGATTTTGCTGCCGCTGTTGCAAGTGGCCATCGCCGCAGCCTGCTTGCCGCCAACCCTGTCGACGTCGTCTCGTCGGACCGGCATACGGTCAAACCCTGGCTCGATGGCCGGCTTGGCATGTCGCCACCGGCTCCCGACCTCGCCAAGGACGGATTTGCGCTCGTCGGAGGCCGGGTGGAGGTCGTTGACGGACAACCCATTCCCGCGTTGGTCTACCGCCACAACGAACATCTGATCACGCTTGTCGCCCAGCCCCGGAATGGTGGCGAGGCGAGCAACCCCGTCGACCGTTCGGCGGATGGGTTTTCGATGGTGAGCTGGAGCGACCGAGCCTTCGCCTACTGGGCGATCACGGACATGGAGCGATCGGGGCTCGACGAATTCGTCACCCGTTTCCGGGCCGCAGCTGCGATCTGATCCGACGTTCGCCTGAAGCGGCAAAGCTGAACAATGAGAGAAGAAGATCGCATGGGATTGCTGTGCGAGCAGAGCTTGTGCGCCTCATTTTGCATGATTGCGCGAGCCCCGGCACATAGCTCCTGATATCGATCGACAGTCCAAACAAACAGATTGGAATGCGGGAATAAAATCAGAGCAATCAAGGTCTTGTCAGTAGCGGCGCCAAGACGGCACGCGTCAACCAAAGGCAAGGAATTGAGACATGATCAAGATTGCTCTCACCACGCTCAGCATCGTCATCGCCACCGGCACCGCCTTTGCGGGAAGCGATCACTACGACCCCGGCGCCATGTCGATGGCTGCGGTCGATCACTCGACGACGGCTTCCGTCTCCAAGCCGCGCAAGGATGTCGACACCAGCATCAAGACGGGTGCCTCTGGCAAGGCCAAGATCGACACAATGGATTTCGATCACGATCTCTGGGGCAATTGATTGACCGTCACCTGTTCGAGGAGCGGCTGGAAATCGCGCTCCTCGAACATCCGAACGCGATCACGCCTTCGCGAACCAGCCGAAAGAAAGATCTCACGGTCGGGAATAAATCCGGAAGGCGGCAGGTCTTGTCACCAGGGTGAATGATCATCCGGCCGCTTTCAAATCGTTGCATCAGACAAGAGAGATCACGATGTTCAACATGACACGTCGCATGGTGCTCGGATCCGCAGCTGCCGCTACGGCTTTCGGGATTGCTGGAAAGCTTGAATTCATTGCTCCGGCATCGGCTGCGGCTCCGATAGAGCCGACAGTCGGATTCTATCGCTACAAAGTCGGCTCGGTCGAAGTCACGGCCATCTATGACGGCATCTGGCGCAAGCCGCACGATCCGGCCTTCATCGCCAACGCCTCGGTCGACGACACGAAGGCCGCGCTGGCAAAAGCGGGCCTGCCGACCGATTTCATGCCCATCCCACTCACTGTCGTTGTGCTCAAGATCGGCGACAAGCTGATCATGATGGATGCGGGATCGGGCGTCGGCCAGTGGCAGGCCAATGCTACCCATCTGCCGGCCAACATGGCCGCCGCCGGCATCGACTACAAGGCGATCGATACCATCATGATTTCGCATTTCCACCCGGACCATGTCTGGGGGCTGATGGAAAAGGGTAGCAACGCTCCGGTATTCCCCAACGCTGAACTGACCGTCAATGCCAAGGAATACAAGTGGTGGACGGATCCCGGTCGCGTCGAACAACTGCCCGCGGGTCGTAAGCCCGCCGGAAAGCGCATCGCCGAGAATTTTCCGAAGTGGAAGAACTGGAAACTGGTCGAGGACGGTGCTGAAGTCGCTCCTGGGATACAGCTGATTGCGGCACCCGGACATACGCCCGGCCATTCGGTTTTCCTTGTGGCATCGGGCAACGAGCAGTTCCTTGTCTCCGCCGACACGATGTATGTGCCGGCGCTGCTTGCCCCGCATCCGGAATGGCAAGGCAGCTACGACCAGGACGGCCCGACCGCGATCGCCACCCGTCACAAGCTTATCGACCGGGTCATAGCCGACAAGATCAGGATCAGCGGCTCCCATTTTCCGTTCCCGGGAACCGGTTCCTTCGTCAAGGACGGCAACGCCTATGGCTTCACGCCGACCGTCCAGAGCTGACGGCAAGCAGAAGGAAGAAAGACAATGACAAGGTTTCTTGGAATGCTGGCTGGCATCTGCCTGATGGCAGCCGCGAGCGGGCTGATGCTTCCGCCGGCCTATGCGGTCGACGATATTGAATCGACGGACGCCCCGGACTTGACCGCGGTGAGGGCGAAGATCGACGCGAAGGACTATCAGGGGGCACTCGCGGAACTGCGCGATCTGGCGCAGGACGTGCAACAGCCCGATGTCTACAATCTGCTTGGCTTCACGCTGCGCAAGACAGGCGATTACAGCACCGCGCTCACCTACTACAACAAAGCGCTCGAACTGAAGCCCGACCACAAGGCGGCGCGGGAATATCTCGGCGAACTCTATGTCGAAACAGGCGACATGACAAAGGCCAGGGAGCAGTTGGCCTTGCTGCAAAAGCTCTGCCCGAGCGGCTGCGAGGAGTTGGAAGACCTGCAACAGGCGATCCAGACCAAGGTGACCAAATAAAAGAATGGCGGGCGGACACGAAGGTGCCCGCCCTTCTTGTTCTGGACGGAGCTAGCCATGTCGATGGTAGCAAATACCTGGAAGGTTCATCTGACGGATCTCGTGCTGCTGGCCGGCCGTGTGCTGCTCGCCTTGATCTTCGTGCATGAAGGTTTCGCCCTGGCCTTGAATTTCGCGGGTACGGTGAACGCGATGGCGCGGCTCGGGATCGGTGTCCCACTTGTCGTCGCGACCATCGCGCTGCAGATCGCAGCGGGCCTGTCGGTGGCGTTGGGCCTTCTGACGCGGCTCGGTGCCGTCGCACTCGGCCTGTTCTGCGTCGCCACGGCAGCGCTGTTTCACACGAATTTCGCCAACCACAACGAATTGCTGCATTTCGAAAAGGATCTCGCGATTGCCGGCGGCATGTTCACGCTCGCGATCGCCGGCGCTGGTGGGCTATCCTTGGAAAAATTGGCGGGGCGCGTCCTGAGAAGTTTGCCCATCTGAAGTCCTGTAATGGAGTATGGCCGCCAATGGCGGCCACACGATGTTTACAAGGGAGGGAAGCTTATTCGGCGGCGCCGATGGCCTTCAATCCGGCGGCCGCGCAGTTGGCGTCGATATCGCCCGAAGGAGCGCCACCCACACCGATGCCGCCGACCAGTGCCTTGCCGAACTTGACCGGCAGGCCACCAGCCTGGATCACCATGCGGCTGTCCATATCGCGCATGCCCTCATTGGCCGGCTTGCCGGCGATGAATTCGGCAAGCCCTGCCGTGTCACGGCCGAGTGCTGCCGAAGTGAAGGCCTTGCCCTCAGCGCTTGCGCCGGTGTGTGGGCCGGAATTGTCGCCCTTCAGCAGGACCTTGGTTGCGCCGTCGCGCGCCACGATGGCGACGCTGACATTGTGGCCTTCGGCGACGCAGGCCTTGAGCGCGGCGTCGGCGGCCTTGGTCGCCAGGTCGAGCGGAAGATAAGGGGTCGTCGGCAGTTCCTGCGCGGTTGCGGCAAGCGGGGCGACGACAGTGGCTGCAAGTACGAGAGTGCGGATCATCATGGTCTCCTGTCCAGTTGATGTGGAAAAGATACCGTTCGATCGGTGCAGCCGGTATTCGTAGGGCTTGCGGGCGGCTCCGTAGTTCTACGGAGTTTCACGCCCTTCCAGCCAGAGCCGCGTCATCTCGGCCTGCGATGTCGTGCCGAGCTTGGCGCCGATCGCCGCGCGATGGCTCTCCACGGTACGCGGCGACAGGCCAAGCCCCTCGGCGATCTGCCGGGTGGTGAAGCCCGAGGCGATACGGTCGAGCACCTCGCTCTCTCGCGCGGTCAACGCGGCCAGCAACGTGATCGTTTCCGCCGTTTCGGCGCGCTTGCGCAAGGTGCGTTCCAGAACCTGCTGGCCTTTCTGGATCGCGTCGATCAGATCCTGCTCGTCGATGGGTTTTGACAGGAAATCGACGGCGCCGTTGCGGAAGGCGCGCCGGCAGGCCTCGATGTCGCCATGGCCGGAGATGACGATGGTGGGCCAGTCCACACCTTGTTCCGCCAGTCTTTCCTGCAGCTTCAGCCCTGAAATGACCGGCATGCGGATGTCTAGGATGAGGCAGCCAGGCTCGAGCCGGGCGACCTGTGCCAGAAATGCCTGCGGGTCGGCGAAGCCAGTGACTCTCACATCGACAGTCGAAAGCAGGAGACTGAGCGCGCTGCGCACGGCCTCATCGTCATCGACAAGATAGACAGGACTGCTCATTGCGCTGCCTCCGATTTTTCCCGTCCACGCGGCAGCATCACCCGGAAGGTCGCGCCGGGACCATTGTCGACCAGCACGATTTCGCCGCCAGCACGTTCCACCAAGCGTTGGCTGAGCGAGAGGCCTAATCCGGTGCCGCCTGCGCGGGTTGTGGCGAAGGGCGTGAACAGCTGCGGCTGTATGCTTTCCGAAACGCCGGGACCGTTGTCGCTGACTTCGAAAATGGCTCGAGAGCCGTCGTCCTTCAACCCCATTGTCACGCGTCCAGCACCGTCCTGTTTGCCACCCAGAGCCTCCATTGCGTTGCGCACCAGATTGAATGCGACTTGTTCCATTTCGACCGGGTCTGCGACGACCACAACTGGCCGCTCGGGAAGATGAACATCCAATTGGACGCCGCGCCTTGCCGCTTCCGGTCCAAGCAGCGTCTGTACGTTGGTCAAAGCGCTGCGCAAGTCGAAAGCGGATGCCGGCTCGTGTTGCGGTCGCGACCAGTTGCGGAACCGTTCCAGGATAGCGGAAGCCCGCTTGGCCTGGGTGACGGTATCGTCGAGAACCGGTGCAAGCGCGGTCGGGTCGCCTCTGCTGGCCAGTCGGCGTCCGGCTTGTGCCTGCGCCAGGATGGCGGTGAGCGGTTGCGTCAACTCGTGCGCCATGCCGCTCGCCATTTCGCCAAGTGCATTGACGCGGGAAGCATGGGCAAGGCGTGATTCCAGGGCGCTGAGCCGCGCCTGTTGAACGGCGGCGCGCGCGCGAGCCCGCTGGCGTAATGCGCTCAGGGCGGCGAGGTAGGCAAGGCTGACGGCAAACAGCGTCAGAAGCGTCTGGAGGGGAGGGAGGAGGTCCGTGATTCCAATTTCTACGCCGGTTTCGAGAATGAGAGGCTGGGAGGCGCTGCCGAGCGGCCTCGAAAAACCGATTGCGGTCGGCATGGCGGGCGGCCCGACCACACGCTGCCCATCGGGCAAGGATAGTCGCGTGGTGACGCCAGGCCGCGACCAGAACGGTGTCTCGTCGCTGATCAGCTTGCCAGCGTCGATGCCCAGCATGAGCCCGTAGCGCGCTGCGTCGCTGTTGGGGCTGCGCTTGACCATGATGTAGTGATCGGGACGGCCAGGATGCGGCAGCAGCGCGATATGACCATCAGACGCCAGGGCCGCCTTGCGTACGAGTCCCGCCGCGGCCGGATCGAGCGACATCGTGCCGACGATTTTCGCCTGCGGGTCCAGCGGAACAAGCTGAATCTCGTCGATGCGCGGATAGAAGCGGGCAATGGTCGACGCCACGTCAAGGAACAGATCAAAGCTGCGGCCGTCGGAAGCCACCGCGATGGCCGAAAGCGCCGTCATATGGGCATCGTGCTGATCGGCCCGCTGCGAGGCCAGCCGGTGCAGAACAAAACTCTCCTGGGCAAGTTCGTTGCTGAGCATCCGGTATTGCCAGGCCGCCAATGCGCCGACCGAAACCAGCAGCAGAAGGCACCAGATGAGAATCAGGGTGGCTGGCCTTGCGAGGATGGGGCTTCGACTGCGTGTCATCGGGCCATTGTGGCAGTTTGCGCGCTTTAGCTAAAGGGAACAACCGGTGTCGCCAACCCGAAAGGCTCGGATCACGGTTGCCGCGATTGATTACAATTATTGTCGATTATTTTGTTGAAGAATTGTCGGCAATTTGATTGGATTGCCATGTTGAAAAAAGTGACGGTCGGCGGAGATTCCGTCAGAACCGCTTGGGAGGACAAATGGCACTATTTCGGACGGCACGCCGCATCGCGGCTGCCGCGCTGCTTCTGGGCACTTCCGTTGTCGCGGCGGAAGCCGCGTCGACGCTGGAGACGGTGAAGGCACGCGGCAAACTGATCTGCGGCGTTTCGATGGGGACGACAGGCTTTGCGCTCGCCGATGCGCAGGGCAAGTTTGCGGGTTTCGACGTCGATGTGTGTCGCGCGGTCGCGAGTGCCGTGTTCGGGGATCCGAACAAGGTCGACTTCGTGATGACCAACATCAACACGCGCTTCCAGGTCCTGCAGTCGGGTGAGATCGACATTCTATCGCGCCAGACGACGTTGACCTATTCGCGCGAGGCCTCGCTCGGTATCGATTTCGGCCCGGCGGTGTTTTACGACGGACAGGGCCTGATGGTGGCAAAGAGCCTCGGCATCAACAGCGCCAAGGAACTCGATGGCGCTGCGATCTGCACCTTGCCCGGCACCACGACGGCCCAGAACCTCGCTGACTTCTTCCGCACGACCGGCAAGAAGTTCGAGCTGGTGGTGTTCGAGAACCCGGACGAAAACAACAACGCCTTCTTCTCGGGCCGCTGCGATGCGGTCTCGTCGGACCGCTCCGACCTTGCCTCTATTCGAGCCGGTTCGAAGAGCCCGGGCGACTATGTGATCCTGCCGGAAACCATCTCGAAGGAGCCGCTGGCGCCGGCTGTGCGTCAGAATGATTCCAATTGGCGCGATATCGTCTCCTGGTCGGTCTGGATGATGATGGCTGCGGAGGAAAAGGGCGTCACGCAAGCCAATGTCGACGAGCAGGTCAAAAGCGCGGACCCGGAAATCCAGCGCATGCTGGGTGGGGCGGATGATCTTGGCCCGATGCTCGGCCTCGACAAGAAATGGGGCTACAACATCATCAAGCGGGTCGGCAATTATGCCGAAGTCTTCGACCGCAACCTTGGTGAAAAGACCGCACTCGGCTTGAGCCGCGGCCCGAACACGTTGTGGAACAATGGCGGCCTGCTTTATCCGCCGCCCTTCCGGTAAGCCGATCACCTGATATGGCGCATGTCCGCGGACATGCGCCATACTTCTCAATCCGACCTTAAAGGGAACACGGCGTGTCGCCCATTGTTCTGCTGCGAAACCGGCGTGCCCGTGAACTGGCGTATCAGGTCATCTGCGTTGCGGCGGTCATTGCCGTCGGCTGGTATCTGCTCAGCAATGCGCTCGCCAATCTCGCCAAGCAGGACATAGCGACCGGTTTCGGCTATCTCGGCCGTGAAGCCGGCTTTGTCATCAGCGAGACGCCGATCGCCTACGAGCCCTCGGACAGCTACGCGCGGGCGCTGCTGGTCGGCCTGCTCAACACGGTCAAGGTGGCGCTGCTGGCCATCGTGTTCAGCACCGTCATCGGCACGCTTGTCGGCATTGCGCGCTTGTCCAGCAATCCGCTTCTGTCGCGGCTGATGCTTTTTTACGTCGAAGCGCTACGAAACGTGCCGCTGCTGCTTTACCTGTTCCTCTGGTACTCGGTCATCATCTTCACGCTGCCGCCGGTCAGGCAAGCCATTACGCTGCTGCCTGGCGTCTATGTCTCGAACAGCGGCCTGGTCGTGCCGGCCGTCATCTGGAATTCCGGCTTCTGGGTGGCCGTTGCCGCAGTCGCCATCGGCATTGCCGCCGCCGTCATCTGGTTCAAGGTCGTGCGCCACAGGCGCATCACCACCGGCAAAGCATTACCAGCCTGGCCTGTGGCCCTTGCACTGCTGGTGCTGCCCATCGTCGTGGCCGCACTGCTTTTCGATATCAGCGGCGAAGTCGACTGGCCGATACTCGGCAAGTTTCGCCTGACCGGCGGGGCGCATCTGAAGCCTGAATTCGTCGCTCTGCTTGTCGGCTTGACGCTCAGTGCCTCTGCCAATGTCGCCGAGATCGTGCGCAGCGGCATCCTGGCGATCCGCAAGGGACAGCGCGAGGCGGCGAAGTCTCTCGGTCTCTCGGACGGGCAGGCGATGCGCCTGGTCATCCTGCCGCAGGCGCTCAGGGTGATCGTGCCGCCGCTTACCAATGTCTATGTGACGACGTTCAAGAACAGTTCGCTGGCGATCGCGATCGGTTATCCCGACCTGGTCATGGTCTCCAACACCATCATGAACCAGACCGGGCAAGCGATCGAGCCGATTGCGCTGTTCATGCTGACCTATCTGATCCTCTCGCTCGCCACCTCTGCGGTGATGAACTGGTACAACGGGCATGTCGCGCTCAGGGAACGCCAGTCATGAGCGAACAATCCGCAATGGCAAGCGATAGGGCTCCTCGGCACCGGCAGGGTGGTGGGCTGCATGCCTATTTTGGTACAGTAGGCAATTCGGTCGTCACGCTAATTTGCCTGGCGGTCTTTGCGCTGGCTGCCAAGGCTGTGATCTCCTGGCTGCTGGTCAATGCGGTGTTCACCGGCACGCCGGAAGACTGCAAGGTCGCTTCAGGCGCCTGCTGGCCTTATCTCGCCGACAAGCTGCGCTACATGCTTTTCGGGATCTATCCGTTCGACGAGCAGTGGCGGCCGCTGGCCGCGACGTTGCTGTTCATCGCTGCCATGGCGGTCTCGGGCATCCCACGGCTGTGGGGCCGTCCCTTGATCGCCGGCTGGATCGTACTTTTGCCGCTGCTGTTCGTGCTGATGGCGGGCGGCGTATTCGGCCTGACCACCGTGCCGACGTCGCAATGGGGCGGCCTGCCGCTTTCCTTCATGCTGACCTTTGTCGGGCTCGTCCTGGCCCTCCCGCTCGGTATCCTGCTTGCGCTGGCACGGCTCTCCAATCTGCCGGCCATCCGCATTCTCGCCGTCACCTTCATCGAACTGGTGCGCGGCGTGCCGCTGATCAGCATCCTGTTCATGGCGTCGGTGATGCTGCCTCTGTTCATGCCGGAAGGCGTGACGATCGACAAATTGCTGCGGGCCCAGGTCGCGATCATCCTGTTTGCCGCGGCCTACATCGCCGAGATCGTGCGCGCCGGACTTCAGGCCCTGCCGCGCGGCCAGACCGAGGCCGCCCAGGCGCTCGGGCTCCACTACTGGCAATACACGTTCCTGGTGATCATTCCCCAGGCGCTGAAGACCGTCATTCCACCGCTGGTCTCGCTGTTCATCGGTTTCTTCCAGGACACGACGCTGGTCACCATCGTCGGCCTGCTCGATTTCCTGAACACCGTGCGCACCGCACTGCGCGATCCCAACTGGCAGGGCATCGCGGTGCTGGAAGGCTATCTCTTCGCCGCCGTCGTCTATTTCGTCTTCAGCGCCCTGATGGGTGCTTACAGCCGCTTTCTCGAAAAACGTTTCAGGGTAGGTCATGACTGAGATCACGGTTATCCGCGACGTCGATACCATCGTTGCCTATGACGCGGACAATGACCGGCAGGTCTACCGCCACGGTGGCGACGTCGCCTTCGACGAAACCGGGCTGCTTTGCGTCGGCGGCCGCTTTGAAGGACAGGCGACCACCGAACTCTCCGGCAAAGAGCGTATGGTCATGCCGGGGCTGATCGATATTCATTGCCATTCGCATGACGAGCCCATGGCCAAAAGCATTTTCGAGGATGTCGGCACCGCCGCGCTTTGGGGCCAGGCCATGTACGAATACTCCTCGGTGATCGATGGTGGCGCGGATGCCCGCGCCGCCTGCCTGACCGTCATGCTCGGCGACCTGATGCGTTCGGGCGCGACCACGGTGCTCGACATTGCCGGCATCCATGACGCCTGGCTCGACATCGCGGCGCAAAGCGGTGTGCGTGGTTACCTTGCCCCAGGCTTCCGCCAGGCGAACTGGATGGTCCATGACAGCCACCGCCTCGATTTCGAATGGGATGACCAGGCTGGCCGCGACGCGTTTGCGCGAGCCCTGGATTTCGTCGATCGGGCGAAGGCGCATCCAAGCGGCCGGCTGGATGGCGTCGTTTCGCCGTCGCAGGTCGAGACCTGCCGGCCGGACTTGCTGGCCGATGCCGCCCATGAAGCGCGCAAGCGTGGCATGCGGCTCACCGTCCATGCCGCGCAGACCATGGCCGAGCACGAGGAGCTGGTGCGCCGCACCGGCCTGACTGCCGTGCAGTATCTCGACCAGCTTGGTGTGCTCGGAGCGGACGTCATCATCGGCCACTGCATCTTCACCGACCATCATTCCTGGACGCGGCAGCGCACGCGCGACGATCTCGTTACTTTGGCGGAGCGTAGCACCAGCGTGGCACATTGCCCGGTCACCTTCGCGCGCAGCGGCATGGCGCTGGAGACGCTGGGGGCCTACCGCCGCGCCGGCGTCAATGTCGCCATTGGCACCGACAGCTATCCGTTCAACATGCTGGAAGAGATGCGGCAAGCGCTGATCTGCTCGCGGCTCGGCGGCAGGAGTGTTTTCGATCTCTCGACCGGTGATATCTTCGAGGCGGCGACGCTGGCCGGCGCCCGTGCGCTCGGCCGCTCCGATATCGGCAGGTTGAGCGTCGGCTCCAAGGCGGATCTGGTCGTGGTCGATTTCGATGCGCCGACGATGCGGCCGGTTTACGACCCGTTGCGCAGCCTGCTCCATTGCGCCGCCGAACGTGCGGTGGAGCATGTCTATGTCGACGGGCGATTGACGGTGGACAAGGGCCGGCCGACCGGCATCGACTATGATGGCGCGCTACGCGAAATGCAGGCGTTGCAGGATTGGGCCTGCTCGCGGGCAGGACTTTTCGATCCGCGCGGCCGCAACATCGCGGAGCTGGCGCCCAGATCCCTGCCGGTGATCCAGGGCTGACCTGACGTTCTTCCAGATCGGGGCGTAGGCAGCCCGATCCGTCGTTGTCGGATCGGCAAGATTCTCAGCGTCTAAAGAAATGGCGCTTCACCGGGGGTGAAGCGCCAGGAGTTGAGAGGTACGGTCTCTTGTCGGACCGGATCACTCGCCCATCTGCGTCAGCCAGTGGCGGGGCTTGTTGTCGGCCCGGAAGTCGATGCTCTTGACCTTGCCCTGCATTGCCCAGGCGATCGGCTGCTGATGCAGCGGGATCAGGATCGTGTCATCCTTGGCGATCTTGAGGGCGGCCTCCTCGAGCTGCAGCCGCTTGGCATTGTCCGGCTCCTGAACCGCCTGTTCGACCAGCTTGTCGAGGTCGGGATAGGACCAGCCGCCATAGTTGGAGACGCCAACTTTACCGGTCTTGGTCTCCAGGACCTGGGCGAGCAGGGAGTAGGCGTCAAGCGTCGGCTCGTTTGCCCAGCTCAGGTTGAAGACGTCGGCCTTGCCGTTCGAACGCTTCGGCGACTGGACGGCGCGCGGCGCGATGTCGATCGTCGGGTCGAAGCCGGCGCGCTTCAGCATGTTGGTGACGCCGGCGCAGAAATCCTCCTCGTTGATGCTCTCGTCATTCGTGCACATGTAGGTGAATTTCAGGCCTTCCTTGCCGGCTTCTGCAAGAAGTTTCTTGGCGCGTGCCGGATCGGCAGGGCTGTAAGTGTCGAGCGACTTGGCGTAGCCGGAGATTTCTGGAGCGATCAAAGAGCCAGACGGGCGGGCGAGGCCACGCATCACCTTCTTGTTGATCAGGTCGCGATCGATAGCGGCTTCAACGGCCTGCCGTACTCGCAGATCGTTGAAGGGATTCTCGCGGCCGTCCTCGAGTTTTTCCTTACGGTTGAAGCCGATGAAGACCGTGCGCAGTTCAGTGCGCTTCTTCACGGTGATGCCCGGCGAGGTTTCGAGCCGGGGAAGATCCTGGATTGGAGCGGAGTCGACCAGATCGACTTCACCGGAGAGCAGTGCGGCCACGCGGGTCGCGGGCGAAGCGATCGGCAGGAACTCGATGCGGTCGATATTGTGCTTTTTCTGGTCCCACCACTTGTCGTTGACGACCATCACGGTCTTGCTGTCCGGCGTGCGGCTCTCCAGCTTGAACGGACCGGTGCCGTTGGTGTTGTGGGTGGCATACCCTTCCGTCTTGGTCGCGACGTCGGTCGGCTTTTCGGTGTTGTTGTCCTTCAACCACTTCGCGCTGAACATGAAGATGTTGGTCATGTCGTTGAGGAACAGGGACGTCGGCGCCGAAACCTCGACATCGACCGTGTAATTGTCGACCTTGGTGCTGTTCACATAAAGCGGGATGTTGCCGCGCAGCGGTGACGTCGGGTCGCTGACGCGCTTGAGCGAGGCGATGACGTCGTCCGCAGTGAAGTCGGCACCGTCATGGAACTTCACGCCTTTGCGCAAGGTGAAGCGCCATTTCTTGTTGTCGATCAGTTTCCATTCCGTCGCGAGCGCCGGCTCGATCTTGAAGTCCGCGTCGTAGCGGACCAGCCCTTCATAGATATGGTTCAGGAAGGCCAGGTTGGCGGTCGAAGGTACAGAATCCGGATCCAGCGAATAGATATCGGCGCGGCTGCCCCAGCGTAGCGTTTCCGCATTGGCCGATGCTGTCAGCGCCACCACGGCCACTGCGCCGGCCAGCAAGCTTTTCAAGCAGGACATGTTCACCTCCCAGGTTCCTCACTCGATTTTCACAATCACTACGCTCGACAAGATTGTCAACAATATTGTTGACGTAAATTGCATAAATCGATAGCAAAATACCTGGTACTGGGAGCGCCTCGGAGGAGAAGACGTGAACGGATTGCTGTTGCTTCACGGAACCATTGTCACCGTTGATGCCGATCGGCGTGTGATCGACGATGGTGCTGTTGCTATCTTGGGCGACAGGATTGTCGACATCGGAACCGCGGAGGACCTCGAACCGCGGCACCAGGACAAGAAGATTGTCGATTGCCGCGGCAAACTCATTGTTCCGGGCATCGTCGATGCACATGGCCATGCCGGACACGCATTGATCCGCTCCGTAGCTGCGGACACCTACTCGCTATGGATGCGGATCGTCACGCCGATCTACTACCACTACGCGACCCGCGATTATTGGTACGCGGACGGACTGGTCGGCGGCCTGGAGCGCTTGCGAGCCGGCGTCACAACCGGGGTGAGCATCATTTCGTCGATGCCCCGAAGCGACGATCCGGCCTTCGCGATCAATCATGCCAGGGCCTATTCCGAGATCGGGCTTCGGGACGTGATCTGCGTCGGTCCGGCCGGATTGCCTTGGCCGCATCCCGTCACGCGCTGGGAGAGCGGCAAGCCCGAGGGACGGCGCGTTTCTTTTGAAGAGATGATCGAAGGAACCGAAGCGACCATCGAGGCACTCAATGGCAGCGCCGACGGGCGCATCGACGTGTTCGTCACGCCCTTTACGATCGTACCGTCGCTCGACCCATCGAACCCGACGACGCCGGATCTTGCGGTCAAGTTGACGGACAACGACCGTATGCAGGCGAGACGAGTGCGCGAAACTGCACGCAAATGGGGCGTCCGCATCCATTCAGACGCGTTCGCAGGCCAGATCCGCATGGCCTTCCAGGACAAGGAAAACGCGCTTCTCGGTCCGGATGTGCATCTGCAGCACTGCTGGGGCGTTTCGCACGAAGAAGTCGATATCCTGGCTGCAACCGGAACGCATGTGACGCATGCGCCGCCCGGTCGCGCCGTGCCGCTCCTGGACATGATGTCGAAAGGCGTGCCGGTGGCGATCACTTCGGATGGCGTTTCGCCGAGCCGGCATTTCGACATGTTCCAGATCGCGCGCCTGGCGCAATTCACGCAGCATCTGCTCAACAACAACGACCGCTACCTGCTGCCGCCGGGCAAGATCTTCGAGATGATCACGATCGATGCCGCGAAGGCGCTGGGCAAGGAGCACGAGATCGGCTCGCTGGAGGTCGGCAAGAAGGCGGACATTGCCATCATCAACATGCGCCAGCCGCACCTCGCTCCCAATTGGATGGTGGTTCACCGGCTGATCCATCAGGTTGTCGGAAGCGATGTCGACACGGTGATCGTCGACGGCAAGGTCCTGATGGAAGAGGGGCGTGTCTTGACCGTGGATGTCGAACAAGCCATCGATTTCGGCGAACGCGAAGCTCAGGCCATGGCGGATCGCGCAGGCCTCAAGGCGCATATGCACGATCCGGGCTGGGGACAGATCAGCCGGACGTTCCGCGAACCCATCGCGTTGCCCGATCCCGGCACTTAAACACGGCCTTCGCTCATGCCTAACTTGCCCCTGCTGGCCGATAAAGGTCGCCGGGTGGCGACTCGATCGATTATGGGGAACTTCAGAAGCAATTCCGTTGGAAGCGCTTTAGACGCTGGCGCGTATCGCCATGCCTTCCATGTGCTCGGCGAACTGGCCCTTCGGGCGCGGATAGTCATAGGCACTGACCTTCGAGGTCGCATAACCGGCACCGACCAGGGCCTCGGCGATCTTCAGAGCCGCGGTGACGCCGTCTATCACGGGAACGCCGGTTGCTGCCGTCAGACGCTCGCACAGGCTCGACATGCCCGCGCAGCCAAGGATGATCGCTTCCGCGCGGTCCTCGGCCTTGGCGCGTTCGATCGTCTCTCTCAACAGTCGTTCAGCGGTTTCAGGATCTTCCTCCAGCCCCAGCACCGGCAGGTCGATGGCGTGGACGGCACGGCAGTGATGGCCGGCGCCGTAGGCCTGAACGATGTCCTCGATGATCGGAACCGAGCGGGGCAGGGTGGTGACGACGGAAAAGCGGCGGCTGATGGTCATAGCAACCTGCACGGCAGCCTGGCAGATGCCGATCACGGGGCCTCTCGCGATTTCTCTGGCTGCGTGCAGGCCGGGATCGTCGAAACAGGCAATCACATAGGCGTCGACGCCCTGCGCCTCGCCTTTGCGGATTTCAAAGAGCATGGCGGGCACCGACAGGGCCTCGTCCGCGGAGCCTTCGATGCTCACCGGGGTTCCCACAGGATTGACCGCGGTCACGCGTGTCCCTGCGCTGGCGACCTTCAGTGCACTGTCCAGCGCCTGTCCGGTCATGGAGGCTGTCGAATTGGGATTGATCAGACGAATATGCACTTTACTGGCCCGCGCGTTTGGCTGTGTTGAGGACCTCCGAGATCGCCGGCGCCTTGAGCACGAACTGACGGTCGGAAGTGATGTAGTTGTCGGCGTGCAGCCGGGCGATCGGCTGATATGTCTCCGGGTTCACGTAGCGGCCTGCTTCGTCGAGACACTCGCGCTGCACATGCATGTGGACGACCTGGCCCAGAACCAGCATACGGCGCGGATATTCGATCAGCCGTTCCACCCGGCACTCGAAGGTGCAGGGTGAGTTGGCGACGAGATCGACATCGATCTGCCTGCAGCGGGCTGTGGGAAGCCCGGATATCTCCAGCTCATCGACATCGGTTTCGAACCCCAGCCCGCACACCAGCATCTGTTGCGATAACGCCATATCGACCATGTTGACCGCGAATTCGCCGGTGCGGCGGATGTTGGCGACAGTATCCTTGTCCTCCCCGGACAGGCGGGGCTGTATGCCAAGAACGACGATGGGGGGCTCGTGCGAGAAGACGTTGAAAAAACTCATCGGCGCGGCATTGCTGCGCCCGGATGCCGAACGCGTGGTCACCAGCGCAATCGGCCGCGGGCCGACAAAATTGGTCAGCAGGCGATATCGCCCGTCCGCCTCGATCTGTGTGAAGTCGAATTCCATTCGAGTCTCCCGCCTACACAAAATATTGTAGACAATTTTTGAATGTATTATCTACAAAAAAAGCTCATGGACCAATGCAAATATTGACTTTTTGTCAGCCTTGGCGGATGTCGATCTGACAGCGGGAAAGAGAGTCATGACCGAACAGGCAGGCATTTCGATACAGCAGATCGTCGAAAAGGTGTGGCTCTCGATCGCTGAGCGTCGGCTGCGCCCCGGCGTGCAGCTCAAGGAAGGCCAGATGGCCGCGATTTTCGACGTCAGCCGCGCGCGCATCCGCCAGGCGCTGGCTGCGCTCGAGCGCGAGGGCCTCGTCACGATCATCCCCAATCGCGGCGCCTTCGTGTGCCAGCCAACCGTGGACGAGGCGAGGGATGTCTTCACCATTCGCCGCTCCGTGGAGAGCCGTGTCGTCGCACGCATCGGCGCTTCGGTGACGAAGGCGGATCTGTCGCGCCTGCGCGGCCATGTCGCCCAGGAGCGAACCGCCAACACCAACGACGCAACCACCGACATCATCAAACTGTCCGGCGGCTTCCATCTTCTCCTTGCCGAGATTTCCGGTTCCGATTTCCTGTTCGGCATGATGCGCGACCTGATCTCGCGCACCTCGCTGATCACGGCCGTCTACCGAAACACGGCACGCTTCAACTGCGGACCGGACGAGCACGCCGAGATCGTCGATGCGATCGCCGCCGGTGACCTCAAGAAGGCTTCGGCACTGATGGAACATCATCTGGAGCATGTGGAGTCCGAGCTGGACCTGAGGGAAGTGCGGGATATGTCCCATGATCTGCGCGCCGCGCTGGCCTAGACGGACGACCTCTACGCATCGTCCGCGAGATGGCAGGCCACGCGCGTGCCGTTTGCAAGGGTTCGCACTTCGGGCAATTCCGTCGAACAGCGCGCCGTCGCGATCGGGCATCTTGGATGGAACGGGCAGCCTGACGGCGGCTTGAGCGGGCTTGGAACTTCGCCGCCGGCGACGATGCGGTCCCGATGCGGCTTCTCGATGTTCGGGATCGTCTGCAGCAGCAGTTGCGTGTAGGGGTGACGCGGTCTGGCGAACAGCGCTTCCGTCTCGCCTTCCTCGACAATGCGGCCGAGATACATGACCGCGATACGGTCCGACATGTGCCGCACCACACTCATGTCGTGGCTAATGAAGAGGTAGGTCAGGCCGAACTGATCCTGAAGGCGCCGCATCAGGTTGAGCACCTGCGCCTGCACGGAAACGTCGAGCGCCGAGGTCGGTTCGTCGCAGACCAGGAATTCGGGTTCGCCGGCAAGTGCCCGCGCGATCGAGATGCGCTGGCGCTGGCCTCCCGAAAATTCATGCGGGAATTTCTCGCCGTCGGAAGCAGACAAGCCCACTGTCTTCAACAGCTCCACCACGCGGTCGTCGATTTCGGCCCTTGTCTTGCGCAGCTTCAATTCGCGGATCGGCTCGGCGACGATGTTCTTCACGCGCCAGCGCGGATTGAGCGAAGCATAGGGGTCCTGGAAGATCATCTGTGCCGACAATGGCTTGCCGTCGTGGCCCGGTGCGAAACGCATCTCGCCGCCGTTCGGCCTGTAGAGACCTGTCACCAGGCGGGCGACCGTGGATTTGCCGCAGCCGCTTTCGCCGACAAGACTGAGGCATCCGCCCAAGGGGACGTCGAAGCTGATATCGCTGACGGCTTGCAGGAACTGTCGCGGCTTGCGCTCGACGACGCGGTTGAGCCAAGGCGCCGAGACGTCGAACGTCTTGACCAGCCGGCTGACCGAGAGCGCCGACGTGTCTTGTGAAGTCATCGCGGTCATGCGGTTCCTCCCGCGTTGAGCCAGCATGCACTGGCGCCTGCGCCGGCCGGCAACAGACCCGGCCGCTCCCGCGTGCAACGTGGGCCGGCTTCCTTGCAGCGCGGGTTGAAGGCGCAACCCGGTGGGATGGCGTCGAGGCGCGGCATCGAGCCGTCGATCTGGTTGAGCCGCTCGACACGCGCGCCGAGTGCCGGGATCGAGGCCATCAAGCCGCGCGTATAGGGATGTTTCGGGGCGCGCAGCACCTGGTCGACCGGGCCGATCTCGATGAGGCGGCCGGCATAGAGGACGGCAACGCGATCGGCCGTTTCGGCAATGACGCCCATGTCGTGGGTCACCAGCATCACCGCGGTTCCTTTCTCCTTGCAGAGTTTGCGCAGGAGCGAGGTGATCTGCGCCTGGATCGAAACGTCGAGCGCGGTGGTCGGCTCGTCGGCGATGATCAGCTTGGGCGAAGCGGCGAGCGCCAGTGCAATCACGACGCGCTGGCGCATGCCGCCGGAGAACTGATGCGGGTACTGGTTGAAACGTTCTTCGGGCGAGGGGATGCCGACATCCTTCAGAAGTGAAATCGCTCGCGCCTTGGCCTCGGCCTTGCCCATGCCGAGATGCTGCCGGATCGTTTCGGTCAGTTGCGCGCCGACTGTGAACAGTGGGTTGAGCGAGGTCAGCGGATCCTGGAAGATCGCGCCGATCTCGCGGCCGCGGATCTTCTCCATCTCGCGGTCGCCCAGATTGTCGATGCGGCGATCCGCCAGCCAGACTTCGCCTTCGGCAATGTGCCCAGGACGCTCCAGCAGCCCCTGGATGGCAAGGCCGGTCATCGACTTGCCCGCACCGGATTCGCCGACCACGCCGAGGATTTCGCCGGGGCGGATTGAAAGGCTGACATCCGAGAGAGCCGTGGCGACGCCACGGCGACCGGGGAACTCGACCTTGAGGCCACGAACCTCAAGCACAGCCTGCTGGGCTTCAGCCATTGGCGTCGACCTCGATGGGATAGCTTGGCGGGAAAATGTCCGAAACCGGTGGGTGGCCCCAGCTGCGGTCAGGATATTTCGCGATCAGGCCCTCATATTGCCGTTGGGCGCGCTCACGCGCTGCCTTCATGTCGATGCCAGCGACTTCGCCAAAACGCATGGACAACCGCCCGTCGACGAACACGGCCTGCGTGACCTTGCCCGAACCGCCGGTGACCAGTGTGGTGATCGGATCCACCGACGGTGCCATCACGGCATCGTCGAGGCCGAACACGGCAATGTCGGCACGGGCGCCTGATGTCAGCCGGCCGAGGTCGTCACGGCCGAGCGCCTTTGCGCCCCCCAGCGTCGCTGCGTCGTACAGGTCGGCGGAGCGCACGCGGTCCGATGCCTTGTCGGCAATGCGGCAGGTGATGAGGCTGACCAGCAGGTTCATCAGCATGTCGGCTGGGGTGGTATCGGTTCCCATCGCGATGTTGATGCCGCGATCCCGGCATTTGGAGAACGAGTTCAGGATGCTGCCGCTGCGCGCCGACACCAGCGAGCAATGCACGATCGAGACGCCATGTTCTGCGTAGAGGCCGAGATCTTCCTCGGTGGCGTTGGTGGCATGCGGCGCGATCAGCCGGTTGTTCAGCAGGCCGGCGCGCGCCAGCCAGACGGGAGCGGTGGTGCCGTGCAATCTGCGTACGGTATCGACCTCCATCGATCCCTGCGCCATATGCAGGCGGATCTTACAGCCAAGCTCGGCAGCGGCCGACTGGGTCTGGCGCAGCAGTTCCTCGGTGCAGGTCTCGACGCGGTCGGGGGCCAGCAGGCCGCGCACCAGGTCGCCGTGGCGGCCGTTCTGCCTGCCGATATAGTCGGCGGCATCGCGAAGCCCGGCCAGGCCGCGCTGTTCGTCAAAGACCGGCACCATCTGGCCGGGTCCCTCGAGCACCATGCCGCCGGCGCGGTAGGCGGGGCTGAGATAGACCCTGAGGCCGAGGTCTCCGGCGGCGTCGGCGGCGGCGTCGAACTCGGCGACCGTCTCGCCCCATTCGCGGTAGAACAGCGAGGCGATGGGTGCTGCCGTGGTGATGCCGTTCAGCAGCAATTGCCCGAAGGCGAAGCGCTTCTGGAAAGCCAGTTCCTCCTGGCTGTACATCTCGTAGGGACCTGCCTCGACATAGGAGCGCGGCCACACACGCCCTTTGGCCCAGCCCGGCTGGTTGTCGATGCCGAGGATGGTGGTGTCGAGATCGGAAAGCGCATCGAGGTCGATGAAACCCGGGCTGACCAGCGCATTGCCGAAATCGACCCGCCTTGCGACTTCGCCTGGGAACTTCGTGCCGACGAACACGACTTCGCCGCCATCGATGACGACCTCGCCATTCGGGATCAGCCGGTGGCCGCCATCACGATGGCCAAGCACCCAGGCTGCCGTGATCAGCGTGCGGCCTTCAGGGCGCTTGCCGAGTTCAAGTGTATCCAGGATCTGTCGTGTCATGGCATGTCCACCGTTGGCTGGCCGTTGCGTGCGGTGATACGTCCGCCCTTGACGACGAGGGGGCGGGGCGCCACGTCGACCACGGCATGCGCCAGCGTCTCGCCGGTCAGGAGCGTGAGGTCGGCGTTGCAGCCCTCTGCCAGGCCGTAACCCTCGATGCGCATGACATCGGCGCCGCCCTGCGAGACGATGTGCAGGAGATGCGCGAGGTCATTGTCGGAGCGCAGTCCGTTCTTCATGCCGACCACCTTGGCACGATCGAGCATGTCGGGCTGACCCCACGGGCCCCAGGTGTCGCGGATGCCGTCGCAGCCGGCGCCGACCCGGATACCGGCTTCCTTCAGCCTCATGATCGAAGGCACGGTCGCCGAGGGCGCGCCGGTGGTCAGGATGGCCACGTCGAGCTCGGCGATCTGGTCGATGAGCTGGCCGACACGCAAGTAGTCGTTCATGCCGAGCGCGAAGGCATGGCTGATCGCCACCTTGCCCTGCATGCCGTTGGCGCGGATGCGTTCGAACATCAGCTCCATGGTGAAGGCACCGAGATCGCCGGTCTCGTGCAAATGGATGTCGATCGGCTTCTGATGTTTCACCGCCAGCGCGAAGATAGCGTCGAGCTGGCCCTTGGGGTCACGGTCGATGCCGCAAGGGTCGATGCCGCCCAGCACTTCGCAGCCTTGCGCCAGCGCCTCGTCGAGCAGTTCCACGGTGCCCGGCATCACCATGACGCCCGATTGCGGGAAGGCGACGATCTCGATGTCGATGATGCCTTTCAGCTTCTCGCGTGTTTCCATGATGCCGTCGACGATCGAGAGGCGATGGGTCGGGTCGATGTCGACATGGCTGCGGATGTGGGTTGCGCCGTGCGCGGCGAGACCGATGGCGTGGCGCATCGACTGGCGATGCGGGTCGATGCCGATGGCGACACGGTTCTCGCGCTCGAAGTCGATGCGTTCACGCAGCACGGCGCGCCGGTTGTTCTCGTGCCAGGGCATGCCCCAGGTCGTCTTGTCGAGATGGGTGTGCGCGTCGATCAGGCCGGGGATGGCGATGGCGCCACCGCCGTCCTCGATCGGCATGCCGGCGTCCGGCTCGAAATGACCGATCCCGGCAATGCGTCCGTCGCGGATCAGCAGATCGCTGGCGGTGCCTCCATAAGGCCGAACGTTGCGGAGCAGCAGATTGGTCATGCACTTACCTCAGTTTCGGATTGAGCACGTCGCGCAGCCAGTCTCCCAGCACATTGACCACGACGACGAGCAGGCAGAGCTGGATCACCGGAAACAGGACGATCCACCACGAGCCGGAGAACAGGAACTGGTTGCCGATACGGATCAGCGTGCCGAGCGACGGCTGGCCGGGCGGCATGCCGATGCCAAGGAAGGAGAGCGTGGCTTCGGTCAGGATGGCCATGCCGAAATTCAGCGTCGCGGCGACCAGCACTGGGGTCAGCGTGTTGGGCAGGATGTGGCGCGCCAGAATCCGGCGCGCCGGAACCCTCAGCAACCGGGCCGCCTGCACATATTCCTTGCTGCGTTCGACGATGGTCTGCGCGCGCACCGTGCGTGCGTATTGCACCCAGGATGATAGTGCGATCGCCAGCACCAGAACCGCGGATGCCCCGATTTCGCGCAGGTCCGAGGGCAGGAGCTGACGAACCACTGTTGAGACGAGGATGGCGATCAGGATCGTCGGGATCGACAGGGTGATGTCGCCGATGCGCATCAGAAAGTTCTCGATGAAACCGCCGAAGAAGCCGGCAACCAGGCCGGCGGTCATGCCGATCAGCAGGGAGAGAGCGACGGAAGCGAGACCGATGACCATCGAGATGCGCGTGCCGTAGAGGATGGCCGAGAGCATGTCGCGGCCCTGCGTGTCGGTGCCGAGGAGATAGGGCCATTCGCCGCCTTCCTGCCATACGGGAGGAAGCTCGGCCTTCCACATGTCGAGCTGCGCCGCATCATACGGGTTCTGCGGCGCGAACCATGGCGCGAACACCGCCGTCACGATCAGGATGGCGAAGATCGCTGCGGCAAGCATGGCGGCCTTCGAGTGGGTGAACGACCACCAGATATCGCTGTCAAGCCAACGCCGCAGCGCGGATGAAGGCTTTGCCGGGGCTGCTTTCGAGATGTCGGTCGTCATCTGGCGGCCTCCTCAGTGCGAGGCGCGCAGGCGCGGATCGATCACGGCATAGGTGATGTCGACCAGCGTGTTCAGCGCGACGAAGATGAAGGAGATGATGCACAGATACGCCGCCATCACCGGGATATCGAGGAAGGTGACGGCCTGGATGAACAGCATGCCCATGCCCGGCCATTGGAACACGGTTTCGGTGATCAGCGCGAAGGCGATCAGCGAACCGACATTCATGGCGGTCATCGTCACCACCGGCATCAGGCAATTGCGCAGTGCGTGGCGGAAATAGATGCGCCAGCGCGGGATGCCGCGGGCCCGGGCGAATTTCACATAATCGGAGCGCAGCACTTCCAGCATTTCGGCGCGCACCAGCCGCATGATCAGCGTGATCTGATAAAGGGAGAGCGCGATGGCCGGCAGAATGAGCGCCGCGCGTCCTGACGGCGTCAGCAAGCCGGTCGACCACCACCCGATCTGTACGACTTCACCCCTTCCGAAAGACGGCGACCAGCCGAGCATGACCGAAAAGACCAGGATGAGCAGGATGCCGACCACGAAACTCGGCAGGGAGACGCCGATGATCGACAGGAATTGCAGGGATTCCGTGTACCATCGCCCTCGCTTGATGGCGGTCAAAACGCCCAGGGGCAGGCCGACGAGCAGGGAAATCAGCGTCGCCACCAGCACGAGCTCAAGCGTTGCCGGGAAACGTTCGCCGATCAGTGTCAGCACGTCCTGGCCATTGCGGTAGGAAACGCCGAAATCGCCACGTGCGGCATTGGCGACGAAGCGTACGAATTGCGTTGCGGTGCTGTCGTTGAGGCCGAGCCGCTCTCGGAGCGCGTCGCGATCCTCCTGGGTCATCGTCTCGCCGGCCATCATCTCGACCGGATCGCCGGCGAGACGGAATATCAGGAAGGCGAGCATGGCAACGGCCAGCATGACCATGATCGCGTTGGCGAGGCGGCTTATCGTGAAGACCAGCATGGGGAACCTCGTCGGGTCGACCTTTGCGGGAGATACGGGATGCGCTTCAGAGGCTCATTGCCCAGCAGTATCGGCTTCTTCCCCGATTGCTCGACATGTAGTGGTCGATCATGAAGCATCCTCCCGGTGTCACTGCGACGATCTTGCTGCCGTCGTTTGTGTCCTGCCATCCGATATTCAGGATGCCGGTATGATTGTCAACTATTTTGTCGACAATTTTGTTATCATTGGGCGACACTGTCCGGATTTTCCGAGGCTGGACCGAGCCGGCAACCAGTCAAGGCAGCTAAGCTGAGATAGTCTCAATCGGGGGAAAGAAGCCGAGTGTGGCTGACGCCGCGCGGCTATCGAGCGGATGACTGCCCGGCTGACTTGTGGAGATGATGCGCGTCGCAGGTGGTGTCATGCCGCCATAATCAAGCTGACAGCGGATGCTGGCTGTCCTACTTCGCCTCGCGAAACGCTCCGGGCGGGAGACCGCGCATGGATTTGAACAGCCGGGTGAGATGGCTCTGGTCGGCAAAGCCGGTCTCGAAGGCGATTTCAGCCAGAGACTTGTCGGTGCGCATCAAGGCCGAGGCGGCATGGATACGGCAGTCGCGCAGGTATTGGCCGGGCGTCATGCCTGACACGCGCTTGAAGTCGCGGATCACCTGGAAGCGGGTAACATGCGCGGCGTCGGCCAGACCGCCGAGATCGAAGGCGCGCGCAAGGTCAGCTTCGATGAGGTCGCGGTAAAGTCCAACGCGCCTGGCTGCTTCACTATCGTCGGCCGAAGGATTGCGGCCGTCACGGTCTGCGAAGCGCCTGGTCAATCCACGCAAGGCCATCAGCATCGCCGTTTCCGCCTCCATCGTCCTGCCCGCAACGGCAAGGCGATGTGCACGAACGAAATCGCTGGCAAGGTCTGGGGCATCGAGAATGCCTTGGCGGAACATCGGCAGATGGCCAAGCTCGAGATCTTCCGCGACCTCGCGCATCAGCTCGGCGCGTGGATAGCAGGTGCGGTAAGCCCAGCCGGCATCGCAGCCCTTCTCGCCGTCATGAGGGTCCTCGGGATTGACGACGATGATCGAACCGGCAGGGGCCAGATAGGCCTGGCGGTTGATGCGCAGCTTCTCGGCGCCTGCGACCACGACGCCGAATACATAGCTGTCATGCGTGTGCAGCGCATAAGCGTGATCGCGGTAGCGTGCGGTCAGCAATTCGAGATCGCCGAGCCCGGCATGCCGCGTCAATCGCGCTTCCTCGAGCCCTGTTTGTTCGCTTGCATAGCCCATCAATGGCAGCCTTCCGGAAACCGGCCCTGCGGTCAATCCCGTTCAAGACGGGGTCTGAGCCCCCATTTAGGGTCGCTGCCATCCTGAGAAAAGCGAACCGCGAGATCATCATGCCCACCAACGATAGAGTTGCCGAAATCGCGCCCGAGGTCATTGCCTGGCGCAAGCACATCCATGCCAATCCTGAACTCGGTTTTGCCGAACGTCAGACCGCCGCGTTCGTCGCTGCAAAACTATCCGAGTTCGGTCTCGCCGTGCATGCCGATGTCAGCCAGACCGCGGTCGTCGCTACACTCACCAAGGGAAACAGCAAACGGGCGATCGCGCTGCGCGCCGAACTCGATGCGTTGCCGATCGAGGAGGCGGCCGATGTCGACTACGCGTCGAAGAACCACGGTGTCATGCATGCCTGCGGCCATGACGGCCACACTGCGATCTTGCTGGGCACCGCGAAACTGCTGGCCGAAAGCGGGGATTTCGATGGCACGGTCGTCTTCATCTTCCAGCCGGCCGAAGAGGTGGTCGGCGGCGGCAAGAAGATGATCGAGGACGGGCTGCTGAAGCGCTTCCCGGTCGAGAAGGTGTTTGCCATCCACAATTGGCCGGGCTTTCCCAAAGGCCAGATCGGCGTGTTGAGCGGCCCTCAAATGGCGGCGGTCGACGATTTCGAGATCCGCTTCCACGGTAGCGGCTGCCATGCGGCGATGCCGCATCTGGGCGATGATCCGGTGCTGGCAGCGGCCAGCTTCATCACCGCGGTGCAGCGCGTGGTCAGCCGCAGTATCGATCCGCTTGCGGCTGCCGTTCTTTCGGTCACGCAGATCCATGGCGGGCGTTTCAACAATTTCGTGCCGACGGAAGCCAAGGTCGAGGGCACTTGCCGTTTCTACGATCCGGGCCTGTCGGACCACTGTGCGGCGGAGATCGAGCGGGTCGCGCAGGCCGTTGCGGCCATGCATGGCGTGGTGGCCGATCTGAACTACAAGCGGGGTTATCCGCCGGTGATCAATCCGGCTGACGGCGCCGGGCTGGCGGCTCTTGCCGGACAGGATACGGTCGGAACCGAGCGTGTCAGCACCGATTTCCAGCCCAGCATGGGCTGCGAGGACTTCGCCTTCCTGCTGCGCGGTGTCGGCAACGGTGCCTATGCCTGGATCGGCGCAGGCGATGTCGGCCCCGGCCAGGGGCTGCACGGTGATCGTTTCGTCTTCGACGATGACATCGTGCCGATCGGCATGCGTTATTTTCTGAATGTCGTGTACCGGGCTTTGCCTAGTGGCGGCTAACGACCAGTTGCTAATGACGATTGCCGGTTCGATGCGGCGGCATCATGGCTTCTCGCAGAAGAAGCGCTTTCGTCAGCCCAGTGCTGTGGACAGGGCCCAATAGCTTATTATAGTCGCCTTCCATGAGCCTGTTGCTGGGGAGGAGCGGGTCATGGGCGTTGTGCTGAGGGACATCACGTCCGACGAAATCCGCCTGTATGGCGATATCGTCGCGCGGCTGGAACGTGTCGGTCCAGGTGCCGATGCGCGCGGCGACGTTCTGGCCGACATCATTCGGCTGGCGCGCTCGGATTTCGGCGCTTCCTATGTCTGGAACGACGGCAAGGGGATTTTCGAGCGCTCGCGCGCCTACCGCATGAGTGAGGCCAATCTCAAAGCCTATGATGACTGGTTCCAGTTCCGCGATCCGATGACGCAGCAGCTGCGGGCGCGCAAACGCGCAACGCCGGTGGAACTCGTCATCCCGCACCGAAGGCTCGAGCACACCGAATTCTTCAACGATTTCCTTTCCCGCGACGGCATGCATCACGGCATCAACCTGTTCGTCTTCGACAACGGCAAGGATCTCGGCGACCTGCGCATCTGGCGCGCCAAGGCGCGGCCGGAGTTCGAGGAGCGCGACGTGGTGCTGCTCGACATGCTCGAGCCGTTCCTGCGGCGAGCACTGTTGCGCGCCACGCTGATCGGCGATGATCTCACGCCGCGCGAGCGCGATGTCGCCGTTTTGGTGGCGCGCGGGTGTACCGACCGCGATATCGCCCGTCTGCTCGGCATCGGTTTCGCCACGGTGCGCACGCATCTCTCGCGCGCGATGGAAAAGCGCGGCTGCGCCAACCGCGCGGAACTGGCCGCCACCGTTTCCCGCTTCGACAATTGATTCAGAGCGGAATGCGATCAAGCTGAGTCGGTATTCCGCTCTGTCTTTTTGTTTTGCCGCATGACCTTTGTACGAAAAGTCTGCAACTTTTCGGGATCATGCTCCAGGGCACATCCGCATTTCTGCTGATACACGTGCCTGATTTGCGCCTCTAGCATCCACTTCGCCCGATCGGGTGAGGAGGACTGGATGGCCGAATTGCACGAGCTCGGCGTTGCGGCTGCGGCAAAAGCCGTTCGCGAGGGCGAGGTGACAGCCGAGCATCTCGTCGAGACGTTCATCGATCGCAATACAGCCTATACGTACCTCAACGCCTTCGTGTCGATCGACGCGGAAGCCGCGCTGGGTGTCGCTCGCGCGGTCGACCAGGCGCGTGGCCGTGGTCAGACACTCGGTCCACTCGCCGGCGTGCCGGTCGGTATGAAGGACAATATCGACGTTGCCGGCCAGGAATGCAGCGCCGGCACGCCCGGACTTTCCGGTCATCGCCCAAAGAAGGATGCGCCGGTGGCGGCGGCGCTGCGCGATGCCGGGGCTATTTTTCTCGGCCGAACCGGCATGCATGAGCTGGCCTTCGGTATCACCAACAACAATTCCTTCTCCGGTGCGATCCGAAATCCCTATGACCTCCTGATGATCCCTGGCGGGTCATCGGGCGGTGCCGGTGCCTCCTGTGCGGCACGCCTAACCCCAGGAGGCATCGGCACCGACACCGGTGGATCGGTGCGCGTGCCGGCGGCTCTCTGCGGCATCACTTCGATGCGCCCCACCGCCGGTCGCTGGTCGGCAAGCCGCATCGTACCGATCTCGTCGACACGCGACACGCCAGGACCAATGGCGCGCTGCGTCACCGATCTCGAGCTGATGGACCGCGTGGTCACGGGCAGCAGAGGCGAATTTGTCGAGCGACCGTTGGCTGGACTGAGGCTTGGCGTGCCGCGCGGCTATTTCTGGGAAGATCTCGACCCTGAAACGGAACGGATCTGCCAGGATGCGCTGAATTTGTTGAAGGCCGCCGGCGTATCACTCATCGAAGCCGATATTCCCGATATTGCCGCGCTCAATGCGGCGGCCAGCATCATTGCCTTCTACGAGCCTGGCCGGGACATCGCAGCCTATCTCAAGGAAAGCGGCGCTTCGGCGCATTTCTCCGACATCGTCGAAAAAGCCGCCAGCCCGGATGTGCAAGGAATCATGCGCCTGATCAGCGATCCGGCCAGCATGGTTCCGGAAGCTCATTATCGAGAAGCGATGGATGTTCATCGACCGCGCCTGATCCGGGCCTATCGCGATCATTTCGCTGCCCATGGCATCGACGCTCTGGTCTTCCCGACGACGCCACTGCCCGCTCGCCCGATCGGCGAGGATGTTGACGTCGAACTCAACGGTCGGCGGGTGCCGACCTTTTCAACCTTCATCCGCAACACCGATCCGGGCAGCGTCGCCGGCCTGCCGGGCATCAACCTGCCTGTCGGGCTGACGGGTCAAGGACTGCCGATCGGGCTGGCTCTGGACGGCCTGCCTGGAACCGACCGGGCGCTGCTGTCGATCGCTGCGTCGATGGAGGCGCTGTTTCCAATGCTTCCTGCGCCGGTGCTCAAGGCGGCAATCATCGAACACGCCTAACGACAAGCAACAAGAAGAGGGGAAAACATGCCACCATTCATGATCATCAATCGCCGCACCATGCTGGCCGGCACGGCTGGTGCACTGGCTGCCGGCATCGTCCCGGGCGCTTTGCGCCGTGCCATTGCGGCGGAGGGCGAATTCAAGATCGGATTGCTCATTCCGCTGTCTGGACCTGCGGCATTATTCGGCCCGTCGAACCAGGGCTGCGCAGAACTGGCGGCGGACGAAGTCAATGCCGGCGGCGGCGTCCTTGGCCGCAAGATCAAGCTGATCCCGACCGATGCCGGGGCCGCTCCCGCCGAGGTGGCGAAATCGGTCGTGCGTTTGATGCTGGAAGAAAAGGTCGACCTCGTGATCGGGTCGCATGACAGTGCGGTGCGCCAGGCGGTCGAGGCAACGGTGAAGGGCAAGGTTCCCTACATCTACACGCCGGTCTACGAAGGCGGCGACTGCACGGCCAATGTCTATTGCCTCGGCGAGACGCCACCACAGCAGATCAAACCATCGATCGAATTCATGATGAAGGAAAAAGGCGCCAAGACCTTCTACATGATCGGCAACGACTATGTCTGGGCACGCAATTCCAACGAAGCCGCAAAGTCCTATATCAGCGCCGGCGGCGGCACGATTGCAGGGGAAGAGTACGTCCCGCTCGGTGCGCCGAACCGCTTCGAGGAGATCGTCACGCGCATCAAGGGCGCGAAACCCGATGTTGTTCTGATCACCGTGATCGGCGCCGACAACGTCAATTTCAACCGCGCCTTCGCTTCATTCGGTCTCGACAAGGAGATTGCCCGGTTGGCCTTCCTTCTTGAGGAAAACACGCTGCAGGGCATTGGCATCGAGAGCAGCGGCAATCTCTATTCCTGCATGGCCTACTTCGCCAATGTGGGCTCCGAGGCCAACCAGAAGTTCAAGGCCGCGATGAAGGCGAAATTCGGCGACAAGGTGCCTCAGCTTTCGACGCTGGGTGCAGACGCTTATGCCGGCGTGCATTGCGCCAAAGCGCTTGTCGACAAGGCGGGCTCGACGGAGGCCGGAGCCGTCGCGGCAGCTTCGCAAGGTCTCACCTTCGCCACGGCCGGCGGTACCGCGACGATGACGGGACGCCATGTCGACAAGGACATGTATCTCGCGCTGTGCAAGGGCACCGAATTCGAGGTCGTCAAGACCTTCGAAAAGGTTGCCAGCGGCCAATCCTGTCCGGTGTGAGTTGGTGACAGAATTGGGGGAGGGGCCGTGGATCCGCTGATCGTCACGCAACTGTTGAACATCCTTTTCGGCGTGACGACGCTGGCGATGATCGCGCTGGGGCTGGCGATCACCTTCGGCATGCTCGGCGTGCTGAATCTGGCACATGGCGAATTCGTCATGATGGGCGCGTTCTGTGCTCTGGTTATCGACCGCGCCGGCGTGCCCTTCCTACTGGCGGTACCGCTGGCGCTCGTCGTCTGCGGTGGCGTCGGGCTGGTGGTCGAGATGCTTTTGATCCGTCCACTCTACCGCCGTCCCTTCGATACGCTTGTGGCGACCTGGGGACTGAGCCTGCTCCTGCGCAAATTGGCGGAAGCCGGGTTCGGACTCGGTTTTAACAGCGTCGCCGTTCCGCTTGTCGGCACTACGACATTGTTCGGCACCGACTATCCGACCTATCGGCTGGTGCTGATCGTCATCTGCATCGCGATCATTGGGGCGCTGTTCGCCTGGTATGGAACCAGCCGGGCAGGGCTCAAGATCAGGGCGATGGTCGAAAATCCGGACCTGGCACGTGCACTCGGCATGCCGGTCAAGCGGCTCGCCACAACCACTTTCGTCGTCGGCTCCTGCCTTGCCGGCCTGGCCGGCGTCATGGTGGCGCCGCTGGTGCCGGTGCATCCCTATCTCGGGCTGGACTACGTCATCAAATCATTCTTCGTGCTGGTTGTCGGCGGGCTGGGCAGCGTGCTGGGAGTAGTCGCCGGCACCGGCGTCATCGGTGGCCTGGACAGCGTGATGTCGGCGCTGTTCGGCAGCACGCAGGCCTATTTCACCGTTCTGGTGGTGGCGATCCTGTTCCTCTGGTTGAAGCCGCGCGGGTTGTTCGCGCATGGCTAATCTCGGCACGCTTGTAGCCCTGCTTGTCCTGCCGTTCGCGGTGGGCGACTACTGGACCTATCAGCTCGGCCTCTACTACCTTTACGCGATGGTCGCCGTCGGGCTGGGGCTGTGCTGGGGACAGGCAGGCTTCCTGCCGCTTGGACAGGCCATGTTCTTCGGCATTTCGGCCTATCTCTCAGCGATCCTGCTGAAGGCGATGCCGGGCAGTTACCTGATTTATCTGCTCCTGCCTCTCGCGGCTCTTGCAAGTGGCGTTCTGGCATTGCTGATCGGCTTGATGGTGTTTCGTCGCGATGGCGGCAGCGGGCCGTTCTTCTCGTTGATCACGCTGGCGCTTTCCATGCTGGCATTCCAGATCGCCAGCAACTGGAATTCCGTGACGGGAGGCTTCAACGGTCTCGCCGGTATTCCGAGCCTTCCGGGCATCGACGATTTCCATGCCAATTATTACCTCGCCGCGGTGGCGCTCGTCATCGTGTTGGCGCTCGCATCCTGGCTTTATCGCGCGCCGCTCGGCGTCCTGTGGCGGGCGATTGCCCAGAACGAGCGCCGTGTCGCCTTGTTCGGTTTCAATCCGCATCGCTACAAGGCGATCGCCTTCGCTGTATCCGGCTTTTTTGCCGGCCTTGCCGGCGCGCTGTACGCGCCACAGCAAGGCCTGGTTTCGCCCCAGGTCGTCGGCTTCGCTTTCTCCGCTGAGCTCCTGGTCTGGACGGCGGTCGGCGGGCGCGGCCGGCTTTACGGGCCGGTGCTGGGCACCTTGCTGGTCGGGTCGATGACGGCGGAAATGCGGGACGGCGTTCCCTATTGGGAAGCCATCATGGCCGGCTTCTTCATGCTGGTCGTGCTCGTCTTCCCGCAAGGCGTGATCGGGCTGTTCACGCCGGTGACGGACCGCCTGCGCCGCAGTTTCGACAGAGCTCGCCAAAGGGCGAGGATCGAGGCTCCAGCGCGGGCTGAGGTTGCAGCACAGGAACCTTTGACGATCGAGGCGGCACGGGTCAGCGCCGGCGGCATCAACATCCTGAACGATCTGACTGTCGCGTTTCCGCCGAAGGGCGTGGCCTGTGTCATCGGCCCCAACGGTGCAGGCAAGACCTCTACTTTCAACCTGATCACCGGCGAATTGCCGGCCAGCGCCGGCAGTGTGAAGCTGGGCGCGCTCGACATCACCAATCAGGCACCTTACCGGGTGGCGCGGCTGGGTTTCGCCCGCAAGCTGCAGGCGCCGAGCGTGTTTCCTCAGTTGTCGATCGGCGACAATCTGGCGATTGCGCTATGGAGCGACGCAGCGCGACCGCTCGATCTGCTGAAGCCTTCGCTCCGTCGCTGGTCGAGCCCGATCATCGGCGAATTGGCTGCGCGCTATACCTTTCTGGGCAAAGAAGAGGCACCGGCGAGTGACCTTTCACATGGGGAGCGCCAGATCCTCGAACTCGCCATGGCGCTTGCCGTGCAGCCGCGCATCCTGCTGCTGGATGAGCCGTGCGCCGGCCTTTCGGCCGACGAGACTTCCCGCGCCGTAGACGTCATCCGCTGGGCGGCGGAGCGGCTCGGCAACGCAGTCATCATCATCGAGCATGACATGGCGCTGGTGCGCAGGATCGCTGATCGCGTGATGGTGTTCCACAATGGTGCTTTGCTGGCTGAAGGAAGCGTCGCCGACATCCAAGCCAATCCGGCCGTGCAGGCCGTCTACGTCGGAGGTCAGAAATGACCCCGATCAGCTTCAGCAACGTTTCGGGCGGCTACGGCTCCCTGAACGTCGTGCAGGAACTCAGTGGCGAGGTTGCTGCAGGCCAGGTGCTGTGCGTCGTCGGCCGCAATGGCGTCGGCAAGTCGACACTCCTCAAACTCTTGCTCGGCTATCTGCCGTGCCGGTCAGGGGTGGTGACGATCAGCGGGCGCAGGGCGGGCTCGATGGCGCCGGAAACACGCAGAGGGCTTGGAGTCAGCTACTGTCCGCAGGAACGGCCGGTGTTCGACGATCTGAGCGTGTCGGACAATCTGGCGCTGATGACCAAGGATGGTCGGCTGGATGGCTACCGGTCGTTCTTCGATCTTTTCCCGGTTCTGGAGAGGCGGCTGGCGCAGCGGGCCGGAACGTTGTCGGGAGGCGAGAAGAAGCTGTTATCCTTCACGCGTGGGCTGGCGGAAGACCAGCCGGCCGTCGTGCTCGACGAGCCGACCGAAGGCGTGCAGTGGGAAAATATCCAGCGCATGGCCGACATGATCAACGGCAGGAAAGCGGGCGGCACGGCCTTCATCGTCGTGGAACAGAACCTGTCCTTCGCCGAACTGATCGCCGACCACTACCTGGTCATGGATCACGGCCGGTGCGTGCTCACCGGGCCGCGTGCCGGGATCGGACGCTCCGACATCGTGAAGCACCTCGCGGTCTGAGCACTGCCTACCTGGGTTCGGCTATCCCTCCGTCCCCAAACGCCGGATGTTGGCGACAAGCTCGGTGGCTCGCCTTGTAGCGGTCGCTGTGGCGATGATCATCTGCGGCAGGATCATCCATTCCAGCGTCCAGGCGGCACCCGACCGCTCCTGTTCGTGCACCAGAGCGCCATGCATGCCTGCAAGCTGGGTGGCGTTGAAGCGGGCCAGCGTCACCAGCACCTCGGCCAAGACAGGGTTCTGCTTGTGCGGCATGGCCGAGGAGCCGCCGCCGCCGGCGAGTTCGATCGCGTCCCCTGCCAGCGCCATGAGAGCGATGTCCTGGCCGAATTTACCGAGGCTTCCGGAAATCAGCGACAGGATGGAAGCGAGGTCGGCGATGCGGTCGCGCTGGCTGTGCCATTGTGGCTGATCGGTCAGTCCGAGTTCGCTGGCAAGCGCAGTGCGCACCGCGTTCGCCTTGCCGCCAAGCTTGTCGAGTGTTCCGGCCGCACCGCCAAACTGCAGCGCCAGCCCGTCCTCCATCCATGTGCGCAGCCGCTCCAGATTGCGTTGAGACGGTCCATGCCAGCCCTCGATGCGGTCGCTTGCCTTGATCGGGATTGCAGGTTGCATGCGCGTTGCGGCCATCAGGGCATGCTCACCGTCGCGTTTTTCAAGGTCGCCGAGCGCGCGCAGGAAAACGGCGAGCCGCTGCTCGACGATGGCAAGCACCGGTTTCAGGCGCAGCATCAGGCCGCTATCGATGACGTCCTGGCTGGTGACGCCGAAATGGACATAAGACGCCGTTTTGCCGCCAACTGCTTCGCGCAGCTGCCGTACCAGCTCCGGCACAGCAACGCCGTCCACCGAGACCGCGATGCGCAGACGGTCGATGTCGGGCCCGAAGGCGGAGATGGCGTTAGTGATGGCAGCTACTGCCTCTTTGGGTATCAACCCGGCCTTTGCCTCGGCGGAAGCCAGCGCGGCTTCGAAAGCAAGCATCGCCTTCATTTCCGCTTCGACGGAAAAATAGCCGGCGACCTCTTCGTCGCCCAGAAGGCCGCCAAGGACAGGATGATCGAAAGGGCAAACACTCATCGGGCTCAGATATCCAGGAAGACGGTTTCCCGCTCGCCCTGCAGATGAATGTCAAACCGGTAGCTGTCGTTGCCATCGGCCTGCGCGATCAGCGTTGTCACCCGGTCGCGATGCTCGAGACGCAGAAGTAGTGGATCTTCGGCATTCGCGTGCGCTTCCTCCGGGAAATACATGCGCGTGTGCAGGCCAAAATTGATGCCGCGCGCCACGATCCAGAAGGTGATGTGTGGCGCCATCAACCGCCCGTCCTTGAATGGTACGCGGCCAGGCTTGATGGTGTGGAAGACGAATTCGCCGTCGTCTCCGTCGCACGCGCAACGTCCCCAGCCGGTAAAATCGGGATCGGCCCGCCCGCGCGGTTCGCCTGGGCTGTTGTAGAGGCCGTTTGCATCCGCTTGCCAAATCTCGACCAGGCCATCGCGCAACGATGCGCCACCGCCGTCGACGACGCGGCCACGGATGGTGATCCGCGTGCCCCTGGTGCGATCGTTCACCATCGCTGTACCGAGGTCGGCCGGATAGACACCCGTGATGCCTGAGGCATTCGGTGTCAGTCCGATATGCACATACGGGCCGGCAGTCTGCGAAGCGGTCTCCTTCAGATAGGTGAGATCCTGCGTCATTACGGTCTTGAGCTCGTTGCCGTTTCAGGTGCCATTTCGATCTTCATGGGTTCACGCCCTAGTTGCCGTCCAGGCGGTTTTCAAAGAGCGTCGAGCGTCTGCCGCGCAGGACGATGTCGAACTTGTATGCGCGCGCGTCCATGGGAATGGTATTGGCCATGTCGAGCGGCGCGATCAGCAATTCCACGGCGCGCCGGTCGGGAATGGTACGCACGATCGGGCAACGCCAGATCAGCGGGTCACCCTCGAAATACATCTGTGTGATCAGCCGCTGGCTGAAACCACGGCCGAATACCGAAAAATGGATATGCGCGGGGCGCCAGTCGTTGGGGCCATTCGGCCAGGGGTAGGGGCCGGGCTTCACCGTGCGGAAACGGTAGTTGCCGTTCTCGTCGGTGATGCAGCGGCCGCAGCCGCCGAAATTGGAATCGAGCGCCGCGAGATAGCCTTCCTTCTTGTGGCGATAGCGACCACCGGCATTGGCCTGCCACACTTCGATCAGCGCCCCCGGCACAGCGCGCCCGTTTTCGTCCAGGACACGGCCGTGCACGATGATGCGCTCGCCGATCGCCGATTCGCCTGGCTTGGCGAAATTGTGGATGAGGTCATTGTCCAGTTCGCCGAGGATCGCATGGCCGAAGACCGGGCCGGTGATTTCGGACAGCGTGCCGTCCAGCGCCAGAAGCGCCCGTTGCGGCGAGCGCAGCACCGAGGTCTTGTAGTCCGGCGTGTAGGCCGGCGGGTGCCAGGTGCGGTCGCGCGTAAAGAAGGCGCCGGTGTCGGGCTTGTGGTCCGTCATGGTCAGGCCTCCCTTTCGCCGTCGAGCGCATCGTACACCTGCTTGGCGATGCGGATCGCACGGTTGGCCGCCGGTACGCCGGCATAGATCGCGACATGCAGCATGGCCTCGGTGATGTCCTCGCGCGTTGCCCCGGTGTTGGCGGTGGCGCGCACATGCATGGCCACTTCCTCGTCATGCCCGAGGGCCGCGAGCAGCGCGATGGTGACGATGGAGCGCTCGCGCGCCGTCCAGGTGGGGCGCGCCCACACCGTGCCCCAGGCCGCTTCGGTGATCAGTTCCTGGAAGGGCCGGTCGAAATCGGTGGCGGCAAGTTCCGCCTTGTCGACATGGGCATCACCCAGTACCGCGCGACGGGTTTTTATCCCCTGCCGATAGCGCTCCGACATCGTTTCGCCATCGGCCATGTCAGCTTCCCAAAGATTGCGAGCGGATGAAGGCACTGACCAGCGCGGTGAAGATTTCGGGCTGCTCGACGCAAGGGATGTGGCCCGCACCTTCGATGACTTCATAACGCGCGCCGGGCACGAGATCGGCGAGGGATCGAACGAGTGCCGGCGGCGTCGAGCCATCCTGGTCGCCAACGATGCAGAGGGCAGGTACCGACGCTCCCTGAGCGGTTTCCGTCAAATCGGCACTGGCAAGGGCGTTGCAGGCTGCGACGTAGCCGGCGACCGGCTGGCGGATCAGCATGTTGCGATAGCCGGCGAGTTCGTCGGCGCGTCCGGTATGAAAGGCCGGCGTGAACCACTTTTCCATCACACCGTCGGCAAAAGCGGCGATGCCCTTGGTTTCAGCAATCTCGATGCGCTCTTTCCACGATTGCGCGGTGCCGATCTTGTGGGCGGTGTCGCTCAGGATCATGGCCTGCACGAGATCTGGGCGGGCGGCGTAGAGCTGAAGCGCGATGAGGCCGCCGATCGAAAGCCCGCAGATGACGGCGCGCTTGATGGCGAGATGATCGAGCAGGGCAGCAAGGTCCGCGGCATGGGGGGCGATGCCTGGCCGGGCATCGCCGAGATCCGAAAGGCCGTGACCGCGCTTGTCATAGACCAGCGTCGCGCATTCGCCAGCCAGGCGAGCCACGGTCTCATCCCATATGCGGAAGTCGGTGCCGAGCGAATTGATGAAGACGACGACGGGGCCGTCGGACGGCGCGCCCGTCAGGCGGTGGTGCAGGACGATATCGTTGATCCGTGTCAGTCGCATGCACGCCTCCTCTTCTGTTGTTGCCCTTTCGTTTGGTTAAGTAAAATAATAAATTGCGCCAGTCTGTTAACTCGCAGGTTATGGGCGGTATGATCGATCAGCGCATCAAGTTCCGACATCTGCAGACATTCGTCGAGGTCTCGCGCCAGAAAAGCGTGATGAAGGCGGCCGAAATGCTGCATGTCAGCCAGCCGGCGGTGACCAAGACCATCCGCGAACTGGAGGACGCGCTCGGCGTGCGCGTGCTGGAGCGCGACGGTCGCGGCATCCGCGTCACCCGGCTCGGGGAAGTGTTCCTGCGTCACGCCGGTGCCGCGATCTCGGCACTGCGGCAGGGCGTGGATTCCATCGCCGCGGATCGGTTGGGCCATGGTGAGCCGGTCCGGATCGGAGCGTTGCCGACGGTCTCCACGCGCATCATGCCGCGCGCCATGGCGCTGTTCCTCGGTGAGAACACAAGCAGCCGCGTCAAGATCGTCACCGGCGAGAACGCTGTGCTGCTCGGCCAGTTGCGCATCGGCGATCTCGATATCGTCGTCGGACGCCTGGCGGCGCCCGAGCAGATGACCGGTCTTTCGTTCGAACATCTCTACTCGGAAGAGGTGCGTTTCGTGGTGCGCGCCGGCCATCCGCTCCTGGGCCGCGGTGCCTTCGATTTCGCCGATCTCACCCGTTACGTCGCGCTGATGCCGACACGCACGTCGATCATCCGGCCCTTTGTCGAGCGGCTGCTGATCGCTCATGGCGTGCCGAACTGGCCGACCCAGATCGAAACGGTATCGCATGCCTTTGGCCGCGCGTTCGTGCGTTCGAACGACGCTGTCTGGGTGATCTCCGAAGGCGTGGTGGCTGCCGACATCGAGGATGGCGTTCTGGCCGCGCTACCGATCGACACCAGCGAAACCAAAGGGCCGGTCGGTCTCACCATCCGAGCCGACCAGCAACCGACGCTGGGGCTGGGCCTGCTGATGCAGACGCTGCGCGAGGTGGCCGCGGAGTTGCCGCGATAGAAGCAAGCATGGTGCCGGTCGTTCAAACGACAGGCGTCCAAGTCTATTTTCCTCAAGCAATCTGGTGCATTCCAATGCCCTTGGTGTACGAATTTGCGTGCTCGAACCCTTTGCGGTGTGTGATTTCGTAGTGGAACTGTCTCAGATCTTACCACCGATGACGGCGCCATTCCTGGTCATGGCGTTGCTGGTTGAACTGACCCCAGGGCCCAACATGACCTATCTTGCTCTGGTGTCGGCCGCGGATGGAAGGAAGGCCGGCATAGCCATTCTGTCGGGTATCGCGCTTGGTTTGGCGATCATCGGCTTGGTGGCGGCCCTGGGAGTGGCCGAACTCATCCACGCGTCAAAGGTGCTCTACGAGGTGCTGCGGTGGTCGGGCGTCATTTTCATGCTCTACCTGGCATGGGAAGGATGGACCAAGGGCACGGACATCGTTTCAAACGTGGCGGTCGATCGAGGCCGTTATTTCAAACGGGGCCTGATCACCAATCTGCTCAATCCCAAAGCGGGCGTATTTTACGTTTCCGTTCTGCCAACCTTTATCGACCCGGCGCTCGATCCTGTATGGCAGGCGCTGATGTTGACGGTGATGTATGTGGTCGTTGCGACGCTGGTCCATCTGGTGATTGTCGGGTTGGCTGGTTCGCTTGAACCAGCTCTGAATGATCCGAGCAAGGAAAAGCCCGTCAGGAAGATCTTGTCTCTGCTGCTGGCAGCGGTTGCACTCTGGTTCGCCTGGTCAACCGCGCGCTGAACGCGGCCGCCGCTCAAAAAGCCAATCCAACATAGTTCTCGGCAAGCGCCGTCGCTGCCGCTTGCGAATGTGTCAGATAGTCGAGTTCTGCGTCTTGAATCCGGCGCTCGAAATCGCTGCTGTCGGGAAAGCGGTGGAGCAGGGTGGTCATCCACCATGAAAAGCGTACCGCTTTCCACACCCTGGCCAACGCACGTTCGGAATAGGCGTCGATGCCGGCCGACGATTTTTCGAGGAAGAAGTCGCGCAGGCCGTCGAACAGATAATGCACGTCGCTGGCGGCAAGGTTCAACCCCTTGGCGCCTGTGGGCGGCACGATATGAGCAGCGTCGCCGACGAGGAAGAGGCGGCCGAAGCGCAGTGGCTCCGCCACGAAGGAGCGCAGCGGCGCGATCGATTTCTCGAACGAGGGTCCCGTGGTCACCGCCTCGGCATGATGGCGGGGCAGCCGGTTGCGCAGCTCATCCCAGAAGCGATTGTCGCTCCAGGCTTCCGCCTGTTCGTCGGCGGGCACCTGCACGTAATAGCGCGAGCGTGTCATCGAGCGCATCGAGCAGAGCGCGAAACCGCGTTCATGGCTGGCATAGACCAGCTCGTCGCTGACAGGCGGTACTTCTGCCAGAACGCCCAGCCAGCCGAACGGATAGGCACGTTCGAAGGTTCGCATCGCGCCGGCCGGAAGACAACGACGGCTGACGCCGTGGAAGCCGTCGCAGCCGGCGATGATGTCGCAATCGATCCGTCCGGTAACGCCGTGCTTTGTATAGGTCACGAAAGGTTTGTCGGTATCGAAACCGTGCAAGGTGACGTCTTCAACCTCGTAAAGGGTCGACGTGCCTGCGGCTTCGCGTGCGGCCATCAGGTCGCGTGTCATTTCGGTCTGACCATAGACGGTGACATGTTTGCCGGTGAGACCGGCAAGATCGATGCGATGGTCGCGTCCATCGAAAGCGATGGAAAAGCCGTCATGCACCAGGCCTTCACTCGCCAGGCGGGCGTCGGCACCGGCTTTACCCATGAGATCAACCGTGCCCTGTTCCAGCACGCCGGCGCGCACGCGGCCGAGGATGTAGTCCTTGCCGACACGGTCGAGGATGACGTTGTCGATGCCGGCTCCGGTCAGGAGCTGGCCAAGCAGCAGGCCCGAAGGGCCGGAACCGACAATGACGACCTGTGTTCGCATTCGGTGTCCAGGTTGGTGGCGGGGCAGGGTGGGTGTCCAGACCCTGATCCCGACCAGAAGCGGCACCATCGCCCAACCGGACGGTTCGGTAAAATGATATCTGAGGCCGATCGCATATATGGATCGTTATGAATGGGGCTGATGCTGGGGCGTAAGCCGTCCCCAAAGGGGTGATCGGACCCATCACGGCCCAGAGCAACCGTGTTGCCCGAGTCCGCCATGGGCCGCCTTTGCGATGAGCCCGACCGATTTCGGGGCTATGCGACTCGACGTTTCGAGGCGAAACGTTTCGTTTCGCCAATCACAGCTGCTGCCTGCATTGGTAAATCAATGCTTAACTGATGGCGGCAAAACCAGTGCGAACTGGCGGTGCGTCGGGTGCATATTTTAGCGACACCTGCATATCTTTACCGATCAAGGTCAAAAAAGTATCATTGCAACTGTCCAAACGTGGTGGCGTCGTTACGGCGTGGGGATTAGCGTTTGTTTCGAAGGTCAGAGCTGGAGCACATCCAGCCGATTGGGAAAGGGTCGCGGCGGCTAGATCGTCTTGCGCCCGGAGGAAACAAACATGGGTCCGGACCTGGAAGTCGTCCAGATTCGACAAGGCGAGTCGTTCAAGGCTTGGTCGCACGGCTATCCGTTCCACACGGTGCGCTGGCATTTCCATCCCGAATATGAACTTCATCTCGTGGTCGCCACGGCCGGCCGTTATTTCGTCGGCGATTTCATCGGCGAGTTCGAACCCGGCAATTTGGTGCTGACCGGTCCCAATCTGCCTCACAACTGGGTGAGCGATATCCCCGAGGGATCGACCATTCCGCTGCGCTGCCGCATCCTGCAGTTCAATGAAAGCTTCATCGGCGACACCATGCGTCTGTTGCCGGAACTCGCAGCGCTTGCGCCGGTGCTGGAGCATGCGCGGCGTGGTGTGCTGTTTTCAGCCGAGACCAGCCGGCAGATCGCTCCGGTGATGGAGGAATTGATGAAGGCGCAGGGTGTGCGCCGCATCGAACTGTTCATGGCGGTCGCCGGCCTGCTCAGCCGCGGTCACGGTGCACGCATGCTGGCCAGCCCAAACTACCTGCCCGATCCGTCCGGCTATATGTCGGCCGGCATCAACAAGGCGCTCAACTATCTGCGCGAGAACCTGACCAATCCGTTCACGGAAGCCGATCTGGCGGGCATTGCCGGGCAGTCGACCTCCGCTTTTTCGCGCGCCTTCCGCCGCCATACAGGCATGACGCTGGTGCAGTATGTCAAGCGGCTGCGCATCAATCTCGCCTGCCAGATACTGACCAGCGACGAAGAGGCGCCGATCACCGACATCTGCTTCGAGGTCGGCTTCAACAACCTGTCGAATTTCAATCGCCAGTTCCTGGCCGAAAAGGGCATGACGCCGTCGCGATTCCGACGGCTGACGATCGACCATATCAATGCGGCGAAAGCCGCCTGAATCAACGCGGCGAAAGCCGGCTGAACCAATGCGGCAATAGCCGCCTGTCAACGCGGCTGAGGCCGCCCAGCATGGAGGACCAGGGAGGAACATCATCAGAAGAATCAACAACGTGAGCGGTCGCATACCGCTCGCGAGGGGAAAGCTTTGTCCCGAGGCCGCCTCCGGCGCTGCGGAATGGCATGAAGCCACTATGCAAGCCGGCCGGATAGCCGACGGATTCGCGCTGCCTGGGAGGGCAGCTCTTCAGATCACCCATTGTCATATCGTCCAAGGGAGAAGATGCAATGAAACATTCATGGAAAACGGCGGGCCTCGCGATGCTGGCCCTCTCTCTCGTTGGCGGCTCGGCGCTTGCCCAGAGCGCCGATGGCGCCACCGTGGCTTTCCTGATGCCGGACCAGGCCTCGACCCGCTATGAAGAGCATGACTATCCGGGCTTCAAGGCCGAGATGGAAAAGCTCTGTGCCTCCTGCAAGGTGCTCTATCAGAACGCCGATGCCGATGCGGCACGCCAGCAGCAGCAGTTCAACTCGATGATCTCGCAGGGCGCCAAGGTCATCGTCATCGATCCGGTCGATTCCATCGCCGCCACCTCGCTGGTCAAACAGGCGCAGGCACAGGGCGTGAAGGTTATCGCCTATGACCGGCCGATCCCCGAAGCCAAGGCCGACTTTTATGTATCCTTCGATAATGAGGCCATCGGCAAGTCGATCGCCGACTCGCTGGTCAAGCATCTGAAAGACAAGGGCGTGAAGGCCGGCGAAGGCACCGGTGTGCTGCAGATCAACGGCTCGCCGACGGATGCGGCTGCCGGTTTGATCAAGAAGGGCATCCATGCCGGCCTCGACAACAGCGGCTATCCGATCCTGGCAGAATACGACACGCCGGAATGGGCGCCGCCGAAGGCGCAGCAGTGGGCTGCGGGCCAGATCACGCGCTTCGACAAGAATATCCTCGGCGTGGTCGCCGCCAATGACGGTACCGCCGGCGGCGCGATCGCGGCCTTCAAGGCTGGCGGCTTCGATCCGGTTCCGCCGATCACCGGCAACGATGCCACGCTGGCCGGGTTGCAACTGATCATTGCAGGCGACCAGTACAACACGATCAACAAACCGAGCGAGATCGTCGCGGCGGCCGCGGCCAATGTCACGGTCCAGTTCCTCAAGGGTGAGACGCCAAAGGCTGAAACCACGCTGTTCGACACGCCGTCGCAGCTCTTCGTGCCTGTGGTCGTCACCCAGGAGAACCTGAAGGCGGAGATCATCGACAAGAAGATCGCAACACCCGAACAGCTCTGCACGGGCCGTTATGCCGAAGGCTGCAAGAAGCTCGGCATCACCCAGTAACCAAGTCGTGGTGTGCCGCTCCGCCGTTTCAGGCGGGGCGGCATTGCCCCATCCCGGGCGTGGAAACTCTTGGAAAGGCTTGCATCATGACAGGAACATCACAGGAGCCGGCCTCGGCACGTGAGCTTGTGCTCAGCCTGCGCGGCATCTCCAAGCAATTCGGCGCAGTCTCGGCGCTGACCGACATCGACCTCGACGTCCATGCCGGCGAAGTCGTCGCTCTTGTCGGCGATAACGGCGCAGGCAAATCGACGCTGGTCAAGGTCCTTGCCGGCGTGCATCAGCCGACATCGGGAACCATTACCTTCAAGGGCGAGCCCGTCGTTCTGTCCGATCCGGCGACAGCGCTCAATCTCGGCATCGCCACCGTCTTCCAGGATCTGGCGTTGTGCGAGAACCTCGACGTGGTCGCCAACATCTTTCTCGGCAAGGAACTCAGTCCGCTGCGGCTGGACGAAGTGTCGATGGAGATCAAGGCCTGGAAGCTGCTCAACGAACTCTCGGCGCGCATTCCGAGCGTGCGCGAGCCGATCGCCTCGCTATCCGGCGGTCAACGCCAGACGGTTGCGATCTCGCGCTCGCTGCTGCTCGATCCGAAGCTGATCATGCTCGACGAGCCGACGGCCGCCCTCGGCGTCGCCCAGACGGCGGAGGTGCTTGACCTGATCGAACGCGTCCGCGATCGCGGCCTCGGCGTGATCATGATCAGCCACAACATGGAAGACGTCCGCGCGGTTGCCGACCGCATCGTCGTGCTGAGGCTCGGCAAGAACAACGGCATCTTCCTTCCCGATGCATCCAACCAGGAACTGGTCAGCGCAATCACCGGCGCGGAGAACAACTCGGTTTCCCGCCGCGCAAGCCGCCGTCAGGCACAAAGCGCGCACGCTCAGGAGAGCCAGCCATGACCGACAAAGCCACGCAAAGCGCGCCGCAGGCGCAGCTTATCGACCGCGCCGATGTGCGTGTGAAACATGCCGAAGGCTTAAGTGGTGCCGTCGGCGCTTTTTTCGACCGCGTGCGGTCGGGCGATCTCGGCTCGCTGCCCGTCATTGTCGGGCTCGCTATCATCTGGACGGTTTTCCAGAGCCTCAACCCAGTGTTCCTGTCGGCGAACAATCTGGTCAACCTGCTGTTCGATTGCTCGACGGTTGGCGTCATCGCGCTCGGCATCGTCTGTATCCTGATGCTGGGTGAGATCGATCTGTCCGTCGGTTCCGTCAGCGGCTTCGCTTCGGCACTGGTCGGCGTGCTGTGGGTCAACCAGGGCTGGCCGGTCGGTTTCGCCATCGTCACCGCCATGGCGGCGGGCGCAGTCATCGGCCTGATCTATGCGTTGCTGCTCAACCGGTTCGGCATGCCGAGCTTCGTCTCGACGCTGGCCGGCCTGCTCGCCGTGCTTGGCCTGCAGCTCTACCTGCTGGGTTCGACCGGTTCGATCAACCTGCCATACGAGTCGGCATTGGTGAATTTCGGCCAGCTGATGGTTATGCCCGACTGGGTCTCCTACGGGCTGGCAGCGATTGCCGGGATCGGTGTCTTCTGGACAGGTTATCGCGAGGCCGTGCGGCGGCGTGCAGCGGGCCTTTCGGCGCAGTCGACGGCAAGCCTGGTGGCGCGCGCCGTCGCCATCATTGTCGTGCTGGAAGCCATCGTCTTCTATCTCAACAGCTCACGCGGCATCCCATGGATGTTCGGCCTGTTCGTCGGCCTGGTCGTGGCGATGAACTACGCGCTCAAACGCACCAAATGGGGCCGTTCGATGCATGCTGTCGGCGGCAACCGCGAGGCCGCCCGCCGCGCCGGTATCAATGTGCGCGCCATCTACACCACCGCCTTCATGCTGTGTTCGACGCTGGCGGCCACCGGCGGCATCCTGGCTGCAGCGCGCCTTGCCTCATCCAGCCAGCAGGCCGGCACAGGCGATGTCAACCTCAACGCCATCGCCGCGGCGGTGATTGGTGGAACCAGCCTGTTCGGCGGGCGCGGCAGCGCCTATTCGGCCCTGCTCGGCATCATCGTCATCCAGTCGATCGCCAGCGGGCTGACGCTGCTCGATCTGTCGTCGTCGCTTCGTTACATGATCACAGGCGCCGTTCTGGCGATTGCCGTGATCGTCGACTCGCTGGCGCGCAGATCGCGTGTGTCGCACGGCCGCGCCTGATCCTAGAGCGTTTCCGTTTTCACGGAACCGCGGAAACGCTCTAGTTTTTTGCGCAATTCCGGACGGAAAACCGCGACGCACTTTTCCCGGAATTGCTCAAACTCCCAAGCAAACCTAGCGGAACAAGAGGCTGAAATGGCTCAGGATCTTACCGGAAAAGTAGCGGCGATCACCGGCGCCGCATCGGGCATTGGCCTGGAATGCGCCAGGCATCTGGTGGCCGCAGGCGTGCGGGTCGCGCTTGTCGATCGCGCCGAGGAAGCGCTGAAGCAGGTCAGCGAGGAACTTGGGGCCCAGGCGTTCCCCGTGGTGGTAGACCTCATGAACCCGAAGAGCGTGGCCGGCATGATGCCGCAGATCCTGGAGAAGGCCGGCCAGCTCGACATCTTCCATGCCAATGCCGGTTCTTATGTCGGCGGCGAGGTGGTTGACGGGGATCCCGACGCCTGGGACCGCATGCTGAACCTCAACATCAACGCAGCGTTCCGGTCCATCCACGCGGTGCTGCCGCATATGGTCGAGCGCAAGACCGGAGACATCGTCGTCACCAGCTCGATCGCTGGCCTGGTGCCGGTGGTGTGGGAGCCGATCTACACGGCCTCCAAGCATGCCATCCAGGCCTTTGTCCACACACTGCGCCGCCAGGTGGCCAAGCATGGCCTGCGCGTCGGCGCGGTGGCGCCTGGCCCGGTTGTGACGGCGCTGATCAGCGACTGGCCGCAGCAGAAGCTGGAGGACGAACTGGCTGCCGGTGGATTGATGCAACCTGTGGAGGTGGCCGAAGCGGTGATGTTCATGCTGACCAGGCCGCGCAACATCACCATCCGCGACCTGGTGATCCTGCCGCAGAGCAACGACCTCTGATCCCGACCGCCGCCGCTTGCTCATCGGTGGCGGTCTTTCCTTTCTCTCGTTGTCTCGGGTGCTCGCATGACTTTGGCAAAATATTTTATCGGTATTGACGTCGGCACCGGCAGCGCGCGTGCCGGCGTGTTCGACGAGAGCGGAACCATGCTGGCGTCAGCCAAGCGCGACATCGCGCTGTTTCGCGAAGCGGGCGACATCGTCGAGCAATCGAGCAACGACATTTGGCAAGCGGTCGCGGCGAGTGTGCGCGACGCCCTCGCCAAATCCGGCGTGCCGGCGCCGTCGATTGCCGGTATCGGCTACGACGCTACCTGTTCGCTGGTGGTTCTGGACGAGGGTGGTCAACCGCTTGGCGTCGGGCCGACCGGCGAGGTCGAGCGCAACATCATCGTATGGATGGACCACCGCGCCACCGAGCAGGCTGCGCGCATCAATCGTACCGGCGAGACCGTACTGAATTACGTGGGTGGGGCCATCTCGCCCGAGATGGAAACGCCGAAACTGTTGTGGCTGGCCGAGCACAAGCCCGAGACCTTTGCGAATGCCTGGCAGTTCATGGACCTGACCGATTTCCTGACTTGGAAGTCGACCGGCAGCCTTGCCCGCTCGATCTGCACCGTCACCTGCAAGTGGACCTATCTGGCGCATGAGCAGCGCTGGGACGAGCGCTATTTCCGTGCGGTCGGACTTGGCGCGCTGGCCGACGAGCAGTTCCGCCGCATCGGTACGGAAGTCGTGCCGGCCGGCACGGCACTGGGCAAGGGACTTACAGCCGAGGCCGCACATGACATGGGGCTGTTGGAAGGTACGCCGGTGGCAGCCGGTCTGATCGACGCCCATGCCGGCGGCATCGGCACTGTGGGCGCACGGGGCGCCGCCGGCAGCGTGCTGTCGCGCATGGCCTATGTATTCGGTACCTCGGCCTGCACCATGTCGACCACCGTCGATCCGGCATTCGTCGATGGCGTGTGGGGACCGTATTTCTCGGCCATGGTGCCCGGGCTGTGGCTGAATGAAGGCGGCCAGTCCGCCGCGGGAGCCGCAATCGATCATCTGGTGCGCATGCATCCGGCTTCCGCCGAGGCGGAAGCGCAAGCCAATAGGGATGGGATGAGCCTCAGCCAATGGCTGGCGGCGGAGGCCGGCAAGCGCGGCGGAGCCGCCAGTACGCCTGAACTCACCGGCAGGCTGCATGTCGTGCCGGAATTCCTCGGCAACCGCGCACCATTCGCCGATCCCGAGGCCCTCGGGGTGATCGCCGGCATCGGCATGGACACCAGCCTCGATGGACTGGTTGGCCTCTATCTCGCTGGCATCTGCGGCCTCGGTTACGGGGCGCGCCAGATCGTCGGCGTTCTGTCCGAGAAGGGTGTTGTGACCGACACCATCGTGGTGAGTGGCGGGGCTGGTCAGAGCCCATTGGTACGGCAGCTTCTGGCAGATACGACGGGGCTGGTCGTTGCCGCCTCGACTTCGCCGGAGCCGGTTTTGCTTGGTTCCGCCATCCTGGGCGCCGTCGCGGCAGGCCATTTCCAGGACATGGCGGCCGCCATGTCCGCGATGTCGGAGATCGGCGAAACCTGCCAGCCAAATGCTGCCCATACCGGCTGGCACGCCAAACGGTTCCAGGCGTTCGAACTGCTGCAGAAGGCGGGCAGGGCGGTGCGAGAGTAGTTTGCGCCGAGGGCGCTGCGCTCTGACCATTCTTGGGTCTGTTCCTGTCCCGGCGGATGGACTTTTTCCCGGCCGATGGCGTAAGACGCTGCCGGATTGGAACGCGTCGCGAAGGCTGGACAGCCATCGATCTGCGCCCGCTTGAGGGGATATGGCATGATTGCTGAGAATGGTGTGGCAACGGCTCCAGCCGCGGATGCGCTGCCGCTTTTCTATTCGAAGCCGGAGGCGATGAACCCGGACCGCCACGGTTCGCTCGGCCTCGCCGCGCGGGCCGATTTTTCGTTTACCCGCGCCGCGCATGCACTGCCCGTGGTGACAGGGGAGATGCCGGCCGCCATGCGCTCCTATCCGATCGTCTTTGTCGGGCCGGCTAACCAGCCAGTCGTCATCACCGGCCTCAGGCAAGGTGAGAATCTGTTCGTCGACAAGGACGGCCAGTGGGCAAAGCCGCATTACATTCCTGCTTATGCGCGACGCTATCCCTTCATCCTCGCCGACGATGGTGGGCAGGGCAGTGGACGGCTGGCGCTGTGCGTCGACCGAGCCAGCGACCGGGTGGTCGAGCAGGCGGCGGCGCACGGCGACAAGGTTGCGCCTTTCTTCGCCGGCACCGAGGCGACGGAAGCCACCAAGCAGGCGCTTGCCTTCTGCAACCAATACCAGATGGACTTTGCTGCCACTCGCACGATGGTCGACAAGATCGCCGCGCACGGGCTGTTCGTCGAGCGTCGCAGCACGGTGACGCTGGAGAATGGCGAGGTGCTCAATCTTACCGACTTCAAGGTCATCGATGAGGATGCCTTCAACAAGCTGGGCGACGAGGCTTTCCTCGATTTGAGGAAATCCGGTGCGTTGACGCTGGTCTATTGTCATCTCGCCTCGACCAACAGCTGGAGTTCGGTGATCCACCAGGCGGCATTGCACAAAGTCGGTTGAGGTCTACGGAGGCGACCGTTCGATCCTCAGCGGGGACGCTCTAAGCACTCTTTCGAGAAAAGCGGCCCGGGCCAGCCTTAGGCAAAGCGGGTGGACAAAATCCACATGCTTCGTGTGATCCACAATCTATGAGTGTGGAATAATTCGCGCCTGAGTGGCGGGCGCGATCGGGCTTGATACTGGCTGAGGAAGATTTTCCGCCTGCCGCACGATTGTGAGGCAATCCTCAAACCGCCCAATTTAAGCCATTCTGCATGTTGGGATTTTCGGTCTGACTGCCCTAATTCCGGGCGGCATTGGGCGCGCCCACATTTCCCGCAAACCCTTATGTTAAAACGATTTTTTCGCAGATGGGACGTTTTCACGGTTGACGAAGAGCGGGTTCACTCATAACCATAAATCAAATTGATTTATCTTATCCGCCAGCAAGAGCGGAAGGGTCAATTCCAACCAGGGGAACCGAAACCATGCGTGCCAAAAGTACGAATCCGTCTTCTTTGCGCCGAGCTGTATCGCTCCGGCGTCTGTTCGCCGGCGCCGCTTTCGCAGCACTCTCCACGGCAGCCGGGCTGACCGTTCAAACAACCTCCGCCTCGGCCGAAGCCGTCCTCTCCATGCATATCGAGGAGCAGACCAGCTGGGTGCAGAATTTCAATCCCTTCGATCTCGGCGGCCGCCGCCAGAGCACGATGGATTTCATCTACGAGCCGCTGGTCATCTTCAATGACTATGACGGCGGCAAGCCGATCTGGCGCCTCGCCACGGCCTACAAGTTTTCCGATGATTTGAAATCAATCACCTACACGCTGCGCGACGGCGTCAAATGGTCCGACGGCGAGCCGTTGACCTCGGCGGACATGAAGTTCACGCTGGAAATGATGTTGAAGAACCCGGCGGTCGACACCGTCGGCGTCGGCGAAACCGTCGCTTCCGTCGAGACGCCGTCGCCGACCGAGGTCAAGATCAATCTCAAGGCCGTCGACACGCATTTCCCGGAAACATTGGCCGATTTCCCGATGGTGCCCGAGCACATCTGGAAGGACGTGAAGGATCCGCTTGCCTTCAAGAACGAGAAGCCGGTCGGTTCGGGGCCAATGACCGAGGTCCGCCGCTTCACGCCGCAAGTCTATGAGCAGTGCCGCAACCCGAACTACTGGGACGCCGCCAACCTCAAGGTGGACTGCCTGAAGCTGCCGCAGATTTCCGGCAACGACCAGATGCTGGCGCTGCTGCCTGAAGGCTCGATGGACTGGATCGGATCGTTCATTCCGCAGATCGACAAGACCTACGTCGCGCTCGACCCGAAGAACAACGGCTACTGGCAGCCGCCCGCCGAGACGGTCGCCTTCCAGATGAATTTCAAGACGAAGAACGCGGGCAATGCCGAGGCCTTCGCTGACATCAACTTCCGCCATGCCTTCTCGCTGGCGATGGACCGTACCGCGATGGTCGACATTGCCGGCTTCGGTTATCCGGTGGTGAACCTGCACGCGTCCGGCCTGCCGCCACGTTTCGAATCCTGGCGCAACAAGGCGGCTGAAGGCGATCATGACGTGTGGATGGCCTACGACATCGACAAGGCCAACAAGGTGCTCGACGATGCCGGCTACAAGAAGGGTGCCGACGGCTTCCGCACCACGCCGAAAGGACAGCCGATTGCCTTCTCCATCGCTGTGCCGAATGGCTGGACCGACTGGATCGATGCCGTGCAGATCGGCGTTGAGGGACTGCGCAAGATCGGTGTGAACGCCTCGGTGGCGACGCCGGAATATGAGCAATGGCAAAAGCAGATTCTCGACGGCACGCTGGATGCGGTCATGAATTCCCGCGCCGATGGTCCGACGCCCTTCCGCGGCTACTATCAGTCATTGTCGACGCCATTCGCAGGCCGCATCACATCAGCACCGTCGCGTTATTCCAATCCTGAACTGGACAAGGTCTTCGACGCCTACCGCAAGGCGACGACGGAGGAAGAGCGCCACAAGCTGTTCGACGAGGTACAGTCGATCGTCGCCGAGGAGTTCCCCGTAGTGCCGGTGTTCAACGGGCCGACCTGGTTCCAGTACTCGACCAAGCGCTTCACCGGCTGGGTGACCAAGGACGAGCCGGTGATGAACCCGGAAGACCACGACAACAACCGCCTGCGGCTTGTGCATCTGCTGCGGCTGAAGCCAGTGCAATAACCGGGAGGGATCGGCGACGGGATAGCGGCGATGCGGATACCTCTTCGACGGCTTGGGGTCTATCTGGCCGCTTTCATGTTTGCCATCGTGGTCAACTTCACGCTTCCCCGGCTGATGCCGGGGAGCCCGGTCGACAGCATGATCGCCCAGCTCGGGCCACGGGCAACGCCAGCAGCGATCGAAGCGATCAAAGCCCGCTTCGGCGCTGTCGAGCAGCCAATATGGCTGCAGTTCATCGACTATCTGAAGGGCTTGGCCAGCTTCGATCTCGGCGTGTCGGTCAAATACTATCCGCAGACCGTCACCGAAGTGCTGGCCCGTTCGGCCGGCTGGACCGCTTTCCTGGTGGTTACGGCGGTCATCTTCTCCCTCTGCGTCGGCGTCTCCCTCGGCGCGGTGGCAGCCTGGCGGCGAGGCGGACGCTTCGATGCGTTCGTCTCGCCCTTTTCGGTCGTGCTGATCGCGGTCCCGCCGGTCATCATCGCGCTCGCGACGCTGTTCACCTTCGGCGTGACGCTACGGTGGTTCCCGGTGGGCTACGCTTATGACCCCAGCCTTGACCCAGGCATCAACTTCACCTTCTTCGGATCCGTGTTCTGGCACGCCATCATGCCGGTGCTGACGCTTTCGCCTTATATGATCGGCGAATTCCAGACGACGATGCGCTCCTCGATGATCTCCGTTCTGGGCGAGGACTACGTCACCATGGGGCGCGCCAAGGGTCTCGGCGACCGTGCTGTGATGTTCAGCTATGCGGCGCGCAACGCCATGCTGCCGGTCATGACCAATCTGGCGCTCATGTTGGGCGCCGTGTTCGGCGGTTCGATCGTCACCGAGATCGTCTTCAACTATCCGGGCCTGGGCCTGACCCTGTTCACGGCGAGCGTGGCGCGCGATTATCCGGTGATCCAGGGCCAGCTGCTGCTGATGACGATGGCCACGCTGGGCGCCAATCTGCTGGTCGATATCCTCTATGGCGTGGTCGACCCCAGGGTGCAGGAGGGACGGACATGAGCTCGGGTCTCAGGCTGTTCCTGCGTCAGAAGAAGGCTGTGGCCGGCTTCATCATCATCGCAGCGCTCTGCCTGACGGCTTTGCTGGCACCGGTTCTGGCGCCCGGCGATCCCGCGCAGCGCGTCGGCCGTTCACATCAACCGCCGACCGCCGAACATGTGTTCGGCACGACCAAGATGGGACGTGACGTCTATTCACAGTTCGTCTGGGGGGCGCGGCCGTCACTGGCGGTCGGCTTCGCCACCGGGCTGGCAATCACCGCGCTGGGGACCGCGATCGGTTTGATTGCCGGCTATTTCGGCGGCCGCACCGACGCGGTGCTGGATCTGACCACCAATGCGGTGCTGGTCATTCCAAACATTCCGCTGCTTATCCTGCTCGCGTCATTCGCCGGCACCGTCGGGCCAATGGCGATCATGGCCATCATCGCGCTCACGTCCTGGCCGTGGGGCGCACGCATGACGCGGGCGCAAACCTTGTCGCTGAAAAGTCGCGAGTTCGTCGTCGCTGCGCGCATGGTCGGCGAACCATGGTGGCGTATTGTCTTCGTCGAAATCCTGCCCAATCTTGTGCCGCTGATCGGCATCAACCTGGTCGGTTCGATCATCTATGCGATCGTGGCGCAGACGACATTGGAATATCTCGGTTTCGGTGATCCGTTGAACGTGACCTGGGGCACCATGCTCTACAATGCGCAGAACTCCTCGGCGATCATCGTCGGTGCATGGTGGGATATCGGTGCGCCTGCCATCGGCATTGCGATCGTCGGGCTGGGACTGGCCTTGTTGAACTTCACCTTTGACGAGATCGCCAATCCGCAGCTCCGCTCCGGCCCCGCGCTCAGCCGCTGGCTGCGGCTTAACCGGCTACGCGCCCGTGAACTGAGGGCTGCACGATGAACGTGCCACTGCTCCAGATCCGCAACCTTGACGTTGACTACCTGACGGACGGTGGCGCGTTCCGCGCCGTGAAAAACGTGTCCTTCGACATCGGTCGCGGCGAATTGTTCGGGCTCGCCGGTGAATCCGGCTGCGGCAAGAGCACCATTGCCTATGCAATCACGCGCCTGTCGAAGCCCCCGGCTTGGGTGGCAGGCGGCCAGATATTGCTCGACGATCAGGATCTGTTGAAACTGCCGGAAGCCGCGCTGCAGAAGGTGCGCTGGCGGCGTATCGGCATGGTCTTCCAGAGCGCGATGAATTCGCTCAATCCACTGATGCGGGTGGTGGCGCAGTTCCACGACGTGCTGGCCCGCCATACCGGGGCGACCAAGGCGCAGTCGCGCGCTCGCGCCGAGGAGATGTTCAAGCTGGTCGGCATTCCGACATCAAGGCTGGACGACTATCCCTATCAATTCTCCGGCGGCATGCGGCAGCGTATCGTGATTGCCATCTGCCTTGCCCTGCAGCCGGAGCTGATCATCATGGACGAGCCGACGACGGCGCTCGACGTGGTGGTACAGCGCGAGATCCTGGAGCAGGTCATCGACCTGCAGCGCAGCCATGGCTTCTCGGTTCTGTTCATCACCCACGACCTGCATTTGATGGCGCAGCTTTGCCATCGCGTCGGCGTCATGCTGAAGGGCGAACTGGTCGAGGTCGGCGATGTCCGGCAGGTCAGCCGTGCACCGGCACACGAATATACACGCAGGCTTTGGGGCTCGATCCCGCAGTTGCCGGGTCACGGAGCGGCGGCATGAACGCGCAGCCGAGCCTTACCGTCGATGGTGCCGAGGCACTGGGCGAACCCGTGGTGCGGCTCGACCGCATCCAGCGCAGTTTTGGTGCCGTTCAGGCGTTGCGCGGCATTTCACTGGCGCTGAAGCCCGGCCGAGCGCTTGCGCTGGTCGGCGAGTCCGGCTGCGGCAAGACCACCTGCGCGCGCATCATCGCCCGCATGGACGAACCGACGGCCGGCAAGATGTATTTCCGCGGCCGTGACATCACGCATCCCGGCGAAAAGGCGGCAGAAGTGGCCTACAGGCGCGCGGTGCAGATGGTGTTCCAGGACCCGTTCGCTTCGCTCAATCCTGTCTTTTCGATCCAGCATCACTTGGCGCGACCGCTGAAATTGCACGGGCATGCCAGGAACAAGGCTGAGGAAGTGCAAGGCGTAGCCAATCTGCTTACCTCGGTGGGGCTCGATCCCGCAGTGACGGCCGCCAAGTTTCCGCATGAGCTTTCCGGCGGCCAACGCCAACGCGTCAACATTGCGCGCGCTCTCGCGGTGCGGCCAGACGTGCTGGTGGCAGACGAACCGACCTCGATGCTCGACGTGTCGATCCGGCTGGGCATCCTGGAACTGCTGTCGCGTATCAAGCGCGAAAGACAGCTTGCGCTGCTCTACATCACCCATGACATTGCGACAGCGGCACATGTCGCGGAGGAAGTGATCGTCATGTTCGCCGGCCAGATGGTGGAGTGGGGCGATACCGGGACAGTCATCCGGAACGCCAGGCATCCTTACACCAAGTTGCTGCTCTCAGCAGTACCGGATCCGGACAGGCCTTTCGTGCCGGGCGACAGCACGCGTTTTCTCGGGCATGCGGAAGAAGTTCGCCGTATCAGCCGGCCGGCTTCCGATACCATCGAGCAGGTTGGTCCCAACCATTTCATTCGCGCACTCGGCGCGTGAGGCAGAACAGTATGGACTATCTGGTCAATCTTTCCCTCTTGAAACCGGACCCGGCGCTGGATGAGCGCATGCACAAGGCAGGGGTCACCATCCGCCGGGCCTTGGCGCCGGAGCTCGAACTGGTCACCACATGGGTGCGCAAGACCTTCGGTGCCGGCTGGTCGAGCGAAACGGCCGTTGCCATCATGCGCCAGCCGCCAACCTGCTTTCTCGCGACACGTGATGAAAAGCTGATCGGCTTTTCCTGCCATGAATCGATCGCGCGAGGTTTCTTCGGTCCGACGGGTGTCGACAAGGCGGCGAGAGGGGGCGGCATCGGCCATGCGTTGCTGTTGGCCTCGCTGCTCGATCTGAAAACGATGGGCTACGGCTACGCCATTATCGGTGATGTCGGCCCTTCGGAATTCTACGAGCGCACGGTGGGCGCCACGATGATCCCCAACTCCGAACCCGGCATCTACGCCGGACTGTTGAAGTCGCCACCGTCTCATGAATAATGCGCCGGCTCGCCGATGTGGCGGGCAGGGCATGGCGCCGGGAGCTTCCCCTTTCCCGCAAGGAAAGGTCCGGCCAGGGGACGGAAGCGCGAAGAAGAACCTCCAACGCAACGTTTGCCAGACTGAAAGTTCGACATGACCATCCAGCCGAAATCAGCCCTCCGCCTGCAAACCCACTGGACCCCCGCCGTTGACGACGAAAGCCTCGCCTATTCGCTGACGCTGACAAATCTTTCGGCGAAACCGGTCTCCGGCTTCAAGCTTTGCGTAAACGGTCCCGGCCGCATCGATCCTGAAGCTGTGGTCGAAGGCGGCAGCCTGACCGCGCGGCTCTCCAACCATTCCGAATTGTCACCGCCCGAAGGCTTCGTGCTGGAGCCCGGAGCTTCATGGACGGTGACCGCGCGCGGGCTTTCCTATCCACTTCGCCATTGGACCGATGGCGCCAACACCGCCTATGTCGCCTTTGCCGACGGCACCACCGTGCCAGTGTCAGTCGCCCCGACCCAGGCCAAGGGTGACAATGCGCCGCTGAAGCGGGGCGCCGAGATCTATCCCGTGCCGCATGTGGCGCCGGTGCCTGTCGCCATCGTGCCCTGGCCGAACAGCGTTTCCGTCTCGGGCCGTATCGCCGTGCCGCAAGGCCTCGCGATCGAGGCCAAGGGTAACGAGGCCAAGGCTGCTGCAGCCGCCTTCGCTGAGCTGGTCGAAGGCTTGTTTCCGGTGGAAGGCATCGTGCGACCGGAAGGCGAGGGGGGCTTGCCGGTTTCCCTTGTCCTGGCAGACGATTTTGCGCCAGAGGCCTATTCTATTCGTTTCGCGGCCGACCGCGTGATGGTCTCTGCGGCGACGCGCGCCGGCCTGCTCTATGGGCTGGTCACACTGGGACAGATCCTGCGTGGAGCGCGCCATCATCCCGAGACCTTCCTGTTCCCGCTGGAAGGCGAGATCAAGGACGAACCGTCGCTCGGCTGGCGTGGTACGCATCTCGACGTGGCGCGGCAGTTCTACGGTACAGCTGAAATCAGCCGCTTCCTCAAGATCATGGCCTGGAACAAGCTCAACCGCTTCCACTGGCACCTGTCCGATGACGAAGCCTGGCGCATCGAGATCGACGCATATCCGGAACTTACCCGCATCGGTGCCTGGCGCGGCCATGGCCTGCCGTTGCCGCCGCTGCTGGGTTCGGGGCCGGAGCGAACCGGCGGCTACTACAGCAAGGCTTCTGTGCGCGAAATCGTTGCGCTGGCCGGCCGTCTCGGCATCGAGGTAATTCCGGAGATCGACGTTCCCGGTCACTGCTACGCGATGCTGCAGGCGATCCCGGAGCTGCGCGATCCGGCCGAGCACGGCGTGTACTATTCGGTACAGGGTTTCCCCAACAATTGTCTCAACCCGGCGCGGGAGGAAACCTACACCGTACTCGAAACCATCCTCGATGAGGTGATCGCGCTGTTTCCGTACAAGCGCATCCATATCGGCGCCGACGAAGTGCCGATCGGCGCCTGGTCGGGTTCGCCCGAAGCGCTGGAGAGGCTTGCTGAGATGGTCGGCGCAGAGGTTGCTGCCGCGCATGCCAAGCGCGTCAACGTCATCACCAATCGCCACAATGCAGATGAGATCGACGGCTCGGGTGCCGCCGTGCTGCAGGCCGAGTTTCTGCGACGCGTGCAGGTTTTCCTTGCCTCGCGCGGCTGCATCACCGGTGGCTGGGAAGAGGCAGCGCACGGCGACGTCATCGACAAGGACAAGTGTTTCCTCAACGGCTGGCGTTCAGTGGAAATATCGGCGGCGCTCGCCGGGCGCGGTTACGACATCGTCGTCTGTCCCGGCCAGGTCTACTATCTCGACATGGCCAACAGCCCGGCCTGGTCCGAGCCGGGCGCGGCATGGGCCGGTTGGTCGGAGCCGGAGACGCTTTACGAATTCGATCCGGTCAAGGGCTGGACGAACGAACAGAAGAAGCACTTCCTCGGCGTGCAGTGCTGCATCTGGTCGGAACCGATGACCGATCGCGGCGTGTTCGACCGGCTGGTGTTCCCGCGCATCTCCGCGCTTGCCGAGACCGGCTGGACGAAGCCTGAGCGCAAATCATGGGAGCGTTTCAAGGCGCTCGCCGGGCTGATGCCGATCCTCTACGGCATCACCGCAGCTGCGTGAATGATCCAAGCTTCCGTCTTCCTGGTCGGGAAGATGGAAGCTTGCCTGCCCGGTGCGTTCGTTAGGGTGCCGGGCGAAACACGCCATCCTTGTCGCGTTTCAGTGGGGCGCTCTGTTCCGGCAGCGGGGCACCGGGCGCGTCGTTGACCGAAATACCCTCCGGCCAGTTGGCTGGCGCGATCGCGACGTAGCGTGCATAGCCGCCTGAACCGCCCTGGGGTTTGGCGAAGCCGATCGTCACCAGCGCACCAGCCTCGGGCACCTTGTCGAGATTGGCCACGCCTTCGGCCTGCACGAAATTATTGTGCATCAGCCAATATTCGCCCTCGAGGTTCGGCGTGGTGTCGGTGTCAAGCGGTTCGTGGCCGTGAAACAAGATCTTGCGTTCCAGGTGCAGGAACTTCAGCGCGTCGAGGCTTACTCCCGGAAACGGCGCCTTGGCGAAGCGTTCCGGCTCATTCCACTTCTTGTACCAATCGGAGCGCACGAATACGACCGAACCCTCCGGGATGCGGCCATGTTTCTTTTCCCATTCCTCGATGTCGGCGACCTTGAGGTGATAACCTTCGTCGGTCTTCGTCTTGCCGCTGATGTCGATCACCACAAGCGGCCTTACTGCGAATGTCGGTGGCAGGTCGCTGATGGTGGCGCCCTTTGGATTCCAGTGTGAAGGCGGATCGAGTTGGGTGCCGTACTGGTCGGTGGTCAGGTCATAAGCGCTGGCGACGAAGCCGTGCTTCTCATAGGTGAATTCCTCCCCCTTCCTCACGTAGCCTTCGATGTCGGCACCGGCCACGGCCGGCTTGAATTTGGCCGGGCCGAAGCCGGGCCAAACCGGCTGCACCGGCGCGAAGGCATGAGTGAGATCGATGTATTTCGCTGACTTCAGCGACTGTTCGTAAAATTTCCAGAATGCCGGTTCCTCCGCTGATGCGGCGCTGCTCGCGGCGAGCGCGGCACTCAACACGGCGAGCCGCATAAAGCTCATTGCCTTCATGATCCTCTCCTGTCGATTTGACGAGGCAACGATCCTGCAATCCTGCCGGTACGGCAAGCATCGCGATTGCGCCTTTGCCTGCTGTCGCGCAAAAACGCTGGTGTTGCTGCAGCCTTATGCGGTCGGCTTCAATCGAGGGGCTTCTGCAGCACGTCGAACTGCGGGTTGGTCTCGGAGAAGATCGGCAAAGCGGCAGCGCCGAGGACAGAAGTGTCCTTGCCTGCCGCGCCGATCAGGACGCGGGGCACTGTGCGCGCGCGCGTCGACGAGACCGACAGATGCAACGGCTCCAGCCGGCTGGCCAGCAGCTCGATGACGGCGAGCGGCATGAAGCCGCCCACCACCACCGTTTCCGGATCGAAAGCGAGTTCCAGAACGTCGATGGCCTGCCTCAAGGGTGCGGCCGCCTGATCGGCCCAGGCAAGCAGGCGTTCGTCACCGGCAGCCAGCAACTCGTCCAGTTTTTCTGGCGAAGCGTGGTCCGGATCGGGGATTTCGAGGCAATCGTAAGCGGCACGCAACGAGACATAGCGTTCCAGGCAACCATGCTTGCCACAGAAACAGGCGAGCCCGCCCGGCTTGACGATCATGTGGCCGATCTCGCCGGCATTGTGACGGCTGCCCTTGTAAAGGTGTCCGTCGAGGAACAGGCCAGCGCCCAATCCAGTCCCGATGAAGAGATAGACGAAGGTGGTGAGGTTCTTGGCGACGCCGTAGAGGCGTTCGCCGATGGCAGCGGCAGTGGCGTCGTTTTCGAAGGTTACCGGCAGGCCGGTCAAGCGCTCCAATTCTCCCGCTACCGGAAAATCCTGCCAGCCGGGTAGGGCGGTCGGGCCGACTGAGGTCATGCCTTCGACATCGAAGGGGCCAGGCATCGCCATGCCGACGCCGAGCAGTCGGCTTCGATCAAAGGGGAAGGAACGTGCGAGCTCGTCAGTCATGGCGGCCAGCAGCGGCATCGCCTCTGCTGGCGTCGGCCTGTCAACCTTGCGTTCGATGCGTGAGCGCAGCGTACCGGACAGGTCGGTGACGACGCCGACAGCGGTCTGATGGTCGAGCTGCAGGCCGATCGAATAGCCCCCGTTGGGATCGATCGAATAAGGGACGGCAGGCTGTCCGCGCGCACCTTTCTGTGTCGCCTCCGCACGCAATAGTCCAGTGCGTTCCAACTCATCGACGATGTTGGAAATGGTCTGTGAACTCAAGGCTGTAAGCCGCGCGATCTGGGCGCGCGAGAGCGCGCCATTCGTCCGGATCGCCTCGATGACGACGCGGCGATTGTGCGACTTGGCCTGTTCGAGGTTGGTGCCGGCGACGGGTCTCTTGAGGGTCATGTAAACTCTCTACGCGAGTTCCGTTGATTATGAAGGAAAATATAAGCCAATCAACTTGATTTAATTAATTTCACATGGTCTAGTTTGGGTGGCTGTCGGAGCCGCATAGGCTGGATGGCCAACCAATCGGGAGGAAACAATGAACAGCTTCTTCAAGAGCGCGGCCTGCGGGCTTGCGCTGCTGATCCACCAGTCGCTTCCGGTGTTCGCCGAGGACGTGACGCTGAACGCCATTTTCATGAAGCAGGCCGCCTATAGCGAGGACGACACCAAGGCGATGGCCAAGGCGTTCGAGGAGGCCAATCCGGGCCTCAAGGTCAATCTGGAATTCGTGCCCTACGAGGCACTGCACGACAAGATCGTGGCGGCTCAGGGCGCCGGCTCTTCCGGATATGATGTCGTGTTGTTCGATGTGATCTGGCCGCCGGAATTCGCCACCAAGGGCTTCCTGCAGGATGTCACCGCTCGCGTTCCGAAGGCCGACAGGGACAAGGTCTTCGACGGTGCATGGACCACCGTGGACTATGACGGAAAGATCTGGGGCATGCCCTGGATCCTCGACACCAAATACCTGTTCTACAACGAAGACATGTTGAAGCAGGCGGGTATCTCCGCACCGCCCAAGACCTTCGAGGAACTGGCCGAGCAGGCCAAGATCATCAAGGACAAGGGCATCGCCAAATATCCGATCGTGTGGAGCTGGAGCCAGGCTGAGGCGCTGATCTGCGACTACACGTCGATGGTCGGCGGCGCCAAGGGTTCCTTTATGCAGGACGGCAAACTGTCATTCGATACGGGCGGTTCGGTCGAAGCCGTCAACTACATGAAGAAGACGCTGGACGACGGTGTCACCAACCCGAACTCGCGCGAATATCTGGAAGAGGACGTGCGCAAGGTGTTCTCGGCCGGTGAAGCCGCCTTCGCGATGAACTGGACCTATATGTTCAACATGGCCAACGACCCGAAGGAGAGCAAGGTCGCCGGCAAGGTCGGCATCGTTCCGGCCCCCGGTTTCAAGGGCAAGGCCGAAGCCTCCGCGATCAACGGATCGATGGGACTGGGCATCTCGGCCGGCTCCAAGCATCCAGAGGAAGCATGGAAGTTCATCACCTTTATGACTTCCCAGGAAACGCAGAACAAATACGCCAAGCTCAGCCTGCCAATCTGGAAATCCTCCTATGAGGATCCTGCGGTGACGAAAGGGCAGGAAAAGCTGATCGACGCCGCCAAGGTTTCGCTCGGCGTGATGTTCGCGCGTCCGATGACCCCATCCTATCCGGAACTGTCATCGATCCTGCAGAAGAACATCCAGCAGGTGCTGCTCGGCCAGGCTTCGACGGACGACGCCATGAAGGCGGCGACCAAGGCCGCCGGTCGGCTGCGTTAAGCCAGCGGCGTTCGAGGGAGAGCAAAGCCGTCATGGCCCCAGCCCAACAGGACCGTACGGCTTGGCTGCTGCTGACGCCCATGATCGCCATCATGGTGCTGGTCACGGCCTTTCCTCTCCTCAACACCTTGTGGCTGGCGTTCACCGACGCCAGCCTCACCGGCCAGGGTTATGTCTGGCAATGGGTCGGGTTGGAGAATTTCGCCTACATCCTCGATGACAGCGACTTTCGTGCCGCCGTTGGCCACACCGCCTATTTCACCGTGCTGTCGGTTTCGATTGAAGTGGTGCTCGGCGTGCTGGTGGCGCTGCTGCTCAACCAGGAATTCAAGGGCCGGACACTTGTACGGGCGCTGCTCATCCTGCCCTGGGCGCTGCCCACAATCGTCAACGCGGTGATGTGGCGCCTCATCTACAATCCCGAATATGGCAGTTTGAACGCTCTGCTCACGCAGGTCGGCCTGCTCGATGCCTATCGTTCCTGGCTGGGCGATCCAGCGACGGCGATGAACATGGTCATCCTCGCCGATATCTGGAAAAACTATCCGCTGATCGCGCTGATCGCATTGGCTGGCCTGCAGACTGTGCCGAAGGACCTCTATGAAGCCGCGATCATGGATGGGGCGAATGCCTGGACGCGGTTCTGGAAGATCACGCTGCCGGGCATCATGGGTTCGCTCAGCGTTGCGATGGTGCTGCGCGCCATCGAAGCCTTCAAGGTCTTCGACATCTTCTACGTGATGACGCGTGGCGGGCCTGCCGACTCCACCAAGACGGTGTCCTTCTTCGTCTACCAGGAATCCTTCACCTATCTGCGCGCCGGCAGCGGTGCCGCCTATGCGCTGACCGTAACCGCGATGAGCGCGCTGATGATCGCGATCTATGTCGTCATGCTGGTGCGGCGGGAGAAACGCTCGTGAAACGCAGCCTGACCGCCACCATCCTGGTCTATGCCGCCGTAGTGGTGTTCGTGGCTTCCATCCTGGCACCGGTTGCCTGGTTGTTCATCATGAGCATTTCGAACGCCAACGACCTCACCACTATTCCGCTGCGCTGGATTCCCGAGCAGCCGGATTTCTCGCGTTATGCGCGGCTCTTTTCGCTGGAGGAAGGGTCGGCGGGGCTGGCCTTCCTGTCGGCGCTACGCAATTCGGTGGTCGTGGCGCTGAGTGCAACCGCGATCGCACTCGCCGCCGGCATTCCTGCAGCTTACTCGTTCTCGCGTTTTCCCGGCCGCATGCCTCTGCTCTATGCAGTGATCGTCACCTACATGATGCCGCCCGTTGCGCTGATCCTGCCGCTTTACAAGGTGTTTTCCGCGCTTGGGCTGCTCAACAACGTGACCTCGCTGATCATCGTCTACTGCACCATTCTCCTGCCCTTCGTGACGTGGCTGATGAAATCCGGTTTCGACAGCGTGCCGGTGGAGATCGAACAGGCCGCTTCAATCGACGGCGCGAACCTGTTCCAGATCCTGAGCCGCATAACACTGCCGGTAGCGGCAGCCTCGACAGGTGCCGCCGCGCTGTTTGCGCTGCTGCTGGCGTGGGACGAGTTCTTCTACGCGCTGCTCTACACCAGCGATACCCGCGCCAAGACGTTGCCCGTGGCGATCGCCGACTTCGCGGCCGGCCGCGCTACCGACTACGGACTGATCTCGGCAGTCGGGTTGCTGGCGGCGCTGCCGCCGGTATTGATCGGCTTTTTCCTGCAAAAATCGCTGCTTTCCGGCCTGTCCGCCGGCAGCGTGAAGGGTTGACCATGACGACGGGGCAAACAAGCGGCAACGGGCTCGCATTGCTGGAAGCCGAGATGGCACGGCAGGGCGCCGATGCGATTGCCTCGCTGACATCGAATGAAGCAATTGCGGCTGAGCTGGCCGCCAGCATAGCGCGCACGGGTCGACTGGTCCTGGTCGGCATGGGAGCGTCGCACTACGCCAACCGTATGGCCGAGACAGCCTGGCGACGCCTAAAGGTCGACTGCCGGGCCGAAACGGCCGGCGATGTGTTGCTTCAGGGCCTGCCAGGACAGTCGCATACACTCGTGCTGGTTTCGCAATCCGGCGAGTCCGGGGAGATCCTGCAGTTGCTGGATCTCCTGCCACATAGCGCCGATCTGTTTGGCATGACGCTGGCCCCGCAGAGCACGCTCGGGCGCACCGTGCCGTGTCTTGTTGGCGCTGGTGGCCAGGAGGTTGCCTTCGCGGCAACGCGTAGCCTTACCGTCACGCTTGCCCTGCATGCGGCCGTCCTGGCGGCAACGGGTGGTGAAGCCGGCGGTTTTGCGGATGTCCTTGCCGTCTCGCCGCAACCCGCATTGGACGAAGCCCTCGAGGTGTTGGCACCGAAAAATTCGGTCATCATTGCCGGGCGCGGCGAGTTGCGGGGCCTTGCGGAAGCCAATGGGCTGATGCTGATGGAGCTCGCCCGCATTCCGGCGTTCGGCTTCGAATTCGGCCAGTTCCGCCACGGTCCGCTGGAAGCTCTGATGCCTGATCTTGGCGTGCTTCTGTTGCGTGGCCCGGGTCCGCTCGGTGCTGGTACGGCCACGCTTGCGAAGGCCGCACTCAGCGCCGGAACGATGCCGGTGATCTTCGACTGCAGCGGTGAAGCGCCGGTCGAGGGCGCGGTGACCATCGCATTTTCCTGCAACGAGGGGCTCTCCGCAGTCGCTGCGATGCTGCCTTCCCTGCAAAAGCTCATCATTGCCGTTTCCGGTCGCAAGGTTGCGCGTGTCGGCGAACCGGTGCGCTCGACGAAAATAACCGGAATTGACCATGAAGCATGAACGCTCGCACCGGCCCGATGGGCCATCCATCCATGTTATTGGCGGCGTCATGGTCGATCTGATCATGGGGCCGGTAACACCCTGGCCGCGTCCCGGAACGGAAACCTTCGTCGATCATTCAGAGTTGCGTGCCGGTGGGCCGGCTGGCAACACCGGACTGGCGCTCAAGGCGCTGGGCGTGCCGCATCACATCGTCTGCAATGTCGGCAGCGACATGTTCGGCGCCTGGTTGGTCGAGACCTTCGGCGAGGCTGCTCGCAACTGGCCAAAGGTGGCGGCACCGACGGCTCTGTCGGTCGGTATCGAGCATCCGGGTGGGGAGCGTTCATTTCTCACCACAGCCGGAAATCTTGCCGTGCAGACGCCGGAGAGCATGCTGGCGATGCTGCCGCAGAAGGCAATTGCCGGCGACATTGCGCTGTTGACCGGCTCCTTCCTCTATCTCGATCTGATCGACGCCTTCGAGGAGATGTTGGCAGCTGTCTCGGCGCGGGGGTTTGCCGTGGCGTTGGATACAGGCTGGCCCTCGCATGGCTGGACGGATGAAATCCGGGCGCACACCACGGCCTGTCTCGCGCATTGCGACCACGTGCTGTTGAATGAGATCGAAAGCCTTTCCTTGTCGGGCGAGAAGACCGTGGAGGCTGCTGCCGGCTGGCTTGCGAAACATGCCAAACCCGATGCTATCGTTGTCATCAAATGCGGTGGCGAAGGCGCTTCCGCTTGGCACGACGGCAAAGTCACACGTGTTTCGGCGCCTGCGGTCGCGGTGATCGACACCACCGGTGCAGGGGATACCTTCAACGCGGGTTATCTCGGCGCCTTGCTGGATGGCGCTTCGCTGGAGGATGCGCTGCGTGCCGGCGTGGCGGTGGCTTCCGCGGCAATCGCTTCCTCGCCGCGGCGCTACGTTTCACTCGACGTGGCGCTGCGCTGAAATTCTTCTCACTGTTGACGCCTTGACATGCCGGCCAAGCCCAGACTTGTTGGGCAGGTGATACGGGCCTGCTTGTTGGCCTGGTGCCGACAAGGGAAAGCATGCGCGCGGCCAAGGGGAAGGCAAAGAGCGACAACGGTGCCGAGAAGCCGATGCCTGCGGCGCGCCGGGCTGGCTCCAGCGTGCACGCACATGTCGCCAACGAGATCGGTCTCGCCATCGTGCGCGGCGACTACCCGCCCGGCACGATCCTGCCGAATGAGACGAAGTGGGCGGAAACCTTCAACGTCAGCCGCTCGGCGGTGCGCGAAGCTATCAAGATGCTGATGGCCAAGAGCCTGCTTGCTTCCCGGCCGAAGGTCGGTAGCCGGGTCGAGCCACGCGAGCGCTGGAACCTTCTCGACAGGGATGTGCTGGGTTGGTACGCGACGTCGCCTGATCGTGGCGCCTTTCTGCGCACGGTGCAGGAATTCCGCCACCTGATCGAGCCGGAGGCTACGGCCTTCGCCGCCATGCGGCGCACGGAAGCGCAGATGGAGGAGATTTCGCGGGCTTGCCGCGACATGAAGAACGCCGTGACGCTGGAAGAGCGCACGCGCGCCGACACGCGTTTTCACCTCGCCATTCTGCATGCCGCCGGCAATGACCTGCTGGTGCCGCTCGGCGTCCTGATCGAACAGGCTTTCGATCATTTGTTCGTGCACGTGACGCGCGAAGGCGACGATCTCGATGCAGCCCAGAAACTGCACGAACTGATCGAGAAGAACATCCGTCTGCAGCGCCCGGATGCAGCGCGTGCCGCGGTCCGAAAACTGCTCGCCAACACCGACAAGGTGGTAGGGCGCGAACCTGAATGAGTCAGATGGAAATGACGACGACACAGCGCCCGAACGTGCTTCTGATCTGCGCCGACCAGTGGCGTGGCGATTGCCTGTCAGCGCTTGGCCATCCCAATGTGCACACGCCGAACCTGGATGCGCTCGCTGCGGATGGGGTGCTGTTTCGGAAGCATTTCGGCCAGTGCACACCGTGCGGTCCTTCGCGTGCCAGCCTGCTGACGGGCCTCTATCTCATGAACCATCGCTCTGGCCGCAACGGCACGCCGCTCGATGCACGCCACACCAACATCGCTCTGGAAGCGCGCAAGGCTGGCTACCGGCCAGCCCTGTTCGGCTATACCGATACCAGCGCTGATCCGCGCGATCTCGACGCCAACGATCCGTCGCTCAAGACCTATGAAAGCGTGATGCCGGGGTTCGAGGCGGCGCTGCATCTGCCCGACGAAATGGAAGAATGGATCGCCGATCTTCTCGCCAAAGGCTACGATCTGCCGGGCGGTCGAGCCGATGTCTTCCGGCCGAGAGCCGGCTTCGACAAGCCGGACGACCGTGGTTTCCGTTATATTCCGACGATCTATCCGGCCGAGCATAGCGAAGCTGCGTTCCTGACCGACGCTTTCCTGAAATGGCTTTCGGTGCGGCGTGACAGCCCGTGGTTCGCGCATTTCGTGTTCCTGCGGCCGCACCCGCCGCTGATCGCGCCCGAGCCATACAATGCCATGGTCGATCCTGCAGACGTGACCTTGCCGGCGCGAGCGGCAAGCCTAGCCGAGGAAAAGCGGCAGCATCCGATGCTTGCCTATGAACTGGATCGGGTGAGCGTTCCCGGCGGCTATGACGAGCACAGCCCGTTCGATCCGGTTTCTGCCAATGAGCTGGAAATCCGGCAGATGCGCGCAACCTATTACGGGTTGATCGCCGAAGTCGATCACCATCTCGGCCGCATCATCGAGCATCTGAAACGAACCGGCGAGTATGACCGCACGCTGATCATCGTCACCAGCGACCATGCCGAAATGCTGGGCGAGCATCATGCCTGGGGCAAGGAGGTCTATTTCGACGGTGCCTTCCATCTGCCGCTGGTGATCCGCGATCCCCGCGTCGATGCCGATGCTGCGCGCGGCTCGGCGGTGGATACATTCACAGAAGCTGTCGACATCATGCCGACCGTTCTCGACTGGCTCGGGCTCGAAAAGCCGCGTGCCTGCGATGGCCACTCGCTGTTGCCGCTGCTGCATGGCGAGAAGCCGGCCGACTGGCGAGAAGCGGTCTTCTTCGAACACGACTTCCGTACCGTGGCGACGCAGAAGGCAGAGACCTCGCTTGGCATCACATCCGATCAGTGCAGCTACGCCGTCATACGCGACAACCGCTACAAATACGTGCATTTCGCTGCCCTGCCGCCGCTGCTGTTCGATCTCGTCGAGGACCCGCACGAGACGACCAATCTGGCTGACCGGCCGGAAATGGCATCGACGGTGCTACGCTATGCGCAGAAGATGCTCGACTGGCGATTGACCCATGCCGAGCGCACGCTGACCAATATGATGATCACCCAGAATGGCGTGGTGTCGCGGCCCTGAAGGCATTTCTGGCATTAATTTTTGGTCCAGCTTGGCGCTGCCGGCCCTGGATGTGGTGAAGGATAAGTGCGGGCACTGCCGTAACGGAGCCCGCATCCGACATGAACCAGCATCCCGTCCAGTCGGCGGACGCCACCTCCGTCATCGATGGCCGCGAAGCCTGGTTGAGGCTCGCCGTCTCCATCGTTTTGGGTACGATTGGTGCTGTCGGCATGTGGGCAGTCGTGGTCGTCTTGCCCGCGGTGCAGGCCGAATTCGGTGTCGACCGAGCCGATGCATCCCTGCCTTATACGGCGACAATGATCGGTTTTGCCGCCGGCAATGTGCTGGTCGGGCGCGCAGTCGATCGCATGGGCTATTGGATGCCGGCGCTGCTGTCCTCGGTGACGCTTGCGGCCGGCATGATCCTGGCATCCTTTGCCGGCTCGATCCTGCAGTTCACGCTGGCGCAAGGGATTCTCGTCGGCTTCGGCACAGCTGCGATCTTCGGACCGCTGGTCGCCGATATCTCGCATTGGTTCAATCGGCGGCGCGGGGTTGCCGTCGCTGCAGCTGCTTGCGGCAACTACCTGGCCGGCGCGTTGTGGCCGGTGGTGATGCCGCCGCTGATCGCGGCCGAGGGATGGCGTTTCACCTATCTGGTCATCGGCATCTTCTGCCTCGTCACCATGATCCCGCTGGTGTTGATGATGCGGCAGCCCGCGCCGCGCGAAGCGTTCACCGGTTCGCATTCTTCGACCGCTCGCCGTGTGCAGCCGATCGCGCTGTCTCCGGCTGCTTTGCAGGGGCTCCTCATCGTCGCAGGCTTCGGCTGCTGCATGGCGATGGCGATGCCGCAGGTGCACATCGTCGCCTATTGCATGGACCTCGGTTACGGCGTGGCGCGTGGTGCCGAGATGCTGTCGGTCATGCTCGCCGCCGGCGTGGTCAGCCGGCTGGCATCCGGCTTCGTTGCCGACCGTATCGGCGGCATCAAGACGCTGCTGATCGGCTCGGCACTGCAATGCCTGGCACTGTTCTTCTACATTCCCTTCGACGGGCTGGCTTCGCTCTACATCGTGTCGCTGGTCTTCGGCCTGTCGCAGGGTGGCATCGTGCCCTGCTACGCGATCATCGTGCGCGAATATATGCCGGCTGCCGAGGCGGGCCAGCGCGTCGGCCTGGTGATCATGGCCACCATCATCGGTATGGCTGTGGGCGGCTGGATGTCGGGCTGGATCTACGACCTCACCAGTTCCTATGCCGCGGCTTTCCTCAATGGGATCGCGTGGAACGTGGTGAACCTGGCGGTGATGCTGCTAGTTCTGTGGCGAGTAGGCCGGCCGCAGCCGGCGGCTGTTTAGCCGCCGGATAACGATCTCCGGGAACTTCCTCAGTTTGACTGTGAGGACAGTTCCAGCGGGTAGTCGTCATTGTCGGCGTCGCGCATCGCCGCCAGGCTGCGATTGTCCAGCACGTCGGCAATGGCCTGCCGCACTTCCAGCATCATGTGGCGGACTTCGCAGGTCTCTTCGTTGCAGTCCTCGCAACGCTGGTATTGCGTGCGGCTGGCACAAGGGATCGGCGCCAGCGGGCCATCGAGCACGCGCACGACGTGGCCGATCTTGATCTCGGCGGCGGGACGAGCGAGGCGATAGCCGCCATCCTTGCCCTTGCGGCTCTGCACGAAGCCGGCATTGCGCAATTCGCCGAGGATGGCGTCGAGGAACTTCTTCGGGATGTTGTTGGCAACGGCGATGTCGTTGACGAAGGCCAGTTGCCCGACCGGCATCCGCGACAGATGCACGAGGGCCTTCAGCCCGTATTTGCCTTTTTTGGTGAGCATGCCTGTCACTGCCTGAGCCGCAATCCCATCAGCCGTTTGCCGGCTGTTTGTGCGTAAATCATGGCGAAACGATCAGCCAGGACGCACAAGGAGAGAATAGAGTCCAGTTTGTCGATATACAATGAAAAGAGCGTTGATTTTCCGTCCGTTTTCCAAACGCGATGGGTTTATGCTGCAAAATTGGCACTACTGCCCGATAGAAATGAAAAAGCCGGCTTGCGCCGGCTTATCCAAAATTAAATGTCGCCCAAGATCAGCGGTTGCCGTAGATCTCGTCCAGCAACGCGTCTTCGGCAAAATGGTCCTTCTGAACTTTCTCCCAACCGCCGAATGCGTCCTCGACTGTCACGAGCCGCACCTCGGGGAACTTGTCCTTGAATTCGGCAGCGATCTTTTCGTCACGCACGCGCAGGCCGTTCTCTGCCTCGATCTTCTGGCCTTCCGGCGTGTAGAGGAAATCGAGATAGGTCTTGGCGAGTTCGCGTGTGCCATGCTCGTCGGCAACCTTGTCGACGATGGCGACCGGGAATTCGGCCAGCAGGCTCACGGACGGAACGACCTGCTGGTACTTGTCGGTGCCGTATTCGCGGGCGATGCCCTGCGTTTCAGACTCGAAGGTGATCAGCACGTCGCCGATGCCGCGTTCAGCAAAGGTGGTGGTGGCAGCACGGCCACCGGTATCGAATACCGGCACGTTGGCGAAGATCTTGGAGACGAATTCCTTGACCTGGGCTTCGTCGCCTTTGAACTTCTCCTTGGCGTAAGCTGTCGCGGCCAGATAGGTGTAGCGCGCATTGCCGGAGGTCTTCGGGTTGGGGAAGATCACCTGGACGCCTTCTCGGGCGAGATCATCCCAGTCCTTGATGTTCTTGGGGTTGCCGGCCCTTACCAGGAAGGAGGGCAGGGAATAGAAGGGCGAGGCGTTGTTGGCGAAATCCTTCTGCCAATCCGCCGAGACAAAACCTTGCTTGACCAGGAAGTCGACATCCGGAACCTGGTTGAAGGTCACGACATCCGCGCCAAGACCTTCGACGATCGAGCGTGCCAGCTTTGAAGTTCCCGCATGCGACTGGTCGACGGTGATGCCAGGATGCTTTTCGATGAAAGCCTTGTTGACCTGTGCGAACAGCTCGCGACCGACGTCATAGGACGCGTTGAGCAGCTTCTCTGCGGCAGAGGCGGGCACTGCTGCGAGGACCAAGCCGGCCAGCGCGACACCGGCGAGCAAAAGGCGTTTCATGAAAGGACTCCGTTGGAAAAATATGCTGCGGAAGTCCGTACATTAGAACCTGATACCACAAAGACGAGGAATGCCGGTCTGTAGCCTTGGTCGGAAGTAGAAAAACCATCCCGGATATTGGTATTTCCGGAATGGTTTTTCTGTATTGCCTGAGGAGTGGTTGCGCGAGCTAGTTTTCTCCGCGCTTTACCGGAAACAGCTTCCAACGGCTCGGCCGGAAAGCGATGCGGCTCTTCTGGGTCGCGATATGGTCGACAGGCAGTTCGATCTCGACGCGCTGGCGTTCGCCACCGATCTCCAGCTCGACACGGCGGGTGCCGGCGACACGGCGGCTGGCGGCGACCGTGCCGGCAATGCAGCCGCTGCAGCCGTCGAGCAGCTCGATATCGTGCGGGCGGAAGTAGAGCAGGGCATCGCCGGCAGGATGGTTCGGTGCCGAAAGGCCGATGGGCCGGTCGGCGATCCAGACCTGGCCGTCGGTGATCCTGACCGGCAGCGAGCTCGATTCACCGATGAAGCCGAAGACGAAGGGGGAATTCGGCGTGTCGTAGACCTCGTCGGCGCTACCGATCTGTTCGATCTGGCCCTGGCTCATCACCACGACGCGGTCAGCCAGTTCCAGCGCCTCCTCCTGATCGTGGGTGACGAAGACGGTCGTGTGGCCGGTGGTGTCGTGGATGTCGCGCAGCCAGCGACGCAGTTCGCGCCGGACCTGCGCGTCAAGCGCGCCGAAAGGCTCGTCCAGCAGCAACACTTTCGGCTCGATCGCCATGGCGCGGGCAAGCGCGACACGCTGGCGCTGGCCGCCGGAGAGTTGCGCAGGATAGCGTTTCTCGAGGCCGGAAAGCTGGACCAGATCGAGCAGTTCCGAGGCGCGACGGCGGATTTCCTCGTTCGACGGGCGCGTGGCGCCGTGACGGACCTTGAGGCCGAAGCCGATATTGTCCGCCACCGTCATATGGCGGAACAGCGCGTAGTGCTGAAAGACGAAACCGACATTGCGCTCCTGGATGGTCTTGCTCGATGCATCCTCGTCACCGAAGAAGATCTTGCCGGTGGTCGGCCTCTCCAATCCTGCGATCAATCTGAGCAAGGTGGTCTTGCCGGAGCCGGAGGGACCAAGCAGCGCGATCAGCTCGCCTGAGCGGATGTCGAGCGAGACATCGCGGAGCGCCGGAAACCGGTCGAATTCCTTGCGTACATTGGCAACGCGAACTTCCATTCAAATGTCCCTGTCAATGTCCGCGTGTCGCGGCGAGTTCGGCGCCGTAGCGCATCTCGAGAACGGTTTTCAAGATCAGAGTGACGAGCGCGAGGCCAGCCAGCAGCGAGGCCACGGCGAAAGCACCGACGGCGTTGTATTCGTTATAGAGGATCTCGACATGCAACGGCATGGTGTTGGTCATGCCGCGGATGTGGCCGGAGACCACCGATACCGCGCCGAATTCACCCATGGCGCGGGCATTGCAGAGCAGCACGCCGTAGAGCAGGCCCCATTTGATATTGGGCAAAGTGACGTATCGGAAGACCTGCCAGCCATTGGCGCCGAGCGAAAGCGCGGCTTCCTCGTCTCCGGTTCCCTGTTCCTGCATCAGCGGGATCAACTCGCGCGCGACGAAAGGAAAGGTGACGAAGACAGTGGCAAGCACGATGCCCGGCACGGCGAAGAGGATTTCGATGCCGTACGATTTCAGCCAGGGCCCGAGCACGGCCTGGGCGCCGAACAACAAGACATAGACCAGGCCGGAAATGACCGGCGAGACCGAAAAGGGCAGGTCGATCAAGGTGGTGAGGAAGGCCTTGCCCTTGAACTCGAATTTGGCGATCGCCCAGGCGGCGGCGATGCCGAAGACGACGTTGAGCGGTACGGCGATCACCGCGACAAGCAGCGTAAGGCGGATGGCCGACAGCGTGTCGTGGTCGTTCAGCGATGCGAAATAGGCGCCGACGCCTTTGGCGAAGGCTTCCTTGAAGACGATGATGAGCGGCAAGAGCAGGAAGATGCCGAGGAAGACGAAGGCTATCGTCATCAGCACAGTGCGCGCCGAGCGGCTCTCGGTGACCGCCGCGGACGGGTTGTCGTGCATCGGCTCGTAGGATTTGATTTCCGGATCAGCCATAGCGCTTGCGGCTCCATGCCTGAAGGAGGTTGATGACGAGCAGCATGGCGAAGGATATGGCCAGCATCACAGCGGCAATGGCGGTCGCGGCGGCGTAGTTGAACTCCTCCAGCCGGATGACGATGAGCAGCGGGGCGATCTCCGTCACCTTGGGCAGGTTGCCGGCGATGAAGATGACCGAGCCGTATTCGCCGACGCCGCGTGCGAAGGCGAGCGCAAAACCTGTGATGATGGCCGGCGCGAGCCCTGGGAAAAGCACACGGGTGATGGTCTGGAAGCGGCTGGCGCCGAGCGTGGCGGCTGCTTCCTCGACCTCCTTGTCGATCTCTTCGATGATCGGCTCGACGGTGCGCACCACGAAGGGCAGGCTGACGAAGACAAGCGCGACGATGATGCCGAGCGGCGTATAGGCCACCTTGATGCCGAGCGGCATCAACAGGCTGCCCAGCCAGCCGTTCGGCGCATAGAGCGTGGTGAGCGCGATACCGGCCACGGCGGTCGGCAGTGCGAAAGGGAGGTCGACCATGGCGTCGACCACACGCCGACCGGGAAACTTGTAACGCACCAGCACCCAGGCGACGATCGTGCCGAAAACGACGTTGATTGCGGCCGCGATCAACGCGGTACCGAAGCTGATTTCCAGTGCTTTCAAGGTGCGATCGGCGGTGACGATGCGCCAGAAATCGACCCATCCGAGCGATGCGGAACGCCAGACCAGCCCGGCCAGGGGGATGAGAATGATAAGGGTGAGGTAGACAAGCGAGAAGCCGAGCGTCAGTCCGAAACCCGGAATGACACTCGGCTGCTTGAACCGCCACCCCGCCTGCGCGGGTGTCGTGGTCATGTTGTTGTTAGTCCGTCCCTTCCTGTTCCCTTACCGGTGGGCGCCTCGACAACGTCGTGGCGTCGCCGCAACCCTCACTGCGCCGGCTTGTAGACCTGGTCGAATATACCACCGTCGGCGAAATGATAAGGCTGTGCCTTCTTCCAGCCGCCGAATTGCGGATCATCGATCGTCACAAGCTTGATCTCGGGCAGCTTGGCAAGGTCCTCGGCTGGAACGAGCTCGGGCTTGGCAGGACGGTAATGGTTCTTGGCGATGATCGTCTGGCCCTCTTTCGAATAGAGGTATTTCAGATACGCTTCCGCCACTTTGCGCGTGCCCTTGGCGTCGACATTGGCATCGACGACCGCAACCGGCGGCTCGGCCAGGATCGAGGTCGGCGGGTAGACGACGTCAAACTTGTCGGCGCCGAACTCGTCGAGTGCGAGATAGGCCTCGTTTTCCCATGCCAGAAGCACGTCGCCGAGGTCCTTCTGGGCGAAGGTCACGGTCGAACCGCGGGCACCGGTGTCGAGCACAGGCACGTGCGAAAAGAGGTTCGAGATGAATTCCTTGGTCTTGGTCTCGTCGCCGCCGTTCTGTGCGTTGGCATAGGCCCAGGCAGCGAGATAGTTCCAGCGCGCTCCTCCGGAGGTCTTGGGGTTCGGCGTGATGACCTGGACGCCGTCCTTCACCAGGTCATTCCAGTCCTTGATTCCCTTGGGGTTGCCCTTGCGGACCAGGAAGATGATGGTCGAGGTGTAAGGGGCTGAGTTGTGCTCGAATTTGGTACGCCAGTCGGGATTGATCTTCTTCGAGTTCTCGACGATCGCGTTGATGTCGCTTTCCAGCGCCAGCGTGACGACATCGGCTTCCAGGCCGTCGATGACGGCGCGTGCCTGCTTGCCGGAACCGCCATGCGACTGCTGGACGGTTACCGTCTCGCCACTCTCCTTTTTCCAGTAGGCGGCAAAGGCCTCATCGAACTGCTTGTAGAGCTCGCGAGTGGGGTCATAAGACACGTTGAGGATGGTGGTATCAGCGAACGCGAAGCCGAGTGCACCGAACTGGACAGAACCGGCAATGAGGATGCCGAGCAGTTTCTTGAAATGAGGTTTGGTCATTTCCGCCTCCGTTGAACTGTATTCTACTCTATCGAAATTGTAGAATTTGGGTGCGGCGAAAGTTGCCTTTTTCGGGCCTGCGAAGAAAAGTTCCAGCGATTTGGTGGCCGGGCAAGAAAATTCTACCTCACCCGAACCTATGGGCCGATCACAAATGGAGTCACGGATTGGAATCTGAATGCCGCAGGCCGTCGGGCTCGGCCAGCCTATTCGATGAACACCTTGACGCTGGTGGCGCGGCCGGCGGCATCGATCACGGTCAAAGTCGAATAACCACTGCCGTCCGGTAGCCAGGTCGCGGTACGGCGACGATCGATCCCTGCCAGTGGCTTGCCGTTGGCGAGCCAGCGGAATGGCGCTCGGCCACCCTGAAGTTTCAACACCAGCGGTGTGGCTTCGGACCCCGAGACACCGAGATCGACGCGGGCGCCGTCGGGCGGGAAGACGATACGCGGCGCCGGTTCGGTGGCTGCAATGCCGACCGGAGTATCGGCACCTGTTCCGAAACGGGCGAGGGTGACCGGCAGGTCCTCGCGTCTCGGTCGCAGCACACCGGCAGGTTGGCTGGGCAAGGCGACAGCGGCCAGGCCTGATCGGACAAAACCCTCGAACAGGATGGGTGCTGCCGACACATAGCCTGAGAGGCCGGGCACGGCACTGGCATCGGCGCGGCCGACCCAGACGCCCAGCACATAACGGCCGTCAAAGCCGATCGCCCATGCGTCGCGGTAGCCATAGGATGTACCGGTCTTGTAGGCGATGCCGCGCCGCGGTGCACCTTCGGGCGGTCTCACTCCGGCCAGGATATCGGTGATCTGCCAGTTGGCCTGTTCGTCCAGGATGGTGGTGGCGTTGCCAGCCACAGGCACGGCCTCGGTGCCGTCGCGCAGCGGGTGCACCTTTCCACCATTGGCAAGGCCGGTATAGAGCTGGACCAGATCGCGCAGGCTGGTGCCGACGCCACCGAGACCGATGGCGAGACCCGGCGGCTGGTTGAGCGGCAGAACCGGGGACACGCCGGCCTGACGGAAGCGGGCGGTCAACCGCGCCGGCCCAACCGCGTCCAGGATGCGGATCGCGGGTACGTTCAACGAAAGCTGCAGGGCCTGCCGGATCGAGACGTCGCCCTGATAGCCCATGTCGAAGTTTTTCGGCCTGTAGCCGGAGAAGTCGGCCGGACTGTCCTCGATCATCGTTTCCTGCGCGACCATGCCTTGTTCAAAGGCCAGTCCATAGATGAAAGGCTTCAGCGTCGAACCCGGGGAGCGGACGATACGGGTCATGTCGATCCAGCCGGCACGGCTGGAATCGAAGAATGATGCAGAGCCGACGCTGCCCAAAATGTCGCCCGTGCGGGAATCGGCCAGCACCATGGCGACTGACAGTTTCGGCCCGAGCCGGGCGGCCGCTTCGCGCGCGACGGCTTCCAACCCTTCCTGGACGCTCTTGCGAAGGGTGAGTTTAAGCGGTGCGCCAACTTCCGCCCTGCGCAGCAAGGTGTTGGCGGTGTGCGCCGCGAAGGCAGGCAAGGGCCGTCGCAAGCCCGAGACGTCGTCGAGTGCCGCGCGGCGCGCCTCACGCTCGCCGATCAGTCGGGCCGAGACCACGCGGTTCAGCACCCGATCCCGTGCGGCCTGTGCAATCTTAGGGTTCTTGTCAGGACGGCGGCGCTCCGGCAATTGCGGCAGCGCAACCAGAAGGGCTGCTTCCGAAACCGTGAGACGGCGCGGTTCCTTGCCGAAATAGGCAAGCGAGGCGGCGCGGACGCCTTCGAGATTGCCGCCATAGGGCGCCAGGGTCAGATAGTGTTCCAGGATCTGGCGTTTTGACAGCCGCCGCTCGATCTGCAGCGCACGCAGCATCTGCTTCAGCTTGGAGCCGACGGAACGGCTTTCGCGCGGCTCGATCAGGCGAGCCAACTGCATGGACAGTGTCGAGCCGCCCGAGACGATGCGGCGGTTGCCGGCGAGTTGCATCGCCGCACGTCCCAGTGCAAGAGGGTCGATACCTTCGTGGTCCCAGAAGCGCTTGTCCTCATAGGCGACCAGCATGTCGATGAAGTTCTTGTCGACCTGATCGAGGCCCACCGGCAAACGCCAGTATCCGTCCTTCGTGGCGAAGGCCCGCAGCAACGCACCGTCGCGGTCGAGGACTTCGGCCGATACCGGCAGTGTCTCCGGCAAAGGCGGCGGAAAGGCACGGTCGAGCCCCCACAGCCCACCGGCAGCAATTGCGGCAAGGCCAACCGCAGCGCCGGCGAGGATCGCGAAGCGCCGCAGTCGTTTTCGCGCGGGGTGAGGGGAGACAGCGTCAGTCATGACCGCCTCGCGGCGCCGGCCTTACGGCGCCTTCACCTCCATCATGCCGGTGGCGGTGCGGGCCGAATATTGCGGCCGGTACATGTCCTCCACACTGGCCGCCGGATGCGCATAGACGCCGGGCGTCACCGCCCGAACCACATAGGCCAGGGTCTTGGTGCGGTCGCCGTCCTCCGCGGCCGGGTCGAAGGCCGCGACGAAACGGTCGTTGCGGAATTCGAGATGCGCGGCATTGGTCTGCGCCAGCCAAGAGAAGTTGGAAAGCTGAGCCGAAGAAACGAGACCCGGATTGTCGATCTCGAAGCCGGCCGGCAGCAGGTCGGTGATGAGCACACGCTGCGGCCAGTCGTTCAGCTCCGATACTTTGAGGACGACGACATAACGCTCGTTCTGCTTGGCCTCGCTGACATTCGCCTCATTGCCGTCGAGCGTGTAGTAGGTGCGCTCGATGGTGAAGCCGTCGCCGCCCGCCGGTAGAGGCTGTGCCGGCGCGGCGATGGTGGTGACGACAGCCTGCAGGCCGTTCTTGCCGGCATTGGCTACGGTCAACGGGCTGTCGAGCAGCGTCTCTCCCGTCATTTCGGTCGAATAGGCACCGCTGTGCGGCTGACCGTTGATGGCGAGCTTGATGGTGTCGTTGCCGTTCTTCAGTGCGCGGGCAGCCAGCAGCATCCAGGCATTGTCCTGGGTGCTCGTCCAATGCTGCACGGCACGCTGCCTTTCGACCAGCTTGACCAGTTCTGGCACCACCGACGGTACGGGTTTGGATTCAGCGGCAAGCGCCAGCATTGCGGCGCCGTCTCGCAGCCCTGAGCCGTAGTCGGAACGGTACCAGTCATAGTTGCTGGTGTTCTTGGCCAGCGTAAGCGCTGCCTGGAACGTAGCCTCCGAACGCTGCGCGTCTCCGTAGAGCGCCAGGGCGGCGGCCAGTTGCGCCACCGCCATCGGACTGGAGAAGGCCTCCAGCTTGGTGTCGGCATAATAGCGCAGGTCGCCGACAGACGCCTTCTTGTTGCGGGCCAAAACGTAGAGCGCGTAGGCGATCTGCGAGCCGCGATCCTGGACGTCCTGATCGTAGCCGAGCGAGTTCTGCAGGTTTGCCAGCGCCTGCGAGATCGCCTGGGCGGGTACGTCGTATTTGGCCTCGCGTGCCCTTGTCAGGAAATCGGTGACGTAGGAATCCAGCCACAGGTCGCCCGAACCCGGGCCCCACAGGCCGAAGCTGCCGCCGGAAGCCTGGTAGCTCAGCACCCTGTAGATCGCTTCCTGCACCCGATCGTGCAGGCCTGGATCGTCCGGGATGCCGTAGCCCTTCGACATTTCGCTCATGTAGAGCAAGGGGAGGGCGCGGCTGGTGGTCTGCTCGGCACAACCATAAGGATAGCGGTCGAGCGACAGGATCAATGACGGCACGTCGAGCGCCGCCGACTGTGATACGCCGACGCTGACCGAGGAACCTTGCAACGTGCTTGCCGCCAGGAGTTCGCTGTCCACGCGCAGTGAAGCTCCATTCTTCAGGTCCACCACAAGACGGACCGGGACGGGAAGCTGGGCGGGACGAACGGGAAGGAACAATGTCTGTTCGGCGGAAGGTCCGCCGTCCTTGGTAAGCTTCACCGTGATGGTGGCATCGCTCGGTGAAACGCCGATCAGCGGCACACTCAACGTCTGACGCTTGCCTTCAGCCAAGGTGAGCTTGGCTGGTACAGCTTCATTGCCGATGGTGATGTCGCCGGTTGTTTCAATGGCGAGCGCATAGTCGCCGGCCGGCGCATCCGTATTGGCGAAGTCAAGCCGCATGGTCGCGGCATCGCCGGGTGCCAGGAAGCGCGGCAGGCCGGCGGTGATGACAATCGGATCGCGAACGATCACGTCGCTCACCGCGTGGCCGACGGCTTCCTTGGTCCATGCCACGGCCATGACGCGCGCGGTGCCGTTGAACTGCGGCAGGTCGAAATCGACGGTGGCCTTGCCTTCGGCATCCAGTTTGACGATGCCCGAGAAGAAGGCGACCAGCTTTTCGGTCGGCGGGCTGCCCTGGCTCTGCATGGCATTGCCGTCGCCGCCGGTGCGCAGCTTGCCGGTGGTGCCGAGCGAGCCGTCGATGAGGCGGCCGTAGAGGTCGCGCAACTCCAGCCCCATCATGCGCTGGCCGAAGAACCAGTTCTCCGGGTCCGGCGCCTTGTAGTTGGTGAGGTTGAGAATGCCGACATCGACGGCGGCCACCATGACATAGGCATCGCTCCCGGGCGCTACTCCGGTCACCGAGACAGGCACGGACAGCGTCTGTCGAGGCTCCATCTTGGCAGGTGGGGCAAGTGCCACGCCGAGCTTCCTGGTGCCTGGATCGATCTTCAGCCATTTCACGCCGATGGCACGAGCCGGCATGCGGCTCTGCTCCGCGTCGCCCGGCCTGTACAGGGTGGCCGTGACATAGGCGCCAGCGCCCCAGTCGTCGGTGACCGGGATATCCACGGTGCCGCCATCCTTGGGGATGCTCACATTGAAGGTTTTGAGGAGGCGGTCGGCGCCGACCGTTACCAGCAGTTCGCCGGCATAATGCGGCGACACTTTCAGCTTGGCGGTGTCGCCGACGGCATAGTCGTCCTTGTCGAGGGCGATCTCCAGACCGTCCGGAGTCTCGGTCGAGGTGGCGCTGACATACCAGCCGCCATCGAACTCGTAGGACGAGGCCGGACCCTCGGGATCGGCCGTTTCGACCTCCAGCCGGTAGCGTCCCCAATCGACCGGCAGCGAGACCGTCGCTTCGCCGTCGGTGGCGATATCGACCTTGCCATTGGCAACGGCCTTGGTGAGGTTCACGGCTTCATAAGCCCAGGAGCCGCCGTTACGGTACCATTGATAATTGCGCTCGACCCTGACCAGCGACCATTGCGCGCCGGCAAGGGCCTTTCGGTTGCCGTCGCGATCCACCGCGATCAGGCTGAATTTGGCGGTGCCGCCCTGCGGCACCTCGTCATTGTCGAAATCTGGTCGGATGCCGATCAGATCGCCTTGCGGGCGCACGGCGAGATCGAGCGAACGCTCGACGGCGCGGCCGCCGGTCTCACGCATGCGCACCGTCACCTTGGCGTTCACCAGTTTGGTGGTGGCCGGCAATTGGTCGATCGCGACAGGGAAGGTTGCCTTGCCATCGTCGCCCACCAGCGGCAGATCGGCCAGCGGTGTCACGGTCGGCTGTGCCGCCTGTTCGTCGGCGAGGCCGAAGGCAAAGCCCTTGAAGCGGTCCCAGTCGCGCGTCACCGACAGCGTCGTCTCGCCTTCCAGCGCAAGCCCGGCCGCCGGCGCGCCGTAGAGGAAGCGGCCATCTACGGTGATGTTGGCGGTCTCTCCCTGGGCGATCTCTTTCTTGTCGGCGCTGAGGTCGAACTCGATGCGATCGGGCACGAAATCCTCGACCAGGAACATATGCGTCGCTACCGCCGCCTGCTTGGGATCGGTATGGATCGACACCGTCCAGGTGCCGCGCATGGCATTGGGTTCCAGCGCCAGATCGACGGCATGGCCACCGGCCGAGGTGCCGTCGCTGACTATGCGGCGCGCTTCAACGCCGTCGGGGCGCGTGAAGATGAAGGTCAACGGCAGGTTCTCAACCGCCTTCGAGGCATCGTCGCGGGCGAGCGCCTGCACGTGCACGTCTTCACCGACGCGGTAGATGCCGCGCTCGGTCCATGCATAGACGTCGAGCGCGCCGGGTGCGGCGCGACCGGCCACGCCGCGGTCCGAAAGATCGAAACCGGCCTTGGCCATGTCGAGGAAGACGAAGTCCTGGTCGCCTTGCTTGGCCATCAGCACCGCCGGCACCATGCCACCTTCGCCACGGGTGAGGCCCGGATTGAAGACTGCGCGGCCTTCGCCATCCGTCGTGGCGGTGCCGAGAATCTCGTTGTTGCGGGCAAGCAGGGTGAGCTCCGCACCCTGGATCGGCTTGGCACTGCCCAGCGAGCGGGCGAAGACGTTGAGGCCGTCCTGGCCGGTGTAGGTTGAAAGGCCGATGTCGGAAACCACGAACCATTGCGTGGCGCGCGAATTGTACTCGTCGCTCTTGTCGTCCACCGGCTGCGCCGTGAGGATATAGACGCCGGGCTTGCGCTGCGGCAGCGCCTCGTCGACCGGGAAGGACGTCGTCACTTCCTTGTTGAGGTCGCCGGCGATCTCCATGCGGCCTTCCCAGATCGGCTGGCCCATCTGCTCCTTGATGTTGGAAAGGTCGTAGCCGTCGAGCTGGCGCAGGAACTGGTAGCCAGAGAGAAGCTGCGCCAGCGAGCGGTCGCCGATGCGGAAGAGCTTCATGTCGGCGGCGTTCATGTTGACGGTGACGACCGGAATGCCGCGGCGTACGCCGGACGGCAGCACGAAGCTGTCGCCGGTGAAGCGGGCGGACGGCGCACGGTCCTGCACATAGATCGACAGCGTTACGGGAGCGGCGGTCACTTCGCCGATGGCGGCGGGAATGCCGGCGCGGAAGACGACGTCATAATGCTGGCCGTGTTCGAGCCCTTCGACGCAGATCTGCTTGTCCTTGGCCTCGACGGCCTTGGGAGCTGCGCCGCCGATGGTGACGAACTGCGCATAGTCCACACCGGTCTTGACCAGTTCTTCGGAGAATTGCGCGCAGATGCGTGGGCTGGAAGTGTCGGCATCGACGGTGTGTTCGACGACACGGAAACCCTTGCGCGCTTTCAGGTCTTCATATTCGGAACGGACCGCCGCGGAATTCTCGAGCGCGAGGCTGGCCTCATAGGCCTGCAGCGCCGGGCGATATTGGTCGCGGCGATCGAGCCCGCCAGCGAGCAGCGCCAGCGCTTCGGCGCGGGCACCTGCAGTGCGCGACAGCTTGTAGCCGAGATAGGCGGCCGAGGTGGCGTTGGATTGCAGCGTCGATTGATTGTCGCTGGAGGCTTCCAGCGTCGCCAGGATCTCGCGTGCCAGTTTGGGCCAAAGCGCTGCATCGTCCGGCATGACCGAAGCCGCGGCTTCGTATTTCTGCATGGCGGTGCGATGATCGCCCGAGAGCGCCGACTGCTCGGCTTCCTGCTCCAAGGTGGTCAGGCCATCCGTGGGCTTGGTGTAGCCCGGGCCGGTCAGGAAATTTCGGTATTGCTGCGCCTGATCGGCCATCCAGGCCGGAAAATAGCTGAGTTCCGCAGGGGCGCCGATGTCCGGAGCGGTGTCGATGGTGACGACCTTGCCGCCGACGGCGCCGGCAAAGGGCTTCAGCGTGTTGAAGTCGGACTTGAGGAAGCACCATTTCGCCTTGGTGTTGTAGGTGAAGGCGCGGCAGGCCGAATCGCCAAGGCAGGTCGTCTTGCACTGATCGAGGGTGAGGTTCTGCTCGGATCGCAGGTCGAAGCCGAAATAATCGGAATTATCCGTTGTCACGATGCGCTTTGTGTCCGCCGCCTGGACGGCGCCGAACGAAGCAAGCAGGAAAAAGAAGAAAATCGGCAGAAAACGAGCCGCGCGCAATGCCATCACACCCTCCTGGCACCTGATAGTCCCCGGCATGTTCAAGCTTCGGCAAGGCTTGTCAACGCTCCCAGCGGCGTGCAAACCGCTGGTTGCAGACATCTTTTGCCGGCCTGTCGCCGGGACATCTTATCTAGGGCACAGATCACACAATTTTGCGACTGCACAAAAGGTGTGTATTCCAAGCCCGGTACAATTCGGACAATTGAACTGTGGCCGCATTGTGAGTTTACGAGGACTTCACACGTTCATTCCAATTTTAGCATTTGGGTGCATTGGGAGGACAGAGTCTGGATTCGAGGGCAGGTTGAGTAGATGCCTGTTGTGGTGAGGCGTTGTTTGTTGGAGTGCACGTCCTGGCGTGCGCTTTCGCGCGCCCTGCTTTTGGCCACGCTCAGCGTCTCCGCCATCATGATCGAGGGGCGAAGCGCCTCGGCTTTCGAATTGTTCGGAATCAAGCTCTGGGGTTCCGAAGAGGAAACAGACGAGGCGATCACCGATCCCTTGCGCTACACCGTGACCATCGAAGCTCCGGACGCTGACGACGACCTGAAGGAAAAACTGGAGACTGTCTCCAGCCTGAAGAACGACGAAGAACGCCCGGTGTCCGGTTCGCTCGGTCTGATGACCAAGGCGCGCGGGGATCGCGAGCAACTGGTTGCTGCGCTCTATGAAGATGCCCGCTACGAAGGTGTCGTCGACATCGCCATTGCCGGCAAGTCGCTGGACGACTTGCCGCCCGACGCCGAATTCAAGGGGCAACAACCTGTACCGGTGACGATCACCGTAAGGCCAGGCCAGAAATTCACACTCGGAGACATCCGTTTGAAGGGCGATGCCGCCGGCATGGCGAGTGCGGATTTCGGCCTGATCTCTGGTGGTGACGCGAGTTCCGGTGCAGTGCTGAAAGCCGAAGCGCGGCTCGTCAAGGCGTTGAAGGACGAGGGCAGACCGCTGGCCAAGGTCACCGATCGCGAAGTCGTGGCCGACCATGATGGGGGGCGGCTCGATGTGACGCTGACCGTCGAAGCCGGTCCGGTCGCGGGTATCGGCCAGACGACCGTCGAAGGCACCGAGGCGGTGGATCCCGAATTCACCGAATACATGACGGGCTTGAAGCGCGGCGAGCGCTATTCGCCGAAGCAGATCGAGGACGCTCGCGATCGTCTGCTTGGGCTGGAGGTCTTCAACAGCGTCTCGCTGAAGGAAGGCGACAAGCTCGATGCCGACGGCAATATCCCGATCGATGTCGAGGTCAGCGAACGCAAGCCGCGTTATCTTGGCGTCGGCGGTACCTTCTCCAACACCGAGGGCCTCGGGCTGGAAGGCTATTGGGGCCACCGCAACCTGTTTGGTCGCGCCGAGAAGCTGCGCATCGAAGGGGCGATCAGCGGCATCGGCGCCAACGCCCTCGGCGAGTTGAACTATAATGCCGGCATCATGTTCGAGAAACCGGGTGTGGTCGGGCCAGCCTCGAAGTTCTTCGCCAATCTGAAAACGGTGTACGAGCATCCCGACGCCTATGACCGCTTCTCGACCAAGGGCGGCGTGGGACTGTCCTACGAACTGGACAAGCGGCAGACGGTATCGGCTGAGATTTCGCTCGATTATTCGAAGATCACCGACAGTTTCGGCAAGCATGACTACCTGATCGCCAGCGTGCCGCTGCAATATGTCTTTGACAATCGCGACAACAAGCTGAACCCGAAGAGCGGCTTCAGGTTTTTGGCCTATGCCGAGCCGAGCTACGATCTCCTGAACGGCGCCACCTTCGTGAAATTGCGCGGTGAGGGCAGCGCCTATCAAGCAGTCGACAGCGGGGGCCGCTTCGTGCTCGCCGGTCGCGCTGCCATCGGTTCGATTGTCGGTGCAAGCCTTCAGGACGTTCCGGCCGACCGGCGTTTCTACGCGGGCGGTGGCGGTTCGGTACGTGGTTATGCCTATCAGGGCATCGGTCCGAAGGACATCAACGGCCAACCAATCGGCGGTCTGTCCTATTTCGAGACCTCAGCCGAAATGCGCATCGGCATCACAGATACGATCGGCATCGTACCGTTTGTTGATGCCGGTACGGTTTCCACCGAGCAATTCCCCGATTTCTCCAATATGAAGGTCGGCGCCGGTGTCGGTCTGCGCTACATCACGCCGTTCGGGCCGCTGCGCATCGACGGCGCAGTACCATTGAACCGGGAACCAGGCGACCCTCGCTTCGGCATCTATGCCGGTATCGGCCAGGCGTTCTGACGGTATGGCGAAGTTATTCAAACGCGCATTGCGTATCTTTCTCTATGTGGTGGCGGTTATCGTTGCCGCGGCGCTAGGTGCCTTGATCGTGTTCACCACGACCGAGCGCGGCCGCGACAATCTCGCAGGCCTGATCTCATCGATGGCCTCGTCGCCGGAGAGCAAGGTGACGGTCGCCGGCATCGACGGCATCTGGTCGGGTGCGCTCAGGGTCGATCACGTCGTGCTGGAGGACAGCAAAGGCCCATGGCTTGTGCTGCGTCAGGTGGCGGTGGACTGGTCGCCGCTTGCGCTGCTGACAAAGACATTCAGCGCAGACCGCGTCGCGGTCGGACGCATCGAAGCGGCGCGGCTTCCGGTGTCCGAGGGCGAGCCGAAGCGCGATACCGAAGGTGGTGGTGGCCTGCCGGTGTCCGTTGACATCAAGGCGATCGAGCTGCCCGATATCGCGCTCGGCGAAGCGCTGGCCGGCGCAGGTGTCGCGCAATTGGCTGCCAAAGGGTCCCTCAAGGCCGATGCTTCGCCACTTGCGGTGGCGGCCAAGCTCAATGTCGCGCGCAACGATGGCAAGCAGGGTACTGTCGATGCGACCGTCGATTTCGCACCGGCCGACAACAAACTCGATCTCGACGTGAAGGCATCGGAACCTGCAGGCGGGATCCTCGCCAACCTGCTGCAGTTGCCAGGTGATCCGGCGGTCGACATCACTCTTGCCGGAAAAGGTTCGCTGGCGGACTGGAATGGTGCCGGCAGCTTCAGCGTCGACGGCCAGGTGGTCACGCAACTGACCGGCCGCAATCAGCAGACTGAAAAGGGCAATCGCATCGAGGCAAAGGGCGACGGCGATTTTGCCCGCTTCCTGCCTGAACGGTTCAAGCCGCTACTCGCCGGTCAGACGGATTTTGCCTTCACCGGCACCGCCACCAAGACCGGTGGCGTGGAGATCGAGCAGGCACAGATCAACAGCAATGCCGTGCGCGGCACGGCCGCCGGCCACATCGATCCCAAGGGTGCCACAGACTTTTCGCTCCAGTTCAACTCGGTTGGCCCGACGCTGCCGCTGGCGCTCGGCAGCAAGGAAAGTCCGATCGACATCGAGATGAAATCTGCGTCGCTGCGTGCTTTCGGCGAAGGCAGTGCGCCGATGCTTGATATCGGTGCCTCGCTGGCCAAGGTCACGACAACCGTCACCAAGTTCGAGAACATCGACCTGACGATCCATTCCGACAATTTCGACGTTGCCAACCGTGTCGGGCCGATGACCGGCTCGCTGACCGTCGACAAGATCGGGTTGGACAATCCCACCATTGCTCCGCTGATCGCCGGCAAGATCCGGGCAGATGTCGCCGGCAGCCTGGCCAAGGAAACCATCAATGTCGACAAGGGCTCCATCCGCTCGGATACGCTGGTCGGCGATTTCAACGGCAAGATGGCCCTTGTCGATGGTTCGATCGAACTGAACGTCAAGGCGGATGCCGCTTCGTCGGCATTGCCTGCGGCCGCACGGCCGGTGCTTGGCGAACGTGCCGTGCTGTCGGCGGCGATCCGACGCGATGCCAAAGGCACCGTGACGGCGGATTCCATTGCGCTGGAGTCCGGAGCCGTGTCCGCCAGCGGTAGTGCCAGCCTGCATGAAGGCCAGATCGTTGCCGAACTCAAGGGTGCGCTGGCCGACCTCTCGCTGCTTTCCAAGGAAGCCAAGGGCTCGATCGGCCTTTCGGTCACAGCGAAAGGTGTCATGGTCGCCCCCGATGTTTCGGTATCGCTGAGCGGAGACAAGCTCGAGGTCGCGGGGCGTGAAATCAGCGGATTGAATCTTGCCGCAACCGGCAGGGCTGATGTTGCCAACCCTGCTGCCGACGTCACGCTGTCTGCCACGGTTGCCGGGCAACCACTTCAGGGCAAGGCGGTGCTCAAGACGGACAGTGGCCAGCGCCGTATCGACGGGCTGAAGCTTGCGTTGGGCAACAACGGCATCGCCGGCGATCTCGTTCTCGACGAAGCTTTCCTCCCGGAAGGAACGGTGACGATCGACTTGCCCGACATCGGGCCGCTGGCGGCGTTGGCGCTGGAAAAGGCGGAAGGCGATGTGCGTGGCACCGTCCGTTTCGCCAAGCGCGACGGCGTGCCTGAAGTGGCGCTGCAGGCCAAGGCCGGTGTCAAGCGTGGTGATCTGGTCGCCAGGAACGTGGCAATCGATGCGCTGGTGGCCAACTACGCGGCAGCACCCGCGGTCTCCGGCACCGTCCGCGCGGATGCGGTCACTTCCGGCACGACGACTGTCACCGGTATCGCCATCGACCTGAAGCGTGATGGCGAATGGACCGGCTTTTCCGGCGGAGCCACCGTCAAGGATATCCCAGCCAAGGCAGCCGGACGCGTGAAATCGACCGGCGGCGTGACCACGCTCGAACTGACCTCCGGCCAAGCCGTGATCCGTGGCCTCAAGGCGGTGATCCCCGAACTTTCGACCATTACCGTCGCCAATGGCACGACGACGATCCGGAAGCTGGTGGTCGGTGTCGACAGCGGCCGCGCAACGATCACCGGTACTGCAGGCAAGGCTCTCGACATCGATGTAGCCTTGGCCAATCTGCCCGTTGCCGCCGCCAATTCGTTCTCGCCGGGGCTTGGCGCCGCCGGCACGGTGTCCGGCACGGCCAAGGTCACCGGCGCTGCTTCTGCGCCTTCGGTCACCTACAACATCAAGGCCAGTGGGCTCGGAGTTGCGGCGACACGCGATGCCGGCATCGGCGCAATCAACATTGCATCCGGCGGCACCTTTGCGGCCAACAAACTTACCTTCAATGCCGATATCGGTGGTGGGGCCGGGTTGGCGCTGAAGGGTGGTGGTTCCGTGACCACCGCCGGTACGCCCAATCTATCGGTGGATATTGCCGGCAACGTGCCCTTCGAACTGCTGGCGCGCAAGCTTGCGGAACAGGGACTTTCCCTGACGGGTGGTGCAAATGTCTCGGTACAGGTGCGTGGTCCAGCCACCAAGCCGGTGATCGCCGGTTCGGTTCGCTCGTCCGGGGCACGCATCCTTGATGCCAACACCGGACTTGGCATCAAGGACATCACGCTCGACATCGGCATGGCCAACGGGATCGCGACGATCAACCGGCTTACTGGCACCCTCTCGACTCGCGGTACGCTGTCCGCGGGCGGCACGGTTGGCATCGATGCCGCGAAGGGCTTTCCTGCTGATCTGTCGATCAAGCTGGTCGACGGCCGCTACACCGACGGCCGCATCGTGACGGCGAATCTCGGTGGCGACCTCACCATCAAGGGGCCACTGGCGACGGCGCCGGTGGTCGCGGGAACGATCAATCTCGGCAAGGTCGTCGTCACCGTACCGGAGCGGTTGCCGACCTCGCTGTCGACCCTGAACATCAAGCGCAAGGACGCGCCGGCGGCGGTCAGGGCGCAGGACAAGGCGCTCCGTCCTTCCGGTGGCAGCAGTGGCGGTAGCAGCGGAAGCGGAGGCCTTACACTCGACGTCACCGTCAATGCGCCCAACCAGATCTTCGTGATGGGGCGCGGGCTCGATGCCGAACTCGGCGGCAATCTGCGCCTCGCCGGGCCCGCCTCCGCGCCGCAAGCGGTCGGCAAGTTCACGCTGCAGCGCGGGCGGCTGTCCATTCTTGGCAAGCGCCTGACCTTCACGGAAGGTACACTGACCTTCTCCGGTTCTCTGGTGCCGTATCTCAACATGGTGGCCGAATCGAGCGCCGGCGATGCTACAGTGACGATCACTGTCTCGGGGGAGGCGACCAATCCGAAGTTCTCGTTCTCCTCGGTGCCGGCGCTGCCGGAGGACGAGGTGCTGGCACGGCTGATCTTCGGCCGATCGATGTCCAATCTGTCGCCGCTGCAGATCGCTCAGCTTGCGGAAGCGGCAGCGCAGCTCAGCGGCGTCGGCGGCTCCACTTCACTTTTAGAGAAGCTGCGCGGCAAGCTGGGTGTCGACGATCTCGACGTCACCACCGACGATCAGGGCGGAACGGCTGTGTCGGCCGGCAAATACCTCAACGATCGCACCTATCTGAATATCCAGAAGGGTGAGAAGCCGGGTTCAGGCAAGGCGCGCATCGACTTCAATGTCGGCAAGGGCGTCAAGCTGCGCGGCGAAGCCTCGGATGATGGCGAGGCCAAGGGCGGTATCTTCTACGAAAAGGAATACTAGGCCGCCGCTCTTGGCGTGACGGGGCGGGTGGACCGACGATGCGGTGGAACTGGTGCTGCCACAGCATTGCCAATTGTATCATTACAGAAATGCACGCGGTTTACGCAAAACCGGTGGGCGTCTGTTTTTTGCCCTCGATAGCAAATTTCCGCCAAGATTGTCGCTATTGCGCCAGTTGCTCCCATTTCAAAGTTGCACTCTTGCTGCGAGTTCTCACACTGATCGTTCTTTGACAACGGCGGTCAGGTGCGGAATGTTAAAAGGCGAAAAGCCAATAATGGGAGCTAGTCATGACAATTTATGAAAGCAATGGCGATCGCGTTCCGGATCATATCCTGGCGATGGCCGAAGAGGCCAAGGCCGGTGGCATCGACCGTCGCGAGTTCCTGGCCATGGCGAGCATCTTCGGTGCTTCGACTGCCATGGCGTACGGCCTGTTGGGCATAGCCGCGCCGACGCCTGCCCAGGCTCAGGAGACGCCGAAGAAGGGCGGTGTCCTGAAGGTCGCGATGAACATCAAGGATCCCAAGGATCCGCGCACCGCAGACTGGTCAGAAATCTCCAATGCCGAACGCCAGGCGCTGGAGCCGCTGGTGAAATACACTAAGGAATACACGTTCGAACCGTATCTGCTTGAGAAGTGGGAAATCAACGACGATGCCACGGAGTATACGCTCCATGTGCGTCCGGGCGTTGAGTGGAACAATGGCGACAAGTTCACGGCCGACGACGTGATCTACAATTTGACCCGCTGGGCCGACAAGGCCGCGGAAGGTAACTCGATGCCGGGCCGTCTCGGCAGCCTGGTCGACGAGAAGACCAAGAAACTGCGCGAAGGCTCGGTCGAGAAAGTCGACGACATGACGGTCAAGCTGAAGCTGACCACGCCGGACATCGCCATCATCGCCAACATGACCGACTATCCTGCACTCGTCGTGCACAAGACGTTCGATGAAAAGGGCGCCAACTTCAAGAATTGCCCGATCGGCACCGGTCCGTTCGAGCTCGTCTCCTACGATGTCGGCCAGAAGGTCGTTTACAAGCGCCGCGAAACCGGCAAATGGTGGGGTGGCGAGGCACTGCTCGATGGCGTCGAATTCATCGACTACGGCACCGACCCGGCTGCCACCGTCGCGGCTTTCGAATCGGGCGAGGTGCACACCAACCACGAGACGACTGCCGACTACATCAAGATCATCGCCGATGTCGGTGCGCCAGCCTCGGAAGTGGTGACGGCCGCCACCGTGTGCTCCCGCTTCAACGTCAAGGCGAAGCCCTATGACGACCAGAAGGTGCGTCAGGCGATGTGCCTGGCCGTCGACAACGCGATCGTTTTGCAGCTCGGCTACGGCAATGCCGGCACGGTTGCCGAGAACCACCACGTTGCGCCGATCCATCCGGAATATGTGGAACTGCCCAAGATCAAGCGCGATCCGGCCAAGGCCAAGCAGATGCTGCAGGACGCCGGCGCTCTCGACTTCGAGCATGAGCTGATCAGCAACGACGAGGACTATCACAAGAACACCACCGACGCGATTGCAGCGCAGTTGCGCGAGGCTGGCATCAAGGTGAAGCGCACGGTCCTGCCGAGCTCGACCTTCTGGAACGACTGGACGAAATATCCCTTCTCGGAAACCAACTGGAACATGCGCCCGCTGGGTATCCAGGTGATCGCCATTGCCTATCGCACCGGCGAAGCCTGGAACGAAACGGCCTATGCCAACCCGGATTTCGACAAGAAGGTGAATGAGGCGCTTTCGATCGCGGATGCCGAGAAGCGCAAGGGCGTGATGAAGGATATCGAGCAGACGCTGCAGGATTCCGGCATCATCATTCAGCCCTACTGGCGCAAGCTCTACATCAACATCAAGCCCGAGGTGAAGAACCACTCGATGCACCCCACCTACGAGCACGACTTCGGCAAGGTCTGGCTCGAGCAGGCTTGATTGATTGTTCGACGGGGACGGGAGATACCAATCTTCCGCCCCCGTGGCATCGCCGGCGCGGCGCCCCTTGTCGCGACGGCCTTAAATCACAAAAGATTTTTGACACAGGGTTGATCGCTTCTGACCCCAACCCGGCCGGCAGGGGGACGCAATGCTCTCATTTATAGCCAGACGCATCGGCACGATTCTTTTGACCATGCTGTGCCTGACGCTGGTCGTTTTCTTTCTGGTGAATCTCGAACCGAATCTGAAGAAGCTGGCGATCAGCCAGACCGAGATGCACACGCCGCCAGAACAGTTGGAAAGCTGGTTGGTCAACCATGGCTACCGGCAGAATTTCTTTGTTCGTTATGGGCATTGGCTGGGCGTTCTCAAGATGGAGCCAATGGTCGATCCTGCGACCGGTAAGGCTTCCCAGCGTTTCTCGTTCTGCAACGATCCGGTCGAGCCGGCTTACTCCGGCGTGCTGCAAGGCAATTTCGGCTGCTCGACCAAATTCAAGACCACGGTTGCCGCCAAACTGTTTCCAGCGCTGCGCGCAACAGGCATCCTGATGTTCTGGGTGCTGGTGGTGATGGTACCGGTGTCGCTGCTCATAGGCATCCTGGCCGGCATGCGAGAGGGCTCGCGCACGGACCGTGTATTGTCAGTGGCGTCCATCGCGACAACAGCCACGCCTGAATATGTCTCGGGCGTCATCTTTACCGTGATCTTCGCGTCCTGGCTCGGCTGGCTGAACGGTTCTGCGGCGTCAGCGGCGCAAGGCATCACTTTCTACAATTTCACGCTGCCGGTGATCACGCTTGCGATCTACGGCATTGGCTACATCGCACGCATGACGCGGGCGTCGATGGTCGAGGTGATGACGCAGCAGTACATCCGCACCGCGCGCCTGAAAGGCCTGTCCTTCTCCAGCGTGGTCATGAAGCACGCACTGCGCAACGCACTGATCGCGCCATTCACCGTCATCATGCTGCAGTTTCCGTGGCTGCTGACCGGCGTCGTCATCGTCGAGACGATGTTCCGCTATCAGGGCTTCGGCTACACGCTGGTGGAGGCTGCCGGCAACAATGACATCGACCTTCTGCTTGGCTGCTCGCTGGTCTCGGTGTTCATCGTGCTGATCACCCAGCTGATCTCGGATGTCGGCTATGCATATCTCAATCCGCGCATCCGTGTGCAGTAGGGAGGGCGAGCGATGCAGATCGAATATATCGGTGCCTTCAACATCATCGTCGGCGTGCTTGTGCGGTTCTGGCCGGTATGGCTGGCGCTGGCCATCGTGCTGGGCGCCAGCTTCGCCTACAAGAAACGGCTTGGCCTCTATGGCCAACTCTTCGACAGCAGTGTCGGCATAGCTGGTGTCGTTATCTGCCTGTTCTGGCTGTTCACGGCGATCTTCGCCTCGACTGTCGCTCCTTTCGATCCACTCGCCCAGATCCCGGTGATGAAGGACGCGCTGCCCGGAGCCATCGAGCCTGCCTCCAAGGGCGTGTTCCTGTTCGGTGGCGACAAGCTCGCGCGCGATATCTTCTCGCGCATGGTCTATGGCAGCCAGATCGTGCTGATCATTGCACCTGCTGCTACCGGTTTCGCGCTGATGGTCGGTATCACTCTCGGCCTGCCGGCTGGTTACTATGGTGGCAAGATCGATACCGTGCTGTCGTTCCTGGCCAACCTGGTTTTGGCCTTCCCGGTGATCCTGCTGTTCTACCTGCTCGTCACGCCGGGCATCATGGACACGCCGATCCCCTATGGGATGGCGGGACTGTTCTTCCTGTTCCCGATCATCTTCTTCTGCACGCTATTCTGGACACGTTACAAGAACCGACCTGATCGGCTCTACCTGCTGCTTGGGCTGACGCTGGTGCTCGGCGGCTGGATCTATATCGGCCTGGTATTCGATGCCGATCCACTCAGGATCGTGCACATCGACCCTAACCAGCTCAATATCTTCGTGGCGGTGGTGTTCGCGTCTTCGCCCGGTGTGTTCCGTATCGTTCGTGGCCTCACCATGGACATCAAGACGCGCGACTACGTGGCGGCAGCCCAGACGCGTGGCGAGACGCCCTGGTACATCATGCTATGGGAAATCCTGCCCAATGCGCGCGGACCGCTGATCGTCGATGCATGCCTGCGCATCGGCTACACCACCATCCTGCTCGGTACGTTGGGTTACTTCGGTCTCGGTCTCGCGCCGGAAAGCCCGGACTGGGGAACCGCGATCAAGGACGCCAGCCGCCTGCTGCGCTCCTTCATCCACCCCGCATTGCCGCCGACGATCGCGCTGATGTCGTTCGTGCTGGGATTGAACCTGCTCGCCGACTCGCTGCGTGAACAATCAATGAAAGACTAGTGGAGGGCGACGCCATGAACGAAGCCGTAAAAGCCACGAACACAGCCAATGCCCAGCCGATCATCGAGATCGAGAATCTCTCGATTTCGTTCTTCACCCGTAAGGGGGAGATACCGGCGGTCATGGATTTTTCCTGCACGGTGATGCCGGGAGAAGCCATGGGCATCGTCGGCGAGAGCGGTTGCGGCAAGTCGACCGTGTCGCTCGGCATCATGCGCGACCTGTCCAATGTCGGCAGGATCGTCGGCGGGCGGATCAAGTTCCAGGGCAAGGACATGGGCGAGATGACCGAGGAGGAGCTTCGCTCCATCCGCGGCAACAAGATCGCCATGATCTATCAGGAGCCGATGGCCTCGCTGAACCCGGCCATGAAGATCGGCCAGCAATTGATGGAAGTGCCTCTCATCCACGACAAGGTGTCGAAGGACGAGGCCTACCAGCGCTCGCTTGAGATGGTGCGCGCGGTAAAGCTGCCTGATCCGGAGCGCATGATGCGCTCCTATCCGCACCAGCTTTCCGGCGGCCAGCAGCAGCGCATCGTCATTGCCATGGCGCTTTTGTCGAAGCCGGCGCTGCTTTTGCTCGACGAACCGACCACCGCGCTCGACGTGACGGTGGAAGCCGGCATCGTCGAACTGGTGAAGGGACTCGGCCAGCGGTTCGGCACGTCGATGATCTTCGTGTCGCACAATCTCGGACTGATCCTGGAAACCTGCGACAAGATCACGGTGATGTATTCGGGCGAGGCGGTTGAAACAGGCAAGATCGAGGACGTGTTCGACCGCATGCGGCATCCCTATACGCAGGGACTGTTCCGTTCGATCCCGTTGCCCGGTGCCGACAAGAATGAACGGCCCCTCATCGCCATTCCCGGCCAATTGCCGCTGCCGCACGAGCGTCCGAAGGGCTGCAATTTCGGACCGCGCTGCCACCACTTCGTCGAAGGTGTGTGCAACGCCGCCGAAATCCCGATGATCGATGTCGAAGGCCACGAAGGGCATTTCTCGCGTTGCGTGCGCTTCAACGAGATCGACTGGACGGCACTGCCACCAGGCGCCAAGAAAGCCGCGGAACCGGTCAAGCCCGGCGCCCCCGTGCTCAAGATCGACGATTTGAAGAAATACTATCATGTCGGCGCCGGCGGAGTGTTCGGCGGCGGTGAAGGCCGCACGGTCAAGGCCAACGAGACGATCAGCTTCGAAGCGCGTGAAAGCGAGACCGTCGCCATCGTCGGCGAAAGCGGCTGCGGAAAGTCGACGCTGGCCAAGGTCTTGCTCGGATTGGAGACCGCAAGCTCTGGCAAGGTGACGCTCGGCAACAGCGAAATCCAGTCCACCGGCATCGAGAAGCGTAATGTCGACACGGTTTCCGCCATCCAGATGGTGTTCCAGAATCCATTCGACACGCTGAATCCCAGCCACACGGTTGGCTCCCAGATCATCCGGACACTGGAAAAGTTCAAGGTCGGCAAGACGGTTGCCGATCGCAAGCAGCGCATGCTGGAACTGCTCGACCTCGTGAAGCTGCCGAGGGCCTTTGCCGAGCGCAAGCCACGGCAGCTCTCCGGCGGACAGAAACAGCGCATTGGCGTGGCGCGAGCCTTTGCGGGTTCGGCCAAGGTGGTCGTGGCGGACGAACCGGTATCGGCGCTCGACGTTTCGGTGCAGGCGGCCGTCACCGAACTGTTGATGGATATCCAGCGCAAGAACAAGACGACGATGCTCTTCATCAGCCACGATCTGTCGGTGGTGCGCTATATCGCCGACCGTGTCGTCGTCATGTATCTCGGCCATATCGTGGAGCAGGGCACGACCGATCAGATATTCTCGCCGCCCTATCACCCCTATACGGAAGCGCTGTTGTCGGCGATCCCGATCGCCGACACCTCGGTGGTGAAGAAGCATATCGTGCTGGAGGGCGACATTCCCTCGGCCATGAATCCGCCGACCGGATGCCCGTTCCAGACACGCTGCCGCTACAAACATCTTGTGCCCGATGGCCGCTGCGAGAAGGAAGTGCCGCCGCTGAAGGACCTTGGCGATGGCCACAGGTCGCTGTGCTGGCTCTCCGATGAGGTTCTGGCGACCATGGAACCGGTGATCCGCTTCGACAAGGAGCATGCGGCGCTCGAAGGCGTTCCAGATGATGCGGCAGCGGTGATCGACGCAGATCATGCCTCCGCAACCGGTGCGGGCAAGCGAGTGCGCAAGACCGCCGCTGCCAGCAAGCCCGTCAAGACGGCGAAGAAGACCCAGGCGGTTGAACCCCCGGTGGAAGTGGTTGCTGCAAAAAAAACCGTGACCGGGAAAGCCTCCTCCAAGGCTGCGGCTGAAGCATCGAAAAAGGCCAGCCCAGCAAAGAGCGCCAAGGCGAAGACCGCGGCCGTCAAGGCGGTGAAAACCCCAAGAAACAAGAATGTTGCTTCGGTGCCTGTAGAACCGCCGAAGCCGATCGATCCCGCCGATGTCGGTCGGCCAGCCGGCATAGCGCGACCTGCCGAGCCGGACGATCTCAAGCTGATCGTCGGCATTGGACCGCAGATCGAGATCGCTCTCAACGACTTCGGTGTCTATCGCTTCGCCCAGATCGCCGGCTGGTCCGATACCGAGCGTGAGTGGATCGACAAGCGCCTGATGCTACTGGGACGTTCCGAACGCGATGATTGGGTGAAGCAGGCCCAGGCCTTGGCCGACGGCGGCGAAGAGGAATATGTGCGGGTGTTCGGCAGAAAGCCCAGATAGTTGCTTCCTTCAGAGCGTTCCGTTTTTCATGGAAACGCTCTAACTCTTTGTTTTTACGCAATTCCTGGAATTGCTCTTGCGGATCACCCGGCTTAGCGACAGCTTTGCAATTGGCCGCGGTAGCGGTCGGCCATGGCCGCGGTGTCGCGCGCATAGCGCTGAATGCCACTGTTGCCGCGCCAGTCGCCGCGCTTGTAGCCGCCCCAGCCGAGATAATAGGCGAGGTAGAGATTGTAGGTGTCGTCGCGCGCCACGCCGTAGGTATCGACGGTCTTGGTGTGATACCAGCCGACGAAATCGACGGCATCGGCAAAACTGGTGCGGCTCGCGGTGAAGTTGCCGCTTTCGCGTCGGTACTGGCTCCAGGTGCCGTCGAGGGCCTGGGAATAGCCGTAGGCGCTCGAGACCCGAGTCCACGGAATGAAGCCGAGAAGCTTGGTGCGCGGCGGGCGGGCGTTGCTCTTGAAGCCGGATTCCTTGCGCACCGTCGCCATCAGCACATGCATCGGAATGCCGTATTTCCGTTGCGTGCGCTCAGCCACGGAGCGCCAGTCATTGAACCAGCCATCGCGCTGGTCGAAAACGGCGCACACATCGTTGATGCGGTTCGGCGCTGTCGCACAGGCCCCTAGCACCAGCACGACACCGATCGCTAAAACTCGACTAAAACTGTACGCACGCATGGCGAGAGCATTAGTCGCAAATCATAAAAGGAGTCTTGCGGTACTTCTTAACCTGTTTGGCGGATGCGAGGCAAAGCGCGCCACTGCTATTTTTTCGACAAGATGTGTCGCTTTTATTTTATTGAAAGTGCATTGGTGACGCTGAAGATAAAATCTCGTCCGGAAATGACGTATTCCTGATAGTGAGATGAGCCGAACGGCGCTCTGATGCCGCCATGACCGCACTTCGCGCCAGACGCAGCGCCGGACGCGTCCTTTCCAAAGCCGGGGTCCCGATCCCGCAACTGCCACCGCGCCGAGTGGAAAATCCCTATCCACCGATGGCGCTGCTTTCCGCCGATCAGGTCGAAGCGATCCATCAGGCATCGCTGCATATCCTGGAAAACCTCGGCATCGAGCTGATGAATCGCCGCGCGCTCGCGCTCTTTCAAAGCGCCGGTGCGGATGTCGATCACGATACCATGACGGTGCGCCTTGATCGGGGGCTGATCGCCGAAGCGCTCGAGACGGCGCCTTCGTCCTATACGCTGGCATCGCGCAACCCAGCCCGGCAGCTGACGTTCGGCGGCAATGTCATCAACTTCACGCTGGTCGCCGGGCCTCCCAATGTGCACGATTTCGAACGCGGTCGGCGCGCCGGCAATCTCAATGATTATCGTGAGTTGGTCAGCCTCGCGCAGCACTTCAACTGCATTCACATGCTGGGCAACCAGGTCTGTGCGCCGATCGAATTGCCGGCCAACACGCGCCATCTCGATACCTATTTCGCCAATCTCACGCTGACCGACAAACCTTTCCATGTTTCGGCTATCGGTGGGGGCAGGGCGCGGGACGGCATCACGATGGCGGCGATCGCGCGGGGGCTTTCACTGGATGAGATCACCGCCGACCCCGGCGTGGGCACCGTCATCTCGGTCAATTCACCGCGGCGCTTCGACGAGATGATGGCGGAAGGATTGATGACGATGGCCGAGTTCGGCCAATCCGTCTGCGTAACCCCCTTCACCCTGATGGGCGCGATGAGCCCTGTGACGTTGGCCGGAGCTCTTGCACAGCAGAACGCCGAGGCCTTGTTCGGGATAACGCTCGCGCAACTGGTGCGGCCGGGCTGTCCGGTCGTGTACGGCGCATTCACCTCCAATGTCGACATGCGCTCTGGCGCGCCGGCCTTCGGCACACCGGAAAACACCAAGGCCAACATCGCTTCGGGGCAGTTGGCGCGGCGATACAATCTGCCCTATCGCACCACGCCGGGTTCGGCCTCCAATGCGGCCGATGCACAAGGGGCCTATGAGACGCTGATGGCACTGTGGGGTGCCGTGCTTGGCCACGGCAACCTTGTCTACCATGCGGCGGGCTGGCAGGAGGGCGGGCTGACCGCCTCGTACGAGAAGTTCATCATCGATATCGAGATGATCCAGCACATGATGGAATTCCTGCGTCCCATCGTTGTTGACGATGGTGAGCTGGCGCTGGATGCACTGGCAGGCGTGCCAACCGGTGGGCATTTCTTCGGCGAACCGCACACGCTGGAACGCTATGCCACTGCCTTCTACCAGCCGCCGCTGTCCAATTGGCAAAACTACGAGGCCTGGACCGAAGCCGGCGCTCTCGATGCAACGCAACGCGCAACCAGGCTGTGGAAGAAGGCGCTGACGGAATATGTACAGCCTCCGATGGACGCAGCCCGACGCGAAGCGCTGGAAGCCTATGTGGCGAAGCGCAAGGAAGGGATCGGAGCCGGGGAGCCGTGATGGTCCAGTGCCGGCTTGTGAAATTGAATCAACGGCCTCTTGCCGAGAATCTCAAAGCTCGTCCAACCTATTGAATTATCGGGAAGAACAATGAAGTCGCATGCAAGGGTCGTGGTCATCGGGGGCGGCGTCGTCGGCTGCTCGGTGCTGTTTCATCTCGCGCGCGCCGGCTGGACCGATGTCGTGCTTCTTGAACGCGACGAGCTCACGTCCGGCTCGACCTGGCATGCGGCTGGCGGCATGCACACGATCAATGGCGATCCGAACGTTGCCAAGCTGCAGAAATACACGATCAGTCTCTACAAGGAGATCGAGGAGCTGTCCGGGCAGGCGACCGGCGTGCATCTGACCGGCGGCGTTTTCCTCGCTGCCACCGAGGCACGCATGGATTGGCTGCGCAACATGGTGGCGAAGGGGCGTTATCTCGGCATCGAGCTTGAGGAAATCTCGCCTCGGGAAGCGGCTGAATTGATGCCGCTGATCGATCCCGGTCAGTTCGTCGGCGCCATCCATAACAAGGAGGATGGTCACCTGGATCCTTCCGGCGTCACCCATGCCTATGCCAAAGCGGCGCGCAAGCACGGGGCGGAGATCGAACGTTTCACCAAGGTCGAGGACATCGCGCGCCAGCCGGACGGCATGTGGCGCATCATCACCAACAAGGGCGAGGTGGTGGCCGAGCATGTCGTCAATGCCGGTGGCTTGTGGGCGCGTGAAGTCGGCCGGATGGTCGGGCTGGAACTGCCCGTGCTCGCCATGGAGCACATGTATCTCATCACCGAGGACATGCCCGAGGTCGCAGCCTGGAACAAGAGAACCGGCACCGAGATCATGCATGCGGTCGACTTCGACGGTGAACTCTACCTGCGCCAGGAGCGCGGCGGCATGTTGATGGGCACCTACGAGAAGGCCGGCAAACCCTGGTCGGAACAGGCAACGCCGTGGGATTTCGGTCACGAACTGTTGGAGCCGGACATCGACCGTATCGCGCCGTCGCTGGAGGTCGGCTTCAGGCATTTCCCGGCCTTCCAGCACACGGGCATCAAGCAGATCATCAACGGCCCCTTCACCTTCGCGCCGGATGGCAATCCGCTCGTCGGTCCGGTGCGTGGGCTGCCGGGCTTCTGGGTCGCCTGTGGCGTCATGGCAGGGTTCAGCCAGGGCGGCGGCGTCGGCCTGGCACTGTCGAACTGGATGATGCATGGCGATCCCGGCGCCGACATCTTTGCCATGGATGTCGCGCGCTACGGCGACTGGGCTTCGATGACCTATACCAACGCCAAGGTGCGCGAGAACTATTCGCGTCGTTTCTCCATTCGCTTTCCCAATGAGGAACTGCCGGCAGGGCGCCGGCTGAAGACGACGCCGATCTACGATCAGCTTGCGGCACGTGGCGCCCAGTTCGGCTCCGCCTATGGGCTGGAAGTGCCGCTCTGGTATGCGCCGGAGGGCGTGCGTGATGAATTCTCCTGGCGGCGGTCGACAGACTTCGAGCATGTCTCTGCCGAGGTGAAGACGGCGCGCGAACGTGTTGGTCTTTCCGAGATTTCCTCCTTTGCCAAATACCGGGTAGCCGGCGCTGGAGCCGAGGCATGGCTCGATGGGCTGCTCGCGTGCAAATTGCCTGCGGCAGGTCGCATGACCCTTGCTCCGATGCTGAAGGAAGATGGTAAGCTGATAGGCGATTTTTCGCTCGCCAATCTCGGCCTGGGCCGGGACGGTGACGCGGAATGGTTCATTGCCGGTTCGGGCGTGGCCGAGCAATATCATATGCGCTGGTTCGAGCGTCATCTGCCCGCCGACGGCTCGGTGAAGATAGAGCCTCTTGGGCTGAGCCGTGTCGGGCTGTCGATTGCCGGGCCTCACGCGCGGGAGGTCCTGGCCAAGGTCACCCATGCCGATGTGTCGGCTACAGCCCTCAGATTCATGGACATCAGGCCGCTCGATATCGGCATGGCGCCGTGTCTTGTCGGTCGCGTCAGTTACACTGGCGATCTCGGCTACGAGATCTGGATGGCGCCGGAATATCAGCGCCATGTCTTCGAAACCCTGATGGCGGCCGGCGAGGCGTTCGGGATCGGCCTGTTCGGTTCGCGAGCCCTCAATGCGCTGCGGCTGGAAAAGAACTACGGCTCGTGGGCGCGTGAATACCGGCCGATCTATGGGCCGCTGGAAGCTGGACTTGATCGCTTCGTCGCCTATTCGAAACCCGCGGATTTCATCGGCAAGAAAGCGGCTGTCGCCGAGCGCGCTTCCGGCGGCAAGTTGAGGCTGCGCAGTTTTGTTGTCGATTCCGTGGATGCCGACGTGATCGGCGACGAGCCGATATGGCATGGTGGTGCCGTGCGTGGATGGGTGACTTCCGGCGGCTACGCCCACCATTCCGGTGTGTCCGTGGCGATGGGCTATGTGCCGAAAGAGATCGCGGACGAAAGCGACGGCTTCGAGATCGAGTATCTCGGCCGTCGCCATGCTGCCCGCATGCAGCCCGTGCCGCTGTTCGATGGCAATCAGGAAAGATTGCGCGGGTAGATGCTGTCTGCCAGGAAGAGGCGCGACGCCTCTTCCTGTAGTTGCCGCTCAGCGCGTCGGCGCCAGGAGCGCGAAATAGGCGCCCTGCGGGTCGGTGCATTGCACGATCCATTGGCCGTTGGGCACTTCCATCGGGCCCATGACGACCTTGCCGCCGTTGTCGGTCACGCGCTTGGCGGCGGCGTCGATGTCGGTGACGTTGAAGTAGAACAGCCAGACGGGAACCGGAATCTGTTCCGGTTTGTTCATCATGCCGCCGTTGACCACGCCGTCGACGACAAAGGGCTGGTAGATGCCCATAGGGCCCATGTCGAAGGGCTCGTCCTTCACCCAGCCGAACTGACCGGAATAAAAGTCGAAGGCTTGCTGCCAGTCGGTCGTGTAAAGTTCATGCCAGCCGACATGACCCGGGGTGTTCAGCGGGACCGGTGGCTGGTCGGGACCGTTCGGCTCAAGGAACATGAAAGCCGCACCTTGCGGGTCGGCGACCACGGCGAAACGGCCAACGCCCGGAATATCGTCGACCGGGCGATGCACGGTGCCGCCCGCCTTCTGCAATGCATCCACCGAAGCATCGATATCCTTGGTTGGGAAATAGCCCATCCACGCCGTCGGAACGCCCATCTTGGCGGCTTCTTCCGGTAGCGTCATCAAACCACCGACGCCGCGATCGCCTGCGTTGACGACAATGTAGCGTGGCGATCCGGGCGCCTTGTCGAACGGTTCCGCGCGCCAGCCGACCACAGCGGTATAGAAAGCCTCCGCAGCATCAAGGTCGGTCGTCATCAGCTCATACCAGAAGAAGGATTTCGCAGGACTAGGCATGTCATTCTCCCCTGTTTCGCGGCTATTCACGCCGGTGATTGGACCATGATTTGCTGCCGGCGATTATAAGACGATGACACGGGCGCTATTTCGACAGCGGCCGGTAAATTTCTGCAGTGCAGCAAAGATCCCGGTTAAATCATGACAATAAAAGTCATGTTATTTTCGAGGTTTTTCAGGTGCTTAACTCGAAAATTGACCAATTGATAAAAAAACAAAACGTGCTAGCCTTCCTCAAAACCACAATAATGGGGAACAGGAATGACGACAGGTCATTTCAAGGAAGGCATAGCCGGCGGCCGGCTGTCGGCCGAAGCCTATGCCGACAATTTTTCTGATTTGCATCCGCCACTTGACCATCACGAAGCGCTTGTCGAATCCGATCGCTGCTATTTCTGCTACGACGCGCCCTGCATGCAGGCCTGCCCGACGTCCATCGACATTCCGATGTTCATCCGGCAGATCGCAACCGGCAATGCACTTGGTTCGGCCAAGACCATCTTCGACCAGAATATCCTTGGCGGCATGTGTGCCCGCGTCTGCCCGACCGAGACGCTGTGCGAGGAAGTCTGCGTACGCGAAACCGCCGAGGGCAAACCCGTGCAGATCGGTCGTTTGCAACGTTACGCCACGGATGTGGCGATGGGCGAGGGCAAGCAGTTCTACAACCGCGCCAAGTCGACGGGCAAGAAAGTCGCCGTCGTTGGAGCCGGGCCTGCCGGGCTTGCGGCAGCGCATCGGCTCGCTCGTCATGGCCATGACGTGACCGTGCTCGAGGCCAGGCCGAAATCGGGTGGTCTCAATGAATACGGCATCGCCGCATACAAAAGCGTCGACAATTTCGCCCAGGCCGAAGTCGACTACGTGACGGCGATCGGCGGTATTGCCATCGAGAATGGCAAGGCTCTGGGCCGTGACTATCAGCTTTCCGAGCTGACCAAGAAATACGACGCCGTGTTCCTCGGCATGGGATTGGGTGGCGTCAATGCGCTGCGAGCCGAAGGCGAGGATCAAGACGGCGTTGCCAACGCGGTCGACTTCATCGCCGAATTGCGGCAGGCGAGCGACCTCGGCAGCTTGCCGGTCGGCCGCCGCGTCGTGGTCATCGGCGGCGGCATGACGGCGGTGGACGCCGCCGTGCAGTCGAAGCTGCTCGGCGCGGAGGAGGTGACGATCTGCTATCGCCGCGGCAAAGAGCACATGAACGCCTCGGAGTTCGAACAGGACCTAGCGGCTGCCAACGGCGTCACCATCCGCCATTGGCTGCAGCCGAAAAAGGTCATCGCCGATGGCGGCAAGGCGATCGCCATCGAGCTCGAATACACCGCGATGAAGGGTGACAAGCTTGTCGGCACCGGCGAAACGCTGAGGCTTGCCGCCGATCAGGTGTTCAAGGCGATCGGCCAGTCCTTCGTACCGGCGGCGCTGAATGGCAGCGGTCAGGCCATCGCGCTGGAAAATGGCCGCATCAAAGTCGATGGTGAGGGCCGAACCTCGCTGGCCAAGGTCTGGGCGGGTGGCGACTGTGTTGTCGACAGTCGCGAGGATCTCACCGTCTCGGCCGTAGCCGCGGGGCGCGACGCTGCCGAAAGCATCCATCGGACGCTGATGGGCTGACGATGAACCGGCTGTTCTCCCGCAAGGCGAATTCCTTGGATCTATGGGGAGACGGCGATGAGGTCGAGATGATCGAGGCCATCGAAAGGGCCTATGCGATCAGCTTCGAGAAAGCGGAGGCGGAGCAGCTCGTTACGATGGGACAGCTGTTTGATCTGGTGAAATCGAAGATCGGCGAACAAAGCGCCAAGACGACTACGGACGATGCGCTTTGGACCGGGCTCGTCAAGCATGCCCACGATGCCGGCGCCGATCCGCGCCGCGCGGTCGATCGCAACACAACATTCTTTTCCCGAAACGCGGAGTAAGAAGCCATGGCGGACATCCGCAACAATTTTATCGGCATCAAGTCACCCAATCCGTTCTGGCTGGCGTCCGCGCCACCGACCGACAAGGCCTACAATGTCGAGCGAGCCTTCAAGGCAGGCTGGGGCGGTGTGGTGTGGAAGACATTGGGCGAGGAAGGCCCGCCGGTGGTCAATGTCAACGGGCCGCGTTACGGCGCGATCTGGGGTGCTGACCGCCGGCTGCTTGGCCTGAACAATATCGAGCTGATCACCGACCGCGACCTGCAGACCAACCTGCGCGAGATGAAGCGGGTGAAGAAGAATTGGCCGGATCGCGCGCTGATCGCCTCGATCATGGTTCCATGTGAGGAACAGAGCTGGAAGGCGATCCTTCCGCTGGTGGAAGAAACCGGCGCGGACGGCATCGAGCTCAATTTCGGCTGCCCGCACGGTATGAGCGAGCGCGGCATGGGGGCGGCTGTCGGCCAGGTGCCGGAATACATCGAGATGGTGGTGCGCTGGTGCAAGCAGTACACGCGCATGCCGGTGATTACCAAGCTGACGCCCAATATCACCGACATCCGAAAGCCGGCGCGTGCTGCCAAATCCGGTGGCACCGATGCGGTGTCGCTGATCAACACCATCAATTCGATCACCTCGGTCAACCTCGATAGTTTTTCACCGGAGCCTTCGATCGACGGCAAGGGCAGCCATGGCGGCTATTGCGGCCCGGCGGTGAAGCCGATCGCGCTCAACATGGTGGCCGAGATCGCCCGTGATCCGGAAACGCACGGCCTGCCAATCTCCGGCATCGGCGGCATTACCACCTGGCGTGACGCCGCCGAATTCCTGGCCTTGGGCGCCGGCAACGTGCAGGTGTGCACGGCGGCCATGACCTACGGCTTCAAAATCGTGCAGGAAATGATCGCCGGCCTCGAAAACTGGATGGACGAGAAGGGCCACCGTTCGCTCGACGACGTCATCGGGCGCGCGACACCCAATGTGAGCGACTGGCAGTATCTCAACCTCAACTACATCGCCAAGGCGCATATCGACCAGGATGCCTGCATCAAATGCGGCCGCTGCCACATCGCCTGCGAAGACACTTCGCATCAGGCGATCACTTCGATGGTCGAAGGCGTTCGCCATTTCGAGGTGATGGAAGACGAGTGCGTCGGCTGCAATCTCTGCGTCAATGTCTGCCCGGTTGATGGTTGCATCACCATGGTGCCGCTGGCCGCCGGCACGCTCGACCAGCGCACCGGCAAGACGGTTGAGCCGGTTTACGCGAACTGGACGACGCACCCCAACAATCCGATGGCCAAGGTTGCTGCCGAATAGTCTCTGACAGACAACGAAAAAAGCGGTGCAGCGGTGCATCGCTTTTTTTGCCTTCTTATTGACGATAAGAAATATCCACGATAAAAAATATCCATGATTAAGGAGAGGCAACCATGAAGCTGAGCGAAGGCGTCGAAGCGGCGATCCATTCCGCAGCCATGCTCGCTGCGCTGGAGGATGACGCGACCATGCCTGCCTCGGCGCTGGCAGAAGCGTTTGGCCTGTCCTCCAGCTATCTGTTGAAGCATCTGCAGGCGTTGACGGCCGCCCGTATCCTTGAGTCCGTACCCGGTCCGACCGGCGGATATCGGTTGGCACGTGTGCCGGAGAAGATCTCGCTGCTCGACATCGTGCTGGCCGTGGAAGGCCCGCGTCCGGCGTTTCGGTGTGGCGAGATCCGCCGCAACGGTCCTGCCAGGATCGACGCCTCAGCCTATGTGCAGCCTTGCGGCATCAATGCCGCCATGCTGCGTGCCGAGCGCGCCTACCGCGCTGCACTCGCTGCCGAGAAGCTGTCCGACATCATCAGCGAATTCATGGCCGATGCCGACCCGCGCGTCGTTCAGGCCAGTTGTGCCTTCGCAGCCCATCATGCGCGGCCACAGAAATCCACTTCCCAGAATAACCGGTAACCCAGGAAAGGACCGATCATGCAACCCAGGCTAGACTTCTTCGCCGAGGCGCCGCAGTTGATGAAGTACGTCGTCAGCTTGAACAGGGCAGTGGAGGAAAGCGGGCTCGACAAAGGGCTTCTGCACCTCATCAAGCTGCGTGCTTCGCAGATCAATGGCTGTTCCTATTGCGTGGAAATGCACAGCCGCGAGGCGCGCGACGATGGCGAGAGCGAACAGCGTCTCTACCTTGTTGCCGCCTGGAAAGAATCGCCGCTGTTCACCGAGCGCGAGCGCATGGCTTTCAAATGGGTGGAGACGGTGACCAAGATCGCCAATGCCGGCGTACCGGATGAACTCTACCAGGAAGGACTCCAGCATTTCTCGAAGGAGGAGTTGGTGAAGCTGACCGTCGCGGTCGCCATGATCAACACCTGGAACCGGCTCTGCGTGACGTTCCACGCCGTTCATCCAATGCCGACCGCCAAGGCCGCATGATATCAAAATCGTAGATTGAGCAGGGTGCGTTGGCCGCGCCCTGTTTTCTTTTGGGGATCAAGATGATGCTTGTCGATTTTCATAAAGAGATTCTGTTTGTCGGTCGACTTTTGCTGGGCGGTGCCTTCATTTTCGCAGGGCTGCGCAATATCCAGAACCGGACTTTCGTGGCGCAGCTGATGAGCGGGCGCGGCGTGCCGCAAGCGGCACTAGTGCTTTGGGCCGGCATCGTCGTACAGGCCATTGCCGGGGTGCTGCTGATCGCGGGTGTCTGCACCGCAGCTTCAGCGGCGCTGCTGCTTCTGTTCCTGATCGTGGCGACGCCGATGTTCCACAATTTCTGGGATTACCAGCCGGGGCCGGACCGCGTTGCGAAGATCAACGGCTTCGTCGGCAATGTCGCGCTGGCCGGCGCGATCCTGGCGCTGATCGCGAATTCGCTGCAGGCTTGACCGTTTGTCGAGATACCGCTTCAAGGTTCAGGCGCTGCACACAATGCCGCTTCGAATGCCGGGGGATGGATGGCATGGAAATCTTGATGCTGATCGGACGCTGTATTTTCGGCGGGTTCTTCCTGATCGCGGGCATCCGCAATTTTGCCCATTTCAACGAACGCAGATCCGGTGCCACCAATTACGGGTGGCTGCTGCCGGCGCCCGTAATGGCTGCCGGATTCGCAGTTCAGTTGTTCGGAGGATTGTTGTTGATCCTCGGTTTCTGGGTCGTTCCGGCGGCGCTGGCGCTGATTGTTTTCCTGATGTTGGCGACCGCGCTCTACCACAATCTGTTTCTGTTCCAGGGGAAGGAACGAGACCCGCACCTTTACCTCACTTTGGTCAATATCACGCTTGCCGGCGGTCTCCTGCTGGTCATTGCCGACGCGGGTTGACGCCTACAGCTTGCTTTCTGGCGGCAGGCTCTTGTCCTTCTTGCAGGTGGCCAGCGGCAGGGTCTTGCCACCCACTATGCTTTTCACCGACTTGGTCGCCGGGTCGGCGATGAGTTTCACACAGGCGCAGCCGTAACCGTAGTTGCCATTGGAATTGACATATTGGGTCGGATCGAAATCCGGCAGCTTGTCCATGCCGGCGGCCCCGGCCCCTTCGGCATTGCCTTGCGTGGCGAATACCCACATTGCGTCCTTGTCGACCAGCCACCAGTTGCCCGGCGTCGGGTTGACCAGCCAGCCGCACCGGTTTTCCGCCTGTCCGGCTGCCTTTTTTATGCTGGATGCAGTCGATGCGGATGCACCGGCACAACGCTTGTAGAGCACCGACTTGCCCATGCCGAACCCTTCCGGGTTGTAGAGCATCTGATCCTTGTCGTCGGCATATTCGAAGTTATCGACATTGCCTTCCTGCTTGTAGTGGATCGCGCCGTAACCACGCGGGCTTTCCTTCGGCGTGAAAAAGACAGCCTGGGCTTTCTGCCCTTTGTATTGAAGCGTGCCTGCGGTGAAGGTGACGGTGGTGCCGCTGCATTTGCCGGCCTCGGCCCATACACCTTGAGCGGCAGCCGGAACCTTTGTGCCGGCGGCGAAAGCCGGCGCAGACAAGGAAGAGACAATGGTCAGCCCGGCAACAAGCAGTCTCAAGCGCATCGTTTTCCCCCTATGCGTGATCACTAGTTCTGCATGCGAGCTGATTGGGTTCAAGGCGCGAGGCGCGCTTTCTCAGGCAAGATGCAAGCGGTCGATGACCTGATCCGCTTCTTCGGTGGGGATCTCGCCGATGTCGATGACGATGCCTGTCTCGTCCGCCTGCAGGGGCTCCAGCGTCGCGAGCTGTGAATCGAGCAGGCTCGGTGGCATGAAATGGCCCTTGCGGGCCTTCATGCGTTCCATGAGCAGTTCACGCGAACCGGAAAGATGGGCAAAGGCAACGACACCTTTCTCGCTCTCGCCGCGCAGGATGTCTCGGTACGAACGCTTGAGCGACGAGCAGGTGACGAGCGCAGGACGCCCGGACTGGATGCGCCCGTCGATCCAACGCGATATGGCTTCCAGCCACGGTCTTCGGTCGTTGTCGTCGAGCGGGATGCCGTGGCTCATCTTCTCGACATTGGCCTTCGGGTGCAACTCATCGCCCTCCAGCAGGTCCCAATGCAGTCGTTCCGCCACAAGGCCGGCGATCGTCGACTTGCCGCAGCCCGATACGCCCATGACAATGACGACGAGCGGCTTCACAGGAAAGCTCCGAGGATCAGGACGCCGATGAGGCCGCAGACGGAAATGATGCATTCCATCATCGTCCAGGTCTTCAGCGTCTGGCCGATGTCCATGTTGAGGTAGCCTTTGACCAGCCAGAAGCCGGCATCGTTGAGGTGCGAGAGGAAAAGCGAGCCTGAGCCGATGGCCAGAACCATCAGCGCACCCTGCGCGGGAGGTAGGCCGGCCGCGACTGGGGCCAGAATGCCGGCCGCGGTCACCGTTGCAACCGTCGCCGAGCCGGTGGCAACGCGCACCAGCACCGCGACGAACCAGGCCAGGAACATCACCGGCAAGCCGCTGCCGGTGATGCCATTTGCGATGACCGTGCCGATCCCGGTGTCGACCAGAACCTGCTTGAAGCCGCCGCCTGCGCCAACAACGAGAAGGATGCCGGCGATAGGACCAAGCGAACTTTCGAGACTGTGAGCCACGGCGGCCTTGGGCATCCTGAACATCAAGGCGCCGGCGATCACCGCAATTCCGAGCGCGATCAGCGGCTCGCCCAGGACATGCAGGGCAGATGGAAGCAGGGCTTGTGAGCCCGGCGCAACGACTTCCGATATTGCGCGGGCGAGCATGAGGACGACAGGAAGCAGGATCGCGGTGACTGCCGTGGCGAAGTTCGGTTGCGTGGTCGCGCCTTGCTGGCTGTCGCCCGCTTGCCCGAACAATTCGGGCGTGGGCACATTCACCCAGCGGTCGGCGATGGTGGCGAAGATGGGGCCGCTGATGATGACGGTGGGGATGGCGATGAGAACGCCGAGCGCAAGAGTGAGGCCAAGATTTGCGCCAAGCGTGCTGATGGCGACGAGCGGGCCGGGGTGTGGTGGCACCAGGCCATGCATGGCGGAGAGGCCGGCAAGCGTCGGAATGGCGATCTTGACGATGGATTGGCCGGAACGTTGGCTCACCAGGAGGATCACCGGCATCAGCAGCACAAGCCCGATCTCGAAGAACATCGGCAGGCCAATGATGGCGCCGACCAGCCCCATGGTCCAGGGCAACATTTCGGGTCTGGAGTGCCCCACCAGGGTGTCGACGATACGGTCGGCGCCCCCGGAATCGGCCAGCAGCTTGCCGAACATCGCGCCCAGTCCCATCAGGAGGCCGACACCGGCCATGGTTGTACCGAACCCCTTGGTGAATGAAGCGACGGAGGCGGCAGCACCAAGGTTGGCAGCGAGACCTACACCGAGCGCACCGATCGACAAGGACAGGAAGGGATGGAGCTTCAGCCAACTTATCAGGAGGACGATCGCGGCGATGCCGGCCAGTGCGGCAATGATCAGTTGGGCATCACCAGCGGTGGCTGCTTGTTCCATGCAGTGTCCTCCATGCCCCCGCATGCATTAGTTCGCACGATTGCCGGCAAAATCAACGGTGGGGAGACGATTTCCACTTCACGAGAAGGGGAGCACCAAAGCCGATGATTGCTGTCAGTTTGTGCTGCCCTTCGGCTTCAACCCATCCAGGAAAAGCTGCTCCAGGAATCGGGCGGCATCTTCGAAGCGGCCTTCGCCACCAAGGTCGGGGCCGAGTACAGCGCGCACCTGTACGTCGAAATCGGCATAGTGCTGCGTCGTAGCCCAGATCGAGAAGATCAGATGCCGGGGGTCGGTGCGAACGATCTTGCCGGCACGCATCCAGTCCTTGATGATGGCGACCTTCTCCTCGACGAGACTTTTCAACTCACCTTCCAGCAGGGGCATGATGCGAGGTGCGCCTTGCAGGATCTCGTTGGCAAACAGCCGGCTCTCGCGGGGATAGTCCCGCGCCATCTCCAGCTTGCGACGGATATAGCTGCGCAGTTCCGTCAGCGGATCGCCGACATCGTCGAGTTCGCGCAGCGGTGCCAGCCACGTGTCGAGCAGGCGCTGGATCAGCGTCTCGTGGATTTCCTCCTTGCGGCGGAAATAATAGAGCAGGTTCGGCTTCGACATGCCTGCTGCTTCTGCGATCTGGTCGATCGTCGAGCCGCGGAAACCATGCATGGAGAAGACTTCGAGTGCCGCCTCCAGGATCAGCTCGCGCTTTTCCTGCTGTATACGGGTACGGCGCGGGGCAGGGGCGTTCATGTCGTGGGAAGCCCTTTGCAAGACAAGGCATTCAAGGCATTCTGGACCAATTGTCTGGACCAGTTTTTGCTGAGCTGTGGAGCGCGCTTCGAATGCGGCATTTCCGCTAGTAATCCCTTGACCGTCACCATGGCGGTGCTAACGTTTGTCCATCCGGTCAAAAATTTGCGTAGCATGAAAACGCGCCGAAGACCAAGCGTTGGCCGCACCGAAACGAAGCAGTGAAAGGAAAGCTTGGTCATGTCCAATCGGCTCAAGGTAACGCCGAACGATCTCAGTGCATTCTGGATGCCGTTTACGGCGAACCGGCAGTTCAAGCAGGCGCCCCGTATGTTGGTCAGCGCCAAGGACATGCACTACACGGCCTCCGACGGCCGCAAGATCCTCGATGGCACCGCCGGCCTGTGGTGCGTGAATGCCGGCCACTGCCGCCCGAAGATCACCGAGGCGATCCAGCAGCAGGCGGCGGAGCTCGACTACGCCCCGGCCTTTCAGATGGGCCATCCGATCGTGTTCGAACTGGCCAACCGCCTGGTCGACATCGCCCCGAAGGGCATGGACCACGTCTTCTTCACCAATTCCGGTTCGGAATCGGTCGACACCGCGCTCAAGATGGCGATCGCCTATCACCGCGCCAAGGGCAACGGCTCGCGCTTCCGCCTGATCGGCCGCGAGCGCGGCTATCACGGCGTCAATTTCGGCGGCATTTCGGTTGGCGGCATCGTCAGCAACCGCAAGATGTTCGGCACGCTGCTGACCGGCGTCGATCATATGCCGCATACCCATCTGCCGGAAAAGAACGCCTTCACCAAGGGTGTGCCGGAACATGGCGCGGAGCTCGCCGACGAACTGGAGCGTATCGTCACGCTGCATGATGCCTCGACCATCGCCGCCGTCATCGTCGAGCCGGTCGCCGGCTCCACCGGTGTCATCCTGCCGCCGAAGGGCTATCTGCAGCGCCTGCGCGAGATCTGCACCAAGCACGGCATCCTGCTGATCTTCGATGAGGTCATCACCGGTTTCGGTCGTCTCGGAGCACCGTTCGCCGCTGACTATTTCGGCGTGACGCCCGACATCATCACCACCGCGAAGGGCGTATCCAACGGCGTCGTCCCGATGGGCGCGGTGTTCGTGACCAAGGAAATCCACGACACGTTCATGAACGGCCCCGACCACATGATCGAGTTCTTCCACGGTTATACCTATTCGGGCAATCCGATCGCCTGCGCGGCCGCACTCGGCACGCTGGACACCTACAAGGAAGAGGGTCTGCTGACTCGTGGCGAAGAGCTTGCACCCTATTGGGAAGACGCGTTGCATTCGCTGAAGGGCGAGCCGAATGTCATCGACATCCGCAACATCGGCCTGATCGGCGCCATCGAACTTGCGCCGATTGCCGGCCAGCCGACCAAGCGTGCCTTCTCGGCTTTCGTGAAGGCCTTCGAGCGCGGTGCGCTCATCCGTACCACCGGCGACATCATCGCACTGTCGCCGCCGCTCATCATCACCAAGGGCCAGATCAACGAGCTGATCGACCACGTGCGCGAGGTTTTGAGAGCGATCGACTAAGCGCAAGCCAAACGTTGCGGCCGGCGTCGGGAACCGCCGGCCGCAACGTCGACAGACAATGAGAGGACCATAATGGCCGCACCCGGCGAGAACCTGCGCATCAATCCCGACCGTCTATGGGATTCCCTGATGGAGATGGCCAAGATCGGCCCGGGCGTCGCCGGCGGCAACAATCGCCAGACCTTGACCGATGCGGATGGAGAAGGGCGGCATCTTTTCAAGCGCTGGTGCGATGCGGCGGGTCTTGAAACCGGCATCGACAGGATGGGCACGATGTTCGCCCGTCGCGAAGGCACGGATCCCGAAGCGCTGCCGGTCTATGTCGGCTCCCATCTCGATACGCAGCCGACCGGCGGCAAATATGACGGCGTTCTCGGCGTTCTCGGCGGGCTGGAAGTCATCCGCACACTGAACGACCTCGGCATCAAGACCAGGCATCCGATCGTCGTCACCAACTGGACGAACGAGGAGGGCGCGCGTTTCGCTCCGGCCATGCTGGCGTCCGGCGTCTTTGCCGGTGTGCATACGCTGGACTATGCCTATTCGCGCAAAGATCCCGACGGCAAGATATTCGGCGACGAGCTTAAACGTATCGGCTGGTTGGGCGACGAAGAGGTCGGCGCGCGCAAGATGCACGCCTATTTCGAGTATCACATCGAGCAAGGGCCGATCCTCGAGGCCGAGAACAAGCAGATCGGTGTCGTCACACACGGCCAGGGCCTGTGGTGGCTCGAGTTCACGCTAACCGGCAAGGAAGCGCATACTGGTTCGACGCCGATGAATATGCGCGTCAATGCCGGGCTGGCCATGGCGCGCATATTCGAGATGGTGCAGAAGGTGGCGATGGAGAACCAGCCGGGCGCCGTGGGAGGCGTGGGGCAGGTGACATTCTCGCCCAATTCGCGCAACGTGCTCCCCGGCACCGTCGTTTTCACCGTCGACATCCGTTCGCCCGAACAGGCCAAGCTCGACCGCATGCGCGCTGCGATCGAGGCCGAGGCCCCCAGGATCGCCAAGGAGCTGGGTGTCGGCTGCTCCGTCGAGGCGGTCGGCCATTTCGATCCCGTTACCTTCGATCCGACGCTGGTTGCCCGGGTGCGCGGGGCGGCTGAAAAGCTTGGCTACTCGCACATGAACATCATCTCCGGCGCCGGCCACGACGCTTGCTGGACGGCGAGGGTTGCGCCCTCCACGATGGTCATGTGCCCCTGCGTCGACGGACTTTCGCACAACGAGGCCGAGGACATTTCCAAGGAATGGGCTGCTGCCGGCTGCGACGTGCTGTTCCATGCGGTGGCGGAAACCGCGGAGATCGTCGAATGAGGCGATTTCGAAGGACCCGTCAGGCGCGACCTCTGGGCTAAATCCGACGCAATAGTTCTTCGAAATCGCCTGATTGAGTCACATACCGAACGCAGCTCACCAGAAGCGCGAACGAAACAAGGGAACTGCAATATGACCAGAGTGATCAGGAACGGCACCGTCGTTACGGCCGACCGCACTTGGAAAGCCGACGTGCTGATCCAGCACGGCAAGATCGTCGCGATCGGCCAGAACCTGCATGGCGACCATGAGTTCGATGCTTCCGGCTGCTATGTCATGCCGGGCGGCATCGATCCTCACACCCATCTCGAAATGCCTTTCATGGGCACCTATTCGGCCGACGACTTCGAAAGTGGCACTCGCGCGGCACTTTCAGGCGGCACGACCATGGTGGTCGATTTCTGCCTGCCGGCGCCGCAGCAGTCGCTGCTCGAGGCGCTGCAGATGTGGGACAACAAGACCTCGAAGGCCGCCTGCGACTTCTCCTTTCACATGGCAGTGACTTGGTGGGGCGAACAGGTCTTCAACGAGATGAAGACCGTCGTCGACAAGGGCATCACCTCGTTCAAACACTTCATGGCCTACAAGGGCGCGCTGATGGTGGATGACGACGAGATGTATGCGTCGTTCCAGCGCTGCGCCGAATTGGGAGCGCTGCCGCTGGTGCATGCCGAGAATGGCGATGTGGTTGCGGCGCTTTCGCAGAAGCTGCTGGCCGCCGGCAATAACGGACCGGAGGCACATGCCTATTCACGCCCACCGGAAGTGGAGGGCGAAGCCACCAACCGCGCCATCATGATCGCCGACATGGCCGGTGTGCCGCTTTATGTCGTGCACACGTCCTGCGAGCAGGCGCACGAGGCGATCCGGCGCGCGCGCCAGAAGGGCATGCGCGTCTATGGCGAGCCGCTGATCCAGCACCTCGTGCTCGACGAGACCGAATATTTCAACAAGGATTGGGACCATGCCGCGCGGCGTGTGATGAGCCCACCCTTCCGCAACAAGCTACACCAGGACTCCCTATGGGCCGGCCTTCAGGCTGGCTCGCTGCAGGTGGTTGCGACAGACCACTGCGCCTTCACCAGCAAGCAGAAGCGTTTCGGCGTCGGTGATTTCACCAAGATCCCGAACGGAACTGGTGGCCTGGAAGACCGCATGCCCGTGCTGTGGTCGGCAGGCGTCAACAGCGGCCGGCTGACCATGAACGAATTCGTGGCGGTGACGTCCACCAACATCGCCAAGATCCTCAATATGTATCCGAAGAAGGGAGCGATCGTCGAAGGTGCGGATGCCGACATCGTGGTGTGGGATCCGAAGCGCAAGAAGACGATCTCCTCCAAGGCTCAGCAGTCGGTAATCGACTACAATGTCTTCGAGGGCTACGAGGTGACCGGCCTGCCGCGCTTTGTCTTTTCGCGGGGCGAGCTCACCATTCAGGAGACCGAGGTGAAAACCAAGCCCGGGCATGGCGAATTCGTAGCGCGCGAACCCAACGGGGCCGTCAACCGCGCGCTGTCGACCTGGAAGGAGATCACGTCGCCGCGCAAGGTGGAACGCACCGGCATTCCGGCGACGGGGGTGTGAGTTTGCGGCGGCTTTTCCTCGTCGCAGTCGCCGCAGTTGTTACGACTGTGCCAGCTCTTGCAGCCGGAATCGATCTTGCCAAGCCCTATGGCAACAAATCGGGCTGCATCAACAGGAATGGGCAGCAGGTCTATGCTGAGGATATGCTGCTCGTTACCAAGACCGATCTGGTGACGGCGGCCAGCGCCTGCACTATCAAGGAGAGTAAGGCGAACAGCGATGGCTCACTGCTCCTGAAGACTGAATGCGAGGCCGAAGGCGAAGAGGGCAAGGCGCCGGCGGATTTCACCCTGAAGCCCAGTCCGAAAAACAAAAAGAGGCTCATCGTGACCGACGACAGCGGCTTCGTCATGGGAGAAGTGTCGCAGTGCAAATGACCGCCGTAAAGCCAGCCGTCGTTGCGGCAAGCAAACTCGGCCTTACCTTCCAGACCAATGATGGGCCGGTTCAGGCGCTTTCCGATGTCGACCTCACCATTGGCAAGGGTGAGTTCGTCTCCTTCATCGGGCCATCGGGCTGTGGCAAGACGACGTTCCTGCGCGTCATCGCCGACCTGGAAAAACCTACCTCGGGCTCGATCACCGTCAACGGCATGACCCCTGAACAGGCCCGCGAGAAGCGGGCCTATGGTTATGTGTTCCAGGCAGCAGCGCTGTTCCCATGGCGCACCATCGAACGCAATGTGGCGCTGCCGCTGGAAATCATCGGCCTGCCCAAGGCCGAGCAGGCCAAGCGCATCAAACGCACGATGGAACTGGTCAATCTGGCCGGCTTCGAAAAGAAATATCCGTGGCAACTCTCGGGCGGCATGCAGCAGCGCGCCTCGATTGCCCGCGCGCTTGCCTTTGAGGCCGACCTTCTCTTGATGGACGAACCGTTCGGCGCGCTGGACGAGATCGTGCGCGATCATCTCAATGAACAACTGCTGCGGTTGTGGGCGGCTACCGACAAGACGATCTGTTTCGTCACCCACTCCATCCCGGAAGCCGTTTATCTCTCGACCCGCATCGTGGTGATGTCGCCTCGACCTGGCCGCGTCACCGACGTGATCGAGTCGACACTGCCCCGTGAGCGCCCACTGGATATCCGTGAGACGCCGGAATTCCTGGCCATAGCGGCACGGGTCCGGGATGGCTTGCGGGCCGGTCATTCCTACGAGGATTGATCGGGCATGGACTCTCTTCGTTCAAAGATCATCCCGGTCACCACCATCCTCGCGGTTATCGTCGCCATCTGGTATGTCGGCGCGGTGGCAATGAACGCTCCGTTCCAGCGCGACATGGACAGCCGCAACAATGCCACGCCGAGTACGATGGAGTTCATCGGCAAGACGCTGTCGCAGCCCAAGCCGACGTTGCCGGCACCGCACCAGGTGGCGCGGAACTTCTTCGAGAATACCTTCACACGGAAGGTCACCAGCAACCGCAGCCTCGTCTATCATGCCTGGGTGACGCTCTCCTCGACGCTGCTCGGTTTTGCCTTCGGTACGGCGCTCGGGATCGTGATTGCTGTCGGTATCGTGCATGTGACGACGCTCGACCGTAGCCTGATGCCGTGGATCATTGCCTCGCAGACCATTCCGATCCTGGCCATCGCGCCGATGGTGATCGTGGTTCTGGCCGCTGTCGGTATCACCGGACTGATCCCCAAGGCGCTGATTTCGACCTATCTTTCGTTCTTCCCGGTTGCGGTCGGCATGGTGAAGGGCTTGCGTTCGCCGGAACTCATGCATCTCGACCTCATGCATACCTACAATGCCAGCCGCTCGCAGACTTTCTGGAAGCTGCGCGTGCCGGCATCGGTGCCGTTCCTGTTCGCCTCGATGAAGGTGGCGGTGGCGGCAAGTCTTGTCGGCGCCATCGTCGGCGAGTTGCCGACCGGCGCGGTCGCCGGTATCGGCGCCAAGCTGCTCGCCGGCGCCTATTACAGCCAGACGATCGACATCTGGTCTGCGCTGGTGGCGGGCTCGGTGGTGGCGGCACTTCTGGTCGCACTGGTGGGCCTCGCAGGTCGTCTTGTTGACCGCGCCATGGGTGGGAGGCCGGCATGAAGGCCTTGAAACCATCCTGGCAGGCTGTGCTTGCGATCGTGCTGTGCCTCGTGGCGGCGATATGGGGCGCGATGAGCGTGCCTGAAGTGGCCGCCTGGGCGCAGCCCACCGCCACGATCGACTATCCATACATGGGCACCAAAGGCCTGATGTACGGCATCGCCATCGTTGCAGCGGTGCTCTCCATGTTCGCACTTGCGCCGGCGCTGGAAGCGCTGGTCCTGTTCGCCGGCTCGACCGCCGCCGCACTTCTGCTGCTGCACGGCATCACCGGCTTCGAGGGCACTGCACGGGCGCCGTACTATCTGCTGCTGACTGCAACCTGGCTGCTTGGCTGGCGTTGCGTGGCCGTGCTGTCATCGATGAAGCCGTCCAACCGTTGGATGTCGACCACGTTGAAGCTGGCCGTTCCGGCACTGTTCGGCGTCTGGATACTGGTTCTGTGGGAAGCGACCACGCGTGGTGCCGGTATTCCGTTCATCCTGTTGCCGCCGCCAAGTTCTGTCGGCATGCGTATCGTCAATTCGTTGCCGGTGCTGTGGGCTGATGTGAACCAGACCATCTTCCACTCGGTGCTGATTGGCTATCTACTGGGCTGCGCCAGCGGTTTCATTACGGCAATTCTGGCCGATCGTTTCGTTTTCTTGCGGCGTGGACTGATCCCGATCGGCAACATGGTCTCGGCGCTGCCGATCATCGGCGTGGCACCGATCATGGTCATGTGGTTCGGTTTTGATTGGCACTCGAAGGCGGCCGTCGTCGTCATCATGACTTTCTTCCCGATGCTGGTGAACACTGTGGCCGGGCTTGCAGCCTCGGGGCACATGGAACGCGACCTGATGCGGACCTATGCCTCGAACTACTGGCAGACACTGGCCAAGCTCAGGCTGCCGGCAGCGGCTCCCTTCATTTTCAATGCGTTGAAGATCAACTCTACACTGGCGTTGATCGGCGCCATCGTCGCCGAATTCTTCGGTACGCCGGTGGTCGGCATGGGTTTCAGAATATCGACCGAGGTCGGTAGAATGAATGTCGACATGGTCTGGGCCGAAATCGCGGTTGCAGCGCTCGCGGGTTCGGTTTTCTATGGCGTGGTCGCGCTCATCGAACGGGCTGCCACGTTCTGGCATCCGTCTGTCCGGGGAGGTTAGGCGGAGGGAGACAAGCAGGGTTTGGGTTCAACTTCAGAGGGTAAGAACATGAAAAGAACGATTGTTTCGATGCTGGCGGCCGGCATGTCGCTGATCGCTTTCCAGGCGATGGCCGAAGACAAGGTGACGCTGCAGCTCAAATGGGTCACGCAGGCGCAGTTCGCCGGCTACTATGTCGCCAAGGACAAGGGCTTCTACAAGGAAGAAGGGCTCGACGTCGAAATCAAGCCGGGCGGCCCGGACATTGCGCCGGAGCAGGTGATCGCCGGCGGCGGCGCCGATGTCATCGTCGACTGGATGGGCGGCGCCTTGGCTGCTCGCGAAAAAGGCGTCGGGCTGGTCAATATCGCGCAGCCCTTCAAGAAGGCCGGCATGGAACTGGTTTGCCCGAAAAACGGGCCCATCAAGACCGAAGCCGACTTCAAAGGGCATACGCTCGGCGTCTGGTTCTTCGGCAACGAGTATCCGTTCTACGCCTGGATGAACAAGATCGGCCTCAAGACGGAAGGTGGGCCGGACGGCGTCACGGTGCTCAAGCAGAGCTTCGACGTGCAGCCGCTGATCCAGAAGCAGGCCGATTGCATCTCGGTGATGACCTACAATGAATACGGGCAAGTGCTCGATGCGGGCTATAAGCCGGAAGATCTCATCGTCTTCAACTATACGGCGATGGGCAACGACCTGCTCGAAGACGGGCTCTACACGCTCGAGGACAAGCTGAAGGACGCGGCGTTCGAAGACAAGATGGTGCGCTTCGTGCGGGCTTCGATGAAGGGGTGGAAATACGCCACCGAGAACACCGACGAAGCAGCCGATATCGTCGTGGAGAATGGCGGTCAGGATGAAAACCACCAGAAGTTCATGATGAAGGAAGTGGCGAAGCTGATCGACAATGCCGACGGCAAGCTGATCCCGGAAGCTTATGAGCGCACCGCCAAGGCGCTGCTCGACCAGAAGATCATCACCAAGCAGCCGGAAGGTGCCTACACCACCGCGATCACCGACAAGGCAATCAAGTAGCGGTTGGGCATCTGCAGAGATCAAAGGGGCGGGAAACCGCCCCTTTTTGTTTTCCGCCGGCGCAAAGCGTCAACGACTCCAGGGTTTATCGCTGTTCGCGGATGTCGGTAAGCGTCCTGGCCGGGGTAATGGCCTCGGGATCGAGTTGCACTTCGATGATGGAGGGCTTGCCGCTGGCCCGTGCGCGCTCGAAAGCCGGGGCGAACTCTTCCGTTTTCACGACGGTCTCGCCATGACCGCCATAGGCGCGGGCGAGCGCTGCGAAATCGGGATTCCTGAGATCGGTGCCTTCGACCCGGCCGGGATATTCGCGCTCCTGGTGCATGCGAATGGTGCCGTAGATGCCGTTGTTCACCACCACGGTGATGATCGGCAGGTCGTACTGCACGGCGGTAGCGAATTCCTGCCCATGCATCATGAAGCAGCCATCGCCGGCGAAGCAGACGACTTCGCGTTCGGGAAACACGCTCTTGGCCGAGACCGCCGCCGGCAGGCCGTAGCCCATGGAACCGGAGGTGGGGGCTGCTTGCGTGCCATAACGGCGGAAGCGATGGAAACGGTGCACCCAGGTGGCGTAGTTGCCGGCGCCGTTGGTGAGGATGGCGTCCTCGGGCAGCACGCTTTCGAGATAGTCCATGATCGGACCCATATGCACGGCGCCCGGGCCAGACTTCGGCGTTGTCGACCAGGCGAGATAGGTGTCATGCAGCTTCGCGGTTTCCGCTGCCCAGGCAGATGCAGACTTGGGCCGGCGCTTGGCGAACGCTTCGACGAAAGCGGTTGGAGAGGCATTGATCGCCAGCGTCGGGCGATAGACGCGGCCGAGCTCGTTGGCATCGGCATGCACATGCACCAGCGCCTGGTCAGGGTACGGGCTCTTCAGGATGGTGTAGTCGGAGGAGGGCATTTCGCCCATGCGGCCGCCGATCAGGAGCACGACGTCAGCTTCCTTGATCGCATTGCCGAGCTTGGGGTTGATGCCGATGCCGACATCGCCTGCGTAATTGGGGTGTAGATGATCGAACAGCATCTGGCGGCGGAAGGAACAACCGACCGGCAGCGCCCAGTTTTCGGCAATGGTCTGCATCTGGGCCACCGCGTCCGGATTCCAGCGCGTGCCGCCGAGAATGACAAAGGGCCGCTTGGCGGTGCCGAGCAACATCTCCAGCGCGTCCAGCTCCGCTGCGCCTGGGTAGGTTTGGACTGGCGTAAAGGGCAGGGCCGCTGGCGCTTCGACTTCACTTACCAGCATGTCTTCCGGCAGCGAGACGACCACTGGTCCTGGGCGGCCTGAGGTGGCCACCGCGAAGGCCCGGGTCAGCAATTCCGGGATGCGTTCGGCCCGATCGATCTCGACCACCCATTTTGCGATGTCGCCGAAGAAGCGCTTGTAGTTCACTTCCTGGAAGGCCTCGCGCTCGCGCGCGTGGCCGGCGATCTGACCGATGAACAGGATCATCGGAATGGAATCCTGCATGGCGATGTGCACGCCGGCCGAAGCATTGGTGGCGCCGGGACCGCGTGTGACAAAGCAGATGCCGGGCTTGCCGGTCAGTCTTCCCTGGCAGTCGGCCATCATCGCGGCGCCGCCCTCCTGACGGCAGACGACAGTCTGGATCGAGGAATCGTGGAGCGCGTCGAGCACGGCAAGGTAGCTCTCGCCCGGTACGCAGAAAATGCGATCGACGCCGTTTGCTTCAAGCGCTTCGACGATCAGCTTACCACCGGTCTTCATAGGTCCCGTCACTCCAGTTCGGCAAGGATTTCAGCGGTATGTTCGCCAAGGCGTGGCGAAGGGCGATCATAAACAAGCGGCGTGGCTGGCATCACCATCGGCGCACGCACCGATGGCAACGTGTTGCCGTGCCCGTCGTCGAGATCAAGCCGCATGCCGCGGGCGATCGCCTGCGGATCTTCGAACATCTGGCCGATGTCATTGATGGGGCTTGCCGGTACGCCAGTGGCTTCCAGCTTGGTCAAAAGATCGTCGCGGGTGAATCCGGCAAGTGCGGCCAGCATGTGTTCGTGCAATTTGACGCGGTTGGCGACACGCGCGGCATTGGTGGCGAAATCCGGATCGGGAGGGAGCATGTCGAGCCCCACCACGGCGCAGAATTTGGCGAACTGGCTGTCGTTGCCCACCGCCAGGATGAAATGGCCGTCGGAAACCGGCAGCACTTCATAAGGCGCGATGTTGGGGTGGGCATTGCCCATGCGCTGCGGTGCTGTGCCGGAAACCAGGAAATTGAGGTTCTGGTTGGCGAGTACGGAAATCTGGGAATCGAACAGCGCCATGTCGACATGCTGGCCCTCGCCAGTGGCCTCTGCATGGCGCAATGCAGCCTGGATGGCGATGACCGAATAGAGCCCGGTGAAGATGTCGGTGACGGCAACGCCGACTTTCTGTGGCTCGCCATCAGGAGCACCGGTGATCGACATCAGGCCGGACATGCCCTGAACGATGAAGTCGTAGCCGGCACGTGGCGCATAAGGGCCAGTCTGGCCGAAGCCGGTGATCGAGCAATAGACCAGCTTGGAGTTGATCGCCTTCAGGCTCTCATAATCGAGGCCGTATTTCTTCAGGCCGCCCAGTTTGAAGTTCTCAATCAGAACGTCGGCCTTGGCGACCAGCTTGCGCACGATCTCCGCACCCTGCGGCGTCGAGAAATCGACGGCGATGGAACGCTTGCCGCGGTTGCAGGCGTGGTAGTAGGCAGCGGACAGGTTCTCGCCGTCTTTGCTTTTGACGAAGGGCGGTCCCCATTTGCGGGTGTCGTCGCCTTCGGGGCTCTCCACTTTGATGACGTCTGCGCCGAGATCGGCCAGCATCTGTCCCGCCCATGGGCCGGCAAGGATGCGGGCAAGTTCGACGACGCGTACGTCTTTCAAGGGAGGATTGGCCATGAAACACCGCAGGTTGTTTGGTCGCGCAGGCTCTAGCAACCCAAACGGCTCCTGTCACGGTTCTTGCGATGGACCAGCGCAGCAATCGACAGAACTCAGCGCGAGGCTGTGACCTTGTCCGCCCAGCCGGCGAATTCTTCCATGATGATGTTTCGATTCACCTCGTTCAGGCTTTCGTGCCGCGTTTCTGCGTAAACCTTTGAAACGAGATTCGAAAAACCCATGCGACGCATGCGCCCGGCGAGGTGTTCCACCGCCTTGCCGCCACTGGTGGCTGGATCCTTTTCGCCGCCAGCGAGATTGATGGGTAGGTTCTTGGCTATACCGGTGAAGCGGCTGTCGTCGGCGCCGTTGAAGATGAAGCCAAACAGGTCGCGCCACAGCGACACAGAAGCGTCCCAGCCGCAGAGCGGGTCGGCGATGTATTTGTCGACCTCGGCGGGATCGCGCGACAGCCAGTCGAAAAGGGTGCGGTGTCCGGGCACGGCTTTGCCCCAGGCCTGGAAGGTGAGCCGGGGCAGCATGCGCGAGGGCACGTCCGAACCCAGACGGAACCGTTCCCAGGCAAGGATCGCGAGCGCGGCACGACCGGCGATGCCGGCGGTGAAATTCGCGTTCCAGACGGCAGCGCCTCGAATGCGCGGTGAGTGCTTCTGCAGGAAGTTGAGCGCGATCAGCCCGCCCATTGAATGGCCGAAAGCGATGACCGGCAGACCATCATGTTCGGTTGCAATGAGATCGTGCACCGCGAGCACATCGGCGATCACCTTGTCGCCGCCGCTCGGATCACCGAACTTGCCGAGCGGGGCATCGGGGGCGGTGGTGCGGCCGTGGCCGCGATGGTCATGCGCGTAGGTGTGGTAGCCGCGAGTGGCGAGGAAATCGGCGAAGCCGGCATAGCGGGCGGCATGTTCGGCAAGGCCATGGCTGATCTGGACGACGCCGCGCACCTTGCCTTCGGCCTTACGCGTGTAAAGGTTGATCGATGCGCCGGTGGGCGAGGCGAGGGCGCGCTGGTCGCTGAATGGCATTGTTTTCCTCCCCCTGGCACGGTTGTCCCGCGCTCCCCGAAGTTGTCAGCCTTTTGTTTGCGCTCGTGGCCGTTTAGCGTCAATCGGCCATCATGATGCCGCTGCGGAAAGGGTTGCAGCCCGCGCATCGCAATTCTGACATGTCTGTCGGGCAGATCGCAAAATTCAACGAGAGGGGATTCGTGCATGCGGACTTGGCTTGTTCTTGGGGCAATGCTCGCCGGTGTCGTGACAGCCGGTGAGGCGCGGGCTGAAACGAAACTCAGCGGCACTTTCGTGGCCGACGCTGTCTGTCCGGCAACGCAGGCGATCAAAAGTGGCAAGAACCCAGGCAATGTCAGCACGGACGCCGGGCAGAGCTACGACCTCGTCGCTGGCAACAAGGATCAGCCGACGCACTACATGATCCGCGTGCCGGGTGCCGATCCGGAGCGGCGCTGGGTCAAGGTGAGTTGCGGCCATGTCGCCGGTGCAGCCGCTGCGCCGGCTGCTCCGGCGGAACCGGATGCGCCGCAGAAGAAGGCGGCTGGTGGCAAGCCGGAATATGTCTTCGCACTTTCCTGGCAGCCGGCCTTCTGCGAAACCAAGTCGCGGAAAACCGAATGCCGGGCCATGACCGGGGCGAGTTTTGCTGCAACCAATTTCACGCTGCACGGCCTGTGGCCTCAGCCGAATGGCAATTTCTATTGCGCGGTGAATGCTGCCGATCGCGCCAACGACAAAGGCAACTGGCGGGACCTGCCACCTGTCGATCTCGACGGCGCCACGCGCGAGGAACTCGACAAGGTGATGCCGGGCACGGCCTCGCAGCTCGAACGGCACGAATGGATCAAACATGGCACCTGTTACGGCAAGGACCAGCAGGCCTATTTCGCCGATGCGCTGGCACTGATGCGGCAGGTGAACGGCTCACCGGTTCGGGAACTCTTTGAAAACAACATCGGGAAGGAACTGACGTCGGACCAGATCCGCGACGCCTTCGATAGTGCATTCGGCAAAGGAACCGGTGACCGCGTGCGCGTGTCCTGCTTCAACGATCGCGGCCGGCGCATGATTGGCGAACTGACGCTGGGCCTTGCCGGACCGATCGGGCAGAACAGTTCGCTGAAGGATCTGATGCTGGCCTCGGCACCAACCGACAATGCCGGCTGTCCGAGGGGCGAAGTCGACAAGGTGGGGTTGCAGTAGGTGACAGGCTTGAAGCGTGTCGCTGTTTCAAGCCACCATCGGCAGCAGCCGACGGACTTCATCCAGGAATTCAGGGATGGCGCGCTCGTCGTTCGATAGGTGTCTGAGCAGGTGTTTCTGGAACAGGCCGTCGAAGACGGCATAGAGCGCGGCGCGTGAAACGGCCGGCTCTTTGCCTCCGAGTTCGGCATAGCGTGAGGCGACACGCCAGACCATGTCCTCGAGGCTCTTGTCTATTTCGGTGACGTCCTCGCGGAAGACATCTTCGAACAGGGCCTGTGCGCGCAGATCGTACCACAGCCGGTGCATGCCGGCTTCTTCGCGCAGGGTCTCGGCGAGTTTTAGCAGAAAGCCTTCCAGCAGCGCGTCGCGTGTCGGGGCCGTTGCAGTCACCTGATCGTAGCGGGTGACGCATTTCGCCTTGTAGTGGCGCACACAGCAGGTGATCAGGTCGACCTTGTCGGTGAAGTAATAATGCAGCACGCCATGTGTGAAGTCGGATTTCTGCGCGATCTCGCGCAGGCTGGTGCGTGCATAGCCGAGCTCGGCCAGTGTCTCGAGTGCTGCTTCGGCCAGCTCCAGCCGCCTGGCCGTGAACTTGTCGATACGCAATCTTTCGGCGCCTCGCGGGACGCGCGCCTTTTCCATTACCTGGTCAGCCATCAGCGGCCTTCTTAGCTTCGAGCGCCGAAAAAATACCAGCAGGCATCGCTGAAATAAGTTTGCCTCTACGTCAATAGCCTTTCCTGAACAGGCATCCAGAATCTCCATCGACCGGGGCGGTAGAGGACGCTGCCGACAATGGGGGATCTCCGCAGCTGTGTGCACGCGCCGGGAATTCCCGCTTCCAGCGCGTTGACGGGTGCCTGCCTGCAATCCGTGCGTTGACGGTGTCGAATTTTCATTTCCTACGAAAACCAATGTCCATCGAAATTTGTGATAAAAACGTTTTTATTTTCCTTGAAATCGTTTTTATCGCTTGATAGCCTTTTGAAAAAGGGGAGCGCGATCGTGGCTAAGGCCAAATCTGTATCCGGCCGCACTTTGCCGACAATCAAGACGCTGGCTGCCCATACCGGCTATTCGATCGGCACCATCTCGAAGGCCTTGCGCGGCTCGCCGGTCGTTACCGAGGCAACTCGCGAGGCGGTCCTCGCCGCCGCCCGCGAACTGGGCTATCAGGCGAATGCCCGCGGCATGGCGCTGCGCACGGGCAAGACCTACCAGGCCGCAGTGCTGATGCCGATCACTTCGGCCGCCGGTTACGAGTGGGATGGCGTCGAATACACGCAGATCCTCAGTGGCATCTCGCAGGCGCTGGACGGTAGCGACTACCAGCTTTCCGTCTACGGCTACCGCAACTTCGACGATGCCTGCGCCGTCGCGCGCCGCATTGCCGACCAGCGGCTCGCCGATGGAATGATCTTCTCCGGCGTGCTGGCGAGCGATCCGCGCATCGCCATGCTGGTCGAGGCCGGTTTTCCCTTCGTATCGCTTGGCCGCTGCCGGCAGTCGCTCGTCTATGCCCATGTCGACGTCGACAATGAATGGGCGGCCTATGCCGCAACCGCGCGGCTGATCGCCGGTGGTCATCGGCGCATTGCGCTCATAAACGCCGAGCCGCGCCTGTCCTACGCGCTGGACAGGATCGACGGTTTCAGTCGAGCCTTCAAGGAAGCCGGGCACGAGCCCTCGCTGGATCTCGTGAATGGCGGGGATCTCACTGCGCGTTTCGGCCGCGACACGACACTGAAGCTCTTCAAGCAGCCGTCAATGCCAACAGCGTTGGTGTGCGTGAACGAAGCCACCACCTTGGGCGTGCTTTCTGCTCTGAACAGCCTGGGCCTTCGTGTCGGAGAGAATGTCGACGTCATCGCCTATGACGATATCAACGTCAGCGCCTACTTCAGCCCACCCATCACCACCCTCTACCAGCCGATCGAGCTGCTCGGTCGTCGGCTCGGCGAATTCCTGCTGCTGCGCATGGTGGACGAAGGTGCGGCGAAACTCGCCGAGGTCTTCCGGCCCGAACTGATCGGCCGGCAGCCCGACAATCTGGGCGGCCGCATCGGCCGCACCTGATCCAAAGCTCAAAAAACGGGAGGAAAGAGCATGAAGAAAGTTTTGACTGGCCTCGTCCTGGCGCTGCTGGCGTCCGGCGCGGCACACGCGGCCGATCTCGGCGGCAAATTGCTGAAGGTGGGATCCGACACCACCTCCCCACCGATGGAGAGCGTCGATACGGCGACAGGCCAGATCGTCGGCTTCGATGTCGACGTCGTCAATGCCATCTGCGCGAAGATCAACTGCAAGGCGGAGTTCGTCACCACCGGCTGGGACGGTATTTTCGCCGCGCTCGACCAGGGTAATTTCGATCTCGTCGCTTCGGGTGTCTCCATAACCGACGAGCGCAAGAAGGCGATGGATTTCTCCGAGCCTTACATCGTCAACAGCCAGGCAATCCTGATGCGCGTCGAAGATGAAGGGCTGATCGCAGAAGACTTCAAGACCAAGGGCAAGAAGCTCTCCGCACAGGCCAACACCACCGACGCTCAGGTGGCAGAGGGTATCGCCGGCAAGGACAATGTCACGGCCTATGACAGCTTCGCGGCCTCCCTCATCGCGCTCAAGAACAAGGATGTTGACGGCGTGGTCATCAACGGCGCCAACGCCGCCGCCTATGAGAAGGAGTTCGCCGGAGAACTGGTGGTGCCAATCCGCAACCTGCAGTCCGATCCGCTTGGCCTCGTCTTCCGCAAGGGTGACGAGAACATCGCTGCCTTCAACGAGGGCATCGCTGCGATCAAGTCAGACGGCACCCTGGATGCGCTGATCGCCAAGTATTGGGGCACCAAGTAGCGGCTTTGCTACGCGCTCCGGCGTGACGCCGCGCCGGAGCCTTTTCTGAAGGAGGGCGGATAGAGATGCGCTACCTTATGCGCCTGCGGCCCAGCAATCTGATCATCGCAGCCGCCCTGCCGTTCATCGTCTACCTGTTCGCGAACTCTGCGGACTATCAGCGCTCACTGCGTGCCATTGTCGGTGTCGAGCACGGCTCCTCGGTCTTCGTTCCCGGTTTCATGCTCCTGGTGGTGGCCTTCGCTGCAGGTGTCGGAAGCGTTCTGTTTTCACGCAGGTCGGTGCCAAGGCCGCGTCTTGCCATGGCTTGCGCCGCGTTGAACCTGCTGGCAGCCGCCGCTGCCGTCTTCACTGGCGTCGTCCGTCCCTACGTGGCTTCCGTCGTTGCCAACGCGGTTGATCCTTTCACCTCGAAATTGGTGGTTCAGGGCGTGACACCGCGCCGGCTCACCGATGCCGCCGATGCGGTGGTGCAAGGCTACGCGTCGGTGCTTTTCTGGACCTATCTGGCGGTCACCGTCGCCGCACTCGCGCTTTTCTTTTTCAGCGGGCAGGCGGCCCGTGCGACGAAAGTCGGCCGGGTGACCCTGCTTGCGGTCAACAGCATCGGTCTCGTCGTCATTCTTTTCCTGGCGCCGATGGCTTTCGCCGCCGGCGTAGCCACGACCATTCGCGCCGCGGTCGCCGCCTACATACTGGCCGCGCTGCTCGGCCTCGTCTGGGTCGGCCTGCTCAAGCTCGACTACAGCCGGCGCGCGAATTTCATCTTCGTTGCGCTGACCGCGCTGCTCGCCTGCGCGGCAACGTGGTTCCTGCTCCAGCCGCGCGAGGATTATGTGCTGGTCGGAAAGCTGGACGGCAAGGTTGCCATCGTCTCGGGTACGCCGTCGGGCACGATCGGCGCCGTCCGCTACGGCCAGTTTCCCGATGCACCGGGAGACGAGGTGCCGCTACGCACCTTCAAGGGGCCTGCGGAGGCCATAATCGCGCTTGAAAAGAAGGCCGATGTCAGTGCCGCGCTGCTGCCGCTCGCCGCCGCACCAGCCGATCTGCCGGTGCTGTGGCGCACCGGCGCCTTAAGGGACTCCGACAAAGCCTCCGGCATCACCCTCGCGGTGCTCGCCATCATCACCGGCCTGCTCACCTTTGGCGGCCATATTCATCGCCGCCACCCGCTTTCGGTCGGTTCGGAGTTCATCGTGGACACGATCCGCGGCATACCCATGCTGGTCATCGTGCTCTATGTCGGCCTGCCGCTCGCCGGCGCGTTGAAGGATGCTACCCAGGGCGTGTTCGATCCGCCCAATCTCGCGCGCGGCATCGCCGCCATGGCGCTCGCCTATTCGGCCTATCTGGCCGAGATCTTCCGCTCAGGCATCAACGCCATCCCGCGCGGTCAGATCGAGGCGGCGCGCAGCCTCGGCCTCAACAACTGGCAGACGGCGCGCCTCGTCATCCTGCCGCAGGCCTTCCGCATCATCATCCCGCCGCTCGGCAATGAACTGATCGCCATCCTCAAGGACACCTCGCTGCTGTCGATCCTGTCCATCCGTGACATCACCCAGCGCATGCGCGAATTCCAGTCGGCGAGCTTCCTGCCGTTCGCGCCCTACAACTCCGCCGCCATCTTCTACATCCTGCTGACATTGGCGGCGGCCAGTCTGGTCAGCACAGTCGAGAGAAAATATGACATCAAGCATCGATAACAGGCGCATCCTGGACGCTCGCGCAGCCTCGCTGGTTCTACCGCAAGGTTTCGTCTTCGGCGCCGCCACGGCCGCCTACCAGATCGAGGGCGCGCCGGCCGCCGACGGCAAGGGCGAGAGCATCTGGGACCGCTTCTGCAAGACGCCCGGCGTCATCATCGATGGCTCCAGCGGCGACGTCGCCTGCGACAGTTACCATCGCTGGAAAGACGATATCGCCGTCCTGAAAGCACTGGGGCTCGGCGCTTATCGCTTCTCCTTCGCCTGGGCGCGACTGCTTCCTGAAGGACGCGGCGCCGTCAACGCCAAGGGCGTGGCCTTTTACGACCGGCTGATCGACGATCTTCTGGCGGCTGGCATCGAGCCTTACGCGACGCTCTACCACTGGGATCTGCCACAGGCATTGCAGGACGAAGGCGGCTGGTACAATCGCGCCACCGCTGACGCTTTGGCCGACTATGCGGCGCTGGCAGCACGCAGCTTCGGCGATCGCGTCAAGAAATGGACGTCACTCAATGAGCCCTGGACCTTCTGCTGGTCCGGCCACGCTTCGGGCGAAGATGCGCCGGGCTTGCGCGACGGCACCAAAGGCGGCGTGACGGCGAGCCATCACGCTTTGCTCGGCCACGGCAAGGCGGTTCCGATCATCCGCGCGGAGGTACCGGACGCCTCCGTCGGCATCGTCTTCGACCTTAACGTAGCGGAACCCGCCAGCGCGGACCCGCGCGATATCGCTGCCGCGCGACGCTTCGATGGCGCGCAGAACCGCTGGTTCCTCGATGCCGTCTTCAAGGGCAGCTACCCTCAGGACATGCTTGAGCTCTATGGCGATCTGCTTCCCGCGATCCATGCCGACGACAATGCCATCATCTCGGCGCCCGTCGACTATCTCGGCGTCAACATCTACCGCCGCTCGGTCATCGCCGAGGGTACGGAACTGGCGCCGCTGAATTATCGGCGCGTCCAGCCGGAGGGCCTCTACTCTGCTGTCGGCTACGAGATCTGGCCCCGCTGCATGTATGACGTGCTGCGCTATGTGAACGACAACTACGCTCCGAAGGAGATCTACATTTCCGAGAACGGCGTTGCCACGCGGCCGGAGACGGTCGGGCAGGACGGTCATGTCTGGGACGAGTTGCGTGCGGCCTATTATGTCGAGCATCTGGAACAGGTTGCGAAAGCGGCAGACGAAGGCGTGCCTGTGCGGGGTTATTTCGCCTGGACGCTGATGGATAACTTCGAATGGGCATACGGCTACACCACCCCGTTTGGCATCACCCATGTCGACTATGAGACGCAGAAACGCACGGTGAAATATTCCGGCGAAATCTATGCCGCGATCGCCCGCCAGGAGGCAGCCGTCAAACCACGGAGCGCCGCAGTTGGCGGGTAAGACCGTCCTTGTCACCGGCGCCGGGCGCGGACTGGGACGTGAATTGGCGCGGCAGTATGCGGCGGGCGGCTGGCAGGTGATCGCCTGCGGCCGCGGCCTTCCTGCGGGCGGTTTTGAGACCGGCATCGAGTTTCTGCCGCTCGACGTTGCCGAACCAGCATCGATTTCCATGCTGGCGGCACAGCTCGCGGGCCGGCCGCTGGACGTGCTCGTCAACAATGCGGGCGTGCGCAGCCGGGGCGCTGGCCTGCATTGCTTGGAGCCGGACGAATTCCTCGACGTGTTGCGCATCAACACGCTCGGTCCGGTTCTGGTGACGCGGGCACTGCGGGCAAATCTGCGCCTCGGTCGCGATCCGGTCGTTGCCAACATCGGCTCGCGTGCCGGTTCGATGGCTGAAGGTCTGCTCGACGACGATGACGACGATTACGCCTATCGATGTTCCAAGGCCGCACTCAACATGGCAACCGTGCAGCTTGCACGGGATCTCCAGCCGGACGGCGTCACGGTGCTGTCGTTGCATCCCGGCTGGGTGAAGACCGACATGGGTGGCGATGATGCCGTATTGCCGGTGGAGGAAAGTACCAGAGCTCTGCGAACGATCATCGCGGCGGCAAAGCCGGAGTGCAGCGGGGCGTTCCTCGCGTTCGACGGCCGTGAGGTCAGATGGTAGCTCCTCGGCTTTGGGGGCGATAGCCGGGACGCAGGGTTCGGCTATGGAAAGCTCATCACCAACAAAAAACGCGACGATCTGTCGGCAGAAGCATGGGTTGTTCGTCCTTGGGGCACAGCCGCAAGGATACGAAAGGAGCCCCGATGATCCCAACCATCACAGCTTTTGCGTTGTCACCCGATCAAGGCCAAGGGCTGGCGCGCGACATGCGCGTTCGCTGGGCACTGGAAGAGGTGGGCCAGCCTTATGACGTTCGCCTTGTTTCATTCAAGGAGATGAAGCAGCCGGAGCATCTTGCAATTCAACCGTTCGGGCAGATTCCGACCTATGAAGAGGGCGACCTCGCGCTGTTCGAGACCGGGGCCATCGTGCTCCATATCGCGCAGCATCATCCCGGCCTGTTGCCGAACGATGCGAATGCGCGGGCGCGCGCGATCACATGGATGTTTGCCGCGCTCAACACGATGGAACTGCCGATCGTCGAGTTCGACGTGGCTCCTTTTGTGGTGGGCGACAAGCCATGGTTCAAGGAATTCCTGCCCATACTTGAAGATCGCGTCAGGGTCCGGCTGAACGAACTCTCAAGGCGGCTTGGTGATGCCGACTGGCTCGACGGTGAATTCAGTGCCGGCGACCTGGTGATGGTGACGGTGCTGCACAGGTTGGACGGATCAGGTTTGGTGAAGGAATTCCCAAACCTTTCCGCCTATGTTGCCCGAGCCAAGGCGCGGCCGGCCTACAAGCGTGCCTTCGATGACCAACTAGCGGTTTTCGTCGCCGCATCGGCCGGTTGAAAGAGCGTTAAGCATCGTCGCGACTACTCGCCTGTCGCCAGTTCGAAACCTTCATGCACCCATCCGGCGAGCCCGCCGCTCATGATCTTGACCGGCCTGTCGAGGTCGGCGAGGCGCAGCGCGCCGCGGGCGGCGCCGTTGCAGTGCGGTCCCGAGCAATAAGTGACGAAGATGGTGTCTTCGCTCCATTGCCGCATCTTCGAGCCGATGATCTTGCGATGCGGCAGGTTGATCGCGCCAGGCACGTGGCCCTTTGCGTAGAGGGCAGGGCTGCGCACATCGAGCAGCACGAAATCCGCGCCCTGGGACAGCGCTTCATGAACATCCCAACAGTCGGTCTCGAACTCGAATTCGGTGGCGAAGTGTTCCCTGGCGCGGTCGCTGGCGGCGGGTCTGGTTGCTGTCACTGCGGTTGGCATGGCGGTCTCCTGTTGTGGTGCCCTTATCCCGCGCCAGGAGACTGTCTTGCAATTGGCGTGAATGCCAATATACGTAAAGATCATGCCAAATCCCTCATCCGCTACCTCGGGTCCTCTTGTCGTTGCGTTGCTTTACGATGGCCTGTGCACGTTCGAGTTCGGGATCATCGCCGAGATTTTCGGCCTTGCGCGGCCGGAGATGGGACCAGACTGGTACCGGTTTGCCAGTTGCCCGGTCGATGATGGTCCGTTGCGGGCCCATGGCGGTTTCACCCTGGTGGCAGACGGCACTCCGGATCTGATCGAGCGGGCCGACATCATCGTAGTGCCGGGCTGGAAAGGGGCCGGCACTTCCGTTCCAGAACAGCTTTGCCAAAGGCTTCGCCAGGCGCATGCGCGTGGTGCGCGCCTGGCGTCAATCTGTTCGGGAGCCTTTGTGCTGGCGGCGACCGGACTTCTGGACGGTGGCTCAGCGACCACCCATTGGCGGTATGCGAGCGAGCTTCGCCGCCGCTACCCGAAAATCGAAGTCGACGATGCGTCGCTGTATCGCGATCATGACCGCATCTTCACCTCTGCCGGCAGCGCGGCCGGAATCGATCTCATGATCGAGATCGTGCGGCGGGACTTCGGCGCGGCTGCGGCGAATTCCGTCGCGCGGCGACTGGTGATGCCCGCGCATCGCGCGGGCGGACAGGCGCAGTTTCTGGAACGTCCCGTGCCGCAACGCAGAAGCACAGAGATCGCTCCGCTTCTCGACAAGCTGCGCACCAATCTGCAGGTGCGTTGGACCGTCGAGGATATGGCTGCCCAATGCTCGATGAGCATGCGAACCTTCCTGCGTCGTTTCACCGAAGCGACGGGAATGTCACCGGGCGAGTGGCTGACCGAAGAACGTGTCGCCTGGGCCAAGCAGCTCCTGTGCCAGCACCGCCTGAACATGGATGACATCGCGGAAACCGTTGGCTTCGGAAGTGCTCATACGCTGCGGCATCATTTTCGCAGGCAGATGGGCATCAGCCCGACCGAATATCGCGCCCGCTTCATTGCAGAGCCGGTGTAAAGGCAAGCTTGCCAGGCTGCGTCGTCGAGACGAGGGCGCTTCTTTGGCGAGGATCGACAATACGCAACCTCCAGTCTCGGCAACGTTCACCAGGCCGCCTCGACACGATGGTCCGGCCCTGGCAGGTTGCCGGCATGGAGAATCTCGGCGCAAAAGAACTGCGGTTGATGCAAGGGCTGGCCCAGCAGGTGACCGCCTTGCGGCCGGAATTACTCAATGCCGATGCGACCACAGGTGAACTGGCCTGGGTCTGGGCCAAGGATTTCGACACTCTCAGCCCGTTCTGGCGGCATCGGCTGTGGTTGGTCGACGGTCGGCTGGCCGCGTGGGGATGGGTTCATCTACCCTATCGAATCCCGCGCGGAGACGGGACGTCCCGCGAGGCTGCGACCGCCAACCTGATCTGGCAGACGCACCCGGATCAACCGCAGTTGCTGCACGAAATCCTGGATTGGTATGACGAAGTTGCCGACAGCGTCGACCGGCTGCTGACGATACAGTCTGCGGACGAACACGCGCAGGCGATTGTCACCAAACACGGCTACGTCTTCGATGCTGAAGCCGGTGCGGACGATGGGTCTTGGGTGCAGTTCAACAGGCGCGAGCTCACCAACCTGCCGGATCCCATACTGCCCAGCGGTTTCCGGTTTCTAACGGCGAGGGAAGTGTCCGGGGCTGACGCCGTCAAGGCGCATCGAGATGCCTGGCAATCGTCCAGTTTCAGCGAGACGGCCTTCGAGCGCGTCCAGCAGACCTGGCCATACCGGGGTGACCTGCATGTGCTTGTCGAAGCGCCTGATGGCACGCTGGCGGCAACCGCGATCATCTGGCTGGATGAGGCAACGCGGACCGCTGAATTCGAACCCGTCGGCACACATTGGGATTTCCGTCGGCGGGGGCTGGGCACCGCGCTGCAACTGCATGGCATGCATCTGGCGAAGGCCGCTGGTGCGAAGCACATGCTGGTCGCCTGTCTTGGCGCTCCGGCGCACGTTGCTGCCCGCAACATGTATTACGGCGTAGGCTTTCGCGCTTTGACCCGCGACCTACCGCAAATCAAGGCTGTGCGGTGACGATCATCCGCTGCAAGTTGCAGGCAGCAATTCAGTCCTTCGGCATAGACCCGAGATCCAATCGTCGATCCAGGGCGAGTTTGTCGAGAAACACCTCGTCGTGACTGACCACCAGGATTGCTCCGTCATAGGCAGTCAACGCCGCCTCCAAAGCCTCTGTCGCATCCAGATCGAGATGATTGGTCGGTTCATCGAGAAGCAGCAGTTGCGGCGGCGCGGCCCCGCCCAACACGCAGGCGAGACCGGCACATAATTTCTGGCCGCCGCTGAGCGCACGAACTTTTTGAAGAGCGTCGTCGGCGCGAAACCTGAAGCGTGCCAAGGCGGCCCGGCATTCGTTCTCGTTGGCATCGGGATTGAGGCGAAGGAAGTTCTCCCGCAGCGATCGGTCAGGATCGAGCAAATCGACGGCTTGATCCAGAAAAGCATGAGGCACGTTGAGATCGATCCTGCCGCTTTGCGGCTTCAACTTGCCGGCGATCAGCGAAAGAAGGGTTGTCTTCCCGCCGCCGTTTGGACCGGTGATGGCTATACGCTCGGGCCCCGTGATGGAGAGTGACAGGTCGCGGATTACCGGGGGCGCCGGGTCATGTCCGCCCGTCACCGCTTCTAGCTTGAGAACCTGCCTGTTTGCGGGAAGGCCTGTCGAAGGGATGTCCATCCGGATCGGCTGCAGGATCTCGATCTGTGCTCTGGCAGACGACACGGCGTCCTGGGCTTTGTCGCGCCGCGTGTCGCGCAAGCGTGCGTTCGCTCCGCCCGAAGCTTCCGATCGTCCTTTTGCGGCGTCGAGCATGATTTTCGGCTGATCCCCGCGTGTGCGAGACTTCAGTCCAGCGCTGTCCTTGCGTGCCTTGCGTTCCTGCGCTTGCTGTGCGCTTCGCTTTGTCTCGGCGAGGTGCCCTTCGGCATCCGTCAATCTGCGATCGGCAGCCTGAAGTTCCTCGGCCTTGCGTGCCTGATAGGCACTGTAATTTCCGCCGTACCGGGTGGCTCCGAGGGTGGTGAGCTCCACAATGGCATCCATCTGCTCAAGCAACTCGCGGTCATGGCTGACCACGATTGCGCCGGCCCGCCAGTCTTTGAGAAGATCTATCACGGCCTGGCGTCCAGCACGGTCGAGATTGTTCGTGGGTTCGTCGAGCAACAGGAAATCCGGTTCCTGGAAGATCAGCGCGGCAAGGCCCGCACGGGTGCGCTGCCCGCCCGACAATGCGGAGAGGGGGGTCTTCGGGCCGACATCCAGGCCGCACCGCAAAAGCGCTGTTTCGATCCTGGTTTGCAAGGTCCAGTCCGCATCGGCCAATTCCTCGGTGCTGGCCTCTCCAGCTTCCGCGCGATCGAGGATCGCCAGCGCGGGCGAAACACCGAACAGGTCACCGATGGTCTGCCCGGAAAGAGGCTGTAGCTCCTGCCGCATCCAGCCCAAGGTGCCGCGAACCTGGATCGTTCCCGTCTGCGAGGGAAGCGCTGCCGTGATCAAGCGCAGCAAAGTGGTCTTGCCGGTGCCGTTGCGTCCGACAAGTCCCGAACGCTCGGGCCCGAAGCTCAGGTTCAGGTTGGTGAAAAGAGGGGTGCCGTCAGGCGTGGACCAGCCGAGACCGGCAAGCGTAATGGATGAAGACATGAGACAGGACTACTCGTTGCGTAACCGAAGCGGTGAAGGCAGCGAGGATCAGTCACATGTCCGGGAAACTCCAATTCGCGTTGTCCGATGGCAATTTAGGGAAGGTCGCGAAAAGAACAAGGTCTTCGCTGCGAGGAAATGGAGCGGGGTGGTCTGCCGACTGTCTTGACGAAGCGACCCAAACCGCCAAAGTCGAGGTCATTGCCGCGTCTACCACCCGGGAACATCGACCACAGCGTCGGGGTTCGAGAATGCAACCCGGCCGTGACATCGAGGCCGCAATACCATGTTGGGATTTGGCAATGAAGATTGCGTCGCCCCCTCTGCTCCTTGGCTTCAGCGCGCTGATTGAGCGACTGCCGCCATTTGGCCCGCAGACAAGAGCCGCCTGTCTCGCACTCGGCGCGGTGCTGCTCTGGGCGACGTGGCCGGCCCTTGCCACTGTCGCGAGCCCAGCCCCGCCATTTCTGATATTCGGTTTGGCGTCTGCGATAGGTTTCGCCGTCTCGTTCGGTCTTTCGGCGATCCAGGGCCAGTCGGCAAGCTTCCTCTCCACGCCGCCTCGAACGCTTGCCGTCGTGACGATCGGTCTGCTGACCAACAACATCCTCTACCTGCTCGCCATGCCCAGGATCGGGCCGGCCGAGGCCAATGTGATCTCCTATCTCTGGCCGGTCCTGCTGGTAGCGATCATGGCGAGGCTTCGAAAGGAACGGCTTGGGCAAATCCGGATGCTCGGAATTGCTACAGCCTTCGTCGGGGCGGTTTTCGCGATCGGGCCTGCATTCGACCGCGGCTTCGATGGGGGCGGTATCCTGCTCGCCTTTTTCAGCGGGTTGTCCTTTGCCGTCTATGCGGCCATCCGTTCATACGGTCGCGAGATGCATGACGTGATAGGTCCATCGATGGGACTGCTGGCCATATCGGCGCTGGGTTTCCATACGATCTTCGAACCATCTGCAAGCCTGACATTGACCCAATGGCTTGCCATCGCTGGCATCGGCATCGCGCCGCTCACCCTTTCCAACGCCCTGTGGGATCGCGCTGTCAGGACAGGCTACATGGCGATGATCTCGGGCATCGCCTATCTGACGCCGCTGGCTTCTCTGGCTCTGCTTGCGCTCCTGGGTGTTGGGACCGTGTCGGTCGGTGTTGTCGCAGGCGCCGTGCTGGTCGTAGCGGGAGCATTGGCTGCATCGGGCTTCCTACCCCGCCGCAAAGGGCACGGATGAATTGTTCGCTCCGATTCTTGGAAGAGCGGCTCTGGCAGTACCTCAATATGTCACTGTCACCACAACCGTATCCGTATAAGTGCCTGGCGCCGGCGTGGTCTGCGAGGGTACGCGCCCATAGACAGGAATGCCCTGCGCGGTGCCCGTGCCTGTGCCGGCGACCGTATTCGTTCCGATGCTGTTTCCCCAGGGCAGGCTGCGCGCCGTATCCCTATAGAGCCCATAGGTTACACCTTGGGCGCCGAGTGCCATGCGTCGACTGGTCGGACCTGTGCCTGTCTGTCCGTTGCCAAGGCCAATCGAATAGGTCGTTCCAGGTGTGCAGCTGACGGAGACCTGCCCGGTTGCGTCGACATTGCCGGTCAACACGCCAGTCGTGCCGAAGTCGACGGTTTGCGTGGAAATGAGACAGTTCGCGGCCACCGTTGCGGACACGTTGAAGGATGGCCGGGCAACGACGACGCCGGTGGTGATGGTGCAGTCGTTGCTGACAGGGGCGTAACGGTAGCGGAACTCCACATGGCTGCCTGAAAAGTTGGAAATATAACTGCCCGGCGGGATGGTGCCCTGTCCGCCGGGCACCGCGCCGTAGAGCACGCTGCTTCCCGTCGCCGAGCCCAAAGCGCTGAGTGTCACGGAATAGACCGGAGGCCGGGTCGGATAGGACCAAAGATAGGAACCCCAGACGGTGCTGCGGCTTGCATCCGAATAGATCTGGAAATTCAGCGCATCGGTGCCACTCAGCATCTGTCTGCTGGATGCAGTCGCACCGCCGGAGCCACTGCCCAGATTGGGACAGATCAGAATTCTGGATAGCAGCACGCCTGTACAACTCACACTCATATTGGCGCTGGTGTTTGTCTGTGTGCCCGACAGCGTGTCGACCTGGCCGAAATTCATGGCCGAGATGCCGAAGGTGCAGCTTTGCGCCCATGTCGCCGAGGGAAGTGCGATAGCTACGAAGAAGCCGGCAATGGTTCCCAAAAGCAGCCTCACCTGCACACCACCTTTCTGATCACGACCTGCTTGCCGGGTGTTTCGCGATACGGAAAACGAGCCTCGCAGGAATTGCCGTCACCGAGGTCGATGACGACGCTGTTGTCGGCCTTGAGCGCCCGTATGTAGGCTTCTCCATCATAACCGATGACGAAGGGGTCAGGATCGCCCGGTAACGTGCCTGTTGAACTGACGGGCAGGGGGGTGCCACGGGTATCGACGAAGGAAACCAGCGCCGCCGCGGGCTTATCGGTGACGCCGAAATCGACGACGACGCCGCTGCGGTCGGCAGGCACGACGATCTCCTTCGTTGTGGGAATGTCGGCATCGACGGGAAGATTGCCGGGGTCGATCGAAACCGTGTTGTCTTCGTAGGAGCGCAGGTCGGGAACGATGATCTTGCCGCGGCTGTTCGTTTTGCCCACTGGCCGGTTCTGGTACTGCACTTCGACATCAGGCGCACCGGCATCGACGACTGCGAAGGCATCGTCGATGCGGTTTGTCGCGAAGATGCCGCCCCCTGCGACGGCGACCGCGCCCTCCAACTGCGCCGTGGCGCGGATATCCTTGTCGAATTGTTCGATGGCGGCTTCCGCCCGTCCGACGGAAGAGCGGTAACTGACCGCTGCCGACCGATGCGGCGTTTTTCCTTCCGATGTTCTCAGCCGCCAGCCGACGCTTCCATTCTCGAACTGTTCCGATTTGGTGAGGTCGGCAAAGCCGCGCGTCCCATCCGGGCCGTTTTCGACGCCGGTGGAGGCGGTGATGTCGTCGTTGAAAGGCATGGAGAGGCCGGCGAATATCCCAAAGCTGTCTTCATTTTCGATGTCCTTGAAGGCGGTGGCATAGATGGTGCCGCGCTCGAAAATCTGCTGGCTGTAGGAGAGGCCGACGATCCGGCTTCGTTCCCCGTCGGCATCTTTGAAATTGGTGAAGGAAAGGGTCAGGCTGGAGAGGTCGAGCGGCATCGGCATACTCAGCGTCGCCTGGTCGATGGCGCGCGGCACTCCGGCGCTGAAGAGCGGCAGGCCATCCCGCCCAAAGGCAGGTTCTGCGGTAACCGCCGCGATGTCCTGGTAGTCCCCGAAGACGCGCTGGACGCGTCCATAGAAAGTCCATCCCTCATAGCCGAGCTCCACCGTGGCATTCACCAGCGAGCCGGAACGACCGTTGTGATAGCTGCCGGCAACCGCCATTGACGCCGCGCCGTAGCCGGCGAGAGGAAAGGCGATGCCCGCGCCGCCATTGACGAGGTCCGCGCCGCCTTCGGCGTGACCTTCCAGCGTCAGCCAGTCGGTGAGTCCGTAGCGGGCGCTGATCGAGCCCATGAGCCTTTGATCGTAGTTGTTCGACTCGATGCCGAAATTGCGACGAGGGAAGCCGAGATCGGCTGAAAAATCGAGCAGGCCACGGCGCAAAAGCATGCTCGAGGAATAGTAAGGCAGTGTCGTCGCGGTTTCCCGACCGAGACTGTCCCTGATCACAACCCGTGCCTGGCCTTGTCCGGTGAAGGCAGGGATATTGACGACCTCGAAAGGACCGGCGGCAACCTCTCCGGCATAGCTCCTTGTGTTCTGGGTATAGATTTCCAGCGTGGAGGGCACAGCGGCGGTGCCGGAGAAGGAAGGCAGCGGCAAAGTCACCAGATCCGGACGCAAGGCAAAATTGCGCTCGATCTGCATGCCGCCAAGATAGACCGGTCGTGTCCAGGCGAGGCCACCAGAGATGAAGTCTCCGGCCCGATAGGTGACCATCCTTTTCGGGTCGGAATAAGACCATGTTGTCTTGAGCCTGCGAAACTTATCGAACTCGTTATCCGAATAGCCCGCGATAAACGACTGGCTCAGCGTTCCATAGGGGCTGAACAGGCGCGCATCGAAACTGCCTGAAATCCCCTGGAAGAGGTCGGCATCCTTCTCGAACAGCGTGTTCGAGCTGGCAAAGAGCGAATAGTTGAGAACGCCGCCGTAACTGGAGCGCGGTTCAAGGCGGTCGCGCATGTCCTGCGTGTCGATATCAACCACTTTCGCTTGCCGTGCGTCGTTGGTGGTAGCGATGAATATTCGCTGAGCGGCTTCATCGACACGGAAGGAAACCGACGGCAACCGATCGAGGATGATGAGTCCGTCATCCGCCTTTGCAGTGTCGACCGGCTTCATACCCACTTCGGACAATTCCTGTGGGGCCACGGCAAGTTGGCCGTCCGGCAATTGTTTGAAATTGCCAATCAGATTGGTCGATGCATCGTTGATGAAGACCTCCAGGTAGAGGTCCCGTGTCGCCGTCGTTGCCGGCTGCGAATTCGTTATGTCGGTTGCCTGAGGTTCCGACGATGCGGAGGACAAGACGAAAACCGAAGCCAGCACACAGAATGACAGCCTAGCGGCTGGTCGCGACACTTGCCGTTATGGGACCGGCACCGCTTTGCGCCGAGAGTTTCACCGCCCCTGCGCCAAGCCGCCCCGCTGCCCCCAGCGGCCATTGCATGACAGAACCCCCGAGCACGTAGCCGACAAGACCTTTGCGGCTGGCGATCGCTTTTCCGCCCTGCGTCAAGGTAAGGTCGGCCAGGCGCAGCCTGCTGCCACCTTTGTTCTCGCCGGTCAGCATCAAGCTGCGGCCCGAACGGGTGAGCTTCCACGTCACTTCCGGGCCGCCGGCGTCCGCGTTTCGAAAGAATACCGGGACCATGTGGCGAACCACCAGATTGACAGTGCCAGCTTTCTTGCGCGAAGGGTCGGGAAGTTCATCGACCACCACACGGTAGCTTTCCTCACTGCCGACCGGTGTTTTGTCGACGCGCACGACGCGGATCGTGTAGTCTTCATTGGGTTTGAGCTTCATCGATGGTGGGCTGGCCACGACTTCGGATGTGGGCTCGAGTTGCTCCGAACCGCCTTGCTGAGTCCACCGGAAAACACGCACCTGCACGTTGAGCGGCCCCCGCGCTTCGTTCCGCAAATTAAGAGTGGCCGCGCTGTCGGGCCCAATTAGTTCCACCGTTGTCGGTGCCACACGAAGCGAAGCGGCATGCGCCAAGGGCATGCCTGACAAAATAAACGCGACAGCCCCGCCAAGTCCCTTCAGCAAAGGATGCATGTTGTTTCCCTCCCTCGCCGATCAGTACGTCACGGTAATTGCAACGACATCGGAGTAGACGCCCGGAGCAGGCGTGTTCTGAGCCGGCACACGGCCGTAGGCGGTTATGGCCTGGGCAGCGCCGTTACCTGTCCCTGCAACGGTGTCGGTTCCGGCCGTATTGCCCCAGAGCTGGGTACGGGCAGCATCCCGATAGATCGTGTAGTTGATGGTGGCCGAAGCAGGTCCGGTCATCTTGCGTACGGCAACGGTTGCACCTGCACCATTGCCTGCATTCAGGCCCACCGTATAGGGCGTGGTGTTCGTGCACTGGACCGAGAGTGTTGTCGTCTGATCTAGATTGGCGTCGATGACGCCCTTGCTGCCGAAGTCTAGATCAGCGGCGCTGACAACCTTGCACTCGCCCTGAATGTTGATTCGAACGTTAAGATTGCCGGTTGCCGTAGCGGCGAAAGCACAAGTAGGCATTACTGACGATGCCGCGCAAACAACGGCAATTGAGCAGTTCAGCAACCTCATAAAGATGCTCCCTGTTTAGGTTCCCGCTGCAAACGGAAACACTGGCGAAGCACCCCTGCCTGTAGGTTGTATGCCATTGCATCGGGCGTGGATCAATAGAAGCCCGCAATGCATTTGATGGTCGGCGATTTCGTGCCCTTAACGATTGCCGTTTCGGTCGCCATCGCCTACATAGCGCGCAACCTCCGTTCAATTCGGCCTCCAATCCGTTCGATCCAAGGAAAGCGCGCGTGGCACGCCAATTCATTTATCACATGTCCGGCCTTTCGAAGGCCTACGGCACCAAGAAGGTGCTGGAGAACGTTCATCTCTCCTTCTATCCCGATGCCAAGATCGGCATTCTCGGCCCCAACGGCGCCGGTAAGTCGACCATCCTCAAGATCATGGCCGGGCTCGACAAGGAGTTCACCGGCGAGGCCTGGCTGGCCGAAGGCGCGACCGTCGGCTATCTGGCGCAGGAGCCGCAGCTCGACCCGAACAAGACGGTGTTCGAGAACATCATGGAAGGTGTCTCCAAGAAGACGGCCATCATCGAGCGCTACAACGAGCTGATGATGAACTATTCCGACGAGACGGCCGATGAATCGGCCAAGCTCCAGGACGACATGGATCGCCTTAATCTGTGGGACCTCGAACAGCAGGTCGAGATGGCGATGGAAGCGCTGGCCTGCGCACCCAAGGACGCCGACGTGACCAAGCTTTCGGGCGGCGAGCGTCGCCGCGTGGCGCTGTGCAAGCTGCTGCTTTCAGAGCCCGACCTTCTGCTGCTCGACGAACCGACCAACCATCTCGACGCTGAGACCACAGCTTGGCTCGAAAAGCATCTGCGCGCCTACAAGGGCGCCGTGCTGCTCATCACCCACGACCGCTACTTCCTCGACAACGTCACCGGCTGGATCCTTGAGCTGGATCGCGGCCGCAGCATTCCTTACGAGGGCAACTACACCGCCTACCTGGAAGCCAAGGCCAAGCGCCTCAAGCAGGAAGGTCGTGAGGACGATGCCCGTCAGCGCGCCATCGGCCGCGAGCGTGAATGGATCCAGTCTTCCCCCAAGGCTCGTCAGACCAAATCCAAGGCGCGTATCCAGGCGTTCGAAAATCTGCTCGAACAGGCGAACAACCGTCGCCCGACCGACACGCAGATCGTCATCCCGCATGGCGAGCGCCTCGGCAATGTGGTCATCGAAGTCGCCGACCTCGACAAGGGCTTCGGCGAGCAACTGCTGATTGAGAACCTGACCTTCAAGCTGCCACCCGGCGGCATCGTCGGCATCATCGGCCCGAACGGCGCCGGCAAGACCACGCTGTTCAAGATGATCACCGGCCAGGAAAAGCCTGACGCGGGCACGATCCGCGTTGGCGAGACGGTCAAGCTCGGTTATGTCGACCAGAGCCGTGACGCGCTTGACCCGAACAAGACCGTCTGGGAAGAGATTTCCGGCGGTGCCGAAGTGGTCAAGCTCGGCAAGTTCGAAGCCAATACCCGCGCCTACTGCTCGTCGTTCAACTTCCGCGGCGGCGACCAGCAGCAGAAGGTCGGCAACCTGTCCGGCGGTCAGCGCAACCGCGTCCACCTGGCCAAGATGCTGCGCACGGGTGGCAACGTTCTACTGCTCGACGAACCGACCAACGACCTCGATACCGAAACGCTTGCCGCGCTTGAAGACGCGCTGGAAAGCTATGCCGGCTGCGCGGTCATCATCAGCCACGATCGTATGTTCCTCGACCGTCTGGCAACGCACATTCTGGCCTTCGAGGGTGACAGCCACGTCGAATGGTTCGAGGGCAACTTCGAAGACTACGAGAAGGACAAGATCCGCCGTCTCGGCCCGGAGGCCGTCAATCCGCACCGGATGACGTACAAGAGACTGACGCGATAAGATACCGACGCCCCGCCCAAAGCGGGGCGTTTTCATTTCCCAGAGCATTTCCGGCAAAACAGGATTGCTTCCAATGCTCGCTTCTTTGTTTTTCGCAATTCCGGACGCAAAACCGCTACACACTTTTGCTGGAATTGCTCCTGATTGGAGTCCGCACGATGAAAGACTGGTCCGCTTCGCTCTATCTGAAATTCGAGGACGAGCGGACGCGCCCGGCGCGGGATCTGCTTGCGCAGGTACCGATCGCGAGCCCACGCCGTGTGGTCGATATCGGCTGCGGGCCGGGCAATTCGACCGAACTCTTGGCCGCACGCTGGCCTGACGCGCAAGTGACCGGCTTCGACACATCGCCCGATATGATCGAGAAGGCGAGGGCGCGGTTGCCGAAGCTCTCCTTCGAACTCGCCGATGCAGTTAGCTGGGCGCCGGCTGATCCGGTCGACGTCATCTTCGCCAATGCGGTCTTTCAGTGGCTGCCGGACCATCCGGCCGTGCTGCAAAGGCTGCTGGGCCTGCTCGCACCTGGCGGCGCGCTTGCCATCCAGATGCCCGACAACATGGATGAACCGTCACACCGGCTGATGCGAGAGACGGCGGCGGCGATGCCCTTCGCCGAGAAGCTCTCGAAGGCGGCGCGCGCGCCGCTACCGTCGGTATCGTTCTACTACGACAGGCTGAAGCCCCATGCGGCCAGGCTGGACATCTGGCACACGGTCTACAACCATCCGCTGGCCGATGCGGCCGCCATCGTCGAATGGGTAAAGTCGACGGGCCTGAAACCCTTTCTCGATCCGCTGGATGAGGTGGAAAAGAACCAGTTTCTCGCGCACTATACGGCGAAGATTGCGCAGGCTTATCCGCCGACTGTGGACGGCAAGGTGCTGCTGCGCTTCCCCAGGCTGTTCATCGTCGCCACGCGCTGACATTGTAGTCGGGCGGTTGATATCTTCGCCGCAGTCGTCATTGTTTCGCCGTTTGTGGGGCGGACGCAACGTCAACAGCTATGCATTGCGCCGGACGAGGAAAGGCTCGCTTCGCAACGGAAGGTAGCGTAAACCGCATAGAAAAGCCTGCCGCATCATCTCCCAGGATGCCGTTGGCAGCGCGGCTCCCCGCCGCCAGGAAAACGAGTTGGACATGCATCGCGTCATCATCAGCGGCATCGGTGTCGAAATCCCGGAAGCGTCGATCACCAACGACGAATTGGTCGAGAGCTTCAACGCCTGGGTCGACGTGGAAAATGTCAGGCGAGCCAGTTCGGGCGCAGAGCCGTTGCAGAAATCCGACGCCGATTTCATCGTGCATGCCTCGGGCATCAAGAAGCGCCATGTCGTCGAGCGTACGGGCATTCTCGACCCGATGCGCATGGCGCCGCGTCTGCCAGCCAGGCCGGACGACGCGCTCTCGCTGCAAGCCGAGTTCGGTATCGCCTCGGCGCGCAAGGCGCTGGCGCATGCTGGAACGGAACCGGGCGAGATCGATCTGGTGATCGTCTCGTCCTCGCATCTGCAGCGGCCTTATCCGGCGATCGCCATCGAAATGCAGGAGGCGCTCGGCACCAGAGGCGCCGGCTTCGACATGGGGCTGGGTTGTTCTTCCGCCGCAGCAGCGCTGCATGTGGCGGTCAATCTGGTGCGTTCGGGCGCACAGAAGAAAGTGCTGGTGACGACTCCGGAAATCATCACCGGCCATCTCAATTTCCGTGACCGCCAGACGCATTTCATCTTCGGCGACGCTTCGGTCTCGATGGTGGTGGAAGCCGCCGGGGAAGGAGAGACGCGGTCTGGTCGTTTCGAGGTGCTCGATACCAGGCTATGGACGCAGATGTCGTCGAACATCCGCACCAATCTCGGCTACCTTACCCGCACCGCGCAGGACGATCCCTATATGATCGACCTTGAAGGCAATATGATCAAGCAGGTTGGCAACAAGGTGTTCAAGGAAGTCACCGTTGCCGGCCACAAGTTCATCGTTGAGTTCCTGGCCGAGCATGGGCTGACTCCGCACGGCATCCGCCGGTTCTGGCTGCACCAGGCCAACGCACGCATGAACGCCATGATCCTGAAGCTCGCCTTCGGCCACGAGGTGGGGCACGATCGTGCGCCAATGGTGCTGGAGCGGCTGGGCAACACGGCCGGTGCCGGCTCCATCATCGCGCTCAGCGAAAACCATGCCGACATGCAGCCGGGCGATTTCGGTCTGCTGTGTGCGTTCGGTGCGGGTTATTCCATCGGCGGCGCGCTTTTGAAGATGCAATAGGCTCGCTGCGCATCAACATCCTTCATCGATGCATCAGCGCTTTCGACTGGACCGGCCAGGGCGTTACAGTAGGTTACGCCCGACAATGCGGACTGCGGACAGGTAAGCCATGCTCGACACACAGCCTGAAATCGTGCCGGCAAAGAAGCTCAGCGCGAAAGTTGCCGGCCTCTATGCCGCGCCGTCCGACGATTTCCAGACGCGGGCTGTGGAGCGGCTGGAGCTTGGATTCGACGGAATTCCCGGCGATTTTCATGGCGGCAATACCCGCCGTTCGGGTGGGCGCGAGCCATGGTATCCGCGCGGGACGGAAATCCGCAACGAGCGGCAGGTGTCGATCGTTGCCTTCGACGAGCTGGCCGTGGTGGCCGAGCGTATGGGACTTGCCGAGATAAAGCCCGAATGGATCGGCGCCAATCTGGTGATCGATGGCCTGTCGAACTTGTCCATGCTGCCTTCGGCAACGCTGTTGTTCTTCGCCGGCGGGGTGACACTGAAGATCGACGCACAGAATGGTCCCTGCCGCCTTTCCGGCCGCTCGATTGCGGAAAATGCCCGCATGGAAGACCAGGATGCCGGCTCGCTTCTGTTTCCCAAGGTGGCAAAGCGCTTGCGCGGGCTTGTCGCCTGGGTTGAAAAGCCCGGGGTTGTTGCGACGGGCGAGGAAATTTCGGTGCGTGTGCCGGAGCAGTGGATCTACCGCGCCTGAGGACGCCGTCATCCTTCGTCGTCGACTGTGCGCAACTGGCGGTAGGCCAGTGCCGCAAGGATGAGCACGCCAAGCAGCATGACCGCGTTGACCGCGTACTTCACAGCAAGCGCCGGCTCGCCGGCGGGTTGAATAACAAAGGAAGTTAGCGCGTTAGCAAGGAGAGCTGCAGCGGCTACGCCAAGCACATGGCTGTTTTTCCACGCTATGCGGCCAGACCACGTCGCAATCAGCGCTCCGCAGCCAGCAAAAGCGAGCAGGGAGGCCGACACGCCGGTCCAATCCGGCGAAGAGAAGATGTGCAGGGCGAGTATGGCAAGCACAAAGGCGGCAACCAGCCATGGCGCCGGTACGTAGCCCGCGCGTTCCTCGGTGTGTACCGGCACGAGTAAGGCGGCGATGCCGAGCAACAGGGCGCAAGCGACCGTGGCAACGAGTTGCGCCTTCGTCGCCATGAAACCCGTAACTCTCAAATGGTCGTCGAAGACGAAGGCGGCTGCCGCCAGATAGAGCGAGATCATGAGAAGGATCCCGATGCGTCCGAGCCAGGGCCGGTCGGCGATGCGTGGTGCGCAGCATTCCACCACCGCGATCGGCGCGGCGAAACTCCAGACAATATGGGTGCTCACGAAGTCTAGCGTCAGATTGGCGCTGATGCCGAGTTGACCCAGCCAGGTCGGCAGCCTTTCGGTGTCCCAATAGGGGATGTTCAGGTCGGTGCCGTAATGCGGGTTGAACAGACTTTGGTCGATCAGCCCGGCCTGGATCAAGCCGAAGGCGGCGGCGAGCAGCAGCATGGTCGGCCAGCCGCGTCCGGTGCGACGCGCGATCTCGCGGATGAGCAGCGCAATCGAACCGTAGAGGGGAGCGAGGATAAGCAGACCCCACATCATCTCCAGCGGGTGATACGTGCTTTCGGCATAGCCGATCAGATACTCGGCACAGATGGGCGAGAGCAGGAACAGGCCGATCAACGGGAGCAGGCGTTGGCCAAGCACTGGCTTCGACAAGACAGTCAACGCGGAAGGCATCCGAAAAGCCCTTGGCTATTATTGGAGTGTGTGCTCTAATATTGATCGAGAAGCCGAAAACTGTCAAGCGACCGAGATCGCCCAATGCGCACCGTCGATCCTGAAAAACATGCCCGCAAGCGCGCCGACATCCTTGTCGCTGCCGCCGAGGAATTCGCCGCCAACGGCGTCGACGGCACCTCGACTGCCGCGATCTGCCGCCGCGCCAGCATTGGTTCCGGTACGCTGTTCCACTATTTCCCGACCAAGCTCGACATCGTGCATGGCCTGTTTGGAGATGCCTTCGCGCGAATGGCTGCGGTCTACAGTGAGGCTGAAGCCGAAGACGATCCGGAAGCCGGGTTCAACTGCATCCTGCACCATCTGTTCGACGATCTCGCCAATCCGCTAGCGCCGGGGCTCATGGCTGTGGCGCTGCTGCAAATCGGTCGCGACGAGGCGTTTGCACGAATGTTCGGTGAGGACGAAGAGCGGGCAAGGCGTTCGCTCACCATCCTCCTGGAACGCATGGCCGATCACGGCGCCCAACTCGCCTTTCCGCCGGAACGCGCTGCCGCCTGGATTCAACATCTCTTCGACGCCAGCTTCCTTGCCTCTGGCAACGCCGGGTTCGATGCCGCATTGCAGACGGCGGAACTGCGCACGGTGATCGGCTGGTTGATCGGGCGTGGCAAAGCCGGGGCAGCTCAGCTGGGGTAGGCAACCGGTTTCGACCAGGCCGGATCCTCGTGTTTATGCCAATAGAGTTTCTCCAGCCGGCTGGTGATCGGTCCAACCTTGCCGTCGGCGATCGGGATGCCGTCGACCACCGTCACCGGCATGATGCCGCCGGCGGTAGAGGTGATGAAGACCTCGTCGGCCGCTTTAAGTGCCGCTACGCTTACGTCAACCGCCTTACAGTCGAGGCCGAGTTCGCTTGCGAGGTCGAAAACCGTGCGCCGGGTTATGCCGGCCAGAACGCCGACGGCCGGCGTCACCAACCGGCCACCTTCGACCGCGAAGACATTGAAGCCCGGACCTTCGGCGACGTTGCCGTTGAAGTCGAGCAGCAGTGCCGTCTCCGCATTGCGGTCATATGCGTCGTAGAGGCCGCGCACGAGATCGAGCCAGTGATAGTTCTTGATTACGGGATCGATCGACGCCGGCGGGATGCGGATGCGGTCGCTGATCGCGACATGCAGGCCGCGCTCACGCTGCTCGGCGTTGGCGACGGAGCCGAACGGTACCGCGAAAGCCATGAAGCGGTTGATGGCATCGCGCGGATCGCGGCTGAATGTCGGGGAAGCACCGCGCGTGCAAAGCATCTCGACGTAGGAAGCGCGGTGGCCGGAGAGCGCCACGCAGTTGTGCAGGATTTCCGTTACCTGCTCGCGCGTGTACGGGATCGACATGCGCAGCCGCTCCAGGCCACCGAAGAAACGTTCGATATGCAGATCCAGCCGGAAGAAGCGACCGTTCCAGACATGAACGGTATCGTAGGTGGCGTCCGAATGCAGGAAGCCCCAGTCGAGCACCGAGATCTTCGCTTGCGACATCGGCAGATATTGCCCGTCGAGGAAGGCAACGCCGGCTGGATAGCAGTGCGGATCTACATGCCGGCTTTCGAGGGCGGGCAGGGGGCTAACGGTCTGGTCCATGGTCTCTCCTCCGGCTGGCGCATCGGCTCGGGACGCATCGAGTTCCAACGGCATCTTCTGATGGAAAATGCCCGCAAACGATGCGCCATTTCCGTCAAAATGGCGGGCCACATGCTTATGCGGAGATCAAAGCGACCGGGCCGTTGAAACGGAATGATCAAGGAGAACCCGCAACAGCTGTTTCAAATCGGCGCTTGCTTGATCGGATATGTTTCACCGACCGGCTTTCTTTGACGCATTCGGTCCCAGTGAGTGCCTTATCTTCACGCGTCGTTGAAGGGAGAGTGGCAATGACGGTGAGGGAAGTCATTCTGATCGGTGATGAGCGGTTGCGGCAGGTCGCACTGGCCGTCGACCCCGCCAAAGACGATTGGCGGCAGGATGCCGTCGACCTTGCCGATACGCTGGCCGATCTCAAGACCCGGCTCGGTTTCGGTCGCGGGCTGGCCGGGCCGCAGATCGGCTCGCCCTGGCGGCTGATCGCTTTCGACTGCCGGCTGGGTACCTTCGTTGCCGTAAACCCGCGCATCACCTGGTGCTCGAGTGAGACTTTTTCCGTGTGGGACGACTGCTTCAGCATCCCCGGACGGAAAGTGCCGGTAACACGCAGCCGGACCGTCACATTCGAATGCCTGGGTCTCGATGGACAGGGTCGCGTCTTCGAGCGTCTCGAACCCGACCTTGCCGAACTGGTGCAGCACGAGGTGGATCATCTCGACGGGATCTTGATGGTGGATCGAGCCGAGGCTGAAGCTTTGGAGCGCCGCGCCCAGAGTTGACAGGCGAAAGGGGGCGACCTAGTTGAGGGTCATCAGCCAGTTGTACTGGCCGTAAGCGTTAACGTCACTCAACGCGCAAGATCGAACGGCTTTTGCCTCGGTCTGCGCGGCTGTGTCCAGCAGATCGAGGCCAGGAGCCTTGAAGAGGACACAGATGAATATCCAGACCATTCCCAACAGTCCCGTGGATGCGCCGCGCATCGAACGCGTTCGCTTCGACCTCAGGCGCCGCTCGCTTCGGGTCGAACGAAGCATCCGCCTGACGCCCGGTATGCTGCGCATCGTCTTTTCCGGTGACGATCTGCATGACTTCGCAAGCCTCGCACCCGACGACCACATCAAGATCTTCGTGCCGACGCCTTCGGGAGAGGTCGTGCCCCGCTCCTATACGCCGCGGCGCTACGATGCCGAGGCGCGCACGCTGGACATCGATTTCGCACTCCATGACGCCGGCCCGGCGACGAATTGGGCGATCGATGCACGGCCGGGCGACAGGTTGGAGGTCGGTGGACCGAAAGGCTCGACAATCGTCTCGCCGGATATCCGGCACTGGCTTCTGATCGGTGACGAGACAGCGCTTCCCGCCATCGCTCGCCGCATCGAGGAAGCTCGCGAGGGCACCCGCATGACGAGCATCGTTGCCGTGACCGGGCCGCAGGAGCATCTGGTGTTCGACACGCGCGCGGACCTGCTCACGCTGTGGGCCCACCGTTCGATTTCGGACAGCAGCGATCCGAACACGTTGCTGGCGATCCTGAAGACGATCGGCCTGTTGCCCGGAACCTTCGTGTGGATTGCGGCTGAAGCCCTGGTGACGCGCGCCATCCGCAGTTATCTCGTCCAGGAGCGTGGCCATCCGCTGAGCTGGATGAAAGCTTCCGGCTATTGGGTCATGGGCCGCGCGGATGCCCATGAGAAATTCGAGTGATCGCGGGCAATGCCAGGAAAAGTGTTTGGTGTTTTCCGTCCGGAATAGCGTCAGGACCCGGAAATGGCGCGGATCGCCGTTTCCATGGAACGGTGAATCGCTCTAGCTGTGGTTCGAACCTGACCGGCTCCGGAGCCGCGATCATGCATTTGAAGAGCATGGGAAAAGCCGATCATGAAGAACGACAGATCCTCGCGTGAGTTGAGCGAGATCCTGGGGGATCTCGCTCGTGAGGAGGACAGGCTGGGGGAGGCATTGCAGCTCGCGGAAGCTCATCTTCTCGCCGAGCCTGGCGATACGGACATATTGGAATGGCACATCCGACTGCTCGAGCAGCTAGGGCGCAGCGACGAAGCCCTGGTTGCATTCGATCGCTACAAGACCGCGATCCTTGCCCGGCGGCCTGAAAGCCCGCATCGCTGGCAGGAACTTGGTTTCGCACTCTATCGGCAAGCCGAGGTCTGCCGTGCCCTCGGCCGCAGGGAAGAGGCGCGTCGGCTGGTTCTGGAAGCGGTTACCAGGATCGGCAGCTTCGCCGATCACACGGCCTGGATGACGGCTGCGCGATGGTTCTGGGACGATGGCGAATTCGATGGCGCCGGGCGCCTGTGGTACGATGTCATGTTCAGGAGCAACGCCGATGTCGGCCTGGCCGCCGAAATTCTCGAAACCACTACCGCTCTGGGCGACGAGCACAATCATGATTGGGTCTGGCTCGCGCGCATGCGGGCAACGCTGACCGTTCCGGCGCGAAGACGTGAGCGCATCGAGGCCATGTTCCAGCGTGTCGCGCACCAGCCCCTGGCCTGGCGCATCAGGGCCAGGGCACGCGCCATGGCGGATGATCTCGACGGAGCTTCCACCGATCTCGACCGCTACCTTGAAACCGGTGGCGATCCCAGGGCGCAGCTCTGGCGGGCGCAGCTCAACCATCTTATGGGGCGAGCCCATGGTCTGGAGCAGATCGTGTGGAACCGGACACCCGAGGCGGGGGCGCGCGATTATTATGCGGCAGGCTGCGACGTCGCGGAATTCACCGAAGAACTGCAGCAAGAGGGCGAATATGTCGATGCCGACGATTTTGCACGTGCCCGTCGGGTGGAGGCTGAGGTCTACAAGCTTGGAGCGGAACGCTTCGAACATTATTTCAGGACGGGGGACGGCAACAGCGAGGATGCTGATCCGCACGTCTATGCAATGCTGTGCAACAATCTCGGCTCATCCTGGGGCATCAACCAGGAACATTACCTGGAGGGCATAGCCTGGCACGACAAGGGCTGGGCCGTTTCGCCTTTCTGGGAGCAGTACAGCAACCGGCTGCGGAACCAGCTCCACGCTCACGAATGGGCAGGCGTGATCGAGTCCTATGAAGTCCTGCGTCGGGCTTTCGGCAGGAATTGGGGATACGAAAAGCGGTTGAATGGTGTCGGCTATGCCTATGATCAGCTCGGGCGCCAAGGCGATGTACTCACTCTCTACGACGAATTCGCTGACTGGTGTTGGGCATTCGAGACGAACTGGCTCGAGTTCGACGAGGAAGAGAGCCAGCTCGGGCTGGTGCTGCGGGCGGCAAAGGCAGCCGCGCACCAGGGGCGCGATGATCTGCTACGTGAAATTACGCAGAGGCTGCTGGCCTCCGATCGCCTGACTACAAACATAGCGGGCTTTCTCGCCACGGTCTGGGAGGATCACGGCGATCCCGCCGAAGCGGAACGCTGCAGGCAGGCCGTCGCTCCGCAGGAGCCGCCGGCGGTATCGGAGGTGCCGAGGCTTCCTGACCTCGAGACGCTACAGAGGGTCCATGATGGCGTGTTGTTGAATTCGGGTTATGGCGCTCTCACCCTGGCGGCCGAAGATGAGCAAGCCTGGCATTTCGTCGTCACGCGCTATCTGGCGCCCGCCAATGGCGGCCCCTTTTGTCCTGTCAACATCGAAGCGCAACGCGGACGAGAACCGGGCACCCAGGCCTGGCAGGTCGGCCTGGTCGAGGAGCCGGCCGGATTGTTGGCGCGTCTCGGCGGCCGTAAGGTCAATCGGCGTGTTCAGCTTACCCGTTCCCCAACCGGTTCGCTCGACGCCGAGGCACTCCAGAGCGCCGACGATGAGGAGATCGAGGCCTTCTGGCCGCAATTCCAGCAACGCTACGAGAGGGCGGGCAAGATCTGGCAGCAACTTTCGGACACAATCACCATCGAGCACATCAGAGCGCTTCTCGCCGAACTCGAGGCTGCCGGCTATGACTATGGCCAATCGCTGGATCTGGGTATCTGCCTGGCTCAGCGTTCATTGATCAATGGCCGCGAGGAGATCAGCCTTTGCTTCGACCGTTTGCGGGATGGTGATCCCGCTCGACCGGGCAAGGCCTGTGATTTCTACTATTACCGCTATCAGATCGCTGGAACTGAAGAGAAACCTGTTCTTTGTTACATGTATCAGGACAAGAACAATCAGGCTGCCGGAGATATCGAGCCCAGCGCTCCCGATCTGGCGCTGGCTTCACTCGATCACTTCCGGCGTATGACGCGCCGCCTGGAGCGTTGGCGAAAACAGCGGAAGGGTTGAGCGCTCGGGCTGGAGGAGCCGCCACTCTGGCATGGGGCCGAATGGACAACCTGCTGAAGCTCACAGCGAGAGCCGGACACGCGGCTCGAATTTCACACGATCAAGCATGATCATGGAGCGGAATTTGCGGATGTTGGGATTGGCGTAGAGCCGCTGCTTGGTGAAGGTCTCGAATGCAGTGACATCCTCCACCACGACCACAATCACGAAGTCGGCGTCGCCGGTGACCATGTAGCATTGCGTGACTTCGGGTGCGCTGCGCATCTCGCGCTTGAAGGCGTCGATCAGGTCGATCCGCTCGTTCTCCAGTTCGACATTGACCACTGCCGTCAGCGATCTGCCGACAGCCTGCGGATCGACCAAGGCGATATCGGCAAGGATGACGCCTTCCTCGCGTAACCGCCGCACCCTGCGCATGCAGGATGCGGCGGATGACGCGACGCGTTCGGCGAGTTCTGCAAAGGAAAGCCGGTTGTCCTCCTGAAGTGCCGCCAAGATACGTCTGTCGAGATCGTCCAGCGGCGTGCGGGTCGTGTCCTTGGCCATTGCTTTCCCTGGCTGCCGAAAGGAGCTTCAGCGCTCGCTCAGCAGATGTTTGATGAACAGGTTGAACAGTTCGGTCTGGCTGGAGATATCGAGCTTGGCGTAGATGTTCTTGCGGTGGATTTTCACCGTACCCTCGGCGATGCCGAGGATGCGGCCGATCGACATGGATGAATGGCCGCGCAGCACCAGGCTGACGATGGTTTGTTCGCGGCGCGTCAACCGCGACGGCGCGAAAGTGGCAAACGCGCGCTCCACATCGTCGGCATCGTGTGGCTGACCGGGTTCGGCAGTCATTTCCGGCGCCAGATGTTCCCAATGCCGGCTGATGAGCATCGTCACCAGCGAGGCGGTATGCTGCAGGCGGTCGAAGTCTGCGGGCGAGAATGTGACGCTGGAATTCGCCCGCAGCAGCGAATAGGCGAGATAGAAGCCGGGCTGCAACGGCGCCAGGAAGACGATCTCTTCGCTGAGCGAACCCGTCTCCATCGAGATGCAGGGATGGACGTCGGGGGAGTTGTAATATTCAGCCTCGAAGAAGGCATCCGGTGCCAGGTCGACCAGCCGGTGCAGGCCTTTGGGGGCGTGGCGCAGACAGGCGGAATAAACGGCGTCGAGCAGGTAGGTCCCGTCGAGATAGTTGCGCATGATCTGCTGCGAGGAGACCTCGCCCAATCCGTCATGAAGCAGATGAGGGCGGTCTCGCCCTGGATAGGCGAAGATGCAGGACAGATCGAAAGGCGTGACGGCGCGCAGAGCAGCATCCAGGCGCTCCGTGAAACCCGGCTTGCCGAGATGCGCCACCAGTTCGGGCGTTGCCGCATGCCAGGCGGCGAGTTGATCGTTCATTGCCATCGACCCTTCCTGTCCGACGGATCGTGAGTCTGCATATTCCAGTCCCGTCTGAAATCCGCTCGCTGCTCCATGCGAGTCGTCCGGGCGACCTTATCTCGAGTCGCCAAAGGCGACCGTATGGAGGATCGGTCGAACTTCGAAATCACGACAGCAGCTATCCCTCAGGCCATATCCCTTTGGGGATATTTCGCCCCGTGCGCGGCGCTGAAACTATGCCGGATAACCATGGGAGGGCCAGGGCCAATCGACAGGGATTGGCGGCGACCCTCTTTGAAGGAGGGGACAAAGATGAGCAGAAATTCCGACGGGCGGAAAGCCGGCGTCACATACCAGACGGTGGACCAGAGTTATTTCGAACAACGCCAACTGCAACGGCATGCCGGCTTGTTCTCGCTGTGGATGATGGGCGTAGGCGCTGTCATCGCCGGCGAATATTCGGGCTGGAACATCGGTTTCTCCCAAGGCGGCTTCGGCGGCTTGCTTCTCGCCGCGTTGATTATCGGCTTCATGTATATCTGCCTGTGCTGCTCCATTGGTGAGATGAGTGCTGCGCTGCCGCATACGGGCGGCGCCTATTCCTTCTCGCGCACGGCGCTGGGACCATGGGGCGGCTTTACCACGGGTCTTGCCGAAAATATCGAATTCGTGCTGGCACCAGCCGCGAACATGTTCTTCATGAGCTCGTATCTCGCCGCCATATTCGGCACGCCGGAAAGCGTGCTGCCGCTGTGGTGGGTCGGCGGTTACGTGGTGATGCTCGGACTGTCGCTGCGCGGTCTCGAGCTTTCGATGCGGGTCGTCATCTATGTGACCGTGGCTGCGATCGCGGTGCTTCTGTTCTTCTTCGTCGTCGCCATCCCGCATCTGGACTTCGCCCGCTATGCGCTGAACATCGCGGCCGGTCCGCAGGGTTCGACGCTATTGGCGGAAGGGAATGGCGAGTGGCTGCCCTTCGGCTTCACGGGGGTGATGCTGTCGTTGCCTTTCGCGGTCTACATGTTCCTGGCCGTCGAACAGTTGCCGCTCACCGCCGAAGAAGCAAAGAACCCGACGCGTGACATGCCACGCGCGCTGATCCTGTCGATCCTGACCCTGGCAGCGCTGGCACTCGGCGTGCTGTTCTTCAGCGCCTCCATCCCGCAAGGTGCCCACGCGATGGGCTCGTCCGGCGAACCGCTGCTCGACGGCTTCCGCATCATATTCGGTGACGGCTGGGCGAAGCTTCTGGCCTCGGTCGCGGTGCTGGGACTTGCCGCTTCCTTCTTCGCCGGCTCCTTCGCCTCGGGCCGCAACATCTATTCGCTGTCGCGTGCCGGCTATCTGCCGACCACGTTGTCGGTGACCAATGCCCGTACCAAGACGCCAAATATCGCGCTCGCCGCGGGCTCGGCCCTTGCGCTGTTCATGCTGCTGCTTGTCTGGTTCTTGGGCGGCCGGCACAATGTCGCTTTCATGGGCGGGTTCCTGGTCTCGATGATCGTTTTTGCCGGCATGGTGTCATACGTGATGCAGAGCATCGCCTTCCTGAAACTGCGCACCCTCTATGCCGCGATCGAACGACCTTTCGTCAGCCCGTTCGGCCGGTTCGGCGCCTATGCCACGATCCTGATCTGCCTGATCACACTAGGCTATCAGTTCTTCGATCCACTCTATCGCTGGGCGGCGATCGCTGCGGCCGTCTGGTACGCCATTGGCCTAGCCTATTTTGGCTTCTATCGTCGGCATCGCCTGGTGCTGTCGCCTGAAGAGGAATTCGCCGTGTCGGGTGGCATGCGCGGCCAACCTGCGGAGTGAGATCGGGTCAGGCTAGCAAGCAAGAAAACAGCAAGGACAGGAACATGACTGGAAGACTGCAGGGTAAGGTCGCGATCGTCTCGGGCGGGGCGACCGGCATGGGTGGCGCTGCTTCAAAACTGTTCGCGGCGGAAGGTGCGAAGGTGGCTATCGTCGACCGCAATGCGGACGCTTCGGCTGCCACCGTAGCAGAGATCGAAGCCGCCGGCGGCAAGGCTGCGTATTTCGTGGCTGATGTTTCAGACGAGGCGGCAGTGGAGGCGGCGGTGAAGGCAGCTGCCGAGACCTTCGGGCCGGCGACAGTGCTGTTCAATCATGCCGGCACCATCGTCATCAAGCCGTTCCTGGAAACCACGGTGACGGAATGGGACTGGCTGCACGCCGTCAATGTGCGCTCGATGTTCCTGATGACACGCGCCGTGCTGCCGGGCATGATCGCGGCCGGCGGCGGCTCGATCGTCTGCACCTCGTCGATCTCGGCGGTGGCGGCGACGCCGATGGAAGTGCTCTACGACACCACCAAAGGTGCATGCCACATGTTCGCGCGAGCGATCGCGGTCGAGTTCCGCGACCGGAATATCCGCTGCAACGCGGTTTGCCCGGGCTTCATCCGCACGCCGCACGGCCTGCGCGAGGTGGCGGAGCTGCAAGGCTTTGGTGTCGATGTCTCGGAGGCGGCCATCGCCGCCCAGCAGGGGCGTATCGGCGAACCGGAAGAGGTGGCCAAGGCGGCGCTGTTCCTGGCCAGCGACGAATCGAGCTTCGTCAACGGCGCGCATCTGTTCGTCGACAACGCCTTCACGGCGATCTGAGCAATTCAGTCCTCGTCGTCGTCAGGATCGAGCAAGCGGGTGGCGCGCCAGCGCGTCAGCACCTCGTTGGTCTGGTCGACGACGAAGAAGCGCGCCGAGTCGCGATCGTAACCCTCCGACAGCAGCTTTTCGTAGTCGGTATGCTGGTGGCGGACATGCGCGATGGTGGCCAGCCAAACCGCTATGCCCGGCGGCAAGGTCTTCATATGCACTGCGCCCGCTTCTGTACGGATGCGCTCCATGTCGGCATAGGGTGCCAGGGGTAAAAGCGCGGTAAGCGCCTTGGCGATGGCGCGGCGGCGACCGGTGGGGGCGTTCATCTGTCGTTCCGGTTCGGCATAAGCGCGTCGGCCAAAACATCGACTGACGGGAAATAAGGCTTGATGTCGATGACCGGCGTGCCGTCGAGCACGTCGATAGCCTCGATCTCGATGCGCCCGGTTTCCACGTCAAGCGAGACCAGTCGCACCGAATGAAGGCCGATCGGGTTCGGTCGGACCGGGGAGCGCAGTGCAAAAACACCTGTGGCTTCAGTTGCATGGCGCGGTTTCTGCACAATCAGATTCCGCGGCGCATGGTGCATCCAGGTCAAAACATGGATGTGGCTGGTTCGTTCGAGACCGACCAGTCCGGCGCGGTAGGGTTGGTCGATCTGCAGCGATGCCGGTTGGATGGTTTCCCGCGCCGCGCGCATGTTCTTGGGGCAGCTTGAGCGGTCTTTCCAAGGCGAGAGCACATGGCCGATGAAGACGATATGGCCGTCGGACGGTAGCGTGGCTGGATCCTGCTCCAGCGTTTCCTCGCCATCACGCATCTCGAACATCGCTCATTTCCCCGCGCAAGGAGACTGCGCCATTTTCTGGCCATGCAGCGACATTGGCAATTGCGCTGTCTGCGAATTTGACATAAACATATGTTTATATCTTTTCGCGAGCAACGCTAATGCAAGTCGCACTCGACACAATGGTAGATACATTGAAGGCCGCCGCCGAATCCAGCCGCCTGCGCATTCTGGCGCTGCTGGCGCGCGGCGACCTGACGGTGTCGGACCTCACCGAAATCCTCGGACAGTCGCAGCCGCGCGTGTCGCGCCATCTCAAGCTGCTTCTCGAGGCAGGATTGATCGGCCGCTACCAGGAAGGCTCATGGGCGTTCTTTCGCCTCTCGGACCTGGACAATGCACGCGACTTCGTGCTGCGGCTGATTGCCGGCATTCGGGGCGACGACCCGCAGATCGAGCGCGATCTCGAGCGGCTGGCGAGAGTGAAACGCAAGCGGCAGGACCGCGCCGCCGAATATTTCTCGACCAACGCGGCAAGCTGGGACCAGATCCGCTCGCTGCATGTGCCGGAGCGGGCGGTCGAAGCGGCACTGCTCAAGCTGGTCGGCAAGCGGCCATTCCAGTCGATGCTCGATCTCGGCACCGGCACCGGCCGTCTGCTCGAAATCTTTGCACCGCTCTATCGGCGCGGCGTCGGCATCGATATGTCGCGCGAAATGCTGGCGGTGGCTCGCGCCAACCTCGACCAGGCAGGTGTAGCCCATGCGCAGGTACGCCAGGGGGATATCTTCTCGCCGCCGGTGGAGCGCGATTCCTTCGACCTGATCACCATCCACCAGGTGCTGCACTATCTTGACGATCCGGCGCCGGCCATTCGTGCCGCGGCGCGGCTGCTGCGGCCTTCAGGGCGATTGATCATCGTCGATTTCGCCGCGCACACGCTGGAATTCCTGCGTGACGAGCACGCGCATCAGCGCCTTGGCTTTTCCGACAGGCAGATCGCCGATTGGTTTGCAGAGGCCGGGCTCGACCTTGAGGAAAGCCAGGACTTCGAGCCGCGCGGCGGCTCTGACGCCAAGCTCACCGTCAAGCTCTGGCTCGGCCGTGACCGCCGCCTGCTGATCGCCGACCCCAATCCTGAAACCCAATCCGTGCGGGAAATTGCCTGATGAACCAGTTCCGTTTTTCCCGTCGCCCCGACATCGGTGACAAGATCAGGGTTTCATTTGAATTTTTCCCGCCGAAGACCGACGAGATGGAGGTCCGGCTGTGGGAAACGGTGAAGCGGCTGGAGCCGCTGAAGCCGAACTTCGTTTCCGTTACCTATGGTGCCGGCGGTTCGACACGGGAGCGCACGGCGCGCACGGTGCGTCGCATTCTCAATGAAACCGCCATCCCGGCGGCGGCCCATCTCACTTGCGTAGGGGCGACGCGCGAGGAGGTGGATGCGGTGATCCGCGACTATTTCGCCACCGGCATCAAGCGCTTCGTGGCGCTGCGTGGCGACCCGGCCTCCGGCGTAGGCCAAGCCTATGCGCCGCATCCCGGTGGTTACCAGAATGGCGCCGAGCTGGTGGGTGGGCTCAAAGCGATCGCCGACTTCGATATCTCCGTTGCCGCCTACCCGGAAAAGCATCCGGAGAGCCCGGATTTCGCAACAGACATCGAGATGCTGAAGCGCAAGGTGGACAATGGCGCCAAACGGGCGATTACCCAGTTCTTCTACGATAACGATCTCTACGAACGCTATGTCGAGCGGGTGCGCCGCGCCGGCATCTACATTCCGATCGTGCCGGGCATCCAACCGGTGCACAATTTTCGGCAGGTGGCGAATTTTGCCTCGCGTGCCGGTGCCCATGTGCCGGCCTGGCTCGCCGAGCGCTTCGAGGGATTGGACAACGATCCGCAGACGCACATGCTGGTGGCATCCGCGGTGGCTGCGGAACAGGTGCTCGACCTCGTCGAGCGCGGTGTCGGCGATTTCCATTTCTACACGATGAACCGCGCCGATCTCGTCTTCGCTATCTGCCACATGATCGGTATCCGTGCGCATCAGACGGCACCGGAAGTGCCGGAAAGTCAGTCCAAGACGGGTTCGGCAGCGGCGTGAGCTGGCAGCCTTATTAGTCGTCTGCAGGCGCCCTGCTGACGCTTGCGTTGCTCTCGGCCAATGCGATTGTCTGCTCGATGCGGCGGCGCCGCGCCTCTGGCTGGCCTGCCTTGTCGATCCAACTCAGGATCAGCGTTCTGGAAGGCGAGGGCAGCCGCTCGAAGTTGCGGTAAGCGATGCGGTTCCCGTCGAATTCCCGCTGCAAATCCGGCGGCAGGCCGAGCGGCTTCGCCCCCATCGAGGCTTCCCATGTGCCGGCGCTTCTGGCGCGGTGGATCGCAGCAAGGCCGGCGTCACGCATACGGCCATGGTCGATCAGCTTTTCGGCACGCTCCCGGTTGATGCGATCCCAGGCGCTGTTGGCCGGGCGGGGCCGGAAGGTGAGGTAGAAACTGTCATTGTCACGCTTGGTCGCGCGGCCGTCGGCCCAGCCGTAGCAGAGTGCCTCTTCGATCGCTTCGTGGAAATGAACGCCCGGTGTTTCGCTGGTCTTGTGGCGGATGACCAGCCGCGCGCCGTTCGCAGCACCACTGTTTTTCTCCAGCCAGTCGCGCCACGCAGCACGGCTGGCAAGGAAAAGCGTCTGCGCGTCGTTTCGGGCACTGGATTCGTCGATCCGCATCGCTCGCCATCCTGACCCCGGCCCCTTGGTCACTATAGAGCGGAGCGGAACTGAATGCAAAAGTTCCGGAAGAGAAAAAGGCCGGGTTTCCCCGGCCTTTTCAATGGTTTGAACTATATGGTGCTGACTTCCCCCGCTGCTGCGGCCTTATGGAAGAACGCCCACAATGAGGGCGCCGATGAACGCAAACGCAGCACAAATCATCAGTGCATTGAGTGGCCTTGTAAGTCCCATGACATAGCCTCCTCTTGGAAAACTATGGACCGAGTCTAGAGGCATTTCAGTCACACACAAGGAGAAAATGTGCTGCAATGCGACAAGACTTTAGAAATTTCGACTTCGATTTTGCCGCTATGCCTTGAATTCCTTGGCTAAATGCAGAGGGGCCGGCTGTGTATAAATTGTGGCTGAAAGGTGTCGAGGACAGTCCGAAAAATAGGCGATATCGGGCGACGGACAGCAAGCTGTTGCACTGCGAAACTCGCATGCTGAAAAGCATGCTCCGCTTCGGTGCATCTTCACTCTCGTTTCTCTTCAATTTTTCAGAACGGTCTCTCGGCGAGCAAACAGGCGCCCATCGATGGTGACCAGGCCCAGGCCGATCAGGAGCATGCCAAAGAGCTCGAACGTCTCGATATGTTCGCCCAGGAAAGCGATGCCGAGCAGGATGGCGCTTACCGGTACGATCAGCGTGACCAGCGAGGCGTTTGTGGCGCCGGCCGAGGCGACAAGGTTGAAATAGAGGATGTAGGCGAAGGCGGTGGAGAGCAATGCCAGGCCGAAGACCGCTGCCCAAACGGATGCGCTGGCCGAGAACAAGCCAGCAGGTCCCGTGGTCAAGAGAATGACCGGGATCATGATGATGGTCGAGGCAGTCAACTGGCCGGTCGCCAGCACCGGTGGCGGTACCATCTTCAGCCGTCGCGCCACCATCAGAGCGAAGGCATAGGACAGCGAAGCGCCGATCAGCGCGAATTTCGGCCACACAGGTCCGCCAAGACCGGCAAGCACGCCGGGGCCGACCATGACGGCGGTGCCGGCGATGCCGAGTCCGATGCCTGCGAGCTTGTTCCAGGACAGCTTCTCGTCGGCGGTCATGGCGTTGGCCACGATCAACGTCCAGAATGGCGTCGTCGCATTCAGCACCGAGGCAATGCCTGCGCCAAGCTCGGTCTGGCCGGCGAAAATCAGCGAGAAGGGGATGACGTTGTTGGTGAGGGCCAGCAGGAAGAACAAGCCAATGTGCGGCAATGCCAATTTGAACGATGGGCCTCGCAGCAAGAGATAGATGTGCAGTGCAGCCGCCGCGATTGTCACGCGAAACAGCACCAGAACCAGAGGGTGCATTTCCGCCACCGCGACGCGGGCGAAGAAAAAGGAGCCGCCCCAGATCGCCCCGAGCAGCAGAAGCTGGCCCCAGTCCTTGAGACTCATCGGGCCGGTCTGGGTGGCCTGAGTGGCTGTGCGCATAACGGATCGCGCCCCCTTGCGCGGTGCTTGCTGGCCTTCTGAAACTAGCCGCCCTGGATCGTACCGCCACCCGAATCCTGCAGGCGAGAACAAGGCTCCTGACAGCTTTGTCAGTGGGTTCATGGGCAAAACGAATGGACACGCTCCTGTTTTCTTTCCCGGCTAGTGAGGTTTAAGTGCGCATACCGAGAAAGGGATTCGCCTCATGCAGCGATTCGAAAATGCCCGCGAGGCAGCCCTCGCTCTTCGCCCCGACGATCCGATCTACTGCTTCCGTCCGCAAGTGCTGAAAGCCGATGCGCGGCAGTTCATGGATATGTTCCCCGGCAAGACCGCCTATGCGGTGAAGACCAATGGCGAGCAGATCGTCCTGAAGGCGCTGACTGAGGCCGGCGTCACCGCCTTCGACGTCGCATCGCCAGGCGAATTCGCCGCTGTGCGTGCCGTCTCTTCGGATGCGGAAATGCTCTACATGCATCCCATCAAGGCGCAGTCCGACATCAAGCTGGCGCTGGAGAAATACGGCATCCGCGTCGTTGCCATCGACCATGAGGACGAGATCACCAAGCTGACGCGCGTGGTGCGCGCGCTCGACATCGATCCTGGTGCGCTCACCGTTTTCGTGCGTGTTCAAACCAAGGGCCATGCAGCCTACGAACTGTCCAAGAAATTCGGCGCGGGGCCGGCGAATGCGGTGGAACTGGCGGAGCGATTGGCGCGCACCGGCTACAAAGTCGGGCTGTGCTTTCATGTCGGCAGCCAGATCGAGGATCCCGACACCTACGAGAGGGCACTGGCCTCGGCCGACTGGGTGCGCAACCGTCTTTCCTTCGATCTCGCGGGTCTCGATGTCGGCGGTGGCTTCCCGGCAGAATACGGTCACGATCCCAACCGCAAACATGTCGAAATGCCATCGCTCGGCCAGATCATGTCCAGGCTATCGGGCGATCTGAAAGAGTATGGCTTCGATCAGATGCCGCTGGTGGCAGAGCCCGGCCGCGTGATCGTGGCGCGCTGCCTTTCCCTGATCGTGCGCGTGCTTCTGCGCAAAGGCAGGCGGCTCTACATCAATGACGGTATCTGGGCTTCGCTGTCGGATTCCTGGACTGGCAAGATCACCTTGCCGGCGCGCTTCATTCCCGATCCTGCGATCCGTTCGCGCAACGGCTCGGAGAAAAACATCGTGCCGTTCAAGGTTTGCGGAGCGACCTGCGATTCCGTCGACATCCTCTCACGGCCGTTCTGGCTGCCGGAAACGGTGGACACGGGCGACTGGATCGAGATCGGCCATATCGGCGCCTATTCGCTGTCGCTGAGGACCCGTTTCAACGGCTTCTATCCCGACACTTTCGTGGAAGTGACGACGCCTTTCGATGAGGGCGAGGCGCCGCAGGGGTTTGCCAGCCTGGAGACAATGGCGGATTAACTGGAGAGGTTCACCGATGGGGAGAACGATCCTGAAGGCGCTGCATCTCTTATAGGAGCCTTGCTGGCCTTGACCGCGACGGCCTCGGCGACGACCGTGACGCTCAAGCTGCCCGGGAAAGAGAAACCGCGCACGACCAGCGTGGCGTATGCCTGTCCCGGCCAGGAAGTGGCCGTCAGCTATGTCAACACCAGTGCCAATCAGTTCGCCGTGCTGGATCTCGGAAAAACCACCGTCGTTGCCGTTTCAGTGATCGGCGGCTCCGGTGCGCGCTATGTCGGACAACAGTATGAGTGGTGGACCAAAGGCAGCGAGGCAACCTTTACAGACCTGATGCAAAGCCCGCAGAAACCGGTCACCTGCAAGCAGGCTAAATAGTCACGCCGAAAGCTTTTCGAGAAGCTCCGGGGTTGGCCAGCCATCGGCGGGAATGCCGAGCCTGGCCTGTTCCTTCCGTACCGCATCGCGCGTGTTGGTGCCGAGGATGCCGTCGACCTTGCCAACGTCGTAGCCCCTGGCTTCCAGCTTGGTCTGCAATTCCTTCATCTGCTCCATGCTGAGGCCCGGCTCCGGATTGCGCGGGTCATAGGCCGGCGCGCCGGCGAAACGGGTCGCCATTACCGCTGCGGTGAGCGCATAGGTGAAGGACTGATTCCACTCGATGTAGACGTCGAAATTGTCATAGGTCAGGAAGGCGGGGCCCTTGCGGCCCATCGGCAGCGCGAGACCGGCCTTCAGGCCGTTATCTGCCAGCGGCGAACCGTCCGGGTTGGTGACACCCCACTGGTTCCATTGGCTGATCGGCATCTTGTTGGTGCGCGCCGTCTGCTCCCAGGGCAGGGTGTCGGGCAGGCGTACTTCCTGCACCCAAGGCTGATCGCGCTTCCAGCCCTTGATCTCAAGCTTCTTGGCGGTGGTCATGATGACATCGGGCGCGCTGTTGCGCAGGTCGACTTTGCCGTCGTTGTCGCCGTCGACGCTGTCTTCGAGGTAGTCGATCGGCAGCATCTGCGTCTGGCCGATCTCGCCGGCCCATGCGCCCTGGACGTCGGCTGGCAGATCGCCGCGGTCGATCAGCTTGAGCAGCGGCACGATCTGGCGGCGGAATACCGCGGGGCGGCGGCAGTCGTTCGAGAGTGTGACCAGTGCATTCAGCGTGTTGAAGTCGCCTTGCACCGCCCCGAAGTCGGTCTCCAGAGCCCAGAAAGCCGTGACGATGGCAGGTTGCACGCCGAATTCATCTTGCGCGCGGGAAAAGACCGAGCCGTATTTCTGCAGCATGGTATTGCCCTGCTTCAGCCGATAAGCCGAGATCATGCGGCCGGAGAACTGGGTGAAGGTCTGCGAGAACACGCCCTGGGCGCGGTCGCGTGCCAGGACGCGGGTGTCGAAGGTTGCGTTTTCAAGTGCATCGAGCCCGGTTTTGCCGACGCCAGCCGCCTTGGCTTCCTCCGCGACACCCTGCTTCCAGGTATCGAAATCGCCGCCGCAGGGCGCGGCGGTGGGATCCAGCTTTTGCGTGGCTGCGGGAGCAGACTGCTGGTCTGCGGGCGCGGATTGCTGCGCCATGGCGGAGGTCGCTGCCAATACCGGCAGCAGCGCCGCGATGAGGCTGGAGCGCAGTCGCATGGTCTTCCTTTCGGACTGATTTCGTGGCGCGGTGCAAAGACCGGCGAAAGTCAGTGTCGAAAAGCAGGCCGTGGCCGCCCTGTCAACGGGTGTTCTGCCGCAGCCACTTGTTCCAGGCGGCTTCGGAGCCGTTGAAGACGTTGATGTCGGCGTCGCCCTTCATGCCTGGAATGACACCGGTTCCGGTGTATTGCCAGAAGGTGAAGGGGTGGCTGCCATACTTCTGCGTCGGATGGCCGGCCACTGAACGCAGCCAGTAAGGATAGCCGCGGAAGGTCGACAGGTTGTTGTCGTCGAAAAAGTCGATGGATGTGTAGATGATCGGTTTCTTGCCGTAGTGCTTTTCGACGATCCCAAGGAAAATGCTCATCTCCGAGCGCACCGTCTCTGCCGGCGGCCTGAGCTTGCAGGTGGGCGACTGCGGGTTCCATTCCATGTCGAGCACCGGTGGCATGGAGGATCGGTCGTTCGGTACGTTCTCGATGAACCAGCGTGCTTGTTCCGCTGCGGGGCGGCAGAAATAATAGAAATGATAGGCCGCGCGCGGAACGCCGGCAGCCTTGGTGCCGCGCCAATGGTCGGCGAACATGTCGTCGACGCGGTCACCGCCTTCGGTCGCTTTGATGAAGGCGAAGGAAACACCACTGGCTTTGGCCTTCTGCCAGTTCACCGAGGTCTGGTATTTCGATACGTCCGTGCCGTGGACCGCATAGGACCACGGCGCGCCGCTGTCCCACTCATGTGGCTTGGAATCGGCGAAACGCGGTGCACGCAGCGCGACCGAGGGGCCGCTGGAGCCGGGTGACACCGGGGCAAGCGCGTCGACGGTCGAACAGGCAGAAAGAGCAGTGAAGCAGAGCAGGATCGCGAGACGACGCATCCGAAAATCAAGTCCAGACCGGTGACCGCCGGTCGCGGATGGGTCGTTCTGTCCGGTTCTTAGCCGGTTGCGGTGTCCCCACTTGCCGCCACGCATCCTACTCAATCACCCAACATGGTTGATAATCGGTTGATGCGGACGAATGCGCAAGGATCGTGATGACTTATCCAGCGCGTGTGGGCAATCGCGGAAGGGGGCGGCTCACGGTTCTGTGAAGCAGGGGGTAAGCTGCCGGTGTCTCAACATCTCCAGTTGCGGCGGGGCGGACAATCGCGGCAGATTGGGTGCGGAAATGGGGTTGGGAGGCTGTGTATGCGCGTCGTCGGCAAAATACTGAAATGGCTGCTGGCTCTGGTCGTCATCGCGGTGGTTGGCGCGGTGGTGTGGCTGTGGGTGGCGCCACCGGCGTTGATCCGCGTTGCCGCCAACTACACTGCCAAGATCGTGTGTTCCAATGTGTTCCTGGCCGGGCGTGACGCCGAACAGGTGCTGGCGGTGGACGTGCAGGCTCCAGGACATCCGATCCTGAAGCTGATGATGCTCGATGTCGACAAGGATGCCGGCACGGTCAGTGCCGCCCTGTTCGGTGTCTTCGGCAGGGGCACGGCGGTGCTGCGGCCGGGACTTGGCTGCGCGAATGTGCCCGACGGCAATGTGACGGCGGCCAAGACCATCTCGACCGACCTGTTCGTCCCGCCTGTGGTGCAGGACGTGCTGTGGCCGGCGGGCGGCCGTGTCGAACCCTCGCAGGACCCGGAGGTCATCAAGATCCTCGACGATGTCTCGCTGACCGGCCCCGGCATGCGCGCCGTGGTCGTGGTGCAGAACGGTCGCATCGTGGGCGAACGCTACGGTGCCGGCTTTTCGGACAAGACACCGCTGCTCGGTTGGTCGATGACCAAGTCGGTCAATGCCGCGATCGTGGGAACCCTGGTCAAGGAGGGCAAGCTCGCCATTACCGATCAGGGCCTGTTCCCGGACTGGAAGGCCGACAAGCGCGCTGCCATCACGCTGGCCGATATGATGGCGATGTCGAGCGGGCTGGAATTCAATGAAGATTATGGCGCGGTGACCGACGTTACGCGCATGCTCTATCAGGAACCCGACATGGCAGGTTTCGCTTCGGCCAAGCCGCTGACGGGCGAACCCGGCAAGGCTTATTCCTATTCCAGCGGCACGGCGGTGATGCTGTCGCGTATCTGGCAGAACACCTTTACCGATCCCAAGCAGGCGCTGACCTGGCCACGGCTCAAGCTGTTCGAACCGATCGGCATGACCAGTGCGGTGCTGGAGACCGACGAGCAGGGCACCTTCGTCGGTTCTTCCTATCTCTATGCCACCGCGCGAGACTGGGCACGTTTCGGCCAGTTCCTGTTGCAGGACGGCGTGTGGAACGGGCAGGAAATCCTGCCTGCCGGCTTCGTATCCTGGATGCGTGAGCCGGCGCCCGCTTCCGACGGCATCTATACGCGCGGACAGTTGTGGATCGAGGCACCCGGGAACGAGCACGATCCCGGCGCAACCGCCAAGGCTGGCGTGCCGGCAGACGCATACTGGCTGGAAGGCCACGATGGCCAGACGGTCGCCGTCATCCCGTCACAGAAGCTGGTCATCGTGCGGTTGGGATTGACGCCTTCCAAACTCGGCTACCGTCCGCAGAATCTGACCACGGCGTTGGCGAAGGTGTTGAGAGATTAGCGCCTTGCCACCGCCAACCAGGCGTAGCCACGATAAAGCCTTTCAAATGAAAGGCTTGCGCCGGCTTTGGCGGATTCCGATTCAAGCACTTCGCGCAGTGATTCACGCGGGCTGACGTGGAATTTTTTCAACCACGCCCTGAGCAGCGAGCGGAACCAGCCGGGCAGGCGCTCCTGCTGGCCGAAGTCGACGATGTGCAGCGAACCGCCGGGCGCCAAAGCGGCAAGGCCGGCAGCCACTGTCTTCTCCCAGCCCGGGATCATCGAGAGGGAATAGGAAACGAAGACGCGGTCGAAGCGCGCGACGCCGAACAGCGCCTGGGCGTCAAAGTCGGTGGCGTCGGCGCGCGCGAGCAGGGCCCTGCCGGCAATGCCTTCGCGAGCGATGGCGGCCTGGGCGCTGACAAGCATTTCGGCGGAGATATCGAGGCCATACAAGCGGGCATCGGGATAGCGTCGCGCCGTCAGTGCCAGATTGCGGCCGGTGCCGCAGCCGAGTTCCAGCACGCTGCCGTTGGCGGGAACGTCGAGGCCGACAATCAGCCTGTCGCGACCGAGCAGGTAATATTTGCGGGTCAGGTCATAGATGTGACGCTGCCAGCGATAGACGCCGTCCATCAGATCGGCATGGTTCGCCGGCAGATCCTGGGCGCTCATCAGCCGCGCTTCACATAGAGGTGGAAGCCGCCATAGATCGCAGAGCGATCGCGGGCGGAGTAGTCGCGCGAGGCATCTTCTTCATAGGCCCACTGGTCGAGCAGCGAAGATGAGACGCGGCCAGGCAGGAGGCTCGGCTCGGCAGCGGTGCGGAAGATGACGCGGGCGCCAGGCGATGCGGAGCGAGTGATCTCCGTCCATAGCGCATTCAACTGGCCGTCGGTCATCCAGTCCTGGGCGTCGAGCAGGATGAAACGGTCGACGGTGCCGGCATCCTTGGCGGCGAGGAACTCGATCATGTTGGCATGGTTGATGGTGACGCGCCCGACATTGGCCTTGAGAACCGCGTGGTTCTTCTTTTCCAGATAGGCGGGAAGGGCAGCTTCGCCCGGATCGGGATAACGCCGCGCGAAAGCCTGCCAGGCGAAATAATTGTCCTTCAATGGGAAATCGCAGGCGAGTTTCTCAAGGCGGGCTTTCAGCACGCTGGCCATCGAGCCGTCGCCCGAGGTGATCAGCGAATCGTATTGCGCCGGTGGGATGCCAAGCCCGAAGAGCGAGGCTTTGCGTGACGTGGCCCAGCGAAGGAGCTTGCGGTCGAATACCGGGGCCAGTTTCTCATCGAAGAAACGGCGTTGCTCGGCAAGATCCCTGGCCGCCATGATACCGGTCGGGTTGACGCCGAAAAGGCGGCCCGTGCGGTGACCGGCGGCGATGAACAGGCCAAGCAGGCCGGTGCGGTAGAAGTTGCGATCGAACACCTCGATGCGGCGACGCCCTCGCCAATTGCGCTTCTCCCAATAATGGCGGCTGATCGGATCGAGATTGGGAGCGATGAAGCGGTCATAAGCGGCTGAATTGTGCTCGATGCCTGCTGCGCCAAAGAAACGGAACAGGTCGGCCTGGTTAGGCAGATGGCGTACCGCCGTCAGCTTCATGCGGTTCAATGCGATGTGGGCGGCATTGAGATCGACCGCGTCGATCCTGGCAGGCGACCGCGTCAGATAGGCCAGGATGTTGCAGCCGCCCGATGCGATAGTGACGACACGATGGCCTTCACCGAGCTGCATCGCTTCCATGTCGATGTCGGGGTCTTCCCAGATCTGCGGGTACACGAGACCGGAAAAGAGCAGGGCGAACAGGCGTTCCGAGATGCCGGCCTTGGAGAGAGCGCGGTTCTGGTAGACCGCTTTTCCCACTTCCTTGCCGCGCTTGAAAACCAGTTCCGCAGAAACGTCCGACATGGCAAGGCGATTCCCCGTTTATGTTGGGCGAAGCGCGTAGCGCAGCGTCATGACAGTGCGGTGACAGCAGCCGTTGATGACGGGCCTAGGTCTTGCCGAATCCTCCCGGCGTCGGCGTGGTGACAATCACCACTTCGCCAGGCTCCAGAATGGTCTGGTCGCAGGCTTTCAATACGTCGACGCTGCCATCGAGGCGGCGTACCCTGGTGCTGCCCACCTCGCCATCATCGCCGCCATCGAGGCCTCGCGGCGGATGCGAGCGGTGAGAGGACAGGATTGCGCATTCCATCTTCTCCAGGAAGCGGATCGAGCGGCGCGTGCCATCGCCGGCATTCCAGTGTCCCTTGCCGCCGGAGTTTTCACGGATGCGGAAGTCTTCCAGCAGCACTGGAAAGCGCAGTTCGAGGATTTCCGGGTCGGTCAGGCGCGAATTGGTCATGTGGGTATGAACGCCCGAAGTGCCGGCAAAACCGCGGCCATCGTTCATGCGCCCTGCCGGCGAGCCGGAGCAGATCGTTTCGTAATACTGGTGGCGGTCATTGCCGAAGGTGAGGTTGTTCATCGTGCCCTGGGCATTGGCCATTGCGCCCATGGCGCCGAACAGCGCATTGGTCACGTGCTGCGATGTCTCGACATTGCCGGCAACAACAGCAGCAGGATAGGACGGCTTCAGCATCGAGCCTTCGGGGATGATGATGTTTATCGGTCTGAGGCAACCGGCATTCATCGGGATATTGTCTTCGACCATCACACGGAAGGCATAAAGCACGGCTGCGCGCGCGACGGGTTCCGGTGCATTGAAATTGTTTTTCATGACCGCCGACGTGCCGGTGAAATCGACGGTTGCCTCACGCTTTGCACGGTCGACGGTGATCTTCACCTTGATGACCTGAGCTGTGTCGGTCGGATATTCATAGGCCGATGTGTCGGGCAAACGCTCGAGCACGCGGCGCACGCTTTCGGCGGCGTTGTCCTGAACGTGTCCCATATAGGCCTCGACGACAGGCAGGCCGAAATGCGCCATCATCTTGCGCAGCTCGGCCACGCCTTTCTCGTTGGCGGCGATCTGCGCCTTGAGGTCGGCAATGTTCTGTGCCGGGTTGCGGGCTGGATAGCGATGGTCCGTGAGCAGGTGCACAAGTTCGGCCTCGCGGAAACGGCCGCGTTCGACGAGGCGAAAATTGTCGAAAAGAACGCCTTCTTCATCAACGGTGATTGCGAGCGGCGTCATCGAGCCAGGCGCTGTGCCGCCGACATCTGCGTGATGGCCGCGTGAGGCGACCCAGAACAGGATGTTCTCCTGCTCATCGTCGAAAACCGGCGTAACCACCGTGATGTCGGGCAGGTGCGTGCCGCCATTGTAGGGTGCGTTGAGTGCAAAAACGTCACCGGGGCGGATATCGCCCGAATTGAGTCGGATGATGGTCTCGACGGAACGGTCCATCGAACCCAGATGCACCGGCATATGCGGGGCGTTGGCCACCAGCGAGCCATCGCTGTCGAAGACGGCGCAGGAGAAGTCGAGCCTTTCCTTGATGTTGACTGAATAGGCGGTGTTCTGCAGCGTCACGCCCATCTGCTCGGCGATCGACATGAACAGGTTGTTGAACACCTCGAGCATGACCGGATCGGCTTCGGTACCGAGTGCCGCGTTACGCTGTTTCCTGGACGCTCGGCGCAGGAGAACATGGTTGCGCGGCGTGATCTCAGCCTGCCAGCCGTTTTCCACCACGATGGTCTGGTTGGGTTCGATGATGAGCGCCGGGCCTGAAACCCTGTCCGAGGGACGCAGCGCTTCACGTCGCCAGACGTCGGATTCGTGCCATTGTCCTTCCGAGAAGATGCGGCGCTTTTCCTGCGCGTTGGCCTTGTCGCGCGGTGGTCCGGAAGGGGCGAATGCTTCCTCATAGTGGCCGGCGTCGGCATTGCTGCCCTCTACGGCGACGGTCTCCACCACCAGTTGCTTGTCGTCGTAGACGAAACCGAACTGAGCCTTGTGTGCAGCTTCGAAGGCGGCCTTGGCGTTGGCAATCGAGTGGTCGGGAAAGCTGACCGGTAGCGTGGTGTCAGTGCCGTCGTAGCGGATATGCAGCACGGGGCGCGTCGCCATAGCTTTCTCGGTGACGCCCTGCGCGGCCAACTCATCGCCTACTTCCCTGGAAAGGGCGGCAATCACCTCTTCGATCGCAGGCAAGGATCGATCGATCAGCGGCTCCAGCAGCGCCTGCTGGCGCGCTGCGAAGATCGATGCGAGGCCGATACCATAGGCTGAAAGCAGGCCGGAGAAGGGGTGAATGAGAACGGCTTCCATGCCGAGCGCATCGGCGACGAGGCAGGCGTGCTGCCCGCCGGCGCCGCCAAAGCAGTTCAGCAGATAGCCCGTCACGTCGTAGCCGCGCTGGACGGATATCTTCTTGATGGCGTTGGCCATGTTCTCGACTGCGATGGTGACAAAGCCCTCGGCCACCGCTTCCGGTGAGCGACCGTCGCCGATCTCTGCAGCCAAAGCCTCGAATTTCGCGCGTACCGTAGCTGTGTCGAGCGGCTGGTCCTGGTTCGCGCCGAAAATGGGGGGGAAGAAATCCGGCTGCAGCTTGCCAAGCATGACATTGGCATCGGTCACGGCAAGCGGTCCGCCGCGCCGGTAGCAGGCCGGGCCTGGATTTGCGCCGGCGGAATCCGGACCGACGCGAAAACGGCCGGCTTCGAACTGCAACACCGAGCCGCCGCCGGCGGCTACTGTATGGATGCGCATCATCGGCGCGCGCACCCGCACGCCGGCAACTTCTGTGTCGAAGGCGCGCTCATAGTCGCCGTCGCAATGGGCGACATCGGTGGATGTGCCTCCCATGTCGAAGCCGATAACCTTGTCGAAGCCGGCAAGCTTCGCCGTCTCGACCATGCCGACGACACCGCCGGCCGGGCCGGACAGCAGCGCGTCCTTGCCCTGGAATTTGTCCGCCGCTGTGAGGCCGCCGGACGACATCATGAACATCAGCCTCGGGTTCGCCGAAGCTTGTTCGCTGGCCTCGACCCTATCGTTCGGTACGCTGCGCGTGTCGATTGCAGTCGTGCCCAGCTCCCCCGCCACCCGTTGCACGTAGCGTGACAGGATCGGCGAGAGATAAGCATCGACCACGGCGGTATCGCCGCGGCCGACCAGCTTGATCAGCGGTGAAACTTCATGGCTCACCGAGACTTGCGAAAAATCCGCTTTGCGGCAGACCTTGGCCACAGCCTTTTCGTGCTCGGGATGTTTCCACGCATGCATGAAGACAATAGCGACGGCATCGATGCCGTCCGCTTTGGCTTGTTCGATCGCCGGCTTGACGGCGGCAATGTCAAGCAGCCGCTCCACGCAGCCATCCGCACGCACGCGCTCGTCGACCTCCACGACGCGTTCGTAGAGCTGCTCGGGCAGGAGGATTTCCTTGGCGAAGATATCGGGCCGGGCTTGATAGGCGATACGAAGCGCGTCGCGGAACCCCTTGGTGATCAACAGCAAAACCCGATCACCCTTGCGTTCCAGGAGCGCGTTGGTGGCAACCGTGGTGCCCATGCGCACCTCTCCGATCAAGCGGGAGGGGATCGGCTTGCCAGCTTTCACGCCCAGCAAAGTCCGGATGCCGTGGATGGCGGCGTCCGCATAGGTTTCCGGGTTTTCGGAAAGCAGCTTCAACGGCCTCAGTGATCCGTCAGGAGCGCGCCCGATGATGTCCGTGAAGGTACCGCCGCGGTCGATCCAGAAATCCCATTTCATGCTCGCCGCCCATCCTTTCGATGCGTTCCATTCCCTGTTAGTGCCGAAGGCCAGGGTCGGCAACGGCTCAACGATGTCCGACCGCTGTTACAGGACGAAACGCAATGTGACGAAACCGATGTCCGGCTGCTGCATTCCTTTTGTGCCGCCCTTCACAGGGGGTGAAGTTGCGAAGGAGAAATGCGATGAAAAAACTCGTCTTGGCTTCGGTTTCCGCGTTGCTTTTGCTCGGCGTTGCCGCCTGCAGTGAAAACAAAGGTGGCGGTACCGGAGGTACCGACAACACCACGACGCAAGCCACACCGCCTGCCTCCGAGCCGATGAAACCGGCTACGCCTGAGGCACAGCCGCCGGCCGATACCACGAAGCCGGCTCAGCCGAATTCGACTGCGCCAGCGCAATAAGCGCAATGGTCGGCCGAAATGGCTGGCACCCAAGGCTGGCATGCGTCAGCTCATGAATCGAAAAGGCCGGGACGTCGTCCCGGCCTTTTTCTGCATATCGGACCCGCGGCTGCCTCAAGCGGGTGCCGGCTGGTGATTTTCAGAAGAGGCAAATCGCGGGAAGGCGAGCGCGATCAGGAACGCCGCGATGCCGATGACCGATGAGCCGATGAAGAGCCAGTCGTAGACGTCGAAACGGTCGAATATCCAGCCGCCTGCGACGGGCCCGAGTGCCATGCCGAAGCTGGAAGCCATGGTGAGTGCGCCGAGCACCGACCCCATCACCTGCTGGCCGAAATATTCGCGAGCCAGCAGCGCATAGAGCGGCATCACGCCGCCATAGGCAGCGCCGAAGACGACAGCCAGCACATAGAAGGTGCTGAGCTGATTGGCCGAGAGATAGGCCGCGATCACCAGCGCCTGGACGAGCAGGCCGGTGACCAGGACCCGCTTCGGGCCAAGGCGATCCGCCGCCACGCCGAACAGCAACCTGCCGCCAAGGCCGGCAATGCCTTCAACGCTGTAAATGCTGACGGCAGTCATGGCGGAGATGCCGCAGGTGATCGCGTAACTCATGATGTGAAAGATCGGGCCGGAATGCGCGGCACAGCACAGGAAATAGGTTCCGGCGAGCAGCGCAAACTGCGGCGAGCGGAAAGCCTTCGATAGCGGATTGTTCGTGGCTCCGACGGTGACGGTCTCACCAATGGAAGCAGGACGGTTGGCTGGCGCCTGTTGGGCATTCCTGACGAAGAATGCCGCGGGCAGGAGGATCGCGCTGGCGAGCAGCCCGATCGTCATCATCGCGGTGCGCCAGTCATAACTTGCGAGCAGCCAGGCTGCGAAGGGCGATACGGTGGCGGGTGCAACGCCGACGCCGGCGGAAACCAGCGAAACGGCGAGGCCACGGTGCTTGTCGAACCAGCCGGTGACCGCGGCCATCATCGGCGCGAAGAAGGCGCCGCCGGCAAGACCGACGCCGACACCATAGGCGAGCTGGAACGCGATCAGGCTGGTCGCATGGCTGGCCAGCACCAGTACAACGCCGAGCGCGATGGAGCCGACCAGCACCACGGGGCGCGTGCCGATGCGATCGGTAAGCATGCCCCAGCCGAAGCTCGAAGCCCCCATCATCAGGAAGTTGAGCGTCATCGCGCTGGAAATGCCGGCGCGTGTCCAGCCGGTCGCGGCGGAGATGTGAGGCATGAAAACGGCCAACGAAAACATGGCGCCAATGGTTACGCAGGTCATCAGTGCGCCGAGGGCGACGATGATCCAGCGATACGGATTCTGTGTCTCGAGCGTTGACATGGAAACTTCCTAACATTGGGCTGGCGACGTCGGCTCATCGCCGTGACGCATTCGTTGAAGTCATTGGAGAGGGTAGCGGCGGGAGCCAAAAGGCGAGAGTGACAAGAGTGTCGGGATTTCACCCGGGGCGCCGCTCGAAATCCATCTCAGTGGTCGCCGTGCCTCAGGCAAAGGATGTCGCGATAGGCGCAGAGATCGTCGAGCAGCGGCTTCTCGTCGGCGAGGATCTTCGTCTTCTCGGCGTCGCCGACGAGCTGGATGATGTAGCTGTGCTCGGGTGCGCCCTGCCTGTCGACGAAGGGACTGAGCAGGCTGGCACGTGCCGCGAGGTCGGGCTTGGCGCCGATGTCGTCATTGGTGACACCCGGCGCGTAGAACATCACATGAGGCATCGCCATGGTATGCACGTTCATGTCCGGCGGGCCGATGGTGCGCATGACGGGTGCCACCATGTAGGAAACGCCGGGTTTTTCAGGAACGTTGAAGGTCTTGTCCCGATACCGTTTTTGATATTCCGCATTGAGGGTCGCGGCGTCCATGCCCGTGGCGCGTAACGTTGCCGCTTCCATGATATGCCGCAGATAGGTCCTGCTGCCGGCTGCGTCGTAGCAAAGCGGAATATAGATGTCGTTGCGGAAGTCGCTGAGATCCCAGCTCGTGCGCTCGACAATGCAGGTGATGCCGCTGTTTCCCTGTCTGGAGAGTTGATAGCCCTTTGCGGGATCCAGCAGATAAACGGTTGCCGTTTCGCGCAGCGCTGGTGGTGCAGCGCTCAGCGCCAGCCTGGTTTCCAACTCGGCCGGCATGCGGTCGAGCGTCGTTTCAGCCGGACTGGCGGGAGCGGTAGCCGCGAGGCCGGCGATGACCAACGCAGCGAGCGCGCTTCCTTGTTTGATTTTCATGGCTTTATTCCTTCTCGATGTGGTCAACTGTCTGACCGTCGTGAGAGGTTAGGGGCAGATACCGAATGAGGAGAGTGACAAGTGTGACGGGATTCCGATGGACTCACTGATCACGGCCGCAGGGCAGGCGCTTGCGCGTGGCGACCCTCTCGGAGCGCTGAAGCGGGTAGCCTTGCGTGACGATGCGGCTGCACTTGCGTTGCGCGGCATCGCGATGGCGCAGCTTGGCGACCTTGTTCGTGCCAAGGCCCTTCTAAAGGGCGCGGCGCGTGCCTTTGGCCCGAAAGAGGCGGTGGCACGGTCCAGGTGCATCGTCGCCGAGGCTGAAATCGCGCTTGTCTCGCGTGATCTCACCTGGCCTGCCAAGGCACTCGATATCGCCCGTGCCACGCTGGAGGCGCATGGTGACCACGCGAATGCGGCGCACGCGCGCACGCTTGAAATACGGCGCCTGCTGCTGATTGGCCGTCTCGACGAGGCCGAAGACCTCATCTCCGACCTCGACCCCGCGCTGTTGCCACCGCCAATGCGGAGCGCGCTTCAGCTTGCGGTTGCCGGCATCGCGATCCGGCGCCTGCGTCTCAAGGAGGCCCGCAGGGCATTGATGCTGGCCTGGCAGGCTGCCCAACAGGCCGGTATTCCCGCGCTCGGGGCAGAAGTGGAAAGTGCCGCACTGGTGATCGACACGCCGGCCGCGCGCCTGATCGCGAAAGGCATGGCGCGTCCGCTGCTGCTGGAAGAGGTGGAGGAGCTGTTCGCGACTGGAGTGTTTGTGGTGGATGCCTGCCGTAACGTTGTGCGTGCCGGCAATGTGGTGGTTTCGCTGGCGACACGCCCGGTGCTGTTTGCGTTGGCCCGCATACTGGCCGAAGCCTGGCCCGGGGACGTGTCGCGGGAGAGGCTTTTGTCCGGTGCCTTTGGCGCCAGGCATGCCGACGAGTCGCACCGGGCGCGGCTGCGGGTGGAAATCGGGCGCTTGCGGGCTGAGCTGCGTGGCTTTGCCGACATCGGCGCGACGAACGAGGGTTTCAGGCTGGCGCCGCGTCGGCGTGGCGATGTGATGGTGCTGGCGCCGCTGGTCGAGGAAGAACACGCGGCGGTGCTCGCCTTTCTTGCCGATGGCGAGGCATGGTCCAGTTCGGCATTGGCGATCGCGCTGGATGCCAGCTCGCGTACGGTGCAGCGAGCGTTGGAACAGCTTTCTGCCGCTGGCAAGGTGCAGTCTTTCGGGAAAGGGCGAGCACTGCGCTGGGTGACGCCGTCGGTGCCGGGCTTCCCGACAACCTTGTTACTCCCGGGACCGCTGCCAAGCGGTTAGGGTCTTGTGGACGGCCGCCGCCAGCCATTGGCGTGCACGGCTCCAACCTCAACTCGGGAAGAAATCATGAAACCGACCCCAGCCGAAATCCTTCGCGAATATGGTCCTTTTTCGAGCGACGTGCATGGCGTGACCTTCGATGGCGAGAATGTGTGGTTCGCCACCGGCGACAAGCTGAATGTGCTTGATCCCAAAAGCGGTGAGCCTGTTCGCAGCATCGACATGGTCGCACATGCCGGCACCGCCTTCGACGGCGAGAATATCTACCAGATCGCCGAGAGCCAGATCCACAAGATCGATCCGAAAACCGGAAAGGTGCTTTCCACGATTCCGGCGCCGGGGAATGGCGGCGATTCCGGACTTGCCTGGGCGGAAGGTTCGCTCTGGGTCGGCGAATATCGCGCCCAGAAAATCCACCAGGTCGACCCTGAAACCGGCAAGATTCTGCGTTCGATCGATTCCAACCGCTTCGTCACCGGCGTGACATGGGTGGACGGCGAACTATGGCACGGGACCTGGCAGGGCGACGAAAGCGAATTGCGGCGGATCGATCCGCGCACCGGTGAGGTGCTCGAGGAGTTGACCATGCCGGACGGAACCGGTGTCTCCGGGCTCGAATCCGATGGCGGCGACATGTTCTTCTGCGGGGGCGGCAAGAGTGGCAAGCTCAGGACTGTACGCCGGCCCCGGCGCGACATTGCGGCACAGCCGGCCTGAAGGCGCAACCTTTCGACCTCCGGCCCGTTTCTTCCGTAGCCAATCTGCCTTGTTGATTGGTTCCGTGCCGGCGCATGGACGCGATCATGCCTTGATAGCGCCATGTGCTTGGTTCTAAGAGGGGCACATGTCGATTTGGGACCGTATCGGCGATTTCATCGCCCGCATTTCAGCCTCTGCCTCGGCCGGCATCGCCGAGGTGGTCGAGGCTGTGCGCACGGTCTTTTCCGGTGACGCCGAGCTGCGCCGCCGGGTTTCCTTCTCGATCGCGATGATCGCGCTTTCGGCCAAGATGGCGAAGGCGGACGGTGTCGTCACGCAGGACGAGATCCGTGCTTTCCGCGAAATCTTCGAAGTGCCGCCGGAAGAAACGCACAACGTCGCGCGCCTCTACGATCTGGCCAAGCAGGATGTCGCCGGTTTCGAGGCGTATGCCGAAAAGCTCGCCAATCTATGCGGCTCTGGCCATGCCAACTGCATGATGCTGGAGGACATTCTTGACGGTCTCTTCCACATTGCCACCGCCGATGGCGTCCTGCATGAACGGGAAGGGCAGTTCCTGCATCGGGTGTCCGAAATCTTCCGGATCGAGGAGTCGCACTACAAGACGATCCTCGCCCGTCACGTGCACCTGGGAGCGGACGATCCCTACGTCGTGCTTGGCATAGAGCGGGGGCGGCCGTTCGATGAAGTGAAGAAGCGTTACCGCAAGCTGGTCGCCGAGAACCATCCGGACAAGGTCATCGCACGCGGCCTGCCGCAGGAATTTATCAAGATCGCCACGACGCGTGTTGCCGCGATCAATGCAGCATATGAGATGATCGAACGGGATCTCGCCCCGGCATGAGCGGCTTCTCGCCTGATCATGCCGGAGCCGAGGTCAGGGTGTCGCCGAATTTCGGGCCGCGTCGCGGCCCGTTCCATCCCGACATGGTCGTGCTGCACTATACCGGCATGGAAACCGGAGCGGGCGCCGAAGCCTGGCTGTGCAATCCCGCCAGCGAGGTTTCCGCGCATTATCTCGTGCATGAGGATGGTCGTATCGTGCAGATGGTGCGCGAGAGCGACCGCGCCTGGCATGCTGGCAAGAGCTCTTGGCGTGGCCAAACCGACCTCAACTCGGCCTCCGTGGGCATCGAGATCGTCAATCCCGGCCATACGCTGGGATATCGGCCCTTTCCGAAGCGCCAGATCGAGGCGGTAATCGCCCTTACCGCCGGCATTGTGGCGCGCCACGGCATTGCGACGGAGCGGATTCTGGCTCATTCGGATGTGGCACCCGGTCGCAAGGTCGATCCCGGCGAAAAATTTCCTTGGAAGGTGCTGCACGCCGCAGGCATCGGCCATCTCGTATCCGCATCGCCGATCCGGCGAGGACCGATTCTGCAGGAAGGTGATGCAGGGCAGGATGTCGAGGAATTGCAATCCCTGCTTGCGATATATGGCTATGGGATTGAAATCACGGGTGTTTTCGATCCGCTGACGCGTATTGTCGTCGAAGCCTTCCAGCGCCATTTCCGGCCGCGCCTGATTGATGGAGTTGCAGACAGGTCGACGATCCGGACGTTGCGGCGCCTGATTGCTTCCGCGACCGCAAGTCTCGGCTGACCAGTTTACTTCCCTGTTCAATATTACATTCTGTAACATGAATTGAATTGTGCGGCCTTCATTGCCGCCAAATCCGGTTTCAAACGCAAATCCACACCGATGCAGGACAAGTGCCAGTCTAGTCCGGCATTCATCGTAGGATGCTGCGCGAAGTTCTTCGTGCGGCCAAGAAAAACAGGACCACATGCAGAAACCGTTCATTGTAGCGGCAGCTGTTGCTGCCGGCGTGATTTCTTTTGCCTTCGCTTCGCAGGAAAGCGTCGCAGCTAGTCTGAGAGTCGACCAGGGCACTCCGGTCGCGACGCAGGCTGCGGCCGCAACGCCGGCCAAGAAGATAACCAAGACCACGAAAACCGTGAAAGCCGGCAAGGAGGCCAAGGTTGCAAAAGCAGCCAAGGTTGCGTCGACCGTCAAAGTCTCCAAGGCAACCGCAAGTGCCAAGACGGCAGCCGAGCCTTGCCCCTATCTGTTCGGTTGTTCAAAGGACGCCAAGACCGCAACGAACGTGAAGCCCGGCAAAGTCACCAAGCTGGCCAAGACCGAGAGCAAGACCAAGATCGCTACCAAGGCCAGGACCAAGACCAAGGTAACCTACGATACGGTCACCACCGCCTCGATCACGTCAGGCGCTGTCAAGCCGAGCTTGGCCCCAGGCGCCGGCACACGCTATTCCACCATCGTGTCGCGTTATGCCTCCGCCTATGGCGTGCCGGTGTCGCTTGCGCATGCGGTGATCAAGATCGAAAGCAACTACCGGCCCGGCATGGTTGGCCGCGCTGGCGAGATCGGCCTGATGCAGATCAAGCCAGCCACTGCGCGCATGATGGGGTACAGCGGTTCGGCCCAGGGGCTGCATAATCCCGAGACCAACATCAAATACGGCATGAAGTATCTCGGAATGGCCCGTGAACTCGGCGGCGGCAGCACGTGCGGCACCATCCTCAAATACAATGCCGGCCATGGCGCCACGCGCATGAACCCGACTTCTTCCGCCTATTGCCGCAAGGTGGTGGCGCAGATCGGCAGCGCCGGTTGATCGACGCAAAGTAGTCGGCCAGCTTGCTCTTGCCTTTTTGGCCGCGAACGCCTTTATACGCCCTGCCAGCCGGCCGGGCGGCCGCACCAGCGAGAGTCGAAAGGCTGCGGGTGAGGAAAGTCCGGGCTCCATGGAGACACGGTGCCGGCTAACGGCCGGCGGGGGCGACCCCAGGGAAAGTGCCACAGAAAGCAAACCGCCGCGGTTTCCGCGGTAAGGGTGAAAGGGTGGGGTAAGAGCCCACCGCGCGACCGGCAACGGAAGCGGCAGGGCAAACCCCACCGGGAGCAAAACCGAATAGGGGCGGTGTGAGGGGAAACCCTCAGGGCTGTTTCCGGCCCACCGCCCGGGTAGGTTGCGTGAGGCGCATGGCAACATGCGCCCAAGATGAATGGCCGCCACGTTCCCGCTCCGCAAGGAGTGGGGGCCATACAGAACCCGGCTTACAGGCCGGCTGGCATTTTTCTTCTGAAATTCAGTGGCTTCGCGCAATCGGCGTGGAGTTTGATTCAAGTCGTCGCTGTGTTGATTCAGCAACCGGGATCTGCCCGTTCAATCCTTAGGACTGAAGTCGGTCCAGCGAAGCCTTGATTGCAGCCCATAGTTCTTCCGCCGGCTCGCAGCCCACGGCCAGCCGCACGAAGCCGGGCGGAACGGCATCGCCGCGCTTGGTGCGGCGTTCGGCCGAGGTATGTACGCCACCAAAGGAGGTGGCGGCCGCCATCAATTCGCAGCCATTGATGAAACCCTCTGCCTCATCTTCGGAGCCCAGATCGAAGCTGATCAGGAAACCGAAGCGCTCCATCTGGGTGCTGGCAAGGTTGTGCGAGGGATCGCCTTGCAGCCCGGGGAAGCGGATCGACTTGACCGCCGGATGTGCCTTGATCCGGGGCGCGATGAGCTCAGCGGTGTTGCACATGCGGTCGAAGCGTACCTCCAGTGTTTCCAGGCCGCGATGCAGCAGCCAGGCGTCGAAAGGGCTGGGTATGCTGCCCGAGGTGGTGCGCCATTCCTTCACCGCTGCCATAATGTCCGTGTCGCGGCAGGCGACATGGCCAGCCAGCACATCGGAATGGCCGTTCGGCGCCTTGGTATCGGCGGCAACGACGATGTCTGCGCCAAGGTCGAGAGGGCGCTGACCGAAAGGTGTCATTGTGGTGTTGTCGACGATGAGCAGCCCGCCAGCCCTGTGGATCGTCTCTGCGGCGGCTGTGATGTCGCAGATGTCCAAGGTTGGGTTGGACGGGCTTTCCACGAAGACCAGCCGGTAGCGGTCGAAGCCGCCATCAAGGAACGAGGCGGTTGGTCGCGTGTCGAAACTCACGCCGAAAGCGCCAAGGAATCGGTCTGCCAGGATGCGCGTGGTGTGATAGCCATCGGACGGCAGCAGGATACGGTCGCCTGCTTTCAAAAGCGCGAAAAACACGGCGGAGATCGCGGCCATCCCGGAAGGGAAGGCGAGGACTGGCGCGTTTTCCAGGCACGACAACATCTCTTCCGTCCCGTCCCAGGTCGGGTTGGAGAAGCGGCCATACTGATGGAAGCCTGTCGAATCCCCAGGCGCATGGAAGATCGATGCCATCGTCAGCGGCAATGGGATGGCGTCTCCCCTGGAGAGGCCTTCGCGCCTCAAATGAAGGAGCCCGGCAGCACGGGAGGAGGCGGTTTCGGACATGGCGGATCTCGGAAGTCGGAGAACGTGTGGAGGCTGGGATCAGCATGCTCCGGAGAGCAATCGGGACGCTAGGCCCAGCGGTTGGTCGGGGCAAGAGCCAAGCCTCTCTTAAACACTTCGTTAGGCTTAATGGAGGATAAACGCGGCAGTGCCCGTAATCTCGCCTTGGAAGGGGTCTGTGAAGCCTGTTCCCGTTGACGCCCATGATGCCCCATGATATCCCATTCCGCTAATCAAGCCTTCGTTTCGTGTCAGGGTGAAGCGTACGCCGAACGGCCGGTCGCGGCGGCTGTGCGTTCGTCGATTTTCGCTTTGTTCGAGGCTCAAGGTCTGAGGAAGGGGTCGTGCCGCGGCGGCATGGCTACGAGGAAGTCGGAGGGTGCGGCGGCGCAAGCTGCCGCGATGCGTCATGGACCGTTTTCTGTCAAATGCGGTGAATCGGATCGACGCCAAGGGGCGCGTCTCCGTGCCGGCGCATTTCCGCACGGTTGTGCAGAAACGTGGCTATTCGGAACTTTACGCACTGCGCTGCCTGGATCAGGCGGCGATGGATGTCGGCGGGCTCGATCTGCTCGATCGCTACGAGCAGCGTATCGCGCAGGAGGATCCGTTCCAGCAGACTGCGGACGATATGTCTTTCTTTTGCCATGGCGACGGCACCTTCCTGAAGCTGGATCAGGATGGGCGCGTCATGTTGACCGATTTCATTCGCGAACATACCGGCATAACAACCGAGGTGGCCTTCGTGGGGAGGGGCAGTTTTTTCCAGATATGGGAGCCGGCACGGCTGGCCGCCTATGGTGCGGCGGCACGGGTCAGGCTCTTGCATCTTCGGCAGGGGACGAAGCCAGGGGAGCGGCCGGAATGACGGCGGGCCACGGCGATGATTTCCACGCCGATGGCGGACCGGCCCGCCACATTCCGGTCCTCCTCGCCGAGGTTCTGAATGCGCTTGCGCTACAGCCGGGCGATACCATCATCGACGGCACTTTCGGTGCCGGCGGCTATACGAAGGCGATCCTGGAAAGCGGTGCGTCCGTCATCGGTGTCGATCGCGATCCGGATGCCATCGCTGCCGGCAAGGCGTTGGAACAGGAAGCGGACGGGCGATTGAAGCTGGTGCATGCGCCATTCTCGACGCTGGATCAGCATGCGGAGGCGGTCGACGGCGTCGTGCTCGACATCGGCGTTTCCTCCATGCAGCTCGACCAGGCCGAACGCGGCTTTTCCTTTCGTTTCGACGGTCCGCTCGACATGCGCATGGCGCAGGCCGGTGTGAGCGCTGCTGATGTCGTCAACACTTTCAAATCAGGCGACCTTGCCCGAATTTTCGGTTTCCTTGGCGAAGAGCGGCATTCCGGCCGCATCGCGCGCATGATCGAAGCGCGAAGAGCCAAGAAGCCGTTCGAGCGTACGCTCGATCTGGCCGATGCCATAGAAACCCATATCGGCCGCAAGCCGGGCGACAAGATCCATCCGGCGACACGCGTCTTCCAGGCGCTGCGCATTTTCGTCAATGACGAGCTGGGCGAGCTGGCAAAGGCGTTGCTTGCAGCCGAGCGCGTGCTGAAACCCGGTGGTCGGCTGGTTGTAGTGACCTTCCATTCGCTCGAGGACCGCATCGTCAAGCGCTTCATCGCCGATCGTTCCGAGCAGGCGGCAGGCTCGCGCCACATGCCGGAGACGCAGGTGCGCACCGCAACCTTCCGCAAGCAAGGTGGTGGTGTGACGGCCGGCGAGGCGGAACTCGCCATCAACCCGCGCGCGCGTTCGGCTCGGCTGCGCGCCGCGATCCGTACCGAAGCGCCGGCTCGCGCCGGTGATCTTGCCCAGTTCGGTCTTCCCAAGCTTCCCGGCGTCACACTGCCGGGCGAGAGGTGAACACGTGTTCCGTACCAGTGACATCATCCTGATCGCCGTGATGGTCTCGGCCGCTGCCATGACCTACAAGATCAAGCGCGATGCCGAAGTGCAGCAGGCTGCTGTCTACAAGATCCAGGCGCAGATCCGCACCGAGGAAGACACGATCGACCTGCTCAGGGCCGACTGGAGCCTGCTGACGCAACCGTCGCGGCTGCAGCGGCTCTCCGATCTCTACAAGGATCAGCTCGGCCTGCAGACGGCCGATGCGCGCCAGATCGTGCGGTTGGACGAATTGCCCGAGAAGCCGCCGCTGACCATCGAAGACATCATGGCGGATAACGGCGCGCCGGGCGTCGATAAGGAAAAGACCGCCTCGATCACCAAGGACAAGGGTGCCGACAAGCCGAAGGCTGCCAGCAAGGCCAAGGTGGGTGACAAGAAGCCGGCCGTGGCGGCTGCCAAGCCGAAGCCCGCGGTCAAGGACAAGCTTGCAAGCAACGCCAGGGTCGCGGTCGCCGACAAGATCGCGCAACAGATCGAGGATGGGGCTGACGAATGATCGGCGTTCTCAACAAGCTCCTGAAACGCTCGCGGCGCGGCGAGGACGGTTCGATCGTACTGGACAGCGCGCGCAAGGCGACCGGCGGCAAGACCCGCACCCGCGTGGTCATGACGATGGCCGTGTTCCTTGGAATTTATGTCGCTATCACCGGCCGGCTGGTGTGGTTCGGCTTCCAGGGACCGACGGATTCCGGCCCGCCGCCGAGCCGCGTCACCGCCTCGCGGCCCGACATCGTCGACCGCAACGGCGAGGTTTTGGCGACTGACATCAAGACCTCCTCATTGTTCGCAGAACCTCGCCACATCGTCGATGCCGACGAGGCTATCGAGAAGCTGGCTACGGTGCTGCCGGAAATCGACTATGAGCAGACCTACAAGAAGCTGAAGAGCGGTGCCGGTTTCGTCTGGCTGCAGCGCCAGCTGACGCCAAAGCAGCAGTCCGAAATCATGCAGCTGGGCGTTCCGGGCATCGGCTTCCGCACGGAGAAGCGCCGTTTCTATCCAGCGGGTGAAACCGCGTCCTACATCGTCGGCCTGACCAATATCGACAATCAGGGCATCTCCGGCATGGAGAAGTATATCGACGACCAGGGCCTGGCCGATCTGCAGCTGTCCGGCCTTGCCGTGGCCAGGGACCTGAAGCCGGTCAAGCTGTCGATCGACCTGCGCGTGCAGCACATCGTGCGCAACGAGGTCGCCGATGCGATGCAGCGATATCACGCGATTGCCGCGGGCGGCGTCGTGCTCAACGTCAAGACCGGCGAAGTGGTCGCCATGGCTTCGGTGCCGGACTTCGACCCGAACAATCCCTACAACGCGCAGGACAAAGATCGCCTGAACCGGATGTCGGCCGGTCTGTATGAAATGGGTTCGACCTTCAAGAGCTTCACCACCGCCATGGCACTGGATTCCGGCAAGGTGACGCTGGAATCGAAATTCGATGCCTCGCGGCCCATCACCATCGGTCGCCAGACCATTCGTGACTTCCACGGCAAGGGTCGCGTGCTGAGCGTGCCGGAAGTGTTCATCTATTCGTCCAACATCGGCTCGGCCAAGGAGGCCGACGTGGTCGGTATCGAAGGCCACCGCGAATTTCTGCATCGCCTGGGCGTACTGGAGAAGATGAAGACGGAGCTGCCCGAAGTGGCAAAGCCGACCGAACCAAAAGTGTGGAAGAAGGTGCATTCAATCACCGCCGCCTTCGGCCATGGCGTTTCGACGACGCCGCTGCAGACGGCGGTGGGCTGTGCGGCGCTGATGAATGGCGGCTTCCTGATCGAGCCGACCTTCCTGACCCGCACCGCCGATCAGGCGATGGAGGTCGCCAAGCGGGTGGTCAGCGAGAAGACTGTAGAAGGCATGCGCTATCTCTATACGCTGAACGCCGAAAAAGGCTCCGGCAAGAACGCTCGCGTCCCTGGTTATCGTGTCGGCGGCAAGACCGGTACGGCTGAAAAGGTCATCAACGGTCGCTACTCCAAGGATGTTCGCTTCAATGCCTTCGTGGCGGCGTTCCCGATGGACGATCCACAATATATCGTGCTGACCATCATCGACGAGCCAAAGCCGGAAATGCCCGGCCGTGGTGCTACTGCCGGCTCCAATGCCGCGCCGATGGTGGCCAACATCATTCGCCGCTCGGCGCCCATGCTTGGCGTGAAGCCAGATTTCGGCCAAGAAAATGCTGCAACGCTGGTGTCCTACTGAGTGATTCTTTTGGCGCGCCGGCCAAAGCGCGCCGTTTTGTTAGATGACTGGGGATCGATGAAGCTTAGAGATTTAGCCGGTATCCTGCCTGTCGAGGCTTCCTCCGACATCGCGGTGACCGGCATCACGTCGGATTCGCGGCAAGTGCAGCCAGGCGATCTGTTCTTTGCCCTTGTTGGCACCAAGGCAGATGGTGCGGCCTATGCGGCTGAAGCCGCAAAACGCGGCGCCAGCGCTATCGTCGCCGCAAAGGGTGCCGACATCTCAGGTCTCGGTATTCCGGTTCTTTTCCCCAACGATCCCCGTCACGCACTTGCGCTCGCTGCCGCGCGCTTCTTCGACCGTCAGCCCGCGACGATGGTCGCCGTCACCGGCACCAGCGGCAAGACCTCGGTTGCGGCTTTCACGCGCCAGATCTGGGAGCATGCCGGCTTTGCCGCCGCTTCGATCGGCACCACCGGCGTGGTCGCGCCGGGTCGCAACGAATACGGCTCGCTGACGACGCCGGATCCGGTCGCGCTTCACAGGCTGCTCAAGGAGCTCGCCGACGCCGGTGTCACGCATGCGTCGATGGAGGCCTCCAGCCATGGCCTGGACCAGCGTCGTCTGGACGGCGTCAAACTCGCCGCCGGCGCCTTCACCAATCTCGGCCGCGACCACATGGACTATCATCCGACCGTCGAGGAATATCACCAGGCCAAGCTGCGCCTGTTCGACAGGCTTCTGCCCAAGGGTGCTCCGGCCGTGATCTTCGCCGACGATCCGTGGTCGGAGCCGACGATCGCCGCTGCCAACGCGGCCGGACTTTCGGTGCTGACGGTCGGCCGTCATGGCAATTTCCTCGAACTCAAGCGCGTCGAGCATGAGCGCCACCGTCAGCGCGCGGAAATCATGGCTGACGGCGCCATCTACGAGATCGACCTGCCACTGGCGGGCGACTTCCAGATTTACAATGCCCTGGTCTCCGCCGGCCTGGCCATCGCCACGGGAACACCTGCCGCCAAGGCTTTGCCGGCACTGGAGAAACTGAAGGGTGCACCGGGACGGCTCGATCTCGTTGGCACCACGACGGCTGGCGCCCCGGTTTATGTCGACTATGCCCATAAGCCGGACGCGCTGGAGAATGTGCTGGCCTCCGTGCGTCCCTTCACCACCGGTCGCGTGCTGGTGGTGTTCGGCTGTGGTGGCGACCGCGATCGTGGCAAGCGTCCGATCATGGGCGAGATCGCCACACGGTTGGCTGACGTCGTCATCGTCACCGACGACAATCCCCGCTCGGAAGTGCCGGAGGAAATCCGTGCCGCCATTCTCGCCGCCGCGCCCGGCGCCATCGAGATCGGTGACCGTCGCGAGGCGATACACGAGGCGGTCGCCATGCTCCATACCGGCGACACGCTGATCGTGGCCGGCAAAGGCCACGAAGAGGGCCAGACTGTTGGCTCGCAGACCCTGCCGTTTTCCGATCATGAGGAAGTGCGTGTCGCGCTCAGGGAGCGTGCCGCATGAGTCATCTCTGGACCGCCGATGCCCTTGTCGCCGCCGTTGGCGGTCGTCCGTTCGGCAATATGCCGGAAGGCATCAGCGGCGTCTCCATCGACAGCCGCAGCTTGCAGCCCGGCGAAGCCTTCTTCGCCATCACAGGCGAGACGATGGACGGGCATGATTTCGCCACGGCTGCCATCAAGGCAGGTGCAGGGGTGCTGGTGGTCGCAGAAGGCAAGCTACCGGCACTCGGCCGATTGACCGCGCCAATGATCGTGGTGCCCGATGTACTTGTCGCCCTGGAGAAGCTGGGCATCGCATCCCGCGCGCGTTCCCGTGCCAGAATCATCGCAGTGACCGGTTCGGTCGGCAAGACTTCGACCAAGGAAGCGCTGCGCCACGTGCTCTCCGCCGTCGGCAAGGTTCACGCATCGGCCGCCTCGTTCAACAACCATTGGGGTGTGCCGCTGACGTTGGCGCGCATGCCGCAGGACACGGATTATGGCGTGTTCGAAATCGGCATGAACCACCCGGACGAAATCCGTCCGCTGGTGAAGATGGTGCGGCCGCATGTGGCCATCATCACGGTGATTGCCGCTGCCCATCTCGGCTTCTTCCGCAACCTGGACGAGATCGCCCGCGCCAAGGCGGAGATATTCGAGGGATTGGAGCCGGAGGGTGCCGCGCTGCTCAACCGCGACGACCCGCGCTCGACGCTGCTCGCCAAGCTGGCGCGGCAGGCCGGCGTAGCCCATGTCTTTGGTTTCGGCGAAGTGCAGCGCTCGACCTACCGCATGATCGACTGTGTTGTCGAAGCAGATCATTCAATCATTACCGCCAAGATCGCTGGCAAGGAGCTTGTTGCGCGTGTTGGTGCGCCCGGTCGCCATATGGCACAGAACGCGCTCGCCGTGCTGGGCGCCGCCCATCTGGTTGGCGCCGAGGTGACGCGGGTGGCGGAGGCGCTCGCCGATCTTTCCGCAGCGCCAGGTCGTGGCGCGCGCCATATCCTTTCGCTTTCGGATGGTCCGTTCACACTGATCGATGAGAGCTACAACGCCAATCCGACCTCGATGAGGGCGGCGTTGACTTTGCTCAGGGACACACCGGTGGCCGAGGGAGGCCGCCGCGTTGCCGTTCTGGGCGATATGCTGGAACTTGGAGCGCAGTCGCAGAAACTGCATGCGGGGCTTGCCGAACTGGTGACGGAGTCGGGCGCCGACATGGTGCTTCTGGCCGGGCCGGAGATGCAGGCGCTGGCCGATGCGCTTCCCGACGGCACGAACGTCACTTACCAGCCGACGACTGAGGCGTTGAAACCCTTGCTGCTCGGCGCTTTGCGGCCGGGCGATGTGGTGATGGTCAAGTCATCCAAAGGCATCGGCTTCGCAAAGCTGGTCGACACGCTCATCAAGACATTTCCGGCGCACGCTGCCGAAACGGAAATTTGAAGGTCCGGGGGACGAAAACGCATGTTCTGGCTTCTCGTCGACTTTGCCGACCGCGTCACGGTCTTCAACGTCTTCCGTTATATCACCTTCCGCACCGGTGGTGCGCTGATCACTGCGGCACTGATCGTCTTCATCTTTGGGCCGACGATCATCAACTCGCTGCGCGTGCGCCAGGGCAAGGGCCAGCCGATCCGCGCCGACGGACCGCAGACGCACTTCAAGAAGGCCGGCACGCCGACCATGGGCGGTCTGATGATCCTCACCGGCATCATCGGTTCCTCGCTTTTGTGGGCGAACCTTACCAGCATCTATGTCTGGGTCGTGCTGTTCGTAACACTCGGCTTCGGTGCCATCGGTTTCTATGACGACTATCTGAAGGTCACCAAACAATCGCATCTCGGCTTTTCTGGAAAGGCACGCCTGGCGCTGGAATTCATCATCGCCGGCATCGCCGCATGGATCATCATGCGCAGCGGCCAACCTCCGTTTTCGTCCTCGCTCACCTTTCCGTTTTTCAAGGAACTGATCATCAATCTCGGTTTCTTCTTCATCCCGTTCGCCGCGTTTGTGGTGGTGGGGGCGGGCAATGCGGTAAATCTGACCGACGGCCTGGACGGGCTCGCCATCGTGCCGATCATGATCGCGGCGGCTTCCTTCGGCGTCATCGCCTACCTGTCGGGCAACGCGGTGTTCGCCGAATATCTGCAGATCCATTTCGTGCCCGGTACAGGTGAACTGGCGGTGATCCTCGGTGCGGTCATTGGCGCCGGCCTCGGCTTTCTTTGGTTCAACGCCCCACCGGCCGCGATCTTCATGGGCGACACTGGCTCACTGGCGCTCGGCGGCCTGATCGGCACGGTAGCAGTTGCGGTCAAACACGAGATCGTCATGGCCATCATCGGCGGCCTGTTCGTGGTCGAGATCCTGTCGGTCATCATCCAGGTCGGCTATTTCAAGATGACAGGCAAGCGCGTGTTCCTGATGGCGCCGATCCATCATCATTTCGAAAAACTTGGCTGGACCGAGAGCCAGGTCGTCATCCGGTTCTGGATCATTGCCGTGATACTGGCGCTGATCGGCCTTTCCACCCTCAAATTGCGATAGGCGCCTGCATGATTCCGGCAACTTCCTTCGCAGGCAAACGGGTTTCGCTGTTCGGGCTCGGCGGTTCGGGGATAGCCACGGCGCGTGCGCTGATCGAGGGTGGTGCCGAGGTGCTGGCCTGGGACGACAATCCGGAGAGCGTGGCCAAGGCGGGTGAACAAGGGATCGCGACGCGCGATCTGCGCGGCGCGGACTGGGCCGGCTTTTCATCCTTCGTGCTTTCGCCCGGCGTGCCGCTGACCCACCCGAAGCCGCATTGGTCGGTAGAACTGGCCCGTGCTGCCGGTGTTGAAGTGATCGGCGATGTCGAACTGTTTGCGCGCGAGCGCAACCGGCTTCAGGCGGACGCACCCTTTGTCGCCATCACCGGCACCAACGGCAAGTCGACGACGACAGCGCTGACGGCGCATATCCTGAAGTCGGCCGGCCGCGATACGCAGATGGGCGGCAATATCGGCCGCGCTGTCATGACGCTCGATCCGCCGGTAACCGGCCGCCACTATGTGGTTGAATGTTCGTCCTACCAGATCGATCTCGCCCCTTCGATCAATCCGACCGCCGGCATCCTGCTTAACCTGACGCCGGATCATCTCGACCGGCACGGGACCATGCAGCATTACGCCGCGATCAAGGAGCGGCTGGTGGCTGGCTCGGAAACGGCGATCGTCGGCATCGATGATGCCTGGTGCGCTCAGATCGCGGATCGTCTCGAGCGTGCCGGCAAGGATGTCATCCGTATCTCCAAGCGGCTGCCGCTGACCGATGGCTATTTCGCCGACGGCACCAATCTGATGGAAGCCGTGCACGGGCGCTACAGCCGTATCGCCTTCCTGGAGGGCATCGGTTCGCTGCGTGGCCAGCACAATGCGCAGAACGCACTGGCAGCCGTTACGGCTTGCCTGAAAGTCGGGCTGGAGCTCGGCGAAATCCAGTCGGGATTGGAGAGCTTTCCAGGACTGGCGCATCGCATGGAGCAGGTTGCTCGCAAGGGCCATGTGCTGTTCATCAACGATTCCAAAGCAACCAACGCCGATGCCGCGGCACCGGCATTGTCATCCTTCCCACGCATCTACTGGATCGCTGGCGGCCTGCCCAAGGAAGGCGGCATCGAACCGCTGCGCGGCTTCTTCCCGCGTATTGCCAAAGCCTATCTGATCGGTGAGGCAGCACCTGCTTTCTCGGCAACGCTCGGCGAGGCCGTACCTTACGAGATCGCAGGCACATTGGCCGCCGCTGTCGAGCGCGCGGCCGCGGAAGCGGCCAAGGATGAGAGCGGAGAGGCGGTGGTGCTTCTATCACCGGCTTGCGCCAGCTTTGACCAGTTCAAGAATTTCGAGCTGCGTGGCGAAGCCTTCAGGCAAGCCGTCGCTGCTATTGAGGGCGTGAAACCCATCGGAGGGACACGATAATGGCCGCCAGTCGTCTCGACAAAAGCCCGGTTGCAACCTGGTGGTGGACCATCGACCGATGGTTTCTTGCGGCGTTCCTGCTCTTGATGGGGCTGGGCATCGTTCTGTCCTTTGCGGCCAGCCCCGCTGTGGCGCAGCGTATCGGCCTGGGTCCGTTCTATTTCGCCACGCGCCAAATCATCTTTACCGTACCGGCGTTGTGCGTGATGTTGGGTGTTTCCTTCCTCGAGCCACGGCAGATCCGGCGCATGTCCATCGTGATGCTGTGTATCATGCTGGTGCTTATGGTGGCGGTGCTCTATGTCGGCGTCGAAGTGAAAGGGGCCCGGCGCTGGATTTCGCTTGCCGGGGTTTCAATTCAGCCCTCCGAATTTCTCAAACCAGCCTTCGTGATCCTCTGTGCCTGGCTGTTCGCCGAGCACAAGCGGCATCCCGACATTCCGGGTAACGTGCTGGCAATGATCATGCTGGGGCTTGTCGTTGCTTTGTTGCTGGCGCAACCCGACTTCGGCCAGACCATGCTGGTTACCGGCACCTGGGGCATCATGTTCTTCATGGCCGGCTTGTCGTGGCTGTGGATCGTGGTGCTCGGTGCGCTCGGTGTTACCGGCGTGTTCGCCGCCTATACAATACTGCCGCACGTTGCCGGCCGTATCGATCGCTTCCTGACTGGCGAAGGCGACACCTATCAGGTCGACATGGGCAGGGAAGCGCTGATCAATGGTGGCTGGCTCGGCGTCGGGCCGGGCGAGGGCACGGTCAAGCGCGCGATTCCGGACAGTCACGCAGACTTCGTCTTTTCGGTGGCTGGCGAGGAATACGGGCTGATCATGTGTTTCTTCATCATGACCATCTTCGCCTTCATCGTGCTGCGCGGCCTCAACACCGCGCTGAAGGAGCATGACGATTTCACCCGTTATGCCATTGGCGGCCTTGTTACCATTTTCGGCCTGCAGTCCACCATCAACATGGCGGTGAACCTGCAGTTGATGCCGGCCAAGGGCATGACCCTGCCGTTCATTTCCTATGGCGGCTCCTCGCAGATCGCGATCGCCATATCGATGGGCATGGTGCTGGCACTTACCCGAAAGAAGCCCGAGAAGCGCAAGACGCTCGGCGGCCTGCAAGGCTATCAGCGCTTCCTTCCGGCGGAGTAATTGACGGAACGTCATGGCTAGAGGGACTATTCTACTGGCAGCCGGTGGCACCGGCGGGCATCTCTTTCCCGCGGAAGCGCTGGCGCACGAGCTGATTGAGCGCGGCTGGACGGTACATCTGGCGACCGACGATCGCGCCTCGCGCTATGCCAGTCATTTCCCGGCGAAGGAAGCGCACACGATCCGCTCTGCGACGTTCGGATCGAAAAACCCTATCGCGCTCATGGGTGCCGTGTGGCGCATCTGGCAAGGTGTGCGACAAGCATCCAGCGTCATCCAGCGTATCAAGCCGGCGGTTGTCGTGGGTTTCGGCGGCTATCCGACGCTGCCGCCATTGTACGCCGCCACGCGGCGCAAGGTACCAACCGTCATCCATGAGCAGAACGCCGTCATGGGCCGTGCCAACCGCGCGCTCGCTCCACGGGTCGATGCCATTGCCGGCGGCTTTCTGCCAGAGGACACTAGTGCCGCGGGCGTCAAGACCGTGACCACCGGTAACCCGGTGCGCCCCGCTGTGCTGGAAGCGGCCAGAACACCCTATGTCGCCTCAACCGGCAACGATCCGTTCCGGCTGCTGGTATTCGGCGGCAGCCAGGGAGCGCAATTCTTCTCCGACGCCGTGCCGGCGGCGGTTGCCCAGCTGTCCGATGCCCAGCGCGCTAGACTCGTCGTTACACAGCAGGCGCGTGCCGATGACGTCGGCAGGGTCAAGGATGCCTATGCCAAGCTGGGTATCGACGCGCAGGTCTCCCCCTTCTTCACCGATATGGCGCAGCGCATGGCCGGCGCCCATCTGGTGGTTTCGCGTTCCGGCGCCTCGACGGTTTCCGAGATCGCCGTCATTGGACGGCCGGCGCTTCTGGTGCCTTATCCGCATGCGCTTGACCACGATCAGGCCGCAAATGCAGCCGCTCTTGCTGCCGCCGGCGGTGGCGAGGTCCATCCGCAGTCCACGCTCACGCCTGAAACGGTCGCAACCCTTTTAAGCGCTGCAATGGAGCAGCCGGAACGTCTCGGAACGATGGCTGCAGCGGCGAAGTCGGTCGGTCGCCCGAACGCGGCGCGGTTGCTCGCCGACCTCGCAGAGGCTATTGCGTCGCGCCAGACGATAGAAGAATTCAGGAAGGAAACCCGCGCATGAAGATGCCGCAGACGATCGGCCTCGTGCATTTCATCGGCATCGGCGGTATCGGCATGAGCGGCATCGCCGAGGTTCTGCACAATCTCGGCTACAAGGTGCAGGGTTCCGATCAGGCCGAAAGCGCCAATGTGCAGCGCCTGCGCGACAAGGGTATCGAATGTTTCGTCGGCCACAGGGCCGAGAACCTTGGCGAGGCCGAAGTGGTGGTGGTCTCGACCGCCATCAAGAAGGCCAATCCTGAATTGAGGGCCGCCCGCGAGAAGAACCTGCCTGTCGTGCGTCGCGCCGAGATGCTGGCGGAACTGATGCGTTTTCGCCAGGCCGTCGCGATCGGCGGCACGCATGGCAAGACGACGACCACCTCGATGGTGGCGACGTTGTTGGAGGCCGGCGGGCTTGATCCGACCGTCATCAACGGCGGCATCATCAATGCCTACGGCACCAATGCCCGCATGGGCGACGGCGAGTGGATGGTGGTGGAGGCCGACGAAAGCGACGGTACTTTCCTGAAGCTGCCGGCCGATATCGCGGTCGTGACCAATATCGATCCCGAACATCTCGACCATTACGGCTCGTTCGACAAGGTGCGTGAAGCGTTTCGCCAATTCGTCGAGAGCGTGCCTTTCTACGGCTTCGGCGTGATGTGCACCGACCATCCGGAAGTGCAGGCGCTGGTCGGCCGCATCGAAGACCGCCGCGTCATCACCTATGGCGAAAATACTCAAGCCGACGTGCGCTTCTCCAACCATCGCATGGACGGCGCCGCATCTGTCTTCGACGTGACCATTCGCAACCGCAAGGGCGGCGGCGAGACGGTGATTTCGGGCCTCCGGCTGCCGATGCCCGGGCGCCACAATGTCTCCAACGCCACGGCTGCAATCGCGGTCGCCAACGAGCTCGGCATTTCTGCCGACGCGATCAAGAAAGGCCTGTCCGCCTTCGGCGGCGTCAAACGGCGCTTCACTCACACCGGTTCCTGGAATGGTGTCGAGGTGTTCGATGACTACGGCCACCATCCGGTGGAGATCAAAGCGGTGCTCAGGGCCGCGCGCGACGCAACCAAGGGCAGGGTGATCGCGATCGCCCAGCCGCACCGCTTCACCCGCCTGCATGATTTGTTCGACGAGTTCGCCTCCTGCTTCAACGACGCCGACACGGTGATGGTGGCGCCGGTCTATGCGGCCGGCGAGGATCCGATAGACGGGGCGTCTTCGGACGCGCTGGTGTCGCGCATCCGATCCGGCGGCCATCGTGACGCGCGCTACATCGAAGGGCCGGCCGACGTTGCGCCGATCGTGCGCAAACTGGCAGCGCCGGGCGATTTCGTCGTCTTTCTTGGCGCCGGCAACATCACGCAATGGGCCTACGCGCTGCCGAAGGAACTTGCCGGAGCCGGGTCATGACACGCGGCCCAGAGCTGCTGGAAAAACTCGGCGACAGGCTGAAGGGGCTGCGTGGGCGCATTACGCCCGATGCCGAGATGGACAAGATCACCTGGTTCCGCGCCGGCGGCTTGGCTGACGCGCTTTTCCAGCCGGCCGACGAGGAAGACCTCTCTGCTTTCCTGAAAGCGGTGCCGGAGGAGGTGCCACTCACAATCGTTGGTGTCGGCTCGAACCTTTTGGTGCGCGACGGCGGCATCGAGGGCTTCGTCGTGCGGCTTTCAGCCAAGGGGTTCGGCGAGGCGGAGGTGGTTTCAGCGACGCAAATCCGCGCCGGTACCGCCCTTCCGGACAAGCGGGTGGCTGCTGTGGCACTCGAAGCCGGTATCGGCGGTTTTCATTTCTACCACGGCATTCCAGGTGCCATCGGCGGCGCGCTGCGCATGAATGCCGGCGCCAACGGCGTCGAAACGCGTGAACGTGTCGTGGAGGTGAGGGCGCTCGACCGGCAGGGCAATGCGCATGTGCTGTCCAATGCAGACATGGGCTATGCCTATCGCCATTCGGCGCCCACCGGATTGATCTTCACCTCGGCGCTGTTCGAGGGCTATCCGGAAGACAAGGCTGCCATCAAGGAAGCGATGGATGCCGTGCAGCATCATCGCGAGACGGTTCAGCCGATCCGCGAGAAGACCGGCGGTTCGACCTTCAAGAACCCGGAAGGCACCTCGGCCTGGAAGGAGATCGACAAGGCGGGCTGCCGCGGGCTAATGGTGGGCGGCGCCCAGATGTCGCCTATGCACTGCAACTTCATGATCAACACCGGCACCGCAACTGGTTATGATCTCGAAAATCTCGGCGAGACGGTGCGCGAGCGCGTGCTGGAGCACTCCGGCATCCGTCTGCATTGGGAAATCAAGCGCATCGGCAATTTCCGACCTGGCCGCGAGGTGCAGGAATTCCAGGGGCAGTTGCTGTAGACTGCTTCAATTCGCTGACTGCAGTGCCCGAATATCGGATCGCGCTTGCAGTCCAGGCAGAAGCATTTTACGTCTATACATAAGCCAAGCTGGACCAGCCGGCTCGGGGAACATCAAACAGGCTGGACCAGTGCCGTCGAAGCGCGATTGTGCTTTGACTTGGCGCTACATAGGTGTCGGCTGAGGCCGCAGGGAGGCATCCAATGAAATTGAAGAACGCAGCGAAACTGGTTGTGGGTGGCCTTTTGGCCGGCATGATCTCGACGGCGCATGCCGGCGAGACGCTCGACCGTATCATGAAGAACAAGGTTCTGGTCGAAGTGACCGACCAGGCCTATCCGCCTTTTTCCTACATTGACGACAAGGGCGAGGTGGTCGGCTTCGATGTCGACATCGCGCGTGAAGTTGCCAAGCGCCTGGGTGTCGAGCTCAAGGTCGAGACGCCATCATGGGAAATCATCACCGCAGGCAACTGGAAGGGCCGCTGGGACGTCTGCATCTGCTCGATGTCGCCGACCGCTGAGCGAGCCAAGGTGCTGGACTTCGTCAATGAATATTATGGCGCACCGGCGGTGGTTGCCGTCAATTCCGACAACACCACCATCAAGAGCGTCAAGGACCTGACGGGCAAGAATGTCGGCACGCAGGGTGGAACACCTTACGAGAAGTATCTGCAGAAGGAACTGGTCATCGAAGTGCCTGGCAAGGAGCCGGTCAAGCCGGAATTTCCATTCGGTGATGTGACGGTAAAACCCTATGACACCGAGGATTTCGCCTTCCAGGATCTCGGCCTTGGTGATGGCAAGCGCCTCGATGCGGCCGTGGCCGGCTACATGACGGTCGCCGAGCGCGTCAAGAAGTCGGAAGGCAAGCTCAAGATCGTCGATGATACGCTCTTCACCGAGCCGCTCTGGGTAGCCGTCGACAAGGGCGATCCCGAATGGGAAGCCAAGATCAAGGAAATCTTCAAGGCTATGTATGACGACGGCACGCTGAAGACGATTTCCGAGAAGTGGGTCGGCCGCGACATCTCGGCCAAGCAATAAGCGGGCAAGGGCGGTCGGGAGTGGCGGCAGAGCAAACAACCGGCCAGACACGCGCCGGCGCAGTGGACAAGGCGTTTCGTACCCGCGTTGCCATCGTCTGGCTGGTGCTGCTTGCGCTGTTCGTCGCCTTCTTCCTGTCCTTCGGACTCGACCTGCCGTTCATTGTCGACAAGTTCCCGGCGCTGGCTGGCTTTACGCTGAGCCGCGCCGGGTTCATCCAAGGGGCGGTTCTCACGCTCTATGTCTGTTTCTTCTCCATCATCGCTTCGGTGGTGCTGGGCCTGCTGGCGGCGCTGGGGCGTCTGTCGAAGAGCTCCATCGCCTACGGCATTTCCACCTTCTACACCTCGTTCTTCCGCGGCACGCCGCTGCTGGTGCAGATCTTCCTGATCTATCTCGGCATTCCGCAGATCGGACCGGTGCCGGCGGCGATCCCTTCCGGCATCATCGCGCTTTCCCTGAACTACGGCGCTTATCTGAGCGAAATCTTCCGAGCCGGGCTTTTATCCGTGCCCGCCGGCCAGCGCGAGGCCGGGCTGGCGCTTGGCCTGCATCCCTGGCAACTGATGGTGAAGGTGGTGATGCCGCAGGCGATCCGCGTTGCCATTCCGCCGACCGGTTCGCAATTCATCGCGATGTTGAAGGATTCGTCGCTGATCTCGGTCATGGGCGTGACCGAACTGATGTTCGTGGCGCAATCCTATGGCCGCTCCAGCTATCGCTACATAGAAATGCTGACGACGGCGGCGGCGATCTACTGGTTCCTGTCGATCCTGTTCGAACTGGTGCAGGTTCGGCTGGAAAGCCATTTCGGCAAGGGCTACCGTGCCCGCTGATTTCCGGCTTCATACACTGCTGCTCTACGCCCTTCATGCACGGGCTTTCTTCGGTGCAGGCGCGCGACGGTGTTTCCGCAGAGCGGCTCCATGCGCTCTGTGATCTGCCGCTGCGGACGGTGGCGGGCTTCCTAAAAGTCGTGAACTGATTTCGAGCGTTGTGAAAGACGATTTTCACTGCGGCATCCGTGGCGCGGATGCCTCAAGTGCCGTTGCAGAAAGGACTCAAAAGTCGGCTTTCGAAACACTTTTTTCGAGAAAGTGAATCCCTCGGAATCATAGGGGCTTGTCAGTGAATCAACTCTCTGATTCTTTGGGCCAATAGCGTTTCCTGATTTGAGTCGTTCGACGCGTGGGGCCGCGTTTCATCTGGGGAAGTCATTCTCCGGACGAAGGCGATTCATGTCTGGAAATTGGAAGTGCAGGCCCGCCGCGAGAGGATGACGGGGTGATGAAGAAAAAACATGTGGCCGTCTTGCTGGGAGGTTTTTCGTCCGAGCGGCCCGTGTCCTTGTCCTCCGGGAAGGCCTGCGCGGATGCGCTCGAGGCGGAGGGGTATCAGGTCACTCGTGTCGATGTCGGGCGCGACATCTCCTCGGTTCTCGCTGAGCTGAAGCCGGACGTCGCCTTCAATGCCCTGCATGGTCCGTACGGTGAGGATGGTGTGATCCAGGGGGTGCTCGAATTTCTCGGTATTCCTTACACCCATTCCGGCGTTCTGGCTTCGGCTCTGGCTATGAACAAGGAGCAGGCAAAGAGAGTTGCGAAGGCAATCGGAATTCCTGTTGCTGAATCCAGGATCATCGATCGCTTCACGATCAAGAATGAGCATCCGATGAAGCCGCCCTATGTAGTGAAGCCTGTCAATGAGGGCTCCAGCTTCGGCGTCATCATCGTCAAGGAGGATCAGTCGCATCCGCCGCAGCTGATTTCGTCGCCGGATTGGAATTACGGCGAGGAAGTCATGGTCGAGCGTTACATCCATGGGCGCGAACTCACCTGTGCGGTGATGGGCGATGTGGCGCTCGGGGTCTGTGAAATCATCCCGACCGGTCATTCCTTCTATGATTATGATTCAAAATACGTTCCGGGTGGCTCAAAACACGAGGTTCCCGCTAAAATTTCACTAAATATTTACCAAAAAATACAGACACTGTCCCTCAAGGCTCACCAAGCGATCGGTTGCCGGGGCGTCTCCCGGTCGGACTTCCGTTATGACGACCGTTTTTCCGAGAACGGCGAGGTTGTCTGGCTCGAAATCAACACGCAGCCCGGCATGACGCCGACATCCTTGGTGCCGGAGATCGCCGCCCAGGCAGGGCATTCGTTCGGCGAGCTGTTGAGTTGGATGGTGGAGGACGCGTCGTGTCGGCGTTGAACTGGGGACAAGGCGGAAGAGGGGGTGCCGTGCCGCGCGCCCGCTTCGGTGCGTCCTCTTGGCTCGATCGTTTCGTGCTGCCCAAGCTGCTGCGCAAGCCCGTGCGCACGCTGGGAAGGCTTACGCGCGGTGACTTCGCGGCTCCGCCCTTCGCGGCGACTGTGATCAATGCTGCCTTCCTTGCTTCCTCTTTGACCTACGGTGCTTATCTCGGTGGCCATCTCGATGGGTTCGTGCAGGACGTAACCGCCCGCACCGGTTTTGCTGTCGATCAGATCAAGGTGGTCGGCAATCGCGAGACATCGGAAATCGATATTCTCGACAAGCTGGATCTCAACGGCTGGACCTCACTGGTCGGCTTCAGTGCGGAAGGCGCGCGCGAGCGTATCGCATTGCTGCCCTGGATCCAGTCGGTGGCGGTGCGCAAGATTTATCCGCATCTCCTGGAAGTGCGCATAGACGAGCGTCAGGCTTTTGCTATCTGGCAGCGTGGTTCCGAGCTTTCCGTGATCGAGAAGGATGGCCGTATCATCGCCCCCTATACCGGTGGCGATCAGTCGAAACTGCCACTGCTGGTCGGTCAGGGAGCTCCTGAGCACGCGCCCGCCCTGATGGCAAAGGTGGCTGGCTTCCCCGAGCTCGCTTCCAAGGTTCGCGGCTACATCCGCGTCGGCGACCGGCGCTGGGACATCAAGCTGGACAACGGCGTCGTCATCAAGTTGCCGGAGTTCGACGCCGAGCAGGCGATGGCCGAGCTCGTGCGCATGGATCGCGAAAAAGGACTTCTGTCGCGCGACGTCGTTTCGATCGACATGCGCCTGTCCGATCGATTGACGGTGCAGCTGACGCAGGAAGCCGTGACGGCGCGCGCGGCGGCGCTGAAGGAACAAGCCAAGATGGCAAAGCGCAAGGCGGGGCAGCAGATATGAGTTGGCTCGGCGGCAACAATGATGGAGCCTCGCGCCGGTCCGGCGTGCTGACAGTCCTCGACGTCGGCTCGAGCAAAGTCTGTTGTGTGGTGGCAAAGCTCAAGCCCTGCGAAGAAGGCCACTTGTTGCGCGGCCGTTCGCACCGCATCCAGGTCATGGGCATCGGCCACCAAAAGTCGCATGGCGTGAAGTCGGGCGTCGTCATCGATCTCGATCGTGCTGAACATGCCATCCGTCTGGCGGTGGATGCCGCCGAGCGCATGGCGGGCCTCACCGTGGATTCGCTGATCGTCAACATGACGGCCGGCCGCCTGAAAAGCGAAACCTTCAACGCCACCATCAATCTCGGTGGTCATGAAGTCGATGAGAACGACATCAAGCGGGTGCTCGGCGCCGGCGCCAAACAGGCACTGAAGTCCGAGCGCGAAGTCTTGCATGCGCTGCCGGTCGGTTTCTCGCTCGACGGCGAACGCGGTGTGCGCGATCCGCGCGGCATGGTCGGCGACACACTTGGCGTCGACATGCATGTGTTGACCGGCGATTCCGCGCCGCTGCGCAATCTGGAGCTCGCCATCAACCGTTCGCATCTGTCGGTCGAACGTCTGATCGCCACACCATATGCCGCTGGCCTCGCCGCGCTTGTCGACGACGAGTTGGAAATGGGCGCCGCCTGCATCGACATGGGCGGCGGAACCACCACGATCTCGGTCTTCTCGGAAGGCAAGTTCGTCTATGGCGATTCCATTCCCGTCGGCGGCAATCACGTTACCCTCGACCTTGCCAAGGGTCTGTCGACTTCGCTGGACGCAGCCGAAAGGCTGAAGGTCATGCACGGTTCGGCTTTGCCTGGCAGTTCCGACGATCGCGATCTCGTCACCATCCAGCCGATCGGCGAAGAGGGCGAGGCTCCGCTGCAAATTCCGCGTTCGGTGATGACACGAATCGTTCGGGCCCGTATCGAGGAAACGCTGGAACTGTTGCGCGAGCGACTAAGCAAGTCCGGTTACGGCAATGTGGTGGGCAAGCGGGTCGTATTGACCGGTGGCGCCAGCCAGCTTGCCGGCATGCCGGAAGCGGCGCGCCGCGTGCTGGGACGCAATGTGCGCGTCGGGCGGCCGCTCGGGGTTGCCGGGTTGCCTGAAGCGGCGAAGGGACCGGCTTTCTCGACGGCGGTCGGGTTGATGATCTATCCGCAGGTCGCCTCTTTCGAGAGCCGTCCTGCTTTTGGAGCCTCCCGTTTCAAGATGACGGGAACAGGCGGGAGGCTGCACCGCATGAGTCAGTGGTTGAGAGACAGTTTTTAGTTGAGTTGACGGGGACAGCCCCATAAGCGGCCGCGACGGCGAAGCGGCGGTAAAGGCAAAAGGACGAGGACTATGACGATCAATCTGAAAAAGCCGGACATCACCGAGCTCAAGCCACGCATCACCGTGTTCGGTGTCGGCGGTGGCGGCGGCAATGCGGTCAACAACATGATCACGGCGGGCCTGCGTGGCGTCGAGTTCGTCGTGGCTAATACCGATGCGCAGGCGCTCACCATGTCGAAGTCCGAGCGGCTGATCCAGCTTGGGGCGCATGTCACCGAGGGCCTCGGCGCGGGCTCGCAGCCCGAAGTCGGCCGCGCCGCCGCTGAAGAGTGCATCGACGAGATCACGGACTATCTCTCCAACACCCATATGTGCTTCGTCACCGCCGGCATGGGGGGCGGCACCGGAACAGGTGCGGCCCCGGTCGTTGCCCGTGCGGCCCGCGAAAAGGGCATTCTGACGGTCGGCGTGGTGACCAAGCCATTCCACTTCGAAGGCCAGCGTCGCATGAAGACGGCCGACTTGGGCATCGAAGAACTGCAGAAATGCGTCGATACCCTGATCGTCATCCCGAACCAGAACCTGTTCCGGCTCGCCAATGACAAGACCACCTTCGCCGACGCCTTCGCGATGGCCGACCAGGTGCTCTATTCGGGTGTTGCCTGCATCACCGACCTGATGGTCAAGGAAGGCCTGATCAATCTCGACTTCGCCGACGTTCGTTCGGTCATGCGCGAGATGGGCAAGGCAATGATGGGTACAGGCGAGGCAAGCGGCGAGGGCCGTGCAATGGCCGCAGCCGAAGCCGCGATCGCCAACCCGCTGCTCGACGAGACCTCGATGAAGGGTGCCAAGGGCCTGCTGATCTCGATCACCGGCGGCCGCGACCTGACCCTGTTCGAAGTCGACGAAGCTGCCACCCGTATCCGCGAAGAGGTCGACCAGGACGCCAACATCATTCTGGGTGCCACCTTCGACGAGGAACTCGAAGGCGTCATTCGCGTCTCGGTCGTCGCGACCGGTATCGATAAATCGGCCGAGCAGATCGCCGCTGCTCCGATCTCGATCCGTGCCGCGCAGCCGAAGACGCCGGCGCGCCCGGCGGCCGCTCCGGCCGCCGAGGTGCGCAGCGCTCCGGTGCCGCAGTCGGCGCTTCAGGAACCGCGTGCCGCTGATCCGGTTGCGGAAGCCATCCAGCAGGCGGAAGCCAATGCTGCCGCGCTCGCTCAACAGCCGCGCGTCGCCCAGACTGCTCCGCAGGACGATTTCCGCCCGCAGAGCAAGCTGTTCCAGGCGCCTCCGGCCCAGCCGCAGCCGCATCCCGTGATGCAGCAGGTTGCGCCGCAGCCGGCTCCGCAGCCCGTGCGTGAAGTTGCCATGCAGCAGGCGGCAGTAGCCCAGCCGCGGATGCCGCGTGTGGAAGACTTCCCGCCGGTGGTGCGCGCCGAAGTCGAGGCAAAGCAGCATCCGGTCGATCACGAAGACCGTGGTCCGATGGGCTTGTTGAAGCGCCTCACCAATGGCCTGACCCGTCGTGAGGAAGAGCCAGCTCGTCTGCAGCCGGCACAGCCGCGCGAGCCGAAGCTGCGTCAGGCAACTCCGGAAGTGCGCCGTCTCGCACCGCAAGACGCGCAACTCTACGCGCCGCGCCGCGGCCAGGCCGACGATCACGGCCGTTTCGCACCGCAGCAGCGCGCGACTCATGAGGACGATCAGCTGGAGATTCCGGCCTTCCTGCGCCGGCAGGCCAACTGATCTTCTAACGGATTGTAACAGTTGTTAACAGGCAGGCGGGCAACCGCCTGCCTGTCTGCTTTGATAGTAGTGGAAAAACAAACACTTGCGGGTTGCTTTTGTGCTCCTATGGCCGTTACATCGGGTAAGAAAGCGTGATTTGGAGTATGCCTGAGGGGCCACTATCTTCCGCGGGCAACAACGGCAGTGGGTGTTTTGGGGATGTGCCCTGCTCGCCGGAAGATCAAGGGCAGCGACCGAAAAGCCGATTGGCCGCGCCGTTAGGGCACATGGGGATCAGCTTGCAGGACTACCAGACAACCCTGAAATCGCGTGCGACATTGACCGGTATCGGCGTTCATAGCGGCAATACGGTCACCGTTCATTTTCTGCCTGCCGATGCCGACACGGGTATCGTTTTTCACCTGATCGACGGCGATCAGCCGGTGCGGGAATTCCGCGCTCTGGTTTCGGAAGTGGGCGCCACCGATCTCTGCACCATGCTTGGCGATCCGGCCGGCCAGCATATAGCCACCGTCGAACATCTGATGGCGGCCGTGCTTGGGCTCGGCATCGACAACATGGTGATCGAGATCGACGGGCGTGAGGTGCCGATCCTCGATGGCAGCTCGATCGACTTCGTCGAGGCGATCGACCAGGCCGGCATCGAGGTCCTTTCGACGAAACGCCGTTTCATCCGTATCCTCAAGACCGTGCGCATCGAGAGCGGCGCCTCCTGGGCCGAGTTCCGTCCCCATTCGGGAACGCGCTTCGAAATCGAGATCGACTTCGAGAGCCCGGCGATCGGCCGTCAGAACTTCGCCTCCGACCTGACTGCCGATGTTTTCCGCAGTGAGATTGCGCGTGCACGTACCTTCGGTTTCATGAAGGACGTGGAACGCCTGTGGGCAGCCGGCTACGCGCTGGGTTCTTCGCTCGACAACTCGCTGGTGATCGGGGACGACCATCGCGTCATCAATGTCGGTGGCCTGCGCTATCCTAACGAATTCGCACGCCACAAGACGCTGGATGCCATGGGCGATCTGGCTTTGGCCGGCGCGCGATTCATCGGTTGCTTCCGCTCTTATCGCGGTGGTCATCGTCTGAATGCGGCGGCGCTTCGCCGTCTCCTGTCGGACCGTACCGCCTTCGAGGTGGTCGAAACGACGCGCCGTGGCCGTGTCGGCGAGATGAGCGCGATCAACGCGCCGGTTTACGCACCCTGGACGATCTGAATTTCGCCGGCTTCCGGCTGCAAAGTGCGCCTGTTGCACAGGCGCACCACTTCCGTTTTGAAATCTCGATCCCCAATTCGTGGCGGATTGCGCCACAAAATTGCACGATTGCAGGGCGATAGCGTTGCCGCGCGCGCTGTTTTTGGTTTATGGCTGCTCGCCGACGCGAGCAATGGCGCCGAGAGGGCGAATTTCGATCATGTTTTTCAGACAGGCCGACCAATTGAAAGTGCCGGCTCCGGCGCTTAAAGCGCCGTTTTCCGCTACTTTTGTGGCGCTTTCGATGCTGGCAGCTCCGCTGATGCTTACGGGCTGCATGTCTTCGGAGAAGGACCTCGACCTGTCGACCTATGTCGAGCAGACCGAACCGGCCGACGTGCTTTACAATCAGGGCCTTGCCAATCTGAACGCCGGTCGCCTCGATGAGGCAGCCAAGAAATTTTCCGCCGTCGATCGCCAGCACCCCTATTCGGAATGGGCGCGCAAGTCGATGGTGATGGGCGCCTTCACCAATTATCGCCAGGGCAAGTATGATGACGCAATCAGCGCGGCCAAGCGGTACCTGACGCTTTATCCGTCCACCGACGAGGCTGCCTATGCGCAGTACATTATCGGTCTCAGCTACTACAAGCAGATCGAAGACGTCACCCGCGACCAGAAGGAAGCCAAGCTCACCATCCAGACCATGCAGGAACTGGTGACACGCTGGCCGGATTCCGAATATGTCGAGGACGCCAAGGCCAAGATCCGCTTCGCCAACGACCAGCTCGCCGGCAAGGAAATGCAGGTCGGCCGCTACTATCTCGAACGCAAGGAATATCTGGCTTCGATCAAGCGCTTCCGCAATGTGATCGAAAACTATTCCAACACCCGCCACATCGAGGAGGCGCTGGCGCGCCTGACCGAAGCCTATTACGCGCTCGGCTTGGTCGACGAGGCGCAGACGGCGGCCGCCGTGCTTGGCCAGAACTATCCCGACAGCCAGTGGTACAAGGATTCCTATAAACTCCTGCAGAGCGGCGGCCTGCAGCCGCGCGAGAATGCCGGATCGTGGATCTCCAAGGCTGGCAAGCTGATCACCGGCGGCGCCTGATAACGCCCAGACTGCGCGCCTGATGGGGGCGCGCAATCACCTTTCTTGATGCTATAGAGCGCCGATGCTCTCCAGGCTATCGATTCGCGATATTGTCCTGATCGAACGGCTCGACATCGATTTCGCGCCGGGACTCTCCGTATTGACCGGCGAAACCGGTGCAGGCAAATCCATTCTGCTCGATGCGCTCTCGCTGGCACTCGGCGCGCGTGGCGATGCCTCCCTGGTGCGGCATGGTGCGGCGCAAGGCCAGGTAACGGCCGTGTTCGATGTGCCGCGCAATCACCCGGCACGCGAAATCCTTGCCGAGAATGCCATTGAAGACGATGGCGATATCATCCTGCGTCGCCTGCAGACAGCAGATGGGCGTACGCGCGTCTTCGTCAACGATCAGCCGTCATCCGTCACGCTGATGCGCGATATCGGCCGCGCTTTGGTGGAAATCCACGGCCAGCATGATGACCGCGCCTTGGTCGATCCCGGCGCGCATCGCGATCTGCTCGATGCCTTTGGTGGCCATCTCGGCGTCGTGCACAGCACCGGCGAAGCCTGGCGTTACTGGCGGCAAGCCGAGCAGGATCTGGCGCGTCACCGTGCCAAGGTGGAGGCTGCTGCACGCGAAGCCGACTATCTGCGCGCCTCCGTCACTGAGCTTGCCAAGCTCGATCCGCAGCCGGGCGAAGAAACTGAACTCGCCGAATTGCGCTCGACCATGATGCGGGCCGAAAAGATCGCCGCAGAAATCCATGACGCGCAGGACGTGCTATCGGGGCCGTCCTCGCCGCTGCCGCAGCTCGCCAGCCTTCTGAGACGTCTGCAGCGCAAGGCCGGCGAGGCGCCGGGATTGCTGGAAGACGTGGTGAAATCGCTGGATGAGGCGATGATTTCGCTCGATGCCGCGCAGTCGGGCGTGGAGGCCGCGCTGCGCGCGACCGAATATGACCCGCAGCGGCTGGAAAAGGCCGAGGAGCGGCTGTTCGCGCTGCGCGCGGCCGCGCGCAAGCACAATATCGTCGTCGATAATCTGGCCCAGCTACGCGACACCATGGCTGCAGATCTCGCCGACCTGGACGCCGGCGAGGAGAAGCTTGGTACGCTTGAGAAGCAGGCTGCGGTGGCGCGTGAAGCTTATGATCTCTCCGCCGCTGAATTGTCGGCACTGCGCCATGCCACGGCCACAGGGCTTGCCAAGGCCGTGATGACTGAGCTGCCGGCTCTGAAGCTGGAGCGGGCCGAATTCATCGTCGAGATTTCCAGCGAACCAGACGGCCGGCTGGAAGAGGGCATTGACCAGGTCGAGTTCTGGGTGCGCACGAATCCCGGTACGCGGCCAGGCCCGATGATGAAGGTTGCCTCCGGGGGCGAACTCTCGCGTTTTCTGCTGGCGCTCAAGGTGGCGTTGGCTGATCGCGGCTCGGCCCCGACCCTGGTTTTCGACGAAATCGATACCGGCGTGGGCGGCGCGGTGGCAGATGCCATCGGCCAGAGACTGGCGCGGCTCTCCAAACGCGTGCAGGTCTTGTCCGTCACCCATGCGCCGCAGGTGGCGGCGCGAGCGGCGACGCATTTCCTGATTTCGAAATCGGGCGGTACGGACCGCGTCGCCACCGGCATTGCCGAGATGGATCGTGTTGCGCGCCAGGAAGAGATCGCCCGTATGCTCGCCGGCGCCAGCATCACCGACGAAGCGAGAGCTGCGGCCGAGCGGCTGCTGCGCGAGAACACGGTCGCGTCGTGAACTGTTGGGAGTGACCGCCGGGAACGGCGGAAACGGTTTACATTTTGAGGGAATTTGCCGATGACTTCAGAGCGCCGCGCGTCCGTTCGGACGCGCAAAGGACGCTCTAACAATTTTGGTCTGCGCATCGTGCTTTCCGATTTTCGGGCCGATGCATTAGAGCGCTGCGCGTCCATCCGGACGTGCAAAGGACGCTCTAACAGTTTTAAGTTGCGCATCGTGCTTTCCGAAAATCGATTCCGATTTTCGGGCCGATGCGCTAGAGCAAATCCAGCAAAAGTGCGTAGCGGTTTTGCGTTCGGAATTGCGTAGAAAACAAAGAGTTGGAGCGTTTCCGTGGATAATGGAAACGCTCCAGGGTCCCGCAGTTGGGGAATGGCCACGCCATGTCTGAACAGAACAAGCCCGTCGAAGCCCTAAGCACAGAAGAGGCCGCTGCCGAGCTCGAGCGCCTTGCCGCTGAGATCAAGGAACACGACCGCCGTTATCACGGCGATGATGCACCGATCATCACCGACGCCGAATATGACGCCTTGCGCCGCCGCAATGCTGCGATCGAAGAGGCCTTTCCGGATCTGGTGAGGTCCGACAGCCCGACAGGTTCGGTTGGTGCGGCGCCGGCGGAAGGCTTTGCCAAGGTTCGCCATGCCGTGCCGATGCTCAGCCTCGCCAAAGCCTATACCGATCAGGATGTGGTCGACTTCCTGGAGCGGGCGAAGCGCTTCTTCGAGCGTGACAAGGATTTCGACATTGCTTTCACGGCGGAGCCCAAGATCGACGGGCTTTCAGCGTCGCTTCGCTACGAAAACGGCGTCTTTGTTCAGGGCGCAACGCGTGGTGATGGGGCGGTCGGTGAGGATATCACGGCCAATCTGAAGACCATCGCCGACATTCCGCACAGGCTGAAAGGCTCCGGCTGGCCCGAAGTCATAGAAATCCGTGGCGAAGTCTATATGACCTATGCCGAATTTCAGGCCTTGAAGGAACGTTCTGCAGCCGCCGGCGGGCAGGACTACGTCAACCCGCGCAATACGGCCGCCGGATCGCTGCGCCAGAAGGATCCATCCGTCACTGCCAGCCGCAACCTCAAGTTCTTCGCCTATGCGTGGGGCTACACCTCCGAGGATCCCGCGCCGACGCAGTATGAGGCGGTGCAGAAATTCGCGGACTGGGGATTCCAGATCAGCCCGCTGATGGTACGCGCCAAGTCGGTGGACGAGCTGATCGCGCAATACAGGCTGATTGAGCTGCAACGCTCTTCGCTTGGCTACGACATCGACGGTGTCGTCTACAAGGTCGACCAGCTTGAACTGCAGCGCCGTTGGGGTTTTGTCACCGGTGAGCCACGCTGGGCGGTCGCGCACAAGTTCCCGGCCGAGCAGGCGACGACGACGGTGCGCAAGATCGACATCCAGGTCGGCCGCACCGGAACGCTGGCGCCGGTTGCCCGGCTCGACCCGGTAACGGTCGGGGGTGTTACCGTCGTCAACGTGACGTTGCACAACGAAGACTACATCAAGGGCTTCGACAGCAACGGCGAGCCCATCCGCGAAGGCAACGACATCCGCATCGGCGATACGGTGGTGATCCAGCGGGCAGGGGATGTCATCCCGCAGATCGTCAGCGTGGTGGTCGACAAACGCCCCGCCGATGCCGTGCCTTATGAATTCCCCCACACCTGCCCGGTCTGCGGTTCGGCGGCGACGCGCGAGGTGAACGAAAAGACCGGCAAGGAGGATTCGCGGCGGCGCTGCACGGGCGAACTGATCTGCCCGGCGCAGGCGGTCGAGAGGCTGCGCCATTTCGTGTCGCGCGGTGCGATGGACATCGAAGGCCTGGGTGCCGAAAACATCGATCTGTTTTTCAACGCCGGGCTTCTCGAGACTGCGGCAGATATCTTCAGGCTGAAGGACCGGCGTGCCGAGGTGCAGCAAGCGCTGTTCGAGAGGCGCGAAGCTCAGGCTCTGGCGCGCGAAGCGGCCAAGGGATCGACCCGCAAGAAAGTGCTGACGGCCGAAGAGCGCACCTATGAAGGGCTCGAAAAGCTTTTCGATGCGATCGATGCGCGCCGGGAACCTGAACTCGACCGTTTCATCTTCGCACTTGGCATTCGTCATATCGGCGAAACGACGGCCGCAGCACTTTCCAAGACATTCTCGACGGCGGAAGAATTCATCCGCGTGGGCAAGGAGGCATCCAAGGCGGACGATCCGCACACCGTCTTCCCGTCCATCAACGGCATCGGCGATACGGTGATCGGCGCGTTGTGTGATTTCTTCGGCAATGAGCGCAATGACGATGTGCTGGATGCATTGCTGCAGCAGGTTCGCCCGAAGCCCTACATCGTCAATGTGTCAGCCGACAGCCAGGTCGCCGGCAAGACCGTCGTGTTCACGGGCTCTCTGGAGAAGATGTCGCGATCGGAAGCCAAAGCCATGGCCGAACGGCTGGGCGCCAAGGTCGCCGGATCGGTTTCGGCCAAAACCGATCTTGTCGTTGCCGGGCCAGGCGCCGGTTCGAAGCTCAAGCTTGCGACCGATCTGGGCATTGAAGTGATTGACGAGGATGCCTGGTTCGAAAGGGTGGGGCGGAGCGGGTGATGAGCGGGGCGTTCACTGGCTTCGGCCGCAAGGCCATCCCATTCCTGAAGGCGCTGGATTTCCACCAGAGCCGGGAATGGTTCCAGGAAAACCGCGACTTGTTCGAAAGCGAACTGCGTGAGCCGCTGGGTGATCTGGTCGAGACGCTTTCGGAGCGTTTCGGCGCTGCGGGCCTTGGCTTGCGTGGCGATCGCAAGAAGTCGCTGTTTCGGATCAACCGCGATGTGCGCTTCTCCAAGGACAAGCGACCCTATACCACGCATGTGTCTGCGATCCTGTCACCCGACGGCACCAAGATGGAGCAGGGCGTTTTCTTCTTCTACCTGGGTCTCGATGCCTGTTTCGCCGCGGTAGCCTGGTGGCAGCCGGAGGCCGCAATGCTGCAGGCGATGCGACGGACCATCGAGACGAAGCCGGGTGAGTTCCGCAAGTTGGTTGCTGTGTTGAAGAAGGGCAAGCTGGAACTCGGTACGCAAGGCGCCATGAAGCGCATGCCGCGCGGCTTCGAACATATCACCGATTCCGAGCTTTCCGCTGCGATCCGCAACCGGCATTTCGTTGTGCGGCAGGAAATCGACCCGGCTTCCGTCCATGCGCCGGAACTGGCCGAGGCGCTGGTCGATTTCGCGGTGCGCGCCCGGCCGCTGCTTGACTGGGGCAGGGCAATACAGGGGACGCTTGTGCCGGTCTCGCAGGACTGAAGCGCGACGGAAAGCATCATTTTCGCTGATTGTTTGGCTCAAGCGAATTGGTGTGACATCCGGCAGTTGGCTACCTACATGTCTCCACTCTAGCACGATGCGTAGATTCAAAGTGTTAGAGCGTCCCTGCGTGTCCGAATGGGTGCGCGGCGCTTGGAGCGAATGTGCTCCATCCCTTTGTTCGTCGCATGATCTTGTCCGAAAAGTCAGTCAACATTTCGGATCATCTCTAGGAGTGGCCGATGTCGTCGGAAGCGATAGCCGAGAGGTCCAGGGCAAACGAATTCTGGGACGGTGCCCGGCTCAGCACGCCGGTGGTGGTTGCTTCCGCGCCATTCGCCGTGCTGTTCGGTGCGCTTGCCGTCGACAATGGATTTTCGGTTTTCGAGGCGACCCTGATGAGCGCTGCCGTCTTTGGCGGCGCCAGTCAAATGGTCGGTATCGAACTCTTCGGCCAGCACGTCGCCCCTTGGCTGATCGTGCTTTCCATCTTCGCCGTGAATTTCCGCCATGTGCTTTATTCGGCGGGCATCGGCCGGCGCATCGCGCACTGGCCAGTCGTGCAGCAGGTGCTCGGCTATTTTATCCTCACCGATCCGCAATACGCCATTTCCGAGCGCAGGGCGGAAAACGGTCAGACGGTCAGTTTCGTCTGGTATCTGGGGCTCGGTCTGCCGGTCTATGTGTTCTGGGTGGTGGAAACCGCACTCGGCGCCTATTTCGGTAAGCTGATCAGCAACACCCATACCCTCGGTATCGATTTCCTGCTGCCGATCTATTTCTTCGGCCTCGTCATGGGCTTTCGGAAGCGACCACTGTGGCTGCCGGTCGTGGCGGTGAGCGCCGTTGCGTCGATCATCGCATACAAAACTGTCGGCTCGCCCTGGCATGTCTCGATCGGCGCGGTTGCCGGCGTGCTGCTTGCTGTCATCCTGCCGCCGCATCATAGCGGCGTTGGCGCCAAACCCGGCGCAGAGGCGGAGGAACAGCTGTGAGCACGACTTTCTGGATCATCATTGCAGCGGCGATCGCCACCTATCTCACCCGCGTCGGTGGTCATCTCGTCATCTCGCGCTTCGAGCGCGTGCATCCGCGTGTCGAGGCAGGATTGAACGCCGTACCGGCGGCGGTGCTGACGACACTGGTTGCGCCTGCAGTGTTAAGTGCCGGCCCTGCCGAATGGGCTGCTTTGATCGTGGCGGGCGCCGTCTCCCTGCGCGGCGGGCTGCTGTCCATGTTCCTCGCAGGTGCCGCCGTGCTGATCCTGGCACGGCAGTTCGTAGCTTAGACGCTATATCCTTGGTCGAACCCAGGCCTATGCGCTAAAGCGGCGCCGTTGCCTTTTCCAGCCATGCCAGCGTTTCGCCGTCAACCATCGGGCCGATCTCGGCAAGCACGCGGGCGTGGTAGCCATCGAGCCATTCAAGCTCGGCCTTGGTCAGAAGATCGGCGCGGATCAGACGGGAGTCGATCGGGGCGAGAGTGAGCGTCTCGAAGCCGTGCATGGCAATGTCGCCGCCTTCGATCTCTTCCGCCGGCGTGACGATGATCAGGTTCTCGATGCGGATGCCGTAGTGGCCTTCCTTGTAGTAGCCCGGCTCGTTGGACAGAATCATCCCGGCCAGGAGTTTTTCCGTGCCGGTGCGGGCGATGCGCTGCGGCCCTTCATGGACAGCGAGATAGGAGCCGACGCCGTGGCCGGTACCATGCGCGAAGTCGCAACCGTGGCGCCACAGTGCCATGCGCGCGACCGCGTCGATCTCCGAACCTCGTGTGCCTGCCGGAAAGCGCAGCATGGAAATGTCGATCATGCCTTTCAGGACCAAGGTGAAACGCTCGCGCATCTCTTCCGTCGGCTTGCCGATCGGGACCGTTCGGGTGATGTCGGTGGTGCCGTCCTGATATTGAGCGCCGGAATCGAGCAGGAACAGCTCGTTCCTGCCTAGCTTGCGGTTGGTTTCCGTGGAAACGCGGTAATGCATGATGGCGCCGTTGGGGCCGGCGCCGGAAATGGTGGCGAAAGAGACATCGCGCAACGGCATCTGGGTTTCTTCGCCAGTCTGGCGCCGAACCTCCTCCAGTTGCTTGACGACGGTGATCTCGTCGAGCGTCCCGGGTTGCTGCCGGTCGAGCCAGCACAGCAGCTTGGCCACCGCAGCGCCGTCGCGGCGATGTGCGGCACGGCTGCCGGCGATCTCGGCCTGGTTCTTGGTGGCGCGGGGAATTCGGGCAGGATCGGCAGCTGCAATTACGGTGCCGCCATTGTCCTCCACCAGCATGCGCAGCTTGTCGGCTGCAAGCACTGGATCGAGCGCGATTTGGGCCCCATTCTTCGCCAGGGTCACGATTGCGCCTTCAAATTCCGCCGGTTCGTGCGGATCGCAAAGCTGGGTGAGATAGGCCGCCACGGTACGCGAGAATTTGCGACTGTCCATGAACAGCTGATGCTTGCCGTCGGCCGCCAGGATGGCGAAGCCGAGCGCCAGCGGCGTGTGTGGCACGTCGCCGCCGCGAATGTTGAAGGCCCAGGCGATCGAGGAGGGATCGGTCAGAACGGCATGGGTGGCGCCTTCCTTCTCGACGGCGGCGGCTAACCTCGCCAACTTGTCCTTGGCGAGTTCGCCGGCGAAGGCCTGCGGGTGCAGTTCCACCGGGGCGACCGGCGCGTCAGGCTGATCATCCCAGATGATGTCGATCGGGTTTTCGGCTACCGGCACCAGTTCTGCGCCGGATTTCGCCGCGGCTGTCTTCAAAGCCTTCACCTCGCCGACAGTATGCAACCACGGATCGAAACCGACGCGCACACCCTTGCCGAGATTTTCAGGGATCCAGGAAGCGGGTGGATTGTCGACCAGGCTTTCGATCGTGAAGATCTCAAGATCGACTTCGGCACGCACCTGCAGCGTGTAGCGGCCATCGACGAAGATGAAGGCGCGGTCGCGCAGCACGATGGCGACGCCGGCCGAGCCGCTGAAGCCGGTCAGCCAGCGTAGCCGCGCCGCACGGTCGGGAACATATTCGCCCTGATGTTCGTCGGCGCGAGGCACCACGAAACCGTCGAGACCATTTTCGTTCAGCCACCTGCGAAGCTTGGCGACGTGCGGTTTGCCCACGGTGGGGTCGCCGGCGGGATCGAAAGTCTGGAACATCGATACAAACCCGTCATTGTTTGATTGCGTGGCCGGACCGTAGCTGCGTGGTGGGCGCCTGACAATCGGCGCCATGTGGTCCAGCTATCGCGGATTGCAGTTGGTTCAGCGCTTCATATGGATCGTCACCCAGCCTTCGCGGTGGGTGGTGCGTACATGGCGGAACTGCTGGCCGGCATAGGCAGCCACGACGGCATCGCGCTGGCGGTCGAGAATTCCGGAAAGCACAATGGAGCCGCCTGGCGTCAGGTATTTCGCCATTTCGGGCGCCAGCTTCATCAGCGGCTTGGCCAGGATATTGGCGACGATGAGATCAAACGGCGCACGAGAAGCAAAGGCCGGGTGGTGGAAGCCGGGCGCGGTCGCCGTCTCGACCAGGCCAGCAACATGGTTCAACCGTGCGTTGGCAGCTGCCACATCGACGGCGACAGGGTCGATGTCGGTAGCGAGCACCGGTATGTGGGCGAGGCGGGCAAGCGCAATGGCCAGCACAGCGCTGCCGGTGCCGAGATCCAATGCGTTGCGCGGTTTTTCGCGGATGGCGACACGCTCCAGCATGGCAAGGCAGCCGGCCGTGGTGCCGTGATGACCGGTACCGAAGGCAAGCCCTGCCTCGATCTCGATGGCGATGTCGCCGGCATGGCGCTTCTGGCGATCATGCGCGCCATGCACCAGGAAGCGGCCGGCGCGCACCGGCTTCAGCCCTTCAAGCGAACGAGCCACCCAATCGACGTCGGGCAACACCTCGCGCTCGACCGGGCCGGTGAAGCCCAGCGAGGCCAGTTCGGTCTTCAGCCGCGTCTCGACTGGCTCGATGTCGCCGTCGGCATAGAGCGAGACCTCGTGCAGGTCGCGCTCCTCGTCGAGTTCCAGCACGGCGAGCGGCAGGCCGTCTTCCTCGAAAACGGTTTCGAGGGCTGCGAAGATACGATCTGCCTCGGCCTTGGAAGCGGTCAGATGAAGGCGCGTCTGGCCCATGGATACCTGTCTTGCGGCGCGTGCCGCCCTGAAAAAACCGATCAGCCCTCTTTGGCCAGCCGCTTCAATTTGGCAAGTGCGGTATCCGGGTTTTCTTCATAGGCGATTGTGCCGAAGAAATCGCCCTTGCGGTCGAGCATCAAAACGGAAGCGGTGTGGTCCATGTTGTATTCGCCTTCACCGGTATCGACGCGCTTGAAGTAGATGCCGAAGGATTTCGCCATGGCGCGTACCTTGTCGGGTTGGCCGGTAATACCAACGATACGGTCGGAGAAGTTGCCGACATAGTTCTTCATGACGTCGGGCGTATCGCGTTCGGGGTCGATCGACACGAAGTATGCCTTGATGTCCTTGCCTTCGTCGCCCAGCGTCTTCAGCCAGCCTGCCATTTCGAAAAGTGTGGTCGGGCAGACTTCGGGACAGTGGGTGAAACCGAAAAACACGACTGTGGGTTGTCCGCGGAAGGCGGCTTCGGTGATCGGCTTACCGGTCTGATCGGTGAGCGCAAAAGACGCGCCGAATGGCTGGCCACCATAGTGACCGCGATACCAGTCGAAGGTCAGCCAGCCGATGCCGGCGGCCATGAGCACGAGAATGCCGACGAGGATAGAGCGCATCATGAGAACGATCCGGGACAGAAAGTTGTTCGGTGTCGCAGCCCGATGTTGGGAACATCGGCGGCGATATCATGGTTCGGGGAACTTTATCGCCTCGCCGGAACGAGCGCAAAGTGCGTCATTGCCGCAACCCTCTCGTCCAAGCCTTGCAAGACGGCTTTCCCAGTCCCAACTGAAAGCGGACAATCGCGCCAGCGCAAGGAGGGTTTCTTGTTCTCTTGGACCGGACGAAAACTGATTGGTGGAGCACTTGTTGCTTGTTTTGTCGGTGTCGCAGGAGTGGCACTGGCGCAGCAGGTCGGCAAGGTCGGCGTCGACTGGCTGGGCAACGACATCGTCGTCGAGGCGATCAAGGATCCGAAGGTCGACGGTGTGACCTGCCACGTCTCCTATTTCGAGCGAGGTGTCGTCGACCGGCTGCAGAAGGGCAACTGGTTCGAGGATCCGTCGGATTCGGCGATTTCCTGCCAGCAGACCGGACCGATCAGCATTGGAGACATCGATTTCGGCAAGGGCGGCGAAGAGGTGTTCAAGCAGGGCATCAGCCTGATCTGGAAGAAGCAAGTGGTGAACCGCATCTACGACAAGGCCAACGACACGCTGGTCTATCTCTCGCATTCACGCCAGGTGCAGGACGGATCGGCCAAAATGGCGATCTCGACCGTGCCGCTTTACGGCCAGAACGTCACCTGGAAGAACGGCAAGCCGCAATAGAACGTCTTGCGAGGGGCGCAGGCGGCGCGTAAAGCCGCGTCATGGACCGCACCGAAAATCTCGTGCCGAAGGACCCGGAGCCGCGCATTCATCCGACGGCGGAACTGAAGTCGTGCCGCCTTGGTCGTTATGCCGCGATCGGTGAACGTGTCGTGCTGCGCGAGGTGACGGTCGGCGACTTCTCCTATTTCGAGCGCCATGCCGAGGCGATCTATACGACCATCGGCAAGTTCTGCTCCATCGCTGCCAATACGCGGATCAATGCGTTGGAACACCCAATGGAGCGGCTGACCACGCACAAGGTCAGCTATCGGCCGAACGAATACTTCCGCTGGCTTGGGGTGGATGGCGACTTTCGCGAGCGGCGACGCTCAAAACCGGTCGTCATCGGCCATGATGTCTGGATTGGCCACGGTGCGGTGATCCTGCCCGGAGTGACTGTCGGCAACGGCGCGGTGATCGGCGCTAACGCAGTGGTGACCAGGGATGTTCCCGCCTACACGATTGTCACGGGTGTCCCGGCCAAACGGCTGCGCCGGCGTTTTTCCGAAGAAGTCGCTGCGCGCATAGAGGCGCTGGCTTGGTGGGACTGGTCGCCGGAGAAGCTCGCCAAGGCAGTTCCGGACATGCAGGCGATGGACATCGAGATCTTTCTCAATCGCTGGGAAGCTCAGACGTAGCCGCGTCTGGCTTTGTGTATTGGTAGATTATTGCATTCTAGAAATGTTGTTCGACTGTCGCAGAACCTCCGCATTAACTTGTGCGGATTGCCATTTTGTTATCTCTCCTGAGAAGAGAAGGCTTTCTGACCGTCGGTTGGCGTATCCGGTCCAAACCCGCTAAGAAGGGTGGAGCGGAAATATGACAGGTTCTTTCGTGACCGACTGGTTGGAAATCTTGAGGCAGGAAACCGCAACCGGCGAACGCATGGAGCGCGAGGTGCCGGACATGCTCGCCCATCCTGAGATCAGCGAGGAGCAGGTTCTGGCGTTGTTCTCGGCGCTCGACAAGCAGGCCGATTTTGCAGAGAAGCTCAAGCAGGCATTGGAAAAGTTCGGCCATGATTTCCCGGTGATCACCGCTGCCGAACGGCTGGAGGAACGTTATGCCGATCTTGCCGCAACCGTTGCCGACAAGTTGAAGGCGATGCGCGAATAGCATCCGCGGCCGATCATCCTGGATCGGTCAGCGGCAATGTCAGGTGATCTTGATGTTCGACGACCGCGCCCTAGAGCGTTTCCGTTTTTCATAGAAACGCTCTAACTCTTTGTTTTTTATGTAATTCCGGACGGAAAACCGTTGCACGCTTTCCTGGAATTACTCTAAGCGCCGCGGCCGTTGTCGGCCACCGTGGTCGCCTTGGGTCGCGACCCACCGCCACCGCCAACCACAACAAGGCGCTTGATCTTGCCTTGCTTGAAGGCGGCGAGAAAGCGCTTGTAGTCCTTGAAGGCGACGCAGCCGTGCGATTCCGCCCGGCCGCCGCGAAGCAGATAGGAATGCGCCAGCAGGCCGTTGCGGCCATGCTTGACCTTGCCGTCGACGGGGGTGAGGCGGATCGCCTCGACGCCGTGGAAGAGCGACTCGCGCATCGACAGCTTGTAGGTATCGGGCGGCGTTGGGCCGCGCATCTTCTGGCCTACATAGCGTACATTGTCGGCCATCGAGCCGATGCCGGAATGAGCTTCCAGCTTGGTGCCGTCGGGCATGGTGACGGTGGCGGCGTTGATGTCGTAGACCGCGGTGCCGTTGCCGGCGCGAGCGCCGGAACTGCCGGGCGAGGAGAACAGGTTGCGGAAAGCCTGGCCAAGGCCCCCGCTTTCGGAAGGGTTGTCCGGCCGCGCATAGGCAAGCACGGGCTGCGCCGGCTGGCTGATACGCTTCGCCGGTTTGCGCGCTGGCTGATCGTCGCTTTCCGGCTCTGCCTCGGCGCGGCGGCGCGTTTCTGACTTGGTGCCTTCCTCGGCGCGCGGACGATAAACCGGCAACGGTACATTTTCAGGAACGGCGGCGAAGTCGGGACCTTCGATCACTTCGCCGGTATCGGCCAGCGCGATCTGTTCTTCGTCGTCACCATCATCGTCCTGATCGGGCAGGACAAGGCTTGCCACCAGAACTTCGCGCACGGCGGAATGCGCTGCGGGCGCGGCATCGGCGAAGCCGAGTTCCATGGTGGATGGGGTGGATAGGGCAAGCGCCACGCGCGCGGCGCGTTCCGGCTCGGCCAAGCCTGGACCGAAGCGGTCGGCGTTTGGCGTACCGAGTGCGCGCGCGAAACGCTCGTCCGACGGATCCCGCTGCTGCAGCGCTTCGGCCGCTGCCAGCCTTTCGGTCTTGTCGGCAGCCTCGGCCACTGCCGCCTGTTGCCGACGCTTGGCCCATTCGTGTGCCACCAGCGCCTGCTTGAGCTTGGAGGCAGCCTCCATCGATTGCGTGTCGGCAGTCGCTACGCCGACGCGCGCGGGCAGAAAATGCGCGTTGGCGCGGATCGAGGTTGCTGCTGAGTAAGCGCCGGCGACAGTCGCCAGCGACCACATCGCCAGCACGGCGCCTGCCGTGGGGATGGTAACCCAGCCCGCCATCCTTGCGGAGCGGGCCAGCATTGTCTTGAAACCAGAGGCGGGACGATTGCCCCGGAATTTTTCACGCACGAACGCCATGCCGACCGAACTTCCTTCAATCGGCGCAACACGCAGAAACCGCCTTACCCATTCGCCCGCCGGAATACCGGTCGCGCGTGGCGGTCCTTTGCCGATTATCTCAAAGGATGGACAAAGATGGTTAACCAATCCCTGTGTCGCCCCTCATTGGATTGGAGCCCGCCGCGAAAAACCCTCCTAAAAAGGCAAGAAAGCGGCAAAATCGCCCGCTGGCAAGGATTTTCGGTCTTTGACTGGAAAAAATGACGCAGGGGAAGGGCTCGGAGCGAGTTTACTTTTGGTGTGAAGGGCGGGGTAGGTCACTCCTGACAGATCTGTCAGGAAGTCGGCGTGACCACCAAAACAGACCGGCATCCCGCCCTATATCGATCCCATGACCCAGAAAACCATCGGCATCGCCCCTCAAGGTAACCGCGAAGACGTTGCCGCCCTTGTCTCCGTCGCCGCCATGATCGCCGCGCTGTTTGCGGGTAGCACGGCACTGACGCCACTCTATGTTATCTATCGGGAGGCGTTCGGCTTCTCGCAGGTCACGCTTACCCTGGTCTACGCCATCTACGTGGTCGGCAATCTTGCGGCGCTTCTGCTGTTCGGGCGCGTATCGGATGCCATCGGCCGCCGTCCAACGGTACTGATCGCCGTGGTGGTGACAGTTGCGAGCGCCGCGCTCTTCCTTTTCGCGCGCAGCCTTGCCACGCTGGAGATCGCCAGAGTGCTGAGCGGGCTGGGGATCGGGGTTGGTGTCGGAAGCGGCACTGCCTGGCTCAGCGAACTGGTCGCGACGGAGGACAAGACCTTCGCCTCGATGATCGCCACGGGCACGAATTTTGTCGGGTTGGGCATTGGCGCACTTGTTGCCGGACTGCTTGCCGAATATGCGCCACTACCCCTGCGGCTGACTTTTATCGCTTATCTGGCGGCGCTTGGCATTGTCGCCATCCTGATCTGGCGCACGCCCGAGACGGTGCGCAAGTCTGGCCGGCTGGCGGATGTATCGTTCCGGCCAAGGCTAGGGTTGCCGCCCGAAGTGCGCCCGCGTTTCGTGGCGCCAGCTGTCACAGGTTTCGGCGCAATGGCGTTGGTCGGCTTCTTTGCGGCTCTTGCCCCAGGTGTGTTGGTGAGGGACCTTCACATCGCCAATCATGCGGCGGCCGGAGCGCTGTTCTTCGAGCTGGCATTGATGGCGGCTGTGACCATCGCGCTGACCGGCCGGTTGGCCAGCCGCCATGCCATGCTGACCGCGCTGGCGCTGATGCCGCCGGCTGTGGTGCTGGTGGTGGCGGCGCAATGGTTCGGCTCGCTCTCCATCATGCTGATGGCCACGGCGCTCTGCGGGATTGCCGCAGCACTCGGCTATCGCGGCAGCTTGCAGGTGGTCAACCAGATCGCGCCGCCCACACGACGGGCTGAGATCGCCTCGGTCTATTTCATCTGCTGTTTCTGCGGCAACGCGCTGCCGGTGGTCGGTATCGGCGTGATCTCCACGCTGGCCGGCGCGACCGCCGCCAGTATCGCGTTCGCCAGCATGATCGTGGTCTTCGCACTGACTGCGCTGGGGTTTGGGATGAAGTACAGGGGGTGAAGGCCTCACACCGCCTTCACGAACCCGTCCAGCACCTTCTTCTGGCCGGCGCGGTCGAAATCGATGGTCAGCTTGTTGCCGTCGATCGCCGCGATGTTGCCGTTGCCGAACTTCTGGTGGAAGACACGGTCGCCAACATTGAAGGCCGAAGGCGCGTCCGCCACCGACTTCGCCACCAGTTCGCCTTCGATGGTGCGGCCTTTTACCGAGGTGCGGCCGGCGCCATAGCCGGAATCGACCTCACCATAACCGATGCGCTCGACCTGGTGGCCGCTGCGTGTGCCCCAGTTGCGGTCCGTCGCTTCGGTGCGGTTCTGCTGGGCGCGCTGCCAGCCAGGCGTGGCGTAGCTGTTGGAGAAGGAGCCACCCTGATCGCCGCGCGCGGCCCGGCCGCCCGACGGCGAGCCGATGCTGTCGAAGCGCGAGGCACCATACGGATTTTGGCGCCCGGCCGAGAAGCCGCCTCGGCCCGAGGCGAAGGCACCGCCGCCATAAGGATTGCCGTAGCCGCCGTAGCTGGGGCCACCACCTTCCTGCACCTCGACATGCGCTTCCGGCAATTCGTCGAGGAAGCGGGACGGGATGGTCGATTGCCACAATCCATGGATGCGGCGATTGGAGACGAACCAGATGTGCAGGTTCTTCTTGGCACGGGTGACGCCGACATAGGCCAGCCGCCGCTCTTCCTCCAATCCTGAACGACCGCCTTCGTCCAGCGCACGCTGGTGAGGGAAAAGGCCTTCCTCCCAGCCAGGCAAGAACACGGTCTCGAACTCCAGGCCCTTGGCCGAATGCAGCGTCATGATGGAGACAGCGTCGAGGCCCTCATTCTGCTCGGCGTCCATCACCAGAGCGACATGTTCGAGGAAGGCGCGCAGCGATTCATATTCCTCCATGGAGCGGATCAGCTCCTTGAGGTTTTCCAGCCGGCCAGGGGCTTCCGCGGAACGGTCGTTCTTCCACATGTCGGTGTAACCGCTCTCCTCGAGGATCATCTCGGCGAGTTCGGTGTGCGGTGTGGAATCGATCAGGCTCTGCCAACGCATGAAGTTGGCGGCGACTTCGCGCAGCGCCGCGCGTGGCTTGGGCTTCAGCTCATCGCTTTCGGCAAGGCGGGCGGAGGCCTCCAGCATCGGCACGCCGAGCGCACGCGCAGTGTCGTGGATCTGGCGGATGGTGGCGTCGCCCAGGCCGCGTTTCGGCACGTTGACGATGCGCTCGAAAGCGAGGTCGTCGCCGGAATTGGCGACGACGCGCATGAAGGCCATAGCGTCGCGGATTTCCTGGCGTTCGTAGAAGCGGGGGCCACCGATGACGCGATAGTTGAGGCCGATCTCGATGAAGCGATCCTCGAAGGAGCGCATCTGGAACGAAGCGCGCACCAGGATGGCCATGTCGTTCAGCTTGTGACGATCGCGCTGATAGGCCTCTATGACCTCGCCGACGGCGCGCGCTTCCTCATCCGAATCCCAGGCCGCATGCACATTGACCCTGGGGTCTTCCGGATCCGGCCGGTCCGTGAACAGCGTCTTGCCGAGGCGGCCCTCATTGTGGGCGATGAGATGGGCGGCAGCACCCAGGATATGGGCGGTGGAGCGATAATTGCGCTCCAGGCGGATGACGGTTGCGCCGGGAAAGTCCTTCTCGAAGCGCAGGATGTTGTCCACCTCAGCACCGCGCCAGCCATAGATCGATTGATCGTCGTCGCCGACGCAGCAGATATTGACCCTGTTCTCGCTCGCGCGCTGTTCCGCGCCTGACGACGCGGGCGCTCCGCGGGGGCCTCGCGACGGCTCGGTCGCCCAGTCGGGCCCGCGACCTTCGGTCGTGGGGACTGCGCTGGACTGTTTCGGCCGCTGTGCCAGCAGTCTCAGCCACATATATTGCGCGGTGTTGGTGTCCTGGTACTCGTCTACCAGTATGTATTTGAACTTGCGGTGGTATTCGGCCAGCACGTCATGGTGCTTGCGGAAGATGCGGATCGGGTGCAGCAGCAGATCGCCGAAGTCGCAGGCGTTCAGCGTGGTCAACCGGTCCTGATAGGCGCGGTACAGCTCACGACCCCGGCCATTGGCGAAGGCGCGTGCGTCACCCTCCGGGATTTCGTCGGGAGCGAGGCCCTTGTTCTTCCAACTGTCGACCATTTGCGCGAAGGTACGCGGCGCCCAGCGCTTGTCGTCCAGCCCCTCGGCCTGAATCAGCTGCTTGATGAGGCGGGTGACATCGTCGGTGTCGAGGATGGTGAAATCCGAGCGCAGCCCGGCGAGCTCGGCATGGCGGCGCAACAGCTTGACGCCGATGGAGTGGAACGTGCCCAGCCATGGCATGCCTTCGATCGCCTCGCCGACAAGGACGCCGATGCGATGCTTCATTTCGCGCGCGGCCTTGTTGGTGAAGGTGACGGCGAGGATCTGGCTCGGGAAGGCGCGGCCGGTGGCCAGGATGTGCGCGATGCGGGTGGTGAGCACGCGCGTCTTGCCGGTGCCGGCGCCGGCCAGGACCAGCACCGGGCCTTCGGTGGTTTCCACCGCCTGCCGCTGTTCGGGGTTGAGGCCCTTCAGGTACTCGGGCGGGTTGTTGTGACCCTGGCGCGCTGCCATGGCGCGGGCCGCGATGCCGGACGGAGCTGCCTGCGAAGAAGATGCGCGCGCGGCGTCGAAGCGCGGAGCGTCGTCCTCGTCAAAGAAGGGCATGTCGTGATCGCCGGCCATTTCGTTTCCGAATGTAGTGATTCGGGCGAGAAAGGCCAGCAATGTTCATACACTGTTCCAGGATTCGACGGCTTTGACCCGTGTTGACGGCTTGATGCGACATGGATAGCGTTCGGCGACGGCTCGACGCAGCCGGCAGTCCGCGCCTTGAAAAGGTATGGCGAATGCGTCGTCATGATTCAGTCTGGTCCTTGTCCCTGGGACGAAGGCACCGGCAATGCGGGCCCCGGTGAGGCTTTTCGTCCCGACGAGAAGGATCGCAGACCATGCGTACATTCCTGGACGCCAAGGCGATGGCAAAAGCCATGCGCGAGGCGCTTGCCGCCAAGAACGTCGACATTCCCCATTCCGAGGCGCTGGAGATCGTGGCCCGCCAGTTCGGCCTCGAGAGCTGGAACATCCTGTCCGCCCGGATCGAGCGCGGCGAGGGCGGGGCACTCGTTGGCAAGGTGGGCAGAGGCATTGCCTTCGAACAAGCCGTGCCGATCTTGCGCATCTTCGATGTCGCCAAGGCCCATGAGTTCTATCTGGGTTTCCTCGGATTCAGCGTCGATTGGGAGCACCGCTACGAGGACAACTCCCCGCTCTACACCCAGGTGTCGCGGGCCGGTCTCAGGTTGCATCTGTCCGAACATTCGGGCGACGCCAGCCCCGGCGGCAACATGGTCGTCTATATGAGCGGTGTCGAGGCGTTCCAACGCGAGCTGGCGGCGAAGAGATATCGTTATATGAACCCGGGACTGGAGAAGGAGGACGGCCGGCTGGAGGTCGAGGTGATCGACCCGTTCGGCAATCGCATCCGCTTCATGGAGATCGTCAAAGACGATTGATCCAGGCGTCTCGGCGCCCGGGAATAGAAGCGTTCATCGTCCGCTCCGCAATATTTTCGGCAAGCGTTTCCCGAAATCCACACTGGCGCCTTGTTATCGTCGCGGCGGGCGAGTTTAGTCTTTGCTCCTTTGGTGCGGTCGGTTAAATCTGTCCGCGCCAACCATTCAAGGCGAGGCCATGCAAGAACCGTTCGACTCCAAACCCCCGACCACGGTGGACGACAATTTCGACAAGGCAGCCATTGCCGTGATCGTGGTTTTCGGTGCGCTCATCATCGGCGGCTTGATGGCGGCCAATCTGGTCTATGGTCACCGCAACGGCTTCCTCTATGCGCTGGGCGCAGCGGGTACCGCCTGGATCGCCGGCCACATGATCCTGTTCGATCTGCCACGCGCCTATGCCGCCATGGTGGCGGCTTCTTTCCTGCTGGCGCTTCTGTCGACTCTGGCGCTCGCCTGATCGATCGCGTCGCGCGATCGATCAGGAAATTCAGCGTATTATCGGGTTTTGCTATGAGCCAACCAGAGCCTGGTTGTGAGATCAGGCGGGGCCGCGTTTGGATCGCGCCTGCTTGATGACGGCGCGCCAGCGCAGCATGTCGAAGGGAATCGGCTCGTTAGAGTTTGCGATCTGGAAGATTTCGTTGTTGAGGTTCTTCAACGAACGCCAGAAGTCGTAGTCGCTGATACGCGGATCGGCGGCCAGCTTTTGCGAGAGAGCCTCGATATCGATTTTCATGCGCGTGCTTGGGCCAGATTTCCTCTGACCCTTCTCCAAGGCTTCCTGTCCACCCCTAGGGAGCCTTCTCCAGCGCGCCGTTGATTCGCTCAACGCGGCAAACAGGTTCTCCCCCGTTCAATATTGATTAAGGTTAACGGCTCTGCCCGGAGCGGTTCACCGTTTCACGGAAACGGCGATCCGCTCCGTCTCCTGTTTGAAGCAATTCCGGACGGAAAACCGCTTCACACTTCTCCGGGAATTGCTTCAGCCAGCCTTGCGGCGGATGCCGATCGAGCGGCCGGCGCGCTCCGGCACGGCCAGGCCTGCGTGAGCCTCGCGCATCGCCTCGATCTTGGCCAACACGTCAGCCGGGAAGGGAGCGACCTTCGGCCCGGCCATGTCGACATGCAGCGAAAGCGATTCCGACGTCGCCGCCAGCCAGCCGTCGACATGGCGGATTTCCTGATAGACGCGTAACCGCTTCTCGTCATGGTCGAGAAGCTGGAAGGTTGCTGTCACCTTGTGGTCGAGATGCAGCTCCTGCACGTAGCAGACATGCACCTCGGCCGTGTAGATGGTGAGCTTGCGGTCTCGGGCGTAGTTCGGCCCCATGCCCATCAGCTCAAACGCATCATCCGAACAACGGTCGAACAGGACATTGTAGTAGGCCATGTTGAGGTGGCCGTTGTAATCGATCCAGTCCTTCTCGATGTCCATGACGCGGGAGACAAAAGGGGCGGGGATGGACATTGCGATGTTTCCTCTGGCAAAGCGTGCACGCAGATCTTTGTTTCGCGCATGTCGTTATCGCAAAACCGCTGCACACTTTTGCGCGACATGCTTTAAGCAGCTTTAACTCGAGAACAAGGGCCGCGATGGTCCAATCGCGGAGGAAAGCATGGCTCTGAGCGACCTCGTACCGGTCGAGCGCAATGAGAATGGCATTGCTGCCGTTCTCGGCATTCTGAAACAGCAGCTCGGCGAGCGATTCCAGACCGGGCAGGCGATCCGTGAACAGCACGCCCACACCACCACCTACATTCCTACCCAGGCGCCGGACGGCGTCGCGTTCTGCGAGACGACAGAAGAAGTGCAGTCGGTGGTGCGCGCCTGCGCCGAGCATCGCGTGCCGGTCATCGCCTTCGGCGTCGGCACGTCGCTGGAAGGCCACGTCAACGCGCCGGGCGGTGGCATTTCCGTCGATCTCTCGCGTATGAACCGGATCCTTGCGGTCAATGCCGAGGATCTGGATTGCCGGGTGGAACCCGGCGTGACGCGCGAGCAACTCAACCAGCATCTGCGCGATACCGGCCTGTTCTTCCCGATCGATCCCGGTGCCAATGCCACGCTTGGCGGCATGGCGGCGACGCGCGCGTCGGGCACCAATGCGGTCCGCTACGGCACGATGCGCGAGAACGTGCTGTCGCTGATCGCCGTCATGGCGGACGGCGAAATCGTGACGACCGGCCGGCGCGCCAAGAAGAGTTCGGCTGGCTACGATCTCACCCGCCTCCTGGTCGGCTCGGAAGGCACGCTCGGGATCATCACGGAACTGACGCTGAAACTGCAGGGCATTCCGCAAGCCATCTCGGGAGGCGTGTGTCCGTTCCCGACGCTGGAGGCGGCATCGCAGGCGGTGATCCAGACCATCCAGATGGGCATTCCTGTCGCCCGTATCGAACTGGTCAACGCGCTGCAGATGCGGGCGATGAAGACCTATTCCAAGCTGGATTATCCCGAGAGCCCGTGCCTGTTCCTCGAATTTCACGGTAGCGACGCCGGTGTGGCCGAACAGGCCGAAACCTTTGCTATGGTCGCAGAAGAGAATGGCGGTGGGCCATTCCTGTGGACAGCCGTGGCCGAGGAGCGCAGCAAGCTCTGGAAGGCGCGCCACGACGCCTATTGGGCATCGCTGACGCTCAGGCCCGGCGCCAAGGGGCTGTCGACGGATGTCTGCGTGCCGATCTCGCGTTTGGCTGAATGCGTGGCGGAGACCGAGGCCGACATCGCCGAAATGGGCTTGATCGCGCCCATCGTCGGCCATGCCGGCGATGGCAACTTCCATGTACTGGCATTGATGGATCCCGAGAATGCCGGCGAGGTGGCCCTGGTCGAGCGGTTCGTCGCCCGGCTCAACATGCGCGCGATTGCCATGGAGGGCACCTGCACCGGCGAGCATGGCGTCGGCCAGGGCAAGGTGGGTTTCTTGAAGGCCGAGCATGGTCACGGTGTCGAAGTGATGCGGCAGATCAAACGCGTGCTCGATCCCTACAACATCATGAACCCTGGCAAGATCCTGCCGGTCTAGATCGCTCTTTGCAGGACGGTTGGAGCGGGGTTGACCGTTTCCGTTGTGCGCTGACAGACCGCGGGCGCCCTCCAGGATGTGATCTAACCGCATCCAGCCTTGATCCGTGCGCCTGTGGAACGTATGCATTTTGTCGACATGAGGGTTTTAAGATGACCGCTGCCGACAAGACCTCCCGCCCAGAACGCAAGCGTGGCTCCGGTGTGAAGGTCGTCTACGACCTCCTACGCGACGAAATCCTCGATCTTGTGCTGCCGCCGGGCAGTCCGATCGATGAGGTGCAACTGGCCGAGCGGTTCAAGATGTCGCGTACGCCCATTCGCGAGGCCCTGGTGCGACTGGCCGGCGAGGGGCTGATCGACACGCTGCCCAACCGGTCGACCATGGTGTCGAATATCGATTTTATGAATATGCATACGTATTTCGATGCCTTGGTGTTGATGTATCGCATCACCACGCGCCTGGCTGCCGAACATCATCGTCCAGAGGACTTGAGGGTGATCCGCGCGCATCAAGCTGAATTCGCCAAGGCAGTAGAGGAACAGGATGCGCTGGCGATGATCGCCACCAATGCCGCCTTGCACTCGGCAATCGCGGAAGCAGGTCGCAACCCATATTTCACGGGTCTCTTCGGACGGCTTCTCAATGAAGGACGGCGGCTTCTGCGTCTTTACTATCAGTCTTATGACGATCGTTTGCCGCAGCGTTTTGTCGACGAGCATGAGGATATGATCGCGGTCATTGCCGCCCGCGATGTCGAGGCGGCCGATCGGCTGGCGAAGGTGCATGCGGAGCAGATCGTCGACCAGATCCAGAAGCTTTTCACACGCGGCGGGCATCTGAACGTCGCCCTGTGAAATCGTTGTCGATTTCTTGTCGACAAATAAAATCCAAAGAGTATAATTACTGCCGAAAGCAGGGATTGCGCACGGCTGCGCCATGGCGTCTTCTGCCGAAGCGACAGGCCAACAGGGAGCTTTTGAGATGAAGGCGAGGATTTTCTCCGGCGTAATTCCGGCTTTGATGACACCGTGCAAGGCGGACCGCAGCCCTGATTTCGACGCCCTCGTCGCCAAGGGCAAGCAGCTGATCGCAGACGGCATGTCGGCAGTCGTCTATTGCGGTTCGATGGGCGATTGGCCGCTTTTGACCGATGCGCAACGCATGGAAGGCGTTGAGCGCCTGGTCAAGGCCGGTGTGCCGGTGATCGTCGGCACGGGCGCCATCAACAGCGCATCCGCCGTGGCGCATGCCGCCCATGCCCAAAAGGTCGGCGCGCAGGGCTTGATGGTGATCCCGCGCGTGCTGTCGCGTGGCTCGTCGCTGACTGCCCAGAAAGCGCATTTCAAGGCGATCCTGTCGGCGGCGCCCGATCTTCCTGCGGTGATCTACAACAGTCCCTATTATGGCTTCGCCACGCGTGCCGATCTGTTCTTCGCACTACGGGCCGAGCACTCCAACCTCGTCGGCTTCAAGGAATTCGGCGGTCATGCCGACCTGCGTTATGCGGCCGAGAACATCACCAGCCGCGACGACGGTGTGTCGCTGATGATCGGGGTCGATACCGCTGTCTTCCATGGCTTCGTCAATTGTGGCGCGACGGGAGCCATCACGGGCATCGGCAATGTGCTGCCGAAAGAGGTTATCCACCTCTGCAATCTGTCCCAGGCCGCAGCGACAGGTGACGTCGACGCGCGCCAGCGCGCTCAGGAGCTGGAGCAGGCGCTGGCCGTTCTGTCCTCCTTCGATGAAGGCCCGGACCTTGTTCTGTACTTCAAGCACATGATGGTGCTGAAGGGTGACAAGGAATACACGCTGCACTTCAATGAGACAGACGCCCTGACCGACAGCCAGCGCGGCTACTGCGAGGCACAGTTCAAGCTCTTCAACACCTGGTATGCCGAGTGGAGCAAGCTGCCTGGCGCTGTACAGAAGCACAAGGGCTGACCCGCCCGAGCCTCGGCTCCGAGAAAAGCCCTCCGGTGGAGGGCTTTTTTGTTGATGGCGGGAAGGCGTCAATCAGGCGGCACGGGTGCTTCAGGCGACGGCCTCAAGCCCCAGCGCGAGCAGCCTGTCGAGCTGTTGCATTTCGGCTGTGGTAAGAGCGATGCCTTCGATCTCTGATCTTGCGCGGGCTGCGTAACGGCGCTGCGACGGCAGGCGGGCACCCTGACCGGCAATCGCGTCGAACAGGACCTGTGCGCGCTCCAATGGATTGCCGTCACGGCCTTTGGCAAAAGCCTCGGGAGAAAAGGCGATGACGAGTTCACCATGCGGCGGGGCAAGCGTGGTGGTGCCAAGGTAGTCGAGCACCTGCGGGCTGATCAGGTCGCCGATCATGATGCCCGCAAGGAGCTCGATCATGGTGCTGATCGCGGAGCCCTTGTGGCCACCGAAAGGCAGCATCGCACCGGTAAGCGCGGCTTCCGGATCGGTGGTGGGCTGTCCTTCGGCATCGATCGCCCAGCCTTCGGGCAAAGGCTTGCCGGCGCGGCGGTGCAGCTCGATCTCGCCGCGGGCCGCGACGGAGGTGGCAAAGTCGAAAACATAGGGTGATTTGCCTGGGCGCGGCCAGCCGAAGGCCAAGGGATTGGTGCCGAGCAACGGCTTGTTGCCACCGGCAGGCGCGACCGTGGAGTAGCTCGGGCACATGGCAAGTCCGGCGAGGCCGTATCCCGCCAAAGCCTCCACTTCCGGCCACAGTGCCGAGAAGTGTGTGCAGTCGTTGATGACAAGCGCCGCCAGACCCAGCGCGCGGGTCCGTTCCACGAGCACCGGCAGGCCAAGTTCGAAGGCGGGATTGGCGAAGCCGCGGCTGGCGTCCACCCGTACGATCGCAGCGTGGTCCTGCTGCACCAGTTCCGGTACAGCATCCGGGGCGACCTTTTCGGCCTTGACGGTGCGCAGCGCGCCCTCGATCCGGTAGATACCATGTGATTTGCAGGCGTCTCGTTCCGCCGCGACGATGACGCGGGCAAGAGCTCCGGCCTGGATGTTGTTCAACCCCGCCTTTTTGAAGATTGCCTCGACACGCTCGTTAAGCGTGACGATTGGCATGGTGGTGGTTGCAGGCATGGTCTTCCTCTCGATACAGGTAGGTGATTGAGTTGATTATATGCATACATAGAGTATACAAATAATCGACAATCGCAATTCGGCGCGAGCCGCCTTTGTATTTCCAGGACAGGAACCTCACATGGCTTTTACCCCCAAGGGAAAACACCTCATTGCGGGCGCTTGGCTTGATGGCGCGGGCACCTTCGAAAGTGCTCCGGCACATGGTCCTGCGCACGCCTTCGCTGTCGGCAGCGTGGATCTGGTGAATCGCGCCTGCGAGGCCGCCGAAGAAGCCTTCTGGAGCTACGCCTATTCGTCGCGGGCTGCGCGGGCGGCCTTTCTGCGTGCCATTGCTGACGAGATCGAGGCGCGCGCCGAGGCGATCACAGAAATAGGCAGTCAGGAGACCGGCTTGCCGGAAGCGCGGCTTCAGGGCGAACGCGGGCGTACGACCGGTCAGCTTCGCCTCTTTGCCGACCATATCGAAAAGGGTGACTACCTTGACCGCCGCGTCGACGCGGCCCTGCCGGAACGCCAGCCGGCACCTCGGCCGGAGATCAGGCTGATCCAGCGCCCGGTCGGGCCGGTCGCCGTCTTCGGTGCTTCCAACTTTCCACTCGCTTTTTCGACCGCGGGTGGAGACACGGCAGCTGCATTGGCGGCCGGCTGCCCGGTCGTGGTGAAGGGGCATTCGGCTCATCCCGGCACTGGGGAGATCATCGCCCAGGCCATCGAGGCGGCGATCGTAAAGACCGGTGTGCATCCCGGCGTCTTTTCGCTGATTCAGGGTGGTAACCGCCAGGTCGGCGAAGCCCTGGTGCAGCACCCGCTGATCAAGGCTGTTGGTTTTACCGGCTCGCTCGCCGGTGGCCGCGCGCTCTTCAACCTCTGCGCCGCCCGTCCGGAGCCGATTCCGTTCTTCGGCGAACTCGGCTCGGTCAATCCGATGATGTTGTTGCCTGAGGCAGTCAAGGCACGCGCCGAGGCGCTGGGACAGGGCTGGGCAGGTTCGCTGACGCTGGGCGCGGGGCAATTCTGCACGAATCCCGGCATTGCCGTGGTGGTCGAAGGCCCGGATGCTGATCGTTTTATCGGGGCCACGACCGACGCGCTCGGCAAGGTCGGCGCGCAGACCATGCTGACGGACGGCATCGCCAAGGCTTATCGTGACGGGCAGGCGCGTTTTGCCGCGCGAAATTCGGTCAAGCCTCTGCTGGTGACTGAACCTGCGGGGCGCGCCGCGACCCCCAATCTGTTCGAGACGACAGGGGCGCAGTTTGTGTCCGACCATGCGCTGGGCGAAGAAGTTTTCGGGCCGCTCGGCCTCGTGGTCAAGGTTGGTTCTCTGGACGAGATGGAAGAGGTCGCCCGTGGCTTCGAAGGGCAGCTGACCACGACCATTCACATGGATGAAGGGGATGTCGAGGCCGCGCGCCGCCTGATGCCTGTCCTGGAACGCAAGGCGGGCCGGGTGCTGGTCAACGGTTTTCCGACCGGCGTCGAGGTGGTCGATGCCCAGGTTCATGGCGGGCCTTATCCGGCTTCGACCAATTTCGGGGCGACCAGCGTCGGCACTCTATCCATCCGCCGCTTCCTGCGCCCCGTTGCCTATCAGAACGTTCCGGAAGCGCTGCTGCCTGAGAGTTTCGCCGGTTGAGGAGTCAGAAAGCGATTCAATCGATCAAAAAATAAAAATCGTATACTCCCTGAATACAATTTGTATTTTGTGATTGATTTGTCCGCGACGACGCGAAATAGTGCGCGCGGTCTACCGACCGGCAACACTCAGGGAGAGAGCAAAACATGAAGATCTCGGTCCTCGCCTTCGGGCTCATGGCCGCAACCGCGCTGAGCGGTCAGGCATACGCCGACAAGCTCGACGACATCATCGCTTCCGGCACCTTGCGCTGCGCCGTGGTGCTCGACTTCCCGCCCATGGGCGCGCGCGATGCGAGCAACAATCCGATCGGCTTCGACGTCGACTATTGCAACGATCTCGCCAAGGCGCTCGGCGTGACGGCCGAGATCGTGGAGACGCCCTTTCCGGAGCGCATCCCGGCCCTGATGTCGGGCCGCGTGGATGTCGGCGTCGCCTCGACCTCCGACACGCTCGAACGCGCCAAGACCGTCGGCATGACCGTTCCCTATTTCGCCTTCGAAATGGCGGTCACCGCCAACGACAAGTCGGGCGTCAAATCGTTCGAGGACATGAAGGGCAAGACAGTTGGCGCCACCGCCGGCACGTTCGAAGCGATCGCGCTCGAAAAATCTGTCAAGGAATGGGGTGCCGGCGAATTCCGTCCCTACCAGACCCAGGCCGATGTCTTCCTGGCACTCAGCCAGGGCCAGATCGATGCCACCGTGTCCACCTCGACGGTCGCACAGGCCAATGTGAAGACCGGCAAGTTCCCCGGCATTTCGGTGGTCGGCAAGGCGCCGTATGACATCGACTATGTCTCGCTCTTCACCAACCGCGAGGAATACGGCCTCATCAACTACCTGAACCTGTTCATCAACCAGCAGGTCCGCACCGGTCGTTACGCCGAACTCTACAAGAAGTGGGTCGGTGGCGATCTGCCGTCCTTGTCGGTGAACGGCGTCTACCGCTGATCTGACCGTTTCCCAGGCGGCGCGGGTCCCGCGCCGCCGATTCTTCCGAAAGGCGAAGCGGCGATGTTCAGCTACACCTTCCACTGGAACCAGGCGTTCAGGGCATTGCCGCAAATGCTCGACGGCGCGCTGGTCACTTTGGAAATTGCGCTTCTGTCGATGGCGATAGGGCTTGCCCTAGCCATCGCGCTCACGGTGTTCCGGCTTTCGGGCAATCGTATCCTTTCCGGGGTCGCCACCGCCTGGGTGGAAGTGGCTCGCAACACGCCGGCGCTGTTCCAGATCTACATGGCGCATTTCGGCCTGGGCAATTTCGGCATCCACCTCAGTCCTTTCACGGCACTGCTCGCCGGCATCGCCTTCAACAATGCCGGCTATCTCGCCGAGAATTTCCGTGGCGCGCTCAAGGCCATTCCCGAGACGCAGGCGCGCGCGGGCCGTTCGCTGGGCATGAGCTCGCTACAAGCGTTCCGCTACATTGTCCTGCCGCAAATGCTGCGCATTGCTTTCCTGCCGGCCACCAACCAGATGGTCTGGGCGATCCTGATGACGTCGCTCGGGGTGACCGTCGGCATGAGTTCCGATCTCGCCGGCGTCACACAGGAACTCAACGCCCGCTCGTTCCGCACCTTCGAGTTCTTCGCCCTTGCTGCGGTGATCTATTACCTCATCGCCAAGGCGGTCACGCTGGCTGCACGCCTGCTTGCCGCGCGCATGTTCCGTTATTGAGGCAGGGTAGGGATGTTCAGCACAGCTCTTACCTGGAGTGATCTCGCCTTCCTGGCCCAGGGCGCCGGCATGACGCTTGCCGTGACGGCGGTTTCAGTTGCTGCCGGCACGGTGCTCGGCATCCTGTTCGGCGTCATCCGCTTCCAGTTCGGACCTTACTGGTCGGCGCCGCTCACCTTTGCCCTGGATATTTTCCGCTCGGTGCCCTTGCTGATCCAGCTCGTGCTGGGCAACGCCCTGCAGTCCATCGCCAAGCTGGGCTGGCCGCCCTTCACCACGTCTTGCGTGGTGCTATCGCTCTATACTGCAGCCTACTGCACCGAGATCGTTCGGGGCGGTATCGACTCGGTGCCGGTCAACACGCGCCGCGCTGCGCGATCGCTCGGCATGACCTGGTGGCAGGACATGCGCTACATCGTGGCGCCGCTCGCCACCCGCGTGTCGTTGCCGTCGTGGATCGGCCTGACGCTTGGTGTGATGAAGGATTCCGCGCTCGTGCTTTGGCTCGGCCTCATCGAACTGCTGCGCGCCTCGCAGATCCTCGTCACCCGCCTGCAGGAGCCGCTGTTCATCCTGCTGCTGTGCGGCGCCATCTATTTCGTCATAAGCCTGCCCATTGCCCGCTTCGGCAGGTATCTCGAAGAACGCTGGTCACCCAATGATTGAGATCGAAAACGTCCACAAATCCTTCGGCTCGCTGGAGGTCCTGAAAGGCATCGACCTGACCGTCAGGAAAGGCGAGGTCGTCACCGTCATCGGTGGCTCCGGTTCGGGCAAGTCGACGTTGCTTACATGCATCAACGGACTTGAAACGATCGCGTCGGGCAGGGTGGTGATCGATGGCACCGATGTCCACGCCAAGAGCACCGACCTCAACAAGCTCCGGCAAAAAGTGGGCATCGTCTTCCAGCAATGGAATGCATTCCCGCATCTGACCGTGCTGGAAAACGTGATGCTGGCGCCGCGCAAGGTGCTTGGCCTGCCGAAGGAGAAGGCCGAGGAAATCGCGGTGAAGCAGCTGACCCATGTCGGTCTCGCCGAGAAGCTTTCTGTCTATCCAAGCCGCATGTCGGGTGGCCAGCAGCAGCGCATGGCGATTGCGCGTGCGCTCGCCATGTCTCCCACATATATGCTGTTTGACGAAGTGACCTCGGCACTCGACCCGATGCTGGTGGGCGAAGTGCTGGATACGCTGAGGATGCTCGCTTCCGAAGGCATGACGATGATCTGCGTGACCCATGAAATGAAGTTTGCTCGCGAGGTGTCCGACCGCGTTGCCTTCTTCCACCAGGGGATCATGGCTGAAATCGCGCCGCCGGGGCAGCTCTTCGATGCGCCGCAGCACGCCGAGACGAAGAAGTTCCTTGCGGCAACGCATTGAGAGCGCAATGGAAAAGCAGGTCGATGTCATTGTCATCGGGGCAGGGGTCGTCGGGCTCTCGGCGGCGATCGCCGCGCAGGCGCGCGGGCTGAATGTCACGGTGCTGGATCGCGAGGGGCCAGCCGCCGGGGCTTCCGCCGGTAACGCAGGCGCTTTCGCCTTCACCGATATCCTGCCGCTCGCCTCGCCGGGCATCCTCAAGAAAGCACCGAAATGGTTGCTTGATCCGCTCGGCCCGTTGTCGGTGCCGCCGGCCTATGCAGTCCAGATCGCACCTTGGATGTTCCGCTTCTGGCGCGCCTGTTCACCCAAGCGTGTGGCCCACTCCACCGCCGCCCAGACCGCGCTGATGGACTTGTCGAAGGCTGAGCTGGAACCTTTCCTGCAGCAGACAGGCACGCTGCCCATGCTGCGCAAGGAGGGCAATCTCCAGGTTTATGAAGGCGAGATGGAGTTCAAGGCTTCGCTGCCCGGCTGGGCGGCGCGGGAAGAACACGGCATCGAGTTCCTGCATCTCACCAAGGCAGCCGAGATCGCGGAAATCCAGCCTGGTCTGGCGCCGCGTTTCACTCACGGCACCTTCACGCCTGGCTGGTATTCCATCGCCGACCCACGGCTTTACACGCTTGCACTGGCCGAACATTTCGTCACCCTGGGCGGGATGGTCGAGCGTGTCGAAGTCACCGCGCTCCGCCCTGTCGAGGGTGCTGTCGAGGTCATTGCTGCGGATGGCGGCGTGCGGCGAGCGCGCAAGGTGGTGCTTTCGGCCGGCGCCTTTTCGCACAAGATCGCCAGCACCATCGGCGAGACCATCCCGCTCGAGACCGAACGTGGCTACAACACCACCCTGCCGCAGGACGCCTTCGACCTGCGTACGCAGGTGACTTTCGGTGGTCACGGCTTCGTCGTCAGCCGTTTGTCCACCGGCATACGCGTTGGCGGCGCGGTGGAGCTTGGTGGCCTGAAACTGCCGCCGAATTTCCGCCGCTCCGAGGCCATGCTGAAGAAGGCGAAGGCCTTCCTGCCCGGCCTGAAGCCGCAGGGTGGGGTACAGTGGATGGGCTTTCGCCCATCCCTGCCGGACAGCCTGCCGGCGATCGGCACCGCGCGGGCGACGCCGCATATCGTCCACGCCTTCGGTCATGGCCATCTTGGCTTGACCCAGTCGGCGGGTACGGCGCGTATCGTTGCCGATCTCTTGACCGGGCAACGGCCCGCCGTCGACACTACATCCTTCTCGCCGCAACGCTTTTGACCAAGGTCCTGCCCATGGCAACCCACACATTCTCCTGCATCGACGGACACACCTGCGGAAACCCGGTTCGCCTTGTTTCGGGCGGTGGGCCGCGCCTCGAAGGCGCGAACATGCTGGAAAAGCGGGCGCATTTCCTGCGCGAATTCGACTGGATCCGCACCGGGCTGATGTTCGAGCCGCGCGGGCATGACATGATGTCTGGCTCGATCCTGTATCCGCCGACACGACCCGATTGCGACGTTGCGGTGCTGTTCATCGAGACTTCCGGCTGCCTGCCGATGTGTGGCCACGGCACGATCGGCACCATCACCATGGGCATCGAGAACGGCCTGATCACGCCACGCGAACCCGGCAAGCTTTCGATCGATGCGCCTGCCGGCAAGGTCGATATCACCTATCGCCAGGAAGGCCGTTTCGTAGAGGAAGTGCGCCTCACCAACGTTCCAGGTTTCCTTTATGCCGAAGGGCTGACGGCGGAGGTCGAGGGGCTTGGCGAGATCGTCGTCGATGTCGCCTATGGCGGTAATTTCTACGCCATCGTCGAGCCGCAGAAGAATTTCCGCGACATGGCCGATCATACTGCGGGCGAGTTGGTTGGCTGGTCGCCGAAGCTGCGCGCCGCGCTCAACGCGAAATACGAGTTCGTCCATCCGCTGCATCCCGAGATCAAGGGCCTCAGCCACATCCAATGGACCGGCAAGCCGACGCAAGATGGCGCTCATGCCCGCAACGCGGTCTTCTATGGCGAGAAGGCGATCGATCGCTCGCCCTGCGGAACCGGCACTTCGGCCCGCATGGCGCAGCTTGCCGCCAAGGGCAAGCTGAAGGTCGGCGACGAATTCGTGCATGAATCGATCATCGGTTCGCTGTTCAGCGGCCGTGTCGAGGCGGCGACGAAGGTTGCGGATCGCGACGCGATCGTTCCTTCGATCGCCGGCTGGGCCCGCATGACCGGCTTCAACACCATTTTCATCGACGATCGAGATCCTTTCGCGCACGGGTTCGTCGTCAAGTGAACGAGAGCTCTCCCGCCCGGTCGATTCTTGGCGGCTCAGCCCAAGGGGCCGTCGTCGCGACACAGGAAGCGCTGAGTTTTTGGGGCGGCGTCGATCCGGCTACGGCGCGTGTGATCGACGTGCATCATCCGCTACACGGAAGCTGCCTTACCGACGCCATCCTGATGATGCCGTCGAGCCGCGGTTCCTGCACCGGTTCCGGCGTGTTGCTGGACCTCGTGCTGAACGGACGGGCACCGGCAGCGCTCATCTTTTCGGAAGCCGAGGATGTACTGACCCTCGGGGCGCTGATCGCATCGGAACTTTTCGGCAAACCGCTTCCGGTCCTGCGCCTGACGCCGCAGGCCTTTGCCGCGCTGGCCAGTGCGAAGACCGCACGGATAAGCGATACGGCGATCGAAGCCGACGGCCTGAGCCTATCGGTCAGTCCACCGGCTAGCAGCGCACTCAACTTGACAGAAGCCGATCATGCCATGGCGAACGGGCGGGATGGCATCGCGGTGCAGCAGGCCATGCGCATCATCTGCGCCATGGCCGTGCAGCAAGGCGCGCGCAGCCTGGTGGACGTGACACAGGCGCATATAGACGGCTGCATCTATGCCAGCCCGGCCAATCTGACCTTCGCTGAAAAAATGGCGGAGCTCGGAGCGCGGGTTCGGGTTCCCACGACAATGAATGCCATTTCGGTCGACCGCGCCAACTGGCAGGCGCAGGGCGTACCGCACGATTTCGGCGATCCTGCCGCGCGCCTCGCCGATGCTTATGTGCGGATGGGTTGCCGACCGACTTTCACCTGTTCGCCCTATCTGCTCGACAGCGCGCCGAAGGGCGGCGAGGCCATCGCCTGGGCGGAGTCCAACGCGGTCATCTTTGCCAATTCGGTGCTCGGTGCCCGCACCGCGAAACATCCGGATTTCCTTGATCTGTGCATTGCCCTGACGGGACGTGCCCCGCTCTCCGGCGTCTATCTCGACGAACACCGCAAGGCCCGACGTGTCATCGATGTGGAAGTTCCAACTGGTGTCGACGATGCGTTCTGGCCACTGCTCGGCTATCTCGCCGGCCATGCCGCGCCGGACCGCATCCCGCTGCTGCGTGGACTTGGTGAAGCTCGACCGTCACGCGACGATCTCAAGGCGCTGTGCGCGGCGTTTGGAACCACCTCAGCCGCTCCAATGTTGCATGTCGAAGGGGTGACGCCTGAAGCCGATGGTGCCGGTGCAGCTGACGCCGACCATGCCGTCATCACGCGGACCGACCTAGCCGCAGCATGGAAGAATCTCAACGCGGGGCCGGAAGAGATCGAACTCGTCGCCATCGGCAGTCCGCACGCATCGCTGCAGGAATGCCGCTCGCTGGCGGCCGTGCTCGATGGACGCAAACGCCATCCGGATGCGGCGGTCATCGTCACCGCGGGCAACGCCGTCATAGCCGATGCCCGCAATGACGGGACGCTGTCGCGGCTTGAACAAAGCGGCGTGCAGGTGGTGCCAGACCTGTGCTGGTGCTCGATTTCAGAGCCGGTGTTCCCGACGCGCACGCGCGCCGTCATGACCAATTCCGGCAAATACGCCCACTACGGCCCCGGCCTGTCAGGCCGTGCGGTACGCCTCGGAAGCCTCGCCGATTGCGTGACCGCCGCACTGACCGGGCGCGCGCCGGTGCGCCTGCCTACCTGGCTTTCCTGAGGAGTTTGCGATGCGCAGTTCGAAAACAATTCACGTGATTTCAGCGCATGCCGAAGGCGAGGTAGGCGACGTGATCGTCGGTGGTGTTACACCGCCGCCGGGCGACACGATCTGGGAGCAGAGCCGCTGGATTGCCCGCGACAACACCTTGCGCAATTTCGTGCTGAACGAGCCGCGCGGTGGCGTGTTCCGGCACGTCAATTTGCTGGTACCGCCGAAGCATCCGGAGGCGGACGCGGCCTTCATCATCATGGAGCCGGAAGACACGCCACCCATGTCGGGATCGAACTCGATCTGCGTTTCGACCGTGCTGCTGGACAGTGGCATCCTGCCGATGCGGGAGCCGGTGACGGAGATCACGCTGGAAGCACCAGGCGGACTGGTGCGCGTGCGGGCGGAATGCCGCAACGGCAAGGCCGAGCGCATCTTCGTGCGCAACCTGCCGAGTTTTGCCGAGCGCCTGGATGCAAAGCTGGAAGTCGAAGGACTTGGCACGCTCACCGTCGACACCGCCTATGGCGGTGACTCGTTCGTCATCGTCGACGCGGCCGCGATGGGCTTTGCCCTCAAGCCGGACGAAACGCTCGATATAGCGCGGCTTGGCGTGCGCATCACCAACGCGGCCAATGCCGCTCTTGGTTTCAACCACCCGGAAAATCCGGACTGGAAGCACTTCTCGTTCTGCCTGTTCGCCGGTGCAGTCGAGCGCACTGCCGAGGGCTTGCGTGCCGGTGCCGCCGTGGCGATCCAGCCGGGCAAGGTCGACCGTTCACCGACGGGGACTGCTTTGTCGGCGCGGATGGCCGTGTTGCATGCGCGCGGTCAGATGGGCTTGGAAGATCGATTCACGGCGGTTTCGGTGATCGGTTCGACCTTCACGGGCCGCATCGTCGGCACCACGACCGTGGGTGGCCGCCCGGCGGTGCTGCCGGAAATCTCGGGCCGCGCCTGGATCACCGGCACGCACCAGCACATGCTCGACCCCGACGACCCGTGGCCGGAAGGCTACAGGCTTGCCGACACCTGGCCGAAGAAAGCATAGGTGGCTGCCACTACGACTGCGGCTCGGATCGCGGAGTAGGTTGCTGCCTCACGCAAATTCCGACCCCGCCGTTACAAGATCCTGATCAGGAGCAAACATGTCCCTCTCAGCCCGTCCAGCCGCGATCACCGATGCCGAAAGACGAGGCCGGCTTCAAAGGTTGCGGGAAAAAATGGACGCCAACGGCGTCTCCGCGGTCCTGCTCGGCTCTTCGGAGAGTCTTCGCTATTTCACCGGTCTCGTCTGGCGCCAGAGCGAGCGTATGCTTGGCGCGCTGGTGACGCCGACTTCGCTCACCTACATCGTTCCCGCTTTCGAACGCAGCCGCGTCGAGACGCTGCCGCATCTGCGCGCTGACATCGCGACCTGGGAGGAAGAAGAGAACCCTGCGGCACTGGTCGCTTCGCTGGCGGGGCCGAGTGGGGTGATCGCGCTCGACGACGCCCTGCCGCTCTTCATTTATCACGCTCTGGTCCGAGCTCTGGGCATCGAGCGTCTGGGCGACGGGACGCACCTCATTCGCGCATTGCGGCTCTACAAATCGGCCGCGGAGATCGCGCTGATCACATATGCCATGGAACTGACGCTCGAAGTGCACAAGCGCGCCCATGCGATCATGAAGCCCGGCATTCGTGCCTCCGAGGTGGCTCGTTACATCGACGAGCAGCACAGGGCGCTGGGGGCTTCCGGCGGTTCCACCTTCTGCATTGTTTCATTTGGCGCAGCCACATCGCTTCCCCACGGAGCCGATGGCGACCAAGTCCTGCAGCGAGGCCAGGCCATTCTTGTCGATACCGGCACGCGCATCGACGGCTATCATTCGGATCTGACGCGCAGCTATCTGATTGATGAACCCGAAGCCGACTATGCACGTATCTGGCAATATGAACGCGAGGCCCAGCAAGCGGTGTTCGAGGCTGCGCAGCTAGGCACTCCCTGTCATCGTCTCGACGATGCGGCGCGAGCGGTCATGGCGCGCCATGGCCTCGGGCCGGACTACAGGTTGCCAGGTCTGCCGCACCGGGCAGGGCACGGCCTCGGATTGGAAATCCATGAAGAACCATACATCGTCCGGGGCAACGATATGCTTCTCAGCCCTGGCATGTGTTTTTCCAACGAGCCTATGATCGTTGTGCCTGAGCGCTTCGGAATTCGGCTGGAGGACCATATCCACATGACTGAAGACGGCCCCAAATGGTTCACAAGGCCAGCCAAAGGGCCGACCGAGCCGTTTGGTTGAGGTCTTCAGAAGCCGCTGAACGCTGCGATCCAAGCCGGTCATAAGCCGGTGGGATACTCAAAATCTGTATCTGTATGTTGAGCGGCCCGACTGAAGTCGAGCCGCGCAAAACCGTCATAGTGAAATCCCGCGAATTTGCAGCTTCTCAGCAGTCGCCGTTGTAGAAGCAATCGTCGTCGTCACGGCGCTCGCGGTAGCGGCGATCATAGTAGGGATCATAGCGGCGCGGTTCGACCACCGGTGGGCCGAATGGATCATCGGAATAGCGACGCACAACGCGACGGCTGGGCGAACCTTCGCCGAAGACTGCGCGGCAGCCACCGTCGACCCAGATGGTGCCGGAACCGCGGTCGTAGCCCCAGGTGCGGTTGCGGATGCAGGGGCTGTCCGATTTCTGTCGCACGATGACGGCGGAACGGAAATCGGCTTGGCATTCGTTGTACTGGTCACCATCGGACGAGCATGTGACCGTGCGTCCGGCATGAGCGGGCAACGTGGTAACCCCGACCAGGGCTGCAAAACCAATCAGTGAAGCGGCGGCAATTTTGATCACAGCGCGATCTCTTTTTCCGGATGTGCTCATTTTATGAAACGTCCTCGGCCGCACAAGATGCCGCAGGATGACAACAAGGCGATTATCCCTATGAGATTTGGGCATTTTTCGATCAAGGAAATTCACGAATGCACCGACAAATGTAACGGATTGCGAGATGCCACTTTATCAACGCAGTATTGCCGCTAGATTGCGGGCATATTTCAATTCAATGGTCTCAGGGTAATGCTCGCCCGCCTGTTCGTGATTTTCGGTGGCCTGTTCGTGCTGGCGCTGCTTGCGGCGCTGGTGGTGCCGCCGTTCATCGATTGGACGGGCTACCGTGCCGATTTCGAACGCGAGGCAAGCACCATCCTTGGCCGCAAGGTAACGGTGAAGGGCAGTGCCACGGCACGGCTTTTGCCGTTCCCGTCGGTAACCTTCAGCGATGTCTCCGTGGCAGGTGGCGCGGGTGGCGAACCCGCGATGACCGTCGAGACCTTCTCGATGGACGCTGAACTCGCCCCATTCCTGCGCGGCGAGGTGTTGATCTTCGATATGCGGCTGGTGAAGCCGAAAGTCGCTATCGGCATTGCCGCCGACGGCAAGGTGGATTGGGCGGTCCGGCCGTCCTCCCCTTTCAATCCGGCGCAGGTAGCGATCGAGAAGCTGACGGTGACCGACGGGATGGTCGAACTGCGCCAGGAGGCCAGCGGCCGTGTCACCAAGCTGTCGGACATCAACGCGACAGTGTCGGCGAAATCGCTGGCGGGACCATGGCGCGCGGAAGGCGCACTGAAGGCTGATGGCATCGCTACGCATCTGTCGGTAACAACCGGCAAGGCCGACGGGGTCGGCAAGATCGCGCTTCGGGTCAAGGCCGATCCCGATGGCTACCCCTTGTCGGTCGAGGCCGACGGCAATGCCGGCGTCGAGAATGGGCGGGCTCTTTATTCCGGTCAGTTTCGTTTCCTGGGTGACAATGGAGCCCAACTGGGCGCAGCGGCGAAGCCGGATGGCGGATCTGCAGGGGTGGGCGCCAAGGCACCACCTACCTATCGGTTGAGTGGCAAATTCGAGCTTGACCATCGCAAGCTCGCCGTCGACGAATTCCGCCTAGAGACTGGACCGCTCGACAATCCTTATACCGCCGACGGTAAGGCTTCGATCGACCTTGGTGCCGATCCACGCTTCGCCATCGAGGCGAGCGGCGCACGGGTGCAGTTCGAGGAAACGCCTGGCAAGGAAGGGACGGCAGCGCTGCCGCAGCGCATTGCGGCGCTCGAGCGGGTGCTCCTGGCATTGCCGAAACCGGCGATGCCTGGCTCCGTCGAAGTGAGGCTGCCTGCAGTGGTGGCCGGCGACACGACCATTCGCGACGTTGCCATTTCCGCCGAGCCGGCCGCGGGCGGCTGGGCGGTGAAGTCGTTGGCCGCGATCTTACCCGGCCGTACCACGCTGGAGGCCAATGGGCAGCTTGGCGTCGACGGCAAGGTGCGTTTCACCGGTTCGCTGCTGCTTGCGGTCGCGCAACCTTCCGGTTTTGCGGCATGGCTGTCTCAGGATGTCGATGAAGCGGTTCGGCGCCTTCCCACGGCAGGGTTCAGCGCCAAAGTCGATCTGACCGATGCCCGGCAGAAATTCGACGATCTCGAGCTGGCGCTGGGGAAGGCGAGTTTTCGCGGCAGTCTCGACGCCAGCCAGCCGGCCGACGGCAAGCCGGCCGTCGTCACGAGGCTGGAAGGCGGGGCGCTCGATGTCGAGGGGCTGACGGCCTTTGCGGCGCTCTTCGTATCGGACAAGGGAGCAAACCGCTTCGCCGATGCCGATCTCGACGCCAAGATCAAGGCGGGACCGGTCGACGCCTGGGGTTTTTCGGCCGAAAAGCTGGATACGGCTTTGCGGCTGCGGGCCGGCATGCTGGAAATCGACAAACTGTCGATCGGCGGGCTGGCGGGTGCGTCAATCAGCGCTACGGGCCGCATGAAGGATTTCCCCAAGGGACCGACCGGCAGCCTGGATGCCTCGCTGCTGGCGCCCGACCTAGCGCCGCTGGTCGATGCCGCCGCAGCCCGCTTTCCCGACAGCCGGTTGCTTGCGGCACTTTCGGAGCGTGGCAAGGCCTATCCCGGCCTCTACCGGGATACGCGCCTCGACGTGGTGATGAGCGCAGCGGACAACGGCGACGGAACCACTGGGCTGGCGCTGTCCGGCAAAGGAGCAACCGGCGGTTCGGCGATGTCCGTCTCGCTGTCGGCACATGGTCAACCGGGCGAGGTGGCCAAGGCTCCGTTCTCGCTGACCTTTGACGCCAAGAACCCAGATGCCGCAGCGCTTCTGGCGCTCTATGGCCTGCCGGCGTTGCCGCTCGGCATGGTAGGAGAGGCGACAACCGACATCACGGCCAGAGGTACACTTGCCGAGGGCGCTGCGACTGCCTTCAATCTTTGGGGCCCGGATCTGCGCGCGCGCTTCGACGGCACGGTGACCGATACTCCGCAGGGACTGGCAGCCAAGGGTAAGGTGGCTCTCGATACAGCCGATATAGAGCCCTGGCTGATGACGACGGGCGTTGCACTGCCCGGCATGGGCATGGGCGCTGCTGTGGCACTGGCCGCCGAGGCCGACTATGGCAACAACCGCGTCGCCTTTTCGGGCCTCAAAGGGAGTGCCGCAGGTACCGCTCTGTCCGGCGATGTCGCTGCTGGCTTCGATGCTGCCAAGCCTCATCTGAGCGGACAGTTGGCACTGGACACGCTTGATCTCGACCCGCTGGCGGCAATGTTGTTCGGCAATGATGCGTTGGTTGGCGACGGTACCAGTTGGCCAAAGACACCGTTTGCCGCCAAACCGGCGCTGCAGGTGAGCGCGGATATCGAACTGGCTGTGGTGAAATTGCTGGCCGGTCCGCTGGTGGCGGCCGACGATGCGATGCTGTCGTTGAAACTGGGAGATGACGGGCTCGGTATCTCCAAATTGAAGGCGAGGTTGTACGGCGGTGAAATCACTGGCCTGTTCGACCTGAAGAACAATGACGGTACCGGACTGCTCAATGGCCAGGCGACGCTGACGGGCGCTGATCTTTCCAAGCTTCTGCCTGCTTCCGGTCTCTCGGGCGCGGGTACGTTTACCACCAGCGTGACCACGAGCGGCAAGTCCATCGATGCGATGGTGGCTTCGCTTGCCGGTTCGGGAACCGCCTCGCTCAAGGGCGTGACGATCGCCAATCTGAACGCCGATGCATTGCCGGCACTGCTTGCCAGGGCGGATGGTGTCGGCCGCGATATCGATGCACCGCGAACGGCTGCGTTCGCGCCGGAGATCGCCGGGCAGGGTTCCTTCGTCGTGCGCGACGCCGACATCGCCTTTACTTTGGCCGGCGGTGTGCTGCGCGCACCGCCGGTGAGCTTCGATACACCGACGTCCGTCTTGTCGGCGGATGTTTCCGCCGATCTTGCAGCCGGCACGGTGGCGGCGCGTGGCACTCTCACCTACAAGGCGGGCGATGAGGCTCTGATCGGTTCGGATCCAGCGCTGAACTATAGTGTCGAGGGGCCGGTCGAGGCACCGAAACGCATCTTTGACAGTGCGCCGCTGGCGCAGTTCCTTACCCAGCGTGCGCTGGAGAGAGAGCAGCAGCGGGTGGAGGCCATGCAGGCCGCGCTGCTGGAAAAGCAACGGTTGCGGCGCGAGGCCCGATACTACGCCGCCCTCCAGGAGGAACGTGACCGCGCGGAGGAAGAAAGGCGCCGCATCGAGGAAGAGAAACGAAAGGCCGAGCAAGAAGCGCGACTGAAGGCGGAGGCCGAAGCCAAGGCAGATGCGGAAGCAAAAGCACGAGCCGAGGCTGAAGAGAAGGCGCGTGCCGAACAAGCGCTTGCGGAAGCTGCCGAAGAAGAGCGACGCAAGGCCGAAGCTGCGATCCGTACGGCGCAAGAAGAGAAGGCAAAGCTGGACGCTGAGCGCCGGGCAGCCGAGCCGTCACCTGCTGCGCCGGTGCAGAAGCTGGAGCCGTTTTCGATCCAGGATTTCCTGAAAACGCTGCAATAAGCGCGTCGCAACCGGGGCGTTTGGAGGATGCCATGGCTGCACGCGCCTGAAAAGGACAGTGGCATGAACACGGGCATTGCAACGGTGCGATTGGCTGGTCCAGACGATGTGGATGCCTTCAAGCACATACGGCTGGAAGCCCTGCGGCTGGAGCCGGCAGCCTTCGCCAGTCGTGTTCAGGATTGGGAAGCGCTACCGGACGAGGAATGGCAGCGACGCGTGACCAGCGGCGCCGTCTTCATTGCCTTTCGAGAGGATGAGCCGGTCGGCCTGATGGGGCTGTTGCGCGAGCAATCGGCGAAGTCGCGTCACCGAGCCACAATCGTCATGGTCTACGTGCGAGCGAGCGAGCGGGGCGCAGGTACGGCCAAGGCATTGCTCGATGCGCTTACGCGATACGCGCGGCAAGAAGGTATCCTGCAACTGGAACTGACCGTCAGCGTGGAGAACCCGGCAGCGCAGCGCTTCTATGCACGCGAAGGCTTTGCCGAGATAGGCCGTCTGCCTGCCGGATTGATCCATGAGGGCAGGGAGATCGACGAAGTGATGATGGCTAAACGCGTTGGGCCATGAAGCGCTCCGGCCCGTAGAAATTTCACAGCGCGATTTTACTTGAGCTCTGCTTCACCCAATCCAACACATAGAGCCGCAGCGCCGATGACAAATTGGCTTCACGGGAACGCTGTTCGTCGATCTCGGCCACGAGCGAGGCGAGAGTGAGACCTCGGCTTTCGGCGATGGCGGCAAGTTCGTCGTAGAACGGCTTTTCCAGCGAATAGGACGTGCGGTGGCCACGAATGGTGACCGAGCGTTTTTCGACCAGGCTCACGCGCGGCCTAGCTCTTGTCGGATGACGAGGAGCCCGGCTCGCGGCGATGGCCATCGATCAGGCGCTCGGCTTTTTCGGCTTGCAGCTTATCGCGCAGCTTTTCGCTCTTGCTGCGGCCGTGCAAGGCACGGTTCTGTTCGGCCGCCGCGGCGCGTTCCTCACGCGCCTTGCCCTTCTTGAATTGGCGGAGATTGACGATCTCGGCCATGGTTCCGGATTATTTCTTGCGGAAGGCGTCGAGCGAGACGACCTCGGCACCCTTGCCGGCGGCGGGTTCATCGGCCTCTGGCTTCTCAGGTTCGACAGCCGCTTTCTTCTTCGAATCGGATTTCTTTTCGGGAGCAAGTGCGACAGGCTCGGCTGCCGGCTTGTCTTCCGCTTCATCCGCCGTCTCGGTTCGGACGTCAAATTCGAGTTCGAAATTCACTGACGGATCGTAGAAGCCGCGCACCGCAGAGAACGGGATTTCCAGCTTCTCCGGGATGTCGGAGAAAGACAGACCGACCTCGAAGCCGGCTTCCGTTACCTTCAGGTCCCAGTACTGGAACTGGATGACGATGGTCATCTGTTCGGGATAGCGCTCGCGCAGGCGCGATGAAATGCGCACGCCCGGCGCGCCCGTCAGGAAGGTGATGAAGAAGTGGTGGTTGCCCGGAAGGCCGGTGCGCGCGACCTCCGCCAGCACCTTGCGCATCACGCCGCGCAAAGCTTCCTGGGCCAGGATGTCGTAGCGAATGTGGTCGTCGGCCATATGCCTGGGCGGTTCCGGTTGAATCGTCCGCATAGCTGTAATCAAGCTTGGCGGGCTCGTAAACCGCATATAGAGGGCGCCGGCACAGCGGCCAACACCAAAGCCGTCTTTAGGTGACGCTTTCGCGACGTTGTTCTCAGGCCAATGCCGTCTCGCGCTGGCGAGAAGCCGACTGACGGGCGCCGTAGGCCCGCAGGAACGTTCGCACACCATTGGTGGCTGACTGCAGAACTTCTTCCTGGCTCGGCTGAATGCCCATCATGAATTCGATCTGCAACTCGGCATTGATCAGCGCGATGAAGTGGCGGGCCGTCACATCCGGATCGTCGATGGTGAGGTGGCCCGCGAAAGCAAGGCGCGCAAAGCGCGCGGCGAGTGCTGGAAGTGTAGTGCCTGGGCCATTCTCGCGCCATTCGGCAAAGAGTTCGGGATAACGCTCGCCCTCGGTCTGGATCAGCTTGCGCAGGAATTTGCCGTCGCGGCTGCAGATGCAATTGCGGTTCATACGCTCGGCGTAGGCGACCAGGTCTGCCTCGATATCCTTGGGCTGATCGGGGAAGGTGGCCAGAGTGGCGAAAATGCCGGCATTGCAGCGCTCGGTGAGTTCATGCACCACCGCGACAAACAGTTTTTCCTTGTCGCCGTGATGATTGTAGACGGTTTGGCGCGAGACGCCCGCTTCCGCAGCAATCAGGTCGATATTGGCGCCAGCGAAACCTTCTCGACAAAAGACGGCCATGGCAGCATCTACGATCGCGACCCTTTTGGCTTCGTGGCCGCGCGGGGGGCGAATGTCAGCAGCAATTGTCTGGCTCATAAAAATCTATATAGCTGTGATTGACAATTTAGACAAGAGTGTCTAATTTTCTGGACTATAAGATTTGAGGATGCAGCGCTTCTCGTGTCGGCATCTCAAGGGATGGAACGTCCTTGGGTTAGATGCCGCATCGCGGCAGTAACCGGATTTGAAAGAGCCATATCATGAACGCGCATTTCCTCCGCACCGCGGTGCTGCTCGGCCTTATGTCCGCGGTCGGTGCCTTCGCCGTCGACATGTATCTGCCGGCGCTGCCTTCGATAGGTGCCGATCTCAATGCCGGCACCTCGGCCGTGCAGATGAGCCTTTTGATCTTCTTCCTGTCGATGGGCTTTGGTCAGATCGTGGTTGGTCCGCTGTCCGACATGTTCGGTCGCAAGCCGCCGCTTTATGCCGGTCTCGCCCTGTTCATCGCCGGTGGCATCGGCTCGGCCATGGCACCCAACATCGAATGGCTTATCGCGTTCCGCTTCCTACAGGGACTGGGTGCCAGCGCCGGTATGGCAATCCCGCGCGCCGTCGTGCGCGACATGCATACCGGTAACGAGGCTGCCAAGCTGATGTCGTTGCTGATGCTGGTGTTTTCGGTGTCGCCGATCCTGGCACCGCTTTCCGGCAGCCTGATCATCGAAACACTTGGCTGGCGCGCGGTGTTCTGGGTGCTGACCGGGGCTGCGGTGGTCGCAATCGTCCTCCTGGCCACTGCCCAGAAAGAGACCCGTCCGGTCGAGGATCGTGTCGGCTCCTCGTTCGGCTCGGCGCTGAAGGGCTATTGGTTCCTGCTCAATGACCGCAACTTCCTCGGATTGACTGCCATTGGCGGCTTTGGAATCGCGTCCTTCTTCGTCTATCTGGCGAGCTCATCCTTCATCCTGATCGATCACTACGGCCTTTCGCCGTCGCTCTACAGCGTGTTCTTTTCGATCAATGCGGTTGCCTTTATCGGAATGTCGCAGATGACAGGCCTGCTCGCCGACCGCTTCGGACTGAAGCGAGTCGTAAAGGTCGCCGTCGTCGGCTACGCCACCGCGATGGTGGTGCTTTTGGCGGTAATGGCTTCCGGCGTCGATCGGCTGGATGTCATGGCGAGCCTGCTGTTCATTGGCTACGGCTTCCTGGGCCTCGTCATCCCGACGACCGCGGTGCTGGCCATGGAGGAGCATGGCACGATCGCCGGCACGGCCTCGGCGCTGATGGGCACGCTGCATTTCGCGATTGGCGCGGTGGCGATGGGTGTGGCCGGCCTTTTCTTCGACGGAACGCCGCTGCCCATGGTGGCAGGCATTACGCTCGCCGCCGTCATTGCTTTTGCGTTGACGCAGGTCACGCTCGGCCGCACCCGCCAGCCCATCGAGGCACCGGCAGAATAAGTCTCTCCCAAGACTGACAAATGGGCCGGGCTTTTGCCCGGCCTTTCTTGTTTGTGGCAGCTGCGTCTCAGAAGCGTATCGGCAACGTGGACGATGCCTGCACGCTGAAGCGCTTCAATCTCGGCCATGATCTTCGGGGCGCAGCATTCCTCGCCTGCGGCAATCAGAATCCGCTCGGGATTTTCCTTGCGGGCCGCTTTATGAATCAAGCTCCTCGAAGATGAAGGCGAGCCGCTCCTTCACCGGTGCGCGCGGCAGCGTGATCAACTCGTACCCATAGCGGGGGTACGTGTCAGCCAGAGCCGCGAAGGTGCGTTCGGCTTCCTCCAGATCCTGCTTGCGCTCGGTATCCTGGGTGAAGATTTCCGGCCAGGGTGGGGCGATGAAGACGCGGCGGTTGTAGCGGAAATGCCCGGCCGCCTTTTCCATGTGCGCCGGCACGGGAAGACCGCTCAGCCTGAGATAAGCCAGCGTGTCCGGCACGCCGCGGTCGAAGAAGACCGGGCCTGCCAGGCGCGACGCCGTATGGTGGGAGCGCAGTTCCCATGCCAGCATCAGTTCCGCAAAAAGAGCCTTGTCGCCCCAGGGCAAGGCTGATCCACCGACTGTCATCTGATCCTGGATGATGTTGCGTCCTGCCTCTGGTGCGGTGGCATAACCTTCCCCGGCAAGAGCTTCAATGAGCGTGGTCTTGCCGGATCCAGGGCCGCCGGTCAGCACAAAGAATTGGTCGGTATGGTTTTGCATGGCTGTTTTCCATGGTTGGAGGAACCCGCTAGGGGCAGTCGGCTGAAGTTCGGGATTTGGGGGGCGCACACGTCGCAATGCATCGGCGGGCCAGTCGGAAATACCGGCTGATGCAAGGCGTATCGATGTGGGGAGAAGTGGAGGCTTCTGTTGCCAGGTGCCTCCGGACCCCGCCTAGAGGTGCGAACCGCTAGGGCTTGATTTGAAGCGTTCGCGCCGCATTAAGCAGCGAGACGAGCTTCCGCATAGTTGTCGTTGGCAACTATAAGTTTAGCCCGATAACGGTGGTACAATGCCGGGTACAGCGATCTGTCTTTCAACGCCCGTCGAACCCATTTCACCCCCATCATAAGCCGTCGCGCGGAGGACGGTTTATGGTGGAGGTGGCGGTATCGAAACCGCGTCCGGATCGCCTATTGCACAGTCGGTTTAGCACCATAGTCCTGTTGCCAGGACGTCCCCAATATACGGACCGGCCCGCCAGGTTTCAATAGCAGGGCGAGCGAAAACAGAGCTCTGCACAGCAGATCTCCAAGGCGTTCGAACCACTGGTGAGGAAGCATGAGATACGTACATCAGATTCTGCTTTACGTACCTCAAAACTCCGTGCTAGGTCGGCGCCGGGAGTGAGGAATGCGTCCAACGGTTCATGACGTGGCAGGGGAGGCGGGTGTCAGTCTGGCGACCGTCGACAGGGTGCTGAACAGGCGTTCCGGCGTGCGCGCGGAGACGGTGGCGCGCGTCAATGCTGCTATCGTCAGGCTCGGCTACGTGCGCGACATCTCGGCCGCAAACCTGGCCAAGCAGCGGGTCTACAACCTGCTTTTCATCGTGCCCGAGGGCTCGAACAGCTTCATGCTCGGGTTGGAAAACGAGCTCAGCCAGGCAAAGCTTTATTCAGTTCTCGACCGCACCCATCTCGATATCCACAAGGTGAAGACCTTCGACGCCGATGCACTGGCTGCGGTGCTGGAAGAGATCGATGCCGGACAGGTGTCGGGTGTTGCGTTGGTTGCAACCGAGTCCGAACGTGTACGCAGGGCTCTGGTGCGGTTGAGAGAAGCCGGCGTTCCGGTTGCCACTCTCGTCTCCGATGTCTCCGAAGCCTATCGAGACCACTATGTTGGCATCGACAACATTGCCGCCGGTCGCACCGCTGCGAGCTTGATCGGTCGTTTCGTCGGCGAGCGCACCGGCAAGGTGGCACTGGTCGCGGGCTCAATGCTGGTGAAGGACCATGCCGAGCGCTGCGCCGCCTTCGAGCAGGCGATCAGGGGTGAGTTTCCGGGGCTTGAATGCTTGCCTGTGATCGAGGGGCGGGACGATGCGGTCGTGACGCGCGCGCTGCTCGCTGAGCTTCTTGATCGCGAGCGCGATGTCGTAGGCCTCTACAGCATCGGCGCCGGCAATCGCGGTGTGATCGACGTGCTGACGTCGAGGGCAGAATATCGCGGAATCACGGTGGTTGCGCATGAACTCACCGACCATTCGAAGCAGGCACTGCGCGACGGCATCTTCGACGCGGTCATCAATCAGGACGCCGGCCATGAGGTGCGTAGCGCGATCCGGCTGCTGAAGGCCAGGATCGACGACACGCCCGTCATCGCCAATCAGGAAGCCATCCGGATCGAAATCTACATCCGGGACAATCTGCCATGAGCCCAGAGGGAAGCGGAGCTGTCCTCCCACAGTTTCGCGAAACGAAACGGGCGAATGACCATACGAGGAGTTTCTAGAGTGAGCACAGGGTTTTTCGGCGATATCGGGAAGGTGAGATATGAAGGCCCGGATTCGACCAATCCGCTTGGCTATCGTTTCTACAACAAGGACGAGATTGTGCTGGGCAAGCGGCTGGAGGACCACCTACGCTTCGCCGTGGCCTACTGGCATTCCTTCGCCTGGCCGGGCGGGGACCCGTTCGGTGGCCAGACCTTCGAGCGCCCCTGGTTCGCCGACACCATGGAAGCCGCCAGGCTGAAAGCCGATGTGGCCTTCGAAATGTTCTCGGCTCTCGGCGTGCCTTATTACTGCTTCCACGATGCCGACGTGCGTCCGGAAGGCAGGAATTTCGCCGAGAGTGCCGCGCGCCTCGACGAAATAGCCGATATCTTTGCGGCGAAGCAGCAGGAGACCGGGGTCAAGCTGCTCTGGGGCACGGCCAATCTGTTCTCGCACCGCCGCTATATGGCAGGCGCCGCCACCAATCCGGACCCGGAGGTGTTCTATTACGCTGCCGCCACTGTCAAAAAATGCATCGACGTCACAAAGCGGCTTGGTGGTGAAAACTATGTGCTGTGGGGTGGTCGTGAGGGTTATGAAACGCTGCTCAACACAGATCTCAAGCGCGAGCGCGAGCAGGCTGGCCGCTTCCTCTCGATGGTTGTCGACTACAAGCATAAAATCGGCTTCGAAGGTACGATCCTGATCGAGCCGAAGCCGCAGGAGCCGACCAAACACCAGTACGACTACGATGTCGCGACGGTCTACGGCTTCCTGAAGGACTTCGGCCTGGAGAAGGAAGTCAAGGTCAATATCGAACAGGGGCACGCCATTCTGGCTGGCCATTCCTTCGAGCATGAACTGGCGCTTGCCGACGCGCTCGGCATTTTCGGTTCCATCGACATGAACCGTAACGACTACCAGTCGGGCTGGGACACCGACCAGTTTCCCAACAATGTGCCGGAGATGACACTGGCCTATTACCAGGTGCTGAAGGCAGGCGGTTTCACCACCGGCGGCACCAATTTCGACGCCAAGCTGCGTCGCCAGTCACTCGACCCGCAGGATCTGCTGATCGCCCATATTGGTGGCATCGACTGTTGCGCGCGCGGCCTGAAGGCTGCCGCGCGCATGATCGAGGACAAGGCGTTGTCCGATCCGCTCGAGGCACGTTACGCTGGCTGGACGGACGCAGCGGCAAAAAAGGTGCTCTCAGGTGGAACGACCCTCGAGGATCTTGCCGCCAAGGTCGTCACGGATGGTATCGAACCGGAGCCGCGTTCCGGGCGGCAGGAATATCTGGAGAATATCGTCAACCGCTATGTGTAAACGCAGCCCGCATGCGGTTGCCTGAATTGGGAGGAGTTCGATGAAGACCATCAAGGGACCGGCCATTTTCCTGGCGCAATTCGCCGGGGATGCCGCGCCGTTCAACTCGTTCGACGCCATCTGCAAGTGGGCGGCTTCCCTCGGCTACAAGGGCGTGCAGATCCCGACCTGGGATGTCCGCCTGTTCGACCTGAAGAAGGCATCGGATTCCAAGGGATACGCCGACGAAGTGAAGGGCGTGGCAGCGAGCCATGGCCTGGAGATCACGGAACTCTCCACGCATCTGCAGGGCCAGCTCGTGGCTGTCCATCCGGCCTATGATGCGGCCTTCGACGGTTTCGCCGCGCCCGAAGTTCGGGGCAATCCGGTTGCACGCACCGAATGGGCGGTCGATCAGGTCAAGCGTGCGATCCTGGCCTCGAAGCATCTCGGCCTCAAAGCGCACGCGACGTTCTCTGGCGCGCTCGCCTGGCCTTATGTTTACCCCTGGCCGCAGCGTCCTGCCGGTCTTGTCGAAGCCGCTTTCGATGAACTGGCGAAGCGTTGGAAACCGTTGCTCGATCATGCCGACGAACACGGCGTCGACCTCTGCTACGAGATCCATCCGGGCGAAGACCTGCACGACGGCGTCAGCTACGAGATGTTCCTGGAGCGGGTGAACAATCACGCCCGCGCCAACCTGCTCTATGATCCGTCGCACTTCGTGTTGCAGCAGCTCGACTATCTCGACTACATCGACATCTACCATGAGCGCATCAAGGCCTTCCACGTGAAGGATGCCGAGTTCAATCCGACAGGCCGCCAGGGTGTCTATGGCGGCTTCCAGAGCTGGGTGGATCGCGCCGGTCGCTTCCGTTCGCTTGGCGATGGCCAGGTCGATTTCGGCGGCATCTTCTCCAAGCTTACCGCCTATGATTTCGATTCTTGGGCGGTGCTGGAGTGGGAGTGCGCGCTGAAGCATCCCGAGGACGGCGCACGTGAAGGCGCTGAATTCATCAAGCATCACATCATCCGCGTGACCGAACATGCCTTCGACGACTTTGCCGGCGCGGGCACAGACGATGCCGCGAACCGCAAGATGCTCGGATTGGACAGGAGCTGACCATGGCGATCGAAGGCAGCAAGCAGGAGACGCAAGGCGGTCGCATCCGGCTCGGCATGGTCGGCGGCGGGCAGGGCGCCTTCATCGGCGCGGTGCATCGCATCGCCGCCCGCATCGACGACCAGTTCGATCTGGTCGCCGGCGCCCTTTCATCCGATCCGGCACGAGCGAAAGCCTCGGCGCTCGATCTCGGCATCGCGACCGACCGTGCCTATGGCTCGTTCGAGGAGATGGCCAGGGCGGAAGCCGCAAGGCCAGATGGCATCGAGGCAGTTTCCATCGTCACGCCCAACCATATGCATGCGCCGGCGGCGAAAGCGTTCCTGGAGGCCGGTATCCATGTCATCTGCGACAAGCCGATCACCACCACGGTCGCCGAGGCGCAGGAACTGGTCGATCTGGTGAAGAATACCGGCAAGGTTTTCGTGCTCACCCACAACTATACCGGCTATCCGATGATCCGGCAGGCACGCGCCATGGTGGCCGCCGGTGAATTGGGGGATGTCCGGCTGGTGCAGGCGGAATATCCGCAGGACTGGCTCACCGAGCGCGCCGAACTTTCAGGTTCCAAGCAAGCGGAGTGGCGTACCGATCCCAAACGCTCGGGCGCTGGCGGCGCGATAGGCGACATCGGCACCCATGCTTACAACCTCGCGGCATTCGTCACCGGTCTGGAGACGGACGAGCTTCTGGCGCAACTGACGGCCTTCGTGCCCGGCCGACTGCTCGACGACGACGTGCAGATCCTGCTCCGCTACAAAGGCGGCGCGCGCGGCATGCTGTGGGCGAGCCAGGTGGCCGTCGGCCACGAGAACGGGCTGAAACTGCGCGTCTATGGCACAAAGGGCGGCATCGAATGGGTTCAAGCCGATCCGAACTATCTGTGGTTCACCCGGTTTGGCCAGCCGAAGCAGCTTTTCACTCGCGGCGGCAATGGCGCGTGGCCGGAGGCTACCAGAGTGACCCGTGTTCCGGGCGGTCATCCCGAAGGCTATCTGGAGGGATTCGCCACGATCTATGCCGAGGCGGCGCGCGCCATACGTGCTGCCCGTGAGGGCAGGAAGGCGGATGCCGAGGTGGTCTATCCGACCGTTGAAGACGGTCTGAAGGGCATGGAATTCATCCAGGCTGCCGTCGCTTCGTCGAAAGGCGGCAATGTGTGGACGAAGGTGGGATGAACTCGGCACCTTCACCTGCTCCGACCGATAACGCTGCTCCGCTGCTGAATGTTGCGGGGCTCTCGAAGTCGTTTGGCCCGGTGCAGGTGTTGAAAGGCATCGACCTGGTCGTCGAAGCCGGCCAGGTGCACGCGATTATCGGCGAGAACGGCGCCGGCAAATCGACCTTGATGAAGATCCTGTCCGGTCATCTGCAGCCGACGGATGGCGGGATCAGGATCGATGGCCAGCCGGTGGTGTTTTCCGGGCCTGTCGATGCCGAGCACCGCGGCATCGTCCTGGTGCATCAGGAAATCCTGCTCGCGCCGGACCTGACCGTCGCCCAGAACGTTTATCTGGGGCGTGAAATCGCCAAGGGTCTTGTCGTCGACGACAAGACGATGAATGAGGGCGCGCGGAAGGCGATCCGCGAACTCGGCGGTGATATCGATCCGACCGTGACAGTCGGGCGGCTGTCGATCGCTCAGCGCCAGCTTGTGCAGATCGCTCGATCGCTGCTGGTGCCGCACCGCCTCGTCATCTTTGACGAGCCGACTGCTTCGCTCACACCCGTGGAGACGGAGGCGCTGCTCAAAGTCATCGCCGATATCCGTGCCAAGGGCACTGCCGTCCTCTACATCTCGCACCGCCTGCCGGAGGTGAAGCGCATTGCAGACAAGGTGACCGTACTGCGCGACGGCCGGCTGGTGACGACGCGCGATGCCAGCGGGGTCGAGCCCGTCGACATGGCCAGGCTGATGGTCGGGCGTGATGTGGCCAAGCTTTATCCGGACCGTGCTGCCGCCGGCGCGCGCGAAGTGGTGCTGGAGGTCGAGGACATGTCTGTGCCCGGCTATGCCGAGCACGCTTCCTTCCAGTTGCGCAAAGGCGAGATATTGGGATTCGCGGGTCTCGTTGGCGCCGGCCGCACGGAACTGATGGAAGGTATGGTCGGCTTGCGAACAGCGCGCGGCACTGTACGTCTTGCCGGCAAGCCGGCCAGTTTCGCCAATGTGCATGACAGCATGAAGGCCGGCATCGCCTACCTTTCGGAAGACCGCAAGGGCAAGGGCCTGCTGCTTACAAAGGATCTCAAGCTCAACCTCACGCTGGCTTCGCTGGGCCGTTTCGTGCGCTGGTGGCAGGTGGACCGCACCCGCGAGCGTGAGGCGCTCGACAAGGCGATTGCCGAGTTTGACATCCGCACCGGCAGGAAGGATCTGCTGGCTGGCCAGTTGTCTGGCGGAAACCAGCAGAAGCTGCTGCTTGCCAAGATGATGATGCTCGATCCGTCGATCGTCATCATCGACGAACCGACGCGCGGCATCGATATCGGCACCAAGGAACAGATCTACAAATTCATCGCCGGGCTGGCGGCCGAAGGTCGGTCGATCATCGTCGTTTCGTCCGAGATGCCGGAACTGATCGGCCTGTGTGACCGCATCCTGGTGATGCGGACGGGACACATCGTCGGCGAGGTGGCCGGCGACCACATGACTGAAAACGAGATCGTCGTGCTGGCAACCGGCGTGCAAGCGGGAGAGGCCGCCTAGGCGGGGGGAATAATGACCGAAACGGCAGCAGCAACGGCAAAGGCGAGACGATCCTGGAAGGATGTGGATCTGCGGGCAGTGGCACCCTTCGTGGCGCTGGCGCTGCTGCTTGTGCTTGGCGCGTTCGCCAATCCCAACTTCATCAGTGTCGACAATCTGCTCAACGTGCTGACCCGCAGCGCCTTCATCGCGATTATCGCGGTGGGGGCAACCTTCGTCATCTCGGCGGGTGGGCTCGATCTTTCGGTTGGATCGATGGTGGCGTTTGTGGCGAGCCTCACAATTCTCTTCATGAACAGTGGCGCGGTCGCCGATCCGATGATGACGATCGTTGCAGCGGCCGTGCTCGCGATCGCCATAGGCGCTGCGTGTGGGCTGGCCAACGGCCTGATTACCACCGTGGGGCGTATCGAACCCTTCATCGCGACGCTCGGCACGATGGGCATCTATCGCGGGCTGACCACCTGGCTATCGCAGGGCGGGGCCATCACGCTGCGCAATCCAGAGGTGCAGTCGCTCTACAGGCCGGTTTATTTCGGCGAAATTCTCGGTGTGCCGTTCCCGATCTATGTGATCGTCATCACCGCCGCCATCGGCGCTTTCGTACTCTATCGCACGCGTTATGGCCGGCATGTCGTCGCTGTCGGTTCCAACGAGGATGTGGCGCACTATTCGGGCATTCCGGTCAGCCGCGTGCGTACGCTCACCTATGTCATCCAGGGTCTGTGCGTGGCTGTGGCTTGCCTGATCTACATTCCCCGGCTGGGTTCCACCTCGGCGACCACGGGCCTGATGTGGGAACTGCAGGCGATCACCGCTGTGGTGGTCGGCGGCACGGCGCTGCGCGGCGGAGTAGGGCGCATATGGGGTACGATCTGTGGTGCCTTCATCCTGGAGATCGTCGGCAACATCATGCTGCTCTCGAACTTCGTCAGCGAGTACCTGCTCGGGGCCATTCAGGGAGCAATCATCATCATCGCCATGCTCGTCCAACGTTCGCTGGTGAGGAAATCCTGAAACAGGGCCGGGTTCTCGGGTCGCCCGGCCGCTGATTGATCAGACCTGTAAGGGAGGAAAGAATGCGAAAACGACTAATCGGAGTGGCAGCGGTCGCCATGGTGGCGCTGATGAGCGTTGCCCAGGCGCAGGACAAGAAGACCATCGGCGTCTCGATCCCAGCGGCCGACCATGGCTGGACTGCCGGCGTGGTGTTCCATGCCGAGCGTATCGCCAAGAAGCTGATGGAAGAGCATCCGGGGCTGAACGTCATCGTCAAGACCTCGCCGGACGCGGCCAGTCAGGCGAATGCCGTGCAGGATCTGGAAACACAAGGCATCGACGCGCTGGTGATCCTGCCGTCCGATCCGGATCCGCTGGTCAACGCCATCAAGGAAGTGAAAGACAAGGGCAAGTTCGTGGCTCTGGTCGACCGTGCGCCGTCCAGCAATGACAATTCCGTGCGCGACCTCTATGTCGCCGGCAACAACCCGGCACTTGGCGAAGTGGCGGGCAAATACATTGCCGAAAAGACGCCGGAAGCAGAGGTCGTCATCATCCGCGGCCTGCCGATCCCGATCGATCAGCAGCGCCAGGATGGTTTCGACAAGGGCATCGCTGGCTCGAAGGTCAAGGTTCTCGACCGTCAGTTCGGCAACTGGAACCGCGATGATGCCTTCAAGGTCATGCAGGACTATCTGACCAAATATCCGAAGATCGACGTGGTCTGGTGTCAGGATGACGACATGGCGGTCGGCGTGCTGCAGGCGATCGAGCAGGCAAAGCGCACCGACATCCAGTATGTCGTGGCCGGCGCCGGCTCGAAGGACATGATCAAGAAGGTCATGGACGGCGACAAGATGATCCCGGTCGACGTGCTCTATCCGCCGGCCATGGTCGGTACCGCGATGGAACTGACGGCGGCTGCGCTGATCGACCAGGTGCCGGTAAGCGGCAACTACATCCTCGATGCGACGCTGATCACCAAGGACAACGCCCAAAACTTCTACTTCCCGGATTCGCCGTTCTGAGCAGCTTTCGCTCTTAACCAGGCGGAGATATGAGGCGGCTCGGCATATTCTGCCGGGCCGCCTTTGTATTCTCGAGGCACTTTCCCTTACGTAAAAAGGCAAGCATTCCAGGGTGATGCTGTGCCAAACCTCGCCGCAAGGCTTGACTTGCGGCGAAGTGCAACCGAAGGTTTGCGCCGGTGTGGAGAATCCGGTTTCGATCGGTCGTTGTCTCACCGGACAGACATGGCTCCGATGAGGGGAATTCCTGATGAGCGATTATCTTGCAGACGTGAAGAAGTATGACGCCGGCGCCAATGCCGATGCCGTCGACAAGATCGTGAAGCACCTGGGCATCGCGCTCAGGAACCGCGACTCCTCGCTGGTGTCCTGCACCGATCCCGAAGAATTGAAGCGCGTCCGCGACAGCTGGGCTGGCAAGAAGCTCGGCGTCACCGATGCAGCCAAGGCCGACGCAGCGATCGAAAAGACCTGCAAGGCGATGAGCGCCGACAACACCAAGAGCCGAGTGACCTTCTATTATCTGGTCGCCAAAGATCTCGGTAAACTCGGCTCGCTCTGAGCTCTCCAGCTTTCCGAACGATTTCGACACTACCTCCGGCGCGTTCTCGCGCCGGAATGCTGTGGTTTGGTCTGTCTGGGCAATAGCCTGGCAAGCTTTGGCCGGATATGATCGCGGTCAACGCCAATACCGCGAATCAGGGCGATAGCGATGCGCCAATATCTCGACCTACTCAGCCACGTCCTGGAAAACGGCACCGATCGCGGTGACCGTACCGGCACCGGTACGCGTTCGGTGTTCGGCTATCAGATGCGTTACGATCTGGGGCAGGGCTTCCCGGTGTTGACCACCAAGAAGCTGCACCTGAAATCGATCGTCCACGAGTTGCTGTGGTTCCTGGCCGGCGACACCAACATCAAATATCTCAATGAGAACGGCGTCTCCATCTGGGACGAATGGGCCGACGCCAATGGCGATCTCGGTCCGGTCTACGGAAAACAATGGCGCTCCTGGCCGGATGCGAACGGCGGCACGATCGACCAGATCGAGAACCTTTTGCGGGAAATCCGTTGCAATCCTTATTCGCGCCGGCTCATCGTCTCGGCATGGAATCCCTCGGAAGTGGAACAGATGGCGCTGCCACCCTGCCACTGCCTGTTCCAGTTCTATGTTTCTGACGGGCGGCTTTCCTGCCAGCTCTATCAGCGCTCGGCCGACATCTTCCTCGGGGTGCCGTTCAACATCGCCTCCTATGCGCTGCTGACCATGATGGTGGCGCAGGTGACCGGGCTGAAGCCCGGCGATTTCGTGCACACGCTGGGGGACGCGCACATCTATTCGAACCATTTCGAGCAGGCGCGCGAACAGCTTCGCCGTCAGCCAAAGACGTTGCCGACGATGTGGATCAATCCGCAGGTGAAGGATCTCTTCGCCTTCCGCTTCGAGGACTTCCGTCTGGAAAACTACGTCGCCGATGCGACAATCAAGGCGCCGATCGCCGTGTGATCCAGACGACTCCTCGGGCCGTTGCAGGCTAAAGCCGCTTTAACCCGCTTCAAGGTCGCCCGGTTGTGGCGGAGCGATTGGGCCGTCGTTGGCGGGGATTTGCTGCGCAAATCGCGCCGTGAAAGATGCAGCCAGTAAAGCACTTCGAGACGCTCGACCTGTTCGATGCCGGCAAGCACCTTTTGCCAAAGCGGAAAGATCTCGATACGGCAGGGCCGGCCATCAGCGCGCTTGGCGTGGCTCCATTGCACCACTTCTAGTCAAGTATGCCGATCGCTCCTGACAAGAATGCGCGGGTTGTCATGTTATGTTGCATCAAGTCTTTGAAACACCAGCTCCGCCAAGGGGGATTTCACCACGTCTAGGATCAATCGCCGCACCTTGCTGCTTCAATCCGGTGGCGCAGTCGTTGCAACAACTGCTGAAGCTATGGCGTTTAACGCTCGGCGGAGAGAGCCTGATGCCGAACTGACCGGGCTGATTGAGGCTCACAAATCGTCATATGCGGCGCTCCGCAAAACCGTCGACCAAATCGGTGGCAGTGGCGTTGTCTTCAACAATGCCTGCCGAACTGAAGAAAACGCGCTTATGGCAATCTGTGTCTATCCTGCAGCCACAGAAGGCGATCGTTGCGCCAAGGCCAGTTACCTTTTGGAGATCGAGGCGCGGGGCGAACTCGACCTGGAACAGCACATGCAGGCAATACTTCACTCGATGATGTGGAAGGGTTAGGCCGCAGTCACGAGCACCGAACCAAATCAGTCGATGCCGACCATCACGTCGGATGCCTTGATGACGGCATAGGCATCTCTGCCGACGGCGAGACCGAGGTCGGCGACGGCTTCGTTGGTGATGGATGAGGTGACTACTGCGCCGCCGATGTCGATGCGCACATGCGACGTGGTCGCGCCCTTGGTGATCTCGACGATCTTGCCCCTCAGCGTGTTGCGCGCACTGATCTTCATGGGGAACTCCTGGTTGATTTCTGTCCGATGCGCATCGTTTGCGCTGACGATCACCGTAGCTCGTCGTGGTCAGCTGTTACAACGGGTTTTCAGTGAAACTCTTTTCCTGAAAAATGCGCAGAAGCCTTTCCTTTGTTATGTTCATATGAATATATCGCTCCAGGCCATTGGCTGGACGGGTTTTGCAAAAGCAGGGAGAGGTTCGATGACGAAACGCAATGGTTTGGTGCTGGTGACGCTGGCCGCCGGCGCGATGATGGTGGCGGCACCTGCGGCGCGTGCGGACGAGCAGCTTGTCGTGTTTGCCGCCGCCAGCCTGAAGAACGCGCTCGATGAGGTCAACAAGGCCTGCGAGACGGATGTCGGCGAGGCTGCCAATATCTCTTATGCCGCGAGCTCGGCGCTGGCCAAGCAGATCGAAGAAGGTGCGCCGGCCGATGTCTTCATCTCCGCCGACCTCGATTGGATGAAGTATCTCTCCGACAAGAAGCTGACCAAGGCAGATACCGAGGTGAAGCTGCTCGGCAATCAGATCGTGCTGGTGGCGCCCAAGGATTCCAAGGCGGAAGTCAAGATCGAGAAGGGTTTCGACCTCGCCAAGGTGATTGGCGACGGCAAACTTGCCATGGGCGACTTCAAGGCGGTCCCGGCTGGAAAGTACGGCAAGGCGGCGCTGGAATCGCTCGGCACGTGGTCTTCGGTCGAAGGCAAGGTGGCGCAAGCCGAGAATGTCCGCGCGGCGCTCAAGCTGGTGGCCACCGGCGAGGCGGCCGCCGGCATTGTCTACCAGACCGACGCCAATGCCGAGAAAGGCGTAAAGGTCATCGGTGTTTTCCCGGAAGAGACGCATCCTCCCATCGTCTATCCGGTCGCCCAGACGGCGGAATCCAAGGACAAGGATACGCCGGCTTTCCTGAAGTGCCTGCGCTCTGCTAAGGCAGGCCAGCTTTTCAAGGCGCAGGGGTTCACGCTGCTCGCGCCGACCCAGTGAGGCATTGCCGATGAGGCATACTAAGCGAGCATGAACTGGCTGCTGGACCTCAGCCCTGACGAATGGAATGCGGTCCGGCTGTCCATCAAGGTCGCCACCGTTGCGATGCTGGTCAGCCTGCCGATCGGCATCGCGGTGGCGTTGCTTCTGGCTCGTGGCAAATTCTGGGGCAAAACGCTGCTCAACGGCATCGTGCACTTGCCTTTGATCCTGCCACCGGTGGTGACGGGTTATCTGCTGCTGCTCGCCTTCGGTCGGCGCGGGCCGGCCGGTGTGTTTTTTGCCGACTATTTCGGTCTCGTCTTTTCCTTCCGCTGGACCGGCGCGGCATTGGCATGCGGCGTGATGGGCTTTCCGCTGATGGTTAGGGCGATCCGCCTTTCCATCGAGTCGGTGGATCGCAAGCTCGAAGCAGCCGCCGGCACGCTGGGCGCCAGCCCGCTCTGGGTCTTCGCCACCGTCACACTCCCGCTGATCCTGCCCGGCATGATCGCCGGCGCCATTCTCTCCTTTGCCAAGGCGATGGGCGAATTTGGCGCGACCATCACCTTCGTTTCCAACATTCCGAACGAGACCCAGACGCTGCCTTCGGCGATCTACACCTTCACGCAGGTGCCGGGCGGTGACGAAGGTGCGTTGAGGCTGACCCTCATCAGCATCGTCATCTCGATGGCTGCCCTGATCGCTTCCGAAGTGTTGGCGCGCCGTGTCGGCCGTAGAATGGACATCGAATGAGCGTCTTGGTCGATATCGGCCACCGGCAAGGCGGCTTTTCGCTCGAGGCGGCTTTCGAGAGTTCGGGCCGCCTGACGGCGCTTTTCGGTCCTTCCGGTTCCGGCAAGACTTCACTGATCAACGCCATAGCGGGATTGATCCGACCTGAGCGAGGGCGCATCGCCGTTGACGGTCGTGTGCTGGTCGACACCAAAGAGGGTGTCTTCGTGCCGAAGCACAAGCGGCGCATCGGCATGGTGTTCCAGGATGCGCGGCTGTTCCCGCATCTGAGCGTGGCCGCCAATCTGCGATATGGCCGCTGGTTCACGCCGGCAGCTGAACGTTACGGCGATATACTCGCGGTGGTCGAACTGCTGGGCATCGGTCATCTGCTCGACCGTCGGCCGGCCAAACTTTCCGGCGGCGAAAAGCAGCGCGTTGCGATCGGCCGGGCGCTACTGGCCAGCCCGAAGCTGCTTTTGATGGACGAGCCGCTGGCCTCGCTGGATGAGGCACGCAAGGCTGAAATTCTGCCCTACATCGAGCGCCTGCGCGACGAAACGAAAATCCCGATCGTCTATGTCAGCCATTCGGTTGCCGAAGTGGCGCGACTGGCAAGCGATGTGGTGGTGATGGCGCAAGGCAAGGTTGCCGCCGCTGGTCCGACCACCGAGATCATGCAGCGGCTCGACCTGCTTTCCCATGAAGAGCGTGTGGAAGGCGGCGCTGTGCTGGACACGCGCGTGCTGCATCATGATGAGCGGTTCGGCATGACCGTGCTGGGTTCACCGGCAGGTGAGATCCGCGTTCCCTATCTGCAGGCGATTGTCGGCCAGCCGGTGAGGGTTCGCATCCGTGCGCGAGACGTGATGATCGCAACCGAGCAACCACATGGCCTGAGCGCGCTCAACGTGCTGGCAGGCCGCATCACAGCGATCGAGCCAGGAGAAGGGGCTGCTGTTGAGGTCAGAATCGACTGCAACGGGGTGACGGTGATGGCGCGCATCACACGGCAGTCGCAGCACGCACTATCGCTTGCTGTCGGCCGCGTCGTGTTTGCGGTCGTCAAGACGGTGAGTTTCGATCAGGCCAACATGGCGACTGCTCCGAAGGAGCAATTCGACGCCTGATGCGCCCTCTTGTCACGCGCTATTCTCATATGGAATAACGGTGGCGATAAAAAGTAACGGCGCCCCAGATATGGACGCGGGAGGAAAGCATGCCTTCGCTCAGCCTGCGGATCAATCTCGACCCGGACGGCCGCATCGGCCCCGGCAAGATAGAGCTCCTGGAACAGATCGCCGCTTTCGGCTCGATCTCAGCGGCGGCGCGCGGCATGGAAATGTCCTACAAGCATGCCTGGGATCTGGTCGAGGACATGAACCGTGTCTTCGGCAAGCCGCTGGTGGCGGCGCAGACCGGTGGCCGCAAGGGCGGTGGCGCGCAACTGACGGCCGTGGGGCTCGCTGTCGTCAGCCGCTACCGGGCGATCGAGCGGGCGGCCACTGCCGCAGCCCAAGCGCATATGGAAGCCTTGCAGGCTGAAATCGACGCCGCATGAGATGCTCGCGCAGAGCCGGCTATTCTGGCTTCCTCAGCAGATAGGTGTCCATAATCCAGCCCTTGCGCTGGCGGGCGGCCTCGCGGACCTTGACGATTTTGTCTTCGACGTCGCCCAGTCGACCATGAATCAGGATTTCGTCGGCCGTGCCGAGATAGGCACCCCAGTGGATGGTGGTGTTCTTTTCGGTGACAGTCTGGAAGGAGCATTTGCCGTCCAGCATGACCACGGTGGTTCCGGCGTTGCCTGGCAGACCCTCTTCCGTCAATCGGCGTCCGGTCGTGACCAGGAATGGATCGCCGATGCGGTTCAGCGCCATCTTGTGCCCGGCAGCCAGCGCCTGGATGGCGGTGATGCCGGGGATGACTTCCAGCTCGAAGGTGACGTTGCCGCGCCGGTTGACGCGTTCCAGGATGCGCAGCGCGGAATCGTAGAGCGAGGGGTCGCCCCAGATCAGGAAGGCGCCGCAACCATCCTCGGCAATCTCCTCGCGGAGCAGGCGCTCGTAGATGTCGGCGATTTCCTCATGCCAGTCGTCGACCGTCGTGCGATAAGACGGTGCCGGTTCGGCGCGCGCCGGAACGTCGAACTCGACTCGCCGTGATTTCGGGTTGGTGACGAAACGGTCGCAGATTTCGCGGCGCAACTCGGCAAGTTCGTTCTTCTTGGCGCCCTTGTCCGGAATGAAAAGCACGTCGGCACGGTTCAGGCCGTTGATGGCTTGGACCGTCATGTGTTCGGGATTGCCGGCGCCGATGCCGATCACGAGAACCTTGCGCATGGGCGCTGTCCTGCCCGATCCCCACTGGTCTGTCCAGAGTGGAGAAGCCATGTTCATGGGCGACGATCGAAAGGCTTTGATGCGGCCTTCGAACCAAGTAGGCTCTTGGCGCTTCTTCAGAAGGGAATCGCTAGATGGTTCACATCGCGCTGACGTTCGGCCTGGCGCTTGCCGTGGCTCCCGCCTTTGCCAACGATTCCACTGCGGAACTTGGCGCTGGCGGGCTTATCCTGTCGCGCAACGATGTCGTCTCGATGGACAGCGAGGATCTCTTCATTTCGCCCGACAAGGTCACGGTCGACTATGTCTTCCGCAACACCTCCGACAAGGATGTGAATACCATTGTCGCTTTCCCGCTGCCGGAGATCGAAGCCAATCCCTATGAGATGCCCTCTATTCCGGAAGAGGGCAGCGACAACTTTCTCGGCTTCGGGGTGACCGTCGATGGCACTGCCGTCAAACCAGAGCTGGAGCAAAAGGCATTTGCCGTTGGTGTCGATGTCAGCGTCGAGTTGAAAGCACAGAACGTGCCGCTTTACCCTTACGGGAAGGCGGCCTTGGCGGCGCTCGCCAAGCTGCCGCAGCAGGTTGCCGACGACTGGCTGGCCCGCGGCATCATCGTCATGGATCAGTTTGACGACGGCTCCGGCTGGAAAAGCGTGCGCTCACCTTACTGGCAATTGCGCTCGACTTTCTGGTGGCGTGCGACCTTTCCGGCCGGCAAGCCGGTGCATGTCTCGCATCGCTACAAGCCGAGTGTCGGCGCAACCGTAGGCTTGACCTTCTTCAGTGATGGCAAGTTCCAGGGCGAGTATGACAATTACAAACGCCGCTACTGCATGGATGAAGCCTTCGAGGCGGCTGTGCGCAAGGCACAGAAGGACAATACCGACAGCAGTCCGCAACTTTATGAGAGCCGCATCGCCTATATCCTGACCACCGGCGGCAACTGGGCGACTGGAAGCATCGGCAAGTTCAAGCTCACGGTAGACAAGATCGATGCTCGGTCGCTCGTCTCCTTTTGCGGCACCGGCGTGAAGAAGACTGGACCAACGACCTTCGAGATGACGGCAGAGGATTTCGTGCCCGAGCGCGACATCGATATCCTCCTGCTCGATCGACCTGAAAATGGAAATGACAACTGATGCGTGTCTCGATCCATGTTGCCATCGCCGAAAACGGCGTGATCGGCCGCGAGGGCGGGTTGCCTTGGCGGCTCTCCACCGACCTGAAGCGCTTCAAGGCCGATACGCTGGGCAAGCCGGTGGTGATGGGCCGCAAGACCTGGGAAAGTTTCCCCAGGCGTCCATTGCCGGAGCGACTGAACATCGTGGTCACCCGCGACCGCTCCTATCAAGCGGAGGGAGCGGAAGTGGTGGCCTCTCTAGACGACGGCTTGACGCTGGCCCGCATACGCGGCCGCTGCACAGCGGGTGCGGATGAAATCTGCGTCATTGGCGGCGGCCAGATTTATGCGCAGGCGCTGCCACTGGCAGACCGGCTGCATGTTACGCACGTGCTGGCTTCGATTGACGGCGATACTTCCTTCCCACCGATCGATCCCGAGACGTGGCGTATCGTCAGTTCCGAAGACATTCCGGCCGGCGAGAAAGACAGCCATCCGACGCGTCATGTCGTCTACGAAAGGCGTGTCCGCGGTTAGAGCGGCGCGCCTACCGGACGCGCAAAGGAGGCTCCAGCACTTTGAATCAACGCATCGCGCTTTCCGAAAATCGGTTCTGAATTTCGCGCCGATGCATTAACCACGACAAAGCGTCGCGGCCAAACTGCAGCTAAGAACCGCGCATTGGAAGGCTGGTGCGTTGAAAGCGCGCGGAGGCATCCCTATAGAAGGACAACAAGGATTTTGCGCCGGCTCCGGCGCGTGAGGGAATCCCAGCGAAAGGACATTCATGCCCTGGAACGACAAGAGTGGCGGTGGAGGCGGCCCCTGGGGAGGTGGCGGCGGTAATAATCAGGGCCCATGGGGGCAAGGTCCACGCGGACCGAGCGGCCCACAAGGCTCGCCGCCCGATCTCGAAGACATCATCCGCCGTGGCCAGGACCGGCTGCGCAATGCGCTTCCCGGCGGTGGCGGCAGCCCGGCGGTCTATCTTCTGATCGCACTCGTGCTGATTGCCGGCTGGCTCTTCAAGGCCATCTATACGGTTCAGCCGGATGAGGTGGCGGTGGAGCTGCGCTTCGGCAAGCCGAAGGAACAGCTCTCAGAGCCCGGTCTGCATTTCCACTGGTGGCCGATCGAAACGGTCGAGACTGCCAAGATTTCCGAACAACTGGTCAATATTGGCGGCGGTGCCCGCAGCGGCAACACATCCGGATTGATGCTGTCGGGGGACCAGAACATCGTCAATGTTCAGTTTTCCGTGGCCTATCAGGTGTCAGACCCACGCGCCTTTCTGTTCGACGTCGCCGATCCGGACGAAATGCTGAGACAGGTTGCCGAAAGCGCGATGCGCGAGGCCGTTGGCCGGCGTCCGGCGCAGGATATCTTCCGCGATGACCGTCAGGGCATCGCGACCGCCGTGCGCGAGAACATCCAGGCGACGCTCGACAGCTACAAGGCGGGCCTCAACGTCAATGCCGTGTCCATCGAGGATGCCGCGCCGCCACGCGAAGTGGCGGATGCCTTCGACGAAGTGCAGCGCGCTGAGCAGGACGAAGACCGCTTCGTCGAGGAAGCGAACCAGTACTCCAACCAGAAGCTCGGCCAAGCCCGCGGTCAGGCAGCCCAGGTCCGCGAAGAGGCGGCTGCGTACAAGAACCGCGTCGTGCAGGAAGCGCAAGGTGAGGCGCAGCGTTTCATCTCGATCTACGACGAATACGCGAAGGCGCCGGATGTGACGCGCCGGCGCATGTATCTGGAAACGATGGAGAAGGTTCTGAGGGATTCCAGCAAGGTGATCGTCGAGCCGAACGGCAATGGCCAAAGCGTTGTGCCTTACCTGCCTTTGCCGGCACTGCAGCCGAAGACCTCGGGAGGTAACCAGTAATGGCCAATCGTCTTCCCGCGATCATCGTCGCAATCGCTGTCATATTGTTCCTGCTCTATTCGTCGGTCTTCGTGGTCAACGCCCGCCAGCAGGCGATCGTTCTGCGTTTCGGCGAGATCATCGACGTCAAGGCTGATCCTGGCATCTATTTCAAGGCGCCGTTTCCGTTCTTCGATGCCGACACCGTGCAACTCATCGAAAAGCGTGTCTTGCGCTTTGACCTCGACAATATCCGTGTCCAGGTTTCGGGCGGCAAGTTCTACGAGGTTGACGCCTTTATCGCCTATCGCATTTCCAATCCGCGCGTCTTCCGCTCAGCGGTTTCCGGCCAGATCGACCTGGCAGAGCAGCGGTTGAAGACGCGTCTCGATGCAGCGCTGCGCCGGGTCTACGGTCAGCGCGCTTTCGAGGCCGCTCTTTCCGAAGAGCGTGGCATCATGATGCGTGAAGTGCGCGACCAGTTGCGCCCGGACGCCACGTCGCTCGGTCTCGTGATCGACGACGTGCGCATCCGCCGGACCGACCTCACTGCGGAAGTCTCGCAACAGACCTTTGACCGCATGAAGGCTGAACGTCTGGCGGAGGCCGAGCGGCTGAGAGCACGCGGTAATGAAGCTGCTCAACGCATCAGGGCCCGTGCCGATCGCGAAGTGGTCGAGATCGTTGCGGAGGCGAACAAGGAATCGGAGATCCTGCGCGGTGAGGGCGATGCGGAACGCAGTGCCATCTTCGCCAATGCGTACAATCGTGACACGGCCTTCTTCGATTTCTACCGGTCGATGAACGCCTATGGCACGGCGCTGGACAACACCGGCACCACGATGCTCTTGTCGCCGAATTCGGAGTTCTTCCGATATTTCCGCGACCCGGCGGGCACTGCGCCGTCAGCAACGCCTAAGCCTGCGCAATAGATTCGTGCAGGATTTTCTCGCCGCCATGGGCTTGGTTCTCGTCGTCGAGGGCCTCGTCTATGGCGGTTTTCCGCGTTTGGCCAAGCGGCTCGCCACTGATGTTCTCGCCATGCCGGAAGGCATGCTAAGGATTGGTGGGCTGGTAGCGATCGCTCTTGGCGTTGGCATCGTTTGGCTGGTGCGTGGCTAAGGAGCTCAGTCCAGTCCGGGGATTTATCCTCCGCCGGGTGGTCAGGGCCGCAAACGTGCCTTATTTCTTTCCACACTGGCGACATGCCGTTGAAAACACTCTTGCTGATTTGCCGGGAGGCCCCGATGAAGTCCGAACCCATTCTGCGTGCGGCAAGAAAGACGCTTGCCGCCGCTACCGCCGCACTGATGCTTGGCACGGTCGCCACTCCATCCGCCATCGCGCAGACACAAGCTCCTGCCGCAACGCAGGCGGCGCCCGCTGCCAATGGTCCGGCTTCGGTGGCTGATCTTGCTCAGGGGCTGCTCGGCGCGGTCGTCAACATCTCGACATCGCAAACGGTGAAGGGAAGCGAAGGTCCAGGCGCCGTGCCGATGCCACAACTGCCGGAAGGTTCGCCCTTCCAGGACTTCTTCGATGATTTCTTCAAGGATCGTGGCGGCCAAAAGGGCGGCGGCTCGCAGAAGGTTCAGTCGCTCGGCTCGGGTTTCGTGGTCGATGCGGTCGAAGGCATCGTGGTCACGAACAACCACGTCATTGCGGACGCCGACGACATCGAGGTGAATTTCTCCGACGGGGTGACGCTGAAGGCGAAACTGATCGGCACCGATACCAAAACCGATATCGCCGTGCTGAAGGTGGACCCCAAGGGCCATAAGCTGACGGCGGTGAAATTCGGCGATTCCAACAAGATGCGCATCGGCGACTGGGTCATGGCGATCGGCAATCCGTTCGGCCTTGGCGGCACCGTCACAGTCGGTATCGTCTCGGCGCGCAACCGCGACATCAATTCCGGTCCTTACGACGATTTCATCCAGACCGATGCAGCCATCAATCGCGGCAATTCCGGCGGTCCGCTGTTCAACATGAACGGCGAAGTCATCGGCATCAACACCGCCATCATCTCGCCATCGGGTGGTTCGATCGGCATCGGCTTCTCGATCCCGTCCCAGCTTGCCGTGGGCGTCGTCGACCAGTTGCGTCAATTCGGCGAGACGAGGCGCGGCTGGCTGGGCGTACGCATCCAGCCGGTCACCAAGGACATTGCCGAGAGCCTCGGTATGACGGAGCCGAAGGGCGCGCTGGTCGCGGGCATCATCAAGGGTGGGCCGGTCGACAATGGTTCGATCCAGGCCGGTGACGTCATCACCAAATTCGACGGCAAGGATATTGAAGAAACGCGCGATCTGCCACGCGTCGTCGCCGAGAGCCCGGTCGGCAAGGCCGTCGATGTGATCATCATCCGCAAGGGCAAGGAGCAGACGGTCAAGGTCACGCTCGGCCGGCTCGAGGACGGCGAAAAGTTGGCCGACGCCGAAGGCAAGGGCGAGCCCGGCAAGGATAGCAAGGCAGCGCCTGTTGCCGCAGCCACCGTGCTCGGCATGTCGATTGGCGAACTGAACGATGATACCCGCGGCAAGTTCGGCATTGCCGCCGATGTTTCAGGCGTGGTTGTCACGGAGGTTGCCAAGGATTCGGCGGCGGCCGAGCGCGGCATTCAGCCGGGCGAAGTGATCACCGAGATCGGACAGCAGTCGGTGGCGACGCCGAAGGAAGTCGTCGACCGGATCGCCTCGCTGAAGCAGCAAGGCCGTAAGAACGCACTGCTGATGCTCGCTTCCAAGAGCGGTGAGCTGCGCTTCGTGACCGTGCGAATGGATTGATTCCGGAAATCTCTGGAAGTCATTGATCCTGAATCAAAAAAGGGCGGCTAATTGGCCGCCCTTTTTTGTTCTTCCCAGTCTTTGCGCTTCAGGCTGTAGAAGGCATGAGGGCGCAGATGCGGTTGACTTTCGGGGACGCTCGGATGATCGAAATCGCGCGAGGGATCGGCCGTCATGCCGATCCTTTCCATCACTGCAGTCGAACGGCGGTTATCGCGAACCGCGAAAGAAACGATCTCGTCGTGGCCAAGCGTTTCGAAGCCGAACGTCAGCCATGCACGGGCTGCTTCAGAGACATAACCGTGTCCCCAGAATTCCGGCGCCAGGCGCCAGCCGATCTCAAGGGTTCCTGCCGGTAGGAAGGGCAGGTGCTCCGTGCCGGTCAGGCCGACGAAGCCTATGCACTCACCGGTGGCAACGATCTCGGCAGCGGCGAAGCCGAAGCCCTTGCGCTCGATATTGTCGCGCATCTCGCCGATTTTCGCATCCGCCTCGGCGCGGGTTCGGCGGAACGGAAAGAATTCCATCACGCGTTCGTCGCTGTTGATGCGGAAGAACAGTTCGCGATCGCGATCTTCCCAGTTGCGCAGGATCAGTCTTTTCGTACGGATCGGCTTCATTTGACGAAATCCTCGCGTCGGTAGCCTTGCAGATAGAGCAGGGCGGTGAGGTCGCCATGGTCGATACGGACCTTGGCTTCGGCTGCAACTGACGGCTTGGCATGAAGCGCGACGCCGGTGCCGGAAAGCCGGATCATGTCGAGGTCGTTGGCGCCATCGCCGACAGCCATGGCATCCGCAGGCGTAAGGCCAAGCCTTGCCGATATATCGTGGAGCGCTTCTGCTTTGGCTGCGCGGCCTAAAATAGGCTCGGCAACCTCGCCGGTGAAGCGGCCGTTCGCCTCGATCAGCCGGTTGGCACGGTTTTCATGGAAGCCGAGCATGGCGGCGATGCGGTTTGTGAAGACGTCAAAGCCGCCGGAGACGAGCGCGGTGTGGGCTCCGGCCTTGCGCATCGTCTGCACCAGGGCGCGGCCACCCGACGCAAGCGTCAGCCGGTTGGCGATGATGTGGCCAACCACTGCATTGTCGAGATCCTTGAGCAGCGCGACGCGTTCACGTAAAGCCGGCTCGAAGGCGATCTCGCCGCTCATGGAACGCGCTGTAATCGCCGCAACCTTCTCCTTCAGCCCGACCTCGTCGGCCAGCTCATCGATGCATTCCTGATCGATCATGGTGGAATCCATGTCGGCAATGAGGATCTTTTTGCGGCGTGTGGCGTCTTCCTGAACGGCGATGTCTACGGGTTCCGAAGCAAGCACATGCTGCAGCGTCGCAGCAATCTCGTCGTCATCGACGCCGTCGGGCAGGATAAGATCACAGGCAATGGCCTCGCCGAGCCAGCGCGTTGCGCTTGCACCGACTGCCTGCGAGGCCTTATGCGCAAGAGCTGGCGTGAGTGCGCCGCCGGTTGGACTGGAGACGAGCGTGGCAACAAACGGCATGGAGGAGATCCAGGGAAAGGCGGCGCAAGAGGGCCGCATGAAGGACGCGATCCTGATAGCCGGCCCGACCGCCAGCGGCAAGTCGGCGCTGGCTCTGGAAATCGCCGAGCATGTCGACGGTGTCATCGTGAACACCGATTCCATGCAGGGTTTTGCAATCCTGAATGTGTTGACTGCGCGACCCGGACCTGAGGATTTGGCTCGCGTTCCACATTTTCTCTATGGCCACGTTCACCCATCGACTGCTTATTCGACTGGGGCCTGGCTCCGTGACGTCATGGAACTCATCGGAAAGAATGCTCTTGCCGGTCGTCGGCCGATTTTCGTCGGCGGTACCGGTCTCTATTTCAGGGCGCTCGCTGAAGGGATTTCGGCGATGCCGGATATTCCGTCGCATATCCGCGAGCGTTGGCGTCACGAATTGATAGAGCGCGGTGCACCGCGGCTGCATCGCGAACTGATGCTGAGGGATTCGGCGATGGCCATGCAGCTGCGACCAAGCGACGGCCAGCGCATTGCGCGTGCGCTGGAGGTTCTGGACGCATCCGGCCGTTCGATTCTGTCCTGGCAAAGTCAGCGCGGCGAGCCGCTGATCGACCGAACCAGCGCGCACTTCTTCGTCATCGAGCCGGACCGTGAAGCGCTGAGAACGCGCATAGACCGACGCTTCGATGCGATGATCGAACAAGGTGCATTGGAAGAAGTCCGGCAGATCCTGGCTCTCGGTCTCGATCCGGCGCTGCCCGCGATGAAGGCGATCGGTGTGCGTGAGCTGCAAGCCGTTCTGGACGGAGAAATGGATGCCGGGGCGGCGATGGAGCGGGCTAAGATCGCGACACGGCAATATGCCAAGCGCCAATCCACCTGGTTTCGCAATCAACTCGGCGCCGAATGGCAAAGATTGTTGCCAAACGAAACCATGCTGAAGATGGTGTGCGCGGCAATCGAAAAGAAAATTGAATAGACTTTTTAGTATTAACTTTGAAATCGCAAGGATTGTTCAAGTTAACCGCGGCGTAAGCCTGAGCGTGCCATAAGGCTCCTGCATCGCTGTGGGCTGGATGGGCATGCGGTTTCACAAGGCTGAGCACGCCTTTTTCGTCTTTATCTTCGTGATCCTTGCCGCAGGCATGGTGACGCTGCACGCCCATGGTTTGCTGGATACCACCGCCGCTCAGATCGACGATGCCGCCGCAACCCATCAAAACATCAGTTACCTGGGTACGCTGCTGTTTGCCGTCGGCGTGCTTTTGGCCACCGCCTTCTTCTTCGGGGTGTTCTTCATCTATCCGCTGATCCGTGATCAGGTGCGGGAGGAAGGTAAGCTCAGGGCCATGACGGCAACACTCAGCGCACGCTCAGTGACGCTGGAGCAGGCGGCGCTGACGGATGGATTGACGGGAATGCAGAACCGTCGCTTCTTTGACGATGCGCTGCGCGAATACATCGCCGAGTTCCGCCGCATCGGCAAACCTGTCGGATTGATGATCCTCGACCTAGACCACTTCAAATCGATCAATGACACGCATGGCCACGATGTAGGCGACGATGTGCTGCGCGCTGTTGCGGATTGTCTGAAAGGCATGACGCGTTATCACGACGTGGTGGCGCGGCTTGGCGGCGAGGAATTCGCCGTTGTCGCACCGAATATGGATGACGAGCTGTTGCGAAAATTCGCCGAGCGTATCCGCAAGGGGGTCGCCAACCTGGCGGTCCTGAACGGCAATGTGCGGCTGAAGGTTACAACCAGCGTTGGGCTGGCGGTATGGGATACGTCGGAAACGGCCGAGGCATTCTATCGCCGCGCGGACAAGCAGCTCTACGAAGCCAAGCGCCAGGGCCGAAATCGGGTTTGCGCTGCGTGAGCGGGTTGACGCGAAGCAGCAGCTCCAGACATCGGGAGATGATAACCGCAATCAACCGGAAGTGTGGTCAGTCGTTTTGCGGCTTGAGCCCGAACGTTGCCGGCTTGAGGCCATAGCGCGTGTCGAAGTCGTCGTCCGGCTGCGGCCGAGGGGCTATCACCGGTTTGCGATAATCCGAATCTCCCGCTTGCCGCATTGTGTCGACGGCTTCCGAGAAATTCATCGCCGGCTGCGGCTTCGGCACGTTGCGCAGGCGCTCCACGATACCGGCGAGGTCGACATCGCGGCTGTCTCCAGGCTGCGCTTCCACTGCATGCTTTGCAGCGCCCGGGATCAGACTGCGGTCGATCTTCTCGAATTTCAGCCGCATTGTGGTCGCCACGCCTTCGCCGAAGGCGATCGCCTCGCGCTGGCCCATGGATGACAGGAATGCGAGGCTCGAGGCGGAAGAATCGGCGATGGCCGAGCGGATGATTGCCTGGTCCTGCTCATTGGACAGGCGCATGGCGAAGAACGTCGAACATTGCGACAGGATGGTTGGATCGAGTTCGCCAGGTCGCTGGGTCACAACGCCGAGATAGCAGCCATATTTACGGCCTTCCTTGGCGATGCGCGACAGCGCATGACGGGTCGGCTCGAAGCCAAGGCGTGGATCGGCCGGCATGTAGCGATGTGCTTCCTCGCACAGGAGCAGCAATCGCAGTTTTCCCTCGCTCCACAGAGCGAGATCGAAGGCAAGGCGTGCCAGAACCGAACAGACCGAGTTGACGACTTCGGACGGCAGGCCGGCCATCTCGAAGCATGTTACCGGACGGCCATGATGCGGTACGCGGAAGATGTTACCGATCGTCTCGTGTATGGTGTCATCGATCAGGCGCGAATTGAACATGAAGCGGTAGCGAGGGTCGGCGGCCGCCGATTCAATACGTATGCGCAGCGACTTCAGTATCGGTCTCTCGGCTTTGCTTTCGAGCAGGCCCATGCGTTCATCGATCTGCTTGATGAGGTCGGCGATACGGTAGGGCACTGGCGTATCGGCGGTCATGGTGTCGGCGCCGCGGCGCGCATAGCCAATGCTGCCCGCGTTTCGGTAGAGGTTCTTGGCGACAGGGATCAGGTCGCGCAGCAGGTCGATCTCTTCAGGCGGCGCCGCCCGGCCACGGAAGATGACTTCCGCCAGTTCCTCCAATTTGAACATCCAGAAGGGCAGGTCGAGCGTGGTGGCGTCGACCTTGACGCACTGATCCTGCAGCGAGGCAGCGAATTCGTTGTGCGGATCCAGGATCAGCACCCTGAGATCGGGTCTCGAGGCGATCGCCTTGCGCAACAATAAGGAGACGGCGGTCGATTTGCCCACGCCAGTGGTGCCGACAACGGCGAAATGGCGAGACAGTGTGTCGTCGATGGCGATGTTGGCAGAAATCGTCTCATCCTGCGACAGTGCGCCGACGGTGATGGCACGACGGCCCGCAAGGTCGTAGACGGCCTCAAGATCACGGCTGCGGATGCGGTGGGCAATCGCGCCAATGTGCGGATAGATGGTGATGCCACGATCGAACACAGGTCTGGCACCCGGTTCAGCACCGTCGCGCACCTCGCCGACCAGTTCAATATTGACCTCGATCGGGTTTTGTCCGCTGTCGTTCCAGGCGAGATCGGACTTGGAGATGGCGTAGACCAGACCGACCGTGCGGGTGCTTCCCAGATTGATGGAGATCATCTTGCCGACCGACCAATGGCCGGTGACGAAGCCTTCTTCGCCGTCGGCGAAGGCGCTGATGGTGGCGCGAGCGCCGTCGCAGCGAACGACATGGCCGAGGATACGCTTGTCTGTCTGGGCGGCGTCCCGCCGCTCTTGCGATATCGGCTCGCCACCGGAAGCTGCACGTTCGACAAACATCAACGAAGAGGGTCCCCACTGCCTTGGCGGATGCTAATCATTCTCGGTTAAGGTCGCGTGTGAGTGGATGGTATAGAGGCGGTTAAAAGCGCCGCGACAATTTGAACGATCAGCGAGAAATCTCTTCCGCAAGAACAATCATATGATATCTTGGACGTATGTCTTCTATATCGGATGATCTTTCGACAAGGATTGCCGCCCGCATTCGTGCGGAGCGCACAATGAGAAACTGGTCGCTGGCGGAGCTGGCCGACCGGTCCGGTGTCTCCAAGGCGATGCTGAGCGCCATCGAACGCGGTTCGGCCAGCCCGACCGCGCCGATCCTGGTGCGTATCGCCACCTCGTTCGAACTAACCCTTTCCAGCCTGATCGCGCGTGCCGAACTGCAAGGCGGCAGCGTTGCCCGGCACAAGGAGCAGCCGGAATGGCGGGATCCCGGCACCGGCTATATCCGGCGGCACCTGTCGCCTCAGACCGACATGCCGCTGGAGATGGTGCAGGTCGAACTCCCAGCCGGTGCACGCGTCAGCTTGCCGGCGAGCAGCTATGCCTTCATCCGCCAGCAGATATGGCTGATGGAAGGCCGTCTCGATTTCACCGAAGGGGACGTGGTGCACGAGCTCGAACCAGGCGATTGCCTGGCGCTTGGCGCACCGGCCGACTGCGTCTTCCATGCACCAGGGCCGGAACCTGCCCGCTATCTCACCGTGCTCATCAGGACATGATCATGCCGCGCCTACCGAGACGAAACCACAATGGCGGGCCGCCGCTCGACGACTACAAGGGACCTGCCTGGGGTAAGGGAGACGCGCATCGCTTCATCCATTGGCGCAGTGCCCATAAGGCAGCCTGGAAGCCGAAATCGCGTGACATCGCCTTGTTCAGGCTGGCCAAGGCCGAAGCGGTCGGTCTGACCTATGAGGAATACACGCTGGAATTGCTCGAACGCGGTCGGCATCTCAGCGCCGACGATGGCGCGCGCGTCGATGAGATCAAGCGTTCTCGCAAACGCCGCAATTTCAGTCATTTCGACTGAGTTCTGCACTCCAATCAGAAAACCAAAATGACTGCAATTGACATCAGACCACTCGCCGGTTCGGCTGAGACGATAGAAACGCTGGCTGAAATCCTGGTTGAGACAGTTGCCGCTGGCGGATCGGTCAGTTTCATGCACCCGCTTTCCTTGGATGCAGCGAAGACATTCTGGACCGAAGCGATGGCTGCCGCGCTGCGTGGCGAAAGGGCGATCCTGGGGGCTTTCGACAATGACGCCCTCGTCGGCACCGTGACCCTTCTGCTCAATCTGCCGCCAAATCAGCCGCACCGCGCCGAGATCGCCAAGCTGATGACGCGGCATAGCCATCGGGGCAGGGGTATCGCCACCAGGCTGATGCTTGCTGCAGAAGAGCTCGCCATACGGCAGCAGCGCACGCTCCTTGTCCTCGACACTGCAACGGATGGCGGTGCGGGTTCTCTTTATAAGAGACTCGACTTCACACTCGCCGGCGAGATCCCGGACTATGCCCTGAAACCGCATGGAGGTCTCAGCGGAACGCTGCTGTTCTGGAAACGCATCGGATCATCCGACCATTCGCTGGCGGTTGCGACCGCAATGGAGGCCTGAAGCTATGTCATTCGCGATCGCGCTCGAAGATCCGGCCAAGCCCGAAATCATCGCCTTGCTCGAGGACGGTGAACGCTATGGCGCTTCGCTTTACCCCGCCGAAAGCAATCATTTCCTGTCGATCGACGAATTGCGCGCCGACAACGTCCGGTTCGCAGTGGCACGGGATGCCGACGGCGTTGCCGTCGCAACCGGCGCACTGGCGCTCAATGAGAGCTGGGCAGAGTTGAAGCGCATGTGGGTGGTGCCGACGGTGCGCGGCAGGGGCTTGTCCAAGGCGCTGCTCAACGAGTTGGAAGACAGGGCGCGGGAGGCCGGCATCACCTGGTTACGGCTAGAGACCGGCATCGCCAATCACGAGGCGCTCGGCCTCTACGAGCGCACCGGTTTTGTCCGCATCGGGCCGTTTGGCGACTACCGTCCTGATCCGCTGAGTGTCTTCATGGAAAAGCGGCTGGACTGAAATTCTTCAGGGCAATTTGAAAAATGAACCGGGCCGGTCCAACGCTCCGGCCCGGCCGCCCACCGCCTAACCCTTGTGATGCACTTGCTGCAGTCCGTAGACCGGCGTCGGAATGCCGGCATGGCGAGCCTTCAGTTGCAGGGACAGGAACTGCGAATAGTGGCGCGACTGGTGCAGGTTGCCGCCATGGAACCACAGGGCCTCCTGCTGCGTCGGCTTCCACATATTGCGCTGCTCGCCTTCCCAGGGTCCTGGATCCTTGGTGGTGCTGGAGCCGAGACCCCAGCATTTTCCGACCTTGTCGGCAACGTCCTGGCTGATCAGCTCCGCTGCCCAGCCATTCATCGAGCCATAGCCCGTAGCATAGACGATGACGTCGGCCGGCAGTTCGGTGCCGTCGTCGAGCAGCACGGAATGTTCCTTGATCTCCTGGACCTGGCCGCGTTTCAGCTTGATCTCGCCATCGATGATCAGTTGCGAGGCACCGATGTCGATGTAGTAGCCCGAGCCGCGGCGCAGATATTTCATGAACAGGCCGGAGCCGTCGTCACCCCAGTCCAGCATGAAGCCGGCTTTTTCCAGCCCGTCATAGAATTTGACGTCGCGTTCCTTCATCTGCTGGTAGAGCGGGATCTGGAACTCATGCAGGATCTTGTAGGGCACGGAAGCGAAGATCAGGTCGGCCTTGGCCGTGGTGACACCGTTTGCCAATGCCTGCTCCGAATAAAGCGGCCCCAGCCCGATCTCCATCAACGTATCGGACTTGACGATATGGGTGGTCGAGCGCTGCACCATGGTGACGTCGACGCCGTTTTCCCAAAGGGCGGCGCAGATATCGTGAGCGGAGTTGTTGGAGCCGATGACGACCGCCTTCTTGCCCGCGTATCGGTCCGGCCCCGGATGCTTGGAGGAATGGTGCTGGTCGCCCTTGAAGGTCTCCATGCCCTTGTATTTCGGCAAATTGGGCCGGCCAGACATGCCGGTGGCCAATACGAGCTGTTTGGGTCTCAGCACGATATCCTTGCCATCGCGCCGCACCGTGACGGTCCATTCCTTGTTCTTGTCGTCATAGGACGCGCTTTTGGCCTCGGTTGAGGGCCAATAGTTCAGTTCCATCACCTTGGTGTACATTTCCAGCCAGTCGCCGATCTTGTCCTTGGGCGAGAAAACCGGCCAGTTCTTCGGGAAGTCGATATAGGGCAGGTGGTCGTACCAGACCGGGTCGTGCAGGCAGAGCGACTTATAGCGTTTGCGCCAGGAATCGCCCGGGCGTTCGTTGCGTTCCACGATGATGGTGGGCACGCCGAGCTGCCGCAGCCGCGCGCCCAGCGCAATGCCGCCCTGGCCACCGCCGATGATGAGCGTATGGGGCTGGGTGGCAAAGCCGAGTTCGGCTTGCTCTTTCTCGCGCTCCTCCTTCCAGCTCGGCCGATTCTTGCCCTGGCCATGCTTGGCGCCGAGCGGACGGGTGAAGCCCGCCTTCTCTTCATGACCCTTCAACTCCGCCATGGTGGTGAGCAGCGTCCAGATCTTGCCATCCTTCAGCCGGATGTGGCCGTAGCCGCGCGCCGCTTCGGTTTCGAAAGTGATCCAGCTCTCCAGCAGCCCATCGCTTTCCGTTGCATCTTCGCCTTGGGCAATCGCGAAGTTCGACGGCTTGATGGCGCCAAGCTGGCTCTTCAGCATGGTGCGGATCTGATCGTGCCCCTCCATTGTCTTGAGGTTCCAGGTGAAGGTGACAAGGTCGCGCCAATAGCAGTCGTCCTGAAAGAAGGAGACGGCTTTTTCGATGTCGCTGGCTGCAAGTGCGGCTCCAAAATCGGCGAGCAGTTTGGAAAGCTTTGCGTTGGGGGCCTTGTCGAGCATGCGGGTTCCTCCCTTTGGAAACGTGACGATCGTTGCGGCTATGCCGATCCTCCGGCCGGTCGCGGAAAGTATCGGCAGAGACGGCCGCTTTCGTCACGCCCCACCATAGTTTGGTGCGATTTCAAGAGGTTATAGCGGTACGGCCCTGTTGAGGGGCGTGCTCGCGGGAACGTGATGGAGCCTGCCCCAATACCGTCTCGCTGCTTTGAAATCGTTGCTTCAGCGATATCTCGGTCTGCGTTGAGGGATGGCCGCCGGTCGCGTTTCGCAGAAGGGCACGGGCATTGGAGTGTGTGTCGTGAACGCGGAAAAATTCTTCTTGAACGGCAGGTGCCTGAAAGCGGCCTGCCTGGCTCTCATCCTTGCGATCGGTGGAACGACCGGTGTCCCGCTGATAGCGCCAGTTGTCCAATCGGCGAATGCCGCCACCGTTTCGATGGCGGTGCGTGAAAAGCTCACCAGATATGGCGTTTGGCAGATCTCACGCCGATACGGCGAGGTCTGGGTGCCATCCGTCACCGCCACGTGGCGGCCATACACGGTTGGTCGTTGGGTATGGACCGACGACGGTTGGTATTGGGAATCCAGCGAACCGTTCGGCACCGTCGTCTTCCATTACGGACGCTGGGCCTATGACGACGAACTGGGCTGGGTCTGGATCGCCGGCGACGAATGGGCACCGGCCTGGGTCGTCTGGCGCCAGAGCAACGACTACGTCGGTTGGGTGCCGGCACCGCCGCCGGAAGAGCGCGTGGTATTCCACGACGCATGGTGGTCTTTCGTTCCGGTCGTGGCGATCGGCGCGGCCGAGGTCCTGCCGGCGCTGCGTCCGGTCGAAGACAATGTGACGATTGTGCGCAACACCACCATCATCGACCAGCGGGTGGTGGTGAACAATATCTACAACAACTATGGCAGCTCAACCGTTCGGATCGAGAACCGAGCGATTCCGATCAACGCCGGCCCGACACTGGCACGGTTGCCCCAGCCTGTAGCCGCCAAGGTCCAAGCGGCCAACATCGTGCCACCGGCCAAGGGTTCGCTGGCACCGGCCAAGCTCGATGTCTCGAAGGCTCATGAGGTCAAGGTCAGGGCCGTATCTCTGCAACCGGCACAGCCCCTACCTTTGTCAGGTAAATCTGCCACGCCAGCCAGTATTGCACACGCTACGGCAAATCCCACAGCGCCAACCAAACCCGATAACGTGACTGCCGGCAGGTCGCCTGCAGTCACCCAGCTGGTGGTGCCGCCGAAATCCAAGGGAAGCCCAGCGGCGAAGGGGGTGCAACAATCGCACAAGAAGCCGTTGCCGCCGGTAGCGGGAGCCGGCTCAAGAAAGCCCGGGATCGAAGGAAGCATCAACGAGAAACAGGCCAGGTCGCAATCGGTTCACACGAAGAACGCGCCACGTAGGCCGAGGCCACCAAATCCGGCGATTGCGCAGCGCCACCGCACCAACGTGGCCGTTGTGCAAGAAGGTGCTCCCCCACAGCACCACCCGGCGCCTGCTCGGGCGATGCCTCAGCACCAGACTGCTCATATGAATGCGCCGCGCCGACCACAGGTTGCTCCGCACAAGCCTGCCCCCGCCGCGCGCAAGCTCAGCAAATGCGATCCGCACGATCCGCATTGCAAGGCACGAGGCTGAGCGTCGCAAAAACAGCTTGCTAGTGTTCGCCGCAATCGGTCATTTTGAAGCGATTGCGGCGAATGCCGCGCCAGCACTCAGGGTGTCCCATGGCGATCTTGAAAATCGGCGTGATATCCCAGTTGACAGCGCTTCGTGCTTGCACCTATTGTCCGCCACGATGAACAAGACGGTACTCATTCTCGTAGGAAGGCGCGTGGGCAAGGCGGTGTAACCGCCGGGCAAAGGCCTCCCATGCGCAACACACAGGCTCCCTCGGGGGCCTTTTTTATTATTCAAAACATGACCAGACGACCAGCAAGAGCTTGAAAAAGCAGGAAAAGACGGAACCGGATCTATGAGCAACGGACAAAGCGAGCGGCGCGAGATGACTGGCGCCGAAATGGTTGTGCAGGCGCTGATCGACAACGGCGTCAAGCATCTCTTCGGCTATCCGGGCGGCGCGGTCCTTCCGATCTATGATGAGCTTTTCCAGCAAGACGCGGTCCAGCACATTCTGGTCCGCCATGAGCAGGGAGCTGGCCACGCGGCGGAAGGTTATGCCCGCTCTACCGGCAAGGCCGGCGTCATGCTGGTCACCTCCGGCCCCGGTGCCACCAATGCGGTGACACCTTTGCAGGATGCGCTGATGGATTCCATTCCGCTGGTCTGCTTGACCGGACAGGTGCCGACGTCGCTGATCGGTTCCGACGCCTTCCAGGAGTGCGACACCGTCGGCATTACCCGGCCCTGCACGAAGCACAACTGGCTGGTGAAGGATGTGAACGAGCTCTCCGCCATCATTCACGAGGCCTTCCACGTCGCCACAACCGGTCGTCCCGGGCCGGTCGTCGTCGATATCCCGAAGGACGTGCAGTTCGCGAAGGGCATCTACACGCCGCCACAGACAGCACCACGCACCTCCTATCAACCCAAGGTTCAGGGCGATCTGGAGAAGGTGAAGGCGGCGGTCGAAATGCTGGCTGGGGCCAAGAAGCCAGTCATCTATTCCGGTGGCGGCGTCGTCAATTCGGGCCCGGAGGCCAGCCATCTGCTGCGCGAGCTGGTCGATTTGACCGGCTTCCCGATCACTTCGACGCTGATGGGGCTGGGTGCCTATCCGGCTTCAGGCAAGAATTGGTTGGGCATGCTCGGCATGCACGGCACCTACGAGGCCAACATGGCCATGCACGACTGCGACGTCATGCTGTGCGTGGGCGCTCGCTTCGACGACCGCATCACCGGTCGTCTCAACGCATTCTCGCCGAATTCCAAGAAGATCCACATCGATATCGATCCGTCCTCGATCAACAAGAACGTGCGCGCCGATATCGGCATTCTGGGTGATGTCGGCCGGGTTTTGGAAGATCTCGTGCGGCTGTGGCGTGCCACAGCCAAGGCCGACAAGAAGGCGCTCTATCCCTGGTGGGAACAGATTGCCCGTTGGCGCGCGCGCGACTCACTTGCCTACAAGCCGAGCAACGATGTGATCATGCCGCAATATGCGATCGAACGGCTCTACGAACTGACCAAGGACCGCGACACCTATATTACCACCGAGGTCGGCCAGCATCAGATGTGGGCGGCACAGCATTTCCATTTCGACAAACCGAATCATTGGATGACGTCGGGAGGCCTCGGCACGATGGGCTATGGTCTGCCGGCCGCGCTCGGCGTGCAGATCGCGCATCCGGATGCGCTGGTCATCGACATCGCCGGCGACGCTTCTGTGCAGATGACGATCCAGGAGATGAGTGCGGCAGTCCAGTACGAGGCGCCGATCAAGATCTTCATCCTCAACAACCAATATATGGGCATGGTGCGTCAGTGGCAGCAATTGCTGCACGGGAACCGGCTGTCGCATTCCTACACCGAGGCGATGCCGGACTTCGTCAAGCTGGCCGAAGCCTATGGCGGCCACGGTATCCGCTGCGAAAAACCGGGCGATCTCGACGATGCCATCAAGGAGATGATCTCGGTCAAGAAGCCGGTGCTGTTTGATTGCCGTGTCGCCAACCTGGCCAACTGCTTCCCGATGATCCCGTCGGGCAAGGCGCATAACGAGATGCTGCTTCCCGATGAGGCTACCGACGAAGCGGTCGCCAACGCCATCGATGCCAAGGGCAGGGAGCTGGTCTAAACTTGCTCGCGGCCGGGGACATCGACTGTTCGGCCTTGGCCGCGAACCATTCAACGCATAGGTGGGTGGTGAGGTTAGGCCTTGCCGGTGCAATCATGTTCTTGCTGGCTATGCCAGCCATTGCCCAGCAGGCTGTCGAACCCCCAAAAGAGAAGCCATCCGTCGAACAGACCGCGCCTCGACCGCCGGAAATTCAGGCGGTCGAGACGGCGATCCGCAAATCGGACTTCGCGGATGCGCGCCGCAAGGCGCTGGCGCTGCTCGACGGGAAATTTGCAAAACGTGATCCAAAGGCGGCCGCTTACGCAGCCTATCTTCTGGCACAGAGCGACATGTATGCAGAGAACTGGAAGGATCTCTACGATACGCTGTTCAAGCGTGCCGATACGGTCATTCGAAATCTTGACCAGCGACGCGCCGATGAATTCGGGCTGCTTTTGGCTGACGCTGCGGGTCGAACCGGCAGGGTGGACGAACAGGACAGGTTGCTCGACTTGCATGTCGAGACGGTAGCACGGCGCTCAGGGGAGGATTCGGAAGCCGCGTTCAATGCGCGCGTCGATGCCGCTTATTCGCAACTGACGGCCAAGCGCCCCGAGATCGCTGAAAAGCGCCTCTTCGCGACGCTCAACGCCATGGAACTCGTCGGCCGTGCCGACCTGTTCTTTAACACGGTTGGGCAAGCGGGCGAGAATTTCAGGCGCTTTGCCGGTGCCGATACAGCCCAGCGCATCTTTCAGCGTGGCCTCGATTCCAAACTGATGGAGACCGACACAGGGCCGGGCAAGGGCTTCCTGATGTTCAATGTCGGCGTGTTCCTGTGCGGCGACAAGAATTACGACGAAGCCATCAAGTTCGGCTATCAGGCGCTCACCGTGCTAGCCGATCATTTCGGCATGGGCAGCGTGGAAGTCCTGAACGCCTACGATGGATTGGCCCAGACCATGCATGCTGCCGGCCAGCTTGCTTCGGCCGAAGCGGCCTATCAATATATCTATGAAAACGGCTTGAAGTCGCTGGGCGAAGACAACGCTGATCTATGGCGCATCATGAACAATCGCGCCGCCGTATTGCGCTCCTTAAAACTACCCGCTGCTGCGCTGGAATTCGACAAATATGCCTATGACAAGCGCTACAAGGCGTTTGGTGGTGGCGCGAACGACACGGTGATCTCGGCCATGAATATGGCGCATGATCTGTTCGAGGCTGAGCGCTGGAAGGATGCCAAGGCAGCACTGGCCTCGATCGGGCGCATCGTCGCTCAGCCGGGATTCAATCCCAACTACCGTCGACAGACAGAACGCTGGCAGGCCTACGCGCAATATCGCCTGGGTGAACGCAAATTCAGCAAGAAGGAAATCCAGTCGCGTGACACCACGCAATTCACCGACGGGGCCGATATCGAACAGTCGCTTTCTTTCCTCGGTCTCTATGCCGACGAGGCCGAGAAGATGGGCCGGAACGAAGATGCGGAAGCCTATCGCGAGCACGCAGTCGCCACTGCGCGCGAGCAATTGGGCGAAGCGCATCCCATGACCTTCGAGGCCGAGCTTTTGCTTGCACGGCTGCAGCAAAAGGCGGATGCCAAGGCCGCGATCGACACCTATCGCAAGCTCGATGCCGTGATGTTCGATTGGGCGCGTTCGAGTGTTTCTGCTTCGGGCAGCCTGCGCGCAGGGCAGGCGGTGCGCATTCTCGCCGACGATATGCTTGGTTCGCTCGCCGAGTTCGCGACACGCAATTCTGACGCCGCCGAGCTGTTTGCCTCCGCACTGGACAACTGGAAGACACTGACACGAGGCACCGAGCGGCAATTGCGTGTCGAGGCCGAAACGATAAGCGATCCGCAGCTGCGCGATTTGATCAGGGCCTATTTCAGCGACTTCGGACGGTTTCGTGAGATCGTTACGGCCACGCTCTACACCGAGGCGTTGGCGCCGCAACGGCAGGCGATGGAGGATGCGCGCAAAGCTCTGAATGCCGAGCTCGAAAAGCGCGGTGGTGCGCCGGTACAGCCATGGATAAAGAGTGCGATCGAAGAAACCGGGCCGGTCGCCAGACCGGCACAGGGCGACGTCATCGTCGATCTCGCCGTTGTCAGTGAGTGGCCTGCGGACCGGGGAGGCAGTCCCAGCAAATATCGGATCTTCGCCGCGATCTCCCGTGCGGACGCGTCTGCGGAAGTCGTCGAGGTCGACGCCTTCGATCCGCGCGACGGCAAGGCCGAGCCAACGAGTGGCTTCATTGAAAAGCTGGCGAAGATTGTCGGCGAGGCGGCGAAAGGTGCCAAGGCGCTCTATGTCATTCCGACCGACTTTCTCTATCCGCTCGACTTCGCGGAATTGCGGTCGACAGGCGGCAAGCGGTTGGGCGAATTGGTTGACGTGCATATCGCTACCAGCCGGCAGGCGTATCAATTTAGGGCGAAGGAAGACCGTCCCTCTGCGGGGGACGGCATCCTGCTTGCCGGTGGCCTGGCCTACAATGATGACGGCAGCACTTATCTACCCGGCTCACGCGACGAAGTCGAAAAGATCGCCGCGATCGCCCGTGGAAAGAATCTTGTCGTTCGGGTTGCCGAAGGCAAGGATGGTAGCGAAGCTGCGATGCGTGCGGCAACTGGCGGCAAAGCGATCCTGCATTTCTCGACGCATGGCTTTTTCATGCCCGGCGAAGGGTTGTCGGCTCGCCTGATGAATGCCGGTTTCGAGCTCTCGGGCGCCAAGCTTTCCGATGAGCCGACGGAAACCGACGACGACAACATCGTCTATGCGCGTGAATTGCTGAGCTGGAATCTCAGGGCCTCGCAGCTCGTCGTCATTTCCGCCTGCGATACCGCCCTGGGCGACATCGGTGTAACCTCCACGGTGCGTGGCCTGCCGCTGGCGCTATCGGTAGCTGGGACGCGGCGCACGCTTCTGACCGTCGAAAAGGTCGACGACGCGGCGACAGTACAATTTATGGCACGCTTCTATGAAAACCTACTTGGAGGCGACCTCAGCTATGCGGACGCTTTCGTCAAAACCAAACGCGATGCGTGGGCCGGCCAAATCGACGGTTTCCCGGCGGCCCTGACCAGCGCTTACATCCTCTTCGAACATTGATAAATACCGGCAACCGCCGGGCAGACACAGGACAGGACAATGACACAGCACCTTCAACCCACCGGCTCCGCTTACTTCATAGCCAAAGAGACGGAAAAGCCAGAAAACCATACTTTGTCGGTGTTGGTCGACAATGAGCCGGGCGTGCTTGCCCGGGTTATCGGCCTGTTCTCCGGGCGGGGCTACAACATCGAAAGCCTGACCGTTTCGGAGACCGAGCACGAGAAACATCTGTCGCGCATCACGATCGTGACGCGCGGCACGCCGCATGTGCTGGAGCAGATCAAGCACCAGCTCGAGCGCATCGTGCCTGTGCATCGTGTGGTCGATCTGACAGTGCGTTCGGCCGAACTCGGTCAGGAGCGGCCGATGGAGCGGGAGCTAGCCCTGGTCAAGGTGGCGGGAACCGGCGACAGCCGCGTCGAGGCACTGAGGCTGGCGGATGCTTTCCGCGCCAGCGTGATCGACGCCAACACCGAACATTTCATCTTCGAGATCACCGGCAAGAGTTCGAAGATCGACCAGTTCATCGCCATCATGCGCCCGCTCGGCCTTGTTGAAATCTGCCGCACAGGGGTGGCGGCGATGAATCGCGGTCCTCAGGGGATGTGACGCGCCGCTGCGGCGGCATTGTCACCGAGACAACAATTTTCGTGACTTGGACCGGGGAAAGGGTCAACTAGCCTGACCTTTTTGCCGGCGCCAAAGCTGAACGATCGCAATGTCTTTCGACGCTTTTCTTGCTCTTGTCGTCTATGCCTTCGTGACCTCTGTCACGCCGGGGCCGAACAACTTCATGCTTCTGGCCTCCGGCGTGAATTTCGGATTTGCGCGCAGCATTCCGCATATGGTCGGCATCAGTATCGGTTTTCTCATATTGGCACTTGCCGTCGGTCTTGGACTGGGCACGGTGCTGACGGCATTCCCGGCGCTGCATACGGCGCTGAAGATCGCAGGCGGCGCGTATCTGCTTTACCTTGCCTGGAAGATAGCGATGTCGCGTTCGATGGGGAGCGGTGGCGAGCAGAAGGCACGCCCGATGACACTGCTCGAAGCGGCAGCGTTCCAGTGGGTCAATCCCAAAGCCTGGGTGATGGCGGTGACTGCCATGGCGGTCTACACCAATCCCGACAGGCCGTTCCTTTCCGTGGCGGTGATTGCCATCACCTTCGCCATCGTGAACTTGCCCACCATCTCGGGCTGGGCGGGCTTCGGCGTGGCGTTGCGCGGCTTCCTGTCCGATCCCGTCAAGTTGAAATGGTTCAACATCGTCATGGGTTTGGCGCTTGCCGCAACGCTCTGGCCGATGCTGCGCTGAGGCGCCGATCACGCCACCGTGAATTTGTGCAGCGCATTAAATCTTTGTAATGAAGGCGTTTTGACCATTTTCAGTCGCGAAGTTGCGCTATCTTAGCCTGAGATTCATCGCGCACGACCTCATTCGACGAGGTGCATACGGATGCGCCGGGACCGGCAGGCAAGGTCCTGACCTTAGATCGAGAGGGCGCATTGACGGTTCGCAACAAAGCACTGATCGGGCTCATCGGAGGCGTCGTTGTCGTCGCTGCGGGCGCTTATCTGTGGCCCGCGGGGGCATCGAAGGTCTGGCAGGCGCTGCCGTTCGGCGAAAAGGAAATCGCGGCCCAGGCGGCGACTGAAAACAAAGGCGATAGCAGCCGAGCGCAAGGCGGCGGTCGTGGTGCCGTCACTGTCGCGACCGCAACGGCGAAGGTCACCGATTTCCCAATCCAGCGCTATGCTATCGGCTTCTTGGCCTCGCCCGCGGTGGCCAACATCAATGCGCGCGTCGCCAGCCAGGTCATGACCATTGCTGTCGAGGACGGTCAGATGGTCAAGCAGGGCGATGTCTTGATCACGCTCGACAACCGGGCGCTGAATGCGCAGGTCGAGAAGGACAAGGCAACGTTGGCGAAAGACCAGGCGCTGGCAGCCAGCGCCGCCGCCGATCTAGAGCGGGCCAAGAGCCTGCTTGCCAGGCAGACCGGCACACAGCAGGCTTATGACCAGGCTTTGGCGGCTCAGAAAGCGGCACAGGCGACGGTGGCTGCCGACCAGGCGGCTCTCGATGCCGATCTCGTGCAACTGGGCTACACGACGATTACAGCACCGATTTCCGGACGACTTGGCGCCGTCAGCGTCAGTGTCGGTGATCTGGTGACGGCCGGTGGCGCTACCGGTACGGGGGCTACGCCCCTGGTGACGATCACTGAAATGGATCCGCTGCGCGTTGCCTTCAACCTTCCCGAGGCCGATCTTGCCTTGCTGCAGCAGGCGACGGCCAAGCCCGGTTCGGTTTCGGTGACGCTGCACAAGGACGGCAATCCGGCATCGATCGGGTCCGGCACGGTCGATTTCGTGAATTCCGCGGTCGATACTGCATCGGGTACCATTACTGCGCGGGCGACCGTGCCTAACGCCGATCTCAAGCTTTGGCCTGGTCAATATGTGAATGTGACGGTCAATGCCGGTATGATGCCGCAGGTGGTTACCGTGCCGACACAGGCCGTACAGCCGAGCCAACAGGGCTCGTTCGTCTATGTCGTGAAGGCCGACAACACGGTCGAGGCACGGCCGGTCAAGGTGGCGATAAGCCATGAGAACGACAGCGCCATCGCCAGTGGGTTGAAGGACGGCGAGAAAGTGGTGGTGGACGGCCAGTTGAGCCTCAAGCCGGGAACCGCCGTGCGTGAAACGGACAACAGCGGGACAGGCGAGAGCAAGTCTCCGAAAGCGGCCGGTAAGGCAAACGGAAACGAAACGGCGGGCTGACCGACGATGATCTCCGAATTCTGCATCCGTAGGCCCGTCGCGACACTGTTGATGTCGATCGCGCTCATTCTGGGTGGTCTGTTTGCCTATAAATTCCTGCCGGTCGCGGCCCTTCCGAGCGCCGAGTTCCCGACCGTCAATGTTTCAGCTTCGCTGCCGGGCGCATCACCCAATGCGATGATGACGTCGGTCGCCGTTCCGCTCATCAAGCAGATCGCCACCATCGCCGGCGTCGATTCGATTTCGACCACCAATTCTCTCGGCTCGACCTCGATCGCCGTGCAGTTCGCCTTGAACCGCGACATCGATGCCGCCGCGGCCGACGTGCAGGCTGCGATCGCGCGAACGCAGCGGCAATTGCCGCCGGAAATGACGTCGCCACCAAGCTACAGGAAGGTCAATCCGGCCGATGCGCCGATCCTTCTGATGGCGCTGACCAGCGATACGGTGCCGCTGACCGACCTCGACGCCATCGCCCAGAACGTGATCTCTCCTTCGCTGTCGACCATCGATGGTGTCGCCCAGGTCATGGTCTGGGGTTCGAAGAAATACGCGGTGCGTATCCAGATCGACCCGACGGCGCTGGCCGCGCGCGGCATCTCGATCGACCAGTTGCAGGCAGCGGTGCAGTCGGCCAACAGCAACGCGCCGGTTGGCGTGCTGCAGAACAGCCAGCAGCAGCTCACCATCACCACCAATACGCAGTTGCAGGACGCGGACGCCTTTTCCAAGATCATCATCGCGACCAAGAACGGCAATCCGGTCCGTCTCGGCGACGTCACGCGCGTGATCGATTCCGTGCAAAGCACAACTTCGGCGTCGTGGTTCGACAAGTCACGCGGTATCATCCTGGCCGTGCAGCGTCAGCCCGACGCCAACACGGTCGCTGTGGTCGACCGCGTCAAGGCGATGCTGCCGTCTTTCGAAGACCAGATGCCGGCGGCTGCTTCGATCCAGCTGATGAACGACCGCTCGACCTCGATCATCGCTGCCGTCGATGACGTTCAGTTCACATTGCTGCTCACCATCGGATTGGTCGTGCTGGTGATCTTCGTCTTCCTGCGCAGAGTGACGGCGACGATCATCCCGGCTGTGGCGGTGCCGATCTCGCTGATTGCCACGCTCGGCGTGATGTTCCTGCTCGGCTTCTCCATCGACAACATCTCGCTGATGGGACTGACGCTTGCGGTCGGCCTCGTCGTCGACGATGCGATCGTGATGCTGGAAAACATCTATCGGCATATGGAAGAAGATGGTCTGCCGGCCTTCCAGGCAGCCGTGAAAGGCTCGCGCGAGATCGGCTTCACCATTCTCTCGATGTCGATCTCGCTGGTAGCGGTGTTCATCCCGGTGCTTTTGATGGGCGGCGTCATCGGCCGTATCTTCAACGAATTCGCGGTCGTGGTGACGGTGGCGATCCTTGCGTCGATGTTTGTGTCGCTGACATTGACGCCGATGCTGTCCGCGCATCTCCTGACCCTGCCGAAAGGCCACAAGCCGGAAGGGCAGGGCGGGGAACACCAGCATGGCTGGCTGACGCGCATCTATGACCGGGTCCTCACTTGGTGCCTGGCGCACCACTTCATCGTGTTTCTCGTCTTCCTCGGCACCGCAACGTTGTCGGTCTGGCTGTTCACCGTCTCGCCCAAAGGTTTCCTGCCGCAGGAAGACATCGGCCAGATTTCCGTGTCGACCCGCGCGCGCCAGGACATCTCCTTCGATGCGATGGTGAAGCTGCAGGCCCAGGTCGCCGAGGTTTTCGAGAAATCACCCTATGTGGCGCATGTCACTTCCACGGTCGGTGGCGGTTTCGGTTCCGGTGGACTTAACCAGGGGTCGCTGTTTGTCGAGCTGAAGCCGAAGAGCGACCGGCCCGAAATGACTGACGTGATGGCAAGCCTCAGGCGTCCGCTGGCGGACGTTCCCGGCATCAGCACCTTCATGCAACCGGTGCAGAACCTGCGGCTAGGCTCGCGTTCCTCCGCCAGCGCCTATCAGCTGGTCGTCCAGGGTCTTAAGACCGATGAGACCAATGATTGGGCCCAGAAGCTGACGGAAGCCATGCAGGCCGATCATTCAATGTTCGCTGACGTCAACAACGATCTGCAGAACACTGCGCTGCAAGCATCCCTGATCGTTGATCGCGACAAGGCGGCGACACTGGGCATCGACACCAACACGCTGCTCAACAGCCTTTATGGCGGTTTCGGCACTGACCAGGTGACGACCATCTTCGGTGCGGCCGACAGCTATCAGGTCATCACCGAACTCGATCCGAAGATCGACTGGTCACCGGAACGCATGCTGTCGATCCAGTTCCGCACGTCCAGCGGCTCGCTGGTGCCGCTCGGCGCCTTCGCCCGTGTCGACCGCACGGCAGGGCCGCTTACCATCAACCAGCTCGGCCAGCTGCCGGCGGTGACGATTTCCTACAATCTGCCGCAAGGCGTGTCGCTCGGCGATACGGTGACCCGTATCGAGGCGCTGAAAGCCGAGATCGGCGTGCCGAAGACGATTGCCACCTCGTTCTCGGGCACGGCCAAAACCTTCCAGGATTCACTTGCCAATCAGGGATTGCTGATCGCCGGTGCGATCCTGACTATCTACATCGTGCTCGGCATGCTCTATGAGAGCTTCATCCATCCGCTTACCATCCTGACCAGCCTGCCTTCTGCCCTGCTCGGTGCGGTGCTGTCGCTGCGGCTCGTTGGAATGGATGTTTCGGTCATCGCCGTTATCGGACTGCTGATGCTGATCGGCATCGTCAAGAAGAACGGCATCATGATGATCGACGTGGCATTGGTGCTGCGCCGCGAGGGACGAAGTGCGCGCGACGCGATCCACAAGGCCAGCGTCATGCGTTTCCGCCCGATCATGATGACGACGCTTGCCGCTATCATGGGTACGTTGCCTATTGCCATCGGCGAAGGCGCCAGCGCGGAGCTGCGCCAGCCGCTCGGCGTGGCTGTGGTCGGCGGCCTGATGGTCTCGCAGGTGCTCACCCTGTTCGTCACGCCCGTGATCTATCTCTACATGGAGTGGCTGTCGCAATGGCTGCTGGGCTTTGTCCGCAAAGGCAAGAAGCCCGATCTTCATCTGGTTGAAGGAACAGCACAGCCTTCGCTGTTCGACGAGAACAAGGATCGTCAGGTCGCGGCCGAATAGGTTACAGACTGTTCGCAATCAGTTGAATTGCCGTCTCCCTCAATATGAATAATGTGCCGCTCGTCTGGCGTCGGGCGAGGGGACGATGCGGCCGTGGGGCAAGCCCATGGTTTGCGGCGTCAGAGCCACCATCAATCCATTCATCCAAGGGAAATTTTCAATGACCAAAGTGGCCGTACTCGTCGGCAGCCTGCGCAAGGACTCGTTCAACCGCAAGATCGCCAAAGCGCTTGCCGCGCTGACGCCAGGTCTCGACTTCGACTTCCTCGATATCGGCGCCGTTTCCTTCTACAATCAGGATCTCGACACGAATCCGCCAGCCGATTGGGTTGCGTTCCGCAAGCGTATCGCCGATGCCGATGCCGTGTTGTTCGCCACCGCCGAATACAATCGCTCGGTGCCGGGTGTCTTGAAGAATGCGATCGACGTTGCCTCGAGGCCCTACGGCCAGGGTGCGCTGAACGGCAAGCCCGCGGCCATCATCTCCACCTCGATCGGCGCCATTGGCGGCTTCGGCTCCAACCACCACCTGCGTCAATCGCTGGCGTTCCTGAACATGCCGGTGATGGGGCAGCCTGAAGCCTATATCGGCGGCGCTGCCAGCCTGTTCGATGAGGCCGGCAACCTGACCAATCAGGGCACCAAGGATTTCCTCACCGCTTTCGGCAAGGCGTTCGAGCAGCATATTGCGCTGCACGCCAAGAAATAGAGCTTGCTCGAAGCAAAGAAGAAGGCCGGATGCACGAGCGTCCGGCCTATTCTTTTGGTGCGTGCGGCAAGCTCAGTGAATGGCTTGGTATAGCTGGCGCTTTCCTTGCCGACAGGCGCGCGTCGGTCGCCTGCCTCTTCGTCAGCGCCACGTCCGTCAACAGATGCGCGTCCAACTCGCGCAGCACCTCGCGTTGCCGTAGCCGTGACGATGGGGATTGGGCGAGATAACGCAGCAGTTCGAGGAAAGCGGCGCAGACGGGCATGGGAATCTCAGCGGTTATGGTTCGCCATAATCGCGTGACGCATATCACAAAGGAATTCTTGCATAGCTGATACAAAGCATTAGAGTTTCTTTGTATGCGCGGACTGAAGCTCGATCAGTTGCAAACCTTTCTTGATGTTGTCGAACTGGGCAGCTTCTCAGCTGCGGCTCGAAAGCAAGGGCTGACGCAACCTGCGGTCAGCCTGCAATTGCGAGAATTGGAAAAACGGCTTGGATTGAGGCTGATCGAACGCATCGGTCGTAAGGCGCAACCGACGGCAGCCGGTATTGAGCTTTCTCTTCACGCAGAGAAGATTGGCGCTGTGGTGGATGCCGCGCTGGATGCGATGGCCGGGCATGCCAGTGATCAGCCCGGCCGTGTCCGTATCGGCACCGGCGCCACGGCCAGCATCCATCTTTTGCCACCGGCGTTGAAGGCGCTGCGAGAGCGCTTTCCCACGATGGAGATCGCAGTCAGCACCGGCAACGCGGCGGCGATCGTCGAGGCCGTGCAGGAGAACCGCATCGACATCGGGCTGGTGTCCTTGCCAGTCTCTGGCCGATCGCTCGATATTACGCCTCTAGTCGAGGACGAATTCGTTGCTGTCTTTGCCTCGGGCGCGCCAATGCCGGTCGAGATGACACCCGAAACCCTTTCCGCCTTGCAATTGGTGTTGTTCGAGACGGGCGGCAATGCCTATCGTCTCGTCGAAGGCTGGTTCGGTGCTGCCGGTATCCGCATGAAGCCGGCCATGTCGCTGGGGAGCGTCGAGGCGATCAAGGAACTGGTGGCGGCCGGGCTCGGCTGCGCGATCCTGCCCCGGCAAGCGGTGGGCAATGAACGCGATGCCAAACGTTTCGGCATCAAACCGCTGTTACCGTCGCTTTCGCGTACTCTGGCCATGGTGCTGCGCACCGACAAGTTGCGCGACCGGGCGCTGCGCGAAACCGTGAAGGCTTTTGAAAGACTAGCAAAGCAATAGCCGTTGGCAGCTATCTGCCGATGGGGGCTTGCCGTCGGCGACAGAATCTCCTTTGTCTCGGCCATGGAACTTTCACCCCAACAGGATGAGGCGCTGAAGGCGGTCGCGCGCTGGTTGAAGATCGGCCAACCGCAGGTGTTTCGTCTGTTCGGTTACGCGGGCACCGGCAAGACGACGCTGGCGCGTTATTTCGCCGAACATGTCGATGGTCAGGTGCAATTCGCGGCTTTCACCGGCAAGGCGGCTCAGGTGCTGCGTTCGAAGGGTGCCGTGAACGCCCGAACCATCCATTCGCTGATCTATCGGCCGCGCGGCGAAGAAGCCGTCGAGGACGAGACCACCGGCAAGACCTCGATCAATCCAACCTTCTCGCTCAATCGCCAGAGCCCGATCGCCAAGGCTGCGCTTGTCATCATCGACGAATGTTCGATGGTGGACGAACAGCTCGGCCGCGATCTGCTGTCTTTCGGCACACCCGTTCTGGTATTGGGCGACCCGGCGCAGCTGCCGCCGATTTCCGGCGGCGGTTTCTTCACCGAGCATGAACCGGATTACCTGCTCACCGAAATCCACCGGCAGGCACGCGACAATCCGATCATCCGTCTGGCGCTCGACGTGCGCGAAGGGCGCGAGTTCATGCGCGGCGACTACGGTGCCGCGCAGGTCATCGGTCGTGAGGACGTCAACCAGGATCTGGTGCTGAAGGCTGACCAGGTGCTGGTCGGGCGCAACCAGACCCGGCGGCGCTACAATCAGCGCCTGCGCGAATTGAAGGGTTTTACCGCTGACTATCCACAGGCGGGCGACAAGCTGGTCTGCTTGCGCAATGACCCGGCCAAGGGCTTGCTCAATGGTTCTTTGTGGAAAGTGATGACGTCGTCACGTGAGACGGTGAAGCCGGGTATCAACCTGCTGGTCTCGCCAGAAGAGGACGATCCCGACCGTGGCGTCGCCAAGATCAAGCTGTTGAAGGCCGCTTTCGAGAATCCGGAAGAGGAGATTTCCTGGCAGCAGAAGAAGCGTTTCGACGATTTCGACTTCGGCTATGCGCTGACCGTGCACAAGGCGCAGGGCTCGCAGTGGAACGAGGTCGTACTGTTCGACGAGAGTTTTGCCTTCAAGGACACGCGTCAGCGCTGGCTCTATACCGCGATCACCCGCGCCGCCGAGCGGCTGACGGTGGTGCGGTAGCAGAACGTCAGCGCTCCACGTCCTCAGTCTTCTGACAAAACCTCGTTTCGGTCCCTCACGTTGGCGGCCAATGGGCGATATCCACCTGTAGACCGCATGTAGCAGGCGGATCGTTCTAATCCGTTATCTCGAACAGTAGCGCAGTTGCATCGTCGCTTACCTTGAAGCGTGGATATTGCTGTCCGTCGGGATCCTCTTCCCGTTCGATCCGACGCAGCTCGCTCATCAACGTGGCCAGACCACGTTCTGATGCAGCCTGGATCAATCTGGCGCTGTCGTAGCGGCCGTATTTGTCGGCCAGGGCTGAAAAACCGTCGGTGCACAAAAGTCCGCGCGCCGGCAGGGCAGGGCTGAACTTGCGGATGGAAAGATGAGCAGCCGCCTCAGGTGCGCTACCCAGCGTCCACACCGAGCCGCCAGGCTGGTTGTGGCGCGCCCGAGAGCGGCGCAAGGCTTCGCGCACGACCGGTTCCTCGGCCAGCGAGCGCCAGGCGGTCAAGCCGCCAGCCTGTGCCACGGCGCGGCGGGCGCTTTCACTTTCGGCCTTGCTGTAGTCTTCGTTGGTTTCGAACGCGGCACCATCCGCGCCGGCCAGGAACAACCGGCAGTCACCAAGGCCATAGACGGCCAGTTCCTGGTTCTCCATGCGCACCAGTTGGAAGCTCGCGGTCGGTAGCGCCCAGGCTTCGATTGTCTCGCCGGCGGACGCTTCGACGATTCCTTGCCGGACGCGGGCGTTCAAATTGCGAACAACATCGGCAATCGGGTTGGCCAAGCCGACTTCTGCTTCAAAAACCTGTGTTGCGAAGGTTGCGAGCCATGCCGCATCCGATGTGGCGTCGAGCAGCGGCTCGCCACCCAGTCCGGTAGCGCCGTCGATGACGAAGGCGCAAGATGTGTTGCCGCCGGCGGTATCCTCGTTGCGGCGGGCCGCATTGCCGGGATCGGAAAGCAAATCGAGAATGCGCAGCATCAGCATGGGTGTCCTTCGGATGTTGCCCATCTTGCCTATCCGGTCACGACACGCAATCGAAGCCGCCGGCTGGAACAGCCAAAAAGGATGTTTGTTTCGACGTCGCTGGGCTATAGCTTCTGCCGCCCGCAACAGCCCAAGGCCGACCATGCCAGCCAAGCTTTCCGTGAATCTCAACGCCATCGCGCTGCTGCGCAACCGCCGCGATCTGCCTTGGCCGAGTGTGACTGGTCTGGGCCGCATCGCGCTTGCTGCCGGCGCACACGGATTGACCGTGCATCCGCGCCCGGACGAGCGCCATACCCGCCATTCCGATTTGCCGGAGCTTCGCGCGCTGATCGACGACGAGTTTCCCCGCGCCGAATTCAACATCGAGGGATATCCCACGGAGGAATTCCTCGAGCTTGTGGAAAAGAACCAGCCAGAGCAGGTGACTTTGGTGCCGGACGATCCTGCACAGGCGACCTCGGACCATGGTTGGAACTTCGTCGGGCAGGCCGACTTTCTCGAACCGATCGTCAGGCGCCTGAAGAAAGGCGGCTTCCGCGTTTCGTTGTTTTCTGATCCCGATCCCGCTGGCGTGATGGTTGCGCGTGATATCGGTGCCGATCGCATCGAGCTCTATACCGGCCCCTATGGCGGTTATCATTCCGATTCGGGAAAAGCCGCCAAAGAATTGGAAAGGCTTGGAAAAACGGCAGACGCTGCAATATCTGCGGGCCTTCAGGTCAATGCCGGTCACGACCTTGTCGTCGCGAATCTGCCGCCATTGCTGAGGCGCATTCCAGGGTTGGCGGAAGTCTCCATCGGACATGGCTTGACAGCCGATGCGCTGGAGTATGGCATGGCAGGTACGATCGGGCGGTTTCTTAAGGCGTGCGGGTGGTAGAGGTTTTTTCGAACCCGCGAATATCAGCGTCATGACGCCGGGGCACTTGATATTGCATTGCGGCAAGCGTAGAGCACCGCGCGCTTGAAACGGAGTGTCACCGATGGCCGCTGCCAACCATGGCGCTGAGGCTGAAGGAACCGAACTGCCCGAGCATTCAGGGGTTGAGCAGCACAGCACCAAGGTGTTGATGCTGGGTGCGCTGGGTGTCGTCTATGGCGACATCGGTACCAGCCCGATCTATGCTTTCCGCGAAGCGTTGGTCGCGGCCTCCGGCAGCGAACTCTCCAAACGCGAGGATGTTCTCGGTGTCCTGTCGTTGGTGATCTGGGCGCTGACGATCATCGTCACCATCAAATATATCATGTTCGTGCTGCGCGCCGACAACCGCGGCGAGGGCGGCACCCTCTCGCTGATGGCGCTGGCGCGCGCCACCTTCCAGAAACGCTCGGCGATCGTGCTCGGCATCGGGATGGTCGGTGCTTCGCTGTTCTACGGCGATGCCGTCATCACGCCGGCGATCTCGGTGCTGTCGGCCGTGGAAGGCATGAAGGTCGTCACGCCGACCTTCGATCCTTATGTGGTGCCGCTGACGCTGGTGATCCTGGCAATCCTGTTTTCCGTGCAACGGTTCGGCACTGGCAGCGTAGCCTTGATCTTCGGGCCGATCACCGCGCTGTGGTTCGTCGCCATCGGTGTTTCCGGCATCGTTCACATCGTCGACGACCCGGAAGTGCTGCTTGCGATCAATCCCTACTACATCGTGCATTTCCTCCTCAATTCGCCGGGTGTCGCCTTCGTTACCGTGGGTGCGATCTTCCTGGCGGTGACGGGTGCGGAAGCGCTTTATGCCGATCTTGGCCATTTTGGCCGCAAGCCCATCGTGCTCGCCTGGCTCTGGGTCGTCTTTCCCTGCCTGCTGCTCAACTATGCTGGCCAGGCTGCCTATGTGCTGGCGAGGGGCGGCGAGATCGGCCATCCCTTCTTTGAAATGAACGAAGGCTGGGCGCTGATCCCGATGGTGGTGCTCGCCACCGCCGCCACCGTCATTGCGAGCCAGGCGGTGATTTCGGGCGCCTATTCGCTCACGCGCCAGGCGGTGCAACTCAACATGCTGCCGCGCCTTGAGATTCAGCACACCTCCGAGAGGCAGTCCGGCCAGATCTACATGCCGCGCGTCAACTTCATCCTGGCGATCGTGGTCATGCTGCTGGTTGTCGGCTTCCAGCAGTCGAGTTCACTGGCTTCGGCCTACGGCATCTCGGTCACCGGCAACATGCTGGTCACAACCGTGCTCTTGTTCGTGATCATGACCCGGATCTGGAAATGGCATCTTGGCCTTGCCGTCGCGCTGACGGCGTTGTTCGCCTTCATCGACATCGGCTTCTTCGTCTCCAATATCGTCAAGGTGTTCGAGGGTGGCTGGGCCTCGCTGGCGGTAGCCTTCTCGGTGGTGCTGGTGATGTGGACCTGGGTGCGCGGCAGCCGCTATCTGTTCGAAAAGACCCGCCGTAACGAAATCCCGCTCGATTTCCTCGCCGGCAACCTGCTCAAGAAGAAGCCGCAAGTGGTCGCCGGCACTGCCGTGTTCCTGACCAGCGATCCGCTCAGTGCGCCGACCGCACTCATGCACAGTCTCAAGCATTACAAGGTGCTGCACGAGCAGAATGTCATCCTTTCGGTAGTGACGGCGCCACAACCGATCGTGCCCGACAGCGAACGCGTCAAGATGGAGACGATCAACGAGCTGTTCATGCGGGTGTCGCTGACGTTCGGCTATATGGAGCAGCCGAACATCCCCAAGGCACTGGCCATCTGCCGCAAGCAGGGCTGGAAGTTCGACATCATGACGACGTCGTTCTTCCTGTCGCGCCGTTCGCTGAAGGCTTCGCCCAACTCGGGCATGCCGTTGTGGCAGGACCGGTTGTTCATAGGTCTTGCGCGGACCGCCGCCGACGCGACGGAGTATTTCCAGATTCCGACCGGCCGCGTCGTGGAAGTCGGTACGCAGGTGACGATCTAGCCTTACGGAGAGGTCTGGCAGCAGCAAAGGTTGTTGCTTCCAGCTAAGTTCGGGGTGTCTGCGTAGGCTTTGACCTGGTCCTTCACTCAGAATTCACCGTGGGCGGCGGATCACCGCGTTGACAGCGCAAGCTGGAGCGACAACTCTCGGCCACAGTCCACGGGGGGCACCATGCACGCCTTGCTCAAACGTTACGCGGCGCTGATAGGCGCCACGTTCATCGCGGCTTGGCCGATGAGCGCAACGGCCAGTGAAACCGTGGTGACGCTGGAAAACGGCATCGCCGGTACGCTCAACCTGCCGGATGGCGCCGGCAAGGTACCCGCGGTTCTGATGTTGCACGGCTTTGCCGGCAGCCGCGACGAGGTTGCTTCCATATACAAGCGCGAGGCCGAGGCACTTGCCGCCAAGGGCATCGGTTCACTGCGCATCGATTTCCGCGGCTTCGGTGAAAGCAACGGCAACGCCGAGGACCTGACCGTCGACAGCCAGCTGGAGGATGCACTCAGCAGTCTCTCTTTCCTGAAGGGCAATGAACACATCGATCCGGCACGGCTCGGCGTGCTCGGTTTCAGCCTGGGCGGCGGCGTTGCCATCCTGACGGCGGACCGGGAGCCGGGCACGGTCAAGTCGTTGGTCACCTGGTCTTCGGTTGGCGATTTCCACAAGGACATGGTGGGCGACGTTGGCCAAAAGGCCTTCGACAAGGCCGCGAGCAAGGGTGTCGCCGTCATCGACTTCGGCGACCATCAGCTTGTGCTCAAGAAGGGTTTCTTCGATAGTCTCGACCGGTTTCCGCTCGCGCCGGCTATCGCCCGCTATCGCGGCGCTTATCTCGCCATTGCCGGCAGTGACGATTTTTCCGGAGCCTATGTCGAGCCGTTCGTGGCATCTTCGGCAGCAAACCCCAAGGAAGCGCTAGTGCTGCCAGGCGAAAACCACATCTACCATGCGCTCAGCTATTTCAGCAGCGGCGTCGAGCCGGTCATCGCCAAGACCGCCGACTGGTTCGCCAAGACGCTGTAGTGGTTGCCCCTCTCGACATTGCGGTCGCCGGTGCCGGTCCGGCAGGGCTCGCTGCGGCACTCTATCTTCACCGTGCCGGTCACCGCGTCACCATCTTCGAGCGCTTCGATGAGCCGTCGCCTGTCGGCTCCGGCTTGATCCTGCAGCCGACGGGGCTGACGGTGCTTGCCGATCTCGGCCTGCTTGATGCAATCCTTGCCCTCGGCAGCCGCATCGAGCGCCTGCACGGCGCCGATGCCGCGAGCGGCCGCACGGTGCTCGACGTTCGCTACAATGCGCGGCCGGGCGGACGCTTCGGCCTTGCCGTGCATCGGGCGGCCCTGTTCGGCGTGCTCTATCGCGCGGTGCGCGAGGCCGGCATCTCCATTGAGACCGGTATTGAACTGGATGCGTTGGAGACCGGTGAGCGGGTTCGGTTGCTCTGCAATGACGGCCGCAATCTCGGACCGTTCAATCTCGTGGTCGATGCCTCCGGTTCGCGCTCGAAGTTGCGCCGGCATGTCGCCCAACCGGCCGAACCGCGACCACTCGCCTACGGTGCTTTCTGGACGTCGCTGGGCTGGCGTGGCGAGGGGTTTGACGAACATGCGCTCACCCAGCGTTACGACCGCGCCTCGGTGATGATCGGGGTGCTGCCGATCGGCCGCTCGGAACCGGGCGGCGACAAGATGGCGGCCTTCTTCTGGAGCCTCAGGCCGGCCGACGCCGAGGTGGTGCGGGCGAAGGGATTGGAAGCGTGGAAGGAACGGGTGCTCTCGCTGTGGCCAGCTTGCGCTTCCTATCTGGCGCAGATCGACAGCTTCGACCAGCTCACGCTCGCCCGCTATGGCCATCATACGCTGAAAGCTCCAGCCGGCCGGCGGCTTGCCGTCATCGGCGATGCCGCGCATTCGACGAGCCCGCAGCTCGGGCAGGGCGCCAATATGGCGTTGCTGGATGCCGCGGCGTTGAGTTATGCCCTCAAAACGAAGGGTGATCTTGAGGATGCACTCGGCGCCTATGCTGGAGCGCGGAGGTGGCATGTGCGTACCTTCCAGGCGCTATCCTTGATGTTCACGCCCTTCTACCAGTCGGATTCGGTGCTTTTGCCATTCATCCGTGACCGTCTGGTCGCGACCGCGGCGCGGGTACCCCCGGCGCCGCAGTTGCTGGCCTCGATGGTGGCCGGAACGATGGTCGATCCATTCCGGCCGATCGGCCTTGCCGAACGAGACTGGAGCGGGATCGATACCAGCCCGACGGTTGCGGCTGTCGAAACCGTTTAGCAGCGCGCTGCGGCGGCTTCCATAGGTACGAGCGCCTGCCTTTGTTCACGGCGAATGGCGACGGTCGCGATGGCCAGCGCGAGCACTGGCGACAGGGCGGCGAACAGAGGCACGGCAGCCAAGCCTGGACCGTGGTCGATGACCAGTCCCAGCAACCAGGCGCCCAGCGCGTTGCCGAGGTTGAAGGCAGCGATGTTGAAGGACGAGACCAGGCTCTGGCCACCATCGCCGGCCTTTCCGAGTACCCACAGCTGCAGCGGCGCCACCGTGGCGAAACCGACCGCGCCGAGAAGGCCGACAAAGATGACCGCGGCAATCTGCTGATGGATGGCTGCTGCCATTGCCACCAATGTTAGTGCCAAAACCGCCAGTGTGCCGATGACGGTTGCGGTCAGGCGTTTGTCGGCGAGCTTCCCGCCGAGCAGGTTGCCGACGAGCAGGCCGCCGCCGAAAACCAGCAGGATGGGGGAAACGGCCGTTTCCGGGAAGCCGGCGACCTCGGTCAGCAAGGGAGCGATATAGGTGAAGGCGCCGAAGATGCCGATCCAGGACAGAACGGTAACGGCAAGTCCAACAAGCACCGCGGGCCGCACCAGAACGGCGAGACTGCTGCCGTCTTCATTGGTCGCGGCATCCGCCGGCAAGCGCCTTGGCACCAGGAACTGGATGACGGCTAGCGCGACAAATCCGATGAGCGTGACCGCCCAGAAGGTGGAGCGCCAGCCATAGTGCTGGCCAAGCCAGGTGCCGAAAGGCACGCCGAGGATGTTAGCGGCGGTAAGGCCGGTGAACATGACGGCGATTGCCGTCGCCTTCTTGTCCGCAGCGACGACGCTGGTGGCAACCACCGAGCCGACGCCGAAGAAGGTGGCGTGCGCAAACGCTGTGACGACTCGAGCCGCCATCAGCGTCCAGTAGTCCGGCGCCAACGCACAGGCCGCGTTACCGAGTGTGAACACCACCATCAAGGCCAGCAGCAACGGCTTCTTCGGCAGCTTCGCTGTGGCGATGCCGAGCAATGGTGCTCCAAGGACCACGCCGAAAGCATAGCCGGAGATGAGCAGGCCGGCGGCGGAAATGGAGACGCCGAGGTCCTTGCCGACATCGATCAGCAGGCCCATGATGACGAATTCGGTGACGCCGATGCCGAAGGCGCCGGCGGTGAGAGCATAAAGAGCTAGAGGCATGACAAGGCTTTCCGGGTTGGGCGGAACAATCGAACCGGAAAATGGACAGGGTTCCTGCCTTGAACTAGACTGCCGTCTGGCAAAAGATTCATGAATTGATTTCACAAGCGAATGGCGTCCTCCCGCATTGATACCAACCGCCTTGGCGAGATGGACGTGTTCGTGCGCGTGGTGGAGCTGTGCGGTTTTTCACCAGCGGCGAGAGCACTGAGACTTTCGCCCTCGGCCGTCAGCAAGCTGATCGCACGGCTGGAAGCGCGTCTTGGTGCGCGGCTGTTCAATCGCTCGACACGCAAGCTGGCGCTGACTCCCGAGGGCAGCATTTTCTATGATCGGTGCGTGCGGATTCTTGCCGATGTTGACGGAGCTGAGCGCGAGGCGGCAGCAGGTGCCGTGCCGCGCGGACGCTTGCGCGTGAACTGCAATGTTGCGTTCTCGCAATGGGTGCTCACCCCGATCCTGCCGGAATTCCTGGCACGGTATCCCGAGATCGTGCTCGATCTTGTCGTTTCGGACGTGGTGGTGGATCTGTTGCAGGAACACGCCGACGTGGCGATCCGCATCGGCCCGCTCGCCAATTCCAGCCTCATTGCGCGCAAGCTGGGCGAGAGCCGGGCAATCGTGGTGGCCTCGCCTGCCTATCTGGAGCGTGCGGGTACGCCGCGGACGCCAGCCGATCTGGCCAGCCACAATCTGCTCGGTTTCGGCTTTTCCCGGCTGATCGAAGGCTGGCCTTTCCTTGACGAAAAAAAACGGGTGGTGCGCATCGCGCCGCTGGGCAATGCGCTCGTCAGCGATGGCGACACCATGCGCCGGCTCGCTGTCGCAGGAGCCGGCATCGCGCGCGTTGCCCGCTTCCAGATGGAAGAAGACCTTGCCGCCGGCCGGCTGGTGCCGCTGCTCGAAGACTACAGTCCCGGCGAGGTCGAGCCGATCCATGCCGTCTATGTTGGGCAGGGTGGTGTGCTGCCGGCGCGTGTGCGTGCCTTCCTCGATTTCGTCGCCGAAAAAGCAAGAGTGAGGTAGCGGTTCTATTCCGAACAGCAACCGGCATCGCGCGTCTAGTAAATCCGCAAGGTCGTCCCGCGCCGGTGTAATCCAAGCCGAGAAGCCACGCGCTGCGAGGAGAGATTGCTGCAGTCGACGCTGTAGAACAGAGTTCGCGCCCGCAAGGATGGAAGTCGCGTCCATGCTGCGGTTACTGCCGCGCCCAAGCCTTGCCCACGAAGGGCCTTCATCGTCGTCACGCCAATTTCGGCTCCTACATCCGACAGCCGGGCGGCAAAGGCGATCGACGCGATCTCGCCGTCGACGATGGCCACACACCAGGGCGGCCAGAAATCCCCCGTGCCGTGGAACCCGACCTCCGTCAGACTTGCCGGCATGCCATTCGCCGAGAGCGATTGCAGGAGGTTGCGTCCTTCCGCGCTTTCGCCGCTGACGATACGCGCACGCGAAGGGAAGGATAGTTCGTGTGGCAACTCATAGATCAAGCCGAAATCATGCCTAGCCGGTGCAAGCATTTCCAGATAGCGGTCGAGATGTATCGGTATGGCTGGATGCGCCAAGACTGGCTCCGTGGCTGCCAGACTTTCCACTTCCACGGCAACGTGATCGGCAACGTGGGCCCCGATGCCGAACATGTTGCCCTCGGCGGAGCCTGCCAGCCAGAAACGCGGGCCGGGCGAGCAGTCCGGGTCGTTCTCCCGCTCGATGCGCCGACTTTGATCCAGGCGAAAAAGGGTATGATAGTCGAGGTCGAGCCAAGCGGTTTCATGCTGCATGACGGTCAGGCTAGAGTTCCGAATTGCGCCTGTCGAGCCCACGGTATTCTGTCTTCGGAAGGTGATGGGGTGTCATTTCCGACTGGCGCGGCAATTTTGCCCTAGCGGGATTGACGGCGCTGTTTCTGGTTGTTAAAGCCGAACCGTAACGTACGGTACGGTTCGTGGTCGGCGATGGAAACAGATATCAGTCAGAGCGGCGGGGAGGCGCAGAATGCGCAGCCCGAAGCGCTGACCGATCGCCAGAAAGACGTGCTGGACACCGTGTTGCGGCTTCTCGTGGAAGAAGGCGACCATCTTTCCATGACGACGGTGGCGCGACGCGCCTCCTGCTCGAAGGAAACGCTCTACAAATGGTTCGGCGATCGTGACGGATTGCTAACCGCCACCGTGCGCTGGCAGGCGTCGAAGGTGCGGATCACTCCGGTCGATCAGGGCAATCCTGATCTGATTTCCCTGGTGGAAAGCCTGGAAGGCTATGCGCGCGACTGGCTGAAGGTGATAGCCAGCGACACGTCGATCGCGCTGAACCGGGTTGCCATCAGCCACGCCGGTTCGGGCAAGGACAATCTTGGCGCCATCGTGCTCGAAAACGGCCGCTTTGCGCTCGCCAAGCGTCTGAAGCCTGTGCTCGATGCCGGCAAGCGGGCAGGGCATCTTGTCTTCGAGGATGCCGAGACCGCCTTTCGTACTTTTTTCGGCCTGGTCGCGCGCGACGTGCAGATCCGTCTCTTGCTCGGTGACTGGCCCGGTCTGACCGAAGCCACCATCGAGGCCGACGCTGCGCGCGCCACCCAGCAGTTTCTCGCTCTTTACGGGCAAAACCCCGGCCGCAAGGCCACTGACTTCAACGGGAAGGAATAAAGAAATGCGTGTCTACTACGATCGTGATGCCGATCTGAATCTGATCAAGGGCAAGAAGGTGGCTGTTATCGGCTACGGTTCGCAGGGCCGGGCCCATGCGCTGAACCTCAAGGATTCCGGCGTCAAGGAAATCGCTATCGGCCTCAAGGCCGGGTCGCCTACCGCCAAGAAGGTCGAAGCCGACGGGCTCAAGGTGCTTACCGTGGCGGAAGCCGCCAAATGGGCCGACCTGATGATGATGGCGACGCCCGACGAGCTGCAGGCCGACATCTATAAGAACGAAATCGCGCCGAACATTCGCGATGGCGCGGCGATCGCCTTCGCGCACGGCCTCAACGTGCACTTCGGCCTGATCGAGCCGAAGGCGACGGTGGACGTACTGATGGTCGCGCCGAAAGGTCCCGGCCACACGGTGCGTGGCGAATACCAGAAGGGCGGCGGCGTGCCGTGCCTGGTTGCCGTCCACCAGGATCCGTCGGGCAACGCGCTGGATCTCGCACTCTCCTATGCGTGCGGTGTCGGCGGCGGCCGTTCCGGCATCATCGAGACCAATTTCCGGGAAGAGTGCGAGACCGACCTGTTCGGCGAGCAGGTGGTGCTGTGCGGCGGCCTGGTCGAACTGATCCGCGCCGGTTTCGAAACGCTGGTGGAAGCCGGCTACGCGCCGGAAATGGCCTATTTCGAATGCCTGCACGAAGTGAAGCTGATCGTCGACCTGATCTATGAAGGTGGCATCGCCAACATGAACTACTCGATCTCGAACACCGCCGAGTGGGGCGAGTATGTTTCCGGCCCGCGCATCATCACCGCCGAAACCAAGGCCGAGATGAAGCGTGTGCTCACCGACATCCAGACCGGCAGGTTCACTTCGGAATGGATGCAGGAGTACCGCTCCGGTCTCGCCCGCTTCAAGGCAACCCGCCGTCTCAACGACGAACACCCGATCGAACAGGTCGGCGAGAAGCTGCGCGGCATGATGCCTTGGATTTCGAAGAACAAGCTGGTCGACAAGGCCAAGAACTAAGTTCTGTCTCATGCCTCCTAGGCCGGTGCACCGGCCTGGGAGCGAGGGTACGCCGCTATCGCCGACGACATCCTCAGGTAATGTTCAGTCGCAAAAGTCCAGGCCGGCGAATCTCTTCGCCGGCCTTTTTCATGTGCCATTACGGCACGGTTCGAACTGGCATGAAGATCGCTTGTCGTCTGGTGGCGTGGGCCGCGACCCAGAAATGGACGCGGGCGGCAAAGCGGCGGTTCGCTGCTTTGCCGCGGCCAACAGTTCCGTACCGACACGACCGGTCCCGCGGGGGGCTCCGGCGGCGGTGCGAGAGCCGGCGCGGCGGGGGGCCGCGCCGGCTCAGCGCTTGAATCTGGCATCGAGGGACGACATCCGTTCATGGAAGGTGCGGCCGCGGTTCATGCTGCTGGTCCAACGGTTACTGGACTGGATTGACAGTTAGTATCTTGTCGCCTCGGCGGATCGTCCTAAACTTTCCCTCGTCGGGACTCATCCTGGCTGACTCACCCATCCGGCCGTTCGCGCCGGAAAGGCAGACGAGGGACAGCTGATGCCAGATTCCCTATCGGGGCGGATTTCGCGCCGTACCCTTCTTTCGAGCGTAGGGATCGCAATCTTAGCAAGTGGTTCTTCTGCAGCGGCCCGCAGTCTGTCGGGAACGCTGCCTTGGGAACCTTTCAGTGCCGATCCGCCGCAGCCTGTGACACCGGTTGGCTGGAATTTCTTCAAGCCGGAAGAGGCACGGGCGATCGAGGCCATCGTGGACCGGCTCGTTCCGGCCGACGATCTGAGCGTTGGCGGCAAGGACGCGGGCTGCGCGGTCTACATCGACCGGCAGCTCGTCGGCGACTACGGCGTTTCCAGCCGGCTTTACACGAAAGGACCGTTCAAGCCCGGCCTGTCGACGCAGGGCTATCAGGGGCAGGCCACGCCAGCCATGCGCTACCGCCAGGGTCTAGCCGCGCTCGACGCCTGGGCGAAACAGAACAAGGACGGCAAGAGCTTCGCCGATCTCGCGCCCGAGGACCAAGACAGCCTGCTGAAAGAGATGGAGGCGGGAAAGGTGGAATTTCCCGATGGCGTGGATGCCAAGTCATTCTTCGCGCTTGTTCTGGCCAACACGATGGAAGGCTTCTTCGCCGATCCGATCTATGGCGGCAATCGCGACATGGTTTCGTGGCGCATGCTTGGCTTCCCCGGTGCGCGCTACGACTATCGCGACCACGTCTCGAAACACAATGAGCCTTATCCGCTTGCGCCGGTTTCGATCGCCGGTGCGCCAGAATGGATGGGAAAGAAGGGATGAGCCGCGATGACCAGAATACTCCCGAAGAAGGATGTGGTGATCATCGGTCTTGGCTGGACCGGATCGATTCTCGCACATGAACTGACCGACGAAGGGCTCGACGTGGTCGCGATCGAGCGTGGACCCTGGCGCGATACGGCGACGGATTTCAACATCGGCTATGCGCAGGACGAGCTCCGTTACGCGGTTCGGCGTGATCTTTTCCTGCAGCCGGTCGTCGAAACCTTTACCATGCGCAACAATCCGTCCGAAGAGGCGCTGCCGATGCGAGACTTCGGCTCGTTTCTTCCCGGCAACGGCGTCGGCGGCGCCGGTGTCCACTGGAACGGCCATACATGGCGATTCTGGGATAGCGATTTCCGCATACGCACCCATTTGACCGAACGCTATGGCGACCAGAAATTCGCCGGTCTCGAGCTGCAGGACTGGGGTATCACCGGTTCGGAGATCGAAAACGCCTACGATCGCTTCGAATATCTGTGCGGCATCTCGGGCAAGGCGGGCAATATCAAAGGGCAGATCCAGGAAGGCGGCAATCCATTCGAGGATCCGCGCGAACGCGACTATCCGCTTCCGCCGATGCAGATGACCTATGCGCCGACGCTGTTCGCCGAAACGGCCAAGTCGCTGGGTTGGCATCCCTTTCCGACGCCTTCGGCCAATCTTTCCAAGGATTATGTGAATCCGCTCGGCATCGCCATGGGACAGTGCACCTTCTGCGGCTTCTGCGAGCGTTTCGGCTGCGCCAACTATTCGAAGTCGAGCGCGCAGACGACGATCCTGCCGCTTCTGATGAAGAAATCGAATTTCGAAGTGCGCACCGACAGCGAAGTGCTGAAGGTGGATCTCGACGGCTCGGGAAAGATGGCGCGCGGGGTCACCTATGTCGACACGTCGGGAGAAGAGTTCTTCCAGCCGGCGGAGATTGTGCTGATCTGCGCCTATGCACTGCATAACGTCCGGCTGATGATGTTGTCGGGCATCGGCACGATCTACGACCCGGTGACCGGGCAAGGCACTGTCGGGCGCAACTACTGCTATCAGACCAATGCCGGCACGAAGGTGTTCTTCGACGACAAGAACTTCAACCCCTTCATCGCCGCCGGCGCGCTTGGTCAGTCGCTTGATGACTTCAACGGCGAAGCCTTCGACCATGGAGCGGTGGATTTCGTCGGCGGCGCCGGCATGAACTGCATTCCGACCAATGGCCGCCCGATCGGAAATCGACCCACACCGCCCGGAACGCCGAATTGGGGCACGGAATGGAAGAGGGCGACGGTGGACGCCTACAAGGGCACGCTGTCCTTCTCCACGCAGGGGTCGAGTTATCCGGCCAGAAACAACTATCTCGACCTCGATCCGACCTATACCGATCGATACGGTCGACCGCTCATGCGCATGACTTTCGACTTCCCTGACAACGACATCCGCATGTCGAACTATGTATCGGACAGGATGGAGGAACTGGCCAAGGCCCTTGGGGGGCGGCAATACGTTGTCGGCCGTGCTAAAAAGGGCTGGAACTCGGTCCCTTACCAGAGCACGCACAATACGGGCGGTGCCGTCATGGGCAGCGACCCCAAGACGAGTGCGATCAACAGATATCTGCAGAGTTGGGATGTGCCCAACGTCTTCGTTATCGGAGCTTCGGCGTTCGCCCACAATGCCGGCAAGAACCCCACCGGCACGGTGGGTGCGCTGGCCTTCTGGGCCGCCGACGCAATCCGCCAGCAATATCTCCGGGCGCCCGGCAAGCCGTTGGTGCAGGCATGAGACGCGGTATCTTCACGCTCACGCTGTTCGCAAGCGCCGCATTCGCCGGCAATATCTCACAAGCGTCGGAACAGTTGGCGGATCATCTCATCCGTGGTCAGTATCAGGCGATCATCGGAGACTGCACAGCCTGTCACAGCAAGAAAGGTGGAAAGCCCTTCGCCGGTGGCGAGCCGCTGCAAACGCCGTTCGGCGCCCTGGTGCCACCCAATATCACGCCGGATCGCGAGACCGGAATCGGCAACTGGTCGGAAGCGGATTTTCGAAATGCGCTGAAAAAGGGCGTAGGTCACGGCGGGAAACGCCTTTACCCTGCCATGCCCTATCCCGCTTACACCAAGATGCCGGACAGCGACATCTCCGATCTGTGGGCCTACATGCGGACCATCGAACCGGTTCATAATCCGGTCGAGGCCAACCAGTTGCCTTTCCCCCTCAACGTCCGGCTTCTCATGGCGGGCTGGAACGGCATCAATTTCTCGGCCGAGCCCTTCAAACCAGATCCCGACCAGTCCGAGGAGTGGAATCGCGGCGCCTATCTTGTCCAGGGGCCGGGCCATTGTGGCACCTGCCACTCGCCCAAGACCGTTCTCGGTGCCGACAAGACCGACGAGGCGCTGCAAGGCGCATCGTTGCAGGGCTGGTATGCGCCCGCGATCACGGGGAATGTCGCGAACGGTATCGGCGGGTGGAGCAAGGACGAGATCGTACGATACCTGAAGACCGGCAGTAACGGCCGTACGATCGCATCCGGGCCAATGTCGGAAGCTATAGAGCACTCCACCTCGAAGATGGACGAGGCCGACCTGAAGGCCATCGCCGTCTATCTCAAGACGGTTCCGCCTCTGGACGACCCGGAACCGAAACCGGTTTCGGCCGACGATCCACAGTTCAAGATCGGTGCAGCGATCTACCACGACACGTGCTCTGCCTGTCACGGTATGGATGGCAAAGGCGCCGGCCAGCTTTTCCCTGCCCTTGCCGACAACGCGATTGTTCGGCAGCCAAGCATCGAAACCCTGGCGCGCCTCGTTCTGGCAGGCAGCCAAGGTGTCCAAACCAAGGCGATGAAAACGACGCCGGCCATGCCATCGCTTGCCTGGCGGCTCGATGACGAACAGATCGCCGCCGTCCTGACCTATGTCCGCAACAGCTGGAACAACGCGGCGCCGCCCGCCTCAGCCAGTGACGTCGCTTCGGTTCGTCAGTCCTTGACTGATCGGTGACTGACAAAGAAGCGCGGTCAGGAACACAAAACATAGTCCGGGATGGGCATTCGCCTCGCGTCGGGCCTGCTCGTCTACCGATGCAAACATCGGTCTTCTTTGCGCCTTCATGGAGTGTGGGCGGTGAGCAACCGATCTTGGCCGCTGCCGGATTTCGCAAGCGATGGGCACACGATATCTTTGCAGCGGGTCCTTCGTGCTCAAGATTAAGTCCCCGCCAAAACTACTAGAGCCGGTGCGGCGACACCGCCGCACCGGCTCGGTGTTTCAGTCGGCTAGTAGCGATAGGGCGAAACGCATTGCCGGCGTGGTCCGTAATTGGGCTGGAAGGTGTTGTCCCAGGCCCGATACGAACGATAGCGCGAGTAGCACCACTGGACATGACCGGATGCGCGCGGCGCGCGGTAGATACGCGGGCGCGGCCGATAGTAGTAGTCGTCATACATCAGCCCGGAGCCGAGAAGGCCAAGGCCGAGATAGACGCCGGAATTGTCCCAGCCGCGGCGGTGGTGGCGGCGATAGCGCCAGCCGTCGTCGCGCCAGCCGCGGCGCCAACCACGGTCGCCTCGCCAACCGCGGTCGCCGCGCCAATGGCGATCGCCGCGCCAGCCGCCATCGCGACGCCAACCACGATCACCGCGCCAGCCACGACGCCATTCGTCATTCATTCTGACGCCGCCGCCATTGTTGCCGCCGGCCCAGCTGTCACGAACCTTTTGTACATCGGTTTGCGCAGGGATTGCGGGCACCGCTGGCGCGGGCATGGGAACAGACAAGGCCGGTGCCGAGAGACCGACCAGCAGGCCGAGCGTCACGAGCCCGGTACGGAAGTTGATGAGCCGTTTCATAACACTCTCCAATGAACCACAGGCCCCGCGCCGTTGGATTCCGAGGATGGCGCGACAATGGGCTTCGCTCGATGAACGAGTGATGAACGGAAAGGTTTCATCAACTATTCCAAACTGCTTGTCGCGTGTCGTTATCGAACAGGATCAGCCCTTGTCTTTGTGACGGCTTACGGGCAAAGCTCGCGCCATGTCGCTGCGCCTCGCCACCTTCAATGTCGAGAACCTGATGAACAGGTTCGATTTTTCGGGCTACCGCAACCAGCTCAACGAGGATCGCACGCTGGCGCTCTTCGACATTCGCAGTGAGGCCGAGTACCGGCAGCTCGAACAAGCGCGGGTGATTGCTCATTCCGACGACACGCGCCAACTCACGGCGCTTGCCATTGCGGCTACCCGCGCGGACATCATCTGCCTGCAGGAAGTGGACAATATCGAGGCGCTGAAAGCCTTCGAATACGGCTATCTGTTCAAGATGGTGGGCGAGGGCTACCGCCAGAAATACACCACCGACGGCAACGATTCGCGCGGCATCGACGTCGCCGTGATGATGCGCACGGAAACCGCGCATGGCCAGCCGATCGACTTCGTGCGCATGACCAGCCACGCCTATGTCACCTTCGAGCAGGCCGGCCTGTTCACGCCGGAGCTCGCGGCACTGGGTTACGAAGCCAATGAACGCATTTTCAGGCGTGATTGCCTGGAGATCGACGTCAGGGTGGGTGGTGCGCCGCTGACGCTTTATCTCGTGCATTTCAAGTCGATGGGGCCACCGCGCAACGGGCTGGACGGCCGCGCCGCCACCATGCCGCTGCGCATCGCGGAAGCGCGCGCGGTGCGCCACATCATCGAACAGCGCTTCGGTGCCGAACATGCCGCCGACAAGCGCTGGGCGATCTGCGGCGACATGAACGACTACCGCCACCGCATTCTCATCAGCGGCGATGCCTATGCCGGTTACAGTTTCCAGCCGGTAGCGGAGGCGGAATCCTGCCTGAATGTCTTTCTTTCGGACGGCTTTGCCGAGAACATCGTCGAGCGGCGTCCCGAAATGGACCGCTGGACGCTTTATCACACGCGCGGTCCGCAGGAACGGCATCTGTGCCAGCTCGACTACATCCTGCTGTCGAAAGGATTGGCTGCGCGCAATGCCGCCATTCCGGACATCATCCGCAACGGCCAGCCCTGGCGCACGCCGTTCCCGCCCGACCAGGAGGTTGAGCGTTTCCCGCGCATCGGCTGGGACAGACCGAAGGCCTCCGACCATTGTCCGGTGGCCGTCACCCTGGATCTCGTCTGAGGATGGCTCGGTTCGAGATTCCACGGGGCATCATCCAGCCCGTCGCTTCGGTGGACGTGCGGCTGGATCCCCGGCCGCATCCGTTCGAAATCGAGAATGTCGCAGTCATCGAAGAAAACTGGCGACAGGAACATGCCACCAATCCGCGCCTCTATGACGGTACTCTGATGCTGCCTTCAGAGTTGAAACTCAATGGCGAAGGTGAGCTGATCGGTCGCTGTCACGCGGTGCGGTTCGCGACAATGCTGTATTGGCGCAAGAACAAGGGCAGTCCCGATATAGAGCATTGTTTCGCACAGGCGGCACTGGTGGCACGCGACGGTGCACTGGTTGCGGTGAGGATGGGGCCGCACACGGCCAATGCCGGCCGGGTCTATTTCGCCGCCGGTTCCTTCGAGCCGGAGGATTTTGTCGATGGACGCGCCGACACGGTGGGCAACATGCATCGCGAGGTGATGGAAGAAACCGGGCTCGACCTGACCCACACGCGGCGCGAACCGAGCTACCATCTGCATTCGATCAACGGTTCCACCATGCTGTTTCAGCGCTACTATCTCGAAGAGGATGCCGAAACCGTGGCTGAGCGGATCCGCGCCTTTGTCGCTTCGGAAACCGAACCCGAGATAGAGGGGCCGGTGATCATCCGCTCGGCCAATGACCTCCCGGAAGGAACGCTGAACCACCTTGCCGCCATCACGCGGTGGCACTTCTCCTGAGCTGATTATTCGTGCCGCAGTGCTTCGATCGGATCGAGGCGCGCGCCGCGCAAGGCCGGGAAGAAGCCGAACACCATGCCGATCAACGCCGAGAAGCCGACTGCGAGCAGGATGACGGCAGGGCTCGGCGCGAAGGGGATAGACATCGTCACCGCCGCCAGTCCGGCCAATGACAGGCCCAGCAGGATGCCGATGATGCCGCCGAGCAGGGACAGCACCGTCGCCTCGACCAGGAATTGGATGAGGATATGGCGCTCGTGCGCGCCAATCGCCAGCCGGATACCGATCTCGCGGGTGCGCTCGGTGACGGATACCAGCATGATGTTCATGATGCCGATGCCGCCGACCAGCAGGCTCACCCCAGCGACGGCGCCCAGCATGCCGGTCATGGTCGCGGTAGCGCTCGCCATCGTGTCGGCGATCTGCGTCATGTCGCGGATGTCGAAGTCGTTTTCACCATCCGGCGGCACGCGTCGTGCATCGCGCAGGATGCCCTCGACACGAGGCAGGAGTATCGAAGTCGGCGTGGCCTCATCAGCGGCGACGTAGATGTTGTCGACATTGCGGTTGCCGGCGATGCGCCGCTGGAATGCGTGCAGCGGCATCAGCACGACATTGTCCTGGTCCTGGCCGAAACCGGTGTAGCCCTTCGCCTCAAGCAGGCCGATCACCTGGCAGCTCATCTGGTTGACGCGGATGGCTTCTCCGACGGGATCGCCTGCACCGAAAAATTGCTGGCGCACCGTCTCGCCGATCAGGCATACGCCCGTGCCCGAGCGGGTCTCGGATTCAGAAAAAGCACGGCCGGTAGCGAGTTTCCAGTCGCGGGCATCGAGAAACGCACTCTCGGTGCCGGTCACGCCCGTGACCAGGCTTTCCGTGCCGAAGACGGCGCGCACCTGCTTTTGCGCGGCGGGCGCAATCGCACGAGCACCGGACAATTGCCTGGACAGCGCCTCGGCATCCTTCTCTTCGAGCGGTCGGGCAACCGTGTCGGAGCTCCTGGGACCATTGAAGCGTCCCGAGCGCACCACGAGCAGGTTCGATCCCAGCTTGGAGATGTCTGCCTTGACCTTCTGCGTCGTGCCGGAGCCGATGGTCAGCATGGCGATGACGGCGGCCACGCCGATGACGATGCCGAGCAAGGTCAGGAATGAGCGCAGCGCATTGCGGCGGACGGAACGCAGCGCAAGACGGATGGTTTCCCAGATCATGTGACTGCCTCAGCTGTTCTGGCATCGGAAGCGACATGACCGTCGAGGAAGCGAATGGTTCTGCCGGCATAGGCCGCGATATCCGGCTCGTGGGTAACCATGACGATGGTAAGGCCGAGTTCCTGGTTCAGCCGGGTCAGCAGATCCATGATCTCGTGGCTGCGGGCCGTGTCGAGATTGCCGGTTGGCTCGTCGGCCACCAGAAGGGTCGGTCGGCTGACGATGGCGCGGGCAATCGCCACGCGCTGCTGCTGGCCGCCGGAAAGCTCCGCCGGCGTGTGGTGCTCGCGTCCGGTCAATCCGACTTCGGCCAATGCCTCCATGGCAAGTTGGCGGCGCTCGTTATGGGCGACACCACGATAGATCAGCGGCAGTTCGACATTCTCAACGGCTGTCGTGCGTGGCAGCAGGTTGTAGCCCTGGAAGACGAAGCCGATATGCAGGTTGCGCAAAGTGGCGCGGCGGCTGCGGTCGAGCCGACCAGCGTCCACGCCCATGAAGCTGTAGGTGCCTGCGGTCGGCGTGTCGAGGCAGCCGACGATGTTCATCGCCGTGGATTTTCCCGAGCCGGAAGGCCCCATGATGGCGACGAACTCGCCACGGGGAATGGCAAGATCGATGCCCGCCAAGGCATTTACCCGAGCCTCGCCTTCGCCATAGGTCTTCCAGACCTTGTCGAAGTTTATCAGGGGAGCGCCAGTCATGGTCAGCTGCGCTGCTGAGCGGCGGTGATGACGAGATCGCCTTCGTCCAGTCCGGACAGAACCTCGGTCAGGTCGCCATTAGTCGATCCCACCGTGACGTCCACGGGGCGAGGCCGGCCATCCTTCAGAACATAGAGGCGGCGCGTGCCTTCCGGGCCGCGCGCCTGCTGCCGATCACGAGCCCCGGCGTTGCCGCGGTTCGGGCGGCCGGTGAACATCGACAACAAGCTGAATTCGCGGCTGCGGGCATCAGAGGACGGGCGGAAGCGGAAGGCGGAAGAGGGAACCGTCAGCGCATCCTTTGCCTGTTTGGTCACAACCGAGACCGTGGCTGTCATGCCGGGACGCAGCAGCAATTCACCATTGTCCACCTCGAGGCGGGCCTTGTAGGTGACGACGCCGTCGGTGGTGACGGATGCATAGGCGATTTCACGGATCTGCGCGTTGAACGGACGGTCCGGGAAGGCATCCACGGTGAAGCGGGCATTCTGACCGGGCTGGACGGTACCGATATCAGCCTCATCGATTGCCGCCTGCACTTCCATCTTCTTCAGGTCCGCGGCAAGGACGAACAGCACGGGTGCCTGCAGCGAGGAGGCGACCGTCTGGCCGGGATCGACGGAGCGGGTGAGCACGATGCCGTCGATCGGCGCATAGATGGTGCTCTTGGCGAGGTCGGTCTGCTGCGCCTTCAGATCGGCATTGGCGATCGCGAGGCTGGCTTCCGCGCTGTCCAACGCCGCCTTGGCGCGATCGCGCGCGGCTTGCGCGGTATCGAGCGCCTGCTGGGTGGCCATGCCGCGCTTTGTCAGTTCGGACGTGCGCGACAGGCTCTGTTCGCTTTCGCGCAGCGTGACCTGCGCTGTTTCAACAGCGGCGGTTGCTGCCTTGGCGGAGGCCTTGGCCCGTTCGATCTGTACTTCCAGCTTCAAGGTGTCCAGCGACGCCAGCACGTCACCTTTCTTGACCTGCTGGTTTTCTTCTACGGTGACCGAGCGGACGATGCCGGAGAGCTCGGAAGAGATGTCGACCTGGGTGAGGGGCTGCAAAGTGCCCGTGGCTGAAACCTGGACAGTCAGATCGGCGCGCGCGGCAGGCTGCGTGGTGTAGTCGATGCGGACAGGAGTGCCGGCATACCAGCGCCAGCCGCCAAAGGCGGCGGCAATGACAAGGATGGCAAGCAGCGCATAAAGCCAGCCGCGCCGGCGCTGTCTTGCAGTGCCGGGTGCATCGAGGTTGAGGGACGCCTTGATGGCGGAAGCCTCTTCCGCCTCTGGCCGCTTGACAGTCTGGTCCACGCTGGACCCCTATGCTGCTCGAAATGTCCCTACTTGCGCACACATCAGGTTTTGTGCGGGCAATAGCAAATTAATTTTCAGTCATGTTGGCAAACAGGCGAGCGGGAATTCAGCCATGACGGCACGCAACTACCTGATCTACGACGTTTTTACCGGCGACAGGCTGGCTGGCAACCCACTGGCGGTGGTGCTGGATTGCGAGGGGTTGGACCTCGATGCCATGCAGCGCATCGCCCGCGAGTTCAACCTGTCCGAATCGGTGTTCGTGCTGCCGCCGGAGAACCCGCGGCATCGGGCTCGCATCCGCATCTTCACGCCGGACTACGAGATGCCGTTCGCCGGGCATCCCACCGTCGGCAGTGCCGTGGCCCTGACCGAATTGGAAGAAGGCAACGGGGACGCCATCTTCGTGCTCGAGGAGAATATCGGGCCGGTGCGTTGCGCGGTCAGCCGCGGCGAAGGCGCGACCTTCGCCGAGTTCGACCTTGCGAAACTGCCGGAGCAGCTCAAGCTTACCGCCGACCCGGAAGCGATCGGTGCGGCGTTGGGGCTCGGACCGCATGAGATCGGTTTCGAGAATCACCGTGTCGCCTTTTTCAGCGCCGGTGTGCCCTATGTGACTATTCCGGTCGCCAATCTGAAGGCTGCGGCCAAGGCGCGCCTCAACAACGACATGTGGGCGCAGCTCGCGCCGAAGAAGAGCGAATGGGCCTTTGCCAGCCCTTACGTTTACTGCCGCGAGACTGTGCACAAGGAAAGCGCCTTCCACGTGCGCATGATCGTGCCTGGAAACCCATCCTACGAAGATCCGGCGACCGGCTCGGCGGCAGCCGCCTTTGCCGGCGCGGTCATGCATTTCGACCAACCGGGCGATGGCATGACGCGCTGCTGGATTGAGCAGGGTCTTGAAATGGGGCGGCCGTCGCGAATCCGCCTCGAACTCGATGTCGAGGCCGGCCGGCTTGCGTCGGCCCGTATCGGCGGCCAGGCGGTGAAGGTGGGCGAAGGCAAGCTGTTCGTGTGATCGCGCACGCGGCAATCGTGCGGCAAACGGGTGCGTCTAAAATAACCGTATCGATTTGTCGGGAAATGAAGCGGCGGGGGCTGGACAGGAGGGGGAGTGGCGGCTATATGCCCGCCCAAGCTGGTTTTCACCAGCCCCGCGTGGGTGATTAGCTCAGTTGGTAGAGCAGCTGACTCTTAATCAGCGGGTCGTAGGTTCGATCCCTACATCACCCACCATTTCAACCATTTAGTGTCTATTTCGAAAGCTTCATTCGATTGGTGCGCGAAAGATGCGTACAGCGACATGACAGCCAAAGAACCAACAGACAAACGACAATTCCATGGTGCCTCTCTTCAAGAAGACGCGTCCCGGTAGCGCCGAGACGGCCTAGTCGTCGATCTTCTCGGCCAGTCTGTTTGCACCGCGGCTGTTTAGCTCGAACGTGGCTCCATCGGGACCGAACTTGGCCTTCCCCGATGTCCGCAATAGTTCGGCGAGGGCGTTGGCGCTAGTTTCCTTGTTGCTTTTGCTATCGCCTGGAGTTTCGAAGAGATTGCGAGTGATACCGGCAATGACAGCTTCTGGAATCGCCACACCGTCTGAGGATTTCGCCTCCATGATGCTTTCGATTGCCCAACTCGCGCGACTGAGGTCAGTCGAGTACCGCTGAAGATCACGACGCGTCTTTACTTCTTCGTGGTACAGCGCTTTCAGCCAGGAGATTGCGTACAGAAGAAACCCTATCGCAACTACTCCAGCTACAAAGCCTCGAGCGAGAACCAGCCAGTGAAATCCCGCTTCGATTTGCGCGGTCGCGTAGGTCCGCTCCTGGAGTTGCTCACTGCTGAGTGTCTCTTTCAGAGAGGCTAGATAGGTTAGCTGGCCGAATTCGAAGAGACTCCACGCTGCAAGGCCGCCCATTCCGATAGTGCCTATTAGTAGAAGCATAAGCACCGACCAACGCATTGCCGAAGCTTTCGCTGGGATCAAATCGCCTTGGAGTTGCCGGGCAATGTCTTCGGTAATGTTTGTCCGCAGCTCACGTCGTGCGTGGATGTGATCGCGGTCATCTAATTGTTTTTCTCGAGCCTGCACGGCCTCGACGCGTGTCCTGTGATCAGCGTCAAGTTGCTCCATCTTCTCTCGGAGTTGTTCGGCGTGGTTAGCTAGTTCTTTCTCTAACAAGCGCCGTTTGTCGGAGAATTCGTCCTCTAGGGCTTCGCGCCGCTTGATGTTGTGCGTGTTGATCTCTGCCAATTGCTCGTTGAGTTGAGAGAATTGGAGTTTCAACAAGTCGGTTGCTTCGCTGGCAGCCCCGACAACTGTTGAATCTGACGGGAGTTGAGTGTGCTTCCCCAAAACCCGCCGAACTGCAATGATCTGTTCTGGACTCGCCGCCTTGCCACTAGCTGTGACGTTTATCCCGATCTCATCAAAGTAGGGAGAAGCTTGCCGGTCCGGAACGTCTATGTTCTGGTTGGTGCCCCCGATGCCGCGCCGATGTGAGATCCCGATCACTGGATTTCCGACTTGCATATCGAAGCCATAGATGGCGCTTAGGTCGTTGCCTGCCTTAAGAAGCGTGTCAACAGCCTCCGACGGGTATTCCGATCGTGCGCCGCCTAGATCCACTGTGCATTGGTGGGTGTTATTTTCATATTGTTTGCGGATGTCATTGATCATCCGAAGAACTTGCCGATCGCTCAGCTTGGCAACCCGAATAATTCGCATTGTGTACCCCAAACGGCCCTCGTGAATTCTTGCGGCCAAATGACGTCCTCGTCGAGCGTCAACTTTGCTGCAGCATGGTCTTTCTACAGAAAAACGAACGCGGCCCGACCGGTGTCCTGGCTACGGCCTTGGTAATGCCGAAAGCTACGTCAGCGTCAGCGATTGCGCTGCGTATGCAGCAGCGCGTGATCTGGCCTTTCCAGCAACGCCGGCCGAAAAGACAGAGACCGCACTGCGTAGGGCAACGTCCTACATGGACAACACTTAGTGCACACGTTTCCCTGGCCATCGGAAGAAGTTCTGCCTGCAGGCTCTCGAATGGCCCGTGTCGGCGGTATCGACAAGAATGCGCCAGGCGTGCCGGTGAGGCATAAGATCGGCTGCAAATGCTTTACCGAATACCAGACCGACTGTGTTGCGGCTCTAGCGAGGTGATGAGCGATCTACAGGTTCAAATGTGAAGCTGAAGCCAATGTTCATACTGGTGACGATCAGAAAGCCGACCACGTTGCTTGTAAGAGCGAACACGGCCGCAACCTGTGAGAAATAGTAAGCCGATGGTGTCGACCAGAGCGTGGTGCAAGCCGCGCCGATTGCTAGGAAGTGCAAGAGGATCACAGCGATCATGCTGAATTGAAGGGCTAGCAGTATAGAGCCGAAGAACAGGCGGTAGGCCAAACCTGGAACGAAGAAATCAGGCCCACCGATATTCATTTTCCGGCCGTAGAGCTTCAGGACGAACTCGAATGGTTTTTCGCTTGCGTTGACAAAATCAGGGTCCACCCCCGGTGCCTTCGCAAGGTGCTGCCCAAATTTGTTGGCGATTGCGAGATATGCCTGCTCGTTCAAGAATGCCAATCCCAAGAACATGAAAGTTAGGGAGGCTAACACCGTCACAATTTCCAGCCCCGCAGGGATATCAAGCAAGGTGATCCCGAGCCCTGGAACCGTGATGGATTTTCCGTAGAGGAGCAGCAACAGGACTGTATCCAGAAGTGCGACGCTTTTAAGCAGTTGATCTCGCTTGCCGACTGCCAGCGAGTACATATTCAGATACATTTCGCGGCGCTGGCCGTCGAAGACAACGCGCTGTCGATCGAGAGCCATCTCTTCATCTAGCGTCATCATTAAGCGTGTCAGCGGCGATAGCCGAAACGTAAATTTCTCGTCAGTGCTCATTTCGCCCCAAGCCTCTCATGCCCCGCAGACAGTTTAGGTGACTATGCCCAATGCCAAAAGAGTTTAGAGGATAAACGTCGTGGCTTCATTCGCTACCCAGGTTGGATCGTAGGCAGCCAAGGTCGACGGTGCGCTCGAGGCCGTGTTCAAGGAGAGCGCTCAGGTACTGGTCAGCCAGAACGAGCTCGCACCAGTGGACACTGCCTTCCTCCGTGGCTCGCTAATGGTGTCAACCACGGCCGTGTCCCAGATGATGCGAGCGAACCCGGGCGCGGCTGTTCCGGACAATCACAGCGACATCGTACTTGTCATTGCCGGCGCGGACCTTGGTGACACGTCCTATCTCGGCTACACGGCCAACTACGCTGCGTACGTCCACTACGGGGTGCGGGGCAATGCACCTCGGCCACGGGTGACGATGGTGGCGCAGCGCTGGATCGCGATTGTCGGGGCCAAGGCCGCCGAAGTGAAAGCCAGACTGGAGCCGTAGCGCAAAGCTTAGCTCTTGGCAGCTCCGGCGACGATCCAGCCGATCGCTCGCAACGCAAGATATGTGGCTAAACCGCAACCCATCAGAAAAAGGGCCATCACTCCCAACTCATGGACCTGACGGCGATTCTGAGCGGCTGCGATAGCCTCAGCTCTGTCTGCCTTCAATTGCAGGTCAACTTCTTCGCCGGAGGACAAAGGGTGTGCTGGCCCGTCATACGGCACCAACTTCAACTCAGGCGCTGCTGGACCTCTCATCCATGTGATACTGGCATTGGCTCCCACCGCTAACCCCGCAAGCACGAGCATCCCTCCAAGCACTACACCAAGTCGATGAAAGACACGGTGAATGCGCTTGCTCACCGTTAGCGCGACTTCGGACATTTGCCGGCCCCCAACCTTGCCAGACAAGCGCAGGATAGCGAAATTATTCATGCCATCCATCGAAACATCGATCTGGCTCGCTCTAAGGCGAGTCTGGAGGCGCTTGAAGTGGCTGGCAAGGTTGCTGCGCATTTTCCGACCGATCTCAAGATGACCTATGGCGGCGTAACAGTTCGCGTCACGGCCGCGCCGACAGCCGCGCAGCCGATGGATGATGACACGCATGTCTTGGTGCCGGTGACGGCGCTACGAGTGCTTTTGCATGACAGATCAAGCTTCCAATGGCTGCTGGTATTTGGTGCTTCCCCCCGGGGTTTGATCTCGCCAAAGCCTTTGCGCGGATTGAACAGCTTCGATTGGGACGGCCAGTAACGGATGTGGAGAAGCAGGCGCTGTTGTCGACGCTATCCGCGCGACAGGATGCTGGTGAGGAGCGGAAGTAGGTTTGGTGCAGCACCGAGTGCAGCTTCCATTGTCTTGGTCACAACAGTGCCCAACGCGTCGGCCGGCAAGCTTTTCACTTTATCGATCAGTTGTGTTTTGACCGATTTATCGCCCTCAGCGTTCTCGATCTTGTCGATGAGCAATTTGCGGATGGTGTCATCATGCAGCTTGACGGTCACAACGCCCAGTATCGCAGACAAACCACCGTCATTCTGGAGGAAGTCCAGGCCGCGGGCATTGATTACAGCGGAAACCGGTTGTCGCCCCTGCATTGAGCTGTACCAGTTCACTGCGATTAGGTTGTGTTGTTCAAGGTAGGCAAGGTTGACTGCGTTCACATTGCCCTGGTGATCGGGCAACTGGTTCATAAGCATTTGCTGCGGGTAATTTCCCGCTAGGATTTCCAACAGCTCAAGTTGGATACCTCGATCTAGTAGCTCACCCATAGTCCGCTCCGAAGAACTCAGTCATATCGAAGCAGGACCGGGGGAGCTTGTCCATCCATCGCCTAACCGCCCTTCGGCAAGGCATCCCCACAACATGAAAGGAGACCGCCATGAGCGACTTTTCGCTATCGCTGGCGCGAAGAAATATCTGCGCTACCGGATGGTAGCTCCTACCAACGGCGTGGTTCTGGCCGACTTTTCGGGCGTTACCTGGATCGAGATCGCGGACTGGTGCGGTGGCTATGGAGACGCAGCCGCTCTCATCACCACTGAGATGATCAGCCGTGGCCGCGACGTGAAGCAGAAGGGCGCGCAACGCGGAATCCATGCAAAACGTCTTCGCTATGGTCTCCAGCGATGCGGGCCAAATCGGTCTGATTGCTGCGGAAAGACCCGCAACTACCCGTTCAAGATTCTGTGGGACGATGCTCCGGGAGCGGCGCCATCCAGTGCTACAATGACCATCGCGAGCGCTGGTGGTATCACCTCAGACAACCATCTTCACCTCAGGCGCACTAAAGCCGCGTTCGTGGGTAGCTTCGTCAGATCGCGAAAGCGCAACTACTTTCCGCAATAGTGGTCGTTGATGTCGTTGACCGCGTTGGCGTCGGGGCCGATGCGGTGATAAGCACAGGGGCCAACAGCCGTCGTGAACATCTGGTTGTCGTAGTAGCGCGGGCCGCCGAACAGCATTTCGACGATGTTGCGTCCGGCCGGCACGTAGCGCTCCTCGTGATGGACACGCTGCTCCTTGTGGTGATGCTTCTTTTCGCCGGCGACAGTCGGCGCTGAGAGACCAATTGCCAGAGCCGCCGTGAGCGCGCAGGTCGCGAAGTGCTTCATTGCCATCGAATCTCCATCCCGTCGGCTTGCCGTCAGTTCAGAAAGCGCCAGCCACGGGGAAAGTTCCCCGAGCGACGGAGGTTCTTCGAAAATCGGTGAGTTGGCAATGCGGCAAGCCCGAAGCTGTCCGCAACCCTTAGAGTGGGACAGCTTGCCGACGGGCTATTTTTCCGAAACGCCGGCCTCCGCGAAGCTTGCCATGCCTGCGTGGCAGGCAAGCGCCGAACGGACGAGATTGACGGCGAGGCAGGCGCCGGAGCCTTCGCCGAGCCGCATGCCGAGATCGAGCAGTGGGCTGAGGCCCAGCGCCTGCAACAGGCCGCGATGCCCGGCCTCCGCCGAGACGTGGGCAGCGATGGTGTGGGCAAGCCCCGAGGGGTGCAGCTTGGCCAGGGGAGCAGCCGCGGCGGTGCAGACGAAACCGTCGAGCAGCACCGGCACGTTGCGGTGACGGGCGGCGAGCGTCGCGCCGAAGATGGCGGCGAGTTCACGTCCGCCGAGTGCTGCCGCTGCCTTGAGCGGGTCGGCAAGTGCCGCAGCGTGGCGGTTCAACCCAGCCTCGATGGCAACGATCTTGCGCTTAAGGCCGGCATCGTCGACGCCGGTACCGCGACCGGTCCATTTCTCGGCGCCGCCGCCGAACAAGGCGGCGGAGATGGCCGCGGCCGGCGTCGTGTTGCCAATGCCCATTTCACCGAGGCAGACGAGATCGAGATCCGCATCCACTGCGTCATAGCCGATGGAGACGGCGGCTAGGAAAGCTGCCTCATCCATGGCGACATCTTGCGTGAAGTCGCCGGTCGAGTGGTCGAGGTCGAGCGGGATAACGTCGAGTTCTGAGCCGGTTGCGCGGGCAAGCTGGTTGATGGCCGCGCCACCGTTGGCGAAGTTGGCCACCATCTGCACCGTGACTTCAGAAGGGTAAGCCGACACGCCCTGGGCTGTGACACCATGGTTACCCGCGAAAACGAATACTTTCACACGATCGAGCCTGGGCATGTCGCGGCCTTGCCAGCGCGCCAGCCAAGCGGCGATGGTTTCCAGCCGGCCCAGACTGCCTTGCGGCTTCGTCAACGTGTCCTGGCGGCGTGCAACAGCCGCTGCCGCCGCCTCGTTGCCGGCCGGCAGATTGCGGCAGGCGTCGCGCAATTCATCCAAGGATTTGAAGGGCATGACGGACTTGTCTCCGAAACAGAATCAGGTGAGCGCAACGGATGCGACGATGAGGACGGCGATTTCGCTGAGCTGCTGCAAGGCACCCGCAGCGTCGCCGGTGTGGCCGCCGATCTGGCGCAAGCAGAGCTTGCGAAAGCCATGAAATATCAGGGCGAGCAGGACGGCGGCGGCAATGGCACTGCCAACGCCCAACACAAGCAGCGCAATTGCGCCGAGAATGATGCCCGCCTGCGCAGTACCCAGCGAGACCGTGCCGACTCGAGAGGAGAGCCCCTCGGCAGTGGCTGATGGCAGCCAGTGCAGGAAGGCGCCGAGCAATCCCCGCGAAGCGGCATGAGCGGCGACCAGGGCAAGCAGAGCGGACCAGCCATTGGAGAATTCGGCCAGCGCGCTCCAGCGGATGAGGATGCTCAGGCCGAGCGCTGAAGCGCCGTAAGCGCCGATGCGGCTGTCATGCATGATCTCCAGCTTCCGCTCCGGCGTGCGGCCGCCGCCGAAACCGTCGGCGACATCGGAAAAACCGTCTTCGTGCAAGGAGCCTGTGGTCAGCATCATGGCAGCCAGCGCCAGCGCCGCGGCCGGTCCCGAAGCAACGCCAAGGCTCGTTGCCAGCGTGAAAACGGCCGCGCCGATAACGGCCACGACCACGCCCGCGACGGGTGCCGCCCAGATCGCGTCAGCCAGCTTGCGGTCGCCAAAATCGAGAACCGGCAACGGCAGGCGCGTGAAAAAGACCAGAGACAGCGCGATGTCGGTGGCCATCTTGCCGGACGCGGAAGTGGTGCTCATGGGTTCATCGCGATGGCATGGAAAAAGGTGCCGCTGACAGGGCCGCGCCGTGCACCCGAAACACCAAGCGGATTGCCCAGGCCATCGGCAAGCTCGGCAAGCGGCTCGTCCGAACCGGCATCGATCACCTTCGCATAGTGGAATTCATGGCCGCGCACGATCGTGCCGGCTGCGCCCAAGGCGCAATCGTTCTTCAGCCTGGCTTCACGGTAGCCGAGATTCATCTTGCGCTTGGCAAAAGAGGTTGAATGGCCGAGCAGGCCGAGCATCGGATGAGTGACACCGTCGGCGTCTTCGAGTGCCGCGCCCAGTGCCATGAAGCCACCGCACTCGCCGTGTACCGGTTTCGTCTCGGCAAAGCGCCGCATGCCGGCACTGAATTTCCCTGCGGCTGCCAGCTTGCCCGCATGCAGTTCCGGATAACCACCCGGCAGCCAGCAGACATCGCAGCTCGTATCCGGCGCCTCGTCGGCTAGCGGCGAGAAAGGCACGATCTCGGCGCCGGCTTCGCGCCAATGCGCGGCGACATGCGGATAGACGAAGGTGAATGCGGCGTCCTCGGCGAGCGCGATGCGCTGGCCGGGCGGCGGCAATGCCGCGCCGAAGCTGCCCTCGGCGGGTGCCAGTGGTGTGGCAAGCGCCATGATCGCATCGAGGTTGAGCGAGGTTTCGGCCATGTCGGCCAGCCGGTCGAGATGCGACATCAAGCCGGCATGTTCGCTGGCTTGCACGAGACCGAGATGGCGCTCGGGCAGGGCCAGGGCAGAATCGCGCTGGATCGCACCCACCACCGGCAGCCCGAGCGCTTCGATGGCGTCGGCGCACAGTTTGCGATGGCGTTCGCTGCCGAGGCGATTGAGCACGACGCCGGCGATGCGCACATTGGGGTCATAGCAGGAAAAACCCTTGGCGATCGCCGCAGCCGTCGTCGATTGGCCGGAGACGTCGAGCACCAGAAGCACCGGCAACCGGTAGAGCCGGGCAAGGTCGGCCGCCGAGCCGGTGCGTCCATCCGGCGAAGGAATACCGTCGAACAGGCCCATGGCGCTTTCCAGCACCACCAGTTCGGCATCATCCGCGGCACGTGCCGCCAAGCCATTGAGCAGGGAAGGCGGCATTGCCCAGCTGTCCAGATTGACGCCGGGAAGGCCTGTGGCGGCGGCATGGAAGCCGGGATCGATATAGTCGGGACCGGATTTGGCGCCGCGGACGCGCACGCCTCGTCTTGCCAATGCGCGCAAGATGCCGATGGTGACGCTGGTCTTCCCGGAGCCGGAGCGTGGCGCGCCGACGATGATGGCGCTAGCGCTCATGGCTTGCCCGCCAACCGTTCACGCATGGCAACGATGCCGCCGACAACGATAAGTGCCGGTGAGACGACCGCTTCGCGTGCCGCTGCTTCTACCAGCGTGCCGAGCGTGGCGACGACCGTGCGTTCCTCCGGGTGCGTGGCGTTTTCGATCAGCGCCGCCGGCGTGTCCGATGCCAGTCCGCCGGCCAGCAGATCGGCGACCGTCTCTTCCATGTGGGTCAGTCCCATATAGATGACGATGGGTTGGCCGGTGCGTGCGAGCGCCTGCCAGTCCGGGCGGTCGTCGGAAACTGCGGCAAAGCCGGTCGCCAGGATGATGGCGCCGTTGATGCCGCGCATGGTCGCCGGAATGCCAGCTGAGGTCAGGCCGCCGAAGGCGGAGGTCACGCCGGGCAAGACGCGATAAGGAATGCCGTTTTCGGTCAAGGCCAGCGTTTCCTCGCCGCCGCGCCCAAAGACGTAGGGGTGGCCGCCTTTCAGCCGCACCACCTTGCGGCCTTCCCTGGCGAGCTTCACCAGCAGAGTGTTGATCTCGCTTTGCGGGATGGACAGCCGGCCACCACGCTTGCCGACATAGAATTTTTCAGCCTGCTCGGCGACCGCGATGATCTCCTGCGAGACCAGCGCGTCATGCACCAGCGCGTCGGCCTGGGTAAGCGCCGAGAGTACTTCCAGCGTGAGCAGACTGGGGTCGCCTGGCCCGGAGCCTGCCAGCCAGACGTGACCGGGCTCGAGTAGCGGCTTGTGGGCGGTGAGCCTGGCGAAGGTCGTGGAAAGCGTCATTGCCGGTTCCTGAAACGGCGCTGGTAATAGGGATCGTAGAGCGAGCTTTCGGTGAAGTCCTCCGCCGCCAGCGAACGCCCGACGAAGATCAGCGCCGTGCGCTCGATCGGATCTGCAGCCAGGGCGGCTGCAACGGTCTCCAATGTCGCGCGGATGACGCGCTCGTCCGGCCATGTGGCGCGGAAGACGATGGCGACCGGGCAATCGCCGCCATAGTGCGGGGTCAGTTCCGTCACGACCTGCTCGATGGCATGGATGGCGAGGTGGATCGCCAGTGTCGCGCCCGTGCGACCGAAGGCCGACAGGGTTTCGCCCGGCGGCATCTTGGAAGCACGCCCCGAAACGCGGGTCAGCACCAGGCTTTGCGCCACTTCCGGGATGGTCAGTTCGCGCTTGAGGGCAGCAGCAGCGGCGGCGAAGGAAGGCACGCCGGGGGTCAGCGTATAGGCAATGCCGTTGCGTTCGAGGCGGCGGATCTGTTCGGCGACGGCGCTCCAGACCGAAAGGTCGCCCGAATGCAACCTCGCCACGTCCTGTCCGGCCTTGTCGGCAGCGACATATTCGGCCTCGATCTCATCCAGCGACATTGGCGCGGTGTCCACCAGCCTCGCGCCGGGGGCGCAATGATCGAGCAGTTCCGGGGCCACGATCGAGCCGGCATAGAGGCAGACGGGGCATGAGGCGAGCAGCCTGGCGCCGCGCAAGGTGATGAGGTCGGCGGCGCCCGGACCGGCGCCGATGAAATGCACGGTCATGCCGGGCCTCCGCTGACAGCTAGGGCGCAGGTAACGGCGCCTGTGATGAGGCGCGGTCCAAGCAGGCGCGCATCCTTGCCTGCTGCGGCGAGCGCCGCACTTTCCGAAACGGATGGTGAGCCGGCAGTGGCGCGGGAAATGTCGGAATGGGTGAGGGTGTTTTCGTCCACACCGACACCTTCGACGACGATCACCTCGAGACCAAGTTCCCGGCCTGCGGCGAAGATAGCGGCTTCGTCTCGCTTGAAAGCGGTGGTGGCGAGCGCGGAAAGCGAGGAGCGGTCCAGGTCATGACTGCCAAGCGCTGCGTCCACCGCCGCCAGAATCCCCGCCGTGTCGACGCCTTTGCGACAGCCTATGCCCGCGACGATCATGGCTTGATCCAGCTCCATTGCGTCACTGGCAAGGCCGGCCGCCAGGCCTGCATGGTGCCGACGGGGGCTGCGCGCGAAATGGCGATGCGGGTCAAGGTGCCGCCCAATTCCGCCTGCCGGGCGACCAACAGCGCCTCCATCTCCAGCGTCACGGCATTGGCTACGCAGCGTCCGCCAGACGGCAGCGCCTTCAGTGCGGCATCGAACACGCCTGCATCGGTGCCGCCACCACCGATGAAGATGACATCCGGCGCCGGCAGGCCGGCCAATGCTTCCGGTGCCTCACCTTCGATCACCGCCAATCCCGGCACACCAAAGGCGGAAGCGTTGCGCCGGATGCGCTTGGCGCGCGAGGCGTTGGCCTCGATGGCGACGGCGTGCAGCGAAGGATGCGACAGCATCCATTCGATCGCGATAGACCCGGAGCCGGCGCCGATGTCCCACAGCACTTCGCCACGGCGCGGCGCCAGTGCGGATAGCGTCATGGCGCGCACTTCGCGCTTGGTGATCTGGCCATCGGTCTCGAACAGATCATCGGAAAGGCCAGAGGCGAAGGGCAGGATGCGCGCTTGCGATTCCGATTCAATTTCGAGCGCCAGCACATTGAGCGGATTGATGTTTTTGAGATTGAAATCACCGGCGCGTGCGCTGCGGACGACTTCATCCGGGCCACCCAATGCCTCCAGCACAGTCAGCCGGGACGAGCCGAAGCCGAGTTCTGAAAGCAGTGCGGCCAGTTTCGCGGGTGCCGCGCCGTCCGAAGTCAACGCCAGGATCCTGGCACCAGGATGCAGCAATGGTCGGATCAGGTCCAGCGGGCGGCCATGCAGGGAAATCGTCTCGACGTCCTGCAGCGCCCAGCCTAGCCGCGAGGCTGCTAGCGAGAGGGAAGAAGGGGCAGGCACCACCACCATATCGGCGGCGGCGACCTTGCGCGCCAGCGTCACGCCAACGCCGTGGAAGAAGGGATCGCCGGAAGCGAGCACACAGACACGCCGGCCGGCACGGTCGAGAACCGCTTCCATTTCCGGATCGAAAGGGGACGGCCACAGGTGCATCTCGCCGGAGACGAGGGCACCTGCGAGATCGAAATGGCGCTTGCCGCCAAAGACGAATTCGGCCTCCGCGATCAGCCGCTTGGCCTCGTCGCCCAGACCCGCTACACCGTCCTCGCCGATGCCGACAACGGCAAGCCAGGCTGGCGCGGCGTGTGTTTCTTTCTCAGCAGGCATGATGTCCCACCGCATTCTCATTCTGGGCGGAACGACCGAGGCCAGGCAACTGGCCGGCCAGTTGGCCGCAAAACCCGATATCGAGCTGACCCTCTCGCTGGCGGGCCGCACCGAAAATCCGATCGCCCAGCAGGTGCCGACACGTGTTGGCGGTTTCGGCGGTGCCGAAGGTCTTGCTGCCTACCTCAAGGAGACCAAGGCCGATCTGCTGATCGATGCGACGCATCCTTACGCGGCGCGCATTTCGGCCAATGCGGCCAAAGCCGCGCAATTTGCCGGCGTGCCGATCCTGGCGTTGCGTCGCCCCGGCTGGGAACGACAGGAAGGCGATCGCTGGACGGAAGTGGACGATGCTGCGGGTGCTGCTGCCGCACTCGGTCTCATCGCTCGACGTGTTTTTCTGGCGCTTGGGCGCCAGGAGGTCGGTGCCTTCGAGGCTGCGCCCCAGCACCACTATCTGCTGCGCAGCGTCGACCCGGTCGAGCCGCCGCTCGGCGTTCCCTATGTCGACTACCTTCTGGCGCGTGGACCCTTCCGCGAGGAAGATGAGCGTCGATTGCTGCTCGAACACCGCACCGACGTCGTCGTTTCCAAGAACAGCGGCGGCGAGGCAACTTACGGCAAGATCGCAGCGGCGCGGGCGCTCGGCATCGACGTGGTGATCATCCGCAGGCCGGTTCTGCCGGCAGTGCCTTCGGCGCCAGGCATCGCGGAGCTGCTTGCCATGGTCGATCATTCTCTGCGTCCCGTCGCCGACCGTGGCGTGTAGACCAGCGCCGGCTTGCCGTTGCGTTTGATGATACGGGTTTCGGGCGATCCGATGATCACGCAGGTCGCCATATCCGCCATGTCGGCCCGGGCGAAGGCCAGCGAAGCGACCTCGATGCGCTCGTCAGGACGACCAGCGGCGCGACCGAAGATCACTGGCGTGGTGCCGGGCAATATAGCGGCAAGTGCCTCGAAGGCGCGGCCAAGTTGCCAGGGGCGAGCCTTGCTGATCGGGTTGTAGAGGGCGATCACGAAACCGGCACCGGCTGCCGCCAGCAATCTGAGCTCGATCAGGTCCCAGGGCTTGAGATTGTCGGACAGCGAGATGGCGCAGAAATCATGGCCGAGCGGCGCGCCAGCGCGGGCCGCCACGGCGAGCATGGCGGTGACGCCCGGAACGATCTGCAGGTCGATGTCGCGCCATTCGGCCGGGCCGTCCTCTATCGCCTCGCAGACCGCGGCAGCCATGGCGAAGACGCCTGGATCGCCGCCGGAGACGACAGCCACTGCATGGCCTTCGGCCGCCTTGACGATCGCTTCCTTGGCGCGCGCCAGCTCCTCGCGATTGTCGGAAGCGATCCGGGTCTGGTGCGGTTTCAGCTCGAGCCGGTCGACATAGGGCTTGTAGCCGTAGAAGAACTCAGCGTCGGCGACCGCATGGTTCGCTTCCGGCGTGACCTGGTTTGCATTGCCGGGGCCGAGGCCGATGACGAAGAGACGGCCGCTCATAGGCTTGCCTCCGGGCGTCCGGACCAGCCCGCCACCAGAACCACGGCGAAATAGGGTGCCTTGTCGTCCTGCTTGTCCTGCAATCGCATCGAGACCGAACCCGGCATGGTGCCGCGTTCGACATAGACGGCGCGCGAGAGTTTGCCGGTGGCATCCAGCGCGCGGCGGATCTTCGGCAGGTTGCGGCCGACCTTCATGATGACGGCCGCGTCGGTATCGGCCAGCCGGCGCGTCAATTCGAATTCGCTCATGGTGCCAGGCAGGACGGTCAGCACGTCGTCCCCCTGTACGATCGGCAGCCCGTTGGCAGACCAGCAGCCGGACATGGCCGTGACGCCCGGGATGACTTCGGTCGGGTAGCGATGAGCGAGACGCACATGCAGATGCATGTAGGAACCATAAAAGAGGGGGTCCCCTTCGGAGAGGATAGCGACGGTGCGGCCCTTGTCGAGATGTTCGGCAACCCTGATCGCGGATTCTTCATAGAAGCCGGTGATCGCGGCTTTGTAGTCGTCACTGTCCTTGTCGATTTCGGTCGTGACTGGGTAGACCAGCGGCAATTCGATCCAGTCCGGCCGATAATGTGCGCCGACAATGGTGCGGGCATTGCCGTTGGCGCCGCGCTTGGAAAAATGCGCCACGACATCGGCCTCGGCCAGCGCACGAACGGCCTTGAGCGTCATCAATTCCGGATCGCCGGGGCCGGTGCCGACTCCGATGAGGCGGCCTTTTGCCAGCGCGCTCACAGGCCGGGCCTCGCCAGCGAATTCAGTGCCGCAGCGGTCATGGCGCTGCCGCCCAGCCGGCCACGCACGATCGCGAACGGTACGCCATAGGAATTCTCGGCCAGTGCATCCTTGGATTCAGCAGCACCGACAAATCCAACCGGCATGCCGATGATCGCGGCCGGTTTCGGCGCACCGTCGCGCAGTTTTTCCAGGAGATAAAACAATGCCGTCGGCGCATTGCCGATGGCGACCACCGCGCCTTCGAGCCGGTCGGTCCAGAGGTCGATTGCGGCGGCCGAACGGGTATTGCCGATCGCCTTGGCGATATCGGCCGTGCGCGGATCACGCAGCGTGCAGACCACGTCGTTTCCGGACGGCAGGCGGGCGCGGGTGACGCCATGCGACACCATCTCGGCATCGCACAGGATCGGCGCACCTGATTTGAGCGCATTGCGCGCGGCGGTGGCGAAATCGGGCGAAAAGACAAAATGCCGAGCCGCCTCGACCTGACCGCAGGCATGGATCATGCGGATGGCGATGTCGGCCTCGGCCTCCGAGAAGCGTGACAGATCGGCTTCGGCGCGGATGATCGCAAAGGAGCGCTCGTAGATGGCATTGCCGTCATGGATGTAGTCGTAGGCCGCCATACTCAATCCGTACCCAATCTGCCGAAGGCTTCGGTGATCGCCGCTTCGCCCAGCCGGGCAAGGCAGGCGGCGACGGTTTCGTTGTCGTGCCTGGCACTGCCGGCCAGCGCGGCGACGCGGCCAAGACCGCGCGCGGCTTCATATCGCGGGCTGTATCGGGGCGGAAGGGCCTTCGCCGTCCCGTCCACGACAAGTCCGGCTCCGTTTTCGCCGCCGATCAAGGTCAGTGCTGCGGTCGCGGGATGTGCGCAGCCTTTGGCGCAGCCAGAAATATGCAAGGTGAAAGAACCGTCGAGCAAGCCGGCATGGGTGGAGGCAACCGTTTCGGCGATCTCGCGCGTGGCGATCCTGCTGGAGGCGCAAGCAGGCTCGCCCGGGCAGGCCGCTATGTGCAAACGGGGATCCGCGGCGTCGGTCACGAAGCCGAGCGTGCTGGCCGCCTGCTGCAAGTCGGTGCAGGCTTCTTTGGTCAGGCCCAGGAACAGCAGTACGCGTCGTGGTGCAGGACGGATTTCGTCGGTGCCGCATGCGGCTGCTTCCGAGCAGAGTTTAGCGATCGATTCCGCAGGCATCGAGCCGAAGGGCAGGGCGATGCCTACGGCATGTGTGTGACTGGCGAGAGGAAGGATTCCAATGGGAATAGAATCGGTTGGGCGACGTCGTTCAGATAGCGTTGCAGCGTTGCCGGCCGGGGACGTGGCAAATGCCAAAGGTACGGGTAAATCACGTGCACGACTTTCGCGACCCCTTGTGGCGATGGCCTGTAGGATCACCAAAGTGGCATCGCATGCGGCCGCTTCATCCAGCAGTGCCAGCGGCCGCGCAGTGATCGCCGTCCCGCCGGTGGAGAGATGCCATCTTGCATTGCCGCCGCCCTGAACCGCGACAAGCCGGATATCGGCCAGGATCGCATCCAGGCCGATAGCGCCGCCGCCATCGACTACGACGGACACTTTCGGCCCGAGCTTGCCAGCCAGGTCTGCTTTTTCGATCGCGCCGCGGATCGCCTCTGCCAGTGGGCGGGGGTCAGCAATCTCGTGACTGTCCAGCCCGGCCAGAGGGCCGGTTTCGACAGGGACGCCGGTTCGCACTGCGATGCTCAGCGCATTCACGTCCGCTGCCAGTTGGCTGGCGCTTGCAGCGGTCAGGCCGCGGATCTGGATCGAGCCGCGCGCGGTGATCTCCATGATGCCGTTGCCGTGGCGGGCAGCGGATTCCGACAACCCGATCAGGGCTTTGGGAGAAAGCCCTCCAGCAACCGGGTTGAGGCGCACCAGCAGCCCGTCACCGGTTTGCATCGGCGTTGACAAGGCAGGGCAGGCGCCGCGGCGCTGGAGGGCGTTCATTCCGCCGCCTCCGCTCCTTTTGGCGTATGGCCTTCGGCCTCAGCGATCAACGCGGCAAGATCGTCGTCGACCGCATTGCGCAGCGGATGCCAAAGACCGCGTCGTCGGGCCGATTGGAAGCGCTCGGCGATGAATTTGGCGGCTTGTGGGTTTTCAGTCAGCAGAAACGCGCGCACCGCCTCGTTGCCCAGATAAGCATCGTGCACGGCGCCGATCAGACTACCGGCAATCGCATGTGTGGTCTCGGCGAAGCCGATCAGGCGATCGACCGTCTCGGCAAATTCCGAGGCGCCGCGCGGCCCATGTCGCATCTGGCCCTCGATGAAACGGTGGTTGATGGCGCGGGCCCGTACCACCCGCGTGACCGCCTCCGATATCGAGCGTGGTTTGGGCCGCGTGGGATCGGTGGTGTCGAGGACTATGACGTCAGCGCTTTTGCCAAGCGCGGCAAGGGCCGCCGAGAAGCCGCCGATGAAAGCGACGTCGGCTGAGCCTTCGAGGATGTCGCGGCCCGGATCGTCGCCGGTGTGGACCAGCAGATCGGCCTCCGCGATGCGGCCGGCGAAAGCGCCGGGTGCGGCGGAGCCTTCGCCTTCGGCCCCGCCATAGGCATGCGAAGCGGCTTCGAGATAGGCACGGCCAAGCTCTTCGCGGCGGTCCCATTCGCCACTGGCAAGCATTGCCTCGAGGCCGGCGCCATAGGTTCCGGGTGAGGAGCCGAAGATGCGCGGCTCGACCCGGCCTGCCGCGCGCGTTGCCGCTGCAAGCGGATTTTCGCTGTCATCCTCATCGCGCTGGGCGACCGCCCGCGACGCCGCATCGATCAGGGCGATCTGGGTCGGGAACATGTCGCGAAACAGACCGGAAATCCGCCAGGTCACGTCGACACGCGGCCGCCCGAGCGTCGCTGGCGGCAGCACTTCGATGCCGGTGACGCGACCGGTGGCAGCGTCCCATTGCGGACGACAGCCCATAAGGGCCAGACCCTGCGCGATCTCCTCGCCGCCGGTGCGCAAGGACGCCGAACCCCAGAGATCGATGACCAGTGCCCGCGGCCAGTCGCCGTGGCTTTGCATGTAGCTGACCACGATTTCGTCGGCTGCTGCCTTGCCGAGGTCGAAGGCGGTCGGCGTCGGCATGGTACGTGGATCGGCAGTGAACAGGTTGCGGCCGGTTGGCAGGACGTCGGTGCGGCCGCGGGCGGGCGCACCTGCCGGGCCGGCACTGATATGGCGTCCGCCGAGGGCCGCGAGCAGCGACGCTTTCTCGTTGGCCGCGCTTTGCAGGCGCAGCGGGTCGACTTCGCCTTCCGGAGCGCGCCCATAGACGTGCAGGCCATCCTTGACCGCGAAATCCTTGAGATCGCACAGCCAGGCGTCGATGCGGCGTAGTGTCTCGTCGGGCGCATCGGTCTTGGCCACGCCGGCTTCCGAGGCAAGTCCGGTTTTCGCGGCCGTTTCGACAATCAGTTTCGCCAGTCGGTCGCGCCGGCGGCGGTCGAGCCCGTCGGCCTGGGCATATTCATCAACCAGCCGCTCAAGCTCCTGCTGGTTTTCGTCCAACCCGGCGCCGGTCAATGGCGGCGGCAGATGACCGAGCGTGACCGCTGCAATGCGGCGTTTGGCTTGTGCCGCTTCGCCGGGATTGGAGACGATGAAAGGATAAATCACGGGCAGCGCACCGGTGACGATTTCGGGGAAACAGTTCTGGCCAAGTGCCACTGTCTTGCCAGGAAGCCATTCCAGCGTGCCATGCGCGCCGACATGGACGATCGCATGCACGCCGAGTGATTTCTGCAACCACAGGCCGAAGGCGACCAGTTCGTGGCGCGGCGGCAATGTCGGATCATGATAGTCGGCGCGGCGGTCGGCAGAGCGGCCGCGGTCCGGCGCCAGAGCTACCGTAATATTGCCGAAGGTGGCGGCGCGGAAAGGAAAATGGGGTACGTCAGCTCCGCCCCAGGCTTCGAGCACCGTCTGGCGCGCATCTGCTGGCAGGTGACCGAAGAGCTCAGCATACTCGTTGGTGGCAAGATGTTCGTCACTCCGTTCCAAAAGGTCGAGCAATTCCCGCGGAGATTCAGGAATCTTCTCAACCGCGTAACCGTCTTCCTTAAGGTCGTGCAGCATGGCGAGCACGGAAGAGGGCACGTCGAGACCGACCGCGTAGCCGGTGCGGCCCGGTGCGCTTGGATAGTCGGGGATGAGGATGACAAGGCGCCGCTCGGCAGGTGCTGCCCGCTGGAGCCGGATATGCGCTGCGATACGGTCGGCTACACGCTCGACACGATCGGGCTCCGGCCTGTTGGCGAAAGCGCGGAAGGCCAGCGCGGTATCCGTTTCCTGTTCGGCCTTGAAGGAAACGGCGCCTGCGAGAATGCGGCCATCCAGTTCCGGCAGCACGACATGCATGGCAAGATCCGCAGGAGCCAGGCCGCGCTGGTTGGTTTCCCAGGCGTCGCGGCGCGTGGTGGCCACGATGACCTGGAACACCGGCACGCCGGCACGGTCGAACAAGGTTTCGGCTCCCGGTTCCGCGCCGGAGGCGAATGCGGTGGCGGTGACGATAGCGGCCGGCTTGAGCGTTGCGAATGCGGTTTCGACGAAATCGAGAGCGGTCTTGTCCTTCAAGCTGGGAACAAAGATCGGCACTGCCGTGACGTTGCGGGTCTCCAGTGCTTCGACCAGGGCATCGATAGGGGCCGCGTCGGCTGCCAGAAGCATGGACCGATAGAAGAGGATGGGGACGGCCGGTTTGCCAGCGAAGGTCAGGGGAGGCTCGTCCACGACACCCACATCCGGCCGATAAAACCCTGCCTTGGGCAGTTCGACCGGTTGGGCAACAGTTCGGTCGTGGCCGCAAAGTGCGGCCAACCGGTTGACCAGCGCCGTCATATTGGCGGGCCCACCCTGGCGGAAATAGGCGAGCAAAGCCCTGAGATCGTCCGCAGACAGAGTGGACGCTTCGATGAGACGTGGATCTTCGTCATGGGATTCGCCGGGCAGCAGCGCCAGCTTGATACCCTTGGCTCGGGCTACCGCCGCAAGCTGGTCGCAGCCGTAGCGCCACCAGTCGTAGCCGCCCAGGATGCGCACCAGGATCACCTTGGCGTGCTGCGCAACGCTGTCGATCCAAAGGTCGACGGACATGGGATGGCGAAGGTCACGTAACGCCGCCAGCCGCATCGACGGCAAGGCGCCGGCGTCCGCCTGCCAGGCGGATGCCAGCCCGGCCAGATCGCTGTCCGTGAAAGACAGCGCCACCATCTCCGCCGGCTGCTGGCGCAGGTCGACCGGCTCGGCGATATCGTCGAGCGAGGCGGAGGTGGTGGTCAGGATGTGCAAGTTATCCTACCAGGATCTTCTCGATGGCCGGGCGGTCAAGGCCCTTCAGCCCGATCACCACCAGCCGCGAGCGACGTTCGTCTTCCGCTGTCCAGGCGCGATCATAATAGTGGTTCACGCGCGGTCCAACCGCCTGCAGCAGAAGCCGCATCGGCTTGGCGTCGACTTCGACGAAACCTTTCACGCGCAGCACATTCTCCTTGTCCGCGGCTTCCGCGACACGGCGGGCGAGATCTTCCGGATTGGCAACAGAAGGAATCTCGATCACGAACGTATCGAAATCATCGTGTTCATGGTCGCCCATGCCGTCATGATGGCTCTTGCGGTTCTCGATGTCGTCCTCGACGGCGAGGCCGAGCCCAAGCAATACGGATGGATCGACCTTGCCTTGTGCGGTCGGCACCACCTTGACGGCGCGCGCGACATGTTCGCTGAGCACGGCGTTGGCGCGCGCCGCGCCGGCCTCGTCCAGCAGGTCGTTCTTGGAGAGGATGATGAGGTCGGCGCAGGCGACCTGATCTTCGAACACTTCCTCGACCGGGTCGTCATGGTCGAGCGTACCATCGGCCGCGCGCTGAGCGGCAAGCGCATCCATGTCCGAGGCAACGCGACCTTCGGCGAGAGCCGGGCCATCAACCACGGCGACGACGCCGTCCACGGTGACGCGGTTCTTCACCGTCGGCCACTGGAAGGCCTGCACCAGTGGCTTTGGCAATGCGAGACCGGAGGTTTCGATCAGGATGTGGTCGACCTTCGGCGTGCGTGCCAGGATCTGGTCGAGCGCCGGCACGAAGTCGTCGGCGACCGTACAGCAGATGCAGCCATTGGCGAGTTCGACGATGTTTTCCTCAGGACAAGAGTCGACGCCGCAGCCTTTGAGGATCTCGCCATCGACGCCGACATCGCCGAATTCGTTGACGATGAGGGCCAGCCGCTTGCCTTTCGCGTTCTCGAGGATGTTGCGGATCAGCGTCGTCTTGCCGGCGCCGAGGAAGCCGGTGACGACGGTGCAGGGCACACGGGAAACGGAAGCGGTCATGTCTATTCCTTCAGCATGGCAAGGGGAGGAATGCGCGCGACGAGGCCGCGCTTGAGAGAATCGGGGCGACCACGCCATGGGATGAGGCCGTCCTGCGATGTGGCGAAGAGTTCTGCACCGGTGACGAGGTCTGAGCCTGATTCGGCGGTCAGGTCACCAAAGACATAGCTCCAGCAACCGTCGCGCAGCAGCGCAGCCGAAAGGCGGCGCTTGCAATTGCCCAGGCACTCGACGGTGCGGACTTCGATGGTCCCGCTGTCTCGGGCTGCGGCGCGGGTGGCGTCGGCCAACAGCGCGCCGGCGCGAGGATGAGCGTCGGAGCCGTTTTCGTCACGACAGGACGAGCACACGACAATGGTGACCGGCGCGGTCGCCACGTCCGCTGCCACACTCTCCGTCTCAGCCAAAAAACTGCCGTTGCAATCCAAATCAGGCTCCTTGCCCGGGACACCCGCCAGGCGTTGGGATTCTGGTCAGACGGCAGGTCTCCTGGCTCGCGGGTCGGTGCCTTGGTGCCGCCTTCCCGGGAAATCCCAGTGGCTATCGGCCTTGGCTCGCCGCTCACAGTTGCGGGGACAGCCGCGGAATTGAGGCTGCCGCCTCGCACCGCATTCCCTCTTCGCTCCTCCCGGTGAAGGGAAGAGACCGTCTTTGTCGGATTTAGGCTTGGCCGGGCCACGCTGTCAACGCGCGCTTACGGCGGATAACGTCGCATGCGTGTTGGTACGTGAATCCTGTCCGCCCTTTGATTGAGCGAGAAACAGCCTGACGCTGCGTGCCATTCTCGAAGCAAGTCCCTTATTATTCTCCAACCTGGCCCTGCCGAACTTGCCTCTTGCCTGGGTTTGCTTGTCGCCGTCTGATGCTATCACAGATGGAAGCATGGCAGGGCCTCTCGGCCCGGCCGCATCGGACAGGAGATGGTTATGACGGTTCAAAAGGTGGCAGTGGTGACCGCAGGTGGCAGCGGCATGGGTGCTGCCGCGGCGCGCAAGCTGGCGGCGGACGGGTACAAGGTCGCGATTCTGTCATCGTCCGGCAAGGGCGAGGCGCTGGCTAAGGAACTCGGCGGCGTCGGTGTCACCGGCTCGAACCAGTCCAACGAGGATTTACGCCGGCTGGTCGATCTTGCTGTTTCGACGTGGGGACGCATCGATGTGCTGGTCAACAGCGCCGGCCACGGCCCCCGCGCGCAGATCCTAGAGATCAGCGACGAGGACTGGCACAAGGGCCTCGACACCTATCTGATGAATGTCATCCGTCCGACGCGGCTGGTGACGCCGGTGATGCAGCAGCAGAAGGCCGGCGCCATCATCAACATCTCGACCGCCTGGACCTTCGAGCCGAGCCCGATGTTTCCGACGTCTGCGGTGTTCCGCGCAGGTCTTGCTTCCTTCACCAAGATTTTCGTCGATGCCTATTCCGGCGACAACATCCGCATGAACAATGTGCTGCCGGGCTGGATCGACAGCTTGCCGGCCACCGAGGAGCGACGCGACAGCGTACCCTTGAAGCGCTACGGAACCAGCGAGGAGATCGCCGCCACGATCGCCTTCCTCGCTTCCGACGCCGCCGGCTATATCACGGGCCAGAACATCCGCGTCGATGGTGGTGTGACCCGCTCCGTGTAGAGGGCTTGTGCGGGGCGGCTAAGCCAATCGCAGGATCCGGTCGACCGTTGCTTCGACCGGATCGCTCGAATCGATCTCATAGTCAGCGGACTCCCGAAGCAGCGGCTCGATCGTCTCGGTCAGTTCGACAATCTTGCGTCGCTCTTCCTCGACATGGCCATAGCCGCCTGATGTGCGTGCGGACACGCGCTGCATGATCGTATCGATCGGCAGTGAGAGCAGGATCACAGTGTCGATCAGCGAGAAAAGCTCGTGCATGTTCTCGGCACAGCCGCTGATGAAGAGCAGGGCTTCGCGTTGTTGGGAAAGCAGCATCCGCACTTTGTCCACTTGCCACACCCAGTCCTTGCCATCCTCGGGTGTCAGCGCGTCGCCGGCAGCGGCGTCGATCCAGTGAGACCATTCCGGCGTATCGAGATCGTAAGCCGCATAACCACGCGCTGCCAGTTCCCTGACCGTGGCCGACTTGCCGGTTCCGGACATCCCGGTGATCAAGACGCGTTTCATGTGGGGGCTCGGGTAGGCGGATCGGCTCAGAGGTCCAGCGCCAGATGTTTGCGCATATAGACTGTGGTGCCTCCCATATACGGTTCCCGTTCGGTGATGACGTAACCCAGCCGTTGGTAGAGCGCGATATTGGCCTCGAATGCGGCATTGGTCAGCAGGCGGGTTTCGTTGTGGCCGGCCTGTCGGGCCGCCTGTTCGGCATGATGGAGCAGTACCTTGCCGAGCCCCTTTCCCTGTTGAGCCGGCAATACACAGACATTCTCGATCCAGAGATGATCGTTTTCCAGGATTGTCTCGATCAGGCCAGCGATCTCGGTATCGAGATAAAGCAGCGTAAACTGGTGCTTCTGCAGCGCCTCATCGTAGTCGGCTTTCATCGGGCTCGGTTCGCGTCCGATCACCGGAATCCATTTCGAATAGGCCGCGTGGACGATGTCGCGAACCAGAGCCACGTCGGCGATTGTTGCGGCTCGGAATCGGGCATTGGACTCATGCGGCATGCGACGGTCTTTCGGGTTGGCGGTCTGTTTGCGAGATGGGCCGAAGGTCTAAGAGGCGGCAAACATGCCATCGGCTCGTGGCTGGTCGCCAGCTGCCAGAAGAAAATTTTGCCTGACCATGTCGGAATGTGAAACGCAGCTTCGTCTTATCGTCAGCGTTACCGAAAACGCATGAGACAACCAACGGAGAACCTCATGTTTCGCGCATTGTTAGTTGCCGCCGCCTCTATTCTCGCCAGCCCAGCGTTTGCCGGTTCCGAAGCTGTCGGCGATCGTGTCGAGGTCAACGGCATGAAAATGTATTATGAAGTGTCTGGCGAGGGTGAGCCGCTGGTCGTCCTGCATGGCGCCTACATGAACATTCCTTCCATGGGCGAGATCATCCCGACGCTGGCCAAGACCCATAAGGTCTATGCGCTGGAGTTCCAGGGACATGGCCGCACCACCGATATCGATCGGCCGATCACCTATCCCAATCTGGCAGACGATGTCGCCGGCTTCATGGACAAAGTGGGGCTGAAGAAGGCGGACGTGTTCGGCTATTCGATGGGCGCAGCCGCTGGCCTGCAGCTCGCCATCCGTCATCCCGAAAAGGTCAACAAGCTCGTTGCTGCCTCCGCGGCTTATGACGCCAAGGGTTGGCAGCCTGAATTCACGGCCTTCATCCCACAGATGAACGTCGAGATGTTCGTCAACATGCCCTTCGCGGCCGAATACAAGAAACTCGCCGCCAATCCGGCCGGTTTCCCGGCGCTGGTAGGCAAGCTGATTCAGCTCGAGAAGGAGCCAATGGCGTGGGAAGCCGAGGTCAAAGCGCTCAAAACCCCGGTGCTGATCATCAGCGGCGATGCGGATGTGGCTACGCTTGAACATTCGGTTGCGCTGTTCCGGCTGCTTGGCGGTGGTGCGATGGGCGACATGGGCAAGCCGCTTGCCGCCTCGCGCCTTGCGATCATGCCGGCAACCTCGCACACCGCCGTCATCACCCAGCCGGCGTTGCTCTTCGCCTTCACCGAGCCATTCCTGAAGGGTGAGACACCCAAAGGCATGTTCCAGTAAGCCGGACAGAGTCCGAGGGAGGAGGAGGCGCTGCGGCGCCGCCTTTGCTTTTTCAGGCTGCCTTCGCTGTCATGGCAACATCGGCGAGCGCAGGGCCGAGATCGCCGGCAGGTGCTATCTCGATACGCTCGAGGCCAAGCCAGCCTTGCATCAGCTTCAGTTCCTCGAACAGCTCGACCGCCGTTTCTTGTGGTGCCGCCGGCTCGGCATAAGCAGCATGCACGCGTAGGACGCCGGCCGGCCGGTCGGCCTTCAGGTCAATGCGCGCCACGATCTTCTCGTCATAGAGGAAGGGCAAAACATAATAGCCATACTGCCGCTTCTCGGCAGGTGTGTAGATCTCGATACGGTAGCGGAAGTCGAACAGATTCTCCGCGCGGCTGCGCTCGAACACCAGCGGATCGAAGGGAGCGAGCAGGGCACGCGCCTCGACCTTGCGCGGCTGGCGTGCATCCTTGTGCAGATAGGCCGGTTTGTCCCAGCCTTCGACACGGACCGGGATCAGCTCACCTTCCTCGACAAGCTCCTCCAGCCGCCCCTTGGTATCGTGCGGCGCGAGCCGGAAATAGTCGCGCAGGCAGGAATAGGTCGCCACGCCGTGGGCTCGCGCCGACAGTCGCAGCAATTCACGGTGTGCATCCTCGGGCGACGGGACAGGCGTATCAAGCACCGCCCGCGGCAGCACACGTTCCGGCAGATCGTAGAGCCGCTCGAATCCGCGACGCGAATGGGTGGTGATGCGCCCTGCCCAGAACAGCCATTCGAAAGCGTGCTTGGCGGCACTCCACCCCCACCATCCACCATTGCCCTTGTGGCCCTCGATCTCGGACGCGGCGATCGGCCCGCGCGCTTCGACCTCGCGGTAGATCTCATCAATCATGGACGTGTTCTGGCAGCCCCATTTGGCGAGCCCCAGATACATTTCCTCGCCGCGCCCGGCGCGTTCCATACGCCAGCGCATGAGAGGATAGGTTTCGACCGGCAGCAGGGATGCCTCATGCGCCCAGTATTCGAACAGCAGGCGCTTGCGGCCCGGTGCCATGGCGTCGTCGAGCAAGGACATAGGGTAGGGACCGAGGCGCGAATAGAGCGGCATGTAATGCGCGCGCACCACGGCACTGACGGAATCAATCTGCAAGAGCCCGGTACGCGAAAGCACACGCCCAAGGTGGCGGCGGTCGGGTGTGCCAACTGGTCGCGGGTCGGCAAAGCCCTGCGCGGCGAGCGCGATGCGGCGAGCTGTTTTGAGTGAGATCCGGTCTTTCATCCTGACGACATTTTGACTGTTGAGACGAGCCGATGCTGGCGGCGATTCCGCTCATGCTAGCAGGGTTTGGCCCCCAATCCTGTCAGGAGATAAAAGTGGAGTAAAAAGTGAAGGAAATCAAATGGGAGCCGATCGGACCAGTTTTGCTGGAAGAGGCGTCCACAGTCGCATTTTGGACAAGGTTTGACTTGCTTCGCCGAATGCGCTGCGCTAACCGTCGCCGCATTGCAGCATGGGCCCGTAAACGGTCCGGCGGTTGAACCCACATGCTTCCGCCCTAAGGTCTTGTGCTGTATCAGGTGGATCAGCCACCAATGGAAAGTCGCAGCATGAACGCACTCCTCAGTTCGTACCTGCCCATCGTCCTCTTCATCGGTGTGGCGCTGGTCGTCGGCCTTGCCCTTATCGTGGCGCCATTCCTGGTCGCCTACCGCAATCCGGACCCGGAAAAGCTGTCGGCCTACGAGTGCGGTTTCAATTCCTTCGACGACGCCCGCATGAAATTCGACATCCGTTTCTATCTGGTGTCGATCCTCTTCATCATCTTCGATCTGGAAGTGGCCTTCCTGTTTCCGTGGGCAGTCTCGTTCAGTCAGATCGGCATGCTCGGCTTCTGGTCGATGATGGTTTTCCTCGGCGTGCTGACCATCGGTTTCGCCTATGAATGGAAAAAAGGAGCGCTGGAATGGGATTGAACGACAGTTCCGGTACGCTCGTCGCGCCAAAGCCGAAAGGCATTCTCGATCCGAAGACCGGCAAGCCGGTCGGTTCGGACGATCCCTTCTTTCTGGACATCAACAACGAGCTCGCCGACAAGGGCTTCCTCGTCACTTCGAGCGAGGCGCTGATCACCTGGGCCCGCACTGGCTCGCTGATGTACATGACCTTCGGCCTGGCCTGCTGCGCTGTGGAGATGATCCACACCGCCATGCCGCGCTACGACAGCGAGCGCTTCGGCATCGCGCCACGCGCATCACCGCGCCAGTCGGACGTGATGATCGTCGCCGGTACGCTCACCAACAAGATGGCGCCTGCGCTGCGCAAGGTCTACGACCAGATGCCGGAGCCGCGCTACGTCATCTCGATGGGCTCCTGCGCCAATGGCGGCGGTTATTATCACTATTCCTATTCGGTGGTGCGCGGCTGCGATCGCGTGGTGCCAGTCGACATTTATGTGCCCGGCTGTCCGCCGACTGCCGAGGCGTTGCTCTACGGCCTGCTTCTTCTGCAGAAGAAGATACGCCGCACCGGCACGATCGAACGGTGAACTGTCATGAGTGAAGCCCTCAACGCCCTTGCCGCTCACATCAAGGACAAGCTCGGCGCTACGGTGATCGATAGCGTTCTCGCCTACGGCGAGTTGACGGTGCTGGTCAATGCCGCCGATGTCGTCAAGGCGGCAACCTTCCTGCGGGACGACGCCAAGTGTCAGTTCGTTTCATTCATCGACGTCTCCGGTGCCGACTATCCGTCGCGGCCGTTGCGCTTCGATGTCGTCTATCATCTGCTGTCGCCGAAGCAGAACCTGCGCATCCGTCTCAAGACCCATGCGGACGAGGAAACGGTGGTTCCGTCCGTGACCGCCGTCTGGCCGGGCGCCGACTGGTTCGAGCGCGAGACCTATGATCTTTACGGCGTGCTGTTCTCCGGCCATCCGGATCTGCGCCGCATCCTGACGGACTACGGTTTCGACGGTCATCCGCTGCGCAAGGACTTCCCGCTCACCGGTTTCGTCGAAGTGCGCTACGACGACGAGGCCAAGCGCGTGATCTACGAGCCGGTGGAGCTGAAGCAGGAATTCCGCAGTTTTGATTTCCTCTCGCCCTGGGAAGGCACGGACTACGTGCTGCCGGGCGATGAAAAGGCGAAGCAATGACCGGCGACAAAGCGGCTGGCGGCTCGATGGTGCGCAAGGTGCTGTGGCTGGTTCCAGCCGGCGCCACCGCGTATGTCGTGGCTCGGCTCGTGAAGGCGCTCTAGGCAGCAAGGTCTGTGAAAACAAATGGCTGAGACCTCAGTTCGCAACTTCAATATCAACTTCGGCCCGCAGCATCCGGCCGCGCACGGCGTTCTGCGTCTCGTGCTGGAACTGGATGGTGAGGTGGTTGATCGCGTCGATCCGCATATCGGCTTGTTGCACCGCGGCACCGAAAAGCTGATCGAACACAAGACCTATCTGCAGGCCGTGCCTTATCTCGACCGGCTCGACTACTGCGCGCCGATGAACCAGGAGCATGCTTTCGCGCTCGCAGCCGAGAAGCTGCTCGGCATCGAGGTGCCGAAGCGCGGCCAGTTGATCCGCGTTCTCTATTCCGAAATCGGCCGCATCATGTCGCACATTCTCAATGTGACGACGCAGGCCATGGACGTCGGCGCGCTTACCCCACCGCTGTGGGGCTTTGTCGAGCGCGAAAAGCTGATGGTGTTCTATGAGCGGGCATCCGGCTCGCGCATGCATGCCGCCTATTTCCGTCCAGGTGGTGTGCACCAGGACCTGCCGAAGCAGCTCATCGAAGACATCGGCAGATGGATCGATCCGTTCCTGAAGTCGCTCGACGATCTCGATGCACTGCTCACGCCCAACCGCATCTTCAAGCAGCGCAATGCCGACATCGGCGTCGTCTCGCTGGCTGATGCCTGGGCCTGGGGTTTCTCGGGTGTGATGGTGCGTGGTTCGGGTGCGGCCTGGGATTTGCGCAAATCGCAGCCCTACGAATGCTATTCCGAGCTGGAATTCGACATTCCCATCGGCAAGAACGGCGACTGCTACGATCGCTATCTCATCCGCATGGAAGAGATGCGCCAGTCGGCCCGCATCATGCGCCAGTGCATCGATCTTCTGCTTGGCAAGGAGAGCGCCGGTCCGGTGTCGAACATCGACGGCAAGGTGGTGCCGCCGAAGCGTGGCGAGATGAAGCGTTCGATGGAAGCGCTCATCCATCACTTCAAGCTCTACACCGAGGGTTATCGCGTGCCGGCCGGTGAGGTCTATGCCGCCGTCGAAGCGCCGAAGGGCGAGTTCGGCGTCTTCATGGTCTCCGACGGCACCAACAAGCCCTACCGCTGCAAGCTGCGCGCACCCGGTTTCGCGCATCTGCAGGCCATGGATTTCCTGTGCCGCGGCCACATGCTGGCCGACGTCACCGCCATCCTCGGATCCCTCGACATCGTGTTCGGAGAGGTTGACCGCTAAATGTCAGTCCGTCGTCTCGCAGATGCCAGCGTCCAGCCAGCTTCCTTCGCCTTCAACAAGGCGAATTCGGCGTCGGCCAGGAAGTGGATCGCCAAATACCCCAAGGGCCGCGAACAGTCGGCCATCATCCCGCTTCTGATGCTGGCGCAGGAGCAGGAAGGCTGGGTCACCAAGGCTGCGATCGAGTCGATCTGCGAGATGCTGGGCATGCCCTATATCCGCGGGCTGGAAGTTGCCACCTTCTATACGCAGTACCAGCTGAAGCCGGTCGGCACTCGCGCCCACGTCCAGGTGTGCGGCACCACGCCCTGCATGCTGCGCGGCTCCGAAGAGCTGATGGATGTCTGCCGTTCCAAGATCCATCACGACCAGTTCCACACCAACGAAGCCGGTACGCTGTCGTGGGAAGAGGTCGAATGCCTCGGCGCCTGCGTGAACGCGCCGATGGTCATGATCTTCAAGGATACCTATGAGGATCTGACGCCGGAGCGGCTGGCCGAGATCATCGATGATTTCGAAGCAGGCAAGGGGCATTCCGTGCCAGTCGGTCCGCAGAACGGCCGCCATTTCTCGGCGCCGGTCAGCGGCTTCACCGCGTTGGCCGATGAAAAGGCGATCCTCAAGTCCACGCGCGACAAGGCGACCAAGGCAGCTGCACGGACCACGAAGGAAACGCCTCTTGTCGCTGCCGAGCCGGTCAAGGCTGCCGCCGTGCCCCCGTCCAATGCCGCCAAGCCGAAGACCAACGCCATCGAAACCAGCCCGGCAGTGAAAACGCCATCGAAGGTCAAGGCCGCTCCGGCTGCTGAAAATGCCACGAGCGTCAAGGCGCCGAAGGTCAAGGCCGAAGCCAAGCCGGCCGCGGTATCCGCCAAGGCTGAAACCGCCGCTGCCGCGCCCAAGAAAGCTCCGGCAAAGAAGGAAGCAGCACCGGCCAAGCCTTCGCTCGACCACAAGAACCGGCCGAAGGGAATCTCGAAGCCGGCTGCCGTTGACGATCTCAAGCTGATCTCCGGAGTCGGTCCGAAGATTGAGGCGACGCTGCATGAACTCGGCATCTTCACCTATGCCCAGGTGGCGTCCTGGAAAAAGGCCGAGCGCGAATGGGTCGACGGCTATCTTTCCTTCCACGGCCGCATCGAGCGTGAGGACTGGGTGAAGCAGGCCAAGGCGCTCGCCAAGGGCGGGGTCGAGGAATACATCCGCGTGTTCGGCAAGAAACCGGTCTGAGGGACGAAAAATGCTTCAGGACAAGGACCGCATCTTCACCAATATCTACGGCCGCTTCGACCAGTCGCTGCAAGGCGCCATGGCGCGTGGACAGTGGGATGGCACCAAGGCCATCATCGACAAGGGCCGCGACTGGATCATCAACGAGATGAAGGCGTCGGGCCTGCGCGGTCGCGGCGGCGCCGGCTTCCCGACGGGCCTCAAATGGTCGTTCATGCCCAAGCAGAGCGATGGCCGTCCGAGCTATCTCGTCGTCAATGCCGACGAATCCGAACCGGGAACCTGCAAGGATCGCGATATTCTGCGCCACGATCCTCACACATTGGTCGAAGGTTGCCTGCTCGCCGGCTTCGCCATGGGTGCGGTGGCAGCCTACATCTACGTGCGCGGCGAGTTCATCCGCGAACGGGAAGCCCTGCAGCGGGCCATCGACGAGGCCTACGAGGCCAAGCTGATCGGCAAGGGCAACAAGAACGGCTACGATTTCGACGTCTACGTCCATCACGGTGCCGGCGCCTATATCTGCGGCGAAGAAACTGCGCTGCTGGAAAGCCTCGAAGGCAAGAAGGGCCAGCCGCGCCTGAAGCCGCCGTTCCCGGCAAATGTCGGCCTTTATGGCTGCCCGACCACGGTCAACAATGTCGAGTCGATCGCAGTCGCTCCGACCATCCTGCGCCGCGGCGCGGCCTGGTTCTCGTCGATCGGCCGTCCGAACAATGTCGGCACCAAGCTGTTCATGCTGGTTGGCCACGTCAACACGCCCTGCACGGTCGAAGAGGCAATGGGCATCACCTTCCGTGAACTCGTCGAGAAGCATGGCGGCGGTGTGCGCGGCGGCTGGGACAATCTGCTCGCCGTCATTCCTGGCGGCGCTTCGTGCCCGGTCATCAAGGGACCGGATATCCTCGACGCGCCGATGGATTTCGATGGCATGCGCGAACTGAAGTCGTCCTTCGGTACCGCGGCTGTCATCGTGATGGATAAGTCGACGGATATCGTGAAGGCGATCGCCCGGCTTGCCTATTTCTTCAAGCATGAGAGCTGCGGCCAGTGCACGCCGTGCCGCGAAGGCACCGGCTGGATGTGGCGCGTGATGGAGCGACTGGTGCGGGGCGAGGCGCAGAAGCGCGAGATCGACATGCTGCTCGACGTCACGAAGCAGATCGAAGGTCACACGATCTGCGCGCTGGGCGATGCGGCGGCCTGGCCGATTCAGGGCCTGATCCGCAATTTCCGTCCGGAGATCGAGCGCCGCATCGACGAGTTCACCCGCAATGCGCACCGCGCTGAGCCGGTGCTGGTGGCGGCTGAGTAAATAGAGGCAAGAAACGAAAACCGGGACAAACCCGGATTTCAAGGAAACGGCTGAAAGCAGGGCATCAGGAACGAAACGGCTTAGGAGTGAGCCAATGTCGATGTTTCCCATACCCGACGCAGTGCCTGACAGGAACGAATTCGAGAAGATGACCCAGGATCTGACCAGGATGATGCCGCAGGAGATGGCCAGTGCCGTCAACCTGTTCGCGCACCCGGTCGCCGGCGCCGCAGCGTTCTCCGCGCTTGGCTTCGGCCTGGCAAGCCATGCCTTCGGCGTTTGGGTCGGCGCGCTGACCGGTGCCGCCGAAATTTCGCAGCGCCTGATGCAGCCGGTCCTGGACGATTTCCCGGGTTCCACCGAAAGCTTCGCCGGTCGCGATGATATACCGGCTGAAAAGGCCCCGGCAGCGCGGGCGCGCGCCACTACCAGGAGGCTCATCGCCGAGGCGCAATCCGTGGCCGAGAAGATCGCCGAACCAGTCGTCGAGACGGCCGAAGAGGCTCAGTCCACCGAGGCTGTCGTGACCGAAGTGCCGGCTCCCGCCGCGACTGTGGCTGCCTTGATGCCGGAAGGCTTCCGCAAGCCGGCTACCATCGACAAGCCTGCTGCTCCAGATGATCTCAAGGTGATCACCGGTGTTGGTCCGAAGCTTGAGAAGGTTCTCAATGACCTCGGCATCTGGACCTATGCGCAGGTCGCTGCCTGGACGCCCGCCGAGGTTGCCTGGGTGGACGACTATCTCGGCTTCAAGGGCCGCGTCGAACGCGACGGCTGGCTGGAACAAGCGGCGGCTTTGACCGCCAAGACGAAAAACTGAGCGAAGGAAAGACGACGGCGATGCAGGTCCACGACACGCACGATGTGCTCGCCGTTCGCAACGCATACGAAGCGGCCCAGGCCGCCAGGAGCAATTGATGGCAAAGCTCAAGGTCGACGGGAAAGAGATCGAGGTACCCGACCACTACACGCTGCTGCAGGCGGCGGAAGCGGCGGGCGCGGAAGTGCCGCGCTTCTGTTTCCATGAGCGTTTGTCGATTGCCGGCAACTGCCGCATGTGCCTGGTCGAGGTGAAGGGCGGTCCGCCCAAGCCGCAGGCTTCCTGCGCCATGGGCGTACGCGACTTGCGCCCCGGCCCGAACGGTGAACCGCCGGAAATGCTGACCAATTCGCCGATGGTGAAGAAGGCGCGCGAAGGCGTGATGGAGTTCCTGCTGATCAACCATCCACTCGACTGCCCGATCTGCGACCAGGGCGGCGAATGCGACCTGCAGGATCAGGCGATGGCCTTCGGCGTCGATTCCTCGCGCTTCCACGAGAACAAGCGCGCGGTCGAGGACAAGTATATCGGCCCGTTGGTGAAGACAGTGATGAACCGCTGCATCCATTGCACGCGCTGCGTCCGCTTCACCACCGAAGTCGCTGGCATTTCCGAACTGGGCCTGATCGGTCGTGGTGAAGACGCTGAGATCACCACCTATCTCGAACAGGCGATGACGTCGGAACTGCAGGGCAATGTCGTCGACCTCTGCCCGGTCGGCGCGCTGACCTCGAAGCCCTTTGCCTTCACAGCGCGTCCGTGGGAACTGACCAAGACCGAATCGATCGACGTCATGGACGCCGTCGGCTCGGCTATCCGCGTCGACAGTCGCGGTCGCGAAGTCATGCGCATCCTGCCGCGTGTCAACGAAGCGGTGAACGAGGAGTGGATTTCCGACAAGACCCGCTACATCTGGGACGGCCTGCGCACGCAGCGCCTCGACCGGCCTTATGTACGCAAGAACGGCAAGCTGGCCCCGGCGACCTGGGCTGAAGCTTTTGAAGCCGTGAAGGGCGCCGTCGCCAAGGCGACGCCTGAGAAGATCGGCGCCATCGCCGGCGACCTTGCTGCCGTCGAGGAAATGTATGCGCTGAAGCTGCTCGCGCAGTCGCTCGGCTCGGTCAGCATTGACTGCCGCCAGGACGGCGCCGCACTGGATCCGTCTCTTGGTCGCGCCAGCTACCTCTTCAACCCGACCATCGAAGGCATCGAGCAGGCTGATGCCGTGCTCATTGTCGGCGCCAATCCCCGCTTCGAGGCTTCGGTGCTCAATGCTCGTATCCGCAAGCGCTGGCGTGCCGGCAACCTGCCGGTCGCCGTCATCGGCGAAGTCGGCGACACCCGCTACGACTATGAGGCGCTCGGTGCCGGCCCCGACACACTGAAGGACATCGCCGAAGGCAACGGCAAGTTCTTCCAGACGCTGAAGAAGGCCGAACATCCGCTCATCATCGTCGGCCAGGCCGCGCTGTCGCGCTCGGACGGCGCCGCCGTACTCGGCCAGGTCGCCAAGCTTGCTCAGGCAGTCGGCGCGGTGAAGGACGGCTGGAACGGCTTTGCCGTGCTGCATACCGCAGCTGCCCGCGTCGGCGGTCTCGACATCGGCTTCGTGCCGGGCGAGGGCGGCAAGGACACCGCGGGCATCCTGAGCGACAGCGAGGTACTGTTCCTGCTCGGTGCCGATGAACTCGATATGGCCAAGGCTTCGGGTTTCGTCGTCTATATCGGTACGCATGGCGATGCCGGTGCGCACCGCGCCGACGTCATCCTGCCTGCCGCGGCCTACACCGAGAAGTCGGGCACCTACGTCAACACCGAGGGCCGCGTACAGCAGACCAACCGCGCAGGCTTCGCCCCTGGCGACGCTCGCGAGGATTGGGCGATCCTGCGTGCGCTGTCGGATGTGCTGGGCAAGAAGCTGCCCTTCGATTCGCTGGCGCAACTGAGGCAGAAGCTTTACGGCGAGCATCCGCATCTTGCCCGCATCGACCAGATCGCGGCCACCGAGGCTGGCGACGTCGCCAAGGCGGCAAAGCTTGGCGGGCGCCTTACCAAGGCAGCCTTCACTTCGGCGGTGGCGGATTTCTATTTGACGAACCCGATTGCACGCGCTTCGGCGGTGATGGCCGAATGCTCGGCGCTCGCGAAGAACGGCTTCAGGCAGGCAGCGGAATAAACCATGGACAGCTTCTTCTCCTTCTACGTGCTGCCAGCGCTGCTGATCCTGTTGAAGTCGGTCGTGCTGATCGTCGTTCTGCTGATCTTCGTGGCGTATATCCTTTATGCCGACCGCAAGATCTGGGCGGCGGTGCAGTTGCGCCGCGGTCCGAATGTCGTCGGCCCCTGGGGCACGCTGCAGGCCTTCGCCGACCTGTTCAAATTCGTGTTCAAGGAACCGGTCATTCCGGCTGGCGCCAACAAGGGCGTGTTCCTGCTGGCGCCACTGGTTTCGGCGGTTCTGGCCATCGCTGCCTGGGCGGTCATCCCGGTCAGTGACGGCTGGGCGATCGCCAACATCAATGTCGGTATCCTCTACGTCTTCGCCATCTCCTCGCTGGAGGTCTACGGCGTGATCATGGGCGGCTGGGCGTCGAACTCGAAGTATCCCTTCCTCGGGGCGCTGCGTTCGGCAGCACAGATGGTGTCCTACGAAGTCTCGATCGGCTTCGTCATCGTCACCGTGCTGCTTTGCGTCGGCTCGTTGAACCTTTCCGATATCGTGCTGTCGCAGCAGGACGGTCTGGGAACCAAGCTCGGCCTGCCCAACACCTTCCTTGATTGGCACTGGCTCGGCCTGTTCCCGATGTTCATCATCTTCTTCATCTCGGCACTGGCCGAGACGAACAGACCGCCCTTCGACCTGGTCGAAGCCGAGTCCGAACTCGTCGCCGGCCACATGGTCGAGTATTCGTCGACGCCGTTCCTGCTGTTCTTCCTCGGGGAATATGTGGCGATCGTGCTGATGTGCGCGCTCTGCACCATTCTGTTCCTCGGCGGATGGCTGCCGCCCTTCGACTTCGCGCCCTTCACCTGGGTGCCGGGTGTGATCTGGTTCGTGCTCAAGGTCTGCCTGGTGTTCTTCTTCATCTCCATGGTGAAGGCATTCGTGCCGCGCTACCGCTACGACCAACTGATGCGGCTGGGCTGGAAGGTATTCCTGCCGATCTCGCTGTTCATGGTGGTCGCGACGGCGGCATTCCTCAAGATTACGGGATGGGCATGATGGGTGCTCTCACTCAAGCCGCCAAGGCGTTGCTGCTGAAGGACTTCGTCGGCGCTTTCTTCCTGTCGATGCGGCAGTTCGTGGCGCCGAAGGAAACGATCAACTATCCGCACGAGAAGGGGCCGATCAGCCCTCGCTTCCGTGGCGAACACGCGTTGCGCCGTTATCCCAACGGCGAGGAACGCTGCATCGCCTGCAAGCTGTGCGAGGCGATCTGCCCCGCGCAGGCCATTACCATCGAGGCCGGTCCACGTCGCAACGACGGCACCCGCCGCACCGTGCGCTACGACATCGACATGGTGAAGTGCATCTATTGCGGCTTCTGCCAGGAAGCCTGCCCGGTGGACGCCATCGTCGAGGGGCCGAATTTTGAATTCGCGACGGAAACGCGCGAAGAGCTCTATTACGACAAGGACAAGTTGCTGGCCAACGGCGACCGGTGGGAGCGCGAGCTCGCGCGCAACATCGCTTTGGATGCGCCGTATCGGTGAGTTTTGAAAAGTGGACGCGCCGCAACGGCTCGTCTAAGGACAACGCGGTTTCGCAACCGGAGGCGGGGCGAGGCCGAGAGTGGGGCAGGGCGCCAGCCAGGCCCAACAGGAACCTAGGGGAACCCCTATGCTGAACGGACTAGAGGCGGCCTTCTTCTACCTCTTCGCCTTTATCGCGGTGGCGTCGGCCTTCATGGTCATCTCGTCGCGCAACCCCGTGCATTCGGTGCTGTACCTGATCCTGACCTTCTTCAACGCGGCTGGTCTGTTCCTGCTCACCGGTGCCGAGTTCCTGGCGATGATCCTGCTTGTCGTCTACGTCGGCGCGGTCATGGTCCTGTTCCTGTTCGTGGTCATGATGCTGGATGTCGACTTCGCGGAACTGAAGAGCGGCGCCTTGCAATATGCACCGATCGGCGCGCTGGTGGGGCTGATCCTGGCGGCCGAGCTGATCATTGTGCTGGGAGGCTACACCTTCGCGCCGCAGCTCGCCTCGACGGTGGCGCAGAAGACGCCAGACATCGCGACCCGCACCAATACGGCGGCGCTCGGCGACATCCTCTATACGGACTACCTTTATTACTTCCAGATCGCCGGCCTGGTGCTTCTGGTCGCCATGATCGGCGCGATCGTGCTGACGCTGCGCCACAAGCCGGGCGTCAAGCGACAGTCGATCGCCGAGCAGGTCGGCCGCACGCCGGCGACAGCCATCGAAATCAAGAAAGTCGAGACGGGGAAGGGCATCTGAGATGACCGTCGGCATCGCACATTACCTCACGCTCTCGGCGATCCTGTTCACGCTCGGCGTGTTCGGCATCTTTTTGAACCGCAAGAACGTCATCGTCATCCTGATGTCGGTGGAACTGATCCTGCTTGCGGTGAACATCAATTTCGTCGCCTTCTCGGCGGCGCTGGGCGATCTCGTCGGCCAGGTCTTCGCGCTGTTCGTGTTGACGGTGGCGGCGGCTGAAGCGGCGATCGGTCTTGCCATCCTGGTCGTCTTCTTCCGCAACCGCGGTTCGATCGCGGTCGAAGACGTGAACATGATGAAGGGTTGAGCGAAGCTATCATGTATCAGGCAATCGTCTTTCTTCCTCTCATCGGCTTCCTGATCGTCGGGCTGTTCGGCAATTCGCTGGGCGCCAAGGCATCGGAATACATCACCTCGGGTTTCCTGGTGATCGCTGCGGCACTGTCCTGGGTGGCCTTCTTCACGGTCGCGCTGGGTTCCGGCGAAGCCTTCACCGTACCGGTATTGCGCTGGATCCAGTCGGGAGCGGTCGACGCCGCATGGGCGTTGCGTATCGACACGCTGACCGTCGTCATGCTGGTGGTGGTCAACACCGTCTCGGCCTTGGTGCATATCTACTCGATCGGCTACATGCACCACGATCCGAACCGGCCACGCTTCTTTGCGTATCTGTCGTTGTTCACCTTCGCCATGCTGATGCTGGTGACGTCGGACAACCTGATCCAGATGTTCTTCGGCTGGGAAGGGGTCGGCCTGGCGTCCTATCTGCTGATCGGTTTCTGGTACAAGAAACCTTCCGCCAACGCTGCCGCCATCAAGGCGTTCGTCGTCAACCGCGTGGGCGACTTCGGCTTCGCGCTGGGCATCTTCGGCGTCTACATGCTGTTCGGCTCGGTCAACCTGTCGACGATCTTCGCCAATGCCGCTTCGTTCGCGCCCGCCGGCCATGACGCCGCTGCCGCCGCGACCACGCATGGCGAGACCGTGCTGACTTTCCTCGGCTATGCGCTGGACAAGGGGGCGGCTCTCACCGTCGTCTGCCTGCTGCTGTTCATGGGTGCCATGGGCAAGTCGGCGCAGGTGCCGCTGCACACCTGGTTGCCGGACGCCATGGAAGGCCCGACACCGGTTTCGGCGCTGATCCATGCCGCGACCATGGTCACCGCAGGCGTGTTCATGCTGGCCCGCCTGTCGCCGCTGTTCGAACTGTCCCACACGGCGCTCACGGTAGTGACCTTCATCGGCGCCATCACCGCCTTCTTCGCCGCCACGGTCGGCTTGGTGCAGAACGACATCAAGCGCGTGATCGCCTACTCGACCTGTTCGCAGCTCGGCTACATGTTCGTGGCGCTCGGCGTCGGCGCCTATGGCGCGGCGATCTTCCACCTGTTCACGCACGCCTTCTTCAAGGCGCTTCTGTTCCTGGGCTCCGGCTCGGTCATCCACGCGATGTCGGATGAGCAGGACATGCGCAACATGGGCGGCATCCGCAAGCTGATCCCCACCACCTACTGGATGATGGTGATCGGCACGCTGGCGCTGACCGGCGTCGGTATCCCGGCGACCGTCATCGGCACGGCCGGCTTCTTCTCGAAGGATGCCATTATCGAAAGCGCCTTCGTTGGCCACAATGCGGTTGCGATCTTCGCCTTCACGCTGCTGGTCATCGCCGCCTGCTTCACCTCGTTCTATTCCTGGCGCCTGATCTTCATGACCTTCCACGGCAAGCCGCGGGCCAGCCACGACGTGATGCACCATGTGCATGAATCGCCGCCGGTGATGCTGGTGCCGCTATTCATCCTGGCGGCCGGCGCGATTGCCGCTGGCTTCCTCTTCCACGACTATTTCATCGGCGAGGCCTATGCCGAATTCTGGAAGGGTTCGCTGTTCACGCTGCCGGACAATCACATCCTGCACGACATGCATGGCGTGCCGATGTGGGTGAAGCTGTCGCCGTTCGTTGCCATGGTGATTGGCTTCCTGGTTTCATGGAAGTTCTACATCTCCTCGCCGCAGATGCCGGTGACGCTGGCCCAGCGCCATCGCGGCCTCTACGCCTTCCTGCTCAACAAGTGGTACTTCGACGAACTGTACGACTTCCTGTTCGTGCGGCCGGCCAAGCGCCTCGGCTACTTCCTGTGGAAGAAGGGCGATGGCGCGGTCATCGACGGCCTGGGGCCTGATGGCGTCTCGGCCCGGGTGGTCGATGTCACCAACCGCGTGGTCAAGCTGCAGACCGGCTATCTCTATCACTATGCCTTCGCCATGCTGATCGGCGTGGCGGCACTCGTCACCTGGATGATGCTCTGATGACCGACTGGCCAATTCTCTCCACGGTCACATTCCTGCCGCTCGTCGGCGCGCTGCTGATCTTGTTCATTCGCGACGACAGCGATGCGGGACGCCGTAACGTGCGCGCCATCGCGCTGTGGACGACGATCATCACTTTCCTGGTGTCGCTGCCGATCTGGATCTATTTCGACAATTCCAGCGCCGGTTTCCAGTTCGTGGAGAAGACCTCCTGGCTGGACAGCGGCATCTCCTATCACATGGGCGTCGACGGTATCTCGATGCTGTTCGTCATCCTGACGACCTTCCTGATGCCGCTCTGCATCCTGGCGTCGTGGAGCTCGGTGGAGAAGCGCGTCAAGGAATACATGATCGCGTTCCTGATCCTGGAAACGCTGATGATCGGCGTGTTCTGCGCGCTCGACATCGTGCTGTTCTACGTCTTCTTCGAGGCCGGCCTGATCCCGATGTTCATCATCATCGGCGTGTGGGGCGGCAAGCGGCGCGTCTACGCCTCGTTCAAGTTCTTCCTCTATACGCTGCTCGGCTCCGTGCTGATGCTGCTCGCCATCATGGCGATGTTCTGGCAGGCCGGCACCACCGATATTCCGACGCTGCTGACGCACAATTTCCCGGCCAACATGCAGACATGGCTATGGCTGGCCTTCTTTGCGTCCTTCGCGGTGAAGATGCCGATGTGGCCGGTGCATACCTGGTTGCCGGACGCGCACGTCGAGGCGCCGACGGCCGGTTCGGTCATCCTGGCAGGCATCCTTCTGAAGATGGGCGGTTACGGCTTCCTGCGTTTCTCGCTGCCGATGTTCCCTCTGGCGTCCGAATTCTTCGCGCCGATGGTGTTCACGCTTTCGGTGGTTGCCATCATCTACACCTCGCTGGTGGCGCTGATGCAGGAGGACATCAAGAAGCTGATCGCTTATTCGTCGGTCGCCCATATGGGCTTCGTCACCATGGGCATCTTCACGATCAATCAGGAAGGCGTCCAGGGTGCGATCTTCCAGATGCTCAGCCACGGCCTGGTGTCGGGTGCGCTGTTCCTCTGTGTCGGCGTCATCTATGACCGCCTGCACACCCGCGAGATCGCGGCCTATGGCGGCCTCGTCAACAACATGCCGAAATACGCCACGGTGTTCCTGATCTTCACCATGGCCAATGTCGGCCTGCCGGGCACCAGCGGCTTCGTCGGCGAGTTCCTGACCATGCTCGGCGCCTTCAAGGTCAACACGTGGGTGGCGTTCTTCGCCGCCACCGGCGTCATCCTGTCGGCGGCCTATGCATTGTGGCTCTATCGCCGCGTCATCTTCGGGGCGCTGACCAAGGACAGCCTGAAGGGCATGCTGGACCTGTCGCCACGCGAGAAGGTGGTGATCTACCCGCTGGTGGTTCTGGTCATCTTCTTCGGCGTCTATCCGGCGCCGGTGTTCGACGCCACGGCAGCCTCCGTAAAGTCCCTCGTCACCAACGTCACCGCATCCATCGGCTCCGCGCAGACCGCGGCGGCGCACTGAGTAGAGCATCATGACCACGGATCTTATCTCCAGCCTTTCGCTCACGACGCCGGAGCTGATCATCGCCATCGGCGCGCTGGTCCTGCTGATGGTTGGCGCCTATTCGCGCGAAGCTTCGAGCGGGGCCATCACCGGGCTTGCTGTTGCGATCCTGATCGTCGCCGGCGGCTGGATGCTGTTCGTCTCGGGCGAGGGCAATGCCTTTGGCGGCGCCTTCGTGCAGGATGCCTTCGCCCGCTTCATGAAGCTTCTGTCGCTGATCGGTTCTGCGGTCACGCTGATCATGTCGGTGCGCTTCGCCAAGGCCGAGCGTTTCGACAAGTTCGAATATCCGGTGCTCATCCTGCTCTGCACGCTCGGCATGATGCTGATGATCTCGGCGCATGGCATGATCGCGCTCTATCTCGGTCTCGAGCTGCAGTCGCTGGCGATCTATGTGCTGGCTGCCATCAATCGCGACAATGTCCGCTCCACGGAAGCCGGGCTGAAATACTTCGTGCTCGGCGCGCTGTCGTCAGGCATGCTTCTCTACGGCATCAGCCTGGTCTACGGCTACACCGGCAATGTTTCTTTCGAAGCGATCGCTTCGGCATTGGGACAGGGCGAGCGCCAGCTCGGCCTGGTGTTCGGCTTGGTCTTCGTGCTGGCCGGTCTTGCCTTCAAGATCTCCGCGGTGCCGTTCCACATGTGGACGCCCGACGTCTATGAAGGTGCTCCAACCCCGATCACGGCCTTCCTGGCCGCCGCGCCGAAGATGGCGGCAATGGCGCTCATCGTGCGTGTGACGATGGGGGCCTTCGAGCCGATCGCCAAGGATTGGCAGCAGATCATCGTCTTCATCTCGATCGCGTCGATGGCGCTTGGTGCCTTCGCCGCCATCGGCCAGACCAACATCAAGCGCCTGATGGCCTATTCCTCGATCGGCCACATGGGATACGCGCTGGTCGGTCTCGCCGCCAATTCCGAGGCCGGCGTGCGCGGCGTCGTCATCTACATGCTGATCTATCTGGTGATGACGCTCGGCACCTTCGCCTTCATCCTCGCCATGCGCCGCAACAACGAGAATGTCGAAAAGATCAGCGATCTGGCCGGGCTCTCCTCCACCAATCCGGTGATGGCCACCATCCTCACCATCCTGATGTTCTCGTTGGCCGGCATTCCGCCGCTCGCGGGCTTCTGGGGGAAGTGGTACGTGTTCCTCGCAGCCATCAACGCCAATCTCTATGCGCTGGCGATCATCGGCGTTCTGGCTTCGGTGGTGGGCGCGTTCTATTACCTGCGCATCATCAAGCTCATGTGGTTCGATGAGTCTGTCGGCGGCTTCCAGCCCATGGCCGGCGAGCTGCGCCTGGTGCTTGGCATTTCCGGTGCCTTCGTGTTGTTCTACGTATTGATCGGCGGCCCTATTAGCACCTACGCACAAGCTGCTGCGAAGACCTTCTTTTGATGGGCTTCACGCTGGCGCCGACTGCTGCTTCCCAAGGCTTTCGTCTCGAAGCGCATGACAGTGTCGGCTCTACCAATGCGCTGGCGCTGGAGCATGCCCGCGCCGGCGATCCCGGCAAGCTCTGGGTCGTTTCCAAGAAGCAGGAGAGCGGACGCGGGCGACGCGGCCGCGTCTGGGCGACGCCGGAAGGCAATCTTGCAGCCACACTGCTCGTGGTCACCGAAGGCGACCTGCGCATGGCCGCAACGCTCGGCTTCGTTGCAGGGCTGGCCTTGGCGGACGCGCTTGACGCGGTGGTTCCGAAAGGACGTATTGCGGTCGCGCTTGACGGAGCTGCCGCGGGCCGCAACCGTTTCGAGCTGAAATGGCCGAACGACGTACTGGCTTCGGGCGCCAAGCTTTCCGGCATCCTGCTGGAATCGACACTGCTCGACGGCAATCGATTTGCCGTGGCCGTGGGCATCGGCGTCAATGTCGTGGCGCATCCGCAGGACCTGCCTTATCCTGCGACGTCGCTGAAGGCGCTCGGCGCAACCTGCGATGCCGAGACGCTGTTCCTGGCACTGTCGGACGCCTGGAGTGAAAACGCGCGGCTGTGGGCTGACGGGCGGGGGCTGAATGCCATCCGCCAGCGTTGGCTTGAGCGGGCGGCAGGGCTTGGCGGCGAGGTTGCGGTCAGGATCGACGGCGATGTCGTACGTGGCATCTTCGAGACCATTGACGAAGACTGTCGTTTTGTGATCCGCGAAAGCGGAGGACGCCTGATAACGGTTGCCGCCGGCGACGTGCATTTCGGCGCGGTGGCTTCGGCCGGAGCGCAATAGAGCGGACTGCCCTGATCGGCAATTCGCTCTATCTATTTGTTTTGCCGCATGATCCTTTTCCGAAAAGTCTGCAACTTTTCGGGGTCATGCTCTAGGCTTCCACGGCGCCATTCGCGCCCATCGTGGAATAAAAGGAGAGACTGGATGGCGAAAGCGGATAACGCCGAACTCGTGTTCGTGCCGCTGGGCGGCGTCGGCGAAATCGGCATGAACTTCGCCCTCTATGGCTATGGTCCAGCGAACAACCGCGAATGGATCGTGATCGATGTCGGCGTGACTTTTCCGGATCCCGCTCACCCGGGCGTCGACCTGATCCTTCCCGACACGCGTTTCATTGAAGACAAGCTCGCCAACCTGCGTGGCATCGTCATCACCCATGCGCATGAGGACCACTATGGCGCGCTGCATGACATCTGGCCGAAGCTGAAGGCGCCGGTCTGGATGACGCCGTTCGGTGCCGGTCTTCTTGAAGCCAAGCGTCAGGGCGAGGCGAATGCACCGAAGATTCCGGTGACGATCTACCGTGCCGGCGAGAAATTCACTGTGGGTCCGTTCGAGATCGAGGCGATCCCGGTCGCGCATTCCATCCCCGAGCCGATGTCGCTGGCGATCACGACGCCGGTCGGCACGGTGATCCATACAGGCGACTGGAAGATCGATCCGGCGCCGTCTATCGGTCCGAAGACCGACGAAGCGCGTTTCCGTGCCTATGGTGACAAGGGCGTGTTGGCACTGGTGTGCGATTCCACCAACGCACTGAGGGAAGGGGACTCGCCTTCCGAGCAGGAAGTGGGCGAAAGCCTGAAAAAGCTGATCGAGGAAGCCAAGGGGCGCGTCGCCATTTCCACCTTCTCGTCCAATGTCGGGCGCGTGGTGGCGATCGCGCGCGCCGCTCGTGACGCAGGGCGTCAGGTGCTGGTGCTTGGCCGGTCGCTGAAACGCGTCATCGATGTTTCCAGCGAGCTGGGTTACATGGACGGGCTGCCGGAGTTCATCGCGGAGGAGGATTACGGCTTTATCCCGCGCGAGAACCTCGTCATCATCTGCACCGGCAGCCAGGGCGAGCCGTTGGCGGCTCTCGCCAAGCTGGCGCGCGACGAGATGAAATCGGTCGCACTGACAGCCGGTGACACCGTGATCTTCTCGTCCCGCACCATTCCCGGCAACGAGAAAGCGATCCTGGAGATCAAGAACCGCCTGATCGATCTCGGCATGAAGATCATCGAGGACGGTGATGCGCTGGTGCACGTATCAGGCCATCCGCGCCGCAGTGAATTGAAGCGCATGTATGAATGGGTGCGGCCTGAGATCGGCGTGCCGGTGCATGGCGAGGCCGCGCATCTGGTGGCGCAGGGATCGCTGATGTCGATGTCGGGCATCCGCCAGGTCGCGCAGGTGCGCGACGGCGATATGCTGAGACTCTACCCGGGCGCCGCCGAAGTCGTCGACCAGGTGCCGTATGGCCGCGTCTACAAGGACGGCAAGCTGGTCGGTACCGACGAAGCAATGGGCATCCGCGAGCGGCGCAAGCTGTCTTTTGCCGGCCATGTCGCGGTCAATGTCGTGCTGGACGACAAGTATGAACTCGCCGGCGACCCCGACCTCGTCGCCATTGGCGTGGCCGAGGCCGACGCCGCGGGCGAGCTTCTGGAAGACATCATGCTCGACGCGGCCGTTGGTGCGGTAGACTCCATCCCCCGCCAGCGCAGGAAAGACCTCGACCTGGTCCAGGAATCCGTCCGCCGCGCCGTGCGCGCCGCCGCCAACGAGACCTGGGGCAAGAAGCCGCTGGTGACGGTGTTTGTGACGAGGTGACGAACGAGTGAATAGCGAATAGGGATTAGTGAGTAGAAAGTGGAAAATAGAAGTTTCGCAGCGTTTTCCCTCTACTCACTGATCACTACTCACTGGCACTATTCCGCTTGGACTAATAATGCTCGGACGATTGAACCATGTCGCGATTGCAGTGCCGGATCTGGCCGCAGCCAGCGCCGTCTATCGCGATACGCTGGGTGCGAGGGTAACCATGCCACAGGCACTGCCGGAGCATGGCGTGACCGTGGTGTTCATCGATCTCGGCAACACCAAAGTGGAGTTGCTGGAGCCGCTGGGCGAGAATTCGCCGATCGCTGCATTCCTGGAAAAGAACCCGTCCGGCGGCATGCACCATGTCTGCTACGAAGTGGACGATATACTCGCCGCCCGCGATCGGCTGAAGGCGGGTGGCGCGCGCGTGCTGGGCGACGGCAACCCGAAGATCGGCGCGCATGGCAAGCCGGTGCTGTTCCTGCACCCGAAGGACTTTGCCGGCACGCTGGTGGAGCTTGAGCAGGCATGACCGGAGGAACCATCACCCCCTGGGACTGGATCTCCATGGTCGCGGTCTACTTTGTGGTCTGGTGGATCACACTGTTCGCGATCCTGCCGTTCAGCTTCCGCAGGCAAGACGAACAGAGCGAGGTGTTGCTGGGCACCAATGCCAGCGCGCCGAAAAAGCCGCGCTTCCTCTACATCATCATCTGGACTTCGATCTGGGCCTTTATCGTGCTCGGTGTCTATTATGGCGTCACCCAAGGGCTTGGCTGGACCGTGGATGACATTCCGCAGATCCTTCCGAAGTTCGACTGAAGCCGCGTCACCGCCTTCAGGTGCCGTGAGGGTTTTCTTCTTGTTGCAGTGCAATATGGAATCTTCGCCAATAATTTTTTGACGGGCGTCGCGGTCGCGTGGACAGAGACCCACGCAGTCGGAATGACAATGTTGTGACGGTTGCGTGACGTCGTTGCCGTCGGGCGATCTGCCCGGCATGCGAATGGCAGTCGCGTCGAAATCTGCGAAAAAAGCTGAGTAAAATTGGAAGGAAAACTCGGGTTTTTCCGCTGGAAAAATTGAATTTGGTTCGTGAGCCGGCTTTATCGTTCACTTCAACAGAGAACAGCAATTCACTGATTGCTCAAAAAAAATGCAAGGCACGAAGCCTTGCAATTTAAACGCGTCCGATCTGCTTTCCGTTTCCGGCGGCTGCGAGTTACCGCGCCTAGATCGCATCCTCCCAAGACTTTGACCGCGCAGGAGAATAGGTCTTTACCCCATCCTCTCGGTTATGTTGTCACAGTAGAACAGCGCGCATGAAAATGTCACGTTAAATTTTACGACTAAACGTACTTTCCTGTGCTGCATTGCACAATAAAACGGCTTGGCTTGCTTAAGGAAAGAACAGCCTTTACCAGCGCGCACTTGCCATGGACGCGCGGGTTTCCATTCCGCCATGAAATGGCTATGAAGCCCTTGCATTGAAGCCCGCTATGCGCCGATTCCGGCGCGGCCTTCCTCACTTACGGACCCGCCCATGCGTTTGTCGCGCTATTTCCTGCCCATCCTGAAAGAGAACCCCCGCGAGGCCGAGATCGTCTCGCATCGCCTGATGCTGCGTGCCGGCATGATCCGCCAGCAGGGGCAGGGCTCCTTCACGATGCTCCCACTGGGCAAGCGCGTGCTCGACAAGGTCTGCGCCATCATCCGGGAGGAACAGAACCGCGCCGGCGCTCTGGAAATCCTGATGCCGACCATCCAGTCGGCGGAGCTGTGGCGCGAAAGCGGCCGCTACGACGCCTATGGCAAGGAGATGCTGCGCATCAAGGACCGGCAGGACCGCGAATTGCTCTACGGCCCGACCAACGAGGAGATGGTGACGGAGGTCTTCCGCTCCTACGTGAAGTCCTACAAGGACCTGCCTCTCAACCTCTACCACATCCAGTGGAAGTTCCGCGACGAGGTGCGCCCGCGCTTTGGGGTCATGCGTGGTCGCGAATTCCTGATGAAGGACGCCTATACGTTCGACCTCAACTACGAGGGTGCCAAGGCGGCCTACTACCGCATGTTCGTGTCGTATCTGCGCACCTTCACCCGCATGGGCCTGAAAGCGATCCCCATGCGTGCCGACACCGGCCCGATCGGTGGCGACCTTTCCCACGAATTCATCATTCTGGCCGAGACCGGCGAAAGCCAGGTGTTCTGCCACAAGGATTTCCTGTCGCTGCCGGTACCGGGCGAAAACGTCAACTACGACGACGACGGCGAGATCGCCGGCATCGTTCAAGAATGGACGACGCCCTACGCCGCGACCGACGAGATGCATGATGAAGCCGCCTGGGACAAGATCGCCGATGGCGAGCGTCTCTCCGCGCGTGGCATCGAGGTCGGCCATATCTTCCATTTCGGCGATAAGTACTCCAAGCCGATGGGTGCCAAGGTACAGGGGCCCGACGGCAAGGAGCACAATGTTTCGATGGGTTCCTATGGCATCGGCCCGACCCGTCTGATCGCCGCCATCATCGAAGCAAGCCATGACGAAGCCGGCATCATTTGGCCGGAGAGCGTCGCGCCTTTCGACATAGCCCTCATCAACATGAAGGCGGGCGATGCCGATTGCGATCGCACCTGCGACGAGCTCTATGCGACGCTGACTGCCGCCGGCAAGGACGTGCTTTACGACGATACCGACCAGCGCCCCGGCGGCAAGTTCGCCACCGCCGATCTGATCGGCCTGCCCTGGCAGGTCATCGTCGGGCCGCGTGGAGTCGCCGCCGGCGAGGTCGAGATCAAGAACCGCAGGAGCGGCGAGCGCGAAACGGTATCACTCGGGGCCGCTCTCAAGCGCCTGGGTGCCGCCGCATGAGCCAGACGGCGGCAGCCAAGCCGGCGGGCGCCGGGCCTTTCTCGGGTTTCGAGCGCATGGTGGCCTGGCGCTATCTGCGCTCGCGCCGCAAGGAAACGGTGATCTCGGTCATTGCCTCGATTTCCTTCCTCGGCATCATGCTGGGCGTTGCGACGCTGATCGTCGTGATGGCGGTGATGAACGGTTTCAGGGCCGAGCTTCTGTCGCGCATCCTTGGCATCAACGGCCATCTCATCGTCACGCCGGTGGATATGCCGCTGGAAGACTATGCCGAGCTCGCCACGCGTATCAACGGCGTGCCGGGTGTCAAATACGCCATTCCACTGGTCGAGGGGCAGGTGCTGGCGCAAGGCAATGTCGGTTCCGGTGGTGGTGCGCTGGTGCGTGGCATCCGCGGCGAGGATCTCGGCAAGATCACGCTGGTCGCGAACAACATCAAGCAGGGTTCGATCGTCGGTTTCGACACAGCCGGCGGCGTTGCCATCGGCCGCCGCATGGCTGAAAATCTCGGCCTTGTGCTTGGCGACACCATCACGCTGATCTCACCGGACGGCGATGTCAGCCCGCTCGGCACCACGCCGCGCCTGAAAGGCTATCCTGTGACGGCGATCTTCGAGGTCGGCATGTCGGAGTACGACACCTCGATCGTCTACATGCCGTTCTCCGAAGCGCAGATGTATTTCAATTCGGAAGGCAAGGCGCAGAGTCTCGAAGTCTATCTCGACAATCCCGATAATGTCGAAGCGATCAAACCCAAGGTGGAGGAGGCGGCGCAGCGCCAGATCTACCTGACCGACTGGCGCCAGCGCAACCAAACCTTCTTCTCGGCGCTGCAGGTCGAGCGCAATGTCATGTTCATGATACTGACGCTGATCGTGCTTGTGGCGGCGCTGAACATCATTTCAGGTCTCGTCATGCTGGTGAAGGACAAGGGGCACGACATCGCCATCCTGCGCACCATGGGGGCGACGCGTGGTGCCGTGCTCCGCATCTTCCTGATGACGGGCGCGGCGATCGGCGTGGTCGGCACCATCGCGGGCGTGCTGCTCGGCGTTCTCATCTGCCTCAACGTCGAACGTATCCGCGAGTTCTTCTCGTGGTTGTCGGGCACGGTGCTGTTCAACCCCGAGCTCTATTTCCTCAGCCAGCTGCCGGCCAAGATGGACGCCAGCGAAACGTTCTCGGTCATCATCATGGCGCTCGTGCTGTCCTTCATCGCGACGCTGTTTCCGGCCTGGCGGGCGGCGCGGCTCGATCCGGTCGAAGCGCTGAGGTACGAGTGATGGCTGAGCTGGTGCTGGAGCTGAAGAGTGTCGAGCGGCACTATGTTCAAGGGCCGCGTAAGCTCACCATCCTGAATGGCGCCGACTTTTCGCTGCGGCGCGGCGAGATGGTGGCGATGGTGGCGCCGTCCGGTACTGGCAAGTCGACGCTTCTCCACACCGCGGGCCTGCTGGAAAAGCCTGACGGTGGCGATGTCATCCTGTCCGGCAGGGCTTGCGGGCGGCTGTCGGACGAGGAGCGCACCGCGATCCGCCGCAATGACATCGGCTTCGTCTACCAGTTCCATCATTTGCTGCCGGAATTCTCGGCGCTTGAAAACATCATGATGCCGCAACTGATCCGCGGTCTGCCGAAGCCCGAGGCCGCCAAGCGCGCGGCGCAGTTGCTGGACTACATGCAGATCGGCAAACGTGCCCAGCATCGGCCGGCGGAGCTGTCTGGAGGCGAGCAGCAGCGCGTGGCGATTGCACGCGCTGTGGCCAATGCTCCGCTGGTGCTTTTGGCGGATGAGCCGACCGGCAATCTCGACCCGGTGACGGCGTCCTATGTCTTCGATGCGCTGGAGGCGCTGGTGAGGCAGTCAGGTCTGGCCGCTCTGATCGCCACGCACAACCATGAGCTCGCCGCTCGCATGGACCGCCGTGTGACGTTGGCCGAAGGCAAGGTCGTGCCGCTGTAAAGAAGGGACACCGCGTTTCCATGGGCTCCTGTGGTTTCGGCCCGACCCGCCTGATCGCCGTCCAGCGCCTGGGCGTTGCCGGATGAGCCAGACCGCGGCAACCAAGTCGGCGGGCGCCGGGCCTTTCTCGGGTTTCGAACGCATGGTGGCCTGGCGCTATCTGCGCTCCCGCCGCAAGGAGACGGTGATCTCGGTCATCGCCTCGATCTCTTTCGTCGGCATCATGTTGGGCGTGGCGACGCTCATCGTCGTGATGGCGGTGATGAACGGGTTCCGAGCGGAACTGTTGTCGCGTATCCTCGGCACCAACGGCCATCTCATCGTATCGCCGGTAGACCTGCCGTTCGAAGACTATGCCGAGCTTGCCAAGCGCATCAACGGCGTAAGCGGCGTCAAATATTCCGTCCCGCTGGTCGAGGGCCAGGTGCTGGCGAAGGGCAATGTCGGGTCAGGCGGCGGAGCACTCGTGCGCGGTATCCGCGGCGAGGATCTCGACAAGGTCACGCTGGTGGCCAACAACATCAAGCAGGGCTCGATCGTCGGTTTCGACACCGCCGGTGGTGTTGCCATCGGCCGCCGCATGGCCGAGAATCTCGGCCTGGCATTGGGTGACATCATCACGCTGATCTCGCCCGACGGCGATATCAGCCCGCTCGGCACCACGCCACGTGTGAAAGGCTATCCTGTGACGGCGATCTTCGAGGTCGGCATGTCACAATATGATGCCTCGATCGTCTACATGCCGTTCTCCGAAGCGCAGATGTACTTCAACTCGGAAGGCAAGGCGCAGAGTCTCGAGGTCTATCTCGACAGTCCCGATGATGTCGAAGCGATCAAACCCAAGGTGGAGGAGGCGGCGCAGCGGCAGGTCTACTTGACCGACTGGCGCCAGCGTAACCAGACCTTCTTCTCAGCGCTGCAGGTCCAGCGCAACGTCATGTTCATGATCGTGACGATGATCGTGCTGGTGGCGGCGCTCAACATCATCTCTGGCCTGATCATGCTGGTGCAGGACAAGGGGCAGGATATCGCCATCCTGCGCACCATGGGCGCGACGCGTGGCGCTGTCCTGCGCATCTTCTTGATGACCGGTGCCGCGATCGGCGTTGCCGGTACCATTGCCGGCGTGCTGCTCGGCGTTCTCATCTGCCTCAACGTCGAACGTATACGCGAGTTCTTCTCGTGGCTGTCGGGTACGGTGCTGTTCAATCCAGAGCTCTATTTCCTCAGTGAGCTGCCGGCCAAGATGGAGGCGGGCGAGACGCTCTCCGTCGTTGCCATGGCGCTAGTGCTTTCATTCCTGGCAACGTTGCTCCCAGCCTGGCGGGCGGCGCGGCTCGATCCCGTCGAGGCGCTGAGGTATGAATGATGGCCGAGGTGGTGAGCTGAAAAGTCGAGCGGCACTGGTCGAAGGCAGCATCGTGTCACCAGGGAGTGGCCTATCTATCCTCGCCAGCGAGCGTCTGGAGTGAGCTGACGCCAGTTCGACGTCTCTCGCTTTGTTGCCGGATATCGACCTGTGATCCTCCTGATCAGGCCAGGGCAGGGCATGCCCTGTGAATTCCCGGCATAACCCGGCTCCCCTCCGCTCTCATCAACCTTTCCTTAACCCTGGCTTCAGGCGCCACCCGGAATCGTCCGATGGTTCTGCTTTGTTCCGTTGACTTTAGAACAAAATTAGAACAAATTGCGTACATATTAACAACAGGAGCCAGCCATGACCGATCTGATCCAGGACGTCGCCTCTCTTGTCTGCATGAGCGCTTTCCTCGTCTCGATGGCGATGTGGATCGGCGCGATGTGATGAAATCGCCGCGGCAGAGGCCGTGGCTAATGGACAAGGCCGACGGTATGGCCGGCCGTGAAGACAGACCATAGTCCGGCCCGATACGGGCACCAGGACGAACCTTTCAGAAACAGCATCGATGAAGCCTCGGCGCGACATGTCGCTCGTACACTTGCGATGATCGCAACGCGCCGCTTCTTCTCATGCATTTGCATGCCGCAATCTCCAGGTCACCGGAGGGCGGGGCGGGGTAGAAACCATGCCGGCGGCTTACGAGGTCGTAGCGGCTGGGCTTACGTGGCGTGATTTTAGCGCTGCCGGCCTCAGCCGGCTTTGCGCTGCAACTCCGCCTTGGGTGCCTCGGCAGGGCCGAATACGCTTTCGAAGCCGGCTCTCAAGGCCACGTCGAGATCGGCCATCGTCACTGGCAGGCCAAGGTCGACCAGCGAGGTGACGCCATGGTCGGTGACGCCACAGGGCACGATGCCGTCGAAATGCGACAGGTTCGGCTCGACGTTGATGGCAATACCGTGGAACGACACCCATTTGCGCAAGCGGATGCCGATCGCCGCGATCTTGTCTTCTGCCGGGGTGCCATCGAGTGATGTTGGCCGGTCGGGCCGCACCACCCAGACGCCGACGCGGTCCTCGCGTCGCTCGCCCTTCACGTTGAAGGCGGCAAGCGTTGCGATGATCCATTGCTCAAGCGCAGCCACGAAGGCGCGGACGTCCTCGCGCCGACGCTTGAGGTCCAACATCACGTAAGCGACCCGCTGGCCGGGGCCGTGATAGGTGTACTCGCCGCCGCGGCCGGCCTTGAACACCGGAAATCGATCCGGATCGATCAGATCGCCCGACTGTGCACTGGTGCCGGCAGTGTAGAGTGGCGGATGTTCGACCAGCCAGACCATCTCGTCTGCCATGCCTGCACGAATCGCCTCGGCGCGCGCCTCCATGACATCGAGCGCGGTCGCATAGTCGGTGAGGCCAGGTTCGATGCGCCACTCCACCGGCGCGGAGCCGGCAAAGGGCAGGAACGTCGTGGCTATCTGGCTGCGTTCGGTCATGGCGCTCACGGAAAGGCTTGTCATCATATGGCTCCAATCGGAGCCGACGTCCAGTTCCGGCGATTGTCCCAGGGACACTCCCGCTGAAGCCCATAAACGAGTGAACCTGTCCCATGCATGGTTCTGACGTGGGACAGTTTTGCCCTGAAAGCTGCAGAAATGCTGAGTTCTCGGAGTGAGAATGGTGCGGTCGAGAAGACTCGAACTTCCACGGGTTGCCCCACAGCGACCTCAACGCTGCGCGTCTACCAATTCCGCCACGACCGCACGTGGTAGGGCCGGAGTGCACCGGCTCGCGGCGTGTAGCAAATCGTTTCCGGCGAAACAAGGCCATCGCCAGCAATATTCGCACCTTCCGGCAAAGAGTTTTCGCGGGGCGGACTTGGCTGGTCGCAGAACCCTGGATTGGCATACTTTTCCGGCCTGTGTACGGCTTCAATCCGGCAACGTCTTGTTCTACACCGGGCACGGACCCTTTCCCTTCAAACCGGTCGCGGGGAAAACATGCAAGGTGAGGAGCGTAACGAGGCCGATCCGATCCACGCCGACATTTATGGCGAGGACGGCGTCATCCGTGCGCCCTTCGTTGCCCACATCGGTGCCGCCATCGCCGACCGCGACATCCTCGCCCTCAAGCGGGAAGTGGGTGACCTGCATCAGTCGGAAGTGGGCGACCTGCTGGAAGCCCTGCTGCCCGATCAGCGCCGGGCATTGGTCGAACTTCTGGGTTCCGATTTCGACTTCTCGGCCCTGACCGAAGTCGACGAGGCGATCCGCCTCGATATCGTCGACAACCTGCCCAACGCGCAGATCGCACAGGCGGTGCAGGAGCTCGACTCGGACGATGCCGTCTACATCCTCGAGGACCTCGATCAGGAAGACCAGGACGAGATCCTGTCGCAGCTTCCGTTCACCGAGCGCATCAGGCTGCGGCGCGCGCTCGACTACCCGGAAGAAAGCGCCGGCCGGCGCATGCAGACCGAATTCGTCGCCGTGCCGCCGTTCTGGACGGTCGGGCAGACCATCGACTACATGCGCGAAGACAAGGATCTGCCGGACCGTTTTTCCGAAATCTTCGTCATCGACGCGACCTTCAAACTGCTCGGCGCCGTCGGGCTCGACCAGGTGCTGCGCGCCAAGCGCGCGGTGAAGGTCGAAGAGATCATGCATGAGACTCGCCACGCCATTCCGGCGACGATGGATCAGGAAGAGGCGGCGCGGGAATTCGAGCAATACGACCTTCTGTCCGCCGCCGTCGTCGACGAGAATGAACGGCTGGTCGGCGTGCTCACCATCGACGATGTGGTCGACGTCATCCAGCAGGAGGCGGAGGAAGATCTTCTGCGCATGGGTGGTGTCGGTGACGAGGAGCTGTCCGACACGGTGGCCGCCACGTCGCGCTCGCGCGTGCCTTGGCTGCTGGTCAATCTCTGCACGGCTTTCATCTCCGCCTCGGTGATCAGCATGTTCGGTGCCACCATCGAGGAAATGGTCGCGCTGGCGGCGCTCATGCCGATCGTGGCTTCGCTCGGCGGCAATGCCGGAACACAGACCATGACGGTGACGGTGCGGGCGCTCGCGACCCGTGATCTCGACATCTACAATGCCGGCCGCGTCATTCGCCGCGAAGTGCTGGTCGGGCTGCTCAACGGCGCCATCATCGCGACCCTGCTCGGACTGGTCGCCGGCACATGGTTCCAGAATGTGGATCTGGGCCTCGTCATTGCGGCCGCGATGATCGTCAATATGCTGGCGGCGTCGCTTGGCGGCATCCTGATCCCGCTTTTCCTCGACAAGTTCGGCGCCGATCCCGCGATCTCATCGTCGATCTTCACCACCATGATCACCGACGTCATCGGCTTCCTGGCCTTCCTGAGCTTTGCCAGTTGGTGGTTGCATCTGGGCTGAGGGGCCGCAGAGTGTACCAGTCGCCAATTGCCTAGGCTCATCGAGCTTCGAGCGGTGAAAACTCATTGCGCCGAAAAGCTGGGAGTTCAGGCGAGGGCGACTGGTGCAGATTTGAACGATTCTGGCGCCATAGGCAGTTGGATTGCGGAAACGATTGAGGATTTTTGCCTGCAATTGACTTTTACGTAAATGCCGTGCGAAGCTTCCGAGGAACCCGCATGCTGTTCGATTCTCGCATCATCCATGTGCGAGGTGGCACGACGGACAACGGCATATTTTAAAGCCATCTGCGCCCGGAGCGACAATGCGGGAATACTACACGATCACCGAATTGACGCGCGAATTCGATATCTCGACGCGCACACTGCGTTTTTATGAGGACGAGGGGCTGGTCGCTCCGGTGCGGCGTGGGCGTACGCGCCTATTCCGCCCCTCCGACCGCCACCTCATCCGCCAGATCCTGCGTGGCAAGCGGCTGGGCTTCGCTATCGCCGAGATCCGCGAGATCATCCAGATGTACAAGGAGCCGCCCGGCGAGGTCGGACAGCTCAAGCTCATGATCAAGCGCATCGAGGAGAAACGGGATTCTCTGCGCCAGAAGCGTCGCGACCTCGAAGAGACGCTGGCTGAACTCGACCAGGCCGAGGAATCCTGTGTGGAACGGCTGGTGGAACTGGGTGTCAGCACCTGAACCTGAGGACGCTGCCGCATCTCATCCTTTGGTAGCCGTCGGGTCGCCGCTGTGCTTTTCCGTTGTACTCCCATCACCGTCTCTGCAATGATCTGAGCACTATGCGAGCTGGGGGGCTCGACGGTGAACATGGATCTCAAAGGGCTCGACCTTGCCCTCGACAAGGTAGTGGAAGCGACGTTCAGTCCATCGCTGTGGCAGGACGTCGTCGAAAGCGTCGCGCAAGCGACTGGCTCATTTGGCGTCAATATCATCCCTGTGGCCAAACGTTCGCCTCAACTGATCATTGCCACCGAGAGCCTTGGCGGCGCGCTTGAGGATTATTTCAACGATGGCTGGCATGAAAACGACTGGCGTTTGCGCGGAGTGCCGCATCTTTTGAAGCAGGGCACCGCCTGCGAGCCGCAATACACGTCGCGCGACGAATTCGAACACCATCCCTACTACCGCTTCCACGCCAAGCACGGCATCGGGCGCTCGTGCATGGTCGCCTTTTCGACGCCGGAGGACATGCTGGTCATGACGTTGCACCGCAAGCTGGTCGATGATTTCTTCAGCGAGGAGGAGGTCTCGGTCCTGCGCGCGATGCGCGATCGGCTCACCATGGCGTCGACGTTGATGCGCAGCGCCATGCAGCATCGGGTCGCCGGCATGATGGAGGCGTTCGAGTTGGCGGATGTGGCGGCGATCTTCTTCAATCGCTTCGGCAAGGTGACGCGTGCAAACGACGCCGCGGTCCGGCTACTTGGAAGCGAGCTCCAGGTCAGCAATGGGGAGCTGCGCTCGCGCCGCTCCGACGAGACCATACGCATCCGGGAGCGCGTGCGCTCCGTTCTCAGCGAATCGTGGCTTCGCCCCGTCGGCGCGGATGGTCCGCTCCTCATCGCGCGCGAGGGCAGGCGCCCGCTGGCCATGCGCATCCAGAGGCTGGGTGGCAGCCTGCCTGACTTTTTCTCGCCGTCCGTCGGCGTTTGCCTGCTGGAGGATCCGGAGCGGCGCAGCGCTGCCGAGCCGCAGCTTCTGCGCCAGGCCTTCGGATTGACGCGGACGGAAGCCGAGATCTCCGTACTGCTTTGTCAGGGTATGCGGTTGAGGCAGATTGCCGAGCGGAAGTCGATTTCTTACGAAACGGCGCGTGCGCATCTGCGCTCGATCTTTGCCAAGACAGGTGCCAGCCGTCAGGCGGATCTCATCGTGCTGACGGGAAATCTTGGAAGCGTCGGCTAGCTGTCGCCGGCTGCACTGAAGTCATGCAAGACTCTTCCACGCTGCATTGAAACAGCAGGGTCCGACAACTCCGATGTATGGAAAACTGGTACGCCCAAGGGGAATCGAACCCCTGTTACCGCCGTGAAAGGGCGGTGTCCTGACCGCTAGACGATGGGCGCAGCCAAGGCGGCTTATAGTGGCGTTGTGCGCGGCGGGCAACCCGTCAAAATCGGGTTTTCTGCATTTTTTTCCAACCCTTGCGAAGAAGACCGGATAGCGCTGGATTCCTTGGGGTTCGGTACCTGGCCTGGAAGGATCGCGACCAGGGCGAGCCTGGGCCGTCAACGGGAGCTTTCGGAGGCGATTTTCCGCAGGAAGCTGGATGACGCGGGGAATCGACCTGCACGGGGCCGACTGTCTTTTCCACTCCGCGAATCGGAGCGGTCCGTGCCGCCAGTGCCTATCCCTGGAGCGGGGCGCGGCTTGCGGACATCGGTGTGGTGACACTTGTGCCTTTCCGGGGCAAGGGACATGCACGCAAAGCGGTAGGTGCATTGAGCCGCCATGCCTTTGGCCAGGGTTATGAGCCGCAGTACCGTTGCCAAACCGACAATCTTGCCTCCGCGGCGCTCGCCGAGGCATGCGGCCTGACGCTTTTCGGCAAATCGCAGTACGTTTCTCCCGACAGCACGGTCTGAACGACACGCTATGGACGTGTTATTCTCGCTGACGGGGAGAAAGACATGGCGTTCGCGATCAAGGCTGAGATTGCCGATCCGCAAGCGGAGCATTTTGCGTTCACTGCGCAGAAGACGATGTATGGCGGTAAGAACATCGCCGCCGGCGATACGATCTTTCTGTTCGCAAGCGAGAACGAGGGCGGGCATGGCCTCGTTGCGCGTGGCATCGTGCTTTCCGCGGAGGCGGTTGCGAAGCAAGCGGACATTGAACGGCAGACGCCGCGTGTCAGCATATCGGTCAGGCGCACAGCGCTTGCCAGGCGGCCACTTGGCCGCAGCGAACTCAGGCATCTGACCGACTGGCAGGATGGCAGGCCCGGAACCGAGCTCAATTTCAAGTTCTACCGGCAGGCGACAAACAAGATCGTCGGCATTACCGACGGCGCAGCGGCATTCCTGAAGGGATTTTTCTAGACGGTGGCTTAACCGCGGCGGCGGCAGCGCCAGTTCCAGTCGCGCTCGGGGCCGACGTCAACATGCACGGATTCGGTGTGGCAATAGGTGCCGACACCACCGCGCCCGGGCAGCGAGCGTACATAAGTCGCCAGATCCCACTTGCTGACGCCCGGAATCTGGATGTCGGCGGCGGCGCAATACATATGGAGCGAGTTCTTGGCGCCGCGCGCACGTACATTGCGGGCTTGGTCGCGATAGCCGGAGGTTACGATCATCTTCTTGCGGTAGTGCCCTTCGATCTGCTTCAAGACGCGCACCAGCGACGGTTTCAGACAAGCAACATCCACGCTTTCGGTCTGTTTCAGCAGGCCGTTGGGCGCGAGGCGCGCCAGGCCGGCGGCTGAAGCCACCTGATAGGAGCCACCCTCGTCGTCCTCATTGAGGTCGACATCGCTGTCATCGTAGGTGCCGGAACGGCGGGTGATCTCGAACAGCGCGGTCTTGCGCACGCCGGGCAGACTGTTGAATGCAGATGAACTGTCCGCGGAAGCCAGCGTCGCCTGCTTTTGGCCGGCCTCGGCGGAAGCCAGCGTGATGATCGGCTTGGCGGGCTTGTCTTCGGGGATGATCGCTTGTTTGGTTCCGGCTTGTTCCGCGGGCACGATCGGTTTTGGTTTCTCCGCGACCGGCGCTGCCTTGGCTGGTGACGAGCCGAACAACGAGGCCAGGAAGCCCTTCTTTTCCGGCTTGGCAGGCGCCGCCGGCATTTCGCCAGCCGTCACATAGACCGGATGGTTCATTTCCGGCGTTGCAGCGCTGGCTGTCTGCGGTGCCACGGCGGCTGGCTCGGCAGCTCGCTGGCTGGTCGCAACGCCTTGTTGCGGCAGGACGGCAGTGGTGCCAGCCGCGACCTGTTGGGCCGCAGCGGCCGTTTGCTGGGCGGTTTGTTCAGGCGCGACCAGCTGTTGCGGCGTGTTGCCGACGAGAGCCTGTGCATCGATCGGAGCGGTCAGCGGAAAAGTAGCGGTACCTGGTTTGGCGGACGGAAGATAGGCAATCTGTTCGGGCAGGGCGGTGTCGCCCTCTGCGGTCATCAGCGTCTGCGGGGTCGCCGCGGCGGCTTGGGCCGGATCCGTGGTGTTCGGAGTTCCCCGTGTGGTCGCGGCTGGATTTGTTCCGGCGTCGGAGGCTGCATAGTTCGGATTGGCGACGCCGAGGTCTGGCGCGCCCGTCGAGGTGCAGGAAGCCAGCAGCAACGCACACAACGCCGCCACGACGGCGCGGCGTTCTCCTTTCGCGAAGCGCGAGCTGCTTGCCCTCAAATCCAAATTCCCCCTCGCTAGCCGATCCGAACCGTCATCTCAGGCGCCAGAACGCCGCCGAATGATCGAGTTTCCGCAATCGGAAACGAGACCTGTGACAAATTCGCAAGCTTTCTTATGAAATCGTCCGAGCTTGCGTGATTTGCGTCAAATTGATGATTGACGTGACCATTTCGCCCGCTTTGGCGAAGAGGTCAACTCACCGCATATTACAGATTGTTACACTCTGACTTTTACATAGTCGCCGGGAGCGTCGCCCAGCGTTTCCATGGTCTTGCCCGGAATCCGGGCCGGCACGCGCTTGTCGTCCTTCGCCTCGATCCAGCGTTGCCAGTGTGGCCACCACGAGCCTGGGTTCTCGGTGGCGGCGGCGATCCAGTCTTCGAATCGTCCAACCGGTTTGCCGCCGGTCCAGTGCTGGTATTTGCCAAGTGCAGGTGGATTGACGACGCCGGCGATATGGCCGGAACCCGCCATCACATAGTCGACCTCGCCGCCGAAATACTGGCAGCCGAGGAAGACCGAGCGCGCCGGTGCGATGTGATCTTCCTTGGAAGCCAGGTTGTAGACAGGAATTGTGATGTCGGAGAGCGAAACCGTGCGCCCGGCAAGCTCCATCTGGCCACGCGAAAGGTTGTTCTCCAGGTAACAATTGCGCAGGTAGAACGAATGGTTGGCAGCCGCCATGCGGGTGGAGTCGGCGTTCCAGTAGAGCAGGTCGAAGGGAAGAGGCTCCTTACCGCGCATGTAATTGTTGACGACATAGGGCCAGATCAGATCGCCCGAGCGAAGCATGTTGAAGGCGGTCGCCATCTTGGTGCCGTCGAGGAAGCCTTTACCACGCATCGCGATTTCGAGTGCGGCGATCTGTTCCTCGTCGACGAAGACCTTGAGGTCCCCGGCATAGGTGAAGTCGACCTGGGTGGTGAAGAAGGTGACTGATTTGACGCGGTCATCGCGTTCCTGCGCCAGGAGAGCGAGTGCTGCGGCCAGAAGTGTGCCGCCGACGCAATAGCCGATCGCGTTGACGCCGCGTTCCCCGGTTGCCTGTTCGATCACGTCGAGGCCGTATTGCAGCCCCTCGCGGATATAGGCTTCCCAGTTCTTGGTGCCGTGGCGTTCGTCAGGATTGATCCAGGAAATGACGAAGACGGTATGGCCTTGTTCCACTGCCCAGCGAATGAAGGACTTCTCCGGGTTGAGATCGAGGATGTAGAACTTGTTGATCCATGGTGGGCAGATCAGCAAAGGCCGCTTCAGTACGGTCTCGGTTGCCGGGCTGTACTGAATGATCTCCGCGACGTCGGAACGGCCGACCACCTTGCCAGGGGTAACGGCTATGTTGCGGCCGATCTCGAATTTCGAATAGTCGGCTTGGCGCAGCTTCAGGTCGCCCTTGCCGGCGGCGATATCCTCGGCGAACATCTTCATGCCGCGCACCAGGTTCTCGCCGTGCGAGGATACGGTTTCGCGGAACAGTTCAGGGTTGGTGAGGATGAAGTTGGATGGCGAGATCGCGTTCGACACCTGCTTCACATAGAAGCCGGCCTTGTGTCGCGTGTGCTCGTCCAGGCCCTCGGCATGTTCGACAAGGTCGGCCGCCCATCGTGAGGTGACCAGATAAGCCTGTTTCAGAAAATCGAAGAAGGCATTCTTGCCCCATTCCGGGTCCTGGAAGCGTTTGTCGCCGCGTTCCGGTTTGACACCTGTGGCCTCGTCCTCGACGCCGCCGATGCGATGGATGGCGCTGGCCCAGACATTCATATAGCCCGCGAACAGCCTGGTCTGCGCCTCCAGGGCGCGTTGGGGGTCGGCCAGCCAATATTCGGTGAGCTTGGAGAAGGTCTTGACCATGTCGGCCATGGGCTCGGCAACGCTGTCGCGCACCTCGCCGCGTTCACGCGGTTCGGCCCAGGCGGAAGCGGCCTTGCCGGCCTGTTCGATGACGCGCGCCAGATTGAGCGCGAAACGCTCTGGGTCCTTTACCAGATACTGCTCGACGGATGGATGTTCATGGGCGTCCGTCTTGCCTGCATCAGGTCTGTCGGCCATGGTTTGCGCGGTTCCTCCCTAGCCATTTCTTGACATAGTATCATGCAAGGTCGAATAGGAGCCAATATGCTTTTGCTCTCCCATGATGGGAAAGTGAGCTTTAATGGCCATTGCGGGAAATAGTATGACGGATCGTGTTGGTCAGCTTCTGATTGCCGTCACAGGGCGGTTGTCGCTGGCGCTCGTTCTTGCCGGCGGTCTTGCCATGGCTGGCTGCGCCAGTTCGAGCAGTGGACGTTCAACGGCCGTACAGTCTGGTGGCTCGGTGACCGGGCCAAAGGATACCGGCACATTCCCCAATCTGAACATCAAGCCGCAGAATGCGGCAACGCAGTTCACCGAAGACGAGAAGAACGCCAAGCTGGCGCAATTGTCGGCCGCCAAGTCCAACGTGCAGGCGCATCCGGGTGATCCGGCTGCCGCGGCCGATGCCGCCGAGCTCGACAAGCTCAAGGCCAGCCACGCCAAGGACGCCCTGAAGCAGATTGGGGCCAAGTGCGACCCCGCCCTCGACCCGAATTGCAAATAACGTTATAGCGCGCCGCCAAGCGCCCCTCGATCGGAACGAACATGGAAGAGTTTCACAAAGTCCGCCGTCTTCCACCCTACGTCTTCGAACAGGTCAATCGCCTGAAGGCCAGTGCCCGGTCACGCGGCGCCGACATCATCGACCTGGGCATGGGCAATCCCGATCTTCCGACCCCGAAGGCCATCGTCGACAAGCTGTGTGAAGTGGTACGCGATCCGCGCACGCATCGCTACTCGTCCTCGCGCGGTATTCCTGGCCTGCGCCGCGCCCAAGCCAATTATTACGCCCGCCGTTTCGGTGTGAAGCTCAATCCCGACACCCAGGTCGTGGCGACCCTGGGCTCCAAGGAAGGCTTCGCCAATATGGCGCAGGCCATCACCGCGCCGGGCGATGTGGTCTTGTGCCCGGATCCGACCTATCCGATCCACGCCTTCGGCTTCATCATGTCGGGCGGTGTCATCCGCTCGCTGCAGGCCGAGCCGAATGACGGCTTCATTCCGGCGCTGGAGCGTGGTGTGCGCCATTCCATCCCGAAGCCGCTGGCACTGATCCTCAACTATCCGTCCAACCCGACGGCCTATGTCGCCACACTCGACTTCTACAAGGACGTGGTGGCCTTCGCGAAGAAGAACGACATCATCATCCTGTCGGATCTCGCCTATTCGGAGATCTATTTCGACGGCAACCCGCCCCCTTCGGTGCTGCAGGTGCCGGGCGCGATCGACGTCACCGTCGAGTTCACTTCGATGTCGAAGACCTTCTCCATGCCCGGCTGGCGCATGGGTTTCGCCGTCGGCAACGAGCGGCTGATCGCGGCGCTGACGCGCGTCAAGTCCTATCTCGACTACGGCGCCTTCACGCCGATCCAGGTCGCGGCCACCGCGGCGCTCAACGGTGATGGTTCCGACATCGAGGAAGTGCGCGATATCTACCACAAGCGCCGCGACGTGATGGTCGATGCCTTCGGCCGCGCGGGCTGGGACATCCCGGCGCCCGCCGCCACGATGTTCGCCTGGGCACCGATCCCCGAGCCGTTCAAGCATCTCGGTTCGCTCGAATTCTCCAAGCTGCTGATCGAGCACGCCGATGTGGCTGTAGCGCCTGGTATCGGCTTCGGTGAGCACGGCGACGATTACGTGCGCCTGGCTCTGGTCGAGAACGAGCACCGCATCCGGCAGGCGGCCCGCAACATCAAGAAATTCCTGGCGACCACCGCCAAGCAGCCCAACAATGTGGTGCCACTGGCAGCACATCGCTGAACTGCCGCAGACAATCCTGAAAGACCGAGAAAGAGGGGCCGTCCATCATGGCTGAATCCTTGCGTGTTGGAATTGCCGGCCTCGGCACCGTCGGGGCTTCGGTGGTGCGTGTGCTCACGGAAAAGGCGGCCGAACTAACCCGCCAGTGTGGCCGCACCATCACCGTGACCGCCGTCTCTGCGCGCAGCCGTGGCAAGGATCGCGGTGTCGATCTTTCCAATGTCTCGTGGTTCGACAATCCGATCGATCTCGCCCGTTCGAACGAAATCGATGTCTTCATCGAGCTGATAGGCGGCGACGAAGGCCCCGCGCGCGAAAGCGTGAAAGCTGCGCTCGAAGCCGGCCGACATGTGGTGACGGCCAACAAGGCACTGCTTGCCAAGCATGGCGTGGCGCTGGCCGAGATCGCCGAGAAGAAAGGCGTGCTGCTCAACTATGAGGCGGCGGTGGCCGGCGGTATTCCGGTCATCAAGACGATGCGCGAGGCGATGGCCGGCAATTCGGTCAACCGCGTCTTTGGCATCCTGAACGGCACCTGCAATTATATCCTGACCCGCATGGAGGCCGAGGGCCTATCCTTCGAAGCGTGCCTGAAGGATGCGCAGCGTCTCGGCTATGCCGAGGCTGATCCGACCTTCGACATCGAAGGCAACGACACCGCCCACAAGCTCGCCATCCTCACCAGCCTGGCTTTCGGGCATAAGATCGCTGCCGACGACATCTATCTGGAAGGCATTTCCAACATCACCCAGGCCGACATTCGTGCCGCCGCCGAACTCGGCTATCGCATCAAGCTGCTCGGCGTTGCCCAACGCACCGAAAGCGGTATCGAACAGCGCGTGCACCCGACCATGGTGCCGACCGCCTCCGTGATCGCACAGGTGCACGGCGTTACCAACGCGGTGGCTATCGAGACCGACATCCTGGGCGAATTGTTGCTGTCCGGCCCCGGTGCCGGCGGCAATGCCACGGCCTCGGCGGTGGTCGGCGATATCGCCGACATCGCCAAGAGCCAGCCCGGCTTCCAGCACGGACCGGTGTTCGGTCGTCCGGCCAAGGAACTGAAACCTTACAAGAAAGCACAGATGCGCAGCCATGCCGGCGGCTACTTCATTCGCCTCACCGTGCACGACCGTGTCGGCGTATTCGCTTCCGTGGCCAAGCGTATGGCCGACAACGATATTTCGCTGGAATCGATCGTTCAGCACGCTGTCGGGCCGGAGGTCGTCGACAAGAAGACCGTCATTCTCGTCACACACGAAACGACGGAAGCGGCGGTGCGCAAGGCGGTGGAGGCCATCACCAAGGACGGTCACCTGACCGACAAGGCGCAAGTGATCCGCATCGAGCGGGCCGGCTAACAAACGCACGTCAGCAATTATCTGACGGTGCGTGGCCGGGAATTGCCTCAGATCCAGCGGCGTACGCGCTTGGCATAGTCGTGATATTTCTTGCCGAATTTGCCAGCGAGCGTCTTTTCCTCGCGCTGGATCACCAGCTTGCTGGTTACCAGCCCCGCGACGAAGGCAAGCAGGATGAGCCAGATGTTGCCGGTGATCAGCCCGATGCCGACAACCAGCGTTGCCAGCGACAGATAGATCGGGTTGCGGCTGATGCCGAACGGACCGCCGGTCAAAAGATGTGTCGGCGTGGCCACTGGGTTCAGCGGCGTCCTGGACTTGAACATCATGCGGATGGCGGCGAACCACAACGCAACCGCGCCCAATGCCGCCAGCCAGCCGAAGCCGAACAGGATGTCGCCCAGGACATCGCCGAACCAGGGCAAGGGGTAGAGGATGCCCAGGACAACCCCTGCAATCAACGCGATCAGGAAGATGACGGGCGGTAGCGGAAAGGGCAGGCGTACGGCATCGGTCATTGCGGTTCCCCCGGGCTCATGGCGTCCTCGGTCTGAACCGTGCAGGTGCTGATGAGATCGCTGAGGCGGGTCCTGGCCGAAGCCGACTGGTCGCCCCTCATGATGCCGGTCAGCAGCCCGTCCTTTTCGACCGCGGTGAGCATGCATCCACAATAGCGCACGCAGAAGGCGGCGTCGCGGCTGTCCTGGCACGATGCCTGGCAGGTATTGGTGAAGCCGAGCTTCTGATCTTGTGCCGGGGCGGGCCACGCTTGCGCAAACAGCCATACGCAACCGATCAACACGGGCTGGTGGATCAGGTAGAAGGCCAGGCTGTGGCGGCCGATGAAGGTGAGGGGACGCTGAAATGTCTGGCTGAGTGAAATGGTCGCCAGTCGTTCGAACAAGCCGGCCGCCTTGGCCAGTTTGGCCACGCCGATGCCGATCATTACCGCACCGAACCAGGGAAACAGCGGGACGTAGTCGTTCGAGCGCGGGTCGGCCGAGGAGAGGCCGACCCATAAAAGTGCAGGATGATCGAAAAAGGGCGAGCGCAGATAGAAGGGAGCCGCGACCACCAGCGCGGCGGCGACCAGCGTCAGCAGCGCAGGCAGGCGCAGGAACAGAAGGCCGAGCACGCTGGCCAGCGCGATCTGATGCAGGATGCCGAAGAAGATGAAGCTTTCGGGTGTGGCGAAATAGGTCGCCACAGAGATCGCAGCCGCCGCCACCGCCACCATGGCGAAGCGGATCCAGAAGCCCCGCCAGCGGATGCGCTCGCCATGCGCGAGTACAAGCGAGACACCGACCAGGAAGAGGAAGCTCGAGGCGATACAGCGTGCATAGAGCTTCCAGGGGCCGTGCGCGGTCAGTCCCAGGCTCGTGTAACCGAAGAATCCGAGGTCCCAGGTGAAGTGGTAGCTGGCCATTGCCAGAAGCGCGATGCCACGCAAGACGTCGATCAGCGCAATGCGTCGGGAGGAGGAAATCTGCTGTTCAAGGCTCATGCGGCAGGATTCGAAATTGCAACCGTGCCATGCCTAGCATGGATGCGGGCGAAGCGAGAGTGGGCGGGAGATGCACTGCATCTTCTTTCAAAAGGAAGAAAATCGCTGGCGCCGTTGTACCAGCCCTCAAAACCCGTTGGCCGGCTTCGCATTCCGGCATGAGTGCGTCGGTTTCCTGCTACCGATTCGGCCGTCAGCGACGCAGATTTCCGTTGCGAGTCGCTAGTCTGGGAATTCATGTCCACGCACGTCCGCCATCCGATCTGGCTACCGGCTGTGCAGCCGGCGGACGCGCGCACCTTCGCCTCGCTCTATGCCATCGAATCCTGCGCGCGCGCCACGGTCGCCTCAGTTATCCCGATCCAGGCCTATGAGATCCTGAAGAACGAGCAGACGGTCTCGATCCTCTATACGATCGTGTCGCTGCTGGGCCTGTCGGTCACGCTGTTCATGCCGATGCTCATCCATCGCTTCGCGCGCAGATGGGTTTACACGGCTGGCGCGCTGCTGCTTGCCATCGGCTCGCTCTTCTTCGTCACCCATTCGCTGCCGGGCCAGATCATCGGCATGCTCTGCCGGGTGATGGGGGCGAGCGCGCTGTCGATCACGCTCAACCTCTACATCATGGACCATATCCGCAAGACCGACCTGATGCAGGCCGAATCCTTGCGCATGGCGTGGTCGATGATCGCCTGGACGAGCGGGCCCACGCTCGGCATCTTCCTCTATACGCGCTACGGCATCTATGCCGCGCACGGAGCGGTTGCCGTCTTCGCGCTCTGTCTGCTTGCGCTGTTCTGGTACTACCGGTTGGGCGACAATCCGATGATCGTGCCCGGCAAAAGCCGACCCATCAATCCGTTCGCCAATATCGGGCGCTTCGTCAGCCAGCCGAGGTTGAGGCTCGCCTGGCTCATCGCCTTCGGCCGGTCCTGCTACTGGACCACCTTCTTCGTCTACGGCCCGCTGTTCATGGTCATTACCGGCCAGGGCGAACTCGCCGGCGGCTTGCTGGTCTCGGCCGGCAACGCTCTTCTGTTCGCAGCGATTTACTGGGGCAGGGCAGGCAAGCGTTATGGCGCGCGCAACGTGATGACGCTTGCCTTCATCGGGATGGCGATATCGCTCTGGTTGGCTGGCGCCATTGGCGAACTCATTCCGCTCGCCACCGCCGGGCTGCTGCTGGTCGGTGCCCTGTTCACCATCGCGCTCGACGCCATCGGCTCCACCGCCTTCATGCGATCGGTGCGTGCCTATGAGCGGTCGCAGATGGCTGCGGTCTATCGCACCTATCTCGACTTCTCGGAACTGACGCCGCCGCTGGTCTATTCCGTGGTGCTGACGTTCTTCGGGTTGGGATCCGTTTTCGCCACACTGGGCTGCCTTGCTGCCGTCTGTGCGCTTGTCACCTGGCGATATCTGCCAAAGTCGATGTAACGACCGCCTGCCGCAATGACGCTTCCGCATCCGTAGATGGCGGAATTTGGTTTGCCGGACGCTGCGATTCTTTCTATAGTCCGCCTGTCGTCGGTCCCTTCGGGACCAAGAGGGAATACGGTGGGGAAGGGGAAATCCATCCGAAGCCGTGGCTGCCCCCGCAACTGTGAGCGGTAGTCCTCTCCAATGCCACTGAGGTTTGCCTCGGGAAGGTGGGGAAGGGCGCTGATCCGCAAGCCAGGAGACCTGCCGGCGACAGCAATGACGGTAATGCCCTCGGGTGGAGGGCGAAAGGACAGACCATGAATACCGCTTCCGTTTCTCTCGGCGCCTCGGCCTCCTCGCAGTCGCGTTTCCTGCAGCTGGCACTTGCCGGTCTGCTCGGCATTTTCGTCATCGGCTTCACTGGCTTCTCGCATATCGAAGCCGTCCACAACGCTGCCCACGACGCGCGCCACTCGATGGCGTTCCCCTGCCACTAACCAGGGGGAACCCGTCATGTCTGTTTTTCGCAACGTCGTGTTCGTCGCGGCGATCGCGGGTCTATTGGCCGGCATTGTTCTCGCTTGCCTGCAGGCCTACGCAACCGTTCCGCTGATCCTGAAGGCGGAAGTCTATGAGCAGGCCGCGGGCGGCCACGAACATGCGGCCGCGCCTGCGGCACCCGCAGCCGATGCCGGCACCAATGCGATGAGCTCGGCGCCGGCTCCTACCGCCGCTCCGGCCGAGGAAGAGGAAGGCTGGGCGCCTGCCGATGGCGTCGAACGCTTCTCCTTCAACGTGCTCTCCAACGTCGTCACCGGCATCGGTTTCGCGTTGATCCTTGTTGCGTTCTCGGAATTCGCCGGCGGCATCGGCAATTGGCGCCAGGGTGTGTTCTGGGGGCTTGCCGGCTTTGCAGTCTTTACGCTGGCACCGGGTCTCGGCCTGCCGCCGGAGCTGCCGGCGATGCCGGCTGCCGAACTGCTGCCCCGGCAGGTCTGGTGGATTTCCACCGTCGCTGCCACGGCCATCGGTCTGGCGTTGATCGCCTTCCGCCGCTCATTGCCGCTGACGGTGCTCGCCATCGTGCTGATTGTCGCGCCGCATGTCGTGGGCGCGCCGCAGCCGGAGAGCTATGACACGCCGATCCCGGAAGGACTGCATCACCAGTTCGTCGTGGCGGTCACGCTGACCAACCTGGTGTTCTGGGTTGTGCTGGGCGTTGTCGTCGGCGTCGTGCGCGGTCGTTTCACCGGGCAGTCGGCGAGCCTTCGCGACAGCTTTGCCTGATCGCCTGACCTTGGTTATCGGCGGTGCGCGCTCGGGCAAGAGCGCGCATGCCGAAAAGCTGGTTACGGCGCTGCCGGCGCCGTGGACCTATATCGCGACCGCCCAAGCTTATGACGATGAGATGCGCGAACGCATCGCGCATCATCGTGCTCGGCGTGGCGAAGGCTGGGAAACGGTGGATGCGCCACTCGACCTCGTCGGGGCGTTGGAGCGCTTGCCCAAAGGGCGTCCGGTGCTGGTCGATTGCCTCACGCTCTGGCTCACCAATCACATGCTGGCTGAGCATGACGTGGAGGCCGAATGCGCGAAGCTGAAGGCCGCACTGTCGAAACCACGCGGCCCGTGGTTCGTGGTGTCCAATGAGGTCGGCCTTGGCATCGTGCCGGACAATGCGCTGGCACGCCGCTTCCGTGACGCCGCCGGGCGTCTCAACCAGCAGGTCGCAGCGGTCGCCGACAGTGTGGTGCTGACCGTTGCCGGCCTGCCGCTCAAGGTGAAATGACATGACCGGAATCAATGAGAGCGAAGCCGAGCGCCATCGTGCCAAGATGGCCAAGCGCAAGGCGGTGCAGGATGCCGAGGTGGCGCAAAAGACGATCGAGAAAGGGCTGCTCATCGTCAATACCGGGCCTGGCAAGGGTAAGACCACGGCGGCCTTCGGACTGGCGCTGCGCATGCTGGGCTACGGCCGGCGTGTCGGTGTCGTGCAGTTCATAAAGGGCAAGTGGCATACCGGCGAGAAGGACGCTTTCAAGGCCTTCGGCGATCAACTGGTGTGGTATTCAATGGGCGAAGGCTTCACCTGGGAAACACAGGACCTGAAGCGAGACATCGCCGCTGCCGAAGCTGCCTGGGTCAAGGTGGAAGAGCTGATGGCAGACCCTTCAATCAGCCTGCTGGTGCTGGACGAACTCAACATCGCGCTGCGCTATGATTATCTGGATATCGACCGTGTCGTGACTGTGCTGAAGGGGCGGCGCGATGATCTGCATGTCGTCGTTACCGGTCGCAATGCCAAGCCGGCGCTCACCGAAGCTGCCGATCTCGTCACCGAGATGGGGGCGACCAAGCATCATTTTTCCGCCGGCGTGAAAGCGCAGCAGGGAATAGAATTTTAGCGCATCGGCCCGAAAATCGGAATCGATTTTCGGAAAGCACGATGTGCAGCTTAAAAGTGTTAGAGCGTCCTTTGCGCGTCCGAACGGACGCGCGGCGCTCTAAAGGCTACCAGATCATCAGCGCGATCGCGCCGAGCAGTACGATGAGCAGCATGTCAGCGGTCCAGTAAAGCCTCAGCGCCTGGCGGATATCGGCGCTGGTGACGCCGACGCGGCCGCCTTCTCCCATGTAGCGGCCTTCCACCAGGACACCGCCGTAGGAACGTGGGCCGGCAAGCGCCAGGCCCAGAGCGCCGGCCATCGCGGCCTCCGGCCAGCCGGCATTGGGCGAGCGATGAAAACGGGCGTCGCGCCGCATGGCGCGCCAGGACTCGGCCGGATCAGCGCCCTTGACGAAAAACGCGGCGGCGACGATCAGCAGGCCGGTCAGGCGCGAGGCGGGCAGATTGATGAGGTCGTCGAAGCGCGCCGCTGCCCAGCCGAAAGCCTCGTGGCGCTCGGTGCGGTGGCCGATCATGGAATCGGCGGTGTTGGCGGCCTTGTAGGCGGCACCACCGGCCAATCCGCCGACGCCAAGCCAGAAGGCGGGGGCGACGATGCCGTCCGAGAAATTCTCGGCCAGGCTCTCGATGGCGGCACGCCCGACAGCGGCTTCATCGAGTTTTTCCGGGTCGCGGCCGACGATCATCGAGACCGCCTTACGCCCGGCAACGAGACCGCCGCTGTCGAGGGCGTCAGCCACTGCTTCGACATGGCTGGCGAGGCTCTTCTGCGACAGAAGCGAGCTTCCGAGCAGTGCGACGGCAACAATGCCGAGCGGCAGGGCAAGCAGGGCCGATTCGGCGAGCCGAGCGATCGTTGCGGGCACGACAACGATGACCAGCAGCGCAAACAGGCCGGCCATGCGACGCGCCGCGTCGCTGTCGGCGGCGCGGTTGAGCCCGCGATCGAGACAGGATATCAGGGCGCCGATCCACGTCACCGGATGGCCGATGGCGCGAAACAGCCGGTCCGGATAGCCGAGCCGAGCTTCGATCAGCAGCGATAGAAAGGCGGTCAGGGCGGACATGCGGCTTCCAGGCGAGGCAATTGCGGCAGTTGATCACGGCGGAAGTCTTGGCCGGGCGCGGGCACTGTTTCCTGACGCACCGGAACCGTTCGTCGATCTCTCGACCGGGATCAATCCGCACTCCTATCCACTTTTCGATCCGCCCGCCACCGCCTTCACCCGGCTGCCGGAAGCAGCACGGCTTTCCGAATTGCTGGCGGTTGCTGCGGCTGCCTATGGCGCGCAGTCGGCCGGGAACGTGGTCGCGGCGCCGGGCACCCAGATACTCTTGCCGCGGGTCGCCTCGCTGGTGAGGGCAGGCCGCGCGCTGGTGCTGTCGCCAACCTATGCCGAACACGCCCGGGCAGCCGCCATTGCCGGCCACGTCGTTTCCGAAACGACGGATTTCGATGCGCTGGCCGAGGCGGACCTCGCCATCGTGGTCAATCCCAACAATCCGGACGGGCGCGTCGTTTCGCGCGAGCGGCTGCTTAACCTTGCAGATCGCATGAAGGCAAAGGGTGGTCTGCTCGTGGTCGACGAAGCCTTCATGGATGTCGGCCCGCGCGAGGCGAGTCTCGCTGCCGACGCCGGGCATGGCGGGTTGGTGGTCCTGCGTTCCTTCGGCAAGTTCTTCGGGCTTGCCGGCGTGCGGCTCGGCTTCACGCTGACGGAGCGCGCGACGGCCGCACAGCTCAACAGCCAGCTTGGCCCCTGGGCCGTGGCGGGGCCGACACTGGAGTACGGCATCCGCGCGCTTGGCGACATCGCGTGGCAAGAGGCGATGCGGCGGCAATTGACGAAGGACGCCGCCCGGCTCGATGCATTGTTTGCCGGCCGAGGCGTGCCGGTGGCTGGCGGCACTTCATTGTTCCGCTATCTGGACTTCGGCAACGCGTCAGGCCTGTTCAACGCGCTCGGGCGGGAGGGTATCCTGCTGCGCCATTTCGCGGAACGTCCCGGCACGCTGCGTTCCGGTCTGCCTGGTTCGGAAGAGGAGTGGCAACGGCTGGACGCCGCTCTTGCAGGCTGGGCCGCGAAGGATGATGGTTCCCAAAACAGGATCCGCGCATGATCATCGTCTGTCCGCTCTCCAAGGTCGAAGCCACTGTCGATCGTGCCGGTGCTGAGCGGCTGCTGTCCTTGCTGGCGGCAGGCACCGATATGGTGCGCCCCTTTGCCATCCGGCCGGAGAACCATCTGCATCTGGTCATGCACGATATCGCAGAGGCGCAGGAAGGCATGACCTTGCCCGGCGAGGAGCATGTGCGCGCTTTGCTTGGCTTCGCGCATGACTGGGACCGGTCGCGACCGCTGGTGGTCAATTGCTATGCTGGCATCAGCCGTTCGACGGCTTCGGCCTACATCATCGCGGCTGCTCTCGCTCCCAAGCGTGACGAGATGGAGCTGGCGAAGACATTGCGTTGGCTTTCGCCTTCGGCCACACCCAATCCACGCCTTGTCGCGGTGGCAGACCACATCCTCGGCCGCGATGGCCGCATGGTCGCGGCCATTGCTTCGATCGGTCGCGGTGCCGATGCTTACGAGGGCGTGCCGTTCGAGCTTGAGATCGAGTGAAGTGCTCGGCCTCACAGAACCCAATCGCTCAATTTCGCCTCACGCACGTCCTTCAGCAGTGCGATGAATCCGTCGGCCTGATGCTCGGCGGTCAATCGGCCCTTTTCGGCGGTGGCAATCGAAGCATCGCCCACCACACCGTTGGGGTTCAAATCACTTGCGATCCAGGCATAGGCGTGGGTGCCGGTCTGGCGCAGCAGTGAAAACGCCTTCTCTGCCTTGGCGACGTTGGAAACGAAGTTCTCAGCCTCGTCCATGGCGACCAGGTCCGGGCGAAAATGCAGCATCAGCGAGGTTTCGACATCGCCGCCATGGATGCCGTGGCGATCCTCGAGTTCCGTATACATGCCGGCGGGGCGGCCGAAGCGCTGCCAGCTCGTCTTCACGGCTAGCATTTTTTCGCGCACGCGCAGTTCGCGCGTGACGATGCCCATGATCTCTTCATTGCCGCCGTGCGAGTTGACGACGACGAGTTTCTTCAACCCGGCGCGCGCGATGGAAAGGCCCAGTTCGGTCCAGGCTTCGATCAGCGTCGAGGGCGGCAAGGTGAGCGTTCCCGGTGCATGCACATGTTCGTTGGATTTGCCGACGGCCTGCACAGGCAGGATACGGATGTCGAGGTCGGCAGGCAGGCGCTCGATCACCGTCTCCAGCATGCCGTTCATGATGCTGGTGTCGGTCGACACCGGCAGATGCGGGCCGTGCTGCTCGATCGCCGCCACCGGCAATACCGTGATCGTCGTTTCCGGGTCTATGGAAGCATATTCCGTGGTGCGGAAATCGCCCCACCACACGCGTCTTTTCGTCGTCACATCAGTCTCCGGATTGTGGGCAGCCCATTCGGGCTTGTCTATCACAAGGAAAGGGCGCGGGCTGCTCACCCTGCCGCAATCACCTCCACCTCGACCTTGAATTCCGGTCGCGCGAAACCGCCGACGATCATCAGCGTGGACGCCGGTGCCGGGTCCGCAAAGGTGCGGTCGCGCACGGCCATATAAGGCCTGAGATAAGCGCGATCGGTGACATAGGCGTTGATGCGCACGACATCCTTCAGGCTGAGGCCGGCCTCAGCCAATACGGCAGCGATGTTCTTGAAGCAGAGCTCGGTCTGTTCCTCGACCCCTTCGGGGATGTTGTCATCGGCGGTGATTGCGACCTGGCCGGCGCACAGGATGAGCCGCTTGCCGGCAGGGACTTCGACGCCATGGCTATAGCGGGCGAAAGGCGGCTTGATCGATTTGGGCATCAGATAGCGGAACATCGCGGTCTCCATTCGAGGCAGCGAAACTAGGCCCGCTTGAGGTTGCGATTCAAGCACTGCTTGCGCGGTGCAAACATTACTTTGATCGTGAACTACTCATGGACAGCTGCCTGGAAAGTGGGCACGATGACGAACGAAGCTGCAGGGCAGGGAATACTCATCGCAATGTTCTTCCGGAAATGCGCGGCGGGTGTTGTGGCACGGCCTTTGCTTTGTCGGTCGATAGTGATGCTGTGCTCCGGGTGAGCGAAGGGGAGAGGAAATCGATGACGAAGATCTTGGCCAAGGCCACTGTGGCGGCCGCGGTGTTGTTCGGCGGTTGGATGTCCGCCGCGACGGCTAACGAGAAGGTGACGTTTGCGACCAACTGGCTCGCCCAGGCCGAGCATGGCGGCTACTATCAGGCCGTCGCCGACGGTTCCTATGCCGCCTGCGGCCTCGATGTCACCATCCAGCAGGGTGGCCCGCAGGGCAGCGGACGGCCGCTGCTGATGGCCGGCAAGATCGATTTCTACATGGGCGGCAACATGCTGCAGGCATTCGATGCCGTGCATCAGGGCATTCCCTTGCGCGTCGTTGCGGCCACCTTCCAGAAGGAACCGCAGGTCATCATGGCGCATCCGGGCGAGGGGCTGGACAAGTGGGAGGACCTGCCCAAGGCCGACCAATACATCATCGGTGACGAGGGGGCGCAGAGCTTCTTCCTGTGGATGGTGTCTGAATTCGGCTTCGACGCAGCCAAGCGCGTGCCTTACACCTTCAACCCGGCTGCCTTCATTGCCAACAAGAAGTCGATCCAACAGGGTTATGTGACTTCCGAGCCGCATGCGGTTGCCAAGGAGGGTGGCTTCCAGCCCAATCTGTTCCTGCTCGCCGACAATGGCTTCAACACCTACGCCACCACGATCGAGGCGATGCAGACCACGATCGACAAGCGGCCCGAGGTTGTTCAGTGCTTCGTCGATGGTTCGGCCAAGGGCTGGTACAATTACCTCTACGGCGACAACAAGGCCGCCAACGAAGCGATCAAGAAGGACAATCCTGACATCAACGACGAACAGATCGCCTTCTCCATCGAGATGATGAAGAAGTACGGCATCGTCGATTCCGGTGACACCGAAAAGCTCGGCATCGGCGCCATGACGGATGAGCGCATGCAGAGCTTCTACGACAAGATGGTCAAGGCAAAGGTGCTGCCAGCCGGCATCGACATCAAGAAGGGCTACACGCTGCAGTTCGTGAACAAGGGTGTCGGTCTCGATCTGAAGAAGTGAGTGGTATCCCGGCAAATCGCGTGGCAGGCGCAGGCCCCGTCCTTCTCCCGTAGGGGGAGAAGGGGAAACGGGCGCTTATCCGCGGAAAGGCACTGATGTTGCAGAAGGTGGCCGACAGGGACGACAGCTGGCAGCGCGGAGCCGCACCGCTGCTTTCCTTCAAGGGCGTGGGCAAGGTGTTCTCCAATGGCGTGACCGCATTGGACAACGTCAATCTTGCTGTCCGCGAGGGCGATTTCGTCAGCCTGCTCGGTCCTTCGGGCTGCGGCAAGTCAACGGCGCTCAGGTTGATCGCCAGGCTTTCCACCCCGACCTCCGGCCAACTGGAGTGGCGCAAAGCATTGGGTGACGACTGTGTCGGTTACGTTTTCCAGGAACCGACCCTTCTGCCCTGGGCAAGTGTGTTCGACAATGTCTGGCTGCCGCTGCGCCTGCGCGGTGTGTCGCGCCTCAAAGCCACGCCGGCGGTGATGGAGATGCTGGCGCGCGTGCATCTGGAAAACTTCGCCGACGCGGTGCCGAGGGAACTTTCCGGCGGCATGAAGATGCGCGTTTCCATCGCGCGCGCCATGGTCACCAAGCCGCGCGTGCTGCTGATGGACGAGCCGTTTGCGGCCTTGGACGAGATCACGCGCTTCAAGCTCAACAATGACCTGCTGGAACTCTGGCAACAGGAACGTTTCACCGCCGTCTTCGTCACCCATAGCGTGTTCGAAAGCGTCTTCCTGTCCAGCCGTATTGTCGTGATGGCGGCCAAGCCGGGACGTGTGTTCCGCGACATGACGGTCGATGCGCCTTATCCGCGCGACGAGGCGTTCCGCACGTCATCAACCTATGCGGAGCTGTGCCGGCGGACGTCTGACGAGCTGAGCGCGGCCATGGATGCCCAGGTGGAGGCACGGCCATGACCGCCATCGACAACCGGTCGGTCGTGCTCGACCCTGAAGAGGCGCGGCGCGTTCGTCAGCAGCGGCTGGAGAAGATAGGCTCCTGGGTGCTGCCGCTTGCCATCATGGTACTGGCGGTCTGGTTCTGGGACCGTATCTGCGTATGGAACGACATTCCGAAATACATCCTGCCGAGGCCAGGCGTCGTGGTGCAGACCTTGCAGGACGACGCGCCGCTGCTGTTCTCTTCGTTGCTGGTCACGCTCAAGATCACGTTCCTCAGCCTTGCGCTCGCCATTCTCGGCGGGGTGGGGCTGGCTGTGCTGTTTGCCCAGTCGAAATGGGTGGAGATGTCGTTCTTTCCCTTCGCCGTCATCCTGCAGGTGACGCCGATCGTGGCGATCTTTCCGCTGATCAACATCTATGTCGACAACCAGACCGCCAAGCTTTTGCTGTGCGCCTGGATCGTCGCCTTCTTTCCGATCCTCTCCAACACGACGCTGGGGCTGAATTCGGTCGACCGCAATCTTCGCGATCTGTTTCAGCTGAACGGCGCCACGCGTTGGCAGGAGCTGTGGCACCTGCGTCTGCCGGCGGCCATGCCCTATTTCCTCGGGGGGCTGAAGATCGCTGGCGGCCTCTCGCTGATCGGTGCCGTGGTGGCTGAATTCGTTGCCGGCACGTCCGGCCAGGCTTCGGGTCTCGCTTCGCGCATCATCGAGGCGGGATATCGGCTGAACGCGCCACGGCTGTTCGCTGCCCTCATTCTGATTTCACTGACCGGCATCGTCATCTTTCTCGCACTGTCATTGCTGTCGCATCTCATTCTGCGCCGCTGGCACGAGAGCGCGCTGAAGCAGGAGGCATGATGGCGGACGCTTCATACAATTGCCGAGGCTGCATCCCGTTCACGTCGAGTGACCGGGCCGTGGCGGACGCGGAGGTGTATTGAACAAGCTGCCGATCCCGCCATCTGGAATCTATACATTTGAAAATGCTCGCCTTCATGCCTCGCTGACTGTCGGGTTCGACGGCCTTGCCGACGCAGACGGCTTTGTGAGTGCCGATGTCGCCATCAATGGCGGTCGCATTGTCTCCATTGCTCCTCACCGTTTGGGAACGCCGGCTTCTTCAGGGGCGCTCGACCTCAAGGGCCGCATCGTCCTGCCCTGTTTTGTCGACTGCCACACCCATCTCGACAAGGGTCATATCTGGCAGCGTAGCCCCAATCCGGATGGTTCGTTTGCCGGTGCATTGTATGCGGCACATGCTGACCGGACGGCGCGCTGGAGCGCAAAGGACGTTTCGCGGCGCATGGATTTTGCATTGCGCACGGCTTTCGCGCATGGAACCAAGGCCATCCGCACACATCTCGACAGCGCGGCGCCCCAGGACGCCATTTCCTGGCCGGTATTCGAGGACATCCGCGAAAAGTGGCATGGGCGCATCGACCTGCAGGCGGCTTGCCTCGTCGGTATCGAGGAAACCCGTGACCAAGCCTGGTTTGCAGGATTGGCGCGGCGCGTGGCCGGGGCAAGGGGCGTTCTCGGCGCAGTCACCTATATGGTTCCCGATCTCGATGCCTTGCTCGACCGGATGTTCGCGCTTGCCATCGAACATGGCCTCGACCTTGATTTCCATGCCGACGAGACCGACGCGATCGATGCGATCTCCCTGAAAAAAATAGCGGAAGCGGCGTTGCGTCATCGTTTTGAACGCAAGATCCTCGTCGGCCATTGTTGTTCCCTGGCGCGTCAGCCTGACGGCGAGGTGCTCGATACTTTGGACAAGGTGGCGCGGGCAGAAATCGCCGTCGTGTCGTTGCCGATGTGCAATCTCTACCTGCAGGATCGCCGGCATGACCAAACCACGCCGCGCTGGCGCGGCGTGACACTGCTACATGAAATGAAGGCACGCGGTATTCCGGTCGCGGTGGCTTCCGACAACACGCGTGATCCATTCTACGCCTATGGCGATCTCGACATGCTCGAAGTCTACCGCATGGCGACGCGTATCCTGCATCTCGACCACCCGGTCGGCGATTGGCCACGCGCGGTCGCGCAGACGCCGGCCAAGACGATGCAACTCGACAATACGGGTGTGTTGCAGCCAGGCGGACCGGCAGATCTGGTTGTTTTCAAAGGGCGGAACTGGACCGAGCTGTTGTCGCGCCCGGAAGCCGATCGCATTGTCATCCGCGACGGCAAGCCGATCGACACCAGCCTGCCGGACTATGCCGAGCTCGATGATCTGATGGGGGCATGATGGATATCGCGGCGCTGAAACGAGACCTCGAGGGGCTCAAGGTCGAGGATAACGAAAAGATCGTCCAGCAGAAGAGCCGCGACTTCTACTGGTACAGCCCTGTGCTCAAGCGCCAGCTCGAACATGTCACCGGCGATCTCGTCATATCGCCGAAATCCGAGGCGGAAGTGGTGCGCATACTCGCGGCCTGCTTTTCGCATCGTGTGCCGGTGACGCCGCGCGGCACGGGCACCGGCAATTACGGGCAGGCGATGCCGCTTTCCGGCGGCGTGGTGCTCAATCTGGCTGAAATGAACGAAATCGTCGCGATTTCTCCCGGCCGTGTGGTGTGCCAGCCGGGTGCGATCATCGCCGATATCGATCGCGCGACGCGTGCACATTCTGCGCAGGAACTGCGCCTGCACCCTTCCACCTACAATACGGCTTCCATCGGTGGGTTCATCGCTGGCGGCTCTGGTGGTGTCGGCTCGATCAATTTTGGCGGTCTGCGTGACTTCGGCAACATCGTCCGGCTACGCGTCGTAACCATGGAGGCCGAGCCAAGGATACTGGAATTGACCGGCGAGGATCTGCACAAGGTCACCCATGCCTATGGCACCAATGGCATCATCACTGAAGTCGAGATGCCGTTGACGGCATCCTATGACTGGGTGGACGTGCTGATCGGTTTCGACAGCTTCATGGGCACTGCGCGTTACGCCAACGCACTGGCCTGCCAGGATGGGCTGCTGACCAAATTGATCACGCCGATCGCCGCGCCGGTTCCGCAACTTTATTTCAAGAGGCACCAGAAGTTCCTGCGCGAGGGGCAAAGTATCTGCGCGATCATGGTCGCCCCGCATTCGCTCGACGCATTCCTTGCCTTCACGCGACGCGAAGGCGGTGAGGTTATCTTCAACGCTGCCACGTTGAGTGAGGAGGAGAAGAAGGGCCTGCCGCCGGCCTTCGAACTGGCGTGGAACCACACGACGCTGCGGGCGCTGCGCGTCGATCCGTCGATCACCTACCTGCAATCGCTCTATCCGTTTCCCAATCATCTGGCCTTGGTTGAGAAGATCGACGCGATGTTTCCCGGCGAGGTGTTCTCGCATCTGGAGTTCGTGCGGTTGGACGGCAACATCACCTGTTTCGGTCTGAACCTGGTACGCTTCACCACGGAAGAGCGGCTGGACGAAATCGTGCAGCTGTTTGAGGAGAATGGCTGCCCGATCTTCAATCCGCACCGCTATACGCTGGAGGAGGGTGGCATGAAGCAGACGGATTCCGTCCAGCTCGCCTTCAAGCGCGAGGCCGACCCGCAAGGGCTGCTCAATCCCGGCAAGATGATCGCGTGGGAAAATCCTGACTACGATTACCGCTCTGGAAGGACGTTCCTTTTCAAAGGCTTGGCGAAGGCTGGTTAAGCATGCGGGTGCTGGTCGTCTATTGCCATCCTGTACCGGAAAGCTTCTGCGCGGCTCTGCGCGATGCCGCGCTCGAAGCTATCGCTGCCAAGGGTTGCGAGGCACGGCTGGTTGATCTCTATGCCGAGAATTTCGACCCGGTGATGCGAGATGGCGAACGGCGCGAATACAACGAACGCGCGCCGGCCGACCCGGCGCTGGTGGAACACATCGCTCATCTGAAATGGGCGGAGGCGATCGTTTTTGTCTATCCGACCTGGTGGTACGGACTGCCGGCAATGCTGAAGGGATGGCTGGACCGTGTCTGGGCCAAGGACGTCGCGTTTGCGCTCGATCCCGCCGGACGGATCACACCGCTGATGGGTCACATCCACAAGATCGCGGTGGTGACGACCTGCGGCGCGCCGCGCTGGTGGTCGCATGTCGTCGGCCATCCGGGCCGAAAGACGATCCTGCGTGGCATTCGTGCCTTGTGCGCCAAGCGCTGCAAGACCTTGTTCCTGGCGCATTATCTGATGGATGCCTCGACGCCGCAAAGCCGGGCGGCTTTTCTCGGGCAGGTACGGCAGAAGTTGAAGGCGTTTTGAGGATGCCGGCAGGCAGGTGAGGGGCGGCATGAACCTTGCAAGGCAGGCTCTGCCCCTCATCCGGTCCTTCGGACCACCTTCTCCCCGTGAACGGGGAGAAGGAAGATGCTACATCCGCACCCTCTCAGATTTCGGATCATACATCGGCCTCAATGATGCTTCTGCGGCGAAGCGTTCGCCGGCGATCTCGATCTCATAGCGGGAGCCGAGGATATCGGCTTCGCCCTCGCCGCCGGCCGGCACATAGCCCATGCCGATGGCGCCGCCGAGATGATGGCCGTAATTGCCTGATGTAACGGTGCCGACGATCTTGCCGTCGCGCACGATCGCTTCGTTGTGGAACAGCAGTGGTTCCGGGTCGGTCAGGCGGAATTGCACCAGGCGGCGCTCTAGCCCGGCATCCTTCTTTGCCAGCACCGCGTCGCGGCCGATGAAATCGCCCTTTGCTGTTTTCACCGCGAAGCCAAGGCCGGCTTCCAGCACATGATCCTCGTCGGTGATGTCATGGCCGAAATGGCGAAAGGCTTTTTCGATGCGGCAGGAATCCAGCGTGTGCAGGCCGCAGAGTTTCAGGCCAAGGTCTTTGCCGGCGTCCTCGATCGTTTCGAAGACGTGTGCGGTCTGGTCGGTTGGGACATAAAGTTCCCAACCGAGTTCGCCGACATAGGTAACGCGATGGGCACGGGCGAGACCCATGCCGATCTCGACTTCCTGAAATGTACCGAACGGGTTGGTTTCGTTCGAGAAATCGTTTGGACTCACCTTTTGAATCAAGTCACGTGAGCGTGGTCCCATGAGGCAGAGCACGGATTCGGCGGCTGTCACGTCCGTGATGACGACAAACTCGTCATTCACGTGCCTGCGCATCCAGGCGAGATCGCGCTGCAGTGTGGCGCCTGGAACAACCGCAAAGAAGGCCGTTTCGGAAAGGCGCGAGACGGTCAGGTCGCTTTCGATGCCGCCGCGCCGATTGAGCATCTGCGTGTAGACGATCCGGCCCGACGCAACGTCGAGGTCGTTGGCGCACAGCCGCTGCAGGAAGGCAAGCGCATCCCGGCCCTCGATCCTGATCTTGCCGAAGGAGGTCATGTCGAACAGGCCGACATTGTTGCGCACGGCCAGATGTTCCTCGCGCTGGTTGTCGAACCAGTTCTGGCGTTTCCAGGAATAGCGGTATTCGCGTTCCTGGTCGTCCCTGGCGAACCAGTTCGCGCGTTCCCAGCCGGCGATTTCGCCAAACACCGCACCGCGCGCCTTCAGATGTTCGTGGATGGGCGAACGACGCACACCGCGGGACGTCACGACCTGGCGGTAGGGGAAGTGATCGGCATAAAGCAGGCCAAGCGTTTCGGAGACGCGCTCCTTCAGATAGGCGCGGTTCTTCTGGAACGGCTGGGCGCGGCGGATGTCGACTTCCCAGAGATCGAACGGCGCCTCGCCATCGTTGATCCACTGCGCCAGCGCCATGCCTGCGCCGCCTGAGGAAACGATACCGATGGAATTATAGCCGGCTGCGACCCAATAACCGCCGAGTTCCGGCGCTTCGCCGAGATAATAGCGGTCATCCGGCGTGAAGCTTTCAGGGCCGTTGAAGAAGGTGTGGATGCCGGCCGTGCCCAGCATCGGCATGCGATTCACCCCCATTTCGAGGATGGGCTCGAAATGCTCGAAATCCTCCGGCAACTGGTCGAAGCAGAAATCCTCGCGGATGCCCTCCATGCCCCAGGGCTTGGCATTGGGTTCGAAGGCGCCGAGCATCATCTTGCCGGCATCCTCCTTGTAGTAGGCGCATTCGTCTGGCACGCGCAGCACCGGCAGACGCGTAAGCCCGGAGATCGGTTCGGTGACGAGATAGAAGTGCTCGCAAGCGTGCAGCGGAACGGTGACGCCGTTCTGCGCACCCAGTTCGCGGGCCCACATGCCGGCACAATTGATGACCACATCGGTCTCGATCGTGCCCTGGTCCTCTCCCTGTGCCCACGATACGCCCGATACACGCCCGTTTCTGGTGTGAACCCTGGTGACCTTGACGTTCTCGATGATCCTGGCGCCACGCTGGCGTGCGCCTTTCGCCAAAGCCATGGCGATGTTGGCTGGGTCGCACTGGCCGTCGAGCGGCAGATGCACCGCGCCCACCACGTCGGACACGTTGAGATGCGGATACATCTCCTTGACTTCGCTGGGAGAAATCTCGCGCACGTCGACGTCAAATGCGCGGGCAAGCGATGCCTGCCTGTAGATTTCGTGCTTGCGTTCCTCGGTCAGGGCGACGGTTATGGAGCCGACCTGGCGCATGCCGGTGCCGACGTCGGTTTCTTCCTCAAGCTTGACGTAGAGGTCAGCGGAGTACTTCGCCAGCCGTGTCATGTTCTGCGAAGCGCGCAACTGGCCGATCAGGCCGGCAGCATGCCATGTGGTGCCCGACGTCAGCTGCTTTCGTTCCAGAAGCACGATATCGGTCCAGCCGAGCTTGGCCAGATGGTAGGCCACCGAGCAGCCGGACACGCCGCCGCCGATGATGACGGCGCGGGCTTTGGAGGGCAGGGCGGTCATGCGGCCTCGCGTCGATAGGTGGAAACGAAGCGGCGCAGCCTTTCGGCCGCCTCGAGAAGGATGGGTTCTGGCTGGCACAGGCTGATGCGGATGTGACCGGCGGCGGCATCGCCGAAGGAGGAGCCCGGCATGACACCGACATTCTCACGGTCGAGGAAAGCCCAGGCGAATTTCTCGTCGTCCGGTTCGACCGCGCTGATATCGAGCATGGCATACATGCCGCCCTCGGAGCCGCGAACGGTCACGTTGTTCATGCCGTGCACGGCATCGAGGAAGAGTTTGCGCCGTCCGGTATAGAGCGCGGCGATCTGTTCCACGCCGTAATCGTTGTTCAGCGCTTCGATGGCGGCGCGGCTGACAAAATCGGTCAGGCCGTAGGTGATGACAAGGTTGAGGCTGATCAGCAGCGTGATCAGTTCCTGCGGGCCGGTCAGCCAACCCAGGCGCCAGCCGGTCATGCCGTGGCTCTTCGACATCGAGTTGATAACCAGCGTGCGCTCTTCCATGCCGGGCAGGGCGCGTGGTGAAAGATGCTCGCTGTCGCCCAGCGTCCAATAGACCTCGTCGCTCAGCAGCCACAGATCATGTCGGCGGCAGATATCGGCGATGCCTTCCAGCGATTTCCTGGAATAAACCGCGCCGGTGGGATTGTTGGGCGTGTTGATGAGCATGGCCCGTGTGTTCGGCCGTACCGCTGCCTCGATCGCCTTTGGGTCAGGCTGGAAGCCATCCGTGGCGCGGGTCTCGACCACGGTGAAATCGGCGCCAGCGGCGCGGAATGTGCCGGGGTAGGTGGCATAATAGGGCGCCACGACGATGGCGTGGTCGCCTGGGTCGAGCACGCCCTGTACGGCGGCATAAAGCGATGCCTGGCCGCCGGGCGTGGCAATTATTTGCTCCGGGCTCGTCTCCACGCCGGTGCATCGCGTGGATATCCGCGCCATGGCCTCACGCAATGCCGGGATGCCGGGCAACTGGGTGTAATGGTGATGACCCGCGCGCAGCGCGGCAACGCCGGCCTCCACCGTCTCCTCTGGCGTATGGAAGTCATGGTCGCCGACCGAGAGCATGATGATGTCTTCGCCGGCTTCCAGGCGCTGCCATGCGGCGAAGTGAACCTCCCAGCCGTCCTTGCCGGAAGGCGTGATGCCGGAAATGCGGGACGAAGGTTTCGGCATGTCAGGCTCCTGCAGTCGCAGAGATCGTCGGACCGGAATTGGCAAGTACCAGCTTGCCTCCGCCATTAAGCAAAGGGATCAGCGAGCCATATCCGGCAATGGTCGGATGCGGGGTTTCGGCGGCATGTTTGTGTGTCGCTGTCACGACAACGACTTTCGTGCCTGCCGCCTCCGCGGCCTGGATGCCAGCCGGGGCGTCCTCGAAAACCAGGCAATCCTGTGGCTTCTGGCCAAGCCGTTCGGCGGCAAGCAGGAAGCAATCTGGCGCCGGCTTGCCATTGGCCACGTCTTCTCCCGTGATCATCACCGGCGGCACCGGCAGGCCGGTGGCTTCCAGCCGGCGGATCGCCAGCCGACGCGGTGATGAGGTGACGATCGCCCAATGCTGCGATGGCAGCGCATTGAGGAATGCAGCCGCGCCGGCGATGGCTTCGATGCCTTCGACGTCCTCGAATTCGGCCTGGGTCAGTGCTTCGACTTCCGCCATGACGTCGATGCCGGGCAAATTCAGCCGGCGGATGGTCTCCACAGCCCGCACGCCATGGATGGTCGGCAGGAACGTCTCCACGTCAAGACCGTGCTTCTGCGCCCACGCCGCCCACACCCGCTCGGCAGCCGCGATCGAGCTCAGGATGGTGCCGTCCATGTCGAACAGGAACGCGCCGAAGGTGTGGTCGGGGAAGGGAAGGGTCATTATGCGCGCAGCCTTTGATTTTCGGGGTCCCACAAGGGTTTGTCTTCCTGGACCGTCGCCTTGAAGCGTTCGCCGAAAATCTCGACTTCGATTTCGGTGCCCGGCACGGCCAGATCGGCGCGCACCATGCCGAGCGCAATGGATTTGTCCACCCTGTAACCCCAGCCTCCCGACGTCGTTTCGCCAACGATCGTACCGTCATGCCAAAGTGTGGACATGTAGGGCGCGTCGCATTCCCCTGGGGCCTGTACGACCAGCGTCGCAAACCGTTTCTGCACGCCTTGCTGCTTCTCGTTCAGCAGCGCCGCCTTGCCGCGGAAATCCGGTTTGTCCCATTTCACAAAGCGTTCCAGCCCACCCTGCAAGATAGTGTAGTCGGTCGAGAGATCGCCCTTCCAGGCACGGTAGCCTTTTTCGAGACGCAGGCTGTCGAGGGCGAACATGCCGAAGGGTTTCAGGCCGTGCTTCTGCCCGGCAGTCCAGACGGCGTCGAAGACGGCGGCAGTATCCTCAACCTTGGTGTGCAATTCCCAGCCGAGTTCGCCGGCAAAGGAGACGCGCACCAATTGCAGCCAGCAGCCGGCAATCTGGCAGGATTGATGCGAGAGCCAGGGCAAGGTCAGATCAGCGTCCGTCACATCGGCCAGTATGGCCCGTGAATTCGGTCCGGACAGAATCTGGCAGGAGAAACTCTCGGTCATATCCTGCAGCGTGATTTCCGTGCCCTGGGGGAGTTGCTTCGAAAGCCACTCGAAGTCATGCAACTGTGCCACCGCGGCGGTGATCAGGAAAAAGAAGTCCTCCTCCAAGGCCATGATCGACATCTCGGTGACGATACGACCCTCGTCGTCGGCGAAATAACCGAGGCCGATGCGGCCGGGCTTCGGCACCACACCGGTTGTCAGGGTGGAGAGCCACGCGCGGGCGCCGGGACCTTTCAGGCGGAAACGGCTGAAGCCAGGCAGGTCGAGAATGCCGGCGGCATCGCGCACGGCCAGGCATTCCTCGCGAATGCGTGGCTCCCACGGCCCTGAGCGGGCGAAGGTCTGCGTCGATTGCTCCGAAATGTCGTCGCCCGGCTTGGCGTACCAGGTTGCACGTTCCCAGCCATTATAGGCGCCGAACTGTGCTCCCATGGCCTTCAGGCGTTCATGCAGCGGCGAAAGCTTGCGGTCGCGTGCCGCCGGCCAGGCGTGGCGTGGGAAATGGATGGCGTATTCGTGGCCATAGACTTCCATACCCTTGGCGACGGCATAGTCCTGAGCCGATCCGAACGCCGTGAAGCGGCGTGGATCGCATGACCACATGTCCCATTCGGTCTGGCCTTCCGTCACCCATTCGGCAAGCACCTTGCCGGCGCCGCCGGCCTGGGCGATGCCGAATGTGAAGACACAGGCCTCAAAAGCGTTGGGCACGCCGGGCATCGGCCCAAGCAGCGGGTTGCCGTCCGGTGCGTAAGGGATGGGGCCGTTGATGACCTTGGAAAGGCCGGCGGTGCCGAGGATCGGGACCCGTTCGATGGCATCGTTCAGGTACCATTCCAGCCGCTCGAGATCGTCCGGGAAGAGCTGGAACGAGAAGTCGGCCGGCATCGGGTCGCCTGAGGTGGCCCAGTGCGCATGGCAGTTGCGCTCATAGGGGCCGAGATTCATGCCGTTCTTTTCCTGGCGCAGGTAGTAGGAGGAATCGACGTCGCGCAGCAGCGGCAACTTGCGGCCGGCTTCCTTCGACCAGGCAGCAAGTTCGGGGATTTCGTCAAAGAGAATGTATTGATGGCTCATCACCATCATTGGCACTTCACGGCCGAACATCCTGCCCACTTCGGCGGCACGATAGCCTGCGGCGTTGACGACGTATTCGCAGCGGATTTCGCCTTTCTCGGTCACCACCACCCATTCGCTGCGCTCGCGCCGCACGGCGATAACCGGGCAGAAGCGAATGATCTTGGCGCCCTTGTCGCGTGCGCCCTTCGCGAGTGCCTGGGTGAGCTGGGCCGGGTCGATGTCGCCGTCATTCGGGTCGTAGAGTGCGCCCTGCAATTCATGTGTCTCGATGAAAGGGTAGCGTGCCTTGACCTCGTCGGTGCCGATGACTTCGATCGCCATGCCTTGATAGCGGCCCATGCCCTTGGCGCGCTGGAATTCCTGCATGCGCTCCTGGCTGTGCGCCAGCCGGATCGAGCCGGTGACGTGGTAGTTCATCGGATAGTCGACTTCTGCCGCCAGCCCCCGGTAGAGCTCGGTCGAATAGCGCTGCATGTTCATCAGCGACCAGGAGGACGAAAAGGTCGGCACGTTGCCAGCCGCGTGCCAGGTCGAGCCGGAGGTCAGTTCGTTCTTTTCGAGCAGAACGCAATCGGTCCAGCCCGCCTTGGCGAGATGATAGAGGGCCGATACGCCCACCGCGCCGCCGCCGATGATGACCACACGCGCCGTCGTCGGAATTCCGGCCATTCTGTCCTCCCGATTTCCTGGGGCGTTTCCGTTTTTACGGAAACGCGGAAACGCTCTAACCCTTTGTTTTACGCAATTCCGGACGGAAAACCGCTACGCACTTTTCCTGGAATTGCTCTAGAGTGGAAAGTGATCGATGGATCGGAATTCCGCTCTATCTATTTGTTTTGCCACACGATCCTTGTCCGAAGAGTCCGCAGTTTTTGTTTCGCTGACCTCGGTTCAGGATCATGTTTCTAGTAGACCGGTGGCGAGACCACCCAGATCACCACTGCGGGTACCGTTCCCGGGTTCCTCCAGCGGAACGGCTTGCCGGCAAAGCGAAAGCTGTCGCCTTCGCCAAGTGTGTGCCAGGCCCCATCAATCTCGATCTCGAAAGTGCCGGACGTGACGTAGCCGGCTTCTTCGGTTGGCCTTGTCGCGGCCTTCTTCAATTCCGCACCCGGCGCGAATTCCGAGCGCAACATCTCGAAACTGCCACCGAGGTCGGGTGACAACAGCTCTTCCACCAGTCCCGATTCGCTGGTACCCAGCGACCGTCGCCGACCGCCGCGCACCACCACCCCCCGCTCGTTTTCTTCCGGCACGTCATGGCTGAAGAACAGGCTGAGTGGCACGTCGAACAAGTCCGCCATGGCGCGAAGATCGCCAAGCGACGGCACGGAAAGGCCACGTTCGACCTGGCTGACCCAGCCGACCGAGCGGCCGAGTTTCAGGGCGATTTCGGCCAGGGTCAGGCCTCGCGTCTTGCGTAGCGCGCGAATGTCTGCGGCGAGAAAACGTTCGCCGGTCTGCGCGTCCGGTTGGGCAGCAGGTGATGTCACTGTTCGACCGTTCGTGAAAAAATCAGCTATAATTTCATGAGACGCCAAGTGCGTGAAAAGATCAAGCGCGATCTAATGGTCCAGACAAAATTGCTTGCGGTATTTTGGTGCTTCATGCAAAGGCACCGCGACCGCGCGTTGGGGGACGTGCCCATTGAAATCCTGCGTTGAAGAGATTGCCATGCTGGCACCTGAAAGCAGCACCCCGAAGTTGGACGAAGCGACGATCGTGGACGAAGCGATCATCTCGCGCCGATCCGTTCGCGCCTTCCTGCCCGATCCGGTCGACGATGCGACGATCCGCGACATCCTGAATGTCGCCTCGCGCGCACCGTCCGGCACGAACATGCAGCCGTGGAAAGTGTATGTTGCGAAAGGCGAAGTGAAGCAGAAGCTGAGCGATGCCATCCTGAATTCCGGCATCCGCGCCGAAAAGGCGGAATGGGATGAGTACCGCTATTATCCCGATCAGTTCTTCGAGCCCTATCTCACACGCCGTCGTGCTAACGGTTTCGGCCTCTACGGTGCGCTGGGAATCGGCCGGCGCGAAGTCGACAAGATGCGTGCACAGCACGACCGCAACTTCATCTTCTTCGACGCGCCCGTCGGTATGATCTTCACCATCGACCGCCGGCTGAACCAGGGCTCGTGGATCGACTATGGCATGTTCCTGGAAAATATCATGATCGCCGCGCGGGCGAGAGGGTTGCACACCTGCCCGCAGGCGGCTTTCGCTCCCTATCACCGGCAGATCCGCCCTGTACTCGATATTTCCGAGGAAGAGATCGTCGTGTGCGGCATGGCGCTTGGGCATGAAGACACGTCAAAGCCGGAAAGCGCTTTCCGTACCGACCGTGCGCCGCTGGAAGAGTGGGTGAGGTTTGTGGAGTGAGTAGCGAATAGTGGGTAGTGAGTAGTGAGTAGTGAGTAGTGAGTAGTGTTGAGAGTCGCCGAGATAAAATACTCACTACTCACTACTCACTACTGCATTTCCACTCACATTCTGACCGTCCTGCGGCGTCAGCCGGCGATAGGCGAGCAGTGCGCAGAGCGTGATCAAGGCTTCGATCACGAACAGCACGCGGAAATCCGCGACAGAAGCATGTCCTCCCGCACCCGTCAGCAACGACAGAACCGCGGCGGCGATGCCGACGCCGATGGCGACCGCAAGCTGCCACAGGATGTAATAGAGCGCGCTGAAACGGGCGAGTTGTTCAGGTTCGATATCGGCATAGGCAAGGTTGCCGGTCGAGGCCCATTGCACCGAACGGAATACCCCGAACATGAAGATGTAGGTCAGCACGATCCACACCGGGGTTGTCGCCTGGATGAGGGCAAAACCGGCGACAAGAGCGGCGACGATCGGGGTGTTGGTGACCAGCACGCGGCGGAAGCCATAGCGCTTCAGCATGGCGGGCATCATAAACCGGGTGAGCAGCGAACCGACTGCTGCCATGAACGTCAGCGATCCGGCGTGGACAGCGCTCATGCCGAAGCCGAGCTGGAACATCAGCGGCAAGATGAAGACGACCGAGCTCAGGCCGATCGTGTCTAGGCCACCGCCGGTCAGGAAAGCGACGCGGAAGGTGCGAATGCGCAAAAGCCTGAGATCCAGGACAGGATTGCGCGCTCGCAGCAGGTAAAAGACGGCGAAGCCGAGCAGGGCAACAGCGATCGCGACCTGCGCGGCGATCAGGGTGCCCGCCATGTCTTTGGCGGCGAGTGAATCCATGCCGAGCACCAGAAGCACCATGCCGACGCCGACAAGGGCGAAGCCTGGAAAGTCGAATGGAGTACGAAGTGACTTCCTGGCTGTCGGAAACAGGGCCGCCGCAAGCAGAAGCGCAGCCAGTGCCAGCGGCACGTTGATGAAGAAGATCCAGCGCCAGGAAATGTAGGTCGTCAGCGCGCCGCCGACGAGCGGGCCAACCAGAGGCCCCGACTGGCCGGCCAGCGAGATATACATGTTGATCTTCAGCGTGCGATTGCGCGGAAAGCTCTGCAGCACGACGATCTGGCCCAGCGTGCCCATCAAGGCGCCACCAAACCCCTGCAGGGCGCGGGCGCCGACGAGCGTCCACATGTCATTGGCGATGCCGCACAGCGCCGACGCGATGCCGAACACGATCAGCGCGAAGCAGTAGGCGTTGCGCAGGCCGAAGCGATCCGCAGCCCAGCCGCCCAGGGGCATCATGATGATGAGGCTCGCCACGTAGGCGGTGACCAGCAGGCCGAGTTGGCTTGGCGGGCGGGCGAGTGTTTCGCCTATGCCTGGAAGGGCGGTGACGACCACATTCTGGTCGAGGCTGGTCATGAAGACACCGCAAGCAACGGTGACCGGAATGAGCAGCGAAACGCCGTCCGGTGAATCGACGCGACCGGTCGCGGTCGCGGAAGTCTGTGCGTCCATGGTGAACGAAATCGAGCGCCGGCCTTTTCGATCAATCGACGGCGGCCGAAACCGTCGATTCTTTCAGTCAACTATCGAGCCGCCGCCGGTTTGTCTCTAGCGGCAGGATGAGCTCTTCGTAAGGCCAGTTCCCGGCGCACGAGCAGAGACGCTGTCTAACGTGCCGGCATATAGGCCATGCATTCGAGTTCGAGTTGCGCACCGAGCGCAAGGCCGTTCGCACCGAATGCAGAACGCGCCGGCAACCGGTTCGGATCGAAATATTCGAGATAGACCCGGTTGAAATCGCCCCATTTCGACATATCGGCCAGCATGACCGTGCATTTGAAGATATCGGCGAAGCCAAGTCCGTTTTCCCTCAGAACCGAGCCGATGTTCTCCATCGTCTGGCGCGTTTCGGCTTCGATGCTACCCGATACCAACTCCAGCTTGCCTGGTACATTGCCGAGCGCGCCCGACAGATAGAGAATGTTGCCGACGCGTACCGCCTGGCTGAAAGGGAGCTTCGCTGCCTTGGCCGCCGGTGAATTGATGAATTCCATGACGCGACCTCTCGAACCCGATTTCAGGCGACTTCGTATCCGACTTCTTCCGCAGCGTGACCGAGTGCCTTCCAGAAGGAGCGGGCAAAGGAGCGGAAGACATAGATGTCGAAACGGTCGCCGCCTGTTCTCTGGATTTGCGCGAAAACGTCGTGATGCGTGGTCGAGCGCGCGGCGCCGACAGGGAAGGCGGGCAGGGCAAAGTCGATGGCGAAGAATTTCGCCAGGACCCATTCAGCCTCCGGCCCTTCGATGCGAATGGCCGTGCGGCCATGTGACAGGTCCGTCACTGTGCCAATCGCCGGCGTGATCGCCTTGGCGAGTGCTACCGCGAGGCCTTCTGCCTCGTCGACGACCGTAAATTTGCCCGGGGCAAACCCGAAGGCGGCCTTGTCGCCTTCAATCACACCGCCACCGGCGCCGTCCGGCAAGGCAAGGCCGGACACCTTGCGGATGGCAGCGATTGCACGCGCTTCCTCACCTGGCCAGGCCGCAACCTGGATGATGGAACCGGGGCGTGTCTCGGACAGGATCACACCGACGCCGTCCTCGAAGCGGCCGTGCGAGCCGACACGATAAACGGACTCAAGCGGCGAAAGGCGCTCAACCATGCATGCGGCTCCCTTCGGGATCGAAGAAGTGGTGGCTGACGATCTCGACAGGACCGAAGCGCTTGCGCAGCGGGTCGGACATATGGGCGCGCGTGCCATGGCGGCTCTTGCCGCCCTGAACGAGCGCCAGAGCGATATATTTGCCGAGCGCCGGCGCATAGCAGCAGGCCGTGATGTGACCGATCGATCCGTGCGGGTTTTCCTCGTCGAGTTCCTCGACGATGTGCGCGCCACCGTTGAGGGGCCGGTTGTCGAGGGCGACGATGCCGACGAGTTGCAGGCGGTCGGTACCAATCAGACCTTCGCGGTCCATCATGGCCGAACCGATGAAGGGCTTTTTCTTCGACAGCATCCAGTCGAGGTGCAGGTCGCGCGCGGTGGTGCGGCCATCGATCTCGGCGCCGGTGACGTGGCCTTTCTCGATGCGCAGCGTGCCGAGCGCTTCCAACCCGTAGGGCACGAGGTCGAACGGCTTGCCTGCTTCGATCAACGCTTCCCAGACGTGGGTGCCGTAGCCGGCGCCGCAGTAGACCTCGAAGGCCATCTCTCCGGAGAAGGACAGGCGACAGATCATCACCGGAACGCCGGCGATTTCGCCGTGGACAATGCCCATGAAAGGCAAAGCGGCATTGTCCACCGCAGTGCCCTTGACGCAGGCGGCGAGGATTTCCCGTGCCTTCGGCCCGCCGATCGCGGCGCCCGCCCATTCATCGGTGACGGAGGTGACGGTTACCCTCAATTCCGGCCAGATCACATCGAGGAAGTATTCCAGATGCTGCATCACCTTGCCAGCATTGGCCGTGGTGGTTGTCATCAGGAAGTCGTCCTGGCCGAGACGCCAGGTGGTGCCGTCGTCGAAGGCGACGCCATCCTCGCGCAACATCAACCCGTAACGCGCCTTGCCGACAGGCAGGCTCGAGAAGATGTTCGTATAGACCCGATCGAGCAATTCTGCTGCATCCGGGCCTTGAACCGCGATCTTGCCGAGCGTCGAGACATCGACGATGCCGGCCGTCTCGCGCACGGCCTTGGCTTCGCGCACATAGGCCTGTTCGACCGTTTCGCCGGCATGGCCGTAGATCATAGGCCGGAACCAAAGGCCGGCGGAATACATCGTGGCACCCCGGGCAAGGTGCCAGTCGTGCATCGGCGTCAATCGCTCGGGCTTGAGATCGCCAAACCGTTCTGCCGCCAGCGAACCGAGGGAAACAGCTGTATAGGGCGGGCGGAAACGCGTTGTGCCGACTTCCGGGATGGGTTTGCCGAGCGCTTCGGCCATTATGGCCAAGCCCGGAACATTCGAGCTCTTGCCCTGGTCTGTCGCCATGCCGAGCGTGGTGTAACGCTTCAGGTGCTCGACCGAGATGAAACCTTCGCGATGGGCCAGGCGCACGTCATCCGCGGTGACGTCGTGCTGGAAGTCGACGAAACTCTTGCCCTCCGCCTTGATCTCGAACACCGGCGCCGGTTCGGGATTGACAAAGGTCGGCTCGATTGCCGGTTGCTCGACGACACGTGCCTTGCCTCCTGCCGCGGCAAGCCCTGCAGCGTGGCCTTCGACGATCGCATCCGCGGTCGCGAGGTGTCCGGTGAAGGCGCCGGCGCCGCTCCAATTCTGCGTCGGCTCCGGCGGCAGAAAGGCCTGCAGCCTCTCATCCCATTCGGGTTTCGCGCCAGCCTGGCTGGCCAGATGCAACACCGGCGACCATCCGCCGGCCATCAGCAGGCAGTCAGTCTGGATGCCACGCTGTTCGCCGGTCAGCGTTCCGCTTGCGCGGTCCAGCCGCTGGATCCTGATGCCGTTCAGTGTCTTGCCGCCGTCCGTCGCTGATACTGCATGACCTGCAATCAGTTCCGCGCCGGCTGACGCGGCGAGCGCACGTGCCTGATCGGAAATGTCAGTGCGGACATCGACGATCGTCGCAACATTGGCGCCGGCCTTCTTGAGGCTAGCGGCTGCCTGGTATGCGGTGTCGTTGTTGGTGAAGAGCGTGATCTTCTCGCCCGGAAGCACGCCGAACTGGTTGGTGTAGCGCTGCGCGGCGCTGGCCAGCATCACGCCGGGCCGGTCGTTTCCCGGGAAGATGAGGGGCCGTTCCAAGGCGCCGGCGGCGAGCACGACCGATCTGGCGCGGATAGTCCAGTGGCGATGGCGCGGTTCGCCGCGTGCCGCGGTTTCCTTATGGTCCGAAACGCGCTCCAGGGCAGCCAGCGTGTTTCCGTCGTAATAGCCCCAGACCGAGGTACGGGACAGCAGACGGACATTGTTGCGGCCCTTGAGGCCGTTGACGATTTCACTTGCCCAGTCTGCTGCTCGTGCACCGTCGATGGTCTCGCCGGACCAGTTGGCGGAACCGCCGAAACGTGGGTCAAGTTCCGCCAGGATGACGTGCGCCCCACTATCGGCGGCTGCCTTGGCAGCCATGAGCCCCGCAGGGCCGGAACCGACCACCAGCACGTCGCAGAAGGCATTCATGCGCTCGTAGCGGGCATCGTCGGCCACCGTGCCGGCGCGGCCAAGGCCGGCGGCGCGGCGGATGAAATGCTCGCAGAACATCCAGAAGCGGGTGCCCTTCAAAGGCCCGACCACCGGGCCCATGAAGGTCTTGTAGTAGAAGCCGGCGCCGATGACCTTGCTTGCAAGCTGGTTGACTGCCCCGACATCCCAGTTCAGCGACGGGAAACGGTTCTGGCTCTCGACCCGCAAGCCGTCATAAATCTCAATGGCGGTGGCCGGAATGTTCGGCTCGCGCGCGGTGCCGCGCAGGATGGTGACCAGCGCGTTCGGCTCTTCCACACCGGCGCTCAAAACGCCGCGCGGCCGGTGATATTTGAAGGAGCGTCCCATCAGCGTGACGCCGCAGGCAAGCAGTGCCGAGGCCAGCGTGTCGCCAGCATGGCCGGTGTAAGGCACGCCGTCGAAGGTGAAGCGGACGGTTTTCAGCCGGTCGATCTGACCGCCTGTTTCGTTACGGCGCGGGCTCATGCCTTGGCTCCCGGCTTACGCCGCTCGGTTGCGCGATGATGGACGGCGCCGCGCACCGGCACGGTGCTTGAGATGACATGAGATAGCGTGTTGCGCATCACACGAATGTGGCTGCGGCAGCCGCCGGAGTGCTGCCAGATCTCGTTATGGTCACCGGCAGGGTTTTGCCGATCGTAGACATATTCGTTCCAGGCCTGCAGGTCCTGCGAGTTGGGGGCAGGGCGCTGGCGGTTGCCGTCGCCCTGATAGGTGAATTCGGACACGTCCCGCGGGCCGCAATAGGGGCAGGTGAGCAGCATGATCAGTCCTAATGCAGGCGGGGCGTGGCGCCCTGGCCCTTCTCGTCGATGACCGCGCCACGATGGAAGCGGTCAAGCGTGAAGGCGGCGTTGAGGTCGTGCGGCTCATCGCGTGCGATGGTGTGGGCAAAGCAGAAGCCTGAGGCCGGGGTCGCCTTGAAGCCGCCGTAGCACCAGCCGCAATTGAGATACATGCCGGGCAAGGGCCCCGTCGTGATGATGGGGGAACCGTCCATAGACATGTCGCACACACCCGCCCAGGAGCGCAGCATACGCACGCTGGCAAGGCTCGGGAACAGCGCCAGCATTTCTGCCATCACCTCTTCCACGATCGGCAGGTTGCCACGCTGCGCGTAGGAATTGTAGCCGTCGAGATCGCCACCGTAGATCAGGCCGCCCTTGTCGGATTGGCCCATGTAGAAATGGCCCATGCCGAAGGTGACGACGGTGTCGAGGAACGGCTTCAGCGATTCCGAGACGAAGGCCTGCAGCACGTGGCTTTCGATCGGCAGCCGGTCGATGCCGGCAAGCTGCATGACGCGACCGGTGCTGCCGGCAGCAGCCAGAGCTACTTTCCTGGCGCGGATTTCGCCGCGGGTGGTGACAACGCCGGTGACGCGATCACCATCACGCAGGAAACCGGTGACTTCGCAGTTTTCCAGGATGTCGACGCCGCGTCGGTCGGCGCCGCGCGCATAGCCCCAGGCGACAGCGTCGTGACGGGCAGTGCCGGCACGCGGCTGCATCAGGCCGCCGAAAATGGGAAAACGCGCACTGGCCGAGACATCGATCGCCGGCATAAGCCGCTTGATCTCGGCAACCGACATCAGCTCGGCATCGACGCCCTGGTGACGCATGGAGTTGCCCCGACGAGCATAGTCGTCGAACTGGGCAGGCGTGTGTGCGAGGTTGAGCACGCCGCGTTGCGAGAACATGACATTGTAGTTGAGGTCGTGGGAAAGGTTCTCCCACAGTTTCATCGAGTGTTCGTAGAAGCGGGTATTTGGCGGTAGCAGATAGTTGGAACGCACAGCCGTGGTATTGCGACCGACATTGCCGGAGCCAAGATAACCTTTTTCGACCACCGCGACATTGGTGATGCCGTGCTCCTTGGCGAGATAATAGGCGGTCGCAAGACCGTGCCCGCCGCCACCGACGATCACGACATCATAAGAAGCCTTGGGGTCGGGTTTGCGCCATGCAGGCTTCCAATCCTTGTTGCCGGACAGCGCATTGCGCAGCAGCGAGAGAGCCGAATATTCCGCCATGCCAACTCCATCCCGAATCCGCATGCGGCTCGGATAGCCCATTTCAGTAGGAGACTATAGAGCCAGCCCTGCCGCCAAAGCCAGAATTGCGCCACGGCTTTTCGACTGACCGACCAGCGTACTCACGCGTGAAGCGGCTTGCTCCGCCCCAATGCCGTCTCTATCAAGGGCAAGATTTCGCAGCCTTGATGGCTGCTTCGCGAGTTGCCGGTCTATGCTTTATCGATTTGTCCGTCTTTTGCTGATCCTGGCTCTCACGGCCGCGATGCCGGCGCTGGTGTTGGCACAGACCGGAATTCCGCTGCTTGGCGAGACCGCTGAGCCGGCATCTCCTGTCGCACAGCCTCCCGCGCAGGCTGCACCGCAGGCACCTCAGGCCGCTCCTGTGCAGGCACAGCCATCCGATGAGCTAATCACGGAACAACAGAATGCCCTGAAGGCTCTCGTGGCGAAGACCGACGCCTTCGCCAAGCAGATCGACGATAACCAGGAAGATGACGGTACGTTGGTCGATATTCGAAGCCAGTTGGAAGAGCTTTCCAGGCAGGCACTGGGTACAGCGACCGTCTTCCGGCCGCGGCTGAACGAAATCAATGCCCGTCTCGAACAGCTTGGGCCCGCACCAGCACAAGGTCAGCCGGCCGAACCGGACATCGTCGCCACGGAACGCAAGGCGCTGACGAACGAAAAAGCAGAGATCAATGCCGTCATTGCCGGTGCACAGACGCTGTCGGTGCGTATCGCGAGCATGGGCGACAAGATCTCCACCCTGCGCAGCGAACTCTTCCGCAAAACGCTGACCAAGCGTTATGAGCTGAATGATCTGCTCAGCACCAAGCTTGCCGTCGACGCCAATACCGAATTTTCCAATCTCTCCGGCGCCGTAACGTCCTGGTTCTCCTTTGTCCTGAAATTCAAGTACCAGGCCGCTCTGGTCGCAACGATCATGGCACTGGTGGCGGCGCTGGTCCTGCATATCGTGGTGCGGCGCATCTTCGGCCGCATCTTCGAGCCGGATCCAACGGTGGAGAATCCGACCTATCTCAGCCGCCTGTCCGCAGCATTCTGGTCGACCTTGCTGCCGACGCTGGGGCTCGGCGTCTTCCTGTCGCTCGCCTATTTTTTCTTCGACTACTACGGCGTGCTGCGAGGCGATATCGGCATCTTCCTGCGCTCGATCATGGGTGTCATCCTGATCGTGTTCTGCGTCCATCGCCTGACCAATGCCGCGCTTTCGCCCGGCATGCCGAAATGGCGGCTGATTCCGGTCGAATCCGGTCCGGCGCGCTGGCTGGTTGTGCTGTCCACCGCCATGGCGGTGGTGCTCGGCGCCAACGTCTTCCTGTCCGTGGTGAACGAACAGATGGGCTCGCCGCTTTCGCTGACGGTCGGACGCAGTTTTGTCGCCACCATCATTGTCGGCCTGATCCTGATCATGATGGGCCTTGTGCGGCCCTTCCGCACGAAGTCCGGAGAATGGCGGCCATGGCCGGCCTGGCTGCGCTTCCTTGCCTACGCGCTTGGAACGATCATCATTGTCGCAGCTTTGCTCGGCTATATCGGGCTTGCCATTTTCCTGGCATTTCAGGTCGTCATTACGACCACACTGTTGATCACTGCCTATATCGGCTTCCTGTCCGCGCGGGCCATCGGCGCCGAGGGCGGTTTCGCGGAAACCTCGGTGGGACGCTGGATCGCCGGTCGAACAAGTTTGGAGGAGGGCACGCTTGATCAACTGGGGTTGGCAACAAGCATTGCCCTCAATCTGCTGATCGTCGTCGTTTTCCTGCCAATGCTGCTTCTGATGTGGGGCTTCCAGTTCGCCGACATCCAGGCCTGGGCCTACAGGATCGCGATGGGCGTCACGGTCGGGTCCGTCACCATTTCGCTGTTCGGCATCCTGACGGGCGTCATCGTCTTCATCCTCGGCTACTTCCTGACGCGCTGGTTCCAGTCCTGGCTCGACGATTCCGTAATGGCGCGCGGCAAGGTCGATACCGGTGTGCGCAACTCGATCCGGCTTGTGGTCGGCTATGCCGGTGTTGCCCTGGCGGCGGTCGTCGGGGTCTCATCGGCGGGCATCAACCTGTCCAACCTTGCCCTGATTGCCGGTGGTCTTTCCCTCGGTCTCGGTTTCGGTCTCCAGAACGTGGTCTCCAACTTCGTCTCCGGCCTGATCCTCCTTGCCGAGCGGCCGTTCAAGGTTGGCGACTGGATCGTGGCCGGTGACGTCAGCGGAACCGTCAAAAAGATCAGCGTTCGTGCAACCGAGATCGAAACCTTCCAGCGCCAGTCGGTGATCCTGCCGAACTCCAATCTGATCAACAGCGCTGTCGGCAACTGGACACACCGCAACAAGCTCGGCCGGGTCGAGATCAAGGTGGGTGTTGCCTATGGTTCGGATGTCCGGCGTGTGCACGAAGTCCTGCTCGAGATCGCACGCGGGCATCAACTGGTGTTGAAAAATCCGGAACCTTTCGTGCAATTCGTCAATTTCGGCACGAATGCACTGGAGTTCGAAATCCGTGTCTTCCTCGCTGACATCCTGAACGGCGGTTCGGTGCAGAACGATATCCGTTTCGCGATCATGGACGCTTTTGGCGCGGAAGGCATCGAGATCCCGTCGGCGCCGCGTCAGCAGATGCCTCATGCGGACAAGGAGCCCTGGCCGATCGACGACGACAAGACCGAGGCGCTGCATGCGGAGGAACAGGCAGCGAAGGAAGAGGAGGAGCGCAGTCAACCGAAGGGTCGTCGCCGAGCGCGCCGGCCTGATCCGAGCTAGCTTTCACGCCAGCTTCAACCGATTGCGGCATGAATGAGGCATTCAGTTGCGGTTCAGCTTGATTGTCCTATAAGCTTGATTGCGAAGGGCGAAAATGCCTCGCGAACGCAACAGAGGCGGTGGAAACACCGGAATTGCAATGTGGAAGATCCTCATCGCCGCCGTCGCTCTCATAGCCGCGAGCGAGGTGGGCCATACGGCCAGCGCCGTCAACAAGGACAATGAGACCCGCACGCTGATCGTGACCGAGGGCGGCGGCAAGAGCGAGTTGACGCTTGCGGGCGGCGAGACTGTAGAGTTCTGCGCGAGCGGCTGTTTCGTGACCTTGCCCAATGGCGATCTCGAAGCGCTGACCGGTTCCGAGACGATCGTGATCTCGGGTGGCAATGCGACCGTAAAATAAGCGCGAAACGCATGTTTTGGAGGGATAAGGCCGGACATCTGTCCGGCCTTTATTCTTTTGTGGTAAGCTCCACTTAACGACGGCTGGCAAAACAGGACGGCGGGCGCCTGTTTTGTGGGGTCTTTTCAGCGTTCGGTAATGTGTCCCGCCACTATATCCGGTCCGACGGCTGCTTATGGTGGCCTGGGTGGGTGGGACAACAAAGCCATGGATGCGCGCTCTGACAGGAACGCAACGCCACTTGCTGTCGATCTGGACGGCACCTTGCTTGCGACCGATCTCCTGTGGGAAGGACTGTTCATCCTTCTCAAGAAGAATCCGCTTTATCTCCTTCTCATTCCTGTCTGGTTGGTCGGCGGTCCTGCCCGATTGAAGCAGGAAATCGCCAGCCGTATCGATATCGATCCCGCAATCTTGCCCTATCGCGAATCGTTGCTCTCCAGACTCCGCGCTGAGTGGGCGGATGGGCGAAAGCTCGTGCTTGCCACTGGCACACCACGCAAATTCGCTGAAGCAATCGCGACCCATCTCGGCATCTTCGATAGGGTGATCGCCACAGACGGCACCGACAACCTGACCTCGGTCAAGAAACGCAGCGCGCTGGTGGCCCTCTATGGCGACGGCGGCTTCGACTATGCCGGCAATAGCCGCCACGACCTCAAGGTCTTCGACGCTGCGCGCAACGCTATCGTCGTGGCACCGGACCGCGCTGCCAAACGTTGGCAAGACAGGAACGGTGGCGAACTGGTGCCAGGCCCTGAGCGATCTCTGAAGACCGTATTCAGGATGCTTCGTGTGCACCAATGGGCCAAGAATGGGCTCATCGCAGTACCGATGGTGCTTTCGGCCGAATATTTCAATCCAATAATGCTGTGGCAGACGCTGATGGCCTTTATCGCGTTCAGCGCGGTCGCGTCAGCCATATATATCGTCAATGACTTCTTCGACCTGCCGCTGGATCGCCGCCATCCGACCAAGCGCGATCGGCCTTTTGCCGCGGGCACGCTCTCCATTCCTTTCGGCATCGGATCGATCATCGTCCTGCTTGCCATTGGCGTCGCTGTCAGTCTGACGCTGGCGCCTGTCTTTGGTGCCGTGCTCGTCGGTTACACGGTGATCACACTGGCCTATTCGCTGGCGTTGAAACGCATGTTGCTCGTGGATGTGCTCACGCTTGCCGGTCTCTATACGGTAAGGGTTCTGGCTGGTGCCGCCGCCACGGGCGTGGAAGTGTCCTTCTGGCTGCTTGCATTTTCGATCTTCTTCTTCCTGTCCCTGGCGCTGGTGAAGCGTTTCGTCGAGCTGCGGACCTCGACACCGGCGCCTGGCGAACGGATTGCCGGCCGTGGCTATCGTGCCGAAGATCATGACGTCATCGCGCAAGCTGGGCTGGCTTCGGCATTCTCTTCCGCACTGGTGTTGGCGCTCTATATGGACAGCACCGAGATGCGTGGCCTTTACCCGCATCCATGGATGATCTGGCCTTTGCCGCCGATCATTTTGTATTTGACGATGCGCATCTGGATCCTCGCCCGCCGCGGCGAGATGCATGATGACCCCGTCGTCTTTATCATTCGTGACTGGCGCAGCCAGGTTTTCGTGCTGATCGGCGCGGCGCTGTTGGTTGCAGGAGCGTGGCCGAATTGAACTCAAGTCGTTTCCAGAGTTTCGGCAGGGCGACACCGCCGGCCACGAAGGTCATTTCGGCAGCCGACGCTGTCGCGCTGCTGAAGAGTGGCAGCGCGCGCCCGGATTCACTGCTCGCATATGGCAACGGCCGTTCCTATGGCGATACGTGCCAGAACGTCTCGGGTACGCTTGTCGATATGCGGTCATTGGCCAGAGTACACTCCTTCAACGACGAAACAGGCTTGCTCGAGGCAGATGCCGGCGTGCTGCTCGCCGACATCATCGCTTATGCCGCACCGTTCGGATTTTTCCCACCCGTTGTGCCCGGCACCCAGTTCGTGACGCTTGGCGGTGCCATCGCGAACGACGTGCACGGCAAGAACCATCATCGGCGCGGCACTTTCGGCTGCCATGTAGAAGCCTTCACGCTGCTGCGTTCGGATGGCCATGTTCTTACCTGCTCAGAAACCCAGAATACCCGCCTGTTCTGGGCAACAATCGGGGGGATGGGGCTCACGGGCTTGATCCTGTCCGCCACGATCCGTCTGATGCGGGTGCCGTCGCTGGATGTTCTGGAAACGGTGACCCGGTTTGGCAATCTTGCGGAATATTTCGATCTTGCCGAAGCCGCAGACCAGGCCAACGAATATGCGGTGGCGTGGATCGACCAGTTGGCCAGTGGTCGTCGCCTGGGCCGTGGCCTGCTGTTCACAGGCAATCATGCCGACCACGGTTCGCATGGGGCGCCAAAGCCGGGCGGGCGTTTCTCGGTGCCCTTTCAGCCGCCGGTCACGGTTCTCAACCGGCCGTTCTTGAAGATGTTCAACACCGCCTATCGGTGGAAAAAGGGTAGAGCAAGCGATCCGCACAGGGTTGGATATCAGGGGTTCTTCTTTCCGCTCGACGGCGTGCGTGACTGGAACCGGCTTTATGGACCAACTGGTCTTTATCAACATCAAAGCGTCGTTCCCGGCGAGGCGGCACGCGAAGCCGTGCCAGCGTTGCTGGCGGCCGCAAAGCGCGCCGGGCAGGGTTCGTTCCTGACCGTGCTGAAGCGCTTCGGCTCAGTCCGCTCACCCGGGATGCTGTCTTTCCCACGCCCGGGCTACACGTTGACGCTCGATTTTCCAAACCGAGGTCAAAAGACACTGGCATTGCTTACCGAACTTGACCGCATAGCAGTCACGGCAGGCGGGGCGGTCAATCCTTACAAGGATGCGCGCATGAGCGCGGAAACCTTCGCAGCCTCGTTTCCTGATTGGCGGCGGCTGGAAGCGGTCCGTGATCCGGCCTTTCTGTCGAGCTTCTGGGCGCGCACCGCTCAACGGCTGGGCCCGCAGCGCAGCGGCCTGTCCGAAGCGGCTGAATGACAAGGCCTCATTCCGACGCAGGTAAACAGAATACAACCAGGACGGTCTGAAAATATAGATTCCGTTTCACGGATTCTTTTCAGCTTTGCAATAGACGAGAGATGGGTTCTGGGGACGACATGAAATATATAGCCTTCATATTATTCACGGTGATGACCAACGCCGCCGCACAGCTCATGCTGAAACAAGGCATGATGTCGCTCGGGCCGATTTCGTTCGATGGTGTCAATCCGATCATCAGGCTTTTACAGATCGTCTTCAGCCCGTGGGTGTTCCTTGGCCTTTGCACCTTCGTCATCTCGATGGCATCGCATCTCTACGTCCTGTCCAAGGTTGAGTTGTCCTTTGCCTATCCCTTTCTCAGTCTTGCCTATGTCGCCGTGGCGGTCTTCGCTTATTTCGTTTTCAAGGAGGACCTGAATGCCTGGCGGATAGCCGGTATCGCCTTCATCTGCGTTGGCACTGTGCTCATTGCCCAAAGCGGCGGGACCGACCGCGGGCACGAGGCTGAGAAAAACGAGGCAGCACAGACGGCATCCCTTTCCAGCGAAAACGGGACGGTTCGATGAGACATGTGATTATCGGCGGCGATGGCTTCGTCGGCCGGCATCTTGCCCCCAAGCTCGTTGCTGATGGCGAGGAGGTCGTTGTCGCTGACATCGTCAAGAGCGATCTGAAACACTATCGCTCGGCACGCCATGTCCATTGCGATGTGACCGATCCGGCATCGCTTGCGAAATTGGGCATCAAGGCCGAAGACATGGTCTACAACCTGTCGGCCAAGATGTTGTCGCCGATCCAGGTCCGCGCCAAGCGCCACGACTTCTTCTATCCCGTGAACTATCACGGTACGGTCAACATCATCGAAGCAATGGACAAAGCCGGTGCACTGAGGCTCGTCCATTTCACCACCGACATGATCTACGGCCATACGGTCACCCATCCGATGACCGAAGAACATCCGGTTTCGCCGCTTGGCGAATATGGCATGTCGAAATGGGAGACCGAGCGGCTTGCCGCCGAGTGGCGCAAGCGCGGCATGTCGATTTCTCTATTTCGGCCGCGCCTGATCATCGGTCCGGGTCGTCTCGGTATCCTCGAAAAGCTGTTCAAGCTGATCGACTGGAACCTGCCGGTGCCAATGATCGGTTCGGGCCGCAACCCGTATCAATTCATCTCCGTATTCGATTGCGCGGAGGCCGCCAGACTTGCCTGGAAGGCCGGGGTGCCCAACGAGGCCTACAATCTCGGCTCGATCAATCCGCCGCCCGTGCGCAAGCTGCTCGGCGACCTGGTCCGTCACGCAGGCTCGAAATCGATCCTGTTGCCGACACCTGGCTGGGCCGTGAAGCGCACGCTCGACCTGCTCGATCTGATGAATATGCCCATCATGGATCCCGAGCAGTATTTGATTGCAGACGAGGATTGCGTGCTCGACGTGTCCAAGGGCGAGCGCCAGCTCGGCTGGGTGCCGCAATATCGCGATGAGGACATGCTGATCGCAGCCTACAGCGAGTATCGCGCCAAGAAAAACGGGACTGCTGGTGCAACCGAGCACGCGCCTGCCGAATAGATCCAACAGGCGCTGGCTTTGTTTCCAGGCGGAACCAGCTCCGCCGTCAGGAGAGATTTCGAGATGACCGTCATGAGCAAACCGGAACAGGCCACGGCGCATGTCGCAGCCATTCGCAAGCCGGACCTGATCACCGTCGAGCAGGCGAAGGTGCTGGACGTCGCCCGTATCACCGATCTGTTCAAGGCGCATCTCAACCCGGGGCAGCTGCATTTCATGAAGCTGCTCGGCTTCCACAAGGTGAAGATCGAGCGCGCCGAGGGTATGTTCTACATCGACCAGAACGGTCGCAAGATCCTGGATTTCTTCGGTGGCTTCGGATCACTGGCCTTCGGCCACAATCATGCGCGCATCCTGGAAGCGCGCAAGAAATTCCAGGAGGAGAAGCGGCAGGAGATCGCGATTGCCTTCATGTCGCAATATGCGGGCGCCCTCGCGCATAACATCGCTGCCTGCTCGCCTGGCGACCTCGACATGGTTTTTCTCGGCTCGTCCGGTTCGGAGGCGATGGAGGCAGCGGTGAAGCTCGCCGAGCGTGCCGCCGGCCCGAAGCGGCCGAAGGTCGTCTATGCGGAGAATTCCTTTCACGGCAAGACCAAGGGCGTTCTCGCCATCACCGATGGCTCGCTCTACCGCGCCGAATTCAAGGTCGTGGACAACACCGTGCGCGTGCCATTCGGCGACATCGATGCCGTAGAGCGGCTGTTCCGCGCCGATCCGGAGATTGGCGTCATCGTCCTGGAGACCATCCAGGGTGGTGGCGGTATCATCCAGGCACCCGCCGAATACTGGCAGAAACTGCGCGCCTTGTGCGACCAGCATGGCGTGTTGTGGGTGGCTGACGAGGTCCAATGCGGTTATGGCCGCTCGGGTCGCTTCTACGCATTTGAACACTATGGCGTGGTGCCGGATGTGACGGCACTGGCCAAGTCGCTCGGCGCCGGCAAGGCAGCGGTCGGTGCGATGATCGCTAGGCGTGACGTCTATATGAAGGCTTATGGCACGCCGAAGACGGCGATGATCCACGCTATGGCTACCTTTGGCGGCATGGGCGAAGCTTGCGTGACTGCCATCGAGGGGCTCAACGTGCTCTACGATGAAGGGCTGATCGACAATGCTGCCGACACTGGTGCCTATCTCCTGGAGCGTCTCGCGGCACTCAAGGACAAGTATCCGAAGATCATCAAGGACGTTCGCGGCAAAGGCCTCATGATTGGCCTCGAATTCCACGACTTCTCACAGACCTTGCCGATGGTGCTCCGTCCGGTGGTCAGCGTGCTGGACGACAAGCTGAAGGGATCACTCTCCGGTTTCGTCGGTTCGCTGCTGCTACGCGACTACGATGTGCTGGTTGCGTTTACCGAATACAACCGCAACGTCATCCGGCTGGAACCGCCGCTGATCTGCCGGCGCGAGCATGTCGATCGCTTCATCGAAGCGTTCGACAGCCTGCTGTCGCGCGGCATCGTTTCGATCGTCAAGGATTTCGTGAAGAGCCAGGTGCGCTGACCCCGCAACTTTGCGGATTGAAACACAGAAGGCCGGGCGATGATCCCGCCTTCTTTGTTTTTAGGCCTGTTTCCCAGTCAATTGGTTCGGATGATGTCGGGACCAAGTGCGGCGTCGAACTTCGGGTGAATGAAAGCATCATAACAGGCGTCGAGCTTGATGCGCCGGTGTTTGGTCAGTGCCGGCTCGTAGAGCGTGTGGAGTATCTTGTTGTTTGCCGTCGGTGGGCAGGTCGGCAACAGCACGAGATCGGTGTCCGCGACGGCTTGTTCTTCCTGCGCCCCTGGAGGAGGGACAGCGCGACCAGGATCTGCACCGATCGCGACATGCAGGGGGGCGGAACGCTCCATCAACCAGGGGAAAGGGTTGACGAAATTCAGCGACATGATGGTGTCGAAACGGATGTCGGCCTTTGTCTCGATCTCCCGAATGGAATCGATCGCAGTGTCGACACCACGCAGGTAGCCGATCTGGAAGTCGAAATCGGAGTAGAGCAGGGGCGTCGGCAGCTCGTTGATGTCGGCGAGTTCTTCGTAGAGCTTCCCATGCTCGGGATAGAAGCGCATCATATGATCGGTACGGACTTCGACATCGGGGCGCATGTTGAGAGCGCCGAGCGACTTCAGGTTGCGCTGGTCCATCGCGACATTCTTGATCGCGCCGAGATAGGTGCGTGCGGTGCGCTCGATGATGCGTATGGCGGGCGGCAGGGCCGCGGCGGCGACTAGAGCCGAGATGATCAGCACCAAGGCCGGTTTGTTGGAGATCCTGCTGGTCTTCAGGAGAATGGCAAGCAATACCGGCCACAGGAAGATGAAGGCCTGGCTACCGGTATTCTGCGTTTCGTAGAGGATGCCGGCGGTCAGGACAACAGCCAGCCAGAGGCTGTCGCAAGTCAGCACGGAGCTCTTTTCGACCGGTTGCATGCCCAGTCTGCGCCAGTCGGACCATAGAAGCACCAGAACCAATGCTCCCGCGGATCCGACGATGCCGAAGCTGAGTGAGGAGGCCTGCAGGATGCGCGGCAGCAAGGAACCGCTGTTCAGACTGATCAGCATGAGGATGTCATCGACGTAGCGGTCGACCATTCCCGACGAAACTTCCATGCCGGCAATGATCGCCATGAAGACCACCGCGACGATCAATGCGTCGCGCAGCGTGACGCGTCCCGCGATCAACGCATAGGCGCAGATCATGCCTGCGGCCAGGAAGCCGGTAATCTTCAGGAAAAACAGCGAGCCCATGCAGATGGCGATCAGGCCCACCAGCAGTCGTCTGTCGCGAACAAAGGTGAAGGCCGCGACCAGCACGTAGAGCATCTGGCAGGCCTGGCGGTTATAGATGCCGAAGCCGTCGGAGCCGGGATAGGTATACATCTCGCGCGTGTTGAACGGCAGAAGCGCGAAAATCAGGAATGGAATGAGCAGGGCGAAAGCCGTGAAGCGCGACCTCTGGTCGACATGCCAGACGATGGCGGCCATCGCGGGGGCAGTAATGGCAAGCAGGGACCAGTGCGCCAGCAGCACCGGATGGCCGTTAGGGAAGAGCGCTACCCAGCCGGCGAAGAGATAATAGCCGAGCGGTCCGACCGGCACAAAGAAGTCGTTGATCGGGATCTGGCCGTCGAAGATGCGGTTGGCGGCGTCATAATAGATGAAGACGTCCCAATACATCGGTCCGATCGGAAGCCGTAGTGGAACAATCAGCAACAGGAAAACAATAACGACCGCCGCCGCCAGCAGCGCCAAGGGGCTAGTCAGCACGGACTGTGCCCGTCGGCTGCTGACCTTGGAGGTTTGGTCGAGAGCCACGCTCATCTCCGGTTTCCGCGGCGCTCCAAGAAAGAATATCGGATCATATTCTCCGCCTATCAGAAAATCTGCAAGTAAGCGTTAAATTGAACAGATCGGCCAAAGTGCAAATGGCTGCCGTGGCCGCGTCGCGCCGCTTTTTTGCAATGTCGCAAACAGGCTGCAATCGTATGACGGCGCCCTATAGTGTGCGCGCGAGCATCATTCTCGGAGTGGCACGCAATGGCAGGGTTCCCGAAAAAGGCGAAGGTCGTCATCATCGGGCTGGGCGGTATCGTCGGCGCATCCGTCGCGCATCATCTGATCGAACGCGGCTGGGAAGACATCGTCGGCATCGACAAATCCGGTATCCCGACAGACGTCGGCTCGACCGCGCATGCCTCCGACTTCTGCTACATGACCAGCCACGATTTCTTGTCCTGCTGGACTTCGCTCTATTCCCTCGAGTTCTACGAGAAGATGGGCCACTACGCTCGCATCGGCGGTCTCGAAGTGGCACGGGTGGGCGATGACAGCCGCATGGATGAAATCAAGCGCAAGGTTGCTTCCGCCAAGGCCTTCGGCACGCGCGCCCGACTGATCGAACCAGCCGAGATCAAGGAGAAATTCCCTCTCATCGAAGAAAGCCTGGTGCAGGGCGGCCTGTGGGATCCTGATGCCGGGCTCGTCGTTCCGCGCTCTCAGACAGTGGCGGGCAAACTGGTCGACCAGGGCGTGGCTGCCGGCAAACTGCAGGCTTTTGCGAACACGGCGGCGAAATCCCTGATCATCGAAAATGGCCGCATCAGGGGCGTGGTGACGGATCGCGGAACGATCGAGGCCGACCATGTCGTGGTCTGCGCCGGTCTGTGGGGCAGACTGATCGCCGAAATGGCCGGCGAGGACCTGCCGGTGATGCCGGTCGACCATCCGCTCACCTTCTTTGGCCCGTATAATGAATTCGCCGGCACCGGCAAGGAGATCGGCTGGCCGCTGCTGCGCGATCAGGGCAATTCCGCCTATATGCGCGACACCGGCGATCCGAAGACCACCGAAGGCGGCCAGATCGAATGGGGCTACTACGAGGAGAAGAACCCGCGGCTCTGCCATCCGCGTGACTTGCTCGAAAAGCACGAAGCACGCCTGTCGCCGTCGCAGCGCGATCTCGAAATGGACCAGATCCTCGAGCCGCTGGAACGCGCCATCGAGTTGACACCGATCCTCGGCGAGCTCGGCTACAACGAAAGCCATTCCTTCAACGGTCTGCTGCAAGTGTCGGCTGCCGGTGGCGCATCCTGCGGCGAGAGCCAAAAGGTGAGGGGGCTGTGGTACGCCGTCGCCATCTGGGTCAAGGACGGCCCCGGTTATGGCAAGCTGATCGCCGACTGGATGACGGACGGGCGGACCCATGTCGACCATGCTTCCATCGACTATAGCCGGTTCTATCCGCATCAGCTCGAAGAGAGCTTCATCGAAGGCCGTTGCGGCGAGGCGGCGCAGAAGATCTACACACCGGCTGTCCATCCGCGTGAGCCCTACGCCACGGGTCGAAACATCCGCCGTTCGCCATTCTATGAGCGTGAGAAGGAACTCGGCGGCTATTTCATGGAGCTCGGCGGCTGGGAGCGCGCGCATGGTTACGCCGCCAACGAGCACCTGCTTGAAAAGTATGGCAACCGCGTACCGAAGCGTGAGAACGAGTGGGACAACCGCCATTTCTGGCGCGTGTCGAATGCTGAGCATCTCGCGATGAGCGAAGATTGCGGCATCGTCAACCTGTCTCATTTCTATATGTTCGATGTCGAGGGACCCGACCATGTCGAACTGATGGAATGGTTGTGTGCAGCCAAGATCGGTGGCGACAACAACATCGGCAAAGGCATCTACACCCACTTCCTCGACGATGAAGGCATGGTGCGCGCCGATCTCACCGTCATTCGCATGGCCGGCCGTTGCCGGGTCATCGACGGGGCCGATGCCGGCCCGCGCGACTTCCACTATGTGAAGCGGATGGCTGAGGACAAAGGCTTCAATGTCACTGTCACCGACGTGACCGAGAAGTTCGTGACCATCGGCATCTGGGGCCCCAATGCCCGCACGACCTTGCAGAAGGTGGTCGAGGATCCGGCCGGGCTTGCACCGGAGAATTTCCCGTTTGCGGCGATCAAGTCGATCAGGATTGCAGGCAAGGATGTGACGGCGTTCCGCATCTCCTATGTCGGCGAACAGGGCTGGGAGCTGCATATGCGCTACGAGGACGGGCTGGCCGTCTGGGATGCGCTGCGCGCCACCGGCGTCATGGCCTTCGGTGTCGAGACCTACGCCAATTCGCGCCGCATGGAAAAGAGCCTGCGCTTGCAGAACGCCGATCTGCTGACCGAATACAATCTCCTGGAAAGCGATCTCCAGCGTCCGAAGGTCAAGGAAGCGGATTTCCGCGGCAAGGCGAAACATCTGGAACATCGCGCGCGCGATCATCAACCGGCGATGCTGTGCACGCTGGTGATGACAAGCAACGTCGATTCCAACGGTGTCGCCCGCTATCCGGTTGGCGCCATGCCGGTTATGGACCCTGCAACCGGCGAGACGCTGGTCGATGAGTTCGGAAGGCGCTCGTTCACCACCTCGGTGGCCTATGGTCCGACGCTCGGCAAGAACATCGCGTTGGCTTATCTGCCCTGGGCTTTCGCCCGGGAAGGACAGAAGCTGCAGGTCGAGTATTTCGGCGAAACCTATCCTGTCGAAGTGGTCGGCGTCGGCTATAAGCCGCTCTACGATCCCGAGAGCCTGAAGCCGCGTAGCTGATCATATCAGCGCGTTGTCACAAACCTCGCGAAATCGTGAGGGATAAAGCCCGGCTGCAGCCGGGCTTTATCTTTGTGGGAAGCCGAATCTCGCTTACCCTCCATGCATGTCGGCATCCGCAGCCAGTGTCCTTCTTGCCGGCGCCATTTCGGCGCTGACAGCTGGATTGATGCCCGCAGCTCAAGCCGCCGAGCAGGTCGATGTCGAGTTGGTGCTTGCGGTCGATGTTTCGCTTTCCATGTCTCCCGAGGAGCTTGAGATACAGCGTCATGGCTACGCCGCCGCGCTGACCGACGAGGCGGTATTGCGTGCCATCGCGGACGGTGTTCATGGCAAGATCGCGATTACCTATGTTGAATGGGCCGGCACCATGTCGCAGGTGGTGGTGGTGCCTTGGACGATGGTCGCCAACCGAACCGACGCAGAGCGTGTGGTGGCGCAGTTGACTGCGCGTCCGCCCAACAGCGCGCGTCGCACATCGATCTCGGCGGCGCTGGAGTTCGGAGCCGATCTGTTCGCCGAGAGCGGGTTCGAGGGGGCCAAGCGTGTCATCGACATTTCCGGCGACGGACCGAACAATCAAGGCGCACCCGTGCCGCTTGTGCGCGACGCAGTGCTGAAACAGGGCATCATCATCAACGGTTTGCCGCTGATGACCAATGGCGGCTTCGAGACTTCCTATGATATCCGGGATCTTGACCGCTATTACCGAGATTGCGTGATCGGCGGGCCGGGCTCTTTCATGATTCCGGTCAACGGCTGGGAGCAGTTCCCCGAAGCGGTCCGCCGCAAGTTGGTGCTGGAATTGGCGGACGCTGCTTCACCGCAATGGGCGGTCGAGGAGGTAGCGCATCCACCCATCGTGCTGGCGCAGGCCAGCCCAACGATCGATTGCCTGGCGGGCGAGAAGAAATGGCGCGACCGCGGCCTGATGTTCGATAGCCGGTGAGGGGGGGCCTCCCCGTTTCGCGGGGAGGTGTTGGATTCAAGCCGCCAATAACTGCTTGCGGTCGACACGCTCCTGCTGCGGCGAGCGCGCGTAGAGTTCGCGATAGCATTTCGAGAAGTGCGAGGCCGAAACGAAACCGCAGGCCACGGCGACCTCGACCACCGGCAGAGACGATTGAATCAACAGGTGGCGGGCGCGGTCGAGCCTGATCTCCAGATAGTAGCGGGCAGGGGAGCGGCCCATCTCGGTGCGGAAAAGACGCTCGATCTGACGGCGCGACAGGTCGACATGGTCGGCGATCTCGATCAGCGACAACGGTTCCGCAAGATTGGCTTCCATCAGCTCGATGATGGTCAGCACTTTCGAGTTCTGAACGCCGAGGCGTGCACGTAAAGGCAGGCGCTGGCGGTCGGTCGGGCTTCTGACGCGATCCGTCAGCACTTGCTCGCAGACACGGTTGACAAGGTTTTCGTCGAAATCGTCGCCGATCAGCTTCAGCATCATGTCGAGTGCGGCGGTGCCGCCAGCGCATGTGTAGATGTTCTGGTCGACCTCAAAGAGGTCCGCAAAGACATTTGCTTTCGGGAAGGCTTCCTGGAAGCCCGGAAGGTTTTCCCAGTGGATGGCGCAGCGTTTGTTGGACAGGAGGCCGGCCGCAGCCAGCACATAGGCGCCGGTACACAGGCCGCCCACGGCAACGCCGCGGTTATACTCCTCGCGCAGCCAGGCAAAGACCGATTTGTTGTGATACCTTTCGACATCCATGCCGGTGCATATGATGGCCATCGATGGGCGGTCCGGCCCGGCCATCTTGCGGCGCTCCTCGTCGAGCGAGGTGTTTACCGCGCACAGCACGCCGTTGGAGGCCTGCACCGGCTTGCCGTCGGTGCTGGCGAGGCGCCAGCGATAGGCTTCGTAGCCCAGCATACGGTTGGCAATGCGCAGCGGTTCGAGCGCTGTCGCAAATGCGACCATGGTGAAATCGGGAACCAGGAAAAAGACCAGCGATCGTTTGATCGGATGCTTAACGGCGTTCACGAAAATCTTCCTCCCATGACGCGAACAGAATGTCGCGATCAGCACAGCGTCATCAGGAAAATTATTTTCTGTCAATTGGCTGTGGCGGCCCGACGCGACTAAATTTGCGACATGGGTCGCAAATCGACTACCGCAAGCGCTTTGGATCCGTCGGCACCGTCCAGCTCCCTCGGACGATGCCGCAAAAATGCCAGTCTTTCGAGGTCAATGTCTGATCGCGTCGTGATCGGAGGTACGGAAAATTACGACGAAGTTCGTGACGGCAGGCGGTCTTTTGAAGACTTGACTTGACATTCTCGTGAATGGAACGAAGCGTTAACCGTGTTGACCGACATACTGCGTCTTTGATCCGCAGCTATCGCTAACAAGCCCGTGTTCGCAAAACTCGCCAAACTCAGTTCAGCAATTCTACTGGCCGCGCTTGCGGCCGGATGTGTTTCGTCCGCCCTGGACGTCGATACGAAAGGCATCCAACCCATTCCGGCCAAGCTGGTGGCGGAGATGAAGAGCAAAGGGATGACGCCTTCGTCGCCCATTCTGGTACGCATTTTCAAGGAAGAGAGCGAGCTCGAAATTTGGAAACGGAACGGCAATGGCAAATATGCGTTGCTGAAGACCTACCCGATGTGTCGCTGGTCGGGGCAACTCGGCCCCAAGAAGAGGATAGGTGATCGCCAGGCGCCGGAGGGGTTCTACCATGTCAGTGCGGACAGGCTGAATCCGAACTCCCAATACTATCTCTCCTTCAATCTGGGTTACCCCAACAAGCTGGAGTCCGCACTCGGCTATTCGGGCGAAGCCTTGATGGTACACGGTGCCTGTTCGTCCTCCGGTTGCTACGCATTGACGGATGAAGGCGTGGCCGAGATTTATGCGGTGGCGCGCGAGGCTTTGAAGGGCGGCCAGACTTCCTTCCAGGTGCAAGCCTTTCCGTTTCGCATGACCGCTCAGAAGATGGCCCGCAACCGCAACAATCCGAACTATGGCTTCTGGACGGACCTGAAGAAAGGCTACGACAGCTTTGAGGTGACGCGACGTCAGCCCAAGGTTGCGTATTGCGACAAGCGCTATGTCTTCGATGCTGAATTTGCGGGCGGCGATCCGTTGGACCCGCTCGCGGCATGCCCGCCAACCATATCCGGTGCCGACCCGCTGGTAGCGGCACGGACCCAGCGCGATCTTTCCAGCGCCGAGACGATGGCGTCGACTATGACTGGCACCGCGGTTCATGCCTACACTGACGGCGGCATGCACCCGACCTTCCGCAAACTGCTCGCGGCCGGTGGCGACAAAGCTTTGTCGAAAAGGACATCACTGACGAAGGTCCCGATCAGCCGGCCCGAAGCAGCACTGGCGGATCCTTATAGCGCTTCGGAATAGCGCCTTTGGTCGGTTGGTGATCGGCGGAAGCCGGCAAGACGACGCTCGCAACGAAAACGCCGCCTCGGCGAGACCGAAGCGGCGTCGTCAATCGGACAAGCGACAGATGTCTGCCGCGTGATGCTTAAACTCAGGCGATAAAGCCGAGGCGAGCCGCGGCAACCGCTCCGGTCTGGCCGGGCATGGTCTTGGCCAGGCGCTGACGTTCCAAAGCGGTGGTCAGGTTGATTTCGCGACGGGCGAACAGGCGGGTAAAGAGCTTCATCGTTATCTCCAATCGGTTGCTCAGACGGGTCGCCTTCGCGTGATGGAGTGGGGCAGCTCGTTTGCTGCAGTGCATATATGCCTGTCCAAGCGAAAACAAAATCGCAAAAGCGAAGCGTTTCGCATGAAAAAGCGACATGGGCTTCGACGCGGTTTCAGCAAAAGAATGATATTTTATAGTTTTTACAATCGGTTGGTCTCTTTTTGAGCTGCTATGCGGCTTGTTCATATGCGTCATGCAGCCATTGCATGGCCGGTTAACCGTTCGCCACAAACGCGAAAAAGCCCGCCGGAAGGGTCGCGGCGGGCTTCAAAGGGAATAGAACTCGGTCATTTTGCTCCGGCCCAGCTTCCGACGCCGGGGGTATGAACCGCCCTCGACGTCACGTCGGGCCAGCCGATGTCCTTCTGCACCTCAGCCGGGAGGGAGCTGATGGCGCGCTCGGTGAGATAGCGGCTGCGAGCGGCACCGAGTTCGGTCGCGATCCGACCGATGGTTGACAGAATGTACATGCACTTTCTCCTTCCACGGTTGGCTGGCAAATTCTGCTGCTGGGCACGTCAAAGCGACTGCTGCGCCAGCTGTTGTCAGCAGTGATCGATCGGGCCTTCTCGACGCTGTTGACTATGAACTTTCCGTGATATTCAATCAAACGAAATGGGATGATGCTTTGCATCAGAAAATTTGAAGGTGATGCCATGAACGCGCCACTCAATCATCCGCTTCCCCTGCTGGATCTGGATGTGCTGCGTACTTTCGTTGCAATCGCCGAAACAGGCAGCTTCACCACAGCGGCAACTGCGGTCTTCCGTACGCCGTCCGCCGTGTCCATGCAGATCAAGAAACTTGAGGACGTGCTTGGCCGCTCGGTCTTCGCGCGTGATGCACGCTCGGTGGCGCTGACCACCGATGGCGAAATGTTGCTTGGCTATGCGCGACGGCTGCTCGCCATCAATCGCGAGGCAGTTTCCAAGTTCATCGTACCCGATATCGTCGGCGTCGTGCGGCTGGGCTCGCCGGACGATTATGGCGAACGCGTACTGCCGCATGTGTTGAAGCGTTTTGCGAAATCGCATCCTTCGATTGCCGTCGATGTCACCATCGACCAGTCGATCAACCTGCGTCGGCGCATGGATGATCGTGCGCTCGACCTCACACTGCTCACCAATTCCTACAAGACCAGCGCCATCGGCGCCGAGGTGCTTCTAACCGAGCCGATCGTCTGGGCAGGTGCAAAGGGCGGTTGCGCGCATCTGCGTGAGCCGCTGCCGGTTTCGATCTGGGAGGAAGGCTGCGTGTGGCGAGCCGGCGCCCTGGAAGCGCTCGGTCGTGAGGGCCGCAATTATCGCGTTGCTTACATGAGTGCGCACACGGCAGGCCAGCGCGCGGCGATCCAGGCCGATCTCGCGGTGGCACCGCTGCCGAAATCCTTCCTGGGCAATGACATGGTCGAGCTGGGGCCGAAGGATGGCATGCCGCATATCGGCAGCTACAATCTGGCGATGATCGTCACGCCGGACGCCAGTGCGCCGGTCAAGGCGGTGGCCGATCATATCCGCGCGACCTTCGATGTGTTCCGGGAAACGGGACGCTTCTAAGAGCTGCTTCCTTATTCCGCCGCCAGCGGCATGTCGGCCTGGCGCCCCCGGCTGTTCAGGAACGCCACGATGCGGTCGCGCGCGCGGCGCGCCTCCGGCATGTTGATCAGCGGCCAGACGTGAAACATGCCTTCCTCGTGGACGAGTTCAATCTCGACGCCTGCGGCGCGCGCCTTGTCGGCGAAGATCAGATTGTCGGGCGTCAGAAGATCGTGCGAGCCAGTGAGGAGCAGGGTTGGAGGCAGCACGGTGAGGTCACCGTAAACCGGGCTGATATGCCAGTCGCTGCGATCCATTCCGGCCCCATAGAGGCGTACCGCTTCCAATCCGCCAGGAATGCCGAGCCACGGGTCGTGCTGCTCGGCTTCGAATACTTCGGGATTGGCCAGCGACATGTCGAGGCCCGGCGAGATCAGCACATGGCTGCCTGGCGTAGGCAGACCTTCCTCGGCCATCATCATGGTCAGCACCACGGCCATGTTGCCACCGGCTGAATCGCCCATGAATATGATGTCTTCCGCGGCCGTCTCTTCGAGCATTTCGCGATAGACCGAGCCCACCATGCCGAACATATCATGGAAGTCGTGCTCCGGAGCGATCGGGTAGATAGGCACGGTTATGCCGAAACCCAGGCGGTCGGCCATCTCGGCGATCAGCGCCCAGTGATAAGTCGTGATTTCAAAGACATAAGCGCCGCCGTGCAGGTAAAGAATCCGCCTGGTGCTGCCGTTGCGCGGCGCGATCTCGTAGACCGGGAAGCCCGCAACGCTGCGTGTTGCGATATCGAAGCGCTGGGTGAGTGCAGGCGGAGGCTGATGACATTGCCTGCGGCGTGCATGCTGGATCCAGCGACGCATGTTCTCCGGGCTGGAGAACGCCTTCTTGCGGGTGTGTTTCAGAACAAACGAAACGAGATGGCTACGGATGCTGGCCATGGAACGACGGACTGATGCTGCGCCGGCTGGCCGGCTCTTGACTGCCCCCAATGACCGAAATTTTGGTCTGCGGAGGCGAAAGTCAAGGATGAGGTCACGTAACCGTTTATACCAGCTGCCTATCGCCTAGCCCGCAGCCGCGGGCAATACGATCCGATATCAAGCCGCCGGCACGTTGTCCTGCTGCAGCACGACCACGCGCGTTCCGTTCAGGACTCGGCGGTGCAGATCGATGATGTCCTGGTTCAGCAGACGAATGCAGCCAGACGAGATCGAGCGACCGATGGACCAATCCTCGTTTGTACCGTGGATGCGGTAGAGTGTGTCGACACCGTTCTTGAAGAGATAGAGCGCGCGGGCACCGAGCGGATTTGTCGGTCCCGGCTCCATGCCAGCGGCGAGTGGGCCATAACGCTCGGGTTCACGCGCGACCATGTCCGATGTCGGCGTCCAGCGCGGCCACTCGCGCTTGTACTGGATCACACCACTGCCTTCGAAGGCGAGGCCCGCCTTGCCGACGCCGACGCCATAACGCAGCGCGCGCCCTTCACCGAGCACCAGATACAGGAAACGGTTCGGCGTATCGATGACGATGGTGCCCGACGGCTCAGGGCCCTGGTAGGCAACTTCCTGACGGTAATATTTCGGATCGATCTTGCTCAGGTCCGGTGCGGGAATGGGAAACGCATCGTCGGCGACCGCCGCGTACATGTCGCGATAGTATTGCGGGACTTCCCGCTTGCCCGGCTTGATCGAAGCGACCTTCTGCGTCGTTGTGCAGCCGGCCGCTATGAACGGGACGGCGAGGACGAACATACGGCGGGTGATCGAAACGGGCATAGGGAAACCTGAGCTTGTTGGCGTCTTTTGGAGCGGTTCGTCGCAGAAAAGTCTAAACGCTTCCAATCACCCAAAATCACGCTTTGGTGAAAGACGCGGATCGGTTGGATTTCGGCGGTTCGAACACGCGTCGAACTGCACCGGTGCCGATGACCTCGGTGCCGAAGGGGGCGAGAAAAAGGCGCCGGGAGCGAAGCAAGCCCATATGACGGGAGCTTTGACATCCCACTGTGTCACGAAGGCAACACTGGGTCTTGCAAGCCGCTAGTCGTGCGACCGAAGATCCAGATGTGCTGAAAGCGCAGGAAAATCCGCCGCGACGATATCCCAATGGCTGGTGGCCTTAAGGTCGGTCACTTGACCGGTGCCGTGCTCCAGCGGGCGTGCCACGAAGGCCGTCTTCAGTCCGCAATCCCTTGCGGCGACCAGATCGTCATTGTGCGCGGCAACCATCATCACATGCGCGGGTTCGAGCCTCAACGCGTCGCACGCCGCAAGATAGGTACGCGGGTCGGGCTTATAGGCGCGGGCAATGCCCGCGCCGAGAATGCAGTCCCAGGGCAGGGCGCCATATCTGGCCAGCCGCGTCATCAGTGCTATCGAACCATTGGAGCACGGCGCAATGATCCGGCTTGCCTTCAGCCGTATCAGACCGGGAACGACATCCGGCCAGGGTGGCAGTTTTTCCCAGGCATGATTGAGTGCCGCGCGCTCTTCGTCATTGAAATGTGTGGCAATCCCGAACCTGCCGAGCGTCGTGTCAAGGTTCTCGCGATGCAGCGCATCGAGATCGGTGTAGGGGCGGCCGGAGCGGATTTCCTGCATCGCCGGCTCGTAGAGACCGCGCCAGGCATCCGCAAAGGCGACGCTGTCGATCTCCAGCCCTTTTGCGCCTGTCGCCGCCGCCACTTCGCGGGCGACGCCGGTACGCCAATCGACGCAGGTACCGAAGACATCGAAGATAAGGGCTTCGACCTGCATCAGGGCTCCCTATTCCCGGTTGCGCCGGGCGGCGCGTTCCTCGCGTGAACGACGGCGGGGTGTTGTCTCGCCAGTCGCGCCTTCATCGCTTGCCGCCTTGCGCGGGGGCAGTTTGACCTGTTCGGCCAGCTTAGGGAAGGGGTCGACCTTGTTCGGCAGCGCCATGGCGTCAATGAACAGCTGCTGGAAATGTGGCTCCAGCGCGGTTTCGATCTTTTCGATCTTCGCCACCTGTTGCTCGATCTCGCGGCGATGGTCGCGGTTGAGCAGAGCCATCAGCGCACCTGTGCCTGCGGCGTTGCCAACAGCTTTCACTTCCGCCAAGTCGCAATCGGGGATGAGGCCCAAAACCATGGCGTATTTCGGATCGATGAAGGAACCGAATGCGCCGGCGAAGCGGATGGTGTCGACAGTCTCTACCCCCTGCTTTTCCATCAAAAGCTTCACGCCGGCATAAAGGGCCGCCTTGGCGAGTTGGATGGCGCGTATGTCGTTCTGGGTGACTGTAATGCGCGGCTCACCCTGGCGCCCTTCGCGCAGCAGGTAGGAGAAGGTGCGGCCGTTCTGGATAATGCGTGGGCTTTTCTCGGCAAGCGAGCCGTCGACGACGCCGTCTTCCGAAATGATGCCGGAAAGATACATCTCCGCCACCACTTCGATGATGGCCGAGCCGCAGATACCGGTGACGCCAGTGGCCCAGGATGCTTCCTCGAAACCTTCCTCGTCGGACCATTTATCGGTGCCGATGACGCGATAGCGCGGCTCCAGCGTTTCGGGATCGATGCGCACGCGTTCGATGGCGCCGGGCGCGGCGCGCTGGCCGGACGAGATTTCCGCGCCTTCGAAGGCCGGACCTGTTGGGGAGGAGGCGGCAACGACACGATCCTTGTTGCCGAGCACGATTTCGGCGTTGGTGCCGACATCGACCAGCAACATCATGCTGTCCTGCCGATACGGACCTTCCGACAGAGTTGCGCCGGCCGCATCCGCGCCGACATGACCGGCAATGCAAGGCAGTGTGTAGAAGCGCGCTCCGCGATTGACGTCGATGCCGATCTCGTTGGTCCAGCCTTGTACGGCGCCGGATACGGCCAGTGCAAAAGGCGCCTGCCCAAGCTCGGTCGGATCAATGCCCAGGAACAGATGGTGCATGATCGGGTTGGCAACAAAGACGCAATCGAAGATGTCGTGACGATCGACGCCACCTTCCTCGCAGACCTTGCCGATGAGCGTGTTCACGGCCTCGCGCACGGCCTTGGTCATGGCCTCGCGCCCGTCCGGATTCATCATGACATAGGAGACGCGACTCATCAGATCTTCGCCAAACCGGATTTGCGGGTTCGACGTGCCTGACGAGGCAACGACACGGCCAGATAGCAACGACACCAGATGCATGGCGATCGTCGTGGATCCGATGTCGCAGGCGATGCCATAAGCTTCGTTCTTGAGACCCGGGTAAAGCGCGATCACCGTAGCGCGGGAGAACTCCATGTCCTTGTGGATCGCCGCCGTAACGGCCCAGTTCTCCTTGCGCAGGATCTTCTGGACCTCGGGGATGAGGTGTGGCGCGACGCGTAGATCCTTCCAGCCCCAGTCGTTCTGCAGCACGGCCTTGAGGCGCTCCAGATCGCCGGTAGGTTTGTGCATGTCAGGCTGCTCGACCTCGACGTAACACATCTGAACCGCCGAATTGCGCTCGATGACGCGGTCGGTTGCGGCCTTGCGCACCACCTGAGCGTTGATCACCGTATCCTGCGGTACATCGATGACGAGATCGCCCTGGATGGTGGCCGAGCAGGACAGACGCCTGCCTTCGGGCAGACCGCGCACGCGCTCGTAGCGCTCTTCCTTCGGACCTTTCGGCGAAATGTGGTCGAGCGAGGAGACGATCTTGTGCTTGGCGAAATTGCCTTTCTGCACTTCGATCTGGCAGCGCCCGCAGGTGGCGCGCCCACCACACACCGATTCCACATAGACGCCGAGCTGGCGCGCGGCATCGAGCACCGGCGTGCCGAGCGGGAACCGCCCGCGCTTGCCGGACGGCATGAACAGGACGAGAGGATCGGTGGAGTTGAGAGGGGCGTTCATCGCTCAGACACCATCATGTTAACGCAGCATTGGCGAAAATCGGGTAGAGGCAGGGTCTGACCAAAAGGCGCATTTGCCGATGAAGCCGGACTTTTCGCTGCTTGCCCTGCTTCCGTCCGCTCTGTCGGCGATCTCCACAGGCATGCTTGCGGTCCGCATTACCAAAGGGAGCTGGACCCGGTATCCGCATTATCTTGCGGCCGCGATCATCGCTTCGACAGCCACCATTGTTTACCTGTTCCCGTTGCGTCCCAATGATGCTGCAAGCGTTGCCTGGATGTTGCTCTCCGGCATCGTAGGGGGCTGTGTCGGCGTGTTCATCTTCAATCTGGTGCTCGGGAGCACCAGGGCCGAAGATTGAACGCCGGACGGGGTTGGCCAAGACGATCACGACTTATCCGGCTGCTCTTCTTGCCTCGCGTCCACCGCGGCGGCGTCCGCCTGCAGCCGCGCCGGCATCGCCAGGGGCATTGACTGCCACCGGCGCGGGGGCGGCATGTTCACCCGGCTTATAGTCCTTGTAGGTCTTGATCCAGGTCATGCAGTCCTTGTCGGTGCCGTTGAGAACGTTGGCGGCGCGAACCGCCTCCATTTCCTGAGGACGGACCGGGTTCATGATCGCTGAGGTCATGCCCGCGCCGATCACCATCGGGATGAAGCCGGCGTTGATGCCATGGCGGTGCGGCAGGCCGAAGGAGATGTTGGAAAGGCCGCAGGTCGTATTCACTTTCAGCTCCTCGCGCAGGCGGCGCAGCAGCGCAAAGACCTGACGGCCGGCATCACCCAACGCGCCGATCGGCATGACCAGCGGATCGACGACGACATCCTGCGGCTTGATGCCGTAATCCATGGCGCGTTCGACGATCTTCTTGGCCACGGCGAAGCGCACATCCGGATCCATCGAAATGCCGGTTTCATCGTTTGAGATGGCCACCACCGGCACATCATATTTCTTCACCAGCGGCAGGATGGCTTCCAGCTTCTCTTCCTCGCCGGTGACGGAATTCACCAGCGGGCGACCCTTGGCGACTTTTAGGCCGGCTTCGATCGCAGCGGTGACGGAGGAGTCGATCGAGAGTGGCAAGTCGACGAGGCCCTGCACGATTTCCAGGGTCTGAACCAGAAGCGCTGGCTCCGTTGCATTGGGATCGACGGCGGTCACGCCCGCATTGACATCCAGCATGGTGGCGCCGCAGGCAGCCTGTTCCAGCGCGTCCTTGATGACCGTCTCGAAATTGCCGGCCTGCATCTCCGCGGCCAGCTTCTTGCGGCCGGTCGGGTTGATGCGTTCGCCGATGACGCAGAAGGGCTGGTCGAAACCGATGACGATTTCGCGGGTCGCCGAAGCGACGATGGTGCGGGTCATTTCAAACTCCCTCCGGATATAAAGACTTCTTTATATCGTTTCTGATGTGGATCAAGCCAATGATGTCGTCGTGCATGTTCAATGCGCGGTCTTCACCATGTCGACCTGTGTTTCGGTGACGTCGTCTTGCAGGATGTGGCCGAGGCGCTCGGCAACTAGCGCATCGTCGGCCCGGGTCTCGCGTTTCCAGGGCTGGCGGCCTTTGAGCACGCCCGATTCGTCGACGATCTCGGCGACATACTCCTCCTGGCGATAGGCCATCACATGGACGCCGGAAACGCCTGGGATTTCCTTCACTTCATTGATGATGTCGATGCAGATCTTCTTGCCTTCGGCTTTCTGGTCCTCGGCGCCTTCAAGGCGCTTGATGATGGAATCGGGGATATGGATGCCCGGTACGTTGGAGCGGATCCATTTCGCCGTCTTGGCCGAGGCCAGTGGCCCGACGCCGACGAGGATGAAGACCTTTTCGGTCAGGCCGAGATCGCGCGCTTTCTGCATGAAGGTTTTGAACATCGGCACGTCGAAGCAGTACTGGCTCTGCACGAACTGCGCACCGGCGGCGATTTTCTTGCCGAGATGGATCGGGCGGAAATCATAAGGCGGCGCAAAGGGGTTGATCGCTGCGCCTAGGAAGACCTGCGGTGGCGTCGTCAGCTTGCGGCCTGAAAGGAATTTTCCATTGTCGCGCATGATGCGGACGGTTTCGAGAAGTGACATGGAATCGAGATCGAACACCGGCTTGGCGCCCGGTTGATCACCCGCCTGCACGCCGTCGCCGGTGAGGCACAGAATGTTGGCGACGCCCATGGCCGCACCGCCCAGAACGTCGCCCTGGATGGCGATGCGGTTCTTGTCACGGCAGGCGATCTGCATGACCGGGGCGTAACCCATACGGGTCAGCAGCGCGCAGATGCCGACGGACGACATGTGGCAGTTGGCGCCGGAGGCATCGACGGCATTGATCGCGTCGACCCAGCCGTCAAATACCTTGGCACGATTGTAGACGTCTTCCGGGTCGGCGCTGTCGGGCGGGTTGAGCTCGGTTGTCACCGCAAATTCGCCGCGGCGCAGCACGCGTTCCAGGCGGCCACGTGAGGAGTGGCCGGGCTGGGGCTCCAGCGGAAGATGGATGCCAGCGGGGTTTTCGTCGCGCTGAGGCGGACGCGGCGGTGTCATGCGGAGGCTCCGGTGTTGGCGGTCTTGGCGGCATCGCGCGTGGCAGCCGCCTGCGCTGTGACGCGCAGCCAGGCGGAGGTTTCCCGCAGCGACTGGTCGACCGGCTTCTGCACGTTGAGGATGGCGTCGCCATTGTTCATGTTGCGTGAGCCTTCCCAGGCCTTGACCCAGACGCAGGGCATATCGGGTTCGACTTCGCAATTGCCGTTGGCACGCACGCCCCCGCAGGGGCCGTTGCGCAGCTGCTTGGGACAGTTCATCGGGCAGGACATGCCGGTGGAGGAGAGGATGCATTGGCCGCACATGCGGCAGTCGAACATGAAGCCTTTCACGCGTTTTTCGACGAATTTCACCGGCGCCTCGACGCGGCCGTAGCCGATGCCTTTCCAAAGCGGGTGCAGCAGCAGGAAGGCATCGGCAAAGCGGCTGTAGAACCATTCCAGCAGCTTCGAATGGCGGATCGCCCAGAGCCGTACCGAATAAGATCGCTGCACGCGCCGTTGTGGCGACACGTCGGCGGGCTTGTAGTCGCTCTTCGGTGCCGCCTTGCGCACCAGCGTCGCCTGGGTAACGCCAGAACTACCGGCGGGTGCTCCGGCAGCGCTGTTGTTTGATCCTGTGTTCGGTATCGGCTGGGTGTCAGACATTTTCCTTGCCGCCTGCCTTGGCGAGAGCGACCAGCCGCTCCCGGCTATAGTCCGCATCGATAGCTGCCGTGGCCTTTTCCGCTTCCGCCTCGAGGTCGTCGCCAACCGGAACGGGGTCCGCCTTGCGCCACTCAGCAAGATAGGCATCGGTCTCGGCAGCGCCGGAACGCATCGCGGCCATGTCTATCGCTTCGGTGAAGCGCAGCGGCAGTTCGCGCTTGGCGTTCTGCCGGCCCTTCTTGACGATGACCTGGGCGGGAATGTCGCGCCAGTAAACGACGATCAGATCGGCCATTTGTCAGTATTCCTTCTATGGTTGAAGCATTGCCGGAAGCGGGAATACCCCGCTCCTCATCAGACGACGCGCGCGCCTTCAAAAACGACGCGCTCGAATGTCGCAAAACGATAGAGCGCCTGCGGATTCGAGGCACCCAGCGCGGCCCGAAAATAGCTGCCTAATCGTGCTTGCTGAAATCGCTCACGAGCTTGCGATGGAAACGCACATAGCCGCGTTCAGTCGAGCGCAAATGCTCGGCGATTATTTCGTGAAAACGCGGCAGGCGGTGGAAGGGCACTGCCGGATAGGAGTGATGCTCGGCGTGGTAGGGCATGTTCCACGCCACGAAACGCACGATGGCCGTGGTGAAAGTGGTGCGCGTGTTTTCGAGCATGTTGGCAACATGCGGGCAGCGTGTGTGCTCGGCCAGAAGGTAAGCCCGCAGGAAGGGCTGGCCGATCAGCACCGGCACGATCCATACCCACAGCAGTGCCGTCGATTGCAAGAGCAGAGAGCCGGCCAACAACAGGGCGTAAAGGCCCAGAAACCATCGTGCCTCCGAGATAACCTTGGCACGACCTTTTTCCGGCACGAAGGGATCATCGTTGCGGCCGGAGGCATTGATGGCGATGACCTTGACCATGCCACTCCAATAAGGCCAGCCGGACAGGTAGCGCAGATACTGCGCGATTGTCTCAGGCTTCGGGCTCATCAGTTCCGGATCGTTGTCCGGATCGTGCGTGTAGCGATGATGGGCGAAATGGAAATAGCGGAACCAGGCTGGCGGCAGCAGGATGAGGAAGCCGGAAACGGCGGCGGCCACGCGGTTCAGGCGTTCGGTGCGAAATGCCGTCTCATGGATCGTCTCGTGAAGCAGCGTGAACAGGAAGACGACAAGGATACCGAGCGGCAGTATCAGCACAGGCCAGAACGGCACCTGGAACAGTATGAAGGCGGCAAGCAGCACGATCAGTCCGCCATGGAGCGCGAGCCGCAGCACACCGGGCGCGTCCTGTTTTTCGGTCAGATCGCGTCGATCCTCGACCGAGAGGGATGCGATGATCTGTCTGTGGTCGATCTCAGCCATCGGCGAAGTCTAACGCTGTCGAATTGTAGCGTAAACGGACGGTTGTTTCTGGCCTACCAGATGTTGCGGCGTAGCCCGGTCCACACATAGGACCAAACCGTCGGATGAAACCATATCTGCGAGGGCAGGCCGGGATCGAAGGGTTCGATGCGGCCGGCCAGAACCTTCTCGACCACATCGACGCAGGCGTCGCGCGAAATCGCAGCCTGGCGCAGTGGATAGGACGAGATGGTATCGCCGCGACCAGGCTTGCCGCGCGTGTGGCGCAGCACTGCGCCGGTGTCGACACCGGCATCGACGAGGTGAACGGTTGTACCAAAATTCTCGACGTCATTGTTCACCAGCGCCCAGTAAGCGCCGTTCATGCCACGGTATTTTGGATTGATGCCCGCGTGATAGTTGATGACGGGGCAAGGGATGGAAGCCAATGTCTCGCTCGTCAGCACACGGCATCCGGCAAGCAATACGACGCCTGGCTTGATGTCGGTTATAACCTTGATCGCCTCCGGCGCGTTGGCGGAGGGCACGTGCACGATGTCCTGGCCCGGCTTTGGCTGAGTCTTGAGATTGTATTCGGTCGCGATCTCTTCGGCATGCGCAGTGCCGAAACGTTTGCCGAGTCGCACCAGCACCATGGTGCCGATCTGACCTAAAACGGAGACCCAACCTTGCCGCACGGCGCGGCGCTTGAGCAGCGACCATTTGGAGATAGGCGTCTCAAGGATGACGGTGACGTTTGCGAAACGGTCGGCAATGGCGTTGACGATCGCCCAGATATGGTCGCCGCCTTCGGTGACGACGACGACGGGTGCCGTGTCTGCAGCCTCGTTCATCCTTGGAAGTCCAGCCTCTTAGAACTTGGCCGCGTGCGCAACTGCAGCGGTCGCAAGTTCAGTCCCCAGTCAAAATACCCTCGGCCGAGCCGGTTAATCCTTTATGTCAGCGTTGTTCAAGAACCAAGATCGATCAGCGTTTGAATTCGATGATGTCGAGCTTGGATTCATAGTAGGGCGCCGGAAATTCGACACGCCAGGCGTTCGGTCCGGTGCGGAAGGCATAACCGACCTGGTCGGTCTTGGGGCCAGTGCCATAGCGTTGCGCCTTCTCGCCTGCGACGAAACCAGAGCCCAGATAGATCGCGCGCTTCTCACCGTCGTCATAGAAACGACCCTTGGTGCGCTGGGAGCCGGTCGTCTTTTCCAGCGCCCAGCCGGAGCCGTCGTCGGTCACGCGGCACTTGAACCAGCCGTAGATGACAAGCGGGCCGAGTCCGCCGGCCTTGATGGTGCGGCACTGCCAGTTGCCGGTGAGGTCCTTATCCGAGAAAGGGACCAAGGGGCGGGAGAGCAGTGTGTCGAGTTCCTTCACCTCACTCGACCGGCCTGCCTTTGCCTCAGCAAGCGCTGATTTGCGGGTCGCGTCATATTTGGCAAGCCGCGCCTTGTCTGCCGGAGTGATCAATTTCTGCACCACGCCGTCCGCAAGGGCATTTCCAGCCAGAAGGATGGCTGTGGTGAATACGAAGGCGCGCAGATGCATGTCGTGTCCCCAGTGCGTCGACGACGGCGTTATAGCCCGTCCGAGTGGGAGAAAACCAGTCCGACAATCAATGGGTTGTTTGTTCGACGAAGCGGCCCAACCAGTGAGTTGGTTGAGCGATCAATGCTCCGCAGCCGCGAGGATTGCCGGCGCAAGATCGCCATAGCCGGTAAAGCGATATTCGTAGTCGAGACCCAGATAGTCGGCGGCCCACTTCGCCTTTCTCTGCAAGTCTTCGTCCTCGGTCTGTGCCAGATAGACGATCTTGGTGTAATTGCCGAAAACCATTTCCTTGAGTTCGGGATGTTTGTCGAGCTTGAGCGGTTCGATGACAAAAGCCTCGAACTGGCGCGTGATCAGGTCGGTCAGGTAGAAGGCCGTGAATTCGTCCTCAGCTACCTTCGCAAAGGCCTCATTGCCGCTGAAGAAGGCATAGCAGTGTGGCCCGCCGATACGCTCGATGCCCTCTTCCTCGCAGATCTTGTCGAGCTCGCCGCGCGTGCCGCATTCGGCATAACCGATGAAGATGCGACTGTAGCCTTCCGTTCGTGCCTTGGCGATCGCCTCACGCATCGCCGGCGCGATCTTGTCGGGATAGACATGCCAGATTGCCGGCAGACAGATCAGGTCTACATGGTCGAGATGGTTGGCTTTGCAGACCGCCAGCACCTCACGCGCGATCGCGCCGCAAGCAATGACCCGAACGCGCTCTACGAGAGGAGCGGTCGAGGGAATCTCCCCATCGACCATCACCACAGCGTCGGCGATGGCTGCCGGATCGAGGTTCTGCTGTGTTGCCATGCGGATCACTCCAACATCGCCATTCGCGTTCTGCACAACGTGGAACTGTGTTATCTCTTTGGCGTTGATGATTGTTACATCGCCATAAGGGAGACACCGTCCATGAAACTGTCACGCATCGCACCGCTCGCCGTCATTGCCGTGGCGCTCGTACTCTCCGGCTGTGCCAATACGGTTCGTGGCGTCGGCAAGGACGTCAAGGGCACTGCCCGCGCCGTCGAGGACACGGTCAAAAACTGACCGGCTCCCCACAATTGGTTACGACAAGGCCGCGTCGCAAGACGCGGCCTTTCGCGATCAGGCTGAAGCGCGCACGTTGTGCTTGCGTTTCATGAAGTCCTTGGCGGTTTCCACCGCCACCGCAGCGTCGCGGCAATAAGCATCGGCGCCGACGGCTTTGCCGAATTCCTCATTGAGCGGGGCGCCGCCGACCAGAACGACATAGTCGTCGCGAATGCCCTTTTCCTTCATCGTGTCGATGACGACCTTCATGTAAGGCATGGTGGTGGTGAGCAGCGCCGACATGCCGATGATGTCCGGCTGATGCTGCTCGATCGCGTCGAGATATTTCTCGACCGGGTTGTTGATGCCGAGGTCGATGACGTCGAAGCCCGCGCCTTCCATCATCATGCCGACAAGGTTCTTGCCGATGTCGTGAATGTCGCCCTTGACGGTGCCGATCACCATCTTGCCCTGCTTGGGAGCGCCAGTGGCTGCGAGCAGCGGGCGCAGGATGAACATGCCTGCCTTCATCGCATTTGCGGAAAGCAGCACTTCCGGCACGAACAGGATGCCGTCGCGGAAATCCTCGCCGACAATGCGCATGCCTTCGACCAGCGCCTCGGTGAGGACCGTGTACGGTGCCCAACCACGCTCCAGGAGGATGTTCGTGCCTTCCTCGATTTCTTCCTTGAGGCCATCATAAAGATCGTCGTGCATCTGCTGCACGAGTTCCTCGTCGGAGAGTTCGGAAAGGATGATCTCGTCGTCGGACATGTTTGATCTATCTCCCTGCGGCCGCGCGACCTTGTCGCAAGGCACCAATCATCGCGTCAATACCTACCGTGCGGCGACGCGCATCCATAGCTGATTTGCGACTTTCCGCAAAAGGAAAGCGACCGGGAATCTGTTGTTCTTCTTGTCGATTTTGCGACAGGCGTTGGCGCTCGCTGGCCGTTTCGGATAGGGTGCATGACTACGATCCGGGGAAGCAGCCGCCGTGAGGCGGTCGAACGGATTTCAAGGAAGAGCGATCATGAGTGAGAACGCGGCAGTCGATCACGAAGCGGCGGCGGGCGGCAGGCGAGGGCGTGGAGACCGAGGTGGCGCCGCCGCCAGACGCGCCGCGCGCACCGGCGGTGGACCCGGCCAGCAGCTCACCTATATCCGGCGCCAGATCAAGGTCTATGAAGTGCTGGACGAGGAAGGCCTGGCGCTGATCGAGAAGAACGCCGACACGGTTCTCGAAGAGACCGGGATCGAATTCCGCGACGATGCGGAAGCGCTTCAATTGTGGAAGCAGGCCGGAGCCGATGTGAAGGGCGAACGCGTTCGCTTTCCGCGAGGGCTCTGCCGCTCCCTGCTCAAGACCGCGCCGAAGCAGTATACCCAGCATGCGCGCAACTCGGAGCGTTCGGTACAGATCGGCGGCAATGCCACGGTCTTCGCACCCGTCTACGGACCGCCCTTCGTGCGCGACCTCGACGGCAACCGCCGCTACGCGACGATCGAGGATTTCCGCAATTTCGTGAAGCTCGCCTATATGGCGCCGTCGATCCACCATTCGGGTGGAACAGTGTGCGAACCGGTCGATGTGCCGGTCAACAAGCGCCATCTCGACATGATCTATTCGCACATCAAATATTCGGACAAGCCGTTCATGGGCTCTGTCACGGCGCCGGAACGCGCGGAAGACACCGTCGCGATGGCCAAGCTGGTGTTCGGCGACGACTTTGTCGAAAACAACACCGTGCTGACTTCGCTGATCAACGCCAACTCGCCAATGGTTTTCGACGAGACGATGCTGGGTGCACTGAAAGTCTATGCACGCCACAACCAGGCTTGCATCGTCACTCCGTTCATCCTGGCCGGCGCGATGAGCCCGGTGACGGTAGCCGGCACGCTGACGCAGGTCCTGGCCGAGGTTCTGGCCGGCGCTTCCTTTACCCAGCTCATCCGGCCCGGTGCGCCAGTGCTGTTCGGCACCTTCGCTTCGTCGATCTCGATGCAGTCGGGTGCGCCGACTTTCGGCACACCGGAGCCGTCGCTGGTGTCCTACGGTGCTGCGCAACTGGCGCGTCGGCTCGGCCTGCCGTTCCGTACCGGCGGTTCGCTTTGCGCCTCCAAGATCCCGGACGCGCAGGCAGCCTATGAAAGTGCCAACACGCTGAATTCGACCATTCTTGCCGGCACCAATTTCGTGTTGCATTCGGCTGGCTGGCTCGAGGGCGGACTGGCCTCCTGCTATGAGAAATTCATGATGGACATCGACCAGCTCGGCATGCAGCAGAAGTTTGCCGAGGGTGTCGATCTGTCGGAGAACGGCCAGGCGATGGACGCCATCCGCCAGGTTGGCCCGGGCAGCCACTATCTCGGCTGCGACCACACCCAGGCCAACTTCCAGACGGCCTTCTACCGTTCCGCCATCGCCGACAACAATTCTTATGAGCAGTGGTTGGCAGAAGGTGAGAAGACTGCACCGCAGCGCGCCAACGAGCTGGCCCGGCGCTGGCTGGAGAGCTACGAGGCACCGGATCTCGACCAGGGCATCGACGAGGCGCTGCAAGCCTTCATCACCAAGAAGAAGGAGTCGATGCCCGACGCCTTCACTTGAAAGGAGCCCGATTCAGGCCGGGCTAAAGTGGCCAACATCATTCACAAGGAAGTCTGGCGGAGTGCGTTTTCCGACCCGGACAAAAGGTGATGTCGGTCGATCGCCAATGAAGGTCGGGTCGCCGTGAGCAACCATCGTCAGGCCAAAGATCTACGCCTGCAAAAGATTTCGAGCCAACTCGCCGCGCATGGCCTCATCCTGCGCGGCGGTTTTGTGTTCGGGGATGGTGAAGCGGTGCCCGAGACTTCGGGGGTGAGACCGGCGAAGTCTGTTCTTCTGGTCGGGCAGGCGGGCGCGGCACCCTGGCCGTACTTCCTTGGATGGCGAGAACAGCAGCCGTGGGATCTTCAAAACCCGCTCGACACATGGTCGCGGGAGGTGATCGACGGGGTCGCGGCGTATTTCAGCGCGTGGACCGTTTATCCGTCGGACAAACCTTATCAGCCGTTCCAGCAATGGGCGATGCGGGCGGAGGGATTGAAACCATCACCGCTCGGCATCCTTATGCATCCCGAATATGGCCTGTGGCACGCATATCGGGGGGCGCTGCTGTTTGCCGACGAGATTCCGATTCCAGACATTCACGATTCGATTCATCTTTGCGACCTATGTGTCGGAAAACCCTGCCTGAAATCCTGTCCGGTGGATGCTTATTCGGGCGATGGTTTTGCCTACCAGTCCTGTCTCGCTCATGTGCATGGAGCGGAAGGTAGGCCATGCCGTACTGGCGGCTGCCTCGATCGCAACGCCTGTCCCTATGGTGCAGACTATCGGTATCCCGCTGACGTGCAGGCCTTTCACATGGCGAGCTATGCCGGCATGTAGCTGTTTGCTTTAGGGCTTCGGGCACCTGGTGGCTGCCACTCTGGCCCAATCGTTTCGTTCGGATCGTCCTTGCCTCGTGGTTGACCTCAAGCACACATGAACATATTCATCAAGTCATCCGATGACTTGATGAATATGTTACGATGCAACCAGCCAATCGCACAAATCTCACCGATAGCGCCACTGAAAGCCTGCGCACCGAAATTCTCAGCGGCCGCTGGCTGGTCGGCGGCCGCATTCCCAATGAATCCGCCTTGTCCGACCAGCTTCTGGTCAGCCGCGGCACGGTGCGGGAAGCCGTGCGGGCGCTGGTTTCGCAAGGCCTGCTCGAAACACGCCAGGGGTCCGGTACCTATGTACGCTCGGCTGTCGACCCCACAGCGGCGCTGGTGCGGGTCAGGCGGGCCTGCCTGCGCGACCAGTGGGAAGCGCGCACGGCGCTCGATGTGGAGGCGGCGCGGTTGGCGGCGCTTCGACACACACCGGCGGACATCGAAAGGCTCAGTCGCCTGCTCGCCGAGCGCGGCACGGTCGCCGATGACGGACAGCACAATTTCGTCTGCCGCGACCTCGCTTTCCACAAGGCAATCGTGGCGATGTCGGGCAATCGCGCCATGGTAGAGCTCTACGACTTCTTCACCGCGGCAATTGCCGAAACCATCCAGGCGACGCTGGGCGGTGACCTGCCGGAACCGGATGTTCCGATGCACGCGCAGATCATCGAGGCCATCGCCTCGGGCGATCCGGACCGCGCCGGTGATGCCGTCCGTGCTTTCATGACACCCGTTCTCCTGCAACTCGACCGGCACCTCGCACAATGAACCAGATTTTCCGTCAGAACCGGCCTCAGGCCGGACAATCGGCCATGGACGCTATCGATGACCAGCTCATCGACGCCGAAGCCGACAGCCTGCCACCACCGCAAGCGCCGGTGCTTGCAAGCCCGGCCGCGCGCATCCTGCTCGGCGCCAGCCTCGTGCTGATCGCTTTCAACCTGCGTCCGATATTTTCCAGCCTCTCGGTGCTGTTGCCGGAGATGATGCAGGCAACGGGCCTGTCCAGCACCGGTGCTTCGCTGCTGACGACGCTGCCGGTGCTGTGTCTCGGCATCTTTGCGCCCTTTGCGCCCAGGCTGGCGCAGCGCTACGGCGCCGAGCGCACGCTGCTTGGCGTCATGGCACTGGTCACGCTGGGCACGGCGCTACGCGGATTTGGATCGGTGCCGATCCTGTTTGCCGCCACCTTCATCGCGGGCGCCGCCATCGCGGTCGGCAACGTGCTGTTGCCCGGTTTGGTCAAGCGCGACTTTCCCGACAGCATGGCGCTGATGACCGGCCTCTATACGATGGCGTTGTGCGCGGGAGCGGCCGCCGCTTCCGGGCTGACGCTACCGGTCGAACATTACATCACGGGCTCCTGGGCCGTCGCACTCGCCGCCTGGGCGGTACCGGCTTTTGCCGTTCTGTTGTTGTGGACGCCGCAGGCATTCGCCACCCGCCACCGGACAAGCCATAGCGGTTTCCGTGTCACCGGACTGTGGCGAGACCCGCTGGCATGGCAGGTCACGCTGTTCATGGGCCTGCAGTCGGCACTGGCCTACAGCATCTTCGGTTGGCTGGCCCCGATCCTGCGCGAGCGTGGCTTCGACGCGACCGCCGCCGGCGCGATCGTCTCGGTATCCGTGATGGCCCAGGTCGTTGCTTGCCTGGCAGTGCCGCCAATCGCGGTTCGCTGCCGTAATCAGAGCATCGTCAATGTCGCCCTGGTCGCTGTCGCGGTCGTTGCGCTGCTGGGTATGCTGTTCGCGCCAACCTCCATGACGCTGCCTCTGGCCATCGTCCAGGGGTTGGGACAGGGTGGTTTGATCGCTGCTGCGATGACAGTGATCGTCTTGCGCTCGCCCGACCCGCATGTGGCGTCGCATCTTTCCGGCATGGCGCAGGGCGTTGGCTATGTGCTGGCTGCGATCGGCCCGCTGCTGGTCGGTTTGATCCATGGCTGGACCGGAAGCTTCGCTGCCTGCGCAATCCTTTTTACGGCTCTCGGTCTCGGGGTTGCGGTGATGGGGTTTGGAGCCGGCCGAACGCAGCTGGTCGGTGCACGCACGGTGCGTCTCGAAAAGCACGGCTGACGACCCGGCTTGCCTGCCGCGAGGCTCGCGCTATCTATCCGTTCCCATTTCCCCCAACATGGAGACGGATGGTGCCTTCAGCCAGCAAGCGCGACATCACGATCAGAACCCCGGACGGTGTGGCGCGGGCTTCCATGTTCCGCACCGGACAGGTGAAAGCCGGGGTCGTCCTATACATGGATGCCTTTGGACCACGTCCCGCGCTTTATGACATGGCAGCCAGGCTCTCCGGTCACGGCTACGCGGTACTGGTGCCGGATCTGTTCTATCGCAACACGCCCTACGGGCCGTTCGACGCCAAGACCGCCTTTGCCGAGGAAAAGAGCAAGGCGGCGCTCACGGCCCTGATCAGTGGCACGACGCAAGACATGACCGCCCGCGACAGCGGCGCCTTCATTGCGGCACTCGAGACAGAAGGTGTGCGGGGGGCGATTGGCGTCGTCGGCTATTGCATGGGTGGCGGTCGCGCGCTCAACGCCGCGGCGGCGTACCCTGACAAGATCGCGGCTGCTGCGAGCTTCCATGGCGGCCGGCTGGGAACGGATGCACTAGACAGTCCGGCTTCGAATGCGGCCAAGATCAAGGCGCGCGTCTATGTCGGCTCGGCCGGCGTCGACGGCAGTTTCCCGCCGGAGCAGTCGGCCCGGCTGGCGCTGGCATTGCGGGAAGCGGAAGTCGACCACGTCATCGAGAACTATGTCGGCATGCAGCATGGCTGGTGCGTGTCGGATCACAGCGTTTTCGACATTGCCGGCGCCGAACGCCATTGGAAGCGTTTGATAGACTTCTTTGGCGAAACCCTGGGCTGATCTCTTCGACGAGTCCGCCAGCCGATGCCTTTTCAACTACTTTGAGGAAAAATCTTCCCATCCGCCCAAGGATTGGCCAATAGGCGTCGTCCAACAGGCAAATGATGGCGATGATGCTGGACGACGAGGCATCCGACACCGAGTTGATCGGGCGGGCCAGAGAAGGAGACAGGGACGCGTTCGGCCAACTGGTCGGGCGTCACTACGATTTTGTCTACCGCGTCGCCTATCGCTGGTGCGGCCGCAAGGCCGATGCTGAGGATGTCGCCCAGGACGTGTGTGTACGGCTCGGCCGGGCGATCCGTGATTATCGCGGCGGTGGCGCCTTCACCACCTGGCTTTATGCCATGACCTTGAATGCCGCCCGCGACCTTGCACGCAAGAGCGCCCGGGAGAGCGCAAAGACGGAGGCGTATGGTAGCCATACACAGATCGTCGGGCAGGCGCAGGCCGCTGAAGAAAATGATCCGGTGGATGCGCTCTGGGCGGCGGTGCGTCTCCTTCCCGACAAGCAGCGCGAGGCAGTTCTGCTGGTCTATGGGGAGGGACTCAATCACGCGGCTGCGGCCGAAACGATGGCAATCTCGGAGGCGACGGTTTCGTGGCACATCCATGAAGCGAAGAAACGGCTGAAAGTTCTGATGCGTTCAGTCGGGGAAGTTTGACCATGGTCGATGACAACGAACTGAAAAAGCTGCGCGATGCGGCAGTGCCAGGCCCGGGTGCTAAGGCACGCGCGCGCGCGCTCGCCGCCGCCATGACGGCCTTCGATGAAAAAGATGAAGCAGCCCCCCAAGGAACGGCGGCGACGTCGCGTCTCACTTCCCGAGCACTCACGCTCTGGAGAGAGATCATGCAGAAGAAGCTCATCGCCACACCGGCCATCGCCGGTCTCGTCGCATTGCCGATTGCCGGCTACACGGCTTTCCACCTGATGCAGGAACAGAGATCAGCGGTCGACGCAAGCGATAGCGTCGCCGAGACGCTTGCGGACAAGCCGGCGTCGGCAAAACCGGACACGCAGCCACCACTGGCTGCGGCTCCCTCGACAGATGAAATCAAGCAAAAGATCGCTCCTGTGGCGTCTGCCGCGAAACCCGAGGCTGCCGCGCCTGCCGGCAACGTGCAGGCTGCTCCGCGCAAGGAGTTCGCGCGGATGAAAAGCGCCGAGATGAAATCGGCCGCGCCTTTGGCCGAGAGCGAATCCGCCGATTCCTTGGCGCGCAGCCCGGCGAGTACAACATTGATGGCTGAGCCCTCGATCGCGCCGGCGCCGATGCCTGCCGATACCGTGCAGCCGCGCGAGGAAAACCGCGACCGCGTCCAGGATTTCAAGACCAATCCGGTCCGCTCGGCAAAAGAAGATCCGGTCTCGACCTTCTCCATCGATGTCGATACCGCGTCCTATTCCTTTGTTCGTCGCTCGCTGAAGGATGGGCTTTTGCCGCAGGCAGATACCGTCCGCGTCGAGGAGATGGTCAATTACTTCCCTTACGACTGGAAGGGACCGACCGACGCTGCGACCCCATTCAACACGACGGTCAGCGTCATGCCGGCGCCGTGGAATGCCGAACACAAGCTCATGCATGTCGCCATCAAAGGCTACGATATGCAGCCCACGGTACAGCCAAAGGCCAATCTGGTTTTTCTGATCGATGTGTCCGGCTCGATGGACGAGCCGGATAAGCTGCCATTGCTGAAATCCGCTTTCCGCCTGCTGATCAACAAGCTCAAAGCTGACGATACTGTCTCTATCGTCACCTATGCGGGCGATGCCGGCACAGTGCTGGAGCCGACCAAAGCGTCGGAGAAGGACAAGATCCTGCGTGCCATCGATGACCTTGCGCCGGGTGGTTCGACAGCCGGGGAGGCGGGCATCCGCGAGGCCTACCGGCTGGCGCAGAAATCCTTCGTCAAAAGTGGCATCAACCGGGTGATGCTTGCCACCGATGGCGATTTCAACGTCGGCCAGACCGACGATGACGATCTCAAGCGACTGATCGAGAAGCAGCGCGAGACGGGCGTGTTCCTTTCGGTTTTCGGCTTCGGGCGCGGCAATCTCAACGACCAGATGATGCAGACCATTGCCCAGAACGGCAATGGCACCGCCGCCTATATCGACACGTTGGCCGAAGCCGAGAAGGTGCTGGTCGAAGGCGCTTCCTCGACCTTGTTCCCGATTGCCAAGGACGTGAAGATACAGGTCGAGTTCAATCCCGCCAAGGTCGCGGAATACAGGCTGATCGGCTACGAGACGCGGGCGTTGAATCGAGAAGACTTCAACAATGACCGTGTCGATGCGGGCGAAATCGGTTCGGGCCATTCCGTGACGGCGATCTATGAGTTGACGCCGAAAGGGGGCACGCAACAGGTCGACGATCTGCGCTACGGTGAGGCGACGACCAGCAATGGCGGTGTTTCCAATGCGGACGAATTTGCGTTCGTGAAGATCCGCTACAAACTGCCGGATGCGGATACGTCCAAGCTGATCACCACGCCGGTGACCGGTGCCAACGAAGTGTCGTCCTTCGATGCTGCCGGCGCCGACCAGCGCTTCTCGGTCGCGGTTGCGGCTTTCGGGCAGAAGCTGCGCAACGAGGATGCGACCGCCAAATTCGGCTATGACCGCATCCAGGAGATCGCCAGCGCCGCGCGCGGCGCCGATCCATTCGGTTATCGGGCGGAATTCCTGTCTTTGGTGCGGCTGGCGGCAGCGATGAACTAGCAGGCTGCCCTCTCTCCGTCTCAGCGGAGAGAGGGCATTTCAGAAGGCTTCGGAACGATCGCGAGGATGCCTGATCGCTGCCTTTTCTTCTGATTGCTAAAATGCCGAATAATTTCGCTACCGCGGTGCAACGTAACGTCACGTAAGGACCTTCGAGGGACGCTCTTTAAGGGTTTGGACGTGCGCATAGACGGAATTTCGACTTCGGTTCAGGTGACCGCAACACAGGTCACCGAACCGGCAAGGACATCACAGGCAATGCTCAGCCGGGACGTTGAGACTGCACGCAAGACGGCATTGTCGGCGCTCACCAATGAGCGTTTTCGTGCGGCGCTGGAAAAGCTCAGCGACCCGCGCGCATCGGAAACGGTCGCGTTGATGCGCAGTGGCGGACCGTCGACCGATCTCGGCTCAGTGCAGGCTCGCTACGCCGACAACAGCAACGATTAAAAAAAGAGTACCGCCGGATCAGGCGCGCGAGCGGCGACGCTCGCGACGACCTTCGCCGGTCTCATTGGCATTGGCGCTGGCAGCCTTGTTGCGCAGCGGCCCGATGCGCTCGACGATGGTTTCAACCGTTGGGCGCACGTCCTTCTTGTGCACATCCAGCGCCTTGCGCATGGCGGCCAGGTGGGCGAAGGAGGTGCCACAGCAGCCACCAACGATCTTTGCGCCGGCATCGACGGCCAGACGCACATAGTCGGACATCAGTTCCGGCGTGCCGGAGTAATGGATTTCCGAGCCGCGGAATTCCGGGATGCCGCAATTGCCCTTGACGATGACAGTGGCCTCCGGCTTTGCCTCGGTCATGTCGAGCAGGGAAGCCAGGATATCGGACGCGCCGACGCCGCAGTTGGCGCCGACGCCGAGCGGGGCTTCGGCCAAGCCATCAGCGACGGCGTGGATATCCTTCGGCAGCAGACCCATCATGGTGCGGCCGGCGGTGTCGAAGGAACCCGTATAGGTATAGGGCAGGCCGACGCGGATTGCAGCCTCGGCGGCAGCGCGGATCTCGTCAGGTGCCGACATGGTCTCGATCCAGGCGACTTCGGCGCCACCGGCCTTCAAGCCCTCGATCTGTTCGGCAAAGGCCTCGACGGCATCCTCGTAGCTTAGCGCGCCGAGCGGAATGAGCAGCTCGCCGGTTGGGCCGACGGAGCCGGCGACGATGACTTTGCGGCCAGCCTTGTCGGCAACGGAACGCGCGATTTCCGCAGCCGTCTTGTTCAATTCGAAGACGCGGTCCTGCGCATGGTGCAGCTTCAGACGGTGACGGGTGCCGCCGAAGGAGTTGGTCAGGATGATGTCGGCGCCAGCATCGACAAAGCCCTGATGCAGCTTGGTAATGGTCTCGGGCGCGGTCTCGTTGAGGATTTCCGGCGCTTCGCCAGCCGGCAGGCCCATTGCGAACAGATTGGTGCCGGTGGCGCCATCGGCCAGAAGCACGCCCTTTTCGGCGATCAGGGCATCGATCGGATTGATGGTGGTCATGGCGCGGGCTTTCAAACTCGAGTTTGGATAAGGATATAAAGAAGTCTTTATGTCCAGTCAATGGAAGCGCGCTTCACGATCTCCTGCCTAAGACGAAAAAACACGATCTCTTGCAGAAGACGAAAATGCGTTTCACGGGTCGAACTACGCGGCCGGCGTCAGCTCGACTTCGATTTCGGTGCAGACGTCGCCATTGGTCGGATGATGATCGACCGAACAGGCTGTGACGACGACCAGGAGATCGCGTTCGGCTCGCAGCGTCACCGAACCGCCCGGCGGGTTGATGGAGGCGTCAACCAGCAATGTTCCGTCAGCGGTCGGCAGCGAGTTCTGGAAGAAGTCGACCGGGTCCGGCGTGAAGGGAAGCGCAATGCCCTCGGCGGCGAGTGCCTTATGCAGATTGTCCTGGCAACTCGGATGCTCGTCGAAACCGGCGCGGCGGTATAGCGCCGCGTTGCAGGCCGGAAAGAGCATGTCGTGCGGACCGGGGGAATCGTTCGCCACCAGTGTCAGCAGCGGCTCACCTGTGGTGCCGTAAAAATGTTCGCCGATCTGTGGGAACAATCGCTCGATGATGTCGCGGGTGTTCGACGTGCTCAGCCAATCCAGCGTTTCTCCGGTCACGAAAGCCCACAGATCGGCGACTTGTTGGCCCTTGGGGTCGATGATGCGGATGCGTTCGCCCTTTTTTATACGGAAGGCGCGGCCGGACTGCGGAGGCACGACGATATGGCGATCCAAGGATAGCTCCCTGCATTGATGACTGCGGGAGGGTGCCGTCAGGGGCGCGAAACCGCAAGGGGCAGGTCGGCCAGACGCTGGGCGAAGGCAGCCGCCTCATGTGCGTTGATCTCGGCCGCGCGGATCAGATTGTCGAAATGGCCCGTCAGCGTACGGATCGGTTGGGTGGCGTTGAGCACGATATACATGTCGCCGACATAGATCGCGGCGCGATAAGGTCCGAAGATCGTATAGGGGATCGAATAGCGCATGCGCCCGTCATAGAGATAGAGGCGGAAGGTCGGATAGAGGTCGTCGAGCAGGGCAGCCATATGCATCAGTTGCTCGCGGCGCTCTTCGGCCGGAAAGGCATCCCAGACACCCAGGCCGCGCGCGAAGATCTCCAGCGTATGGCGTGGCATGCAGACCTCCATGTCGGTCTCCGGCCGCCTGCTGTAGTCTATGCGGTACTGCGTTTCGCCGGCCTGTGCCTGTCGGCTTTTGTTGGAAATGCCCGCCTCATAGTCGACCAGCGCCTCTGTGCGCAGAAGGTCAGGGATGCCCGCCGGTACGTAGCGGATCTTGGTGCCGACCGCTTCGGCATGCCATTTGGCGATCAGCGTGCGCTCGAAGCCGCCGGAGGCTTCTTCGATTTCCAGGCTTTCGCGGATTTCGCCGGTCACGCCCTCGTCCTGCGAGAGGCCAAGCAGCCAGTCGAGCGAGACCTTGAACTCGGCGGCGATGTTGAGAAGCGTCTCCGCGCGCGGCAGGCGCACGGACGCGCCGGAAAGCAGTTGCGACAGCGCTGAACGGTCGATGCCGACGGCGGACGCGAAGGCCGACTGGTTGAGATCGGAGCGTGTCAAGAGCATTTTCAGTCGCTCCCGGAACACGGTGGAGAGGTCGCGCTTGTCCATTGCGTTGTTCCTCCAAAAGCTAGCAAAAAGTTCTACACATAGGCTTCATTCGCGCAAATGGGCGTAAATGAATCTCCCGATTTGTTTACCAAGCGCATCATATGCTTGCAAAGGTGCGCAATCGCAACACTTTGTGCGCTTTGTCGCGTTGAGACAGCGTATGACTGCTGACACAATGTTGTCAGGAATCACAAACCGGTTCCGGCGACTGAAAGGCAGTGGTCGATCGCATGGCAAACAAGCGCAAGAAGGTGAGCAGCAAACCGGCGGTGGAATGGCCGACCGTTTTTCTCGCCATAGGCTGTTACGGAACCTGGCTCATCGCCGGCCTGTTGATCTGGCCCTCCTATCCGCTAGTTGCCCTTGTCGTGCTCACTCTGACTGTCGCGTTGCAGTCGTCGCTGATCCACGAAGTGCTGCATGGCCATCCGACCCGCAACGCGCTGGTCAACGAGGCTGTCGTCTTCCTGCCGATCGGGCTTATTTGGCCATTCCGCCGCTTCAAGACGCTGCATCTGCGCCACCACGCCGATGAGCGCCTCACGGATCCGCTCGACGATCCGGAGAGCTACTACAAGGCGCTGTGGCACCATGACGAGCTTCCGGAGGCGATGAAGTTCCTGCTCAGGATCAACAACACCATGGTCGGCCGCTTTTTCCTCGGTCCGTGGATGTCGATGATCGGCTTTTACATCGACGACGCCAAGCAGATGCTGGCTGGAGACAAGTCGATCCGGCAGGCTTGGCTGTTGCACGCCATCGGACTTGCCGCAGTGCTGCTGGTGATCCAATTCGGCTTCGGCATGCCGCTGTGGCTCTACATCCTTGTCCCGATGTGGTTCGGCCAGTCGCTGATTGCGATCCGCACCTATGCCGAACACCAGTGGTCGGAGCGTCCCGAGGGCCGAACCGTGATCGTGGAACGCTCGCCGCTGTCCTTCCTGTTCCTCAACAACAACCTGCATTTCGTGCACCACAGCAAGCCGACGGTGGCCTGGTACAAGTTGCCGAAGCTCTTCCGGGATGACCGCGAAAAGTGGTTGAAGGCCAACAACGGCTATACATACCCGAATTATTTCGCGCTGTTGAAAGCCTATGCCTTCAAGGCCAAGGAGCCGGTCGTGCATCCCGCGCTGCGGCGTGTGCCGGAAAAGGGCAGGGCGTTTGCGCCGCGCGTGCGGGCTCGCAACGTCAGCGGCCTCGGAACCGCGCCGGTTCCTGCCGAACCCCCGAAGGAGTGATTGTCGGTACTCCGTTTCTTACGCCATCTTGAAACCTCAACCCTGCGACGATCATATCCTGGCATGAGCAAATTCATCGCCGCCCTTTCTATGTATGACTGGCCGGAAGCCCGCGCGCAGGTCGATGCTCAATGGGCAAAGATTCGCCATGCCTTGCAGTACGCCGGTGTCGATGCACCCGAAGCGTTGGTGCGGCGCAATGCAGACCTGCCTGCCGTTCCGGGCGGGATCCGTGACGCATCAGGCAAGGTCGTCGTATCTGATCCTGCAAGACTGTCGCCGGACGAACTTGATTTCCACGCCATCTGGCTGCATCCGGCGCTGCTGTTCGCGCAGACCTGCTGGGGGCCGATGGAACTCGGTCTTCAGCACCATGTGCAGGTGGTCGGCCAGCCGAGCTATGACGGTATCGAAGGCGGGCAGGGTGGTTTCTACTCCAGCGCCATCGTGATGCGGAAACCGGGCAAAGACGTTGCCGCACCCGACAAGGGACAGGCGCTCATTCCGCTCGACCTGATCAGGGGCAAGCGTTTCGCCTTCAACAGTCTCGATTCCATGTCGGGCATCATTGCCATCACCCGTGACCTCCAGGCGATGGGCGAAAGTCTCGATGTCTTCGCCGAACGGCTGGAAAGCGGCGGCCACCGCAATTCCGTTGTGGAGGTCGCCGAGGGACGGGCCGATGTGGCAGCGATCGATTGCCAAAGCTGGGCCCTGGCGCAGCGTTTCGAACCACGGGCGAAGGATGTCGCGGTCGTTGGCTGGACAGCGCGGCGCAAGGGACTGCCTTTCATCACGGCGCGAACCACGCCACCGGCGCTGCTGGCAAAATTGCGCGCAGCTCTTGTGGCGGAAGCCGAGCTGATTGCCGGCTGAGTTGGTCGTCAGCCGGCGGCAGCTTCCCCGGGTATTTGAGAGCGTTTCCGCCTATTTCGCGGCCACGGTTTTCTGCCATTCAGCCCATTCGTTGATGACGGTATCGGCGAATTTCGAACCGACCCGATAGGCATTGGCGGTTGCCGGTCCGAACCCGCCAGAGTCGGCGCTGAGCGATTCGATCGCTGTCTTGCCGTCCGGCTCTCGGTCGAAGTTCGAAGCGGTACGCAAAAGCGCGATACGATCGAATTGCAGCAGGCCTGCATCGGCGCCGCGCTGGAGAGCGGTCAGCGAAGCATTGTCCTCCATCTGCGTGGTGCAGTAGTTGCCGGCACCATCGGTCAGCAGCGACACCCATTTGCCCATGCTTTCGGCCGTTTTGGTGCCGTGCCAGTAGGTGTCGGTCGAGAGCGTGTCGCAGATGCTGACAGCGGGTGCTGCATTGCCTGGCGAGGATTTGTATGCCGCCCGGTAGGCCTTGGCCTTGTCGCTGTCTGCAAGCTCGACGCTGCTGGTCAGGGCCAGTGCCTTCTCCGCCAGCTTCTCGTTCAGCTTGTAGACCTCCGTTCCCGACCCCCATTTGGGCTTCTCTCCTGGTTTTTGGGCGCCAAGTGCCACGACGCCGTCCGGCCAGTCAGCAGGGATCTGGCGCGGATCGATCTCGTGGCGAAGACCGGCGTCGACGGCAAAACGCGCCCAGTGCGCCGAACCAAGCGTGCCGTCGCTCGGATCGACGCCGGCAATGCCGGCGATGAGGATATAGCTCTGCTTGAGGTCGAACAGGCCGCTGTAGATCACAGCCGAAACAGAGCTGGCGGCATTGGCGTAGCCCATGGCCGTCGTCATCACGCACAGGCCTGCGGTATCGCAAGCGACCTCCGGATATTCCTTCGACAGACCCGGAACCTTCACCTTGGTGTCGAGCTTGCGCCCTTCCAGCCAAGGTTTCGCTTCGCTGCCAAACATGGTGATGACGAGGACTTTCGGCGCGATCGGTTGTTGCGCAAAGGCTGAGGGGGCCGCTGAGACGAGAGCCGCGGCAAGCGCGGTATTGGCGAGGCCGAAGCGATAGGAGAATGGCATGGGCTTGATCCGAGGTTAGGGGCGACAGACGCCACTATCTCTGCCGGTATGGCCTACAGCCATGCCGGCATCAGCGCTTTCCACACCAAATTGGAGGGCCAGAGCTCACACGGCCAGCAGGCGTTCGTCGAGCGGATAGGATGACAGTTTTTCGGGGCCGGTCTCGGTGATGAGAATCTGTTCCTCGAGCTTGACGCCTTCGTACCCGCCCAGACGGCCGATATAGCTTTCCACGCACAGGACCATGCCGGGTTCAATCACGCCATCTGGCGTATCCTCCGTCCAATCGGAGATGTGCGGCAGGGTTGGGTATTCATCGGCAAGGCCGACGCCGTGATAAAGCACGCCATAGCGGGTCGGGAAACAATCCGGCGGCGGCACGGCGGAGCGTTCGACAAGTTCTTTGAACGAGATACCTGGCCGCATCAACTCGGTGTTGTAGATGATCTGGTCGGCGGCAATGCGATAGAGATCACGCTGTTCGTTGCTGGGACGACCGTCGCCGCACAGCCAGGTGCGCGAAAGGTCGGCACAGAACCCGTAAGGGCCGATGAGGTCGGTGTCGAAGGCAACGAGATCTCCCGCGTCGATGATGCGCGACGAGCATTCCTGGAACCAGGGGTTGGTGCGCGGGCCCGAGGAGAGCAGCCGCGTCTCGATCCACTCGCCACCACGCGCGATATTGCCGCGATGCAACTCCGCCCACAATTCGTTTTCGGATATGCCGGGCTGCAGCGCCGCCTGCATCTCGCCCATGGCTGCCTCGCAAGCGATGATTGCACGGCGCATGGCAAGGATTTCGTCGGGCGATTTGATGAGGCGGGCGTTTTCCATCACGGCTTCGCCATTGCCTATGGTGATGCCGAGGCGTGCAAGCTCTTCGACCCCTTCGTGGTCGAGATGATCGACGGCAATGCGATTGTTGCTGCCGCCATGCTCACGTACCAGATCGGCGATCTCGGCTGCCCAACGGCGAACCTTTATCTCTGTGATCTCGCCGCCATAGAGATACATCCAGGACACGGCTGGCCGCACCTCGTCGACGACACCGGAGTGGTCGGACAGGTGCTCGCAGGAGAAATAATCGAAGAGAACTACCGGCCCCTCCGTTGCCACGAAACAGTGGCGGGTCGGATTGTGCGCGACCCAGAGCTGCATGTTGGTACTGTCGGTCGCGTAGCGGATGTTGACCGGGTCGTAGAGCAGAGCGCCGGCATAACCGCGGCGCTTCAGTTCGGCGCGGATGCGCTCGAGCCGGTATCGGCGCATCGCGGGGAGATCGGGGGCGGCTGTGCCGGCGGCCGCCCATTCACGTTCGGCGATCTCGCCGTAGCCCAACACATGCTGGTTGAGCGAAGCTGCCTTTTCACGCGATGCGGCGCGTAGCTCTTCAGTCGAGCCGGGCTGCGAAGTACTGCCCGGCTCGAAAGGCATGATCTTGCGATGACGGCCGAAAGTCCCTGAAGTCCGGCCAGCCGTCGACATGGTTCAACCTCGCATCTTTTCGCCGCTCGGGTCGAAGGGCGGTTCAATGTTGATGCGGGCAGGGCGGCGGTGCCCGAGGATCTCGATCTCGAACATGCCGGCGCTTTCATTTTCAGCCAATGCCGCCGGTACGTAGCCCTGCGCCATCGATTTCTGCACATAATGCGCGTAGCCGCCCGATGTGATCCAGCCGACAACACGCCATTCGCCGTCGACGATGCCGCGCACGCCGGAGGCGCCTTGTGCCGCCGTTGAGCCGCGCACTTCCTTGCCGAACTCATCGAAACGCGGCGCACCGTAGCCGTGCGGCTTCTCGACTGTGCCGTAATCGGTCGCAACCTTGGCCCAGACGGGCTCGTCGCCCATCACGTCGGCATCGGCTGCATCCACCAGGAAGGAAACACGGCGCAGTTTCGAACCTTTGCCGTTGGCCATTTCGGCCTGTTCGCGCGCGGCGGCTTCGCGACCGATGAAGTCGTTCTTCTCCATCTTGATGAATCGGTCCATCGAGCCCTCGAATGGGCCATAGATGGGCCTTAGCTCACGGAACCATGTCGGAAAATTCTTCTCCAGGCGCATGGCAAGCAGCGCGCGCATACCGAAATCGACGATGCCGAATTCGTCGCCCGCTTCCTTGATGGCAGCATAGACAAGCCGTTGATAGGCAGGCGGCATCCAGATCTCGTAGCCGAGATCGCCGGTATAGGTGATGCGATTGACGAGGCACGGCGCGCCGCCGACGGCCATCTCGCGAAAATCCATGAATCGGAAGGCCTTGGACGAGATATCGATGTCAGTGAGCTTCTGCAGCAGTTCCTGGCTCTTCGGTCCAGCAATGGAGAGGCCGACAAGGGTCTGGTCGAAGCGGTGGATGCGAACGGAGCCGTCCTTCGGCAGATACTTCTCGAACCAGCGCATGTGGTATTTCTGCGCTGCTGACGAGCCCCAGATCATGAACTTGTCGTCGTCCGTCTTGGCAATGGTGAAGTCGCCGATCAGCTTGCCGAATTCGTTCAGCATCGGGGTCAGCACGATGCGGCCCTTCTTCGGCATGCGATTGGTCATCAGACGATTCAGGAAATCTTCCGAACCCGTTCCACTGACTTCATATTTCGCGAAATTGGCGATCTCGGTGATGCCGACGCGCTCACGTACCGCACGCACTTCATTGCCGATATGTTCGAAGTCGTTGGAGCGGTGGAAGGAGACGACGTCCTTCGGTTCCGAACCCTTTGGCGCGAACCAGAGCGGGGTCTCCAGGCCCCAGCTGTCGCCCATGACGGCGTTGTTGGCCACCATCGTGTCATAGAGCGGCGTGGTCTGCGCCGGACGGGCAGCGGGCAACTCTTCGTTCGGGAAGCGGATGGAGAAGCGGCGCGAATAGTTTTCGCGCACCTTGGCGTTGGTGTAGCGCAGGCTTGCCCATTCGCCGAAACGGGCGACATCCATGCCCCAGACGTCGAAGCCGGGATCGCCATTCACCATCCAGTTGGACAGGGCGAGACCGACGCCACCACCCTGGCTGAAGCCGGCCATGACAGCGCAGGCGCACCAGAAATTCGTCAGGCCCTGTACCGGACCGACCAGCGGGTTGCCGTCGGGCGCAAAGGTGAAGGGGCCGTTGATGACCTGCTTGATGCCGGCATTGGCGATGCCCGGGAAATGTTTGAATCCGATCTCCAGCGAGGGCGCGATGCGGTCGAGGTCGGGTTGGAGGAGTTCGTGGCCGAAATCCCAGGGCGTGTTCACCGGCGACCATGGCTTGCAGGCTTTCTCATAGGTGCCGAGCAGGATGCCGTTGCGCTCCTGGCGCGTGTAGATCTCGCCCTTGAAGTCCAGCACGCCGACCATTTCGCGGCCGGTGGCCTTGTTGAATTCCTCGACCTCCTTCATCGGCTCGGTGAGCAGATACATATGCTCCATGGCGAGCAGGGGCAGCTCGACGCCGACCATGCGGCCGACCTCGCGCGCCCACAGGCCGCCACAGTTGACGACGTGCTCGGCCTTCACCGTGCCCTGTTCCGTGACAACGTTCCAGGTGCCGTCGACCTCCTGGGTCAATTCGATGACGCGGTTGCGCAGTACGATTTCGGCGCCCAGCTTCTTGGCTGCCTTGGCATAGGCATGCGTGGTGCCGGACGGATCGAGATGGCCTTCGACGGGATCCCACATGGCGCCGACGAAGTTCGTCTCGTCCATCAGCGGGAACATCGCCTTGGCTTCCGAAGGCGTGATCAGTTCGGTGTCCATGCCAAGGTAGCGACCCTTGGCGTGGGCGAGCCGCAGGAAGTCCATCCGCTCCGGCGTATCGGCCATCATGATGCCGCCGGTCAGGTGCAGCGAGCAGGACTGGCCGGAAAGCTCCTCCAACTCCTTGTAGAGCTGCACCGTGTAGGCCTGCAGCTTGGCGACATTCGGATCGCCGTTCAGCGTATGGAAGCCGCCGGCAGCATGCCAGGACGAGCCGGAGGTGAGTTCCGAACGCTCGATCAGCATGACGTCGGTCCAGCCGGCTTTTGCCAGATGGTAGAGGACCGAACATCCGACGACGCCGCCGCCGATCACAACCGCTTTAACGTGGGATTTCATAGAGTTATTTCTCGGTTTGGATGGTTTGACTCAGGTTGTGGGTGAAGCTTCAGGCACATGATTAAAAGTCATGTGCTCAACAAATTGAGCCTGTTTTGCATAGACAAATCGCAGATCGAAGGCTGTGACGCTCTCCAATAAGCGGCCGTCGAGCGCGGCGAGGATTGTTTCGCAGACAGCCGTTCGGTGCTTCAGGACATCCGTGTTCCAGAAGCGGAGTATGGAATAGCCATGGGCACGCATAAATTCGTCACGTTTGCGATCATGGGCGCTGTCTATGTGTTGGGAACCGTCGATTTCGACGACGAGCCATTTTTCTCGACAGGCAAAATCAGCGAAGTAGGGGCTGATCGGTAGCTGACGAGTAAAACGGAAACCACCCAGTTTGCGGTTTTTGAGTTCAAGCCAGAGCAGGGCCTCAGCCTTATTGCCCCCTTGCCGCAGTGAGCGAGCGCGATCGGTCACGCCTTTCCGTCGACGACTGCGCGTAACGTGAACGTCTTCCCCCACTCCGTCGCCGCTTTGCGGCGCCACCTCTCCCCCCTCCGGAGGGAGAGGAAGGGAGTCAAGCTTCGCCAGTTCGCGCCTTTCCTCTCCCCCGTCGAACGGGGGAGAGGTGGTCGGCGAAGCCGATCGGAGTGGGGGTCGATCTTTCATCTAAAGCCGTATTCAAAAATCCGTGGGAGCGCCGCCCTCGGCGATGCGCCGGTCGACGAAGGCATTGAGTTCTTCACGGACTGCAGGGTCCATATAGGGCTCTTCGTAGCTCGCCAGACGCTCCTTCCAGACGCGGTTGGCTTTCTCCATCGCTGTCGGCGAGCCTGCTTCGGCCCAGGTCTCGAAATTGCGCCAGTCGGACAGGATCGGCGAATAGAAGGCGGTCTTGTAGCGCGACTGGGTATGCGGCGTGCCGAAGAAATGGCCGCCGGGGCCGACATCGCGGATGGCGTCGACGGCAAGCGCGTCCTCCGAGAGGTCGAGCGGCGTGAGGAATTCCGCCACCATCTGCAGAAGATCGATGTCGAGGATCATCTTTTCATAGGAGCAGCGCAGGCCACCTTCCAGCCAGCCGGCGCCATGCATCATGAAGTTGCCGCCGCCCTGAATGACGCCCCACAGCGAAAATACGCTTTCATAGGCAGCCTGGGCATCCACTGTATTGGCGGCACAGGTGTTGGAGGTGCGGTAGGGCAGGTTGTAGCGGCGGGCCAACTGGCCGCCAACCAACTGCGCCTTCATATATTCCGGCGTGCCGAAGGCCGGTGCGCCGGACTTCATGTCGACGTTGGAGGTGAAACCGCCATAGCCGACGGGCGCACCCTTCCGAACCATCTGCGTAAAGGCAATGCCGGCAAGCGCCTCGGCATTTTGCAGCACCAGGGCACCTGCGATCGTCACCGGTGCCATCGCGCCCGATAGCGTGAAGGGCGTTACGAAGACGATCTGGCCCATGGATGACATCTGGATGATGCCTTCCATCATCGGGACATCGAGCTTAAGCGGCGAGTTGGTGTTGATGATGGTATAGAGCGACGGCTCCTCCATCATCTGCTCGCGCGAGATGCCGCGCGCGATGCGGGCGATCTCGATGCCGTCGAGATTGCGTTCCTTGCCGAGAGAATAGGCGTGGAAGGCCTTGTCGGTCAGGATGGCGAGGTCGCGGATGCACTCGAGATGCCGGACGGACGGGTGAACGTCGATCGGTTCGACCGGATACCCGCCCGTTATCTGCAGGATGTTGTGCATCTGCGCGAACTTGAGAAAATTGCGATAGTCGCGCTGGTTGCCGGGCCGGCGGCCGCCATCAAGATCCGAGCAGTTCGGCGCGGAGGCCATCTGCGCGAAGACCGTGTTGTTGCCGCCGAAGCGCAGATTGTGCGCAGGATTGCGAGCATGAATGGTGAATTCGCTGGGCGCATGGGAGATCAGGTCGAGGATCATGTCTGCGTCGAAACGGACACGAATCTCGCCTTCGCGCACATCGGCGCCGTGCGCCTTCATGATGCGGCGGGCTTCGTCGTGCAGCACGTCGACGCCGATTTCCTTGAGCACACGCAGCGAGGCCAAGTGGATCGATTCCAGCTCGTCATCGGAGAGCAGTTTGGTCGGTGCGAAGGGGATCTTGAGCTGTCGGAAGGCCGGCTGGTCAAAAGCGGCGGAGCCTACGGCGCGCTTGCCGGCGCGTCCGCCGCGACGGGCGCGATCGGTGGCCAGGGCCGGTTCGGCGGGTTGCAGCGCGGCGGTCATGATAATCCTCATGCGATTTTTTGTTGCCGCATAATGGACCGCCGACCGGTTCGCCATTGCGGAGGCGGCGACCATTAGAGCGAGCAAAGCGACATGACGCTTGGCGTGTCAGCTACGTTGGGTAAGCCGCAGGAAATCGGCGCAGGCAAATGTGAAGGGCGTTACAGTCGCGCCATAAGAGCGGTTTAGATTGCGCGCGCGAGAGACTTCCAAGCGAACTTGCGTGGCTTCTGATCGCAAAACCGAGAGACACTTTTCCGAAACCCGCCTGGGGAGGATATCGTGGCCGATGTGGTAAGGGTGCGGGCGGCAACCAACAACGAAGTCGCCTTCATTGCCTGGGATGTCGACGGCATGATTCCAGGCTGTCTCGGTTTCGAGATCGTGCGGCTTTACCCCGATACCGGCGAGGAGCGTTGCCTGGCTTCCTGGGTGCCGTTCAAGGGACAGCGCAACAAGGAGTGGATCCCACAGGATACCGGCGTGTGGCCGGTACAGAAGACCTTCTGGCGTGATCTCACGGTGCGGCGGCGCCGCGACAGCCTGACCATGCGGCCCGATGGCGAAATGATCGCCTATCGTGTGCGTCCGGTCGGCGCCATGAAGCCGGGGCTCGAGCCGGTTCCGGTTCGACCGCCCGAAATTGACGGAAAGCGGACCTACACGGGCACGCCGCGACAACTCGGCTATCTGGGACAGGGCGCTGTCAGCCCGACGATTTTCCTGGGTTCGATGTTCGGCAAGGCGCGCGTGGCCTTCACCAACGGCGTGCTGTCGACACAATGGATGTCGCGCGCGCTCGCCGAGGCCGGCATCAAGGTCGGCCAGCGCGACAAGATCCGGGAAGAGCTGCAGGACCGCAACAGCAAGATCCGCGCTTATCTGCATGGCGATGTGCCCGACGTGCTGACCAGCCTGCTGACGCGGGCCAAGGCGGAAGGCGGTTCGGTGCGGCTGGCGCTCTATGAACTCGGCGATGACGCGCTGCGCGACGCCATCATCGCCGCGAAGGGTGTTGTGGAGGTAATCCTTTCCAACTCCGGCAAGGACGAGCAGACCAAGAAATGGGATTTCGGCAACGCTCCTTACCGCCAGGCGCTGCGCGATGCCGGGGTGACGGTGACCGATCGGCTCTTCAACAACAACCATATCGGCCATAACAAGTTCGCGGTCTATCGCGACAAACACGGCGCGCCGCAGGCGGTGATGACCGGGTCGACCAACTGGACGACCACCGGTATCTGTGGCCAGTCCAACAATGCCTTCATCCGCGATGATCCCGAAATGGCGAAGATCTTCAACGACTACTGGGAGTGCATGAAGGGCGATGTGTTTCCGCCGCCGCAACGCGAGGACGCGCCGGGCCATGCCGTGCAGACCCAAGGCGTGGCGTTTCGCAAGAACAACCACATTGCCAATCCGCTAAACGGTCAGAGCGCGCCACTCGATGATATGACCGTGTGGTTCTCGCCGAACGACCCCGAGCGTAACAAGAAGACGCTTTCGGTGCGGCCGGTCGACCTGGAGGACGTTTTTTCCCGCATCAGGGCTGCCAAGAAGGCCGTGCTGTTCCTGGTGTTCAACCCGTCGCGGCGTGGCGACAATTCGATCGTTGCCGAAGCGGTCGCTGCCGCGGGGGCGGACAGGGGGCTCATCGTGCAGGGCGCGATCAGCGATCCGGCTGCGATGCCGAACTACGTGCCCTCGACGCGCGACCCAGTCACGCGCAAGTCCAACAAGGACGGGAAGGCGCCCTTTGTCTTCCCGGAGAAGGTCTGGGAGATGCCGAATGTTTCGATCGTACGGGCCGCAAATCTGACCGGCGCCTCGATCGCGACGGATTTCCAAGCCGAAGTGCTGACCATCGGCCATGCCATTGTGCACGATAAGATCGTCATCATCGATCCGATGGAAGACAACGCCACCGTGATCACCGGCAGCCACAACCTCGGTTACAAGGCGTCCTACGAGAACGATGAAAACCTCGTGATCATCGAGGGCGACAAGACTTTCGCCGCCGCCTATGCCGTGCATTTCCTTGACGTGTTCGATCACTACAAATTCCGGGCCTGGCGGCGCACTTTGGGCAGGAGACCGTCCGCCGACGATGGTTTGCGGATCGACGACAAATGGCTGAAGCCTTATGCGCAGGGCAGGAAGGGAGCGCTGGCGCGGTACTTCCCCTGAACACGCCCGCGCCCTTCGGTTCGGGATCATGCTCTCGTGGAGCAAGCGATCCTGCGTATCCAGCTCTTTCGTCCATCGCAATGAACGGCTAGCACCCGAAAACCGTTGACCATCGAAGATGGGTGCGGTGGGAGGAGACATGGCCGCCGCAGAGAGCTGCAAGAACGAAGCGATGACCAATTGGGCTGCGATCGCAGGTGTGATCGCGACCGTTTCGGTCTACGCCATCGCGCAAGGCCTGACCTATCCGCTTTTGTCTTTCGTCCTGCAGCGGCAAGGTGTGTCGCCGGCGATGATCGGCCTTTCCGCAGCGATGACGCCGATCGGCTTCATCGTGTCGTCGCCGCTGATCCCGTCGCTGGCCAGGCGCTTTGGGGCAGGGCGCACGGCGCTGACCTGCGCCGCGCTTTCCGCGCTGACGCTGGCCCTCGTCGGTCTGACCTACAATGTCTATGCATGGTTTCCACTGCGCTTCATGATCGGCGTCGTCACCAACCCGCTTTATGTGCTGAGTGAGGTCTGGATGATCGCGCTGGCGCCACCGGGCAAACGCGGGCGCATTATGGGTGTGTATTCCACGCTGATCTCGGCCGGCTTTGCCGCAGGACCGCTTTGCCTGCTCTTCGTCGGCACCGAGGGCTGGCCGCCCTTCCTGGTTGGCATCGTCGCCTTTGTCGTCTGCGGTGCGTGTCTCGCGGTCGTATTGCCCAGGCTGCCGAAGGTCGACCAAACCGGTCATCACGTCTCCGTTCTGGGCTTCATGCCTTTGGCTTTGCTGCTGCTCACGGCGGTGGTCGTCGCAGCCGGTTTCGAGCAGGCGGTGCTGGCACTTCTGCCGGTCTACGGCACAAATTTCGGTATTGCCGAGACACGTATGTCGGCGCTGCTGACCGTCATGATCGCCGGCAATATCGCCATGCAGGTGCCGCTTGGGCTGCTGGCGGAACGGCTTTCGGCACAGGTTGTGCGGCTGGGCTGCGTTGTCGCCACGGTTGCCGGTTGCGCGTTGCTGCCGCTGGTGATCACCACGCCACTGGTGTGGGCGTTCCTGTTCGTGCTGGGTGCCGTCTCCTATGGCATCTATACCATGACCATCATCGAACTCGGCGAGCGTTTCACCGGCCAGGCCCTCGTCGCCGGTAACGCCGCCTTTTCGCTGATGTGGGGCGTCGGCGGTATAGCCCTGCCGCCGCTTGCCGGCGCCGCCATGACCTTGTTCGGAGCGCCCGGGCTACCCGTGACATTGGGGGCAATCTGCCTTGTTCTTGTCGTTGCCAGTGTCATGGCATTGCGCGGTGGGTTGAACAGCCGTCGCAGGGTCGGCTAGAGTGTGCCCATGCGTGTTGTAGTGGCCCATCCCCGCAGGCTCGATATCGCCGTGACGCCTTCGCTGCGCACGCGCCACACCGAGCTTTTGCGGCTGTGCGCCCGCATCGGTTATTCGCCGCCTTCCGCTCTTTGAGAATCCGTCTCCGGCTGTTGCCGGGTTGATTCAAAAGGAAAGGCTAATCTTATGACTTATCAGAATTTTTCGCTGAAGCAGCTTCAGCAGATCGATGCCGCGCATCATCTGCATCCCTTTACCGACCACAAGGAACTGCGCGGCGCCGGTTCGCGCATCATTACCCACGCCAAAGGGCCGTTCATCTACGATTCCGAAGGCGCGGAGATCCTCGACGGCATGGCGGGCCTTTGGTGCGTGAATGTCGGCTATGGCCGCGATGAACTGGCCGATGCTGCCTACACCCAAATGAAGGAGTTGCCGTACTACAACTCCTTCTTCAAGTGCTCGACACCGACGCCGGTGCTGTTGTCCAAGCGACTGGCCGAGATCGCGCCGAAGGGCGTGAGCCAGGTCTTTTATGGCTCGTCAGGCTCGGAAGCCAACGACACCGCGCTTCGGCTGGTGCGTCACTTCTGGACGCTGGAAGGCAAGCCGGAGAAGAACCGCATCATCTCGCGCAAGAACGCTTATCACGGCTCGACGGTGGCAGGCACCTCGCTCGGCGGCATGGAAGGCATGCACAACCAGCTCGGTGGGCCGGTTCCCAATATCGTCCATGTCATGATGCCTTACGCCTATGAGCTGGCGCTGCCCGGCGAGAGTGACCATGATTTCGGCCTGCGCGCCGCCAAGGCGGTCGAGGATGCGATCATTGAGGCTGGGGCGGAGAACGTGGCCGCCTTCATCGGCGAGCCGATCATGGGGGCCGGTGGGGTCAAGATCCCACCCGCCAGCTACTGGCCGGAAGTGCAGCGCATCTGCCGCAAGCACGATGTGCTTCTGATGCTGGATGAGGTGATCACCGGCTATGGTCGTACCGGCGAGTGGTTTGCCGCCGATTATTACGGCATCCAGCCCGACACCATCACTACCGCCAAGGCTCTGACTTCCGGCTACCAACCGCTGTCGGCACTGCTGGTCGGCGACCGGATCGCCACGACGCTGGTCGAGAAGGGCGGCGAGTTCTACCACGGCTACACCTATTCCGGTCATCCGGTGGCCTGTGCGGTGGCGATCGCCAATCTGGACATCATCGCCAAGGAAGGGCTGGTCGAGCGGGTGAAGAACGAGACCGGGCCATATTTCGCCAAGGCGCTGCAGGAACGCATTGCTGGGCACGACCTGGTCGGTGAAGTCCGCTCGATCGGCCTGATGGGGGCCATTGAGATCGTCAAGGACAAGGCGACGAAGGAGCGCTTTTCGCCGGTGGGGAGCGCTGCGGTGACCGTACGCGATCATGCCATTGCCAATGGCATGATGCTGCGGGCCACCGGTGATACGATGATCCTTTCGCCGCCGCTGATCTGGACCCGCGACACGATCGACATGGCCTGCGAGCGTATCGGCAAGGCGCTCGACCTCGCCAAGGAAGACCTGCGCCGGGCGTAGCCAGAGCTGACAGTTTGTCACAGGGAGCCGGCGGAACGATCCGCCGGCTTTCGCATTCGCTATTTCAGGCAAATCCTTTCAACCTGGATGATCCCGTGAAAAGCCGTTCTCGAAAGAGATCCCGCCAGCCGGCGGGTGCCAAGGCCGTTGCCGATCTGATGCTCGCGCCGGCGGTTGTGATGCTGCGTCTGCCAGTGATGGCCGCAGAAGCAAGTGGCTTGGGTTGGCGTGACGAAAGCGTGCGTGCGCTTTCCGAGAAAGTGGCCGCAGCGGCCGAAGGTGTCGCCGCAGCCCAATTGTCCATGATTGACTCGTTGAGCCGCTTCTGGCCCGAAGTGATGACTGGCCAGGCGCCGTCGATGCTGAACGGTGTCGCACTTGAGCGGTCGGTGCACGCTGCACTCAAGCCGGCAAGCCGACGCGTGAAGGCGAATTTCAAACGGCTGTCGGGATGATCCGCCGCTTCCTAGGGATATGGAGCCATCCCTGTGCGCCGGATAGGCGTGCAGCGCCCTAACGGCAAAAACCGCGCTCTCGGGGAACGCGGCTTTGCCAGATACGCATGGCGTTTCGCTACTCGAAAACCTGCGAAACTAACGGCTCCGGTACGCGAGACCTGATCCGGAGCGCGGGGCAGAGCGTTTCGTCCGCCTTGGATTCCGTTCTACAGGCACATCGTTACCGCGTGGTTAGCGAGACCTTAAGCAAATCTAAATTTGCCGATTTTTTGAACTGCATTTTAGGAAAATTGAACAGATAGAATGGCTTATCCGTTCGATCCCCGCAGGAAATTGATGATTCCGGAAAAGTCGGCACCGCTGCCGCCCTGCGCGTTGAAGAGCGCATAGAGCTGTGCGGCCTCGGCACCCAGCGGTGTGGCGGCACCGGCAGCTTGGGCGGCTTCCTGGCTGAGTTTCAGGTCTTTCAACATCAGCGCCGCCGCGAAGCCCGGCTTGTAGTCGCGATTTGCAGGGGAGGCGGGAACCGGGCCTGGCACGGGGCAATAGGACGTCAGCGACCAGCACTGGCCGGACGAGGTCGAGGCGACATCGAACAGCGCCTGATGCGACAGGCCGAGTTTCTCGCCCAGCACGAAGGCTTCGGCCACGCCGATCATCGAGATGCCGAGGATCATGTTGTTGCAGATCTTGGCAGCCTGGCCGGCGCCGTCCTCGCCACAATGGACGATACGACCAGCCATCGGCTGCAGCACCGGCTCTGCGCGGGCGAAAGCCTCCTTCGACCCGCCAGCCATGAAGGTAAGCGTGCCAGCTGCGGCGCCGCCGGTGCCGCCGGAAACAGGCGCATCGATGGAGAGAAGACCATTTTCGCCAGCGATCGCATGCGCCTTGCGCGCCGACTCGACATCGATGGTGGAGGAATCGATGAACAAGGCACCCTTCGGTGCCCAGGGAGTGATTTCGGCGTAAACCGAGAGCACGTGCTTGCCGGCCGGTAGCATGGTGATGACGATTTCGGCTTCCTTGACTGCGCTCTGACCGTCCTCGGCAATCGTCAGGCCGTGTTCCTTTGCCAACGCGAGATTTTCCGGGATGAGGTCGAAACCGACGACCTTGTGCCCCGCCTTGACGAGATTGGCGGCCATGGGGTTGCCCATATTGCCGAGGCCGATGAAGGCGATGGTGGTCATTGGTGGGTTCCTCCGGAATTGGAATTAGGCAGTAGGCAATCGGCAGTCGTTAAGCAGAGGCAGAGTCAGGTGGATGGCGACAATCCGTTTCGACTGCCTACTGCCGATTGCCTACTGCCTACCAATCAAATGCCGCGCCACGATCACGCGCATGATCTCATTGGTGCCTTCTAGGATCTGGTGGACGCGCAGGTCGCGAACCAGCTTCTCGACGCCGTAGTCTTGCAGATAGCCGTAGCCGCCGAACAGTTGCAGCGCCTGGTTGGCCACCTCAAAGCCGGTGTCGGTGACGAAACGCTTGGCCATCGCCGACCATTTCGAGGCGTCGTGCGCCTTGGCATCCAGTTTCGAAGCCGCCGCATAGAGGAAGATACGGGCGGCCTGCAACTCCGTCTCCATGTCGGCCAGCCTGAACTGCAACGCCTGGAACTGGTTGATGGTGGAGCCGAAGGCCTTGCGTTCGCCGGTATAGGCCAGCGCCTTGTCGAGTGCCGACTGTGCGCCGCCGAGCGAACAGGCGGCGATGTTCAGCCGTCCGCCGTCGAGACCGGCCATGGCGATCTTGAATCCCATGCCCTCGTCGGACAGCAGGTTCTCGGCCGGCACTTTGCAATCTTCGAAAATGACGGTGCGGGTGGACTGCATGTGCCAGCCCATCTTGTGTTCGTTGGCGCCGAAGGAAAGACCGGGCGCGTCCTTGGGCACGACCAATGTGGAAATGCCCTTCGGGCCGTCCTCGCCGGTGCGTACCATGGCGACATAGACGTCGGAATCGCCGGCGCCTGAAATGAATTGCTTGGCGCCGTTGACGACGTAGTCGGAACCATTGCCGCCCGAGCGGGTCGCCTTGGTCTTCAGCGCGGCTGCGTCGGAACCCGAGCCCGGTTCGGTCAGGCAGTAGCTGGCCAGCCATTCCATGGAGGTCAGCCTCGGCAGAAAGCGCTGGCGCTGTTCGTCGTTGCCGAAGCGATCGATCATGGACGCCGCCATGTTGTGGATCGAAATGAAGGAGGAGAAGGCCGGGCAGGCACGCGCCAGCGCCTCGAAGATCAGCACTGCGTCAAGCCGGCCAAGCGCGGAGCCGCCGACATCGTCGCGTACATAGATGCCGCCAAGTCCGAGCGGCCCGGTTTCGCGGATCACATCGGCCGGAAAATGCTTGGCCCTGTCCCATTCGAGCGCGTTCGGCGCGACCCGCTCGTCGGCAAAAGCCTCGGCCATGGTCTGGATGGCGCGCTGGTCTTCGTTAAGTTCGAACTGGCCGCTGGCCGCCGTCGTGACGGTATCCATGGCGTCCTCCCGAATATGTCGTTTTTGGCTATGCGTGGACAGCAATCTAGACCAATGATGCGCCCGCGCAACCCGACCTTAGGGATCAATCCAGCGAAGGATCGAGGCAAAGCGGCTGTGCAGGAATGCGAGAGCGGAGCGTGTGGTGACGACGAATTTTGATGAGCTGCTGGAGGCGTTCCATGCCTTTCTGCGGTTCGAGGAAGCTTCCCTGGCGCACGATGCGGCAGCGGGCATCGACTGGAGGATGGCCGCCCGTCGGCTGGAGCCGAAGGCAATTTCATGCATGCGCCATCTCGACCGCATTGGCGAAATCGCACCGGCTGCGGCCCAGCCGCTCGTTCGTTTGCTTGCTGGCAACCGGGAGGCCCTGCGCTGGGGGCAGACCTATACGGAAAAGGATTTCGGTCACGATTTTCTCGACAATTACGGCTGGGTGGAAGTGTTTGGCACGCGTGGCCATTTTGCCAATGACACGGTGGCCGGCGGGTTCCTGATCCTGGGCCCGGAAGTCGTCTATCCGGACCATCATCATGAGGCCGAGGAGATCTACATTCCACTGACCGACGGCACCGGCTGGCGCAAGGGCGAGGGCGCCTTCCAAGTGCGCGGTGCCGGTGAGGTGATCCACCATCCTTCCAACGTCAACCACGCCATGAAGACCGGCGTCGAACCACTGCTTGCGCTTTATCTCTGGCGCGGCGGTCCACTGGCAGCGAAGTCGACCATAGCCGGCGGAGAGGCGTGAACCATGGCGCGGGCGATCATGCTCCAGGGCACGGGCTCGGATGTCGGCAAGACGGTGCTGGTCGCGGGGCTTTGCCGGGCGGCACGTAAGCGCGGGCTGAGGGTGAGACCGTTCAAGCCGCAGAACATGTCGAACAATGCTGCCGTGGCCGAAATTCCAGGTGAAACCGGGGGTGGCGAAATCGGGCGAGGGCAATGGTTGCAGGCACTTGCCTGCGGCGTCACACCCACGGTGCACATGAACCCTGTGCTGCTGAAACCGCAGACGGATATCGGCTCGCAGGTGATCGTGCAGGGCAAGATGTTCGGCGAGGCGCGGGCAAGAGACTACCAGACCATGAAGGGCCGACTGCTGGAGGCGGTGCTGGATTCCTGGGAAAAAGTGGGTGAGGGCGCGGATCTCGTCATCGTCGAAGGCGCCGGTTCGCCTGCGGAAATCAATCTGAGGCCTCGCGACATCGCCAATATGGGCTTTGCCACGCGCGCCAGCGTGCCGGTAGTGCTGGTCGGCGACATTGATCGCGGCGGGGTGATCGCCTCGGTGGCGGGCACGCACCTGATCCTGCCGGAGGAAGACCGGCGCATGATCGCCGGTTACCTGATCAACAAGTTCCGCGGTGACGTTACGCTGTTCGACGACGGCATCAAGGCGATCGAAAGTTTCACCGGTTGGCACTGCTTCGGCGTGGTGCCCTGGCTGAAGGCGGCGTCGCGGTTACCGTCGGAAGATTCAGTGGTGCTGGAACGACTGGCAGCGGGTGAGAAGCGAGCGTTGAAGGTTGCCGTGCCGATGCTGTCACGCATCGCCAATTTCGACGACCTCGACCCACTGAAGGCCGAACCGCCGGTAGAAGTGGTGTTCGTACCACCTGGAAAACCGTTGCCGGCCGATGCCGGGCTTGTCGTCATCCCCGGTTCGAAGTCGACCATCGGTGATCTTCTGCATCTGCGTGAGCAGGGTTGGGATCGCGACCTTGCTGCCCACGTTCGGCGTGGAGGTCACGTCGTCGGCATCTGCGGGGGCTTCCAGATGCTGGGGCGCGTTGTGCGCGACCCTCAAGGTATCGAGGGCAGTATACGCGAAACCGAAGGGTTGGGCCTGCTCGATATCGAGACCGTGATGGAGCCCGAAAAGACCGTGCGCACCAGCAACGCACGCTCCGCCATGTTCGACCTGCCGCTAGATGGCTACGAGATTCATCTCGGCCGCACCACGGGGCCGGATTGCCGACGCCCGGCAACGATCATCAACAATGTCCCGGACGGCGCAATCTCCGCTGACGGCAAGGTGTTCGGTACCTACCTGCATGGACTGTTCGGAGCGGATGCCTTTCGCGCCCGCTTTCTGGAAAGCCTTGGTATTGCTGGAGGCGGCATCGACTACAGGGTCAGTGTCGAGGCTGCGCTGGACGACATCGCGGCAGCTTTGGAGACGCATCTCGACTGCGATGCACTGTTTTCGCTGGCACGGTAGAGCAATTCCAGCAAATTATGCAGCGGTTTTGCGCTCGGATTTCCGTAAAAGAGTTGGAGCGTTTCCGGGCGGAAACGCTCTAGGTTCGGGACAGCATGGCGGATTTCGCGCCGGGTACTGTATCAGGGACAGTGGGCCCGGCGCGAAATCCGGGCGCGCCACGCCCTTTCGGGGAACGGATGCCGGTGTCTCAGTTTGGCTTGTCGCCGGTTTTCGGCCAGTAGGTGCCGAGCGACCAAACATTGCCTTCCGGGTCGCGGCAGATGAATTCACGGCTTCCGTAACCCCGGTCAGTCAGGCCCTCGAGGATTTCGGCACCAGCCGCTTGCGCGCGCGTGAAAGCCGCGTCCGCGTCATCGACCGCAATGTAGATGGAACGCCCGTTAGGACCGGGTTCGCCGACGATCTCGCCGAAGCGGTCGCAGCGTGAAGACCCAAGCATGATCATGGCTGAACCGAGGGCGAGTTCGGCATGCTGGATGACGTCGCCTTCACCGTAGCTGGCGTGCACGGTGAAACCGAAGGCCTTGTCGAGCCAATCGATCATTGCGGGCGCATCGCGAAAGCGCATGACGGGGTAGAGGCGGGGTGGTTCGACGGACATGGTGGTCTCCTGTCAGGTTGGTCGATGCGTCATCCTGGCAGGACGGCATGGGAGCGTCTTGAACAAATGTTACCTTAGAGCGTTTCCGATTTTCTCGGAAACGCGGAAACGCTCTAACCCTTTGTTTTACGCAATTTCGGACGGAAAACCGCTACGCACTTTTCCTGGAATTGCTCTAGGCTTCAGGCGCGAACGGTGACCACTCAGCCCGAAAGCGTGCTTGGCGTGGCGCCAGCAAAGTCCCGAAATTCACGCGCCAGATGTGCCTGGTCGGCGTAGCCGCAGTCGGCAGCGATGCCGGCCCAGTTGTCATCGCCGCGGCGTGACAGCGCGAGCGCGCGGTTGAAGCGCACCATGCGTGCCACCGTCTTGGGCGCCATGCCGGTGGCGTCGCGAAAGCGCTCGACCAGATGCTTGCGACTCCAGGCAAGTTCAGTGGCTATCGTGCCGATGCGGGCTTTGCCGCCGCTTTCCAGCACCCGCTCCACTGCCCAGGCGACCTGCGGTCCCTGCCCAGGCGTTGCGGCCAATCTGCGGGTGATGAAGGCTTCCACTGTGTCGAAGCGACGGTCCCAGTCAGGTTCGTTGCCAAGCACTTCGCGCAAGGCATGACCTCCCGCCCCCAAGACATCGTCCAATGGTACCATGCGGTCGGTCAGTTCGCTGAGCGGCATGCGGAAGAAGCGCCGTGCGCCGGCAAGCGTGAAATTCACCTGCAGACAGCAGCATTGACCGAAGGAATCGATCAGCACCGGTCCGGCATAAAGGCCGGCAGCGAAACTGTCATAGCGGTCGTCCTTGCCTGGCGTGCGGCCGAGAGCGATCGCAAAGGGCGCTTCGAAATTGATGACCAGCGGCACAGCCAAAGGCGCATATTCGACCTGGCGATAATAGCCGCCGGCCGTTTCGCGATAGCCGCAAATATCAATGACGAAAGACCGCAACCTCGGCGCCGGAGCCCGGCGCAGCACGACAAACTGCTGCGGCGAGGTTTCCTCGTCTCTATCCTTGTATTCGGCGGGCATCGCCATCTCCCAGAGCAATTCCAGGAAAAGTGTATAACGGTTTTCCGCCCGGAATTGCTTAAAAACAGAGAGTTAGAGCGTTTCCGCGTTTCCGTAAAAAACGGAAACGCTCTAACGGCTGAAGCATAGCGGTTGCCCGCCGAAGCCGAAAGGATCGCCCTATCGTTCCCGTCAGGCGCCGCGCAACAGGCAGGCGACCGCAAGGATGACGTAGGCGAGCGTCATGACCCAGAAGGCCGAGATCGCGCCGAGGCTGAACACGCCAAACCCCATCAGCAGAGCGATGACGGCAATGACGACCGTGATGATGAAGACGATTTGGGTAGGTGCGCTGAGATTCATGTTTGGACCCTCTCCACATGATTCGTGCAGAGCAATCCTACCAGTTGTCGGACTAGACCCCAATCAGGACGCGCAAGGGGTTGCTTGGGTCGACCAGAAGCTTGGCGGCAAGCGCGACACAGGTCAGCACCAGCAGTGGCTTAATCAGCTTCGAGCCGACGCGAACGGCAAGGCTCGCTCCGAGCCTGGCTCCCAGGAACTGCGCTATGCCCATGACGATGCCGACCTTCCAGACGATCACACCAACCATGGCGAAAACCGCGAAGGCACCGATGTTGGAAGCGAAATTGAGCAACTTGGTATGGGCGGTGGCTTTGAGCACGCCGTAGCCGGCGAGCGCCACGAAGGCCAGCATGAAGAAGGAGCCGGCGCCTGGGCCGAACAGCCCGTCATAGAAGCCGATGGCCGGGATAACGGTGAAGCCGAGCAGGAAAGGCGACAGCCGCTCGGTACGGTCGACATCGTTCATGTTGGGCTTCAGCGCGAAATAAAGCGCTATGGCGATCAGGATGAGAGGCAACGCGGCGCGCAGTATGTCGCCCGGAACGATCGTTGCGGCGAGCGCGCCGAGCACACTGCCTGCCAATGACATCAGGGCCGAGGGCCATTGCTTCAGCGGGTCGACCTGGCCCTTGGCGGCGTAGGCTAGTGTCGCCGATCCCGAGCCGAACAGCCCCTGCAATTTATTGGTGCCGAGCGCCTCGATCGGCGAGAACCCGGCCAGAAGCAATGCCGGGATGGTGATCAGCCCACCACCGCCGGCGATAGAATCGATGATGCCGGCCACGAAAGCGGCAAGGCCGAGCATGGCGATGGTTTGAACGGTGAGGTCGATCATCGGGCGGAAGGCGCCGGGGAACAATTGGAGGGACAGCGGCGTTCGATCACAGCAGGCACGTTTGCGCAAGGGCCAAACCACGCTACGAATGAACATCGATTCGGGAGGACGCGATGGCGATTGTGCTGCTGGACAAGATTCGTTCGATCTTCGAAGGTGATCCCGGCGTGCGCAAGGTCGCGGATGACCCGGTCCTGTCGGCCGAGCTCCTGATGCTGTTTCGCATGATCCTCGCCGACGGCTCGGTTTCGGAAAGCGAGATGGAGGCATTCCGACGCATCTGTTCCAGCTCTTTCGGTATCCCGGAAGACAGCATCGATGCGGTGATCGAATATCTCAACGAATACGGCTACGAGACCAACGGCTCGCAGGCCGTGGCAATGTTCCGCGATCTCGACACAGAGCGGAAACGATTGCTGGCGCAGCACATGGCCGAGATCGCCAAGGCCGACCGCCATCTTGCCGAGAATGAGGTGAAGCTTTTACGCCGCACGCTCGAACTGCTCGGTATCAGCCCGGTGGACGTGGTGAAGCCTTAGCTGGGTGCTGTGATCGGCCCAATAGAGGGCGGTGATTTGAGCTTCGCTGACAGCTATCTGGGGCGGCTGAGGCAATTGGTCGGAAACCGCCTCATACTGGTGCCCGGCGCACGTATCGTCGTCGAGCGCGAGGACGGGTGTATCCTTCTGCACAAGCGGACAGACTTCAATATGTGGGGCTTGCCGGGCGGCAGCGCCGAGGAAGGCGAGAACATCGAAACGATCATAATCCGGGAGGTTGCCGAGGAGACGGGGCTGGTCGTCAGCAATGTCAAACCTTTCGCCTTCGGCAGCGATCCTCGCTACGAAACCTTTGAGTTTCCAAATGGCGACCGGACCCAGTTCTTCGCGCTGATTTTCTATACGCGTTCATTCACGGGCGAAGCCGCTGTCACGGATGATGAAAGCAGCGCCGTTGGATGGTTCGCTCCCGATGCGTTGCCCGATATGCTGCCCAACATGGCGCGCAGCATGGAAGCCTATGTCCGGTTCAGGAAGACCGGCGAATTCCAGATGATTTAGGCGGCTATCAACGGAGCGGACGCGGTGAGGACGCAGCAGTCGCTGCTTCTGCAATCAGCGCCAACACTTCCTGGCAGGTGCGGACATCGCCAAAACTGCGATAGATATTGTGCAGGGTGGCATTGTGATCTTCGTCTCGCCGCGCGGCATTGGCATCGGCCACCATGATGACGCGCAGCCCAAGCGCATGGGCATCACGTGCTGACGATTCACAGCAGATGTTGGTCACGGTGCCGGTGATCAGGACCGTATCGATGTTGCGCGCCTGAAGTTGCTGCAGCAGGGTCGAAGACCCTGGAAAGAAGGCGCTGTAGTGGTGTTTTTCGATCAGTAGATCGTCATCGCCAACCTTCAATTCGGGCCAGAGTCTGTCCCGCACCGAGCCGCTACCGCCTGATAGGCGATATAGTCGCGAGACTTCTGCCCCGAAGAACTCATCCAGCAGGAGGGCGTTGGCGGGTTCTGCTGAAGGCAGGACCCATGCCACGCAACCACCCTCAGCTCGCAACGCATCCGCCAGCTGGTTTATGTTCGGAATTATACCGCGACAATAACTGCTCTGCGCGACGAAAAATGGCACCATGTCGATGACAATCAGAGCTGTCCGGCTTGACACCAGGTTCTGAAACGCATGCCGCTTTCCACGGCGTTCCTCTTGCCGTGCATATTCGCGCTCTTCGATACGCCAGCGATGCAGCTCGGCCTTTGCGGTCAATGTCTTATCCCTGTTCCTGCATCTTCCTCGCAATCGCGCGGTGGAGATCCGGTGCGGCGGCAACGAGCGCCTGCGCGGCTTCCGATTGCGGGTGGTCAAGGATTTCCTTGGTTGGGCCGCGTTCGACGATCCGCCCCTCGTGCATCACCAACACTTCATCGGTGATGGCACGGGCGACGGTTAGGTCATGCGTGATGAAAAGATAGGCGACGCCGAGCCGGCTGTTCAGATCAGCAAAGAGGTCGAGGATCTGGGCTCTGATCGAGACATCGAGGGCAGATACCGGCTCGTCGGCGACGATCAGCCTCGGTCGCGTGATGATGGCGCGGGCAATCGACAGGCGCTGCCGCTGGCCGCCCGAGAATTCATGCGGATATTTGTCGAGATCTGCGCGCCCAAGCCCCACCTCGTTCAACGCATGCGCCACCATTTCACGGCGTTCAGCCGGTGTTGGTTTCTTTTCCAGCAGATGCAGAGGCTCGGCGACCAGCTTCTCCACCTTCTGGCGTGGATCGAAGGAGCCGTAAGGGTCCTGGAACACCACCTGCATGTCGCGCCGGGCCGGTTTCAACTCCGCTTCGTCGCGATGCGAGATCATCTCACCGCGGAAACGGATTGCGCCGGCGCTCGGCTTGTCGAGCGCTAGGATCATGCGCGCCAGCGTGGATTTCCCACAGCCCGAGCGGCCTACCAGCGCAACCGATTGAGCGGGCGCTATATCAAGCGAAACGTCATCGACGGCATGGATAGGAGTGCCGCGACCGAAGAAGGACGTGCGGCGACCCGGATAAAGGCGCGAGACATTTTCGACCGAGACGAGGGGTGTTTTATTTGGTGTGTCGACGTTCCTTTCTGAGGCAACTCCCTCTGTCGCCTTTGGCGACATCTCCCTCTCAAGGGGGGAGAACGGCCGGCGTTTCGGCACGTGCATCGAGGCCAGGGCCAATTGCCGGGTGTAGGGATGTACCTGCCCGGACAGGGTTTGCGCGGTCTCGCCGGCTTCCATCACCTCGCCATGGCGCATGATGGTGATGCGGTCCGACATTTCGGTGACGACGGCAAGATCGTGCGAAATGAGCAGCAGGCCCATGTTGTTCTCGCGCACGAGATCGCGCAGCAGATCGAGGATCTGCGCCTGCAGGACGACGTCGAGCGCTGTAGTCGGCTCATCCGCGATGAGCAGCTTCGGTTTCAGCGCGCAGGCGATCGCGATGACGACGCGTTGGCGCTGGCCGCCGGAGAGTTCATGCGGGTAGCGCGTCAGCGGGAATTTGGCTTCCGGCAGCCCGACCCGGTCGAGGATTTTCCGGGCGCGCTCTTCCGCCTCGGCGCGGCCGGCCCTGGTATGCCAGCGAATGCCTTCGGCCACCTGCTCGCCGATGGTCTTGACCGGGTTGAGTGCGGTCATCGGCTCCTGGAAGACCATGCCGATGTCATCGCCGCGTAGGGCGCACATCTGGTCTTCGGTGGCTGCAAGGATGTCGATGCCGTCAAAACGCACGCCGCCGTCTGCCTTGGCAGTGAAAGGCAGAAGCTGCATCACGGTCATTGCCGTCATCGATTTGCCGGATCCGGATTCGCCGACCAGGCCGACGACCTCACCGGGTGCGATTGAGAGATCCACATCCTTCAGGATCGACCGGTTGCCGATGGCAAGCGACAGGTTTTCGATCTCGAGAAGGCTCATCGGCGCCGCCGTGATTTCGGATCGAGGATATCGGCGACGCCGTCACCCAGCAGGTTGAGCGCCAGGACCGTGATGACGATAGCCATGCCTGGGAAGATCGCCATCCAGGGCGCCTGTGCCATGCGCGTCTGCGCCTCGAACAGCATGCGACCCCAGCTCGGCATTGGTGGCTGGGCGCCCAGGCCGACATAGGACAGGCTGGCTTCGGCCAGAATGCCCAGCGCGAACTGGATGGTGCCCTGCACCAGAAGCAAGGTCGCGATATTGGGCAGGATATGTTCCAGCGTGATCAGAGCTTTGCCCTTGCCGGCGGCGCGGGCGGCAAGAATGTATTCGCGCGGCCAGATGGCAAGTGCGCCGGCGCGGGCGACGCGGGCAAAGACCGGAATGTTGAAAATGCCGATCGCGATGATGGCGTTGATGGCGCCAGGGCCGAAGATCGCGGTGATCATGATGGCCGACAACAGTGCCGGAAAGGCGAAGACGAGGTCGTTCAGTCGCATCAGCACTTCATCGACAAGACCGCCACGCGCTGCTGCCCAGCAGCCCAGCGGCACGCCGATGCCCATGCCGATGCCGACGGCGACCAGGGCAACGGCAATGGAATTGCGCGCGCCGACCATGATCATCGACAGCACGTCTCGGCCGAAATGATCGGTGCCGAACCAGTGCGCGGCGGATGGGGCAAGTAATTTGTCGGAGATCACCAGTCTGGTAACATCATAAGGCGTCCACAGAAAGGAGAGGGCGGCCATTCCCGCCACCAGCAAGGTGACGAGGAAGCCAGCGATGAAGGATTTGTGATGCAAGGCCCTGGTGGCCAGCGAAGGCAGCTTCTCACGTGGGATTTCAGTCTGCAGCGTCACGAGCGCCCCCGCAGGCGCGGGTCGACCACGGCGTAGGAGAAGTCGACCAGGAGATTGACGAGGATCACGGTTGCGACCAGCAGCATGACGACGCTTTCCACCACGATCAGGTCGCGTTGGGTGATGGCCTGAAAGATCAGCCGGCCGAGGCCCGGCAGGTAAAAGACGTTTTCGATGATGATGGTGCCGGCAAGCAGGAAAGCGAATTGCAGGCCGAGAATCGTCAGCACCGGGATCATGGCGTTGCGCAACGCATGTCGCCAAAGCACGGTACGATAAGGCATGCCCTTGGCGCGGGCGGTGCGGATATAGTCTTCCGACAGCACTTCGATCAGGGCCTGGCGGGTGACGCGGGCTAGGATCGCCGCCTGCGGAAGCGCCAGAGCAATAGCCGGCAAGATCAGTGCTTTCAGCGCTGGCCAGATGCCTGCGCTCCAGCCGGGAAAGCCGCCAGCCGGCACCCACTTCAGCCATACCGCGAAGAGATAGATCAGAAGCAGCGCGAACCAGAAATTGGGCACTGCAACGCCGACTTGCGAAGCGCCCATCGAGACGGTGTCGCCGAGGCGCCCCTGGCGCGAGGCCGCATAAAGGCCAACGGGAATGGCAATTAGGGTCGACAAAGCGAGCGCAATCAGCGCCAGCGGCAGCGAGACGGCGACACGCTCGCGGACCAGGTCGATCACCGGTACCGAATAGGTATAGGAGCGGCCGAAATCGAGCACGGCCAGGTTGCCGATCCAGTGAAAGTAGCGCAGCAGCAGCGGGTCATTCAGCCCCATCTGCGTGCGTACCTGCTCGACCTGCTCGGCACTGGCATTCATGCCGAGCATCAGGCGTGCCGGATCGCCGGGCAGGATCTCCAGCACGGCGAAGACAACGATCGAAGCCAGCACCAATGTAGCAAAGGCGATGGCGACGCGCTTGAGGAGATAGGCGGTCATCGGATGCCGACGTCGTCACGCCACCCCGGTCAATCGTTCCACTTCACCTTGGTGAGGTCATTGGCCGGCACCGGCTGGTTCTGCCACAGGCCTTCGATCTTGGCGTCCCAGACGCCGACCTTCGGCAGTTCGAACAGGAAACCCACCACGGCATCGTCTGCGAGGATCTTCTGCGCCTTGCCGAGCAGCTCCTTGCGCTTGCCTTCGTCGGCGGTGAGATCGAGTTCCTCGATCACCTTGTTGAACTCCGGGTTCTGGTAATTGAAGTAGTAGTCCTTGCGCGCATAAATGCCGATATCGTTAGGCTCGACATGGGAGACGATTGTGAGGTCGTAGTCCTTCTTGGTGAAGACCTGATCCAGCCACTGTGCCCATTCCACCGGGACGATCTCGGCCTCGATCCCGACGTCTCGAAGTTGCGAGGCGATGATTTCGCCGCCGAGGCGGGCATAGGGCGGTGGCGGCAGCTTCAGCGTTACCTTGGTTCCGCCCTCCAGGCCCGCTTCCTTGAGAAGCTCCTTCGCCTTGGCGGGATCGTGCGGATAGGTGCCGGTCAGGTCGACGTAGTCCTTGCTGGACGGGGACATGTGCGAGCCGATCGGCTGGCCGAGGCCCTCCGAAGCGCCATCGATGATTGCCTTGCGGTCGAGCGCATAGGAGACCGCCTGGCGGACCTTGAGTTGATCGAATGGCGGTTTGCCATTGTTCATGGCAAGGATGGTCTCGCCTTCGGTGGAACCGACCACGACCTTGAAGCGCGGATCCGACTGGAACTGGGAGAGGCTGTCGCTTGTCGGCATGTTGGGGAAGGCCTGCACGTCGCCGGACAGCATGGCCGGAACAGCGGCGGAGGCATCGGGAATGAATCGGAATTCGGCCTTGTCGAGATAGACCGGCTCGCCCCAATAATTGTCAGACTTCACAAGCGTTACGGAAGAACCCTTCGCCCAATTCTGGAACTTGAAGGGACCGGTACCGATCGGTTTTTCCTTGTTGGTTTCAGCGCTTTCAGGCGCCACGATCACCGCGTCGCCCCAGCCCATATTGTAGAGGAAAGAGCCTTGCGGCTGCTTCAAAGTGACCTTCACGGTCGTCGGATCGACGACGTCGACGGTGTCGATGGCCGCGAAGAGCTGTTTCTGGGCGTTCTGGGCGTTTTCAGCACGGGCACGATCGAGCGAGAACTTGACGTCAGACGCGTCGAAATCGCTGCCGTCGTGGAACTTCACACCCGTGTGCAGCTTGAACGTATAGACCTTGCCGTCCTCGGAAATCGTCCAACTTTCGGCGAGATCCGGCAGTACTTCGCCGTTGGGGCCGATACGGGTGAGGCCTTCGAAGATGTTGGCATAGGTGACTTCGCGGATGGCGGCAGCGGCACCGGCTGTCGGGTCGAGATGCGGCGGCTCCAGCACCATGCCGAGCACCAGATCGGTGCGCGCGGCGAACGCTGCCGTGCTGCAGCCAAGTGCCACGGCGGTAGCAGCCAAAACCGTCTTCCAGAGCCTCATCGCAATTCCCCTCGTTATTCCGCTTGTTTAGCTCGGGCGGGATAGAAGCGTGAAATTCCAACGGAGTAAATCACGTTTGTTTTCCTCGATGATGTCGATGGGGAAATCTTGTGCCAATATACTGGCGATATCTGGTGCGCCACGGCAGTGGTGACGCGCAACGGGCGGGAGGATGTGACGATGGATGCCGCAACACTCAAGACTCTCCAGGCTCCTCTCAAGGAAACCTATCGCGAGACACCTGAAAAAGCGCTCGTCACCTTGCGCGCCAAAGGCTCGATTGACGACCAGTCGATCGCTTGCAGGGTGGAAACCGGCCGCGCCCTGGCAACGGCGGGCCTTCACCCGGCAACCGGCGGCAGCGGGTTGGAATTGTGCTCCGGCGACATGCTGCTCGAGGCGCTGGTTGCCTGCGCCGGCGTAACACTCAAGGCCGTCGCAACTGCGCTCGAATTCCAACTGGACGGCGCCACGGTAACCGCCGAGGGAGATCTGGATTTTCGCGGCACGCTGGGCGTCGCCAAGGATACGCCGGTCGGGTTCAGGGCAATAAGGCTGGGTATCCAGCTCCAGACAAACGAACCGCAAGAGCGGATCAATTCGCTTGTGAAGCTCACCGAACGCTACTGCGTGGTGTTCCAGACGATCAATCAGCGGCCGGAGCTATCTGTGACGGCGCAGCGGCTCTAGTTTCGCCCACCACGCAACAGCACGTTCAGCCCGATCGCCATGACCTTGGCCGATTGCACCATGTCCTCGATGCCGACCCATTCGTCCGGCCGGTGGGCAAGGTCGAGTATGCCTGGGCCATAGGCGATGCAATCGAAGATATGGCCGATACGGGCAACGTGTTTCTGGTCGTAGGTGCCAGGTGAAATCACATAGTCCGGTTCGCGCTCGAACACCTGCATGATGCCTTCGGCCACCGCCTTGACCACTGGCGCGTCGCGCTCGGTCATCGTCGGTTGCACTTCCATGACATCGCGGATGCGGTAGTCGAATTTCATCCGCTCACGCTTCAACCGATCGAGAATGTCGATCACCTCGCGCTTCACATCGTCCAGCTTTTCTTCGAGCAGGAAGCGGCGATCGATGGTGAGCCGGCATGAGTCCGGCACGTTGGGCGAGGGTAGGCCAGGCTTGAAGTCCTCTGTCTGGCCGCCATGGATCGAATTGATGTTCATGGTCGAGCGGCGCGCCCCTGCCGGTACCACCGGCATCGAGGTCTGTTTTCTGTCGAGTGCAGGGAAGAGGTCTGCCTCGAACGCCGCCAGCACGGCGCCCATGTGGCGCACGGCATTGTCGCCGAGGAAGGGCATCGAGCCATGTGCGATCTCGCCCAGCGTCTCGATCTCGGCCCACCAGACACCGCGATGGCCAAGGCAGATGCGGTCTTTGTTGAGGGGTTCGGGGATGATGACGTGGTCAACCTTGGGTTTTGAGAAGTAGCCTTTGCCAGCCAGGTAGGCGACGCCGCCGAAACCGCCGGATTCCTCGTCCACCGTGCCCGATATCTCGATGGCGCCGGGAAAGTCGGGATAGGCATCCATGAAGGCTTCGACAGCGACGATGGATGCGGCAAGCCCCCCCTTCATGTCGCAGGCGCCGCGGCCGTAGACACGGCCGTCTTTCACCAAGCCGGCAAAGGGGTCGACCGTCCAGCCTTCGCCGGCTTCGACCACGTCGATATGCGAGTTGAAATGCACGGTGGGGCCGGGCGAACGACCGTCGAAACGCGCGACCACATTGATACGCGGATAGCGGTCGTTGTCGCCCGGCGTGCCTTCGCCGCGGATCAGTTCAACGCCAAAACCGCGCTTCTTCAGACGTTCGGCGATGAATTCCGCACAGGGGCGATACGCCTCGCCGGGCGGGTTCACGGTCGGAAAGCGGATCAGGTCGGCGGTCAGCGCGACAAGCTCGTCGGTGCGGGCCTCGATGCCTTGCAGGAGTCGGTCGATCATGCGGGAAGTTGAGCAGGGAAAGGCCATGCCTTGCAAGAGCCCGCATGTTGATCCAACCGCCCGGCGCCAGTTGCGCCGGCAGTCCGTTCAAATCTGCGTCAACAGGCTCGTCGCAAGGTCTTTTGTGTAAAGCTGATCACTGTTCTTTTAACCTTTGAAAGATAGTGTGAGGTGTCGAAAGTCTGGGGAAGCAATGCAAGGAGAGGGATTAGACTCATGAAGAAGTCTGTTCTCATGGGAGCGATTCTGGGGGCGTTGTTGTTGACGAACGTGGCGGAGAGCCGCGCTGACGGCCTGATCGCGAGGGTCAACATTTCGACGCAGACGATGACGGTCAGCCGCTACGGCGAAGTGCTGTATCGCTGGAATGTGTCAACGGCCCGAAAGGGTTACGTGACCCCGAGCGGGAGCTGGAAGCCGAAGCGTCTGCACAAGATGTGGTATTCTAAGAAATACGACAATTCGCCGATGCCCTGGTCCGTCTTTTACCATGGTGGTTATGCCGTGCATGGCACCAATGCGGTGCGGCAGCTTGGGCGCCCCGCCTCGCATGGCTGCGTGCGCCTTGCCACTGCCAACGCGGCGACCTTCTATTCGCTGGTCCGGGAAGTGGGCATAAAGGACACGCGCATCGTCGTCACATATTAGGCTGTAGCCTCATAGCGCGGCTTCAAAGCCGCGCTATGGCAAGCCTATCATGTCGGATTGCGACGTGGCGGAAGTCCTTGAGTTTGAAAAAAACGCTCGATGGAGTCACGCTCGTGGCGGCAGTGTTTGCTGAAGACGAACCGTGAGTAGCATTGATGATGCTCAACCCCTCGCGCAAGTCCGGCAACCGTGATCCGGCGATCACTATCCGTCGCATACTCAAGGTCAATCACGCAGGTGAGTTTGGCGCAATTCGGATTTATGGCGCTCAGATTGCGGTGGCTCAGCGGCTGTTCGCTGATATCGTGCCGTCGCTTAAAGAAATGCGCGACGACGAAATCGATCATTGCCGCCTGTTTCGCGAGGCGATGCCTCCAAGATACGCCAAACCCTGCCGCGTCATGTCGCTTTGGAGCCTCGGCGGTTGCGTACTCGGCTTTCTGACTGCGCTTGGCGGTCGCAACATGGTCTGGATTTGCACCGAAGCCGTGGAACGTACGGTTCATCGACATCTGGAAGATCAACTGACCTTTCTTGCCTCGCGCGATCCAGACCTTCATGCCCTTATTGCTTCGATACAGGAACAGGAATTGGCGCACCTGCGTGAGGCAGAGCACAACCAGAAAAGACAGGGGCCGAGCCACGCAGTGCTGCTACCCATCATAGGCGGCCTTACCGACCTCATGATCTGGCTTTCGACGTGGGGTGATTCAACCTGGATGCGCGTGGAGATGGCTAGGGCCAGAGAGAGTGACTAGGCGAAGGCGTCCACGCTCTTTTGTCCCGGTGTTTCACCGGCCTCAACGTCGATGAAAATGGGCTGCCATGAGGCAGCCCATCCATGAAATCCGATCGAAACAAAACTTACGGCCTGACTGCGGTGACCTCGATCTCGACGAGGAAGCCGGGCGCCGCGAGACCGGCGACCTGGAAGACCGAGCGTGTCGGCAGGTTCGGCTGTTCTTTGGTACCGAAGAACTGCGTGTAACCCTCCATGAAGCCGCCGAAGTCCATTTTGCCACCCTTGGCCGGATCGCCGACCAGGAAGACCTGCATCTTGACGACATCGCCCATCTTGAGGTCGAGGCCGGCAAGCGTTTTCTCGATCGACTTCAGTACCGATTCGGTCTGGGTCTTGGTGTCGCCATAAGCTGCGAGCGAGCCCTTTTCGGCCTTTTCGTCCGCGACGGTAGGTACCGCGCCACTGACATAGACGGTGGTCTTGCCCGCTGGAACCTCGACCGCCTGGGAGATCGGGAAGTCCGAATTCGGGATCTTGTGGCGCACGACGTCTTGCGCCATTGCGCTGCCGGTCATGGTCATCAATGCCGCGACCAAAGCGGCGCCGGTCCGTGCTTTCATAGCCGGTGTTCTCCTTCTTGCTGAAAATGTCGGACGAAGCGGGCCCTGAGGCCCGCCCCCTGTCGTTGGTTAGCGGGCGTCCTTTACGTCCTGCGCGGTTGCGGCATCCTTGTAGTCGTTGCCGAAATGCGTGCGGACGTAGTTGACGACAGCAGCGACCTGTTCGTCGTCGAGCATCTGGCCGACGGGCGGCATGCCCTTTTGACCGTGCAGGATGACATAGATCGGATAGCCAGCCGATTCCAGATTGGCATTCTTGGCGAGTGCTGGATATTTGCCGGCGCCGACTGCGCCTTCACCTTTTTCCATGTGGCAGGCCTGGCAGAGGTTGGCGTAGAGCGCATCTCCCGTTTTCTGCGAAAACTTGTCGCCGGTCGAGAACGTGGCGCCAGCCGAGTCGGCGAAGGCGGCAGGGGTGGAGAGGGCAGTGAGGATTGCCGCTGCTGCGGCGAGGCCGAATGACCTGTTTGTCTTGGTAGTCATGATGACGTGCCTTGCAAAATTGGGGGGAAGAGGGATGGGCCGTGCGGCCGTCACCCCTGCAGAACGCGTTTATGCAAGCGCTCGATGGCGTTGAGGGCCGACAGGATCGCTCCTTCCTGCCAGGCAGGAATGTAGGAGGCATGTTCGCCGGCCAGCATGATGCGTCCGTCGAGCTGGCAGAGGTTGTCGTAGTGCTCCTTGCGGGCTTCCTCGGTCCAGTCACCGGCGCAGCCCAGCGTGTAGGGCGAGCGGTGCCAGGCCCAGGAGACGCCGTTCTCGAACTCATCCTTGTATTGCGGATGGATCTGGCTGCCATATTCGACCGCGCGCTTGACCCGGTCCTGCGGCGACAGCGCCGTGAACTCATAGGAGTTCGGACCGTTCCAGGTATAGCAGCCGAGCAGTACGGCCTTACCGGTCGTGTTGAAACCGGTGCTGGGATAGGAGATCTGCGTGATCGGCAGATCGGTGTAGGAGACGCCGCCGAAAATCAGATCGTCCTCTTCCCAGAAACGCCGCTTGAACTGCAAACCGACCTTGACGGAAGAGGCATAGGGCACAGCCGCGATCGCCGCCTGCATGGCGCCGCTGACCTTGACGTCGATCTGGCTCAGGATCGTCAGCGGGATGGTACAGATGCACCAGTCGGCGCTGGCTTCCTGTGTAGCGCCAGGCTTGGTCGTGTCCTCATAGGTGACGGTGACACCTTTCTCGTTCTGGTCGATCTTGGTCACCTTTGCATTGAAGGTGATCAGGTCGCCGACCTTCTTGGCGAAGGCCTCGCCGACCTTGCCCATGCCGCCGACAGGCTGGAACATCGTCGTCTGGAATTCATAAAGCGCGAAGTTGGCTAGGCCGCCCCAGAGCTTGGACTTCAGGATGTCGGAAAGTCCGATCGGATCGCCGGGAACGGGTGCGGCCCCCAGGCCGCCACCGGGGTCCTTCTCGTAACCGCGATATTCGGCAGACGTCAGGCCCTTGGCATAGGCATAGTCCTTGTCGAGCGCCCCCCAGGATTTGAGCGCCTCCAGCAACATCTCCTGGTCTTCCTTCGTGACGTCGCCTTCGAGTTTGCCCTTCTGGGCGACCTTGGCCAGCAGCTCGGAGGTATGACCCTGGAAGTCGGTCTTGATGTCACGAACGCGCTGTGGCTTGCCACCGAAGGCGGTCGAGGAATGCAGGAAAGCATTGTGGTTGATCTGCTGGAACGGCTCCAGCTGAACACCCAGACGCTTGCAATAATCGAGCAGGCCGTTGTGGTGGTACGGGATGCGCCACGGGCCAAGATTGACGTAGAGACCTTCTTCGAATTCGCAGGTCTGCTTGCCGCCGCCGAGCTCGCTGAACGTGTCGCCGCCGCGCACAGTCCAATTACGGCCGCCGGCACGGTTGTTGTACTCCAGAATCTTCACCTTGTAGCCGGCCTGGCGCAGTTCCAGCGCGGCCGTCATGCCGGCGAGACCAGCCCCGAGGATCAGCACGGTGGCGCCTTTCGGATCGCCTTCCAGCTTGATACGCCCTTTGTAGCCGGACTCGGCCGCAAGGCCCATCGTGGTCATTGCCTGGTACATGGCAGCGGACCCCGCTGTCATGCCAATGAGCGTAAGCAGCTTGCGCCGGCTCAATCCGTTAATTGAGTGATTCTGTTGCACTTTTATTCCTTTCTGGCCGCCATTAGCGGCGTCCGCCCCAGCCGGAAGCACCCCCGTTCCATCCAGCTGCGCGATCGAAGCTAGGACGATGTTGCGGCAAGTCAACGCGGCCGAGAGGGATGGTTCAATGAATGCAAGAGAGCTGGCGCAAACGGCCATATGATCGGTTCAGCGTGCCGTCGCGTGTTTTCGCAATTTATCAAGTTGATGGGAGATCATGCTCCGGTGTGATCCATGTTGGAACGAAATTGCTGTCGGGAACCTCGTTCGCGCATTTCCTTTCCGGTTTTGGCCCGGTACGTTCCGGAGCGGAGGAACTCGATTGATGAATCGCACCGAGAGGGTGGCACTGTCCGAACCCGTGGCCGACGAGGTTCGCAAGACGACCTGCTACATGTGCGCCTGCCGTTGCGGCATCAACGTGCACATCAAGGACGGCAAGGTCCGTTACATCGAAGGCAACCGCGACCATCCGGTCAATAAGGGTGTGCTTTGTGCCAAGGGGTCCGCCGGCATCATGCAGCACTACGCGCCGGCCAGGCTGCGTGCGCCATTGAAGCGGGTAGGGCCGCGCGGCTCGGGCAAGTTCCAGGAGATCAGCTGGGATGAGGCGCTGGAGATCGCAACCGGCTGGCTGGACGACGTGCGCCAGGACGATCCGAAGAAGCTTGCCTTCTTCACCGGACGGGACCAGTCGCAATCCCTGACCGGTTTCTGGGCCCAGCAGTTCGGCACACCGAATTACGCCGCGCATGGCGGCTTCTGCTCGGTCAACATGGCGGCCGCGGGCATCATGACGATCGGCGGCGCCTTCTGGGAGTTCGGTGCGCCAGACTGGGACCGCACCAAGCTGTTCGTGCTGTTCGGCGTGGCCGAGGATCACGATTCCAATCCGATCAAGATGGGCATCGCCAAGCTGAAGCAGAACGGCGCCCGCTTCGTTTCAGTCAATCCGGTGCGCACCGGCTATTCAGCGGTTGCCGACAACTGGATCGGCATTCGGCCGGGCACGGACGGGCTGCTGATCCTCGCCATCGTTCACGAACTGCTCAAAGCACGTCGCGTCGATGTCGACTATCTGGTGCGCTACTCCAATGCCACATGGCTGGTCATCGATGCTGCCGGCACGGCTGAGCACGGCTTGTTCGCGCGCGACGGGGAGGGCAGGCCGCTTGTCTTCGAGACTGTGACGGAGCAGGTCGTTGCTGCCGGTGCCAAGGGGGCGAGGCCTGCACTCTCCGGCCGCGTGCAACTCGCCGACGGGCGCTCCGCGGTGCCGTCCTTTCAGCTGCTCGCAGAAAAATACCTTGACCCGAAATACGCGCCGGAAGCCGTATCCGCAGAGACGGGCGTTGCAGCGGATACGATCCGCGGGCTTGCAGCGGAAATCGCGCGGGTAGCCTTCGATGAGGCGATAACCATCGAACAGCCGTGGACCGACGTACACGGGCAACGCCACCAGAGCTTTGTCGGACGGCCGGTGTCTTTCCATGCCATGCGCGGCCTGTCTGCCCATTCCAACGGCTTCCAGACGGCGCGGGCGCTGCACATGCTGCAGGTGCTGATCGGCGCCGTCGACTGTCCTGGCGGCTTTCGTTTCGAGCCGCCTTATCCCAAGCCGGTATCCGCGCATCCGACGCCGCACGGCAGGGCCGAGCATTTCGGTTCCAACAAGCCGCTGTCGGGACCACATCTCGGCTTCCCGCGCGGGCCGGAAGACCTGCTGGTCGATCCACAAGGCCGGCCGACTCGCATCGACAAGGCGTTCTCCTGGGATGCGCCGTTATCCGTGCACGGGCTGATGCACATGGTGATCGCCAACGCCCACGCGGGCGATCCGTACCCCATCGACGTATTATTCCTCTACATGGCCAACATGGCCTGGAATTCCTCGATGAATACGGCGGGCGTCATCCGCATGCTCGAGGACAAGGACGAGACGACCGGCGAGTACAAAATTCCCAAAATCATCTATTCCGACGCCTACGCTTCGGAGATGGTCGCCTATGCCGATCTCGTCTTGCCCGACACGACCTATCTCGAACGCCACGACTGCATCTCGCTGCTCGACCGGCCGATTTCGGAACCGGACGCTGTACAGGACGCCATCCGCTGGCCTGTGATCGAGCCGGATCGCGACGTGCGCGGTTTCCAGAGCGTGCTGATCGACCTCGGCGCGCGGTTGCGGTTACCGGGCTTTGCCGACAATCACGGCAAACCGCTTTACAAGGACTATGCCGACTACATCGTGCGTCATGAACGCCGACCGGGCATTGGTCCTCTGGCGGGTTTCCGGGGCCTGAAGGGCGACCGTGCCGGGCGCGGTGCGAGCAATCCCGAGCAATTGCAACGCTATATCGAAAACGGCTCGTTCTTCTCGGCGCATGTTCCGCTGGAAGCGCAGTTCTTCAAGCACGCCAATCAAGCCTATCAGGACTTTGCCGTTCGCATGGGCTTTTTCGATACGCCGCAGCCGGTGACGTTTCAGCTCTACCAGGAATCGCTGCAGAAATTCCGGCTGTCTGCGCAGGGCGTGCGCGAGCCACTGGCGCCTGAAACCCATCGGCAACGCATCCTCGCTGCTTTTGATCCGCTGCCCGATTGGTATAGGCCATTCGGCGAGGCGATGGTCGACGGTCATGAGTTCCCTTATCACGCCATCACCCAGCGCCCAGCGGCGATGTACCACTCCTGGGGCTCGATGAACGCTTGGCTGAGGCAGATCCATACCGCCAACGCGCTCTACGTGCCGGGGCCGATCTGCGAGCGACTCGGCCTCGCTGATGGCGACTGGGTGTGGCTGATCTCGCACCACAGCCGCATCAAGGTGCCGGTGGCACGGATGGAGGCTGTGAATTCCTCGACCGTGTGGACCTGGAACGCAATCGGCAAGCGGGAAGGGGCGTGGGGCTTGGACCGCAACGTTCCGGAAGCGCAAAAATCCTTCCTGATGAATCATTTGATCCACGAACTTCTACCGGCAAAGGAGGATGGGCCTCGGTGGTCGAATTCCGATCCGATCACCGGCCAAGCCGCCTGGTATGACCTCAGGGTTCGCATCGAGAAAGCCGACAAGGGCGCGGTGAGCGAACCGCATTTCCCGAGCATCGCCGAGCCGGACGGTGAGCAGCCGAGCCCAACGGAACTGCGCTATGGGCAGGAGTGGGCGCAATGACCTCGCTCCCGGCATTGCCCACAGCGAAGAAACTCGGCCTCGTCATCGACCTCGACGTCTGCGTCGGCTGTCACGCCTGTGTGGTGAACTGCAAGGAATGGAACACCGGCGGTTATGGTGCGGCTTTGTCGGACCAGAAGCCCTATGGGGCCGATGTTTCAGGCGCGTGGCTCAACCGCGTGCATTCCTTCGAGGTGGTGCCGGAAGGCGGTGAGATCGTCGGTGAGGCGGGCGAGGCACGTATCGTCCACTTTCCGAAATCCTGCCTGCATTGCGAAGACGCGCCTTGCGTGACCGTGTGCCCGACCGGCGCTTCCTACAAGCGCGCCGAGGACGGTATCGTGCTGGTCGACGAGGAGAAATGCATAGGCTGCGGTCTTTGCGCCTGGTCGTGTCCCTATGGCGCGCGCGAGATGGATCTGGCTGCCGGCGTGATGAAGAAGTGCACGCTCTGCATCGACCGCATCTACAACGAGACCATCGAGGAGGTGGACCGGCAGCCGGCCTGCGTGCGTACCTGCCCGGCCAATGCCCGCCACTTCGGGGACCTGGGTGACCCGTCGTCGGTCGTCTCCATCATGGTTGCCGAGCGTGGCGGCATCGACCTGATGCCGGAGCAGGGAACGCGCCCGGTGAACAAATATCTGCCACCCCGGCCAAGGACGTCGCTGGCGGCATGCGCCAGCCAGATGGCAAGGGGCGAGGACACGAGCGGCGTCACCGGTTTCTTTGCCTGGCTCGACGGCATGTTGGACCGAATCTGATCCATGCATCCGGCTGCCTCCATCATCGCCTTCACCGTGCTGTCAGGCCTCGGCTACGGTCTGGCTGCGATTCTGGGACTCGGACTGCTCGACCCGGCAGCAATTGCCACCAAGGTTGCTCACATTGCGGCATTGGGCTTGATCTCCGGCGGGCTGCTGTCGTCGACGCTGCATCTCGGCAATCCGCAGCGCGCCTGGCGCGCATTCTCGCAATGGCGCTCGAGCTGGCTGTCGCGCGAGGGCGTGCTGTCGGTTCTGGCTTTTGTGCCGCTGACCGTGTCGGCGTGGCTCTGCGTCATCGAAGGACGCTACTGGGCGCCGATTGGCCTTGTCGGGTGTGTGCTGTCACTTGCGACGGTCTTTTGCACTTCGATGATCTACGCTTCGCTGAAGTCAGTGCAGGCCTGGCACACGCGACTGACGACATCCTGCTATCTGTTGTTCGCGCTGGCTGGGGGGGCATTGCTGGGCAGTGCCTTTGGCGTTGCAGGCGGTGGATCCGCGAGCCTGTTGTTGTTCTTCGTGCTGGTTCTGTTGATCGCAGCCTGGGCAGTGAAGATCACCTGGTTGCGCAATCTCGACAGCCTTCAGCCATTGTCGACACCGGAAAGCGCAACCGGCCTTGGCACCATCGGCCGTGTTCGGTTGTTCGAGCGGCCGCATGTCACCGAGAACTACCTGACCAATGAGATGGGCTTCCGTGTCGCGCGCAAACATGCCGCCAAGTTACGCAAGCTCGCCCTGCTATTGGGCGGATTGCTGCCGGGAGCATTGGTTTTCCTGGTGATGGCCGCGTTGTTGGCGGGAGCCGAAACTGGAGCCGTGGCGATCCTGGCCCTGGTGGCTGCAGTGCTCAGCCACGTCGTTGGGATGTTGACTGAGCGTTGGCTGTTTTTCGCGGAAGCGCGTCACGCCGTGATGAATTATTACGGCGGCTAGGCCGGGCGCGCATTCACCATGGCTGTAGCGGTTGGTTGCGGTGGCCCTTGGCAGCCTAGTTGCCGGCGACGGCAGGTTTTGCCATCTTTTTCTTTCGGACACTGCGCAGTCGCTTCGCCAGTCGTCGCAAAGCCGCGAATTTCTCGCCTGGCTTTGCCGGTTGCTGGCTGCCCCACGGCGTCCACAGCGCCGTGTCCTTCTTCCTTGTCTGTTCGTCCTTCATCGCCCTGCCGCCCTGCTATGACCGCACTGTCGATTAAAAAAGTTAACGATCGAGTGTGACAGAAGTTGCGAGTTTAAGCGATGCCTGTCCGCGATATGGGTCACATTCGCGCGAGAATCGCATGTGGACGCGCGGCGCTCTACCGAGTGCGCCCCCGGATCTGCCAGCGCTTGTGGAACCACATCCACTGACCAGGATCCTGCCGCACCCAGCCTTCGACCGTGTCGTTCATCAACTGGACCATTGCGGCCACATCCAGCTGGCCGGCGTCATTGCGCGGCAGCTCAAGCTTGTCGCACAGCGTCAGCCGAAAGCGGTTGCCCGGCAGGCGCACGGAAAAGACAGGATAGACGTCGCAGTCGAACTGGCGTGCCAGTTTCGGCACGAGGGGACTGGTCTGGCATTGCTGGCCGAAGAAGGTGGACAGCACGCCATTGGTGAATTTCTGGTCGACGAGAGCGCCGACATTGCCGCCGCGTTCCAGCACCTGTGCCATGGCGAAGGAGACGCCGTTCTTGGAGGCAAGCAATTCCCCCATCGTCGCCGCGCGCGTCCTGAAGATGTATTCGGCCAGATAGGGGTTGTTCGGGGCACGGAAAAGCGCCGATACCGACAGGTCAAAGGTGGCAGCCGCCACCGGCAGCAGCTCGAAATTGCCCATATGGGCGGTGAAGAAGATGTGCGGCTTCTTCTCATCGCGGATTTTCAGGAAGAGTTCCTTGCCGATGACCTCGACGCGACCGGGTGTCTCGGCATCGGGATCGTAGTCGAAAAGCCGATCGAGGAAGACGTACTCGCCTGCCAACCGCCCCATATTCCCCCACATGTCGGACGCGATCTTTTCGATCTCGGCGTCGCTCTTGTCGGGATAGGCCTGCTTGAGATTGGCGATGGCGACGCGATGGCGTCCGACCATCGGGCCGATCCTGCGAGTAGCACGGTCGATGAAGTTGAGGGCGCGATCCGGCGGCAATATCCGCAGGACGGCTAGTATCGTCATCGCCACACGCGCGGTGAGCCAGTATTCCGCAACCTTCAGGCCGCGCAACGCCTTGTAGACGAGGGGGCGCAGCATTGGTTCGCGGTTTGCAGACATCAGCCCACGCGCAGGATGATCTTGCCGAAGACGTCGCGGCCTTCCATGCGCTTCAGCGCTGCATCGATGCCGTTGAAATCGACCTCAGTATCGATGACAGGTGCGACGAGGCCGGCTGCCATCTTCTGCATGGCATCCGCCATGTTTTCCATGCGGCAGCCGAACGAACCCAGCAGCTTCAGCTGCTGCTGGAACAGCATCATCAGATTCACCTCGGTCGTGACGCCGGAAGTCGAACCGCAGGTGACGAGGCGGCCACCACGCTTCAGGGAAAACATCGAGCCGGCCCAGGTGTCCTTGCCGACATGTTCGAAGACGACGTCAACGCCCTTTTTCCTGGTGATCTTGCGAACCACGCCCTCGAAGCGGTCTTCGCGGTAGTTGATGACATGATCGGCGCCGAGCGCCTTGGCCTTCTCGATCTTGTCGTTGGAGCCGACGGTGGTGATGACGGTGCAGCCGATCTTCTTGGCAAGCTGGATCGCTGCCGAGCCGATGCCGGAGCCACCGGCATGGATCAGGATCGTTTCGCCGGGCTCGAGCCTGGCGTTGTCGAACAACATGTGCTCGACCGTGCCGAAAGTGACCGGTGCGACAGCCGCGCCAATGGCATCAACGCCGGGAGGAGCTGGAACCAGCAGGCGGGCAGGCAGGTTGATTTTCTCCTGTGCGAAGCCGTCGAGGTGGAAGCCGTGCACGCCGCCGACATGTTCGCAGAGATTGTCGCGCTTCTCGCGGCAGGCGCGGCACAGTCCGCAGGTACGGGCGCCGTAGATCGAGACGAGCTGGCCAGGAACCAGATTGGACACGCCGGGGCCAATGGCCTCGACCTCGCCCGAGGCTTCCGCGCCGACGGTGAGTGGCAGCTTGCGCTTGGCGAAGGCCATGCCGCGCCAGCCCCAGACATCGATGTGGTTCAACGCCACAGCCTTGATGCGCAAGGTCACCTCGCCGACAGCAGGTGGCGGAGGAGGGGCGATGTCGACGATTTCGAGCCGACGGTCCTCAATAAGTTGCAGTGCGCGCATCAGGCAGCGCTCCCTTCAGCAGAATTCACACGCCAGGAGGGTAACCTGGACCCGTTTTGTGCAATTAATTGCGCAGGCTGCGCCTTAAACGGGTTCCCGTGCCATGACAAGGCAGGTGTTCTGGCCGCCGAAGCCGAAGGAATTGGACAGAACCGTGCCGACCTTGGCCTCGCGCTTCTTGTTCGGCACGACATCCAGCGCGATCGCCGGATCGGGATTGTCGTAGTTGATGGTCGGCGGGATGACGCCTTCGCGCATGGTCATCAGCGAGAAGGCGGCCTCGATTGCACCAGCGGCAGACAGGGTGTGGCCGATCATCGACTTGTTGGACGAAATCGGGATCTGGCTGATGCGTTCACCGAAGACCGTCGAGAGCGACAGGTGCTCCATCTTGTCGTTTTCCGGCGTCGAGGTGCCATGCGCATTGATGTAGTCGATCTCGTCTTCGGAAAGACCGGCATCGGCAAGGGCTGCCTTGACCGCAGCGATCGCCGGTGAACCGTCCGGCTTGGACCGGGTACGGTGAAAGTCGTCGGCCTTTTCGCCGCAGCCGCGCAGGATGCCGAGCACGGTGGCACCGCGCGCCAGCGCACTTTCCAGCGATTCCAGCACAAGGGCGGCCGAACCTTCGGCCAGGACGAAGCCGTCGCGGTCCTTGGAGAAAGGCTTCGAAGCCTTTTCCGGCGCGTCGTTGGAGGTTGACAGCGCCGAAAGCAACGAGAAGCGGATCAGCGCTTCGGCTGTGGCCGAGCCGTCGGCGCCGACCGACAGCGCACGTTCGCATTCGCCGCGACGGATCGCTTCGACGCCGAGCTGGATGGCGGTGGCGCCCGATGCGCAAGCGGTGGAAAGCGTGATCGGCAGCCCAATGGTGCCGAAAGCATCCGAAAGGCGATCGGCGATGGTGCCGAACTGCGCGGAATCGAACATCTCAGGTGAATTCAATCCGCGGGCCACGTCCAGGATGCGTTCGGAAGCGTCTGGCTGGTCGCCGCCCTTATAGAGGGCCAGCCGATCATGCCAGTCGAGCTCGACGGGCGGGGAGGCGAGGAAGAGCGGACCGCCAAAATTATCGAGGTCAATTCCGGCCTCCGTGACAGCTTCGCGTGCGGCAGTCTCGGCCAGTTCATAGGTGAGGGCACTGGCGCCCTTGCTGCTTGACGGCAGGAAATCGACCATGCCGGAGATGCGGGTGTTCAACTGGTCGATGGGGAAGCGGGTGATCGGATGAATGCCCGACTTGCCGGCTGTCAGTGCCGCCCAGTTGTCAGCCTTGCCGACGCCCAGCGATGTGACAACGCCGATACCGGTCACTGCAACCACTGGCCTGCCCAGATGATCCTTCAGCTTTGCCATGCCTCAATCCTTGACCCTAGAGCAATCCAGCAAAAGTGCGTTGCGATTTTGCGTCCGGGATTGCGTAAAACAAAAAGATAGAGCGTTTCCGCGTTTCCGTTAAGAACGGAAACGCCCTAGTTGCCTTGCGGCGGCGCGATCCACCTTGCCGTTGTGCGACCGGTGGGCTCCGCTCAAGCGGCGCTGACCAGCGCCAGGCCCTCGAATTGGTGATAGCCGACCGCCGTTGCCAGTACCTGCTCAGGAATTCCGTTGAAATTGCGCTCCGATGCCGCATCAAAGACGGGATAGGGCGCCTTGTTGTGGACGGCCAGTGCGGCGAGCGCCACCGCGAAGGGGAACTGCGCTTCCTTCATATGGCCGGTCAGCGTACCGAAGCCGCGCGCGGTCAGGCCGGCATGCGCATCGATCGCCGCCTTCTCGGCCGACGTGGCGGCATGGCCACCGGAAGCGCCCGAAAGCGCGAGGACTTGGCTTTGCGGCAGGTTCGCCGCCTTGAGCAGCGTTTCGATGGTCGAGCCCAATTCGCCGCGCTTGCGCCGCGCGCGTCCGGAGCGGACCGGACCGAGCTCAGCATAGACGCGGGCGTTGCGCTTTTCGGCGTGCTCGCGGCTTTCCAGAACCAGGAACGCGCCGCCGGAGCCGGAAACGACGCCGCCACCTTCCGAACCGGCACGTTGCCAGACCGGCTTCCAGGCTCCTCTATGCAGATAGGCGCCAAGTTCATAACCGAGCAGCATGTCGGGATGTTCGGTCTGGAAGGCACCGCCCACCAGCATGTGCGTCGACTGGCCGGAGCGGACGCGGGCGGCGGCCGTCTCGACGGCGGCGACACCTGCGCCTTCCTCGCCCATAAAGGTACGCGAGGAACCGGTGACCTTATGCACGATCGAGATGTTGCCGGCGAGCAGATTGGAAAGCTGCGCCAGAAACAGCGTTGGCCTGAGTTCGGTGGTCAGCTTCTCGTTGAGCAGGACGTCGAAGTCCGGTCGGCTTTCAGATGCGGCGAGGATCGTGTTGTCCACCGCCACATCGCGCTCGCCGCCACCGGCGGCCACCACCATGTCCATGGTGGAGCACAAAGCCTCATCGGTCTTGATCCCGGCGTCATCCAGAGCAAGGCCAGCCGTATAGGTCCCGAGCCGCTGCCATGTTTCCATCTGGCGCTGATCGCCACGCTTGGCGATCTGCAGGTTCCAGTCGATCTCGGGCAGGGGATGGACGGTGTATGGAGCGAAGCGCTCTGCATCGAGCACGGGCTTGGTGCCCGTGGCCGTCAATTTCTGCCAGTGTGCGTCAGGGCCTTCTCCCAAGGAGGAGACGAGGCCGATGCCGGTGATGACGACGTCGTGGGATGTCATGGGCGGTTTGTGGGTCAGCGCGCGTCGCCCGTCAAGGGCAGCCGGTGCGCCGGCCTGCCGATTATCAGGCTGCGCTCTTGGCGGCGACCAGCGCGTCGATCTTCGCGCAAAGGTTCTTCATGACGAAATATTCGTCGGTCGAAGCCTTGCCGTCATTGACTTCCTGGGTCCACTTCTCAAGCGGAACCTTGATGCCGAATTCCTTGTCGATGGCGAACACGATATCGAGAAAGTCGAGGCTGTCGATGCCGAGATCGTCGATGGTGTGGCTCTCAGGCGTAATGGTGTCGATGTCGATTTCGCTCGTGTCGGCAATGATTTTGGCAACTTTTTCAAATGTCGTGGACACGGGCAATTCCTTCGAGCGAAGCGGATTCAGTATTGGAGGTTGTCGCGCTCTCTAATCCGTTTTGCATGGCAGGAAAAGGGCGAATGTGCCACGCAGATGTCAAGAAACGCATTTGCACAAGTATATCGGCGACGAGTGTCGTAAGGGAAGGCAAGCAGGTTCCAGGCTAATAAAAGGCCGCCGGAGTACTTCGGTAGTCTTTCTCCCGGGCGAAGGGGGCGGTAGCCAAAATCGTGCTTCTTGCCGTGGTGGTGGCAGAGGTTCAGGATTTGGCGATCATCAAAAGATGATGCGGCCGAGCACGCGCAGCTTCTCGTTGTCGAGGCCGACGATCACCGCCTCCCCCTCGCGGGCACCGGCGCCGGTCAGCGCCTGGATGTTTTCAAGATGGGTGACCAGGACGAGGTTTCCGTCGCCGGTGAAGCTCTCCACTTCCTTGATCACAGCGGCGTTCTGCACCGCGGCCGCCGCCGGATCCTTCGACAAAAGATCGAGCGGCTCGAATTGCTCGGCCTTGTTGTCCTCGAAGGCGATGCCGGCGGTGTCGAGCGCGCGGCAATAGCGGCTGGACAGCACCCGGTCGATAGGGGCGGCGCGCGCAGCGAACAGCGCGCCGATCTTGCGCGCCTGCTGCTTGCCGCGATCCGACAGCTTCTGTTGTGTCGCGCATTTGCCGACGTCGAAACCTGCCGGGTCGCCATTGCCGGTCACCATGGCGTGACGCAGCAGGACGACATGACCACCGGCCCTGAGCAGCGCCCAGCCGGCGTCGGTCGCGTAGGCTGAGACCGGCGACAAGCACAGCAAAAGGACAAGGGCGACGCGAAGCATGACGGACCTTTCCGTCGTCCCATCGACGCCGGTATGGGTCATATAGGGACCGCAAAGTTTTCAGGAAGGCAAGCCGGCATGGTTTGCTGGCTGCCAGCATCGAAGGCGAGGATCTTGCGGTTGCGCGGCCGGCGCGGCTCTCCTATCAGTCGGCCATCGAGGAATCCAATGTCGCCGCTTACCGAAACTGTTCTGTTCGTCTTCGGCCTTGTGGCGCTGGGCTATCTGGCTGGGCTCTCCGGCTATCTCAAGGCGCAAAGTGCGGAAGGTGTGGCTGAATTCGCCATCGGTATCGCCATGCCGCTTCTGCTCTTTCAGACCATGGTAAAATCCGATTTCCACGGTTCCGCGCCCTGGCTTTTGTGGGCGACCTACTTTTCTGCCGTGGCGCTGACCTGGGTAGCCGGCCATCTGGTCACGACGCGCCTGTTCGGCCGCGATAGCCGCACAGGCATCGTTGGCGGTATCTCCGCAGCCTATTCGAATGTCGTGCTGCTCGGCGTGCCGTTCATCCTCGGCATCTATGGCCAGCGAGGGTTCGAGGTGCTGTCGCTGCTGGTGTCGGTGCACCTTCCCATCATGATGATGGCCTCGATCGTGCTTTTTGAGCTGTTCGGCCAAAGCGGTGGCAAGGGCGTGCATCCTTTGCGTATGCTGCGCCGTTTCTTGCAGAAGCTGCTGATCAATCCGCTCATCGTCGGCATCCTTGCGGGCCTTGCCTGGCGACTGACCGGCGTTCCGCTGCCCGGACTGGTGTCGCGGCTGGCCGAGGCGCTGGGCGGAACCGCGGCCCCTGTGGCCCTGTTTGCCATGGGGCTCGGGCTCAATCGTTTCGGCATTACCGGCCATATCGGCCCAGCGGTCGCTCTTTCGATGCTAAAGCTGTTCGTGATGCCGGCGATCACGCTTGTCTTGGTGTGGCTCGCCGGTCTGCCACCATTGACCGCTCAAGTTGCCGTGCTGGTGGCGGCGCTTCCCTCCGGTATCAATTCCTATTTGATCGCGGTGCAGTTCGACACGGGGCAGGGGCTCGCTTCCAACCAGATGACGCTCGCCACCGCCAGCGCAGTCGTCACCACATCGTTCTGGTTGGCGGTCACCGCTCAAGTATTTGGTTAGGGCTGGATTTACGCTGGCCCAGTGCTTAGTTTCAGCTATGGCGATTGATCGTTGGGCCGGCCCTGGAGTAAGAGCGGTGGTCCAGTTGCGTCAGCGGCGCCGAAAACACCCATCGACCTGTTCATCACCGGTCCACAAGCGGCCGAAGGGAGGCTAGATCATGCTTCAGAAAACCAGCCATTTCATGCGGCAGGCCAATCTCATCAATGGCGAATGGGTGCAGGCCGATTCCGGTCAAACCATCGACGTCACCAATCCGGCCAATGGCCTGAAGATCGGCACGGTGCCGAAGGCAGGTGCCGCCGAGACCCGCCGTGCTATCGAGGCCGCGCATGCCGCTTTCCTCACCTGGCGCAAGACCTCGGCGCTCGAGCGCTCGAAGCTTCTGCGCAAGCTGCATGATGCCATCATGGATAATCAGGATGCACTGGCCGAGCTGCTGACCACCGAGCAGGGCAAATCGCTGTTCGAGGCGCGCGGTGAGGTCGGTTCTTCGGCCGCCTATGTGCTGTGGTTCGCCGAGGAAGGCCGCCGTACCTACGGCGATGTCGTGCCGTCGCCCTGGGCCGACCGCCGCATCATGGTGACCAAGGAGGCGGTCGGCGTTGTCGCAGCCATTACGCCCTGGAACTTCCCGTCTTCCATGCTGGCTCGCAAGCTCGGCCCGGCACTGGCCGCCGGCTGCACGGCCGTCGTCAAGCCTGCCACGCAGACGCCTTACTCGGCGCTGGCCTGGGGCGCGCTGGCAGAGGAAGTCGGCTTCCCGAAGGGCGTGGTCAATATCGTAACCGGTGCCGCGGGCGAGATCGGCGACGAGCTCTGCTTCAACCCGCTGGTCAAGAAGATCACCTTCACCGGCTCGACCCCGGTCGGCAAGATGCTGATCGAGAAGTCGGCCAAGACGGTCAAGAAGGTCTCGATGGAACTCGGCGGCAATGCGCCGTTCATCGTCTTCGACGACGCCGATCTCGACCGTGCGGTCGAAGGCGCGATCACCGCGAAGTTCCGTAATTCCGGTCAGACCTGCGTCTGCACCAACCGCTTCTTCGTCCAGGCAGGCATCTACGACAAGTTCGTCGAAAGGCTCACCGCGGCGACTGCCAAGCTGAAGGTTGGTTCAGGCCTCGAGGAGGGCGTGCAGCAGGGACCGCTGATCGATGAAAAGGCAGCGTTGAAGACTGCGGAATTCGTGGCTGATGCCAAGGCCAAGGGCGGCAAGGTCGAAACCGGCGGCAAGCCTCATGCGCTCGGCGGCTCGTTCTTCGAGCCGACTGTGATCAGCGGTGCTACTCCCGACATGATGTTCATGAAGGAAGAGATTTTCGGGCCTGTCGCGCCGGTCTTCAAGTTCAAGACCGAAGAAGAGGCGGTTGCGCTGGCCAATGACACCGAGTTCGGTCTGGCCTGCTACTTCTATACGGGTGATCTCGGTCGTGCCTTCCGCGTCATGGAAGGGCTGAAATACGGCATGGTCGGCGTGAACGAAGGCCTGATCACGACGCCGGAAGCACCGTTCGGTGGCGTCAAGGAATCCGGCCTCGGCAAGGAAGGCGGGCATCAGGGCATCGAGGACTATCTCGATACCAAATATGTCTGCATCGGCGGTCTCGGCCTCTGATCGGTATGCGGGTCGCTTGGTGACAAGCCGACCCGCGCTAGCTGCATGAAAGACGGCGAGCTCTTCGGGACGACGCAAGCGGGCGAGGCGATCCGCCGCTTCACAATTCGTGGCGGCGGGCTCTCGGCCAACATCCTCAATTGGGGCGGGGTCATCCAGGACTTGCGCCTCATTGGCCATGATGCGCCGCTGGTGCTGGGTTTCGACCGGTTCGAAGCCTATGAAAACGACAGCCTCTATTTCGGCGCGGTCGTGGGGCGTTTCGCCAACCGCATCCGTGACGGCCGATTCACACTGGCTGGCCAGCGCCACCAGATCGATCGCAATTTCCTGGGCAAGCATGCGTTGCATGGCGGCACAGGCGGCTATGCTGGTCGTGCCTGGGAGGTTTCCCTGCATGGGCGCGATTTCGTGACGCTCAGCCTGCACGATCCCGGCGGATCGATGGGCTTTCCCGGCGCGCTCGACGTGACCTGCACCTACCGGCTGAAAATTCCTGGCACGCTCAGCGTGGAGTTCACAGCCACGGCTGATGAGGCCACCGTGTGCAATCTCACCCAGCATTCCTATTTCAACCTCGACGATGGCGGCGCTGGTGACGTGCTGGATCACCGCGTGATGATCCCGGCCGGTGCTTATCTGCCGGTCGATGCCGAAATGATCCCGACCGGCGTCGTGCAGCCGGTTGACGGTACGCCGCTCGATTTCCGTCAGGCGCGTGAACTGCGCAGCGAGGGCGAGCAGTTCGTCTACGACCACAATTTCTGTCTGGCTTCGGTACGTGGACCCATGCGGCAGGCAGCTTGGGTACAGGGCGCCACCTCCGGTGTGGAGATGGAGGTGTGGACATCGGAACCAGGCGTCCAGCTTTACGGCGGTGGTTATATCGCGCCATCGACACCGGGCCTTGGCGGGCTCGGCTACCGGCGCTTTTCGGGCCTATGCCTTGAAACACAAGTCTGGCCCGATGCTCCCAACCGTTCCTATTTTCCGTCTGCGACCCTGTTGCCGGGCGAAACCTATCATCATGTGACGGAATACCGGTTCCGGTTGGGCTAGAAGTTCTTTCTGGCCCCGGGGCTTATTCGCCGAACGCTTTCCGCAGCATTTCGAACGGGGCGAGCGCGCCTCGCACCTGCACGACGGTGGAGGCGACACGGTGGGCGCGGCGCGCGGCGTCGGCGGGCGCGAAGCCCGCCAGGCGGGCGGCGAGATAGCCGCCGTTGAAGGAATCGCCGGCGCCCGTCGTGTCGACGGGTTTGGCGACATGGACGGCGGCAACCTCTTGCCGATCCGTTCCAGCGACGACGAGTGCCGGCAGCTCACCGTTCTTGACGACCACTTCGTGTACCGAATGGCCTATCCGCCCGGCAGTCTCGTCCGGCGTGCGGTCGCCGTGCAGCATCTGTTCGTCGGGAAAGGTCGGCAAGGCGATGTCGCTGACGGCAAGCGCATCGGCGATTGCCGTCTGTGCGGTTTCGCGGTCCGGCCACAGGCGCGGCCGATAGTTGGGATCGAAGGCTATCCGGCTTCCGGCTGCGCGGGCGCTGGAAATGGCTTTGAGCAAAGCCTTGCGTGCGTCCGGATCAAGAATTGCCAAAGTGATGCCGGAAAAATAGACAAGCGACTGATTTTTCAGGTTCTTCTCCAGGGCGCTTTGGTCCGAAGCCAGCTGGCGCGCTGCCGAATCGGAACGCCAGTAGGTGAAGGATCGCTCGGCGCCTTCGAGCGTGATGGCGTACAGGCCCGGGCGTGCACCTGCGATGACCGGGCTCGCGCCGATGCCGATACCATTCTCCGAGAAGAACTCGATCTGGCGCTGGGAGAAAGGATCGTCGCCAAAAGCGGAGACATAGGTTGCCGAGCCGCTGGTAAGCGCTGTCAGCGCCCATAGCGTGTTGAATGTGTCGCCGGCAAAACCCAGCCGCCAGTCCGGCCCGTTCTGGCCTGATAGTTCCAACATGCATTCGCCGATCGCGGCGACACCCTTTGCCGACATTGTCCGTCTCCCTGTGCGATCCGCTGTAGCTTTTTGTCGAACCGTGCGCCATGCCTGCTTCCTGCCGATTGCACCATCGCCGCACTTTCCCACAAGCGGGCGGGATGCTAGGCCCGATGTTCAGCGTTCACTGGCATGATGTGGGGCTTCATTGGCACCGTTCTGGCGTTATCTGGTTGCGGGCATAGGACTGATCGCGGTCGTGCTCGGCGTTCTTGCGGTGGTTTACATGACCGCGCCGAATACGCCGCCTGCAGCGGCGCCGGAAACCGGCCAGACACGCGGCAGCGAGAAGGGTATGTTCGTTGCAACCTTCGTGCCGCAAGACGGGACGGCGAAGCAGAACGAACTGCAAGACTGGGTGCTGACGCTGAAAACCGCCACAGGCAAGCCGGTGGAGAATGCGACGATCGAGGTTTCCGGCGGCATGCCGCAGCATGCGCATGGCTTGCCGACCAGTCCAAAGATGACGGACTATCTGGGCGAGGGCCGTTACCGGATTTCCGGCGTGAAGTTCTCGATGAGCGGCTGGTGGCAGCTGAAACTGGGCATTTCGGCACCGACCGGATCCGATACGGTGGTGTTCAACATCGTGTTGTGAGCATGAGACGCTTTCCAGCGCAATTCCAGGAAAAGTGTGTAACGGTTTTTCGTTCGGAATTGCGTAAAAACAAAAGATTAGAGCGTTTCCGCGTTTCCGTGAAAAACGGAAACGCTCCAGGCATTGCCCTTATCTTGTTGCTGGCAGTTCTTGTTGCCGGTTGCGAGAGGCCGCAATTTTCCGAGGCCGAAAAAAGGACCATCGCCAGCCTGGCGCTGAACGCCTTGCCGCCACTCAAACCCGACACCACCAACCGTTATGCCGACGATCCCGGCGCGGCGGCGTTGGGCGCGACCCTGTTTTTCGACTTCACGCTGAGTCGGAACGGTACGGTTGCCTGTTCCACCTGCCACCAGATCGGCCAGCAATTTCAGGACGGTCTGCCGCAGGGAGTGGGCGTGGCGCGTACGAACCGGCGTACCCAGCCGCTTGCCGGTGTCGCCTACAGCCCTTGGCTTTTCTGGGATGGCCGCCGCGACAGCCTGTGGGCGCAGGCGCTGGTGCCGCTGGAAAACCCGCTCGAGCAGGCTGGCAACCGCACCGCCTATGCGCGCTACGTCAAGGCACGGTTTGGTGAACGCTACGAGCGCATCTTCGGGCCGCTGCCCGATTTTTCTACTGTGCCGGCCAATGCCAGCCCGCTTGGTTCCGCAACGGAACAATCGGCCTGGAACGGGATGAGCGGCGCGCAACATGACGACATCAACCGCGTTTTCGCCAATATCGGCAAGGCACTGGCTGCCTTTCAGCGCTCCATCAACCCCAAGGAAGCGCGGTTCGACCGTTTCGCGGCAGCGCTTGCCGCGGGTGGGGAGCCGCAGGATGACGCTGTCTTCTCGCCGGAGGAAATCCAGGGCCTGAAACTGTTCATAGGCAAGGCGAGTTGCTCGACCTGCCACAATGGCCCGCTGTTTACCGACCACGCTTTCCACAACACCGGCGTACCGCCGGTGGCGGACTTGCCGCCGGACCGCGGCCGCGTCGATGCGGTTGCCCAGGTCGATGCCGATCCGTTCAATTGCCTCGGTGCCTATCGTGACGGTGGACCGGAAGCCTGCGGCGAGTTGAAGTTCATGGTCCGCGACAAGCCGGAACTGATCAGGGCGTACAAGACGCCGTCGCTGCGCGCTGTCGCAGGGCGACCGCCCTATATGCATGCCGGCCAATTCGGCTCGCTTGAGGAGGTGGTGGCGCACTATGCCAAGGCGCCGTCCAGTGTCGAAGGCGTTTCGGAAGTGCATCCGCTGCGGCTTTCCGAGCGAGAGCGCGCGGCGCTCGTGGCGTTCCTGAAGACGCTTTCGCCTTGAGCGCACGCGCTGCTCGGTCGCGGCTAGCGGTCCTTCACCGTTTCCATCGCCACGAAGGTCGATGTCTGCGCGACATGCGGCAGTGATGAAATGCGCTCGCCGAGAATGCGTCGATAGGCGGCGATATCGCGGGTGCGCACCTTGAGCAGGTAGTCGAAGCTCGCCGCCATCATGTGGCATTGCTCTATCTCGGGAACGGCCTGGACAGCGCGGTTGAAAGCATCAAGAGCGCTGGAGCGCGTGTCAGATAGCTTCACCTGTACGAAGGCGACATGACCTTCGCCCATGCGCTCCCGGTCGATGATGGCGGCATAACCTTTGATGAAGCCATCTTTCTCCAGCCGTTTGACGCGCGCCTGCACCGGTGTCTTGGAGAGCCCGACCTTTGCCGCCAGTTCCGACATGGACTGCCGGCCGTTCCTGGCCAGTGCGGACATGATGTTCCGGTCGAGGCGGTCTAGTTGGTCTTCAATTGTCAATTATGTAGTCCGATTTCTATATCATATCAGTGATTGATAGCCTGAATGACCTGAATTTGCCAATTCTTTGGACCGACGAAAGTGGGGCTTCGTGCTAATTTTTCGTCATCCAGTCCGGTAGCTCGCTCACCGGATCCTTCAACTTGCGCTTCAAAGGATCGCCATGCCCGCGCTCTCCACCATCCGTCAGCAGATCCGTGCCAATTATCTCCCCGATGAAGGTGAGGCCGTGAAACGGCTGGCTATGGCCGCAGGACTGTCCGTTGACGAGCGCAAGGCAATCTCCAGGCGCGCTGCCGATCTGGTGCGCGCCGTGCGTGGTTCGTCCGATCCACGCCTGATGGAAGTTTTCTTGTCGGCCTACGGGCTTTCGACCAAGGAGGGCGTCGCGCTGATGTGTCTGGCGGAAGCGCTGCTGCGCGTTCCGGATGCCGAGACGATGGACGATCTGATCGCAGACAAGATCGCCCCGCACGATTGGTCATCGCATTCCGGCTCGTCCTCCTCGATCTTCGTCAACGCTTCGACCTGGGCGCTGATGCTGACCGGCCGTGTGTTGGATGAAGGCGAGGGTGGCATCGAAGGCACGCTGCGTTCCATGGTACGGCGGCTGGGCGAACCGGTGATCCGCAAGGCTGTGGCGGCAGCGATGCGTGAAATGGGCGAACAATTCGTGCTTGGGCGTACCATTGCAGAGGCGGTCAAACGCGGCAAGTCGATGACGCAGAAAGGCTATCTCTATTCCTTCGACATGCTGGGCGAGGCGGCTCGCACCGAACATGACGCGCTGCGCTATTTGAAGGCCTATGCCGACGCCATCGCCTCACTGGCGTCCGGCGCAAAGGGCGACGACATCCGCCTGAACCATGGCATCTCGGTGAAACTCTCGGCGCTGCATCCGCGCTATGAGGTTGCGCAGAAGGAGGCCATGCTGCCGGTGATGGCCGATCGGCTATTGTCGCTGGCGCGCGCTGCGCGCACGGCGCGCATGGGCCTGAACATCGACGCCGAAGAGGCTGATCGGCTTGATCTTTCGCTCGATGTCATCGAGCGCGTGCTGGCCGATCCGGAACTTGCCGACTGGAATGGGTTCGGCATCGTCGTTCAGGCTTACGGTCCGCGCGCGGCCTTCACCATCGACTGGCTGCATGCACTGGCAACCAAGCTCGATCGGAAGATCATGGTGCGACTGGTCAAGGGCGCCTATTGGGACACCGAGATCAAGCGCGCGCAGACGCTCGGCCTCACCGGGTATCCGGTGTTCACGCGCAAGGTGAATACCGATGTGTCGTATCTCGCTTGCGCGCGCAAGCTGCTTGGAATGACCGACCGCATCTATCCGCAATTTGCTACGCACAACGCACATACGGCCGCGGCAATCCTGTCGATGGCCTCGGATCGGGACAGCTTCGAGTTCCAGCGCCTGCACGGTATGGGCGAACAGTTGCACGAGACCATCCGCAAGGCGGAAGCCACGCGTTGCCGGATCTACGCACCGGTCGGCGCGCATTCGGATCTGCTTGCCTATCTGGTGCGGCGTCTCCTGGAAAACGGCGCCAATTCCTCATTCGTTCATCAGTTGACCGACGAGGACGTGGCGCCGGAAGAGATTGCGCGCGATCCGCTCGAAGCCATCGAAACGCAAGGTTTGGCCGCCAATCCGAACATCGCGAAACCCGCCGAAATCTTTGGTGCCGGTCGGCGCAACGCGAAAGGCTGGGACATCACCGACACGGTGACTTTGACCGAGATCGACAAAGCCAAGGCTGCTTTTGCCGGTATCAACCGGTGGACCGCAAAGCCGATCACTCGCGCCGCCGGCTATGGCCAGGAGCGGCCGGTGGTCAATCCGGCACGGCCATCCGAAATCGTGGGAACGGTCGTCGAGACAGCGGCGAAGCAGGTGTCGACAGCGGTGCGTTTCGCAGTCGAGGCACAACCTGCCTGGGCGAAACGGCCGGTCGGCGAACGCGCCGCTATCATCTCCCGCGCCGCTGATCTTTATGAGAAGCACGCTGTCGAGTTCTTCGCGCTTGCCACTCGCGAGGCCGGCAAGACGCTGGCCGACGGCGTTGCCGAAGTGCGCGAAGCGGTCGATTTCCTGCGCTATTACGCAGTGCAGGCAGCTCAAGCAGAGACCGGTACGCAGGCACGCGGCGCCATCGTCTGCATCTCGCCGTGGAATTTCCCGCTCGCCATTTTCACCGGCCAGGTCGCCGCGGCACTTGTGACCGGCAATTCGGTGATCGCCAAGCCAGCCGAGCAGACACCGTTGATCGCCTATCGTGCGGTCGAACTGCTGCGCGAGGCGGGCGTGCCGGAAGACGTGATCCAATTGTTGCCGGGTGACGGTCCCAATGTCGGCGCACCGTTGACCGCCGACCCGCGCATTGCGGGCGTCTGCTTCACCGGCTCGACGGAAGTCGCCAAGCTGATCGAGCGGCAACTGGCGAAGACGGCGGCGCCCGATGCCATGCTGATTGCCGAGACCGGCGGCCTGAACGCCATGATCGTCGATTCCACCGCGCTGCCCGAACAGGCGATCCGCGATGTGCTGGCTTCCTCCTTCCAGAGCGCCGGCCAGCGTTGTTCGGCGCTGCGTGTGCTCTATGTCCAGAAGGATGTGGAGGCCAAGACACTGGAGATGCTGAAGGGTGCGATGGATGCGCTCAACATCGGCGACCCGTGGCAGATCTCGACCGATGTCGGTCCTGTCATCGACGATGAGGCGCAGAAGTCGATCAGGGACTACAGCGCCAGGATGGCTGGCGAAGGGCGTACGGTCGCGCAACTGAAGGTGCCTGGAGACGGCCGGTTCGTAGCGCCTTCGGTGTTCCGGGTCAAAGGCATCGAGGAGATGGAGCGCGAGGTATTCGGTCCGGTACTGCATGTCGCGACCTTCGACGCCGACGAGATCGATGCCGTCATCGCCGCAATCAACCGCAAGGGCTATGGGCTGACCTTCGGCCTGCACACCCGCATCGATGGTCGCGCGCAGCATTTCGTCGATGGCATCCATGCCGGGAACATCTATGTGAACCGCAACCAGATCGGCGCCGTGGTCGGTTCGCAGCCGTTTGGTGGCGAGGGGCTGTCCGGCACCGGCCCCAAGGCCGGCGGACCGCATTATCTGCGCCGTTTCCGCAAGGGGCCGGAGGCGGGCACGGCTCTAGGCGAAGGGCGTTCGGCCACAGCCAGGGAACTTGCCGACAACATGCCGGATCCCTCGCTCGGCGGCTGGTCGACGCGGCTGGATCGTATCGCCATCCTGCGCAAGCACCTGCGCGGCAAGGCGGCGGATGCCATCGGTGCCGCAGCCGGGCTCGAATTCGGTCAGGTCGATCTGCCTGGACCCACGGGCGAAGCCAACACGCTGTCGCTGACGCCGCGCGGTCGCGTGCTGGCGCTCGGGCCGGATGCCGAGACGCTGACGGCGCAGGCGGTGCAGGCGCTGGCCGCCGGCAATGCCGTTCTGGCGGTTGCGCCCGGTGCGCCAGCCGTCCTGTCTACACTGACGGGCAAGGGCCTGCCGATCGCCGCCCTCGATGCTCGCGTGGATCCCGGCGCCATCGGCGTGCTGCCGCTCGACGTTGTCGCCTTTTCCGGCGCTGCCGACGATACCCGCGCCCTGCGTGGAGCCATGGCAGGTCGCGGTGGGCCGATCGTGCCGCTAGTGAGCGAGGTGATCTATCCGGCGGCGTACGCGCATGAGCGCGCGGTCTGTGTCGACACCACCGCTGCTGGCGGCAATGCCAGCTTGCTGGCGGCCGCGTGAGGTTGCCATGGGCATGCGGGTGATGATGGGGGACATCACCAGGCTTGCGGTGGATGCGATCGTCAATGCTGCCAACACGTCGCTCCTGGGCGGAGGCGGCGTGGATGGCGCGATCCACCGTGCGGCTGGCCCTGACTTGGTTGAGGAATGCCGCAGCCTCAATGGCTGCAAGATCGGGCAGGCGAAGATCACCAAGGGCTATCGGCTGCCAGCCCGACATGTCATCCACACGGTGGGGCCGGTTTGGCAGGGCGGCGAAAAGAGCGAGCCGGAAATGCTTGCTTCCTGTTATCGCAAGTCGCTTGAACTGGCCGTCGCAAATGATTGTCGGACGATCGCTTTCCCGGCGGTTTCGACCGGTATCTACCGCTATCCGAAGGACCATGCCGCGCGGATTGCGGTGAGCACGGTGGCAGACTTTCTCGATCAAGATCCGACGCTGATAGACGTCACCTTCGTCTGTTTCGACGAAGAAACGGCGGCGCTGCATCGCGCCGCCATTACTGCCTTGAGACAGGATTGATCAATCCGATCGGGGCACGGCCCCCTCAGGATGGGAGGGTCGTGCTCGACCGGTTCAGGCGCCTTCGACGACCGAAAAACCTTCGAATTGCGGGTGACCGAGATAGTGGACTTTGCTGGTGCCGGCATTCTTGTGCGCGGCACGGAAGTTCTCCGACTTGGTCCAGGCGACAAAATCGTCGTGGCTTGCCCAGATCGTGTGCGATGCGAACAGCGTGTAGCCTTCTGCCTCGTTGACCGGGCCACGCAACAGGTGGAATTCCTTGAAACCGGCCATCTCCGACAGCGAGGAATCACGATTTTTCCAAACGTCCTCGAAGGCCTCTTCCGAGCCGTTCTGTACCTTGAAGCGGTTCATGGCGATGTACATGGTGTTCCTTTCTGGACGTGGGGTGAAAACTTAGAGGAATGGGCCGACCTGGACGGTGAAAGGCCAAGTTTTCCGGCCAGTTTCTGGCGGGATCGCGGGGTAGGGTGCGACGCTCTTGACCAGCGCCACAGCGAATTTATCGAGCTCGGACGAGCCCGAGCTTCGGACCAGCCTTACGTCCATCACGCCGCCATTGGCGGTGGTGACAAAGCTGACGATTGCGTTGTCTGTCGCTTTTGCCTGGGCTGATCGCGAGACCCGCCGGCTGGCGCGACTCAGTTTTTTCTGCACTAAACCACGATAGTTGGAAGCCACCGCGTTGCCCGCTTCCATCTCGTTGGTGTCAATGCCGGAGACCGTACTGTCGCCGTCTACCTGACCTTCGTTCGTACCGCGCAGAGTATCCGCTTCGGCTTGATCTCCGGGATCGGTCGCTGATTGAACTGGCTGCGGTTCTCCAGCCGGTGTTTCGGGTGCAGGCTGCTGCTGCTCGGCCAGTCGCCGTTCGGCTTCGCTCGGTTCTGGCATCACCGGTCGCAATATTTCGAGCTTGGCGGTTGGTCGACCCTCCAAGGTTGCGATGCCATCTTTTTCCTCAGTCGCCTGCGGGTTGACCAGGACGTCAGGGGAAGGTTCGGCCGGCTGCTGCTCCTGTCCTTTGGTTGGTTGAGTTCGTTCCTCAGGTGGCTGAACTGGTTGAACCGGAGGCGAGGGGGCAGGTTGTGCCTGTCGAGGCGGCAACAATTCGCTTTCTGGCACGACGGTAACGTCCGTCACCTCCGGTTGCTGAGCGGCAGTGGTAGCGTCGGCTTCGTCATTGCCAAACAGGAGCGGATTGGCCGTTTTTGCCCCCTTGATGTCTGTCATTTGACGCGGTGGCAGGATGCTTTCGGGCGCCAGAATCAGCATGGCTGCGACTGCTGCGTGGAAGAGAAGCGAGGCGATGAAAGCCAGAGTCCATTTCGAGCCGCCGGCTTCGTTCGCATGACCTGGCTCCGCGGAAGCCGGCTCGACCTCGGCATCAGCAATGTCATCGAAGATGGCGGTTTCGGGAGGATCCGGCTGCAGAACGTCGCCGGGAATGACGATCCGTGGATCTTTCGGTTGCACAGCATCCGTCTCGCCAAACGGCTGGAACGGTACGCTGTTCGAAGAAGCCGGTTGCGGATCCAAGGCACAAGTTCCTGTTCATGACGGAAACTCAGACCCCGAAGGTGATGCCCGCCTTGCTGCTGGTCTTGAGGTCGCGCATGCATGCGGCGGGCTCGACGCCCTGACCCACGCATTCCGTAGCGCTGTTGACCAGCACGCGGCTGATCTTGGAGCAAGTCGTACCCGAAAGATCGAAACGCGTCACCTTCGTCTTGCCGGCCGACAGTTCCTTGAAGTCGAGCACGGTCATGCGGTCGACGACGCCGGCTTCATTGAACAGGGCGATCTCAAAGGCAGCCTTGGTAAGATCCGCGCCGAGATTGTTTGCAACGACGAAGGTCAGTCGGCAGCCCTTGTCGGAGGGCTGCGCGCCATTCAATTCCAGCGAAAGCGAAGTCGCCTGCTGTGCAAATGCGGAGCTCACGCCGGCAGGGAAGGCGGCGAGGGCGGCAAACAGGACAAACGACTTCGCTTTCATGGTCAGCCTCCGAAACGCATGGTTGCGCCAAGTTTGAACGTCACGCCGGGTTCGTAGATAGTCGAAGTGGTCGTGGCATTGAGCGGGTTGGCGTATTTGACGTCGAAGATGTTGTCGACGCGGAAGTCGACTTTGAGATTGTCATTGGCCTTGTAGGAGGCAAAGGCATTGACCAGCGTGTAGTCGCGGGCCGCAGCATTGCCTTCCGGCTTGCCATTGTACTGGACCTCGCCGCCGACGGTCAGCCTGTCCTCGAAGAAGCGGAAGCCGAGCTGGGCCGCCACTTGCGCTGAGGGAACAGTGGTCAGGTCTGCACGCACGCCTTTGTAGGAGACGGTGTGACCGTCGATGATCGAGGCGGACAGGCCGGCAAAACCCCAGGCTGCATCATAGACGCTTTCGAACTCGAAGCCGTTGATCTTGGCCTTGGCGAAATTCTGGTACTGGTAGCAGATCGGGATCATGCCGCCGCGGCGGCAGCCGCTGGTCGGATCGAATGCCGACAGCTGCACGCCGGAAATGTAATCGGTGACATCGTTGTTGAAGTAGGCGGCCTTGATGCGCAGCGCATCATCCGGCTGGAAGATGCCGTCGGCAGTGTAGTTCAGGCCGGCTTCCCAGGTCTTGCCGGTTTCGGGCTTCAGGTTCGGGTTGGGCAGGAACGGGAAGGAGACGCCGGCCGGATGCAGGCCGCTGATGAAGGTTTCGGTGAGCGACGGCGAGCGGTAGCCCTCTGCATAGGTCGTGTAGAGTTGCAATCCGCTCAGGCCCGGCGCTTCAAAGGGCGAGACGCCGACAGTGATGCGCGGCGATACGCGGTCGCCGGAGGTCTCGGAAGTTGAACCCTTCAGGCTGTAGCTGTCATAGCGCAGGCCGGCAATGACTTCGAGCCACTCCCAGGTCAGCTTGTCCTGGATGTGAGCGCCGCCGACATTGCGCTTGCCGCCTGGCGTATAGAAGGCGTCACCCGCTGCAAGACCGGTGGTCTCGACATCATCCGATACCCAGTCACCGCCATAGGTCAGTTCGTGATTGATGCCGGATGTCTCGAAGCGCGAGGTGTTCCAGACGTCGATGCCGAAGGTGCCGATATCATAGGTGGTCTTGGAACCGGCCGGCAGCGTGACCGGCCGGCCCGTGATCGGATCGAAACGGCCACCGAGCGGGATCAGGCTGGTCTGGTCGAGCGTAGCCTTGTTGTAGGAAAGATTGACGTTCAGATCGAGCCAGCTCTTGTCCTCGTCAGTCAGGTTGTAGCGGCCGGTAAAGGTGTTCTGCTTCATGTCCAGATCGTAGGCAGGCTTGCCGCCACTGATCTCGTTCCAGCTCTCGCTGTTGCCGATCCAGCCAAGTTTCAACGTCGAATTTTCGGTCGGGCGGATGGTGCTCTTCAACATGCCACTGAGCACGTCGAAGCCGCTGCCGCCAACCTTGTTGCCATCGCCGTCCTTGTAGTCGCCGTAGTCGCGATAGACGATGTTGCCGAGCACATCGAAATTGTCGTTGAATTTGTAGGCACCGGTCGCGCTGGTAGTCCAACCCTTGCCGTTGGTCTCGTAGCGACCTGAAAGGGAGGTTGCCCAGGTTTCACCGGGTTTCAGGAAATCTTCGGCGTCCTTTGTGTCGAACATGACGACGCCACCGATGGCGCCTGAACCATAGGTGTTGGCTACGGGCCCGCGGATGACGTCGACCGATTTGATCAGTTCAGGATCGATATAGAAGGTCGACTGCGTGCCGTGGTCGGAACGCTGGAAGTTCTGGCGGGCGCCATCGACGATGACGGCGACGCGGCCGAAATCCTGGAGGCCACGGATGTTGATGGAGGAGGCGGTGCGGCGGGCATCGGCCTGCACCGTGACGCCTGGCACGCCGCGCAGCATCTCGTTGGGGGTCGTCGCCATGCGGCGCTCGAGCTGCTCCTGGTCGATATGGCTGACCGAAGCGAGTGCCTTGATGGCGCTCTCGCCGGTGCGGCTGATCAGCATGATCTTGTCGAGCAGGGTGCTTCCCTGGGTGTCAGCCTTGGCCGCCTCCGCTGGCTGACCGTTCTGCGCCCCGGCTTGAGCTGCCGGTTTGGCAGTCTCCTGAGCCAGTGATGCACCCGATAGCAACGCCGTGACGGCAGCGCTGGCTGTCAGCACTGCAAGTGTTTTGGCGACGGTCCCACCCACGCCATAAAAATCCCCGGCCTGTTCAGACCGCTCCTTCGTCCCCACGCCCATCTCCAACTCCAAATTCCTGTCTGCATGCTGGCTCGCCGTGGGGCTGGCTCGCATCTTTTTCGTTCGGCCGGTGTGTTAAATGTTGACTCATCTAGTCCGGTATTGCACTGACTAGTAAACATGAGTATTCAAGTCAACAAATGAATCGGCCTTTCGCAGGAAGCCGGGTGCGCCCCGGCGAGATCAGGAGTGGACCAACATGAACACGCACAACCCTGACGACTTCCGTTTCCGCTACCGTCGGCCAGAAGCGCAGGCGCAATTGCGCGTCGAACGGATGCCGCTTTCGGTGAGGACGCTCACCAGCAATTCGCTTTTCCAGGGTGAGCACGAGATCGGCATCGAGCACCACGGTGCGCTCTACCGGCTCAAGATCACCCGCCAGGGCAAGCTCATCCTCAACAAGTAAGGCACCAAGGGTAGGGACGGAAATGGACCAGCGCGTAAAGCCAGCCCCGCACGAAATTCGGCGGACGCGAGCGGAAAACCCCAAGATGCGCGAGCGCGATCTCGCCGCACAGCTCGGCATTTCGGAAGCCGAGCTTGTGGCCGCGCATTGCGGCGAAGGGGTGACGCGCGTCGAGCCACGCGTCAACGACCTGCTGACTGGTCTCGAGCCGGTCGGCGAGGTGATGGCGCTGACCCGCAATGAAAGCGCGGTCCATGAAAAGATCGGCGTCTACGACAAGGTCGTCACCGGTGAACATACGGCGATGGCTTTGGGCGAGAACATCGATCTCCGTATCTTCCCGAAGGTGTGGGCACATGGTTTCGCCGTCGAAAAGCGCGACGGTGACGAAATCCGTCGTAGTCTGCAATTCTTCGACGCCGCAGGTGACGCCGTGCACAAGGTGCATCTGCGGCCCGCATCCAATCTCTACGCTTATCAGAAGCTGGTCGATCAGCTCGTTTCATCGAACCAGGAGCCGACGGTTGTCCTAGGCGCCGTCGCCGAGGACGATATGCCGGGCGAACTGACGCCGCAGACGATCGATGACCTGCGTGAACGCTGGAGCAAGCTGACGGACACGCATCAGTTCTTTGGCATGCTGCGTACGCTGAAGCTCAGCCGTCAGCAGGCGGTGCGGATGATCGGCCAGGACTATGCCTGGAAACTTGATCCATCCGCTGTGATGGCGATGTTCCAGGGCGCGTCTGCAAGCGGTCAGCCGATCATGTGTTTTGTCGGCAACCGCGGCTGCATCCAGATCCATTCCGGTCCGGTCAAGTCGGTTAGCCCGATGGGGCCTTGGATCAATGTATTCGACGAGACCTTCCATCTGCATCTGCGTGCCGATCACATCGCCGAAGCCTGGGTCGTGCGCAAGCCGACCAAAGACGGCCATGTCACTTCGCTTGAGGCCTATGGTGCCGACGGCAAGATGATCATCCAGTTCTTCGGCAAGCGCCATGAAGGCGAAGTCGAGCGCGCCGACTGGCGTTCGCTGGCGGAAGGCTTGCCGCGCCTGGCAGAACAGAGCGCCGCGTGATGCGTGGCGCGATGAAGAAGATGGTGCGGATGGCCGTTTTCGGCACCGCACTATCGGCTATGTCGCTCGCCGCCGTGGCGAGCGAGAACGGCGCCGTGTTCACCGACACCAAGCGTATCGTCGCTGTCGGTGGCGCCGTCACCGAGATCGTCTATGCGCTGGGCGAGGAAGGTAAGCTCGCCGCCCGTGATTCCACCAGTGTCTATCCCGAAGCAGCCTTGAAACTGCCGGATGTCGGCTACATGCGCGCGCTGTCGCCGGAAGGTGTGCTTTCTGTCAATCCAACCGGAATTCTGGCGCTCAAAGGCAGCGGGCCGAAGGATGCGATCGATGTTCTGAAAAAGAGCAGCGTGCCCTTCATCGAAGTGCCCGAGACCTACGATCACGCCGGCGTGCTGGAAAAGATCCGTATCGTCGGCAAGGCTCTGGGTGCTGATGCCAAGGCGGAGAAACTGGCCGCCGAACTGGATACCAAGCTGAAGGCCGCAGAAAAGCAGACTGCAGACGTCAAGGACCGGAAGCGGGTGCTGTTCGTTCTGTCGATGCAGAACGGCAAGATCCTCGCAGCCGGTTCCAACACGGCTGCGGATGGCATCATCAAGATGGCAGGCGCCATCAACGTTGCTGCCGAAGTGCCGGGCTACAAGCAGCTTGCCGACGAAGCGGTGGTGACAGCCGCGCCGGACGTCATTTTGATGATGACGCATGCCGGACCGCCGGTTTCGGACGAGGTGCTGTTTGCCAATCCGGCGATCGCCGAGACGCCGGCCGGCAAGGAAAAGAAGGTGATCCGCATGAACGGCGCCTATCTGCTCGGATTCGGCCCACGCACCGCCTATGCAATCCACGATCTCGCCGCAGCTTTCTACGGCAACAAGATCGCCGATTGAGCGACGAGTGCCATGGTTGATCACTCCATTGCCGGCTCGTCCGGCTTGATGGCGCGCAAGGCAGCTGGCGATCGCTCAGCGCGTGCGCGTCTTGCCATCGTACTGCTGGCGATATTGCTTGCAGCTGTTGCGCTGTTCAGCCTTACCGCCGGCGCCTCGGACGCTTCGGCTTTCGACGCCCTGCGCGACTGGTTCTCCAGTTCCGATGCTGAGGGCGTGCTGAGCGCCCGCGACCGCATCATCATCTATGATATCCGTTTGCCGCGTGTCGTCCTGGGCGCGCTGATCGGAGCGGCACTCGCCGTATCAGGTGCTGTCATGCAAGGTCTGTTCCGCAACCCGCTGGCCGATCCCGGCATTGTCGGCGTCTCGGCGGGTGCGGGGCTCGGCGCGGTATCGGTCATCGTCCTGGGCGGCACCGCGCTGGCGCCTTTCACGACGCTTCTGGGGTCTATGGCATTGCCGCTCGCGGCCTTCATCGGCGGTCTGGTCACGACGCTGATCCTCTACCAGGTCGCGACGCGCCAAGGGCGTACCTCGGTGGCGACCATGCTGCTGGCCGGCATTGCACTGTCGGCGCTGGCCATGGCACTCACCGGCGTGCTGATCTACATGGCCGACGACCGCCAACTGCGTGATCTCACCTTCTGGCAGCTCGGCTCGCTGGCCGGCGCGACCTGGACCAAGATCGGCACCGCCGGGCCGATCATGCTGATTGCGCTGGTCGCCATGCCGTTCTTCGCACGCGGACTCAATGCGCTGTCGCTCGGCGAGGCGACGGCGGGGCATCTCGGCATTCAGGTGCAGAAACTGAAATATGTCGCCATCGCCGGCGTTTCGGCGGCTGTTGGCGCTTCGGTCGCTGTCAGCGGCGGCATCGGCTTTGTCGGCATCGTGGTGCCGCATTTGCTGCGGCTCACCATTGGTCCGGACAACCGCTACCTGTTGCCGGCCTCGGCGCTGCTTGGCGCTACGCTGCTCATCCTGGCCGACACCGTCTCGCGCACCATCGTTGCGCCGGCCGAACTTCCGATCGGTATCATCACCGCCACGGTTGGCGGTCCGTTCTTCCTGTGGATACTGCTGCGCAAGCGCGGCGTCATCGACCTGTGAGCCACCCATGATCGAAGCCCATGATGTTTCAGTGAAACTTGCCGGAAAGCGCATCGTCTCCGGCATCGATTTCGAAGCGCATCCGGGTGAGATCGCGGCCATCGTCGGCCCGAACGGCTCCGGCAAGACGACCTTCCTCAAGGCCTTGTCGGGAGACCTCGGCTATGATGGCTCGGTTGTCATCAATGACCGCGAAGTGTCGGCGATGCGTCCGGTTGAAGCCGCAGGGATGCGGGCCGTCCTGCCGCAGGCAACGTCGCTCGCCTTTCCCTTCACGGTCCAGGAAATCGTTCGGCTTGGACTGATCGGTGGCCGATCCGGCGTGTTGGCTGGCGAAAACGAGCGTCTGCCGGAGCGCGCGCTGGCCAAGGTCGATCTGGATGGTTTCGCGGGACGATTCTATCAGGAACTCTCAGGCGGCGAGCAGCAGCGTGTGCAATTGGCTCGTGTGCTTTGTCAGGTCTGGGCGCCGGTGCTGGACGGCAGGCCGCGCTACCTGTTCCTCGATGAGCCGGTATCGAGCCTGGACGTCAAGCATCAGCTCATCATCATGGATATTGCCCGCGATTTCGCGAAACGGGGTGGCGGGGTCGTCACCATCCTGCACGATCTCAACCTGACGGCGATGTACGCCGATCGCATCTTCGTCATGCATCGTGGTTCGCTGGCTGCAGCCGGCACGCCGGCTGCAGTGCTCAGTGACAGTCTTATCGAAAAGGTATTCGACTGCCGCATGCGCGTCGGGGTGCTGCCGACCGGCGACGTGCCGTTCGTGCTGCCGCAATCCGTTGCTCTTTAAGTCTCGCCTTTGGCTCAGGCAGCCGGGGCGCGGCGTTCCAGAAGATCGATGCCAAGCAGCGAACGCACATTCGGACGGGCGGCGACCAGATCAGCGATCGTGTAGCGGCCGAGCACCTCGAAAAAGGCGTTGAGCGCTTCGCGCAGTGCCGAATTCAGCGCGCAGCTGTCGATCAGCGGGCAATCGGCATCGGCCTCGAAGCATTCCGCCATGGCGAAACTCTCTTCGGTGATGCGCACGACATCGAACAAGGTGATCTCGGCGGCTGGTTTGCCCAGTCTGACGCCGCCGTTGCGGCCGCGTACGGTTTCTACCAGCCCATGTTCGACCAGCGGCTGCAGGATCTTGAACAGGAACAGTTCCGACACCGTATAGGCGGCGGCGATTTCGGGAATGCGGCTGAGGCGGTCGTCATTGGCCGCACAATACATCAGGATCCGCATGGCATAGTTGGTTTGACGCGTGAGCCGCATGGTCGCTCCTTCGCAAAGCACGTGTTCGCGCGAATATGGCGCATAGTCTGGAATAATTCTAGACTGGACTTCCGTATATATGACATTTTCCGTCAACTTTTTGAAGGAAAACGTCAAGCTCGCGACGCTTCCGTTGCGTCACCTACCCGGCAAAGGGCCAAGAGGCCGCGTCTCCTTGCGTTTCCGCTGAAACTCACGATTATTCCGGCTAGGGCAATTCTAGGAAAAGTGTGTAACGGTTTTCCGCCAGGAATTGTGTAAAAACAAATGGTTAGAGCGTTTCCGCGTTTCCGTGAAAAACGGAAACGCTCTAGGGAACAGAACCGGAAGGAAGTCTGAGGGAGGGCGCGCATGGCGCAGGACACCGGGTTCGGCAGGATCCCTGGTCCGCCCAAAAAGCCGATCGTCGGCAATATGCTGACGGTGGACACCGAGACGCCCCTCCAAAGCCTGATGCAGCTTGCGCGTGAGCTGGGACCAATTTTCCGCCTCGACATGATGGGCACGCCGATGGTGGTGGTGTCGGGCGCTTCGCTGGTCGAGGAAATCTGCGACGAAAGCCGTTTCGACAAGGCGGTGCGAGGCTCGTTGCGGCGCGTCCGGTCCGCGGCCGGCGACGGGCTCTTCACCGCCTACACCCAGGAAGACAATTGGACAAAGGCTCACAACATCCTGCTGCCTACCTTCGCCCAGCGCGCCATGGCCGGCTATCTGCCGCTGATGCAGGACATTGCCAGTCAGCTCTGCATGAAGTGGGAGCGTCTCAACGTCGACGACGACATCGACGTCGTGCACGACATGACGGCACTTGCGCTCGATACGATCGGGGTCTGCGGTTTCGATTACCGCTTCAACTCCTTCTACCGGCGCGACTATCACCCTTTCATCGACGCGCTGACGCACACACTTGAAACCTGCATGGTGCAGCGCGGGCTGCCGTTCGAAAAAGTGATCCTGCGTAAGCGGCTCGATCAGCTCAAGACCGATGTCGCCTTCATGTCGAAGCTGGTCGACGACATCGTGCGCGAGCGGCGCCGTGGCGGCGGTGACCAGGCACAGAAGGACCTTCTCAACTTCATGCTGGCCGGGGTCGACAAGGCAACCGGCGAAAGCCTGTCCGACGAAAACATCCGTTACCAGATCATCACTTTCCTGATTGCCGGTCACGAGACGACATCGGGGCTGATGTCTTTCACGCTCTACTTCCTGCTCAACAACCCGGATGTGCTGGAAAAGGCCTACGAAGAAGTCGACCGTGTGCTTGGCAGCGACATCGGCGTCATGCCGACCATCAGCCAGGTCAGCCATCTCACTTATGTGCAGCAGGTGCTTAACGAGTCGCTGAGACTGTGGCCGACCGCACCGGCGATCGGCCTTTATCCCTACGATGACGAGTTGCTCGGCAACCAATACAAGGTGAAGAAGAACACCTTCACCACGCTCCTGACGCTGATGCTGCACCGCGACCCGTCCATCTGGGGCGCGGACCCCGAGCGTTTCGACCCCGACAATTTTACGCGCGAGGCGGAGGCTTCCCGGCCTGCCCATGCCTTCAAACCGTGGGGCAATGGCCAGCGCGCCTGCATCGGTCGCCAGTTCGCCATGCAGGAGGCGACGCTGGTGATCGGGATGATCCTGCAGCGTTTCCAGCTGTTCGATCACCAGAAGTACCAGCTGCGCATCAAGGAGACGATGTCGATCAAGCCCGACGGCTTCCGCATGAGGGTGAAGCCTCGTCCGGGCCGGACACGAGGTTCGATGGTGCCGGGCGCGACATTGAGCGATCAGGCAGTCGCGCAATCGGCGCCACAGGTCGCCAGACGGCCAAAGCATGGCACGCCGCTCGCCGTGCTTTACGGCTCAAACCTTGGCACGACGGAGGATCTTGCCCGCGCGATCGCTCAGACGGGCGAATTGAACGGGTTTGACGTGACGATGGACGAGCTCGACGCCAGGGTCGGCAGTCTGCCGACCAAAGGGGCGGTGGTGATCGCCAGCGCATCCTACAACGGCGCGCCGCCCGATAATGCGACGAAGTTCATGGATTGGCTGGAGAAAGCCGATCCGGGAGCCGCCAAGGGCGTCAACTATCTGGTGTTTGGTTGCGGCAACCGCGACTGGGCTTCCACTTTTCAGGCGACGCCCCGGCGCATCGACGAGCGGCTCGAAGCACTTGGCGGCAAGCGCATCACGCAGCGTGGTGAGGGCGACGCGCGCGAGGATCTCGACGGTCAGTTCCAGGACTGGTTCAAGGGCCTTTTCCCATCCGTGGGCGAGGCTCTGGGACTGGACATCGATTTTTCGGAACAGGCGGAGGCCGAGCCGCTTTACGAAGTCGAGGTTGTTACCGGTCAGCCGGTCAATCCAGTCATATATCAGTCCGGCGCAGTGGCAATGGGGGTCGTCGCCAACCGCGAACTGCAATCGCCCAGCTCAGGCCGCTCGACCCGTCACGTCGAGGTGATGCTGCCTGAAAATGTCGGCTATCACGCCGGCGATCATCTGTGTGTCGTGCCTGTCAACGACCCCGCCTTGGTCGAACGGGTCGAAAAGCGTTTCGGCTTCGGGCCGGACGCGCAGGTGAGGTTGAAAACCACGGGTGGACGGCAGGCACCGTTTCCGGCAGACGGCCCGGTTCCGGTGCGCCGCATCCTCTCCGACTATGTCGAACTGCAGGCCGTCGCCACGCGCAAGCAGATCCACGCGATGGCTGCAGCAACCCGCTGCCCATTCACCAAACCGCAGCTGGAAGCACTGGTCGCCCAGGCCAAGGATGGCGTCGATTCTTACAAGGCTGAAGTGTTCGCCAGGCGTAGATCCGTGCTGGACCTCCTGGAACAGTTTCCGGCCTGCGAATTGTCCTTTGGGCAGTATCTGGAAATGTTGCCGCTGCTGGCGCCACGCTATTATTCGATTTCATCTTCCCCATCCTCGAAAGCCGGACATTGCTCGATCACCGTCGGTGTCGTCGATGAACCGGCGCGGTCGGGCAGCGGCATCTATCGTGGCGCCTGCTCCAACCATTTGGCTCGGGCAGGCGAGGGGACCATCATCCATGCGACGACGCGCGCGACAAAGGCGGGTTTCCGCCTTCCCGACAACCCCGCGCGGCCGATAATCATGGTCGGGCCAGGCACGGGGTTGGCACCGTTCCGCGCCTTCCTGCAGGAGCGGGCAGCCTTGGCAAATGCCGGCGCGACACTCGGGCCAGCGATGTTGTTCTTCGGCTGCCGCCATCCCGACCAGGATTTCCTCTACCGCGAGGAACTGGAAGCGATGGCTTCCGCTGGCTTGGTCGAGCTTCATGTCGCTTTCTCCCGGCAAAATGGCGAGCGGACCTATGTGCAGGACCTCATTCGCAAGAACGGCGCTTCCATCTGGCAACTGATCGAGGCCGGCGCGCATATCTATGTCTGCGGTGACGGCAGCCGGATGGAACCGGATGTGAAACGCGCGCTGACGCGTCTCTATGCGGAGGAGACCGACACTGACCCGCAGGCCGGCGATGCCTGGATCGAACGGCTCGCCAAGGAAAACCGCTACGTGCTGGACGTCTGGGCCGGGAGTTGAGACGACTACCTGCGACAAACTTACTTTGACGTAAACGTTACGTTGGGTGATCTTGCAAACCATGGTGCGCTGCACAATATTAGCAGCGTCGAGCACCGACTCGGGGAGGAACCCGTTAGGAGTGCGACATGGAAAGACAGATTACGAACACCGCTCCCCTGATGGGGACCATACGGCAGCTCAGGCCTTCCGAGCTGCCGCGATTCCGCGACCATCTGTTGAGATTGGATGCCGAAAGCCGGCGCGATCGCTTCAACGGACTGACGGACGACGCCTTCATAGCCTCTTATGCCGAACGCAGCTTCGCGGATGGCACTACGGTCATCGGCTATGTCGAAGACGATCTGGTGCTGGGCGCTGCCGAGCTGCATGAGCGGCCGGAGGATGCCGAGCCGACCGCCGAGATCGCCTTCAGCGTGGAGCGTCATCTGCAGCATCGCGGCATTGGCGGCCACCTGTTCGAGCGCCTGATCGCACAGGCACGCGGACTGGGCTATATGCGACTGCGTGTTACCACCCATCCGCAGAACCAGGCGATGAAGACGTTGGCCCGTCGTTACCGCGCTGCCTTGAACTTCGTGGATGGTGAGACGGTCGGCACAATCGACCTCGAACCAGTTGATGAAGATGTGCTGACGGCGCTTCTGCCGACCCGTCCCCATACCGACGTTGCGCTAAGCAGGGCTTGAGGTTTTCTGCCTTGCCTGAGGCAAGGCAGTTGGGTTTCATGAAAAAGGCCGCCCTAGGGCGGCCTTTTTTGCTTTCTAGCCATTGGCTGGGCAATCAGTTGCCGTTGGCCGTGACGGTCACGCCGAGCGTCTTGGTGAGGTCGGCCGGGCTTGCCATCGCACCAGCCGCGATCAGTGCGAAGGGCACGGGGCTGGCGGGCTTGGCTGTAATCACCAGGTTCTGCGGGTTGTCGAGATAATCGCTGACAGCCTTTGTCACCTGAGCGGTCAGCTCGGGGTTGTTGATCTGCGCCATGCCGAACGGCACGATGGCCTTGGCCTGGTTGGCGATGTCTTTCGGCTGCATGTTCTGCTTCTTGGCGACGAATTCCAGCACCTTGTTGGTCAGTGAATTGTCGGCGAAGCGGATCGAGGCGCTGTTGAAGGTGAGCTGCTGCATCAGGCCGAGCACGGCCATGCCCTCAGCGGACTTGTCGGCACCTTCCGGCGACGCGGCCATCTTCTTCTGGAGCTGCTGCAGCGACTTGATGAAGTCGGTGGTGTAGCCGCCGAGCGAGAAGGCCATGCCAAGTGTTCCGGCATTGTCGACGGTGATGTCGTATTTCGACAGATCCATCTTGCCGTCCTTCGGCTCCCAGGAACCGGCCATGTCGAGCTTGCCGGAAATGTTCTGGTAGCCGAGGCCATCAATCATTGCCTTGGAGTCGGCATCCTGCACCAGCGACAAGTCTCCGGTGAATTTCTCGGCGCCGCCGGTGAAGCTCAGGGCTTTGCCGTCAGCCGGGGGGACGATGTCGACATTGGCGTTGGCGACCGAGAAGGCGGTCTTGTCGCCAACCTTCACCGACAGGCTGTCGAGCTGGGCGGATTTGTACATCAGCAGCGAGGCCACGGGATCGGTGTTGCCTTCTCCAGGGATGGTCATGCCGTTGATGACGAAGGGGCTCATTTCGAACTTGGCGCCGTCCTTCTCCTGGGTGAAAGCTTCAGTCGAGACTGTGTCGACGAGGTAGCCGCCATTGGCATCGGTCACGTTCTTGAAGGTGACGTTGCCGATCTTCAGCGGTTCCTTGTCGCCGGCAGGGGCGACCGTCACCCCTTCCAGCACCATGCTGGAAGTGTCGCCGGAAACGCCGGTCCAGGCGAGGGTCACGCCCTGGTTCTCGAAAGAAGCCTTCAGGCGCTCGGCCACCGCCTTGGTGTCAGCCGCAAAAGCGGGATTGAGCGGCAGGGCGAGGAGAAGCGCCGAATAGGCGAACTTGCGAAGGGTTGAGCGGTGAATGGTCATCGCGTGCTCCAAAGTGACAGGGGCTGTCCAGAAAAATCTGCTCATATTTAACACCTTCACCCGTCCGCAACGAACTGGGCCGGAAGAAGGCATTCCCGCCAGAAAAGCCGACATTCGCGGAAAAGACAGATCCAGGAAATCGGGCAGCGGCAAGGCGCGGTCCTTACGTCATGGCAGCTGTCCACGCAACATCCCGCATCGATGCGCCGCGCTTAAACGGCTCATGTTACAGTTTCATGGCGACCATTTGGTCGCTGCCGACCGGGGAAATATCGCGGATGCGCTTGCCAACCGCTTTTTTGGAATGAGACTTGGAATGACTTGACCCACGCGCCTCTTGTCGCGAATCAGCCTCTCGGTTAGTCCAAACCCATGGGAAAGAGCCTTTTGCCGCCTGACAATGGTGGCCACGACAACATCGAATCGGTCGACCTGAAGAAGGCGTTGGAAGATCGTTATCTTTCTTACGCGCTCTCGACGATCATGAACCGCGCTTTGCCGGATGTGCGCGATGGCCTGAAGCCGGTGCATCGCCGCATCATGCATGCCATGCGGCTGTTGCGCCTCAACCCCGACCAGGGTTTTGCCAAATGCGCCCGCATCGTCGGCGAGGTGATGGGTAAATTCCATCCACATGGCGACCAGTCGATCTACGACGCGCTGGTGCGTCTCGCGCAGGATTTCTCCATGCGCTACCCGCTCGTCGACGGGCAGGGCAATTTCGGCAACATCGATGGCGATAACGCCGCCGCCATGCGTTACACCGAAGCACGCATGACGGATGTGGCAACGGAACTGCTCGCCGGCATCACCGAGGACGCGGTCGACTATCGCCCGACCTACAACGAGGAGGACGAAGAACCCATCGTCCTGCCGGGCGCGTTCCCGAACCTGCTGGCCAATGGCTCTTCCGGCATCGCGGTGGGCATGGCGACATCGGTGCCGCCACACAACGTTGCCGAGCTGTGCGATGCCGCTCTTCACCTCATCGATCATCCCGACGCTTCTGTCGCCAAGCTGGTGGAGTTCGTACAGGGACCTGATTTCCCGACTGGCGGTATCATCGTCGACAGCCGTCAATCCATTCTCGATGCCTATGAAACGGGCAGGGGTGGTTTTCGCGTCCGTTCGAAATGGAGCCAGGAGGACCAAGGCAGGGGCACCTGGGTGATCGCTGTCACCGAAATCCCCTATGGTGTGCAGAAGTCGCGGTTGATCGAAAAGATCGCCGAGCTTCTGATGGCCAGGAAACTGCCGCTTCTGGAAGACATTCGCGACGAGAGCGCCGAGGACATCCGCGTCGTCCTGGTACCGAAAAGCCGCACGGTCGCCCCAGGCCTTCTGATGGAATCGCTGTTCAAGCTGACTGAGCTCGAAAGCCGCTTTCCGCTCAATATGAATGTGCTGTCGCGCGGCAAGGTGCCGAACGTGCTTTCGCTCAAGGGCGTGCTGCAGGAATGGCTGGAGCATCGCCGCGAAGTGCTGGTGCGCCGTTCGAAGCACCGGTTGGGTGAAATCGAAAAGCGCCTCGAAATCCTGGCTGGCTACCTGATCGCCTATCTCAACATCGATGAGGTGATCCGCATCATCCGCGAGGAGGATGAACCCAAGCAGGTCATGATGGCCCGTTGGTCGCTGACCGACGTACAAGCCGAAGCCATTCTCAACATGCGGCTGCGTGCTTTGCGCAAGCTCGAGGAATTCGAGATCCGCAAGGAATACGACGGGCTTTCGGAGGAGAAGAAGCAGATCGAGTCCCTGCTCGCTTCGGTGGAGAAGCAGTGGAAGACGATCGCCTGGGAAATCCAGAAGATCCGCCGCGATTTCGGTCCTGAGGAAAACAAGGAACTCGGCCCGCGTCGTACCCAGTTCGCCGATGCGCCTGAACACGACCTGACCGATATCGCGCATGCGATGATCGAGAAGGAGCCGGTGACGGTGGTGGTGTCGGAGAAGGGCTGGCTGCGCGCCATGAAGGGTCACCTGACCGATCATTCGCTGTTCAGCTTCAAGGAGGGCGACGGGCTGAAGCTCGCCTTCCACGCCCAGACCACCGACAAGATTCTCGTCTTCACTACCGGCGGCAAGTTCTACACGATCGGTGCCGACCGATTGCCGGGCGGTCGGGGCCATGGCGAGCCGATCCGCATCATCGTCGACATGGAGAACGACCAGGACATCGTCACGGCCTTCGTCCACGATCCGAAGCGCAAGCTGCTTCTGGTCTCGCATCAGGGCAATGGCTTCGTGGTTTCCGAAGAAGAGGTCGTCGCCAACACCCGCAAGGGCAAGCAGGTGATGAACGTCAAGGCACCCGACGAGGCGAAACGATGCCTGCCGGCTGTCGGTGACCACGTCGCAATCGTCGGTGACAACCGCAAGATGCTGGTGTTCGCACTGTCTGAAATTCCCGAGATGGCGCGCGGCAAGGGCGTTCGCCTGCAGAAGTACAAGGATGGCGGTGTTCTCGATGTGAAGACCTTCGTCATGGAAGGCGGTCTGTCCTGGCAGGACTCCGCTGATCGTACCTTCACCCGGCCACGCGAGGAATTGACCGAATGGATCGGCAACCGCGCTGCCGCCGGTCGGATGGTGCCAAAGGGCTTTCCGCGTACAGGCAAGTTCGGCTAGCCACTTTTTTATGCGAAGCGCGAATCCTTTTGCCGGTTTCGCGCCTCTTGTCCCTGAAGCCGGCATGGTGCGGGTGACAGGAGAGACAAGACATGGCCTTCTACCGAAAGAATATCGGCAGCCTGCACCAGGTGGTGAGGATCGTCATCGGGGCTGCGGCCGCTGTTGCCGCGTTGGCATGGTTCGCAGCGCCCGTCAGCTATTGGGGAGCCATGGCCGGGGTCGTCTTGGCGCTGTCGGGACTGTTCGGCTATTGCCCGATGTGTGCCGTGGCAGGGCTCGGGCGGCAATGATAGGCTCCACATGAATGGCGTGCCTTCTCATCTCTTCGATGCTGCGCGGCTGGGGGACCGCGAAGCAATCGTCAAGGTGCTCGAGATTGCCCAACCCGACATTCGCCGCTATGCCCGCTCGACATGCCGGGGTTCCGCCGATGCCGAGGATGCAGTGCAGGAAGCCTTGTGGCTGCTGTCACGCAAGATTGGCACGATCCGCTCGCTGACTGCGTTCTCCGCCTGGCTTTTCACGGTGGTGCGGCGGGAGTGCACGCGGCTGGCGCGTGCCTTGCGGCTGCCTCCGCCGCAATCACTGGCGGAGCTCGATCTCGAGCGCTCCTTCGGCACACGCCCGCAAGCCGAGCTCGCGCTGGATGTTGCAGCCGCGATCGAAGCACTGCCGCCGCATTATCGCGAGGTTGTGCTGCTGCGCGACCTGCGCGAGATGACGATCGACGAGATCGCGGCGAGCCTTGGCGAGACACATCAGGGCATCAAGGCAAAACTCCATCGCGGCCGCTTGTTGGTGAGGGAATATCTTTCGGACTGAAACGGTCGTCCGCACCTGATGTACGCCCTACGCGAGCCCGGAACCCCATGCCGAAAGGTTCTGGGATAACTCCGCGACATGCCAAAGATGCCGACAGCTTCTTGACGCTTGCGGCCGGCTCTCTACCTTGATCCGCGAATATTCGAGGGTGGAGCGTTTATTTTATGCCGGCAGTTCTGTGTGCGGCCCTGTTCCTGGTGCTGGCCGCGTGCATGCCGGCCAGCGCTGTCGAACGGACCATTTTCCTCACATTCGATGATGGCCCGCTCAACGGCACCAGGAACGTCCTGGATGTCCTGGAGGCCCAGCAGGTGCCGGCTGCGATGTTCATGGTGGGCCAGCATGTACAGGTAAATGCTGAACGCGGAGCTCTGCTCAAGCGCGCCAAGTCGCTGCCGCTGGTGACGGTGGGAAACCACAGTTTCAGTCACGCCAACAATCGCTACGAGCGTTTTTACGCCGACACCGAGAACGTCGTCGCCGATATGCTGAAGGCGAACGCAGTCCTCGGGCTCAGCGCACCGCCGCCCATTCCGGCGCGATTGCCCGGGCGCGACGTGTTCCGGTTGCAATACATGTCGCGCGATGATTTCGGCCTCAGCCTGGAACAGGCGCAACGCGAACAAGTGGACTTCGAGTTCGTCGCTGCGTCAGGTTTCCATCTCTACGGCTGGGACTTCGAGTGGGTGCATGATGGCAGCGGCAAGCCGGTGCAGTCGGTCGAGCGGCTGATCGATGAGATCGGACACTTGTTCGCGGCGCGCAGAACGATCGGCAAGAACAAACTCATCCTGCTCATGCATGATGAGATGTTTCAGGACGTCTTCCAAGGCAAGGACCAACTGTCGGCACTGGTCACCGGCCTGAAAGCCAAAGGCTATGCCTTCGGTCATATTGCTGACTACGACACCGAGACGAGCCCGTAGAGCATCGAGATTGCTCAGGCCGCAATGCCAGGCAGAGCGCGGACGACAGAATCAGCCTCGCGTTGCTTCGACAGCGGCCCGTACTGTTCCGACCACTCGACCAGCGCCTTGAAGGCCGGCTTCAGCCGCTGTGCGACTTCGCTGACCTCATATTCCACTCTCAGTACATTTTCCGGGTAGACGGTGCGGCGGATGAGGCCGTCCGCTTCCATCTCGCGCAGTCGCAGGGTGAGCATATGCTGCGTGATGCCGGGCAGGCTGCGGCGCAATTCGCCGAAGCGATGCCTGCGTTGGGCAAGGATCCAGAGGATCTCGATCTTCCACTTGCCGGCGAGGGGACGCATCGCCTCGATAAGTTTCAAATAGGGCGCGTCGCCATTCGCGATCGGGTGGGGATCCTGATCGTGTGATGGGTACATCGGTCTCATCTCTCGCTGCAATGGATAGAATGTAATAAGCGCTATGAACGAACTCGCGCGATTTTCGTTGCCTGACTTTTGTCAGGAGTGTTTCGCGCAGCTCAACGTTGACCGAGAATGATCGCTCGCATAAATTGAGAATGATCATTCGCATTTCGGAAATAGCAATGAAAACCGCGCTTGGCAATATCGAGATTCTGCTGGAGGCCGAGATCGACGAGGGGCGGACGCTGTCACGCGCCCAGCGCCGCGAGCTTCAGGTGCAGCGTGTCCTCGATGCCGCCAAGACTTGTTTCGCCCGGGAAGGGTTTCAAGGTGCGTCGATGCAGCAGATCTGCGCCGAGGCCAGCATGAGTCCCGGTGCGCTTTATCGCTATTTCGTTTCCAAGGAAGCGATCATCGAGGAAATCTGCGCGGCCGCGCGACGCGATGACGAAGAGAAACTCGCGGAAATGCTGACGAAGCGCGATGTCATCGAGGGCATGGTTTTTGGCTCGATGACCCATATCCGTTTCGTGCATGAAACGGACGCTTCTGCGTTGATCGCGCAATTTCACGCCGAGGCGACGCGCAGCGAGAGCGTGCGCGCGATCTATTGCAACCATCTCGCCGAGGTGCGCGGCATCTTCCTCAACTATCTGGGTGCGGCCCTCGGCCGCGGCGAAATCGATCCGCTGTTCGACCTCGAAACGCTGGTGCCGGCGCTGATGGCGATCATTCAGGGAATCGCCAACAACGATTTGCCTGCAAACGGCATCGAGTTGGAGAAGCTGGAGACGATCGTCCGCACCGTGATGGTTGCCATGCTGCGACCAACCGGCAAGACGGCATGAACCTTTCTCTTGCCCGTGACGGCGATGGCTGGCAGGAATTCACCTGCAATTGGCTTATGGTCACGATTGCTGCACTATCGTTCGGCATAATGACGAATGGCGTGGGTCTTTGCTGCGCCGTTGTCGATTCGGGGTATCTGTTTGAAAACATCGCAGACGAGACCAAAGGAGCCGCGCCTCTTCGGTGTGCCTGCGCCGATGCGGGCCGCCGTCATTCCGCCGCTGTCGGCCGCGCGCTGGCTTCTCGTCCTGGTGGCTGCCGCCGGTGTCTATTTTTTCTATGGGTTTCTGGTTCCGGTTCTGGCGGCACTCGTCATTGCCTTCGCCAGTTGGCCGCTCTACCGACGTCTGCTCGCCGCGGTCAACGGTAACCGTACCATTGCCGCGACGATCGCGCTGCTGCTCATCCTCGCTTTCCTGGTAATCCCGATCTCGTTGGCCGGAACCTATGTGATCAATGAAGTGCGCGAATGGATAACCTGGGCGGTCGGAACCAATCGCCACGGTGCTCCGACGCCACAATGGATCGCCAGCCTGCCTGTGATTGGGGAGTGGCTGAATGAGCAGTGGACGAAAAACATCGGCCATCCCGGCGGTATCGGCCAACTGATCCAACTGGTAAGCGGTGCCAACATCCGTTCAATCTACCAGACCGCGCTTGTCGCTGGAGGCAGCGCGTTTTCTCTGCTGCTGACACTCCTGTTCATGCTGATTGCGTTGTTCTTCGCCTATCGCGATGGCGAAAGCTTTGCGCGTCAGGTCGATACGCTGGGAGAGCGCATCCTGCCGGTGCGGTGGGAACGTATCTCGCGGGTGGTGCCGGCAACCATATCTTCGACCGTCACCGGCCAGACCGTCATCGCCATCGGCGAAGGCGTGGTGCTGGGCATCGCCTACTGGCTGGCCGGCGTACCGTCACCGGTGACACTGGGTGCGCTGACGGGGGTGATGGCACTGATCCCCGGCGGTGCCCCGCTCTCGTTTACGCTGGTGTCGCTCTATCTGATCGGTTCCGGCTCGACTGTGGCGGGCGTGGCACTGTTTGTCTGGGGTTCGGTGGAACTCTTCATCGTGGACAAGACGATCCGTCCCAAGCTGGTGGGCGGACCCATCAAGCTGCCGTTCCTGCCGACCTTCTTCGGCCTGATCGGCGGCGTGAAAACCATGGGCTTCCTCGGTCTGTTCATCGGCCCTGTATTGATGGCGCTGCTTGTCGCCATCTGGCGCGAATGGCTGCATGAGGTGGAGGTGGTCGACAACCTGCCGGCAGAGACGCCGTCCGCCGAACCGGAAGCAAACGCATCGGTCGCGGCGGAGCCAGTCGTTCTGGAAGCGAGGAAGGTTCAGGCCGGGTGACGCACGGCCAGTGCCGCGCGGCGCTGGCGGCCAAGGCGCAATTGCCAAAGCGAATGCGCAATCAGTGCGATGATCAGGATCGCGCCCCCGATCAGCGTGTCGCGTGACGGCACCTCGTTGAACACCAGCCAGACCCACACCGGCGCCAGTACTGTTTCCAGGAGATAGAACATCGCCGCTTCCGGGGCCGAGATGTATTTTGGGGCAGTTGCCAGGCAGAAGAACGAGATCGGAATGACAACGCCGCCGTTGAACAGGATCCACCATGGCGCATTGACCTGGAACCCGGTGTTCCAGACCATGTAGGTCGCCACCAGGAAGGGCAGGACCACGCCGATCAAGGCTGGAAAGCCCATATCCTTGCCGCTACGACGTGAAATCGTGATGGCGGAAGCGATGCAGAACGCCGACGTCGCGGCAAGCAGATCGCCGAACAGGTGGCCGGAGCCGATCGAGCCGCCGACGATGATACCGACACCGACGATCATCGCCGCCATGGCTGCAAACGTGGCCGGGCGCGGGCGTTCACGAAGGAACAGCCAGGACAACAGCGCTGCGAACATGGTGTTGAATGCGAGGATGAAGACGAGGTTGGCTGTTGTGGTGTTGAAGACAGCCGTGATGAAGGCGATCGAGCCAAGGCCATAGAGCGTGGCTACGGCCAGGCCGGCGCGGCCGGGGATCAGTTTCGGCGCGCTTGGCGTCCACCAGCGCCACACGGCCCACACGATCAGGCCGGCAAGCAGCGTGGTGCCGCTGCGCAGCATCAGGATTGTCCAAGGTGCGCCGTCGGCAAGGCGGATCAGCGGGATGTCTACCGTCAACGCCATGCCGCCCAGCGCGGCAACCAGCAGACCCTTGGAATGGTCGTGAGAAACAGTCACGTGCAGCCCCCCGCCTCAAAGCAACGGCAGCGTTAGGAGCCTCGGAAAGGCTGGACGGGCCGATTGTTCAGAGCGGAATGCGATGGCTCGGCATTCCGCTTCTCTCTTGTCTTATCGCGTGACCTGGCTCCGAAAAGTCTGCAACTTCTTCTTCGCTGACCTTCGGGATCACACTCAGCCGCCAAAGCGTTCCCAGCCCTTCGGGCCAAGATGTTCTTGCGGCATGAAACGCATCTTATAATTCATCTTGCGCGAGCCGTTGACCCAGTAGCCGAGATAGACATGGGGCAAGCCCATCGCCTTGGCGCGCTGAATATGGTCGAGGATCATGAAGGTTCCCAGCGAGCGCTCATCCAGGTCAGGGTCGAAGTAGGAATAGACCATCGACAGCCCGTCGGCCATCTTGTCGGTCAGCGCCACCGCCACCAGTGCGCCCTGACCCTTGCCGGTGATGAAGGTATCCGGTCCGCGCCGTCGATATTCGATGATCTTGGTGTCGACATGGGTGTCTTCGACCATCATGGCGTAGTCGAGTACCGTCATGTCCGACATGCCGCCCTTGCGGTGGCGGGCATCGAGATAGGCGCGGAAAAGTGAATATTGCTCGGTCGACGGTTCGGCGTCGTGCATGACGCCAACGAGATCGGCATTGTGCTGTTCGACGCGGCGCATGTTGCGGCTGGGTTCGAACTCCTGCGCAAGGATACGCACCGAAACGCAGGCGCGGCAGTTCTCGCAGGCCGGGCGATAGGCGATGTTCTGCGACCGGCGAAAGCCTCCCTGGGTCAGGAGGTCGTTCATCTCCGAGGCTTTGTCACCGACCAGATGGGTGAACACTTTCCGCTCGAACTGACCTTCGAGATACGGGCATGGCGAGGGCGCGGTCAGGAAGAATTGCGGAGACTGGGTAGGATGCTGCGTCATCGCGCGTCGAAAAATGCTCCCACGAATTACCCTAGCTTGGCGCGCGCGCCAAAAAATTCAACAGGATAATCGTGCCGAAAGGCCTTCTGGTCCATATATTCGATGGTTGGGCAGGACAGTGTGGACAAGTCCTGCCTCAGCGGTCGGTGCGGCTGACGACTGTGCCGAGCAGCAAGTCGTGCAGTGTGCGCTTGCGGTCGGAAAACAGCGTAACCAGAAGCACCAAGGGGGTGAGAATCACATTGGCGGCCCAGAACAGCACGGAATGCACGACCGCGGTCATGCCGTCGATCGGCGCGCCATCCAGCCTGTCCAGGCGAATGCTCATCGCCTTCATGCCAAGCGTGGCCTGATCGCGGCCACCCAGCGTATTCCAAATGTAGATCACGGCGACTGCCGGCACCAAGACCGAAAACAGCATCCAGCCCAGGCCCAGCGTGATGATGCCGAGCAGGAACACCAGGATGGCAAAGGGAATGGTGAGTAAGCCGACCACGAGATAATCGATGATACAGGCAAAGACACGACGCGTGCGCACGCCATCATAGGCGCGGACATCGTCCAGCCTGGAAGTGATGATCTCACCGTCAAGAACGCGGGCGTTCATGTCCTTTATATCCTCGTGGTTGGCCGGCTGACAGCCGGTCTCCTTCCTCAAATGGTATAGTGGCCGCTTCGGTTCAAGTTTGAGTGGCCGATCGCAGCCCACTCAGCCACTTCCCAATGATATCGCCGTCCACTGCGCCGAATTCATGGCCTGCGGTGACGGTATGGGCGTCGATACGCGCACCGTGCCGTCGCAGCAACGCAACGAGAGACGGCGCAAATGAAGAATAGGTGACGTCGTTGGCGCCAGCAATCATCAGGATCCGCGCATCCGATAAGTCGGCGGCGGGCACTTGATCCAGAACCGGCATGGCGCGCAACAGCACTGCGCGTTCGATGGGACCAGGGTGCAGCAGCATTGTGCTGGAAAGCAGATTTGCGCCGTTCGAATAGCCGATGAAGGCGATACGCGCCGGTTCAAGGTTGTGAAGGGCCGTCAGCTCACCGACGAAATGCGCAAAGGCACTTGCTTCCTCACGGATGCTGGCCTGATCGAACCGTGTCGGCGTGATTCGCCTGAACCAGCGCAGATCGCCATCCTGGACAATGCGGCCACGCACCGCGATCAGCCTTGCCCGCGGGGCAATCGACATCGCCAAAGGCATCAGTGTTGTCTCGTCCGCGGCGGAACCATGGAGCAATATCAGCGTGTCGCAATTGGCGTCTTGCGGGACATGGAGGCGATAAGAGAAGGGCAGGTCGCGGCGTAATGCCGCCATTTGGCCATTTTGTCGGCTATCTGTTCCAGCCATTTGTTTTTCAAACATTTTATCTCTTTTTGCCGGCTTCAAAACGAAACATTTTTGGGTCGTCCCAAAAGTGATTGAGCCTGCTCTGTTTTTGGTCGCTTTCGCACTGATATGGAATATCCAGCGGTTCCGTGACGGGAGGCGAGGATCGAACCGCTCACAGTATGAACCGTTGCGGAGTCCTAATCATGACCACGCCGCTCTCATCCGAACGAGATACCCGCATCGATGTTCTGCGTGCGCTCGCTCTGTTGATGATTTTCATCGATCATGTGCCGGGCACCGTGTTCGAACTCTTCACCTACAAGAATTTCGGCTTTTCAGACGCAGCCGAAGCTTTCGTGCTGATTTCGGGTATTGCCGTCGCGCTTGCTTATGGCCGCAAGTTCCAGCCTGGGGACCGGTTGCTGGCAACGCTCAAGATGTGGCGCCGCGCCGGTGTTCTGTATGCCTCCCACATCGTTACGACCATGGCCTCGGTTGCCATCTTCTGCGCGGCCGCCCTGTTGGCCAAGCGACCGGACTTCCTGACGCAAATCAACATCGGTCCGCTGATCGAGCGCACGCCCGAGGTGCTGCTCGGGATCGCGACGCTTGGCCACCAGATCGGCTACAACAACATTCTGCCGCTTTATGCAGTGTTGCTTCTGGCAGCGCCTGCGCTTCTGTTTTTTGGCGGACGCTGGCCGTTTCCGACCCTGGCGGTTTCCGGCATGGTGTGGCTTTGGGCCGGTCTCTATCAGGTCGCGCCGCTGAACTATCCCGAACAAGGGTTCTGGTTCCTCAATCCGCTGTCGTGGCAGTTCCTGTTCACCATCGGGGTTGTCGGCACGTTGCATGTGCGCCGTGGCGGCAGCATCCCGGTCAATGGCTGGCTGCTGGGTTCTGCGGCTGTCTATGCGCTGATCGCCCTGGTCTGGGTTCGCGGCCCTTGGTGGGGGCAGGATACCTGGTTTGGCTTGCCGGCGGTTCTGGCTGGTTTCGACAAGACCTTCCTGTCGCTGTCCCGGCTGCTGCACGTGCTTTCCGTTGCCTACCTGATCGTGGCTCTGCCGGCGGTCTCGGCCTTCTTCCGCAAGCCACTGGATCATCCGCTTGCCATTCTCGGCAAGCGTTCGCTGCCGGTGTTCATCGCCGGTACGATCCTCGCCATTGTGGCGCAGGTGCTGAAACTCGTGCGGCCTGGCGGTTTTTCCTATGACGCCATGCTCGTCGCCACCGGTATCGCGGCACAATTCGCATTCGCCTATTATCTGGAATGGCTGTCACGGCTCGGATGGACGAGCCAAGCAAAGGCGCCACAGCAGAGCCGAGGTTTTGCTGGACAGCTGGTCAGCGTGCGCTGACGGGACCTGCCGATTCACGCACGACCAGTTCGATCGGCATTTCCTGCCGCCGTTCGGCCTGACCAGGGTCGAGGATAGCGTGGGCCGCGCGGCGGCCCATTTCCCGCATAGGCTGCGCGATGGTGGTCAGTGGCGGCTTGCACCATGCGGCTTCCGGCACGCCGTCGAAGCCGACGATGGAGACATCGCCGGGCACCGACATGCCGCGTTCCTTCAGCCAGTCGATCGCGATCATGGCAATGCGGTCGGACATGGCGAGCAGCGCCGTCGGCGGCTCGGGCAGGCTGAACATGTAGTCGAGACTGGCATGAACAGTGGGTACATCGTTGCCTGTTTCGTAGATCGGAACGCCGGCTGCATCGATCCCGGCCTCGGCGAGCGTCTCCAGATAGCCGTAGAGGCGGTCGCGCGTACCGGAATAGGTGGCGCCTTCCGCGCGCAAGGCGGTCATAGGCCCGCTGCTTCCTTCATCAAAATTCAGCGCCAGAACGCCGAAACGGCGATGCCCGAACGCCAGAAGGTGGTCCGCTGCCAGCCTCGCGCCGGCCTTGTTGTCGATGCCGATGGCCGAAAGGGCGCCTTCATCGTAACCGAAGTCGAGTACTACGAAGGGGAGTTTTCGTTCTCGTGTCAGGTATACCGGCTGCCAGTTGCCTTCCACGCAGAAGACGATGAAGCCGTCGACCAGTGCACTCTGGATGTTCCAGGCGAGATGCTCGCCATTGATCGCCGATACCAGCGACAGGCCGGCACCAGTGGCGTCGCAAATCTCCGAAATGCCTGACATGACCACACGGGCGAAAGGATCGTCGAAGAAATAGGAGAGGGGTTCTGCCGTGGCGACGCCAATGGCATTGACCTTGCCGGCGCGCAGGAGCCGCCCCTTGGGGTCCGGGCCGGCATAACCCAACGCGTCCGCGGCCGCCTTGACGCGTTCGCGCACTTCCTCGCGCACGATCTCGGGGTGGCTGAAAACATTCGAGGCGGTTCCGTGCGAGACGCCGGCAGCCTTGGCGACATCCGCCAATCTGACCGGTTTGATCGCAGTTGCCCGTCTTGCCATCAGCCATCCTTCTCATTGACGGACGCAGTGAAGGTCCGAGTGTCTTCCAGCTGCCTGATGATCACAGGCACTGACCTTGTATCACAATTGTTGGATCGATCCATATTTGCCTTGACTTCGTGCGGTTGAAGGGTGAGGATTTGAATCGATCCAAAATTTTTTATCCCGATATTGGATCGATTCAATCATGATGCGAACCAAATAGAGAAGGTGAGGCAATCATGCATCCGATCAACTACCTGTTTAAAGATATCTATCGCAACTATTGGGGCATTCCGTCAGTGTCGGCCAAGCGCGCCTCGGAGCGCCGCGAAAGGCAGGTCCGGCCATTCAGACTTGGCCGTGGCCCGGCACATCGTGGGCGGAACCAGTAGATTGCTGATTGATGTGCAAGCGCGGATCGCCGCTCAGGCGGCGACCCGCGCGCTACGCTTAAAGGTCAGCAGCGGGACACACAGAAGGTAAAGGGCTGCACCGCCGATCCATACCAATCCGGGGAAGGTCGAGCGCGTGGCGAAATAGGTGGTGGAAATCGCCAGCGGCGCGATGATGGAGGCGAGACTGGTCAAACCGGCAATCACGCCTTGCAGCCGGCCTTGATTGTTCTCGTCCACTTTCGCCGTCATCATCGACTGTAGCGCCGGTGCACCGATGCCGCCGAAACAGAGCATCGGCAGAAGTGCGAAGGCCATCCAGCCGTGCGTTGCAAGGCCGACCAGGATATAGGCTGTGCTGTCGGCCGCGATGGCGACGGCAAGCGCTTTCTTTTCGCCAAGTCTTTCGCTGATGGGCCCGGCCAGAAATGCCTGCGCAAGGGCGTGGAACAGGCCGAACAAGGTCAACGAAATGCCGACTGTCAGCGGGTTCCAGGCGAACTTGTCCTCGACGTAGACAACCCAGATCGTGCCGCCGACTTCACCGACCATTGTCAGCAGGATGGCCGTGCCAAGCAAAGGCAGCAGCAATGGAAAGCCGAATGCCCAGCCCAAAGGAGCGAAGGGATTGAGGGAAACGGAAGTCGCTTCGCTGTTCTGACGTTTTGGCTCCTTCAGAACCAGTAGGGCAATCAGCAAGGTGACGAGATTCAACGCCGCGGCGGCAAGAAACGGCGCGCGTGTCCAGACGCCGCCGAGTAGCCCGCCGATCGCCGGACCGGCAATGAAGCCGACGCCGAAGGCCGCGCCCAATTGCCCAAAGCGCCTGGAGCGCTGCTCCGCGCTGGTCACATCGGCGATATAGGCCGACGCGACCGCCGAGACGGCACCGGTGACGCCGGCTATCGCGCGGCCGAAAAACAGCAACCACAATGTCGGGGCAAACGTCATGAACAGGTAGTCCACTGTGGCACCCGCCAGCGACATCAACAGCAAAGGCCTGCGCCCGAAACGGTCCGACAACGCGCCGAGCAGGGGCGAGAAGACGAACTGCATCAATGCGTAAAGCGCCAGGAATGCCCCGTAGCGCCAGCCGAGATCGCCGGTGTGGCCTACTTCACGCAGCAACTCTGGAATGACCGGCATGGTGAGTCCGATGCCAGTTGCGGTGAGGGCGACCGTGGCCAGAATAATGGCGATCGAGCGGTTCATGATCTTGTCCAAAAATTTATCAGTGATAAATTCACTTATCATTGATAAATTTCAGATGCAATACGGGTGACGTCCTGGATGGAGGCGGCAATGAAGGTCGACCGTGCGCGTATCGTCGAAGAGGCGCTGAAACTGCTGAACGAAGTCGGCGTGGATGCGCTCTCGACGCGGCTGCTTGCCGAGCGGTTGCAGGTGCGACAGCCGGCACTGTACTGGCACTTCAAGAACAAGCGTGCGTTGCTGGATGCGATGAACAAGGAGATACTGGAGCGCAGCCATAAAAATAGGCTGCCACGGGCCGGCGACGACTGGCGGCAGTATCTCTTGGAGAACACGCGCAGTTTTCGGGCAGCGCTGCTCGCTTATCGCGATGCCGGCAGGGTGCATGCAGGCACCGAAGCCGAGCCCGATGAATTACAGGATGTCGAGATGAAAACCGCGTTTCTGGTCTCACAAGGCTTCGACGCGGGCGAGGCCATGATATTGTTCATAGCGCTCGGTCGCTACACGCTCGGTTGCGTGATCGAAGAACAGTCCGACTATCCAAAAGGCCCAGGCAGAGGGGCTGATCTCGATATTGCGGCGCGCGATTATCCTCTGTTGGCAGCGGGACTGGCGCACTATCGCGAAGGTGGTCACACGGCCCTGTTCGAAACGGGGATCAGCCTTATCCTGGACGGTGCCGACATGCGGCTTCGTGGCAAGACGGCAAAATCCGGCGCTTAGGTTCTTGGTCTGGCGAATGCCGAAGCCGCGATTGTCAGCCAGCCCAGGATCAACAAAGTGCCACCAGTCGGCGCTGCGAAAGGCAACAGCCGTCTACCCAGGAAGTCGCGGGCAAGCAGATCGCCGCAGAACAGGACCAGTCCTACCAGAAGCACCAGTCCGCCAAGGCGAAGTACCCTGTTGCCACCGACCAGTCCGACCGCGAGCAGCGCGAGCGCGTGGGTGAGCAGGAATGAAGCGACTGTGGCGGTGAAGGCGCCACCGACATGCGCTGCCGCCGCTGACAACGCCACGCCTGCGGCACCGCAGAGCCCTCCGGTCGATACGAGAGGCGCGCATGGTTCAAAGGCAAAACGGGAAGAATTCATCGTCAGTGTTCCATCGAGGTAAACGCTGAAATCTGGAAGCCAGGCTATTTCTCTGACGAAATCGCCAAGAGACCCTGCCAAGATCGCATGGTTTGAGCGTTACGCGGACTGCGGCTGTTCGTAGCGGCTGCGTACGATCCAGTTGAAAAGCGCGCCTAATGCCAGCAGCACCGCAGTGAACAGAAAAACCGCGCGCATGCCGAAATGACCGCCAATGAAACCACCAAGAACCGGGCCGGCGACCTGACCGACATATTGCGCCGAGATCGAATAGCCCAGAACGTTGCCGCCGATCCCATCTGGTATGTTGTGTCGGATGACGCTGGTGACGGAGGGCAGCAGACCACCCAGCGCGAGGCCCATCAGAAAGCGCAGGACGATCAGTTGCCAGCTTTCGGTGACGAATGCCTGCGGAATGAGCAGCAGCGCGGCAGCCAACAGCGCGCCGACAATGACGCTCCAGTGGCCGACGCGATCGGCGAGCTTACCGAGCCTTGGCGCCGACAGGATCGCGCCGAGGGCCGCTGCTGACATGACGAAGCCGGCGACCAGCGTTACCTTCGTGGAATCCGTCACCAGCTCCGCGACATAGACGGTGATGATCGGTTCGATCGACATGGTGGCGAACATCAAGAGCATGCCGGTTGCCAGCATCGCCATCACCGGCCGTTTGTCGGGAATTTGTGACCAGCCCCCGCTTGCCTGCTTCTTCGCGCTCGCAATCGCCGGCCGGCGATCTTCCTTGATCAGGAAGGTGGTGGCGAGAAAAGCCAGGAAGATAACGCCGCCAGCAATCAGGAAGGTCGCACGAATACCGATCCTGGGCGGCAAGGCGCCGCCAATCAAAGGCCCGACGAGGTTGCCGGCCATGATGCCGGCCGAAAGTGTGCCCAAGGCCCAGCCGGAGCGGTCCTTTGGCGTCTGCATGGCGACCAGAATGGTCGAGCCTGACGAATAGCCGCCGGCGAGGCCGACCAGAAGGCGCAAGGCAACCAACTGCCAGACATCCTGCACCATGCCCATAAGCGACATGCACACCGCCATGCCAAAGCTTGCGCGCACCAGCATCAGCTTGCGGCCGTAGCGGTCACCCAGCCGTCCCCACAGTGGCGCGACAAGTGCTGCCGCCAGAAACGTGGCGCCGTAGGCGATGCCAGACCATTGCACTATTCCCGCATGATCGCTGATACCCAGTTCTTCCACATAGAGCGGCAGGAAGGGCAAAAGCAGTGTCATCGCCACGAGCGTGCTGAAGGAACCGATGAAGCAGACGATGAGATTGCGACGCCAGTGGACATTGTAGCCTGCTTCCCCGGAGGTGGTGCTTTCACTCGACATGGCGTTGCTCTTCGCTGTGTATGCTTGCCTTGTATCCCGATTTGGGATACCAAAATGGTATCCGTATCCGATGCGGACTTTACGAAGTCAATGGGCCAGTGAAAGGGAGAGTGGCTGCGATGTCGCAGATGCAGCAGGTCGAGCGCCAGCTTCGTGAAATGATCCTCGGGCTCGACATCGGCCCCGGGGAAAAGCTGACCGAGCGCTGGATCGAGAGCCGTTTCGGGGCTTCGCGCACCCCGGTGCGCGCTGCTCTGCTCAGGCTGGAGACAGAAGGGCTTGTTGCCCGCGACGGTCGGGGCTGGACGGTTTCGCCGATCAATCTTGCTGAAATCGAGCAGATTGCCGTCTATCGGCAGGCTGTTGAGGCCGCGGCGGCACGGCTCACGGCGATGCTCACCGACAAGAGTGGTCTCGATGCAATCGAGGCGATGCTTGATTCCTGCGGACCGGACACACCGAGAGAGGAATGGCATCGGGTCGGCACCGATTTCCATGTCGAACTGGCGCGCCTGTCCGGCAATGAGTTCCTGTTTCGCGCTGTACGCGACGCCATGACCCGGCTGTCACGAGCGCGCTGGCTGGAAATCCGCAATGAGGCCGCATCCGCGCGGGCCTGGGCAGAGCACGGAACCATCTTGACCGCTCTGCGGGCAGGGCGAGGTGAAGAGGCAGCCGATCTTCTGATCCGGCATATCGGCGGCAGCCGTGACCGGCTGGTCGGCTCGCTGCAAACCGAGCGCCGTGGTCTGCGAGCCCGTGGCTTCGCCGTCGTTGCTGCCTAGAACAAACCGTGCCTCTCGAGAGGATCCACCGTCGCTATTCTTTGATAATGTTTCGTCACATTCTTTGACTGTTTTTCACCGGGATTATCTGGCGCGGCAACGACCATGACGCTAAAAGCCTGCGCGGGCTTTTGCGTTGGAATTTCGATGCGTAATCTTCGTCGCAGGACTGGCAAGGTCTTCTATTACGCGCGCAATATTGTTCGCGACAGCGCGCCGCAATTGCTCTTCCGCCATCGGCTGGATCAGGCGCTCGCAACCGCGATACGCCGCGGCCCCGCGCTTCTTGACCGGCTCAATTACTACAACAAACTGCGGGATCCGTTCACGCCAAGCCCGGTAGCAGTGACGGTCGCGACGCTGCCGCGCCGTCCGTCGATGTATTATTACGATCTCAAGGAGTTCGCCCGCTACTTCGATGCAGATCTGCGACTGGACCTGGAGTTCGGTGACGTCCGCGGGCTTCCGCCGGTTCCCTCCATTGTCAAGAACCGCCCGATTGGCGCGGACAATGCCAACGGTGTTCTGTTCAAGATGGACAAACTGCGACATTTCCAGTTGCAGGCGGATCCGATGCGGTTTGCCGATAAGCAGCCCAGGGTCGTCTGGCGGGGCGACATGAACAATCCGATGCGTCTGGTTTTTCTGGATGCCGCGCAGGGACTGCCGTTCTGTGACGTCGGATCGCCGGCCACCCATGCGCCCGAGCGCCACCGCAAACCGTTCATGAGTGTCGAGGACCAGAAGCGTTATCGCTACATCGTCTCGCTTGAAGGCTACGACGTGGCAACGAACCTCAAATGGATCATGAGCTCGAATTCGCTCTGCCTGATGCCCGAACCGACCAATGAGATCTGGTTCTGCGAGGGACATCTCAAGCCGGATCAGCACTATGTGCAGCTCGCGCCCGATTTCTCCGATATTACTGACAAGGTCGCGTTCTTCGAGCGCCATCCCGAACAGGCGGAGCGCATCATCGCATCGGCGCAGGCCTATTGCCGCCAGTTTCTGGACGAGCCGACCGAAAGGGCGTTGTGCTTCCTCGTGCTCTACAAATATTTCGTCCTCAGCGGACAGATCGAGCCCGATGAGAAGATTTGGCGCTTCATTTCGGCATAGACGCTCTTTGGTTTCGCAGTTGCAATAAAACCGTCATTGCCCGCGGATATTGGTCGGCTCACGGTGCGAACGCGGAGCGACATCATGACCGAACTGGAACGCAATTCCCCCGCCGCTGACTGGCTCGAGGCAGAACTGGCCGACACGCTCGATGAAGATTACGAGCTCGAACTGTCGGAACCCGCGCTTTCGGAGGAAATCGCCAAAATATACAAGCGGACGCATCCGCCGTCCGTCGAGCGCCAGGTCTATTTCCGTGAATTGCTCAGATTGCAGTCGGAATTGATCAAGCTGCAGTCATGGGTTGCCCACACGAAAGCCAAGGTGGTGGTGTTGTTCGAAGGGCGCGATTCCGCCGGCAAGGGCGGTGTCATCAAGCGTATCACCCAGCGTCTCAACCCTCGCATCTGCCGTGTCGTGGCGTTGCCGGCGCCGACCGAGCGCGAGCGTTCGCAATGGTATTTCCAGCGCTATGTGCCTCACTTGCCGGCCGGCGGCGAGATCGTGCTGTTCGACCGTTCCTGGTACAACCGGTCCGGCGTTGAGCGGGTGATGGGCTTCGCCACGCCGGATCAGGTCGAGGAGTTCTTCCGCGACGTGCCGGAATTCGAGCGCATGCTTGTGCGTTCCGGCATCATCCTGGTGAAATATTGGTTCTCGATCACCGACGAGGAGCAGCAGATGCGCTTCCTCATGCGTATCCACGATCCGATGAAGCAGTGGAAGCTGTCGCCGATGGATCTGCAGTCGCGCGTGCGTTGGGAGCAGTATACCAAGGCCAAGGAGGAGATGTTGTCCCGCACCAACATCCAGGAAGCGCCCTGGTTCATCGTTGAAGGCAACGACAAGAAGCGGGCACGGCTGAACTGTATCGATCACTTGTTGCAGCAGGTTCGATATGACGAGGTGCAGCATGATGAGATCACGCTGCCCGACCGCGTCTTCAATCCGGAATACGAACGTGCAGTGCTGCCGCCGGAACTTTACGTGCCGCAGAAATACTGAGGCCGATCATTCGGCCTTGCGCTGGGCGACAAAGAAGGCTTTCAGCGCCTCGACCTTCTCAGTCGTCCATCCAGACGGCTGAGTGACGGCCATCCAGGCGTCGATATAATGTTCGGGCGCGTAGACATGACCGTAGCCGATCGGCGTTGTTGTGCCCAGTCCGATATCGACGGTCAGCTGCAACAGCGTGACGATCGGGAACCAACGGAAGCGCGGTGAGACATCCGGTCCACGTTCGCCCTTCATCCAATCCGGCCTTCTGTAGGCCGCATAAGGGTCGAAGAACACGATCGGGTCGCTGGCATATTGCAGATAGACGACTCGTATCGGTCCCCATGGCGCACCATCGAGATCGAGGGCATTGTGCTGGCTGGTGAAGCGGATGACCGAACCGTCGCGGAAGCGTGGCAGCCATGCGGGTGAGCCAGCGACGCGGCCTGCAGTCGCAATTTTCCAGGTTCGGCTGGGGAAGGGTGGCCCCGCCCATACTGCGCCCTGGTACGGGTCGGCGACGACATCATAGATGTCGCTCGACAGATCGGAATTCATCGCGCCGAGGCTAAGGCCGTAGAGGTAGAGTTTCGGGCGCCGGTCCTTCGGCAATTTCTTCCAGTATCCGTAGACCTGCGTGAAAAGCGCCCGTGAGGCTTCTGAGCCGTAACCTGGCTCGATCAGCAGCGAGAGCCAGCTCGGCAGGTAGGAATACTGGATGGCGATGCTCGCGATGTCGCCGTGGTGCAGATATTCTACCGGGTCGATGCCGGCTGGATCCACCCAACCCGTCCCGGTCGGGGTGATGATGACAAGCGCTGTGCGCTCGAAGCCGCCAACGCGCACGAGTTCCTCAAGCGCCAGCCTTGCCCGCTCCTCGACGGTTTCGGCGGAGTTCAGGCCGGCATAGACGCGGATCGGTTCCTTCGCGCTTTCACCAGTTTGGGACCCGATTTCCCTGCCGGTCGGTGCCGAGGCGATGTAGCTGCGCCCCATCTTGCCGAGCCCTTGCCAGTCGATCAGCGAGGCAGAACTGCCGGTCTTTTGAGGATCGCTTGGCGGACGCAGATCAGCATCGATGATCTGGTCCAGCTCCCGATAGGACGAGTCCATGGCCCGAATTGCGAAACGCAGGAGCACGCCATCAACCACCGACCAGAAGAGAAGGGCGGTGACGGCAAGCCCGACAACGCCAGCAACGCGGCGTGGCACATAAGGGCGCAGGCGCCCTGCAACGATGCGGAAGATGCGAGCGAGAAGCCGCGCGATGAGGATCACGAAGACAAAAGTCACCAGTGCGATCAACGCGACCTGTATCGGTCCGATCTTGTCTGCCGGTTCCATGCCCATCAGGACGCGGATGGAGTCCTGCCAGCTGGACGCCTGGATCAGGAAGAAGACCGCACCAGCGAGACAGGCAAGGATGGTCACCCGTGACGCGCTGACCAGTCGATGCGGGTCCGCCTTGGGCAACTCCATATAGCTCCAGAGCGCACGCAGGGCGACGCCGACACCATAGCCGCAAGAGAAACTCAGCCCCGACAGAACGCCTTGTATGATGCTGTCGCGTGGAATGAGGCTGGGCGTGAGCGACGCGCAGAAGAATAGCGTGGCGAGAGCCAATCCGGTCAGCGAGAAGGCGTCGATTGTCCTGGCTGCCCACCGGAACACCATGCGCGGGTTCAGCCTTTCAGGATTTCGGCCACCCTCGGCGCGAAATAGGTGAGAATGCCGTCGCAGCCGGCGCGCTTGAATGCCAGCAATGATTCCAGCATCACCTTTTCGCCATCGATCCAGCCATTGGCGGCAGCGGCCTTGATCATCGCGTATTCGCCGGACACCTGGTAGGCGAAGGTCGGCATCGCGAACTCGTCCTTCAGGCGGCGGATGATGTCGAGATAGGGTAGGCCAGGCTTCACCATCAGCATGTCAGCCCCTTCGGCGAGGTCCTGTTCCGCCTCCCGAACAGCCTCATCGCTGTTGGCGTGATCGATGTAATAGGTCTTCTTGTCGCCCTTGAGCAGACCCTGCGTGCCGATCGCCTCGCGGTAGGGGCCGTAGAAGGCGGAGGCGAATTTGGTCGCATAGGACATGATGGCGACGTCCTGGAACCCGTTGGCATCCAGCGCGTCGCGGATCGCCCCGATGCGGCCGTCCATCATGTCCGAAGGGGCGATGATGTCGGCACCTGCGGCGGCCTGCAATACGGCTGCGGCGGCAACCTGCTCGACCGTCTCGTCATTGACGATGATGCCGTCGCGCAGGATGCCGTCGTGGCCGTGGCTGGTGAACGGGTCGAGCGCGACGTCGGTGATGATACCGATCTGCGGGACGGCCGCTTTGATCGCGCGCGTCGCAGCGTTGATCAGGTTGTCCGGATCGAGAATGTGTGAACCAGCCTCGTCCTTGCGCCCGGCCTCGATGTTCGGGAAGGTTGCGATCGCAGGGATGCCGAGCTTCGCGGCACGTTCTGCTTCACGAACCGCCTCGTCGATGCTGAGGCGGAACACGTCCGGCATGGCGTCGATCGGTTCGCGCACATTGGTTCCACTTGTCAGGAAGATCGGCCAGATCAGGTCGTCGACGGTCAGGCGATTTTCCTGAACCAGGCGGCGCGACCAGTCGGCCTTGCGCATGCGGCGCAGGCGGCGCGAGCCGGTGATCTCGTCGACGCTGCGTGCGCCAGCTGGTTTTGTGGGGGTGAACTTGTTCATGGCCAAAACTCCGATCGGTGGTTTTCTAACATGGGCTGGCCGCAGCGACCAATGCGGCATGGTTGTGCCAGCAGTTGCGCGGATGGTCGCAGTCCATTCTGTCCGCTTGCCTGGGGCCGAACCGGTCGAAAAGGGTGGGCGGCATTGACGCGCCAGAGGGGGGCGCTTAGCACTTCCAGTGCATACGAATGAGGATTCTATGGCAATGGACTTTGGCGGCGGCGAGGAAATCCGCTTCGAAAGGATGGGCCGCGCCGGCATAGTGACGATGACCCGTCCGCAGGCACTCAACGCCATCACGCACCGCATGATCAACGCGCTTTCGCGGGCGCTGGACGCCTGGGAAACCGATCCCGCGATCGATCTCGTGCTGCTGAAGGGAGAGGGCAGGGCGTTTTCGGCCGGCGGCGACATCATGGCAGTCTATGAAGGCGGCAAGGCTGGCAATCCGCCCGTCGAGTTCTTTGCCGACGAGTACAGGCTGAACGCGCGCATTCCCCGCTTTCCCAAGCCGTATGTGTCGTTGATCGACGGGATCGTCATGGGCGGCGGCGTCGGTCTTTCCTTCCATGGCTCATATCGGCTGCTTACAGAAAACGCCCAGTTCGCGATGCCGGAGGTCGGCATCGGCTTCTTCCCCGACGTGGGCGGCAGTCACCTGTTGCCGGGTCTGGAGGATAGTTTCGGCGTGTATCTGGCGTTGACCGGCGAGCGCATCCGCTATGGCGATGCTTTGTGGTCGGGCTTGGCCACCCACGCGATCAAGGCGGCCGACCAGGCCGACATCATCCAGCGGCTGACCGAAACGGGAGATGTGGACGCGGTGCTGCGCGACCATGCCATCCGCCCTGACGCCGAAACCGGACCGCCTGCGCGCGAGGCGATAGCAAGGCATTTCTCCAAAGGCACACTGGCGGAGGTCACCGCCAGCCTCGAAGCCGAGGCCACCGGCGACGAATTCGCTTCCAGAACGCTGGCTACCATTGCGCAGCGTTCGCCGACCAGCCTCAACGTGGCCTTCCGTCAGATCCGCGCCGGCCATTCTTTGTCGATGGACGATTGCATGCGGATGGAATTCCGCATCCTGGTGCGCATGCTGGAAGGCCACGACTTCTATGAAGGCATCCGCGCTGCGATCGTCGACAAGGACCGTCAGCCGAAATGGCGACCCGCCGGGCTTGGTTCGGTCGCGCCGGGGGACGTCGATCCATATTTCGCGTCGCTCGGCGAGCGGGAATTGGCGCTGTGAACGACGCCGCGCAAAGCCGCGTGGTTCTGGAGCCTTCGACGACGGAACTCGTATTCGAATGGTTCCAGCGCATCGTCGCTGTCTATTGCCTGATGTTCGGCGTTCTCTACTGGATTCGGCTCATCGGCTTCTACCCAGGGCCACTATGGCGCTTCGACCTGATGCCGGTGCACTGGCAACTCGCTGCTGCGATCCTGGCCGTCTTCTTCCCTTTTGCCGCCGCGGGCCTGTGGATGCTCGCGTCGTGGGGACCCGTCATCTGGTTCATCTGCGCCCTGACCGAAACGATCATGTATGTGGGCTACCCGCAGCTTTTCGGCGAACGCTGGCCGATCGTCGCAACACATGCCGCCGTGGCTTTGATCTACGTTGCACTCAGGCTCGTCGTGCATTTCCAGAGACGCCGCCGGCGTACATGATTTCGGCCTTTTGGCCATTCGCTAAATCTTTAGGTTAATTTTCTTCCCTTGGCGGGGTTTTTATTAACCCTCTCTCGAAACCTCTTACCGGTAAGCTCTTGTTAGCCTTGGCGTTTAAGTCGAATTTTATAGGTATTCGATAGTGTCGCGATCAAGGTGACAAAAACAAAAAATCACCGGGCGACAAACGAGAGGCAAAGACAATGATCAATTCGCGTCCAGTGGCGAAGACCGCCAACGTTATCGATGAACGCCGCGAGTCCATCCGCACGCTTTACATGGAATCCCTTCAGCTGGTCGAGCGTCTGCATCGGCGTTTGCTTGATGTGATCAAGGATGAGTTCGATCGCAATGGTCGTTCCGACATCAATGCTGTCCAGGCTCTGCTGCTGTTCAACATCGGCAACGCCGAACTGACCGCCGGCGAACTGCGCTCGCGCGGTTACTATCTCGGTTCCAACGTATCCTATAACCTGAAGAAGCTTGTCGACCTGGGCTTCATCAACCATCAGCGCTCGCGCATCGACCGTCGTTCGGTTCGCGTCAGCCTGACCGACAAGGGCAACGAGGTGGCAGAGGTGGTAGCCGGTCTCTACGAGCGACACATCGGCTCGATCGAGCATGTCGGCGGCATCAACCAGGACGAGTTCAAGCAGATGAACCGTGCCCTGCAGCGCCTCGACCGCTTCTGGAACGACACCATCGCCTACCGTATGTGAGCAGCTGTCTTTTGGGTTTGCCCGCCGGTGAAGCCGGCGGGCTTTCTCTTGCGCGGCGCTTCGGCGGCGCAGTTCAATACCACGCCAAAGAGCGGGGAGGAGGAGACCAAAAATCTCCGGACTGGGCCGGTGCCGAAAAGGCACTGGCCCATTCTTTCGTGCAACATAGGTCTAAAGCGCGGGCTTCACGCCCAATTGCCGCCATATTCCGGTGAAAGCGAGAAATCGGACGGTGCAGTCGGGTTTGGCTGACTGGTCTGCTCTCGCGAATGTGCGTTTTCCGGCAGCGAGATGCGAGATATGGTTGGCTAAATGTTAAGGATGGCAACCATAGAGTGCGGGCCGCTAACCAGGCCCAATGGCCGATCGTCGAATTGTTGAACAAGTCTGGAACGCTCATGAACACCAGCCGCCGCCTGTTTCTCACCGGAGCTTCCGCGCTCGCCGTGGCTTTTGCCGCCGGTGCCGCCAGCGCCCAGGACGCCGTTGACGGTATCCTGAAGGCGGCAGGGCAGGGCAATTGGGACGACACCTTCGATGCGCGCGCCACCCAAAGTGGCAAGGTCGCCTCGACGCTGCCGATCTTCAGCCCGCAGACTGTTAGCTACACCGAGCAGGCTATCGCCCAGTACCGTGAGATCGTGGCTCAGGGTGGGTGGCCTGAAGTGCCGGCAACCAAGAAGCTGAAGCTCGGTGTTTCCGATGCCGATGTCGTGCCGCTGCGCAAGCGGTTGATGGTATCCGGCGACCTGTCGCAGAGCGCCGGTCTGTCGGAATCCTTCGATTCCTATGTCGATGCGGCATTGAAGCGTTTCCAGACCCGTCATGGGCTGCCGGCTGACGGCGTCACCGGCAAATACACCTTTGCCGCGATGAATATTTCGGCGCAGGTCCGTCTCGGTCAGCTCGAAACCAATCTGGTGCGCCTGCGCGCCATGGGCGGTTTCCTCGGCAACCGCTATGTGATGGTCAACATCCCGGCCGCACAGATCGAGGCGGTGGAGGGAGACCGCGTCGTGCTGCGTCACACGGCAATTGTCGGCAAGATCGACCGCCAGACGCCGATCGTCAATTCGAAGATCAACGAGATCATCGTCAATCCCTATTGGAACGCGCCAGTGTCGATCGTCCGCAAGGACATCATTCCACTGATGCGTAAGAACCCGGATTACCTCAAGGACAGCCACATCCGCCTGCTCGCGCCGGACGGCACAGAGGTCGATCCGACCACCGTGGACTGGTCGACGGAAGACGCCGTCAAGTATCGCTTCCGGCAGGATCCGGGCACGGGCAACGCCATGGCGTCAGTCAAGATAAACTTCCCGAGCCCGGACGGCGTCTACATGCACGATACGCCGCAGCAGAGCCTGTTCGGCAAGCTGATGCGTTTTGATTCATCGGGCTGCGTGCGCGTTCAGAATGTGCGCGACCTCGTCACCTGGATCCTGCGCGATACGCCGGGCTGGAGCCGCCAGCATTTCGAAGAGACCATCAAGACGGGTAACAGCACCCCGGTTGCCGTCACGAATCCGGTTCCGGTCTACTTCACCTACGTCTCGGCCTGGTCGACGGGTACTGGTGTCGTGCAGTTCCGCGACGACATCTATCGTCGCGACGGCGTCGATGAGTTGCAGATTACCTCGTCGCTCTAAGAAGAGCCGATCAGATTTCATCATGGCCATCGGCGGCAACGCCGGTGGCTTTGTTGTTTCCGGTGCAAACGTCGCGCACGCAACCGCGCAGCCAGCGATGCGCCGGATCGGCGTCGAGCCGCGGATGCCACAAAAGAGAAATGGTGATTTCCGGCAGGGCGAAAGGCAGCGCGAAGCGGTACATACCATCTCTCAGATGGCCGGTGTAACGCTCGGGAACGCTGGCAATCAAACCCGCCGCCCGCGCGAAGACGAGTGCTTCCAGAAAGCCGCTGACAGTCGTGGCGATTTCCCGCTGCAATCCCAGCATTTCCAGCGCATCGTCGATCGGCCCCTTTTCGAGATTGCGGCGCGAAACGAGAACATGTTGACCAGCAGCGTAGCGTTCGGGCGTGACGACACCCTCGCATAAAGGATGCCCAACCCGCACAACACCGACAAAACGATCGCGAAAGAGTGTCTGCGCCCGGATTTCTGGTCCGGTAGTGGTTCCGATCACACCGGTTTCCAGATCCACGCTGCCGTCGCGTAGCGGTGTGCTGTCCTTGTCCGGCTTCGGCACGAAGCGCATCCGCACACCGGGTGCCTCCCGGGCAATGCGTGCAAGCAAGGCTGGGCCGAAGTTTTCGACAAAGCCGTCGGAGTTCCTCATCGTAAATGTCCGCGTGAGCCTTGTGAGGTCCAGCTTTTCGGCGGGACGCAGCATAGCTTCGGCATCTTCGACGATACTGCCGACGCGTTCACGCAGTTCAAGCGCACGTGGTGTGGGGACAAGACCGCGTCCGGCTCGAACCAGGAGCGGGTCGCCTGTCGTTTCGCGCAGCCGTGCCAGGGCGCGGCTCATCGCGGAGGCGCTGAGCCGCAGTCTCTTGGCGGCGCGAGCGACACTGCCTTCGGTAAGCAGCACATCAAGGGTGACCAGGAGGTTGAGGTCCGGATGCGACATGGGCTGATCATAACGCATCTCCTTCGTTTTGATGAGGCGTTGTATGCATGAATACAGTGCAAATGATGCGTCTTCCGCCATGCTACGTGCGGCGCTACCTGTCTTGCCTTGGTTTCAGATCCGGCGAAGGCAGAGGACATCATGCAATCGAATGCTGTCGAACGTGGTGCAAAAACAGGACAGGCTTTTGACGACAGCGGACGCTGGGCGCTGATCAGCCTGGCGCTATCGATGCTGCTTTCCTCGCTGGGTATCAGCATCGCCAATGTTGCACTGCCATCGCTGGCGGAAGCCTTCGACACGTCTTTCCAGCGCGTGCAATGGGTTGTGCTGGCTTATTTGCTGACCGTCACGATCACGATCGTTACTGCAGGGCGGCTTGGCGATCTGATTGGTCATCGGCGCATGCTGATTGGTGGCATTTCGCTGTTCGCACTGGCCTCGGGGCTGTGTGGTGCCGTCTCTTCGCTCTGGTTGCTGATCGCAGCGCGCGCTTTGCAGGGGTTAGGCGCCGCGGTTTTGATGGCACTCAGCATCGCATTCGTGCGCGATACGGTCGCCAAGGACAGAACGGGAAGCGCGATGGGCTTGCTCGGCACCATGTCGGCAATCGGCACCGCACTTGGGCCCTCGCTGGGTGGTGTTCTGCTGACTGCGGCAAGCTGGCGGGCGATCTTCCTGGTGATGGTGCCGCTCGGTGTGCTGAACCTTCTTCTTGCCTCTCGCTTCCTGCCCGCCGGCAAGCCGACTGGAAAGGGCGGTGGCTTTGACAGTCTCGGCACGCTGTTGCTTGGCCTCACGCTCGCTGCCTATGCGCTCGCCACGACTGTCGGTGGTGCGCATATGGGGTGGCCGAATGTGGCGTTGCTCGTTGTGGCCGTTCTCGGTGTTGGGCTGTTCGTCATGGTCGAAGCAAGGGTGGCTTCGCCGTTGATCCAGCTTTCGGCATTCCGCGATGCCTCCTTGAGCGGCAGCCTGGTGATGAACGCGCTGGTTTCCACCGTCATGATGGTCACCTTCGTCGTCGGGCCTTTCTACCTTGCCCGCGCACTCGGGCTGAATGCGGCCCTCGTCGGTATGGCGATGTCGGTTGGCCCGGTGATCTCCGCTCTGACAGGCATTCCGGCCGGCCGCATCGTCGACTGGCTCAGTGCTTCGCTTGTGGTCATCATCGGGCTGGCCTTGATGACTGCCGGCGCGTTTGTCCTCGTCGTGGTTCCGACGTCTTTCGGTGTCGCCGGCTATGTCGTAGGCATTGCCATCCTGACGCCCGGTTATCAGCTGTTCCAGGCTGCCAACAACACGGCCGTCATGATGGACGTCAGCCCGGATCGGCGCGGCGTCGTTTCGGGCATGCTGAGCCTGCCGCGCAATCTCGGACTGATCACCGGCGCATCTGTCATGGGCGCCTTGTTTGCCTTCGTCTCAGGCACCGTGGATGGGTCGACTGCGCATCCCGAGACCGTTGCGACAGGGATGCGCGTGACATTTGCGGTGGCGGGGATGTTGATCCTTGCCGCAACCGTTGTTGCCCTCCTGGTGCGCGGCAGTGTTGCGAACGCGGCAACGGTGGAGGAATAGCCGCGATCCGCGACGCGCTAGGTTTTGTCGGATGCGCCTCGGTAAAGTTTCGCACGCCTGTCATCTTAGCGTTATGAGCGCCCATTAGCGTTTTCTCACGGACGCAGGGGACGCTCGTGAGACATTTTTCAGGGGTATGGGCATTTTGCCTGGCGATCTTGTTGGCGTTGCCAGCGGCCGCCGAACCAATTCGCGGCGCGGGATCGACTTTCGCTGCGCCGGTGATCTCGGCCTGGGGGCGGGCCTACAAGGATGCAAGGACAGATGGGGGTGACTATTTTACCCTCGACTGGACCGTCGACTACGAGCCGATCGGCTCGCTGGCCGGCGTCATGCGACTTTCGCAACCGGATATGGATTTTGCCGCAACCGACGCGCCACTTTCGCCGGAGGAAGTTGCCAGGCGCAATGTGGCGCAGTTTCCGATCGTCATGGGCGGTATCGCCGTGGTCGCCAATGTCGTTGGTGTCGAGCCTGGCAAGTTGCGGCTGGACGGTCCAACGCTGGCGGGCATCTTCTCCGGCAAAGTCAAAAGCTGGTCCGACCCGGCGATCGCCACGCTCAATCCGGACATCCAGCTACCGGACCGCGTCATCAAGGTGCTGCGGCGCCAGGATGGTTCCGGCTCGACATTCGTCTTTACCAGCTATCTATCGAAGACCAGTTCCGAATGGCGTGAGAAATTCGGTGCGGCAACGCTGATCAATTGGGCCGTCGGGCAGGGCGCTGAAGGTACCGGCAGTCTGGTCGCCCTGGCTGGGACAACGGCCGATAGCATCACCTATGTCGAATATGGTCAGGTGGCGCGCGCCGGCTTGCCAGCTGTGCAGTTGCGGAATGAGACAGGGGCGTTTGTTGCTCCTACTGCCGAAAGTTTTGCCGCTGGGCTGTCGAGCGTCGCATGGAATCCTTCCCGGCATTTCTTTGCCGATACGACCAACATGCCGGGCGCCGCTGCCTACCCGATGGCCGCCATCACCTATGCGGTGGTACCGAAGGATCGCGGTATGGAGCGGACCAAGCGCGTGCTTGACCTTTTCCGGCTGGCTTACTCGGCGGGCGCCGGCGACGCGCGTGCACTGGGTTACATCCCAGTGTCGCCCGAACTCGCCGACCAGGTCGACCGCTATTGGTCGCAGACCCTCACGAACCTGAACAACTAGAGCGCCCCCCAGGCGCCGGCATTGTCCACACAGGAAGGCACACCGACATGCAGGCCGACATCTTCAAGGACATCCTCGTTCCCGTCATCGGCGGTCTGGGCATCTTCATGCTCGGCCTGGAATTCATGGCCAACGGCATTCAGGCACTTTCCGTCAACAAGATGCGGGATTTCCTGGCCAAGGCGGCCGGCACGCCGATTAAAGGCGTGCTTGCCGGCACCCTCATCACCGGTGTGATCCAATCTTCGACGGCGATGACCGTAATGGTCGTCGGCCTTGTCAATGCCGGCGTGGTGGCGCTAAGGCCCGCCATCAGCGTGATCATGGGCGCCAACATCGGCACCACGCTGGGCAATGGTCTGATCGCGCTGCCGCTGGGGCCGCTCGGGCTGATATTGGGGGGTATCTTCGCGCTCATCTATTGCTTCGCGAAGAGCGAGAAGGTGCGCAACATCGCGCTTGCTTGCATGGGCTTCGCGCTGATCTTCTACGGGCTCAACCTGATGACTGGCGGTTTGCGTCCACTGCGCAACATGCCTGAAGTGATGGAACTGCTGCAGACGCTGAGGGCGGATTCCTACTTCAATCTGCTGAAATGTGTCCTGATTGCCGCCGGCGTCACAGCAATGATCCATTCGTCGTCGGCCACCATTGGCATTGTCATGGGCCTGGGTGCGGCCGGTGTGCTCGACTGGACCACCGCCGTCGCTTTTTCGCTTGGTGCCGATCTCGGCACGACGATCACTTCGTGGATGGCCTCGCTCAACCTCTCCAAGAACGCCAAGCGCGCGGCCTACGCGCATATGTCGTTCAATGTGATCGGGGTTTTCGTCACCGTCCCGCTGTTTTTCGTCTCGATCGAGGTGCTGCGCTGGGCCATGCAATGGTTCGGCGGCGATCCGAGCGTGCCAGTGGTGGTGGACGGCAAGGACACGTTCCCGCTGGTTCCCGTTGCGGTCGGCCTCTATTCGACCTTCTTCAACGTTTTCAACACGGTCCTGCTGTTTCCATTTGTTGGCGTGTTCGAACGTGTTCTGTCCCGCATCGGTCACACAGAAGCCGATGACGTTGAAGATTTCTCGGTGCCGAAATACCTCGATCGCCGTTTCTCGACCGATCTCGGCCAGGCAGTACCCGCGGTGGAGCAGGAGACGATGCGTCACCTCAAGGCAGGGGCTCTGTTCCTCGACATTGCCCGCTCCAGGGCGAGCGCGCCGAACGATCCGGGCGAGCACTATCTGGCGACCGATATCCTGTCGCGCGATATCCGCTCCTATTCGGCCGCACTGCTGTCGTCCGACATGCCGATGGACCAACTCGACCTTGTCGCCAGCCTGATCGAAGAGGCGGACTTCACCGCGGCGCTCGCCGAGCAGCTTCATCAGGTGGCGCGCCGGGTCCGTCGCGAGACCTTCGGCCAGCAAGGCAAGGTGATCGTCGACACCGCGCTCGACAAACTGGATTTCGACCTTCGCGAGATCCTGCCCGACTTCGGCGTGAAGGCGCCGCAAATGCCGGCCGGCCATGTCAGCTTCCCCGAGGTCGAGCAGCTTCGTGGGCAGATCTTGACCGCGGGCACAGGGATCGCTCCCGGCGAACGTGGCGCGTTGCTGGCACTGCTGGGCAGCGTCGAGCGCGCCGATCTGTTGATCAAGCGCATCGATGCCGAGCGCAAGTCTGTCAACCGCCGGGCGGTCATCGCGCGTGCGAGGCCCCAACGTGAACAGCGCGATGAAAAGGGTGGTGCTTTTGGCGGCGATCTGGCGCCGGTGCCGGGCGAGTAGCGGGTCTCTCGCCTCGCGTCAGCCCGGCGCATATCCAGTTGTGGGTGACGAGCGGATTAATCCGGGAAATCGGCGCTGAGCGTCGTTTCGGCCCAGGCGTCGAAATTCTCCCGCAGCACATCGAGCCGCTGTCGGGCGATCTTCAGGGCGGCGGCGCCGAGCAAGAGCCGCAAGGGCGGTTCGCTTGTTTCGAATGCCGAGATGATCGCCGTGGCCGCGCGCGCCGGGTCGCCGGGCTGCCTGCCTGACACGGCGCGGGTCGCTTCACGGCGCTTCCCAGCCGTCTCCGCATAGTCGTCGATGATCGTCTCGGATTCGACCATCGAGCGGCCAGCCCAGTCGGTGCGGAACGCGGCGGGTTCGAGGATGGTCACACTGATACCGAGCGGCTTGACCTCATGCGAAAGCGATTCCGAAAGCGCTTCGACGGCGAATTTCGAGGCGTGGTAGTAGCCAGTCGCGGCGAAGGCCACGAGACCGCCGAGCGATGAGACGTTGAAGATATGTCCCCGACGGCGGTTGCGCATGCCTGGCAGGATGCGCTTCGTGACAGAGACAAGGCCGAAGACGTTCGTTTCGAACTGGTCGCGGATTTCGCGATCAGCGCCTTCCTCTATAGCGGCTAGATAGCCGTAGCCTGCATTGTTGACCAGTACGTCGATCACACCGAATTTTGCCTCTGCCGCTGAAACGGCCCGCTCGATTGAAGCCTTGTCGGTGACGTCGAGTTGCAAGGCGAGTGCGCGTTCATCGTGCCTGGATGCCAAAGCGGTTAAAGCATCGGGATTACGGGCGGTTATCGCGGCGCGCCAGCCGCGTTCCAGCACGGCTTCGGCGAGCGCCTTGCCGAGCCCGGAGGATGCTCCGGTAATGAACCACACGGGGTTGGTCGTCGTCATGGTGAGTTCCTTTCCGCCGAGAGCCGGTTGTCTCCCAGGCGTTCATTGGCGGCGCAGAATCATGCCGCCGTGATGAAGGGTGTCTTCGTCGACGAAATCGCCGTCGGCGGTGAAACCGGTATCGTCCCAGTATTCGATGTGGGTGCCGGTCACTTCGTAGCGGCCCTGATAGGCGCTTTGCCTGTTGCCGCGTGCTTCGTCATAGCGCCCGTCGGGCAGCAGTTCGTGGCGGACCCGGCCATCATCGGTCACCCACATGCCGACATAGGGATGTTGTGTCATCTGTCGTTCCTCGACTTGGTTGCTTGAGTTGACGGTGCTTTCGGATGCCTGTGCCGGCGGCGCCGAAAAAGCCTCCAGGATCAGGCAGGCCAAGACATGTCCTTTGCCGTGTACCGTCATTGTTCGATCTCCGGTCAGCCTCATGTCATGTGATGCTGCTCACGCCCTGGCTGGTACGGAGAACATAGGATGGTCGATTGGGATGATCGACTTGCCAATCGTAAATGGCTTGGTTAGCAACACTAACCAATGGCGGATGATTTCGAAGGCATTTCGGTGTTCCTGGCCGTGGCGGAAGCGCGCAATTTCCGCCTCGCGGGAGAGCGCCTTGGCGTCACCCGCTCGGCCGTGAGCCAGGCATTGCAACGACTCGAGGATCGGATCGGCACCGCACTGGTGCAGCGGACCACCCGCAGCGTCAGCCTGACGGAGGCGGGGGAGATGTTCTACGACATGGTCAGGCCGTCAGCGCAGGACATAACCGAGGCCGTGCAGGCGGTTCGCGAGACGCAGATGCGTCCCTCCGGCCTGCTGAAGGTTGCCGTGTCCTCGATTGCCGAACGTTTCATTTCCGGGCCGTCGCTTGCCGGTTTCCTCGCGGCCCACCCGCAGGTGAGGCTGGATATCACCATCACAGACGCTGAATTCGATATCGTCGCCGAGGGTTACGACGCCGGTGTCAGGTTGGGCGAGGTGATCGAACAGGATATGGTCGCGGTGCCGGTTTCAGCGGAACAGCGGCAATGTGCTGTCGCTTCGCCCGGCTATCTCTCCCGGCACGACCGGCCGCTTCATCCGCGCGATCTGGCGGATCACGTCTGCATAGGCTGGCGACCGCGGCCGGACGCGGCACCATATCGCTGGGAATTCACCGAAAACGGCCGTGATTTCGAATTGGCGGTCGAGCCGGTGATGACCACCAACGAGATGGGCATGATGATCCGCATGGCTTGTGCCGGCGCGGGTATCACTTTCGGCATGGTGGAGACCTTCGAACCCTATTTTGCACGCGGCGAGTTGGAGCCGCTTCTGGGAGACTATTGCCCGCCCTTCGCCGGTTTCTATCTCTATTTCCCAAGGCGTCATCGCCAGCCGTTGAAGCTGCGGGCGCTCGTGGATCATGTCCGCACTTTTCGGAGGGGCGAGGCCTAGAGCGGATTGGCTGCTCGAGTTGAGAACTTGAATCATCATGCAGGTTCAAGCCATTGGGCAGAAAAAGGAAACGGGCTTCAAGCCTTTTGCCGAAAGATGAGAAAAGTCGGTGCCGTTGTTCCTTGCGCTTTCCTCGTCATGCCAAACGGTCTAGGTCGGACCGGTCACTGTTGGAGAAATGCTTGGCCGTCGCGACCCTGATCCTGTTGCTTCTGGTGCTGGTTGCCGCATCCGGCGTGCTGGTGCGCTTCCTGCCATTGCCTTTGCCGATCATCCAGATCGGGCTGGGTGTTCTGCTGGCATGGCCGATCGACGGATTGCGGGTTGAGCTCGAGCCGGAGCTGTTTCTTCTGGTATTCGTACCGCCGCTGCTGTTCATCGACGGCATCATGCTGCCGAAGCGCGAATTCGCCGAGCTTGCGCCGCGCATCTTCGGCCTGGCTTTCGGTCTCGTCTTCTTCACCGTCGTGGTCTTCGGCTATGCGCTGAACTGGCTGCTGCCGCAGGTGCCGCTGCCTGTCGCTTTCGCGCTTGCCGCCGTGCTCTCGCCGACCGATGCGGTCGCGGTTTCGTCCATTGTCGGGCGCGATCTGGTTCCGGCACGCGTGCGCCACATCCTGGAAGGCGAGTCGCTGCTCAACGATGCCTCCGGCCTTGTCGTGTTGCGGTTCGCGGTCGCTGCCGCGCTCACCGGCCAGTTCTCACTCGGCGAAACGGCCCTGACATTCGTGCTGGTCGCAGCTGGCGGTGCTCTGGCCGGTTTTGCGACACTGTGGGCGACGGCCAAGGTGCTGCGTATCGTCGCCAAGATCGGCGACGTTCGACCTGAGGTGGAGGTGGTCATTTTGATCCTGCTGCCTTTCGCAGCCTATCTGCTGGCCGAAAAATTCCATCTTTCCGGCATCCTGGCGGCAGTGACTGCCGGTCTCTTTATCGCTCGCGCCGGCTTGTTCGGCTCACTGTCGTTTCCGGCGCGCATGCAGAACATGGCGCTGATCGAGATGCTGTCGTTTACCTTCAATGGCGTGATCTTCCTGCTGCTTGGCCTGCAATTGCCGACCATCATCCGCAACGTTCCGCCGGAACTGTCGCTCTACGGCACGGTCTGGGAGCCGGTGCTGGCGGTGATGACGCTGACGCTTATCCTGCTTGCCATCCGCTTCGCCTGGATTGTCTTCGGGTCGACGGTGCGGGGTATCGTCGAACGCTGGCGCGGCCGCAAGACATTCAGGCTAACCACGCGGTTGAAGCTGGTCATGACATTGGCCGGAGTACGTGGCGCAATCACCCTTGCCGGTATTCTTTCGCTTCCGCTTGTCATCTCCGAGAATGGTCCACCATTTCCGGCGCGCGACCTGGTCATTTTCATCGCTGCCGGCGTCATCATCTGCTCGCTGGTGCTGGCCAGCGTGACGCTGCCGATCGTGGCGCGTGGCATCCCTCTAGACGAGGACGAGGAGAGCGCCATCGAGGAAAGGATGGCGCGACAGGTCGCGGCCGAGGCGGCGATTGCACGCATCGAACAGATGGTGGACGAGGCACGCGCGACCCCCGCACTCTATGAAGCGCGTTTGGCCGCCGCGCAGCAACTCATCCCAGCCTATCGACAACGCATCGTTGCAGGAGAGGAGGAGGATACGACCGTGAAGGACATACAGCCGGCCTTGCAGTCGATGCTGGATGCTGCTTTCACCGCCGAGCAGGCCGCCCTGCGAGGACTCCTGCGCGAGCGCAAGATCGACGAGACCACCATGCGCGCGGTAGCCGGCGAAGTGATGCTCAATCAGGCGCTGAACGCTCGCCAGCAAGCGAACAAGCGGACCAACTCGAAAAAGCCGTCTGCAAAAAAGGCGGGCGCCAGGAAATAACGGCGTCCGCTCAAGTTAGAGTGTTCCCGTTTTTCACGGAAACACTCTAACTCATTGTTTTTATGCAATTCCGGACGGAAAACCGTTACACACTTTTCCTGGAATTGCTCTGGCTTCAGTTCTCGTCCCCGGACACGGTTGCAAAGAAATTCTCCGGCCCATCCACTTCGATCAGCTTGCGATTGTCGATCTGCCAGAAGCGATTGCCGACCGTGCGCACGAAGCTGCGGTCGTGCGAGACGAGCAGGCAGCTTGTCTCATGCGCCATCAGTTCGGTCTCCAGCGCCTCCTGGCCTTCGATGTCGAGGTGGTTGGTGGGCTCGTCGAGCAGATAGAAGTTGGGATTGGTAAGCCTCAGCACCAGCATTGCCAGCCTGGCCTTCTGCCCACCGGACAGCCTGCCAATCGGTCGCTCCTGCATGTCGATGCCGATGCCCGCGCCAGCCAGCAATGATCGCAGCCGTGGATCACCGAATTCGAAGCGGCGACCAATGGCAGCCATGGGCGTATCGGTATTGCCGAGATCGGCCAGCGCCTGGTCGACATGGCCAAGCGCCAGCGACGGCGTGGCGCGAATAACGGACTGGCCGCCATCGCTGCCCGCAATCGCGTCACGCAGCATGCCGACCAGTCGTGATTTGCCGGAGCCATTGCGGCCAAGCAGTACGATACGGTCGCCCTGGCAGATCCAGCGCTTGCCGGTCCTGAACAGCAGCGTCCCATCGGGTGTTTTCACTTCGGCATCATCCAGCGTCACCAGCTGCCGGGCGTGGGTGCCGCGGTTGCCCAGACGGATGGCCCCGGCGGAGCGTTCGTGATGGGCCGGGCGGGCAGCATCCTCCAGCCGTTCGGCACGGTCCTTCAACTGCCTGGTTTTGATGACCAGGAGATCGCTGCCGGAATTGATGCCGATGTTGTTCAATTTGGCTGCCTGCCGGCGAAGTTGCTGCGCTGCCTTCATGTCACGCTGATATTGCCGCTCCTGCGAGGCGTCGATCTCGTCCAGCGCCACCCGAGCCCTCGAGTAGGGCAGGGCAAAGGTCTGGCTGTGGTCAGCGCGCAGGAACAGCGTGCGGTTGGTGACGGCGTCGAGGAAGGCGCGGTCGTGGCTGGCCAGGATCAATGGGATGCTCTGCGGCAGGCTGTTCAACCAGTCTTCCAGCCAACGGATACGGGCGAGGTCGAGATGGTTGGTGGGCTCGTCGAGCAGCAAAGCGTCGGGGTCATTGACCCAGGCTCGCGCCAATAGGGCGAGCCGCTGCCAGCCACCGCTCAAGGCGCCGAGCGGACGCTCGCGCAGTTCATCGGGTACCTCGAAGGTCTCCAGTACCACATCGGCGCGCCAGCTTTCGCTTTCCGCTTGTTCCGGCGGCAAGGCCTGCCGCACGGCTTCATGGAAGGGCAGGGTGAGCAGCGCCGGCGCCATGTCCTGCTCGACGTGGCCGATGGTTAGGCCGCGCGCTTTGGTGACGTCGCCGTCCGTGGGTTCAAACGTTCCGGCGATGGTGCGCAGCAGCGTCGACTTGCCCCTGCCATTGGCGGCGACGATGCCGATGCGGTCACCGGCCTCCACGGAGAGGTCGAGATTGGAAAACAGGCGAGCGCCAAGCGTGACGCCGAGTGCCTTGAGATTGATCAGTGCCATTGGGTGTTCTCTGGTCTGTCGCGAGCCTCGCCGGTGGCCGGGCATGTCCGATGCCAGGCAGTCGTACCGGATTGCGTTGGCTCGTTGTTGCAACGATGGGCGAACAGGCCGGCATTGAACCGGTGTCGCGCTACCCCTTGGGGCAGACCAGGTAGAGATGCTTAGGTGCGATCGTCTCTTGGTCAGCCCTGCAAACGCATTTGCAGGGCCTGGATCGGGCCACGCTGACGGTGTTGATCATGTCTGAACACGCAGCCCTCCTTTCTTCTTGACGGTTGCTTGGCCTAGATAAACGCGGCTGCGTGTCGATGCAAGCGGGCTGCGGGCCGATCAAGCCGCAGCATAGCGCAAGAGCACGACATCCTGCGGCAGGATTTGCTGCCCGAGGAACCGGAGTTTCGGCGTCGTGCCGGCGAAAAACGGCCTGCCGCCGCCGAGCACCACCGGGTAGATGTAGAGATGGTACTCGTCGATCAGGCCCAGCCCCTCCAGGCTAGCGGCGAGTTCGGCGCCGCCGACATCGATGATACCTTCTGTCTCATCTTTGAGATGCTTCAGCGTTCCGACGACATCTTCGCTGACCAGCCTTGCATTCGGGCCGACTTCGCGCAGCGTCGTGGAACAGACGAGTTTGGGTGTCGCGCGCCACAACGGCGCGAATTCTCGCGCCTCGTCAGGCCAATCAGCCTGATCGTCTTCCCAGTAGCGCATCACTTGATAGAGCCTGCGGCCGCAGACACTGATCTTGGTGTCCTGCATCAACCGGTTGAAATATCGGTGCAGTGGCGCTTCCGGCACTGGCAGTTGCGGACCGCCTTCCGACCCAGTGATGTAGCCGTCCAGTGACGCCAGCATGCCGAAGATCATCGTGGCCATAGCTTTCTCCAATCTGATTGCATTTTGCAATCAGATTGTGCGATTGGCAAGAGCGAACCAAGGGTACCTGACTCGCCTGGTTTTGCCGGGCTTGGCGGTTCAAAGAAACGGCGCGATCCGGCCAGAGGATTTCGCAGCGTAAACGTGGCAGGGCCGGGACAACTGTGTTAATGGCGCCATGTCTTTTCCGACTGTGAGGATCCCAAGTCCATGGCGACAACAACGGCCGTTTCGAACTCTCTCGAAGCCTTCTTTGGAACACCGCTTGCGGAGGTCGATCCGGAGATCTTCGGTTCCATCCGCAACGAGCTCGGTCGCCAGCGTCACGAGATCGAATTGATTGCCTCGGAGAACATCGTCTCGCGCGCCGTCCTGGAGGCGCAGGGCTCGATCATGACCAACAAATACGCCGAGGGTTATCCGGGCAAGCGCTACTATGGCGGCTGCCAGTTCGTCGACGTGGCCGAAGAACTCGCCATCGAGCGCGCCAAGAAGCTGTTCGACTGCAAGTTCGCCAACGTCCAGCCGAATTCCGGCAGCCAGATGAACCAGGCGGTGTTCCTGGCGCTGCTGCAGCCGGGTGACACTTTCATGGGTCTCGATCTCAATTCGGGCGGCCATCTCACCCACGGCTCGCCCGTCAACATGAGCGGCAAGTGGTTCAAGGTTGTCTCCTACGGCGTGCGCAAGGACGACCATCTGCTCGATATGGACGAGATCGAGAAGCTCGCGCAGCAGCACAAGCCGAAGCTGATCCTGGCTGGCGGCACCGCCTATTCGCGCGTCTGGGACTGGAAGCGCTTCCGCGAGATCGCCGATTCGATCGGTGCGTATCTGATGGTCGACATGGCCCATATCGCCGGCCTGGTCGCCGGCGGCGTGCACCCGAGCCCGCTGCCGCATGCGCATGTGGTGACCACCACCACGCACAAGTCGCTGCGCGGCCCGCGCGGCGGCATGGTGCTCACCAATGACGAGGATATCGCCAAGAAGATCAATTCGGCGGTGTTTCCCGGCCTGCAGGGTGGTCCGCTGATGCATGTCATCGCTGCCAAGGCGGTGGCCTTTGGCGAAGCGCTGAAGCCGGATTTCAAGGTTTATGCGCAGAACGTCGTGGCCAATGCCAAGGCGCTGGCGGAGAGCCTGAAGGAAACTGGGCTGGATATCGTTTCGGGCGGTACCGACAATCATCTCATGCTGGTCGACCTGCGGCCGAAGAACGCCACCGGCAAGCGCGCGGAAGCGGCGCTTGGCCGTGCCAACATCACCTGCAACAAGAACGGCATTCCGTTCGATCCAGAGAAGCCGTTCGTCACCTCGGGTGTGCGTCTCGGCACGCCGGCCGGCACGACGCGTGGCTTCGGCCAGGCTGAATTCCGGGAAATCGGCAAACTGATCGCCGAGGTGCTGGACGGTCTGAAAGTGGCCAATTCCGACGAGGGCAACGCCTCCGTCGAGGCCGCTGTGAAGGCCAAGGTGGTGTCACTGACCGGACGCTTCCCACTCTATCCCTATCTCGGCTGAACGCTAAAATAGAGAAAACCCGCCGGGTAACCCTTTTCAGAGGGCCGCCGGCGGGTTTTGTTGTCGTGGCATATGATCTGTCGAAGGACCCGGGATCGCAAATCCGACAAAAGATCGGAAATGCCGATCCGGCCTTTCATTTTGCACATTCATCGCGAAAATGACGCCCAACTCGTTCGGAGGATTCGGTATGCGCCCTAACAGGCTGTCTCTCATTCTGTTTTCCGCCTTGGCGGCGCTGTCGCTCGCTTTCGGGCCGGCCAGCTCGCTGGCGCAGGAGAATGCGCAGCAGCCGCCGGCCAAGAGCGAGCCCGGCCTTTCCGATGTGCTGACCGACCTGTTGCACGGCGTCGAAGGCGAGAACCCGACCGCCGGCCCGGACAAGCGTGTGCCCTTCGGCCGAGAGGAGGTGCAGCTCTCGTTCGCGCCGCTGGTCAAGCAGACAGCGCCCGCGGTGGTCAACGTCTATGCCTCGCAGACCGCGCGGGTACGCTCGCCTTTCGACGGCGATCCCTTCTTCGAGGAATTCTTCGGCCGTTCCGTGCCGCGTGCACAGTCTTCGCTGGGTTCCGGCGTGCTGGTCGACCCGAGCGGCATCGTCGTCACCAATTTTCACGTCATCAAGAACGCCGATGAGGTCAAGGTCGCAACGTCGGACGGGCGCGAATTCACCTCCAAGGTCATGCTGAAGGATGAAACGCTCGATCTCGCGGTCCTGAAGATTTCTGCCGACAAGCCGTTTCCGGTGGTTCCGATCGGCGATTCCGATGCGCTTGAGGTCGGCGATCTTGTGCTGGCCATCGGCAATCCGTTCGGCGTTGGCCAGACCACGACTTCCGGCATCGTTTCAGCGCTTGCGCGCAGCCATATCGGCATTTCGGATTCCGGCTATTTCATCCAGACCGACGCAGCCATCAATCCCGGCAATTCCGGTGGCGCGCTGATCAACATGGGCGGCCAACTGGTTGGCATCAACACCGCCATCTACAGCCGCAGCGGTGGTTCGATCGGCATCGGCTTCGCCATTCCCGCCAACATGGTGCGCGCTTTCGCCGAGGCCGCCAAGGCAGGCAGTGATTTCTTCGAGCGTCCCTATATCGGCGCCGAATTCGAGGCTGTAACGCCGCAGATCGCTGAATCGCTTGGTCTGGAAAAGGTCGGTGGCGCGTTGGTCTCCTCCGTGGCCGAAGGTGGCCCTGCCGCGAAGGCCGGCTTGAAGCCCGGCGACGTTGTCCAGACGCTGAATGGTGCAGTGATTGAAGGCATAGAAGCGCTCGACTACCGTATGGCAACACTGACGATCGGCGCGAACGCCACGTTCGGCGTTCTCACCAAGGGGCAGCAACAGCAGGTGGCTATCGCGCTCGAACGCGCACCGGAAGGACTAACCACCGCGCAGATATTGCTGCGTGGCCGCAGTCCCTTCGCGGGCGCCAGGGTAGCCGAACTCTCGCCACGTCTCGCTCAGCGGCTCGGCCTGCGCAGCGACGCGAAGGGCGTGGCTCTCGTCGATGTCGCAAGCGCTTCGCCAGCGTCCGATTTCGGATTCCAGCCGGGCGACATCGTGCGCGAGGTGAACGGCGTCACCATCGATTCCGCCAAGCGCCTGGAAGAGGCTGCACTGCAAAGCACGCGCTGGTGGCGCTTTACGGTCGAGCGGGGTGGGCAGACACTGCGGCAAGTCCTACGTTATTAGGCTTGACCTGGAGCGTTTCCGTTTTTCACGGAGACGTGAAACGCTCTACCTCTTTGCTTTTACGCAATTCCGGACGGAGAACCGTTGCATACTTTTCCTGGAATTGCTCAAGGAGCGTGGAAACACGCCTGACGTTGCCCCATGGCCGATCTGTTCGGAAGCGATGAAGTTGAGAAGGCTCCGCCCGGCCGCCCGCTGGCCGACCGGTTGCGGCCGAAGACACTTGCCGAGGTTGTCGGTCAGGAGCACCTGACCGGATCGGACGGCGCACTTTCACGCATGATCGCGTCGGGCTCACTGGGCTCGATGATCTTCTGGGGACCACCCGGCACCGGAAAGACGACAGTGGCGAGGCTTCTCGCCGGCGAAACAAGTCTGGCCTTCGAACAGATTTCGGCGATCTTCTCCGGTGTGGCGGATCTGAAGAAGGTGTTCGAAACCGCGCGCCTGCGCCGCTCCAACGGGCGCCAGACCCTGCTCTTCGTCGACGAGATCCATCGTTTCAATCGTGCCCAGCAGGACAGCTTCCTGCCGGTGATGGAAGACGGCACCGTCGTGCTGGTCGGCGCTACCACGGAAAACCCGTCCTTCGAACTGAACGCAGCTCTTTTGTCACGTGCCCGCGTCCTGGTGTTCCAGTCGCTCGGCGAAGACAGCATCGCCAAGCTGCTGGCCCGGGCCGAGGAGACGGAAGGCAAGCCGCTGCCGCTCGACGGAGAGGCGAGGGAGGCGCTTATGCGCATGGCCGACGGCGACGGCCGCGCCTCCTTGACCCTGGCCGAGGAGGTATGGCGTGCCGCCAAGTCCGGCGAGGTTTTCGATGCTGCCGGCCTGCAAGGCGTGGTGCAGCGTCGCGCGCCGATCTACGACAAGGGCCAGGACGGCCACTACAATCTGATCTCGGCGCTGCACAAATCCGTGCGGGGCTCCGATCCGGATGCCGCGCTCTATTATCTCTCGCGGATGTTCGACGCCGGTGAGGATCCGCTCTATCTCGGCCGCAGGCTGGTCCGCATGGCGGTCGAGGACATCGGCCTGGCCGATCCGCAGGCACTCGTCATCGCCAATGCGGCGAAGGATGCGTACGACTATCTCGGCTCGCCGGAAGGCGAACTGGCGTTTGCACAGGCCTGCGTCTACCTCGCCACCGCGCCGAAGTCGAACGCGGTCTACAACGCCTTCAAGGCGGCGACGCGCGCGGCCAAGGAGAATGGGTCGCTGCTGCCGCCCAAGCATATCCTGAACGCGCCGACCAAGCTGATGAAGGAGGAGAGCTACGGCGCCGGCTATCGCTACGACCATGACGAGCCGGACGCCTTTTCAGGCCAGGACTATTTCCCCGAAAAGATGGGCCGGCAGACCTTCTACGACCCGCCGGAGCGCGGCTTCGAGCGCGAGATCAGGAAACGGCTGGAGTATTGGTCGAAACTGAGGAAGGAGAGGGGTGAGTAATTCCTCGCAGCGGCAGCACGCAAGCTAGGCTAACCGGCCGCTTTCCTTCCTGAACCTTGCAGTCCATTCGCTGCTTGTACCATCGGCCAGTTTCGCCGTTCCGACCCTGACGGCCTTGGCAAGTTCTGGATCCTTGCCAAGAGCCGACAGCACTTTCGACAAGGCCAACTGCGGGTCGGCGGACATTGTCTCATATGTCAGCCGCAGTGGGTCGATGCCGCGCGATTTGAAGAAATCCGCCCAGCAAGCATCGTCTTCTTCCAGTTCCTTCACGATCCGGCCGATATGCTCGCCATCGTAGGCGACTGGCCGCGGTGTCTCTTCGCCCTCGAGCACGGTGCCGTCGCTGTTCCGATGCCATAGGCCGCTCTGCTGGGCGCGGATCAGTGAAACGGCTTGTGCAACCTTGTCCAGGCGCGAGAGATGGATGTAGAGCGTCGGTCCGAAGGTTTCTTCCAACCTCGCAGTTATATCCGCCCTGTCGCCGGCGATGTTGTCCAGTCGCCGCGAAGCTTCCGCGACACTGACCCACATCAGGCGAAGGCCGAAGGTACCTGTGTCGTCCGTGCCGGCCCGCCGCATCGCGGCAACGTAGTCCCTGTCGAATTGCGCGTCGTCCGGATCTCGTGCCGGCTCGACACCCCATTCCTGTGCCCACTCCGCGATGTCCTGCTGCCGGAAATATGAATGAGGTCGTCCCGCCACGCGGGTTTCGGTCAACATGGTGCAAAGCAGGGTGCTGCCCGAACGGGGTGTGCCGCAGATGATGTAGGAGGAGAACTGCATTGTGCGACACCTGTAGCGCGATCGCTCAGGCCCGCGCGACTTGAGCGAGATGGCAATTACCCTGACGCTACGAACAAGTCATGGGGCCAGCAGATGGTCGAAGAGTATCTTCGCTCCAAGGCCGATGAGGGCAAGGCCGCCAACGATTTCGGCATACCGGCCGAATCGCGCTCCCAGATATCGTCCGGCGAGCATGCCGCCTGTCGACATCACCATGGTTGCCAGCCCAATCGCAGCCGCGATCACGAAGATATTGACGTTCAGAAAGGCCAACGAGACGCCGACAGCCATGGCATCAAGGCTTGTTCCGACCGCGGTTGCCAGCAGACCAAACGCCGAGGAGCTGTTTTCTTCCCGAGCGGTGTCCTTTCGCGACAGGGCATGGATCGTCATCCTGCCACCGACGGCTGTCAGCAGAATGAAGGCGACCCAATGGTCGATCGCCTGGATGTATTGGCTGGCGGCAACACCAAGCGCCCAGCCAATGATGGGCGTCAGCATCTCCACGATGCCAAACACAAGTCCGGTTCTAACCGCTTGCGACAATGTCGGGCGTACAGGTGAGGCGCCGCGCCCGAGCGCGGCAATCAGGGCGTCGACAGACATGCCGACAGCCAGCACGGCAATGGAAACGGGTGACATCGCTGATCCCGGAGTTAGGACGTTGGCCGGACGAGCAAGGCTTTCCTGTCCAGGAAAAGCTTTCGTCACGGTCTTGCCGAGCGTCAAAGCGCCGGCCGCACCACGCGAGAACGCGAGTATGTTGATGCGGCCCCGTTTCCGGTGGCTACTCCCCGATGGCCGCTGACTATCAAAGGGCAGTTTGCACGTCAATGCCTTCTGAGATTTAATTAATAATTTTCAATGGTTTAGCTTTGGCTATCTTTGCGCGACGAAGACAAGAAACCTCGACATGGTGAAGCGGCACCCCGAGGCTGACGATCTGCACGATCCGCTTGGCGCCGAAACATGCCTGGGGCGCCTGAAGCGGCTTTGAAGCGCAGTCACCGCTCCGGCTGCCGGAGCGGTGACTGCGCGCGTGGGTTCCGCTCGGGGCTCGTTGAGGTGGGCTGTGGGCTGTGGGCTTCCCGAACTTTAACTCTCGCCTGGAGCGTCTCAGGGAATGCGCGCGATGACTTTGATCTCGAAATCGAAATCGGCCAGCCAGTTCACGCCGACCGCAGTCCAGTTCGGATATGGCGCCTTGTCGAAGATCCGGTTCTTGACGGCCATGATGGTCTCGAACTGGTTCTCGGGATCGGTATGGAAAGTGGTGACGTCGACAATGTCGTCGAACGTGCAGTTCGCTGCCTTCAACGTCGCTCGCAGGTTTTCGAAGGCCAGTTCGACCTGGCGCTTGAAATCGGGCTCTGGAGACCCGTCAGGGCGGCTGCCAACTTGTCCCGAGACGAACAGGAGGTCTCCGGAACGGATCGCTGCCGAATAGCCGTGCGCTTCATAAAGCGCATGTCGGTCAGCCGGGAAAACCGGGTCGCGTTGTGCCATCTTTTGTCCTCTTCCAGTTTGTCGCGCAGCACCGTTAGCAAGGGTGCGGTTCGCATCAATTGACATACGGCGCGTATGTAAGATCTGCGAGGGATGTTTCAATACACATACGCTACGTATGTGAGGACGCAGGCAATTGGCTGGGTGGTTTTAGGATAGCCGGGGCCGCGAACGGCACCGGCTTCCGCACGGCTAAAATGTCAGTCCGCAAGCCTGGCGGATGGCGATCTGGACCGGCGAGGGCGGCAAGGCCGGATCGAACTCGCTCCTGGGCAACAGAGGCGGTTGCGCCAGGAAACGCGGTTCCTTGCCCCGGTGCGGCTGCGCGGCATGCACGAGGAAGGGGTGGCACAGATAGACTGTGCCCGCCGCACCCGTTGCCAGTTCGATTTCGCAGCCTTGCGTGGATGCGTAGCCATCGGCGGAAAGCTGCCGCAACGTGGCGCCCGCTTCACCATAAGGCAGCAATTCGCGGGCGATGGCGCTGTGGGAGCCTTTTCGGATCTTTGTCGGCGCATCGTCCGGTCCGACATCCGAGAACAGGAACAACATCAGCAAGGCGCGGCCGCTGCTTTTCACATTCACGCGCCATTCCATGAAATCCGGATTGTCGGTGCCGAAGCTCACGTCCACGTGCCAGCCGTCGTCAGCGGGCGCCTGTCGCGACGGAAAGCGGATTGGAAAGGTCCCGAGCGCCTTGGGCGCAACCCAGCGGCCTTCGCCGACAATCTGGTCGTAGGCGCGGTGCAGGCGAGGAGTGTTGGCCGCCTTCACAAATGTCGGCGAAGCCATCGACCCCACACGGATCACAGGTTTCGTCCACGTTTCGGGTTCATGTGGTGACAGGCCGATTTGGGCCCACAACTCGTCCCGGCATTGCTGGGCGAGGTCGGTGTTGAAAGCGTTCTCTATTCTGATGAAGCAGTTATCGATGAAATTCTGGACCTGATTGGTCGTCAGGCCGATGGGTTCGGTTTTGGGCATGACATTCTCCGTTCGCCACCTATCGGCGGCGTTGTGATCCGAGGGGCGCGGGTGCGCCAAGCGACCATGTCGTTCAGAAACGACCGGTGCGGCTCAGATCAGCGGGAAGAATGTGGACATGAACATTGTGATCGGAACCTATGGCCTATCGCGCCGGAGTGCAAGATCGCGGCGCGAGGCTCTCGATGGAAGGGGCACACTCACTCACGGTAGCCGGCCAACAACCAAAATCAGCTTGGTGGATCGGCCGCTATGGCGTCGCACCGTGCCATCGCCCATAGCAAGTCGGTCGTGTTTCCCGCCATGGCGCATTCAAAAACCTGCTGCAAGCCAATGCGAAGCTGATAGCAGCGCAAGGCCTGCTCTTTGCTCATTATATCCAGCCGGTGCCCTTCGACGAAGCGCGCCTGCGCTTCCATGCAAGCAAGCCAGGGGCGCCAGAAGAAGATATTGGCGACGTCGTAGAGCGGATCGCCGAACATTGCCTCGCTCCAATCGATGACACCAGTAATGGCGAGGCTGTCGGTCAGGACATTGTTCGAGCCGAAATCGCCATGCACGAGGCTTCTGGTTTCCGGACACTGCGAGATGAGAAAGCCGAGCAGGTGCAGATGCCGATCGATCCAGGACCTGCTGACCGCCGGTTCGCATCCTTTCCAGTCATAACGCTGTGGATCGGCAACGGCCGCCAGGAAGCCGCGCCAGCTCTCGTGCACCCCAATGCCGTCGGCATCGAAACGGCCGAAACCTTCGGTTCCGTGCAGCGGCGCTTCCGCGATGGCTCGCATGACTTCATCGACCCGGGCAACCACCGACGGCAGCTCAGCCGGCGACAGATCCTGCAGGGTTTTGCCTGCGGCGCGCCGTGATACGCAATAGGCATGACCGTCGACCTCGCCGATCGACAGGATTTGCGGGATCGGCAAACTGGCGGAGGTGAAGTGCCGGTAGCAAAACGCCTCCTTTTGAAAGCCTTCGGCCAGGCGATTGATGCGCAGGATGAGGTCTTCATCAGCAAGCCTGATGCCGAAAGCCTGCGATTCCTCGCCTTCCGACACCGAGGTCCAGGACGAGATTGGTCCCAGGTCGCGTTCTACGGCTGACGCGATGGCTTGAGGGGACAGTTTTGGCTTCATGTTCTTCCCGGTTTCTGGGCGCTCGACGTCGACCCCACCAATGCGATGCAATCATCTGGAGGAAAAGGCGGAAGTGGCTATCATGGTTTTAGTTGACTCCGTAAACTAAATAAGTTCACTTTATCAACTATATTCGATCTGTCGTTCGTACAGACGCACCTCAAGAGCCGAGATATCAACCGTGCAAACATACGACTATATCGTTGCCGGCGCAGGATCGTCCGGCTGTGTCCTTGCGAACAGGCTGGTGTCTGCTGGCAAAAGCGTGCTTCTGCTTGAAGCTGGGCCCCGCGACAACACGCCGTTCATTCACGTTCCCGCCACCTTCGTGCGCGTGCTCGGAACGAAACGCACGTGGATGTATCAAACCGAGCCGGAGCCAGCAGCGAATGACCGTGTGATGACGATTCCGCAAGGGCGTACGCTGGGTGGTGGATCGTCCGTCAATGCCATGATCTATATTCGGGGACAGGCGGAGGACTACGACGAATGGCGCCAACGCGGCTGCCGCGGCTGGGCCTACGAGGATGTTTTACCGGTCTTTCGCCGCTGCGAGGACAATGAAACCTACTCGAATGCCTTTCATGGTGTCGGCGGACCGCTGAAAGTCTCCGAGCCTCGTCACAGGCATCCGATCAGCTCTGCGTTCGTGCGGGCCGCGCAAGAGGTCGGGCTGCCGTTCAATGCGGATTTCAATGGGGTCCAACAGGCCGGCATCGGCTTCTATCAAACGACCACGTTCGCGCAGCGAAGAGGCTCGACTGCGGCAACTTATCTGAAAGCCGTGCGCAGATCGCCCCTGTTGACCCTGCGCACCGGCTGCGCGGTGCTTGGGCTCAACCTCGAGAATGGAGCTGCCAGCGGAATCCGCTACCGCTCCGACACCGGCGAGAACGGCAGGGCAGCGGCCAGGGAGGAAGTCATCCTGTGCGCCGGAGCGCTGGCAACGCCGAAGCTTCTGATGCTGTCCGGCGTCGGTCCTGCGGCGGAACTGGCTGCTCTTGGCATTCCGGTCGTTCGTGACCTGCCGGGTGTCGGAGAGAATTTCCAGGATCATATCACCGCTTCGGTCTATGGCATCACTGAACGACCAATCTCTCTCAAGGGGCAGGATCGCGGCTGGCGTGCGGCTGTGAACGCCCTGCAATATCTCTGCGGCCGCGGCGGCCTTCTGGCCTCGAACGTTGTCGAGTCAGGGGGCTTCGTCGACACGTCGGGTTGCGGCAGGCCGGATGTGCAGTTCCATGTCACGCCCGCTTTGGTCGGCGATGCGACGCGCCAACCTATGGAAGGGCACGGCGTTTCCATCAACCCGTGCATATTGCGACCGGTTTCGCGGGGGAAAGTAACGTTGCGGAGTGCTGAGGCGCAGGATCCGATCCGGATCATCGGCAACAATCTCACGGCGCCGGAGGATGTCGATACGCTGCTGCGCGGGGTGAAGCTGGCACGCGCCATTCTCGCCGCGCCGTCAATGCAGGCGTTGGGATTCAGTGAACTGACACCTGGAGATGTCGGTGACGCGGAGACCGTGTCTTATATCCGCTCGCTGGCCAAGACGGTCTACCATCCTGCCGGCACCTGCAGGATGGGCAATGATCCGCTGGCGGTGGTGGATGACCAGTTGAGAGTGAAAGGCGTGCCGAGATTGAGGGTCGCCGATGCGTCGGTCATGCCGACGCTGGTCAGTGGAAACACCAATGCTCCCTGCATCATGATCGCCGAACGCTGCGCCGATTTCATATTGGCTGCATAGAGCCGCCGGCGTCGTACGAGCACACCGGTCGATGCGGATACTAAAAAGGTGAGTATTCCAATCCAATTTTGTGAGATGCTTGCCGGTACGGATTTTGCGCCGTCTTGTGCGTAGCGAGAATTGAGCCTATGCAGCCGTCACTGGGGTGAATGCGTCGCGACAGAGGGCGCGGCGAAACTCTTAATAAAGGGTGGCGTCAGGCGCCAGGCTCACATGACCAAAGATCAACGCAAGGCAATCCGCAAAGCCGCCATCGCCGTCGTGCTTCTGGGGCTCGGTTTCTATTTCATTCCCATCATCACGCTGATCTGGCTCGCTTGCGGGCTCATCGACGTGCTGCGCAACAAGAACAAGGACCAACGGCTGTTCAGCCTCTATTTTACCGGCAACGGCATATTCACCTGGCTGCTGTCTCCCTTCAACCTGCTGGTCGACCTGATCAGCTACAAGAACTGGGGTGTGTGGAAGCTGGAGCAGTTTCCGGCTGACTATCAGCGCGAAGTCAACGAGGTGCTCAATGTCTTCAAGGAGCGCCGCAACGAGATCATCGCCGACATCGACGCCAATTTCGGCACCGGCCGGCGGGGTATGTACGTCTACCAGTGGTACGGCAAGCACAAGATCGACAACGTGCCGGAGTTCAACAAGGACTTCAAATATGTGAAGACGATCGCGGTGTCGGTGTTTTCGGGGCGTGAATCGACGTCCTGGCATTTCGGCCCGCTGCGCCTTTCGCTGCGCGTGCTGTACAACCTGATCCCGGTGAACGCTGAAATCTTCGTCGAATGCCAAGGCGCCAGGAACTATTGGCACGACAGTCCGATGTATATTTTCGACGACACGCTGCTGCATCGTTCGGTCAACGAATATGACGGCCGCCGCTATTGCGTGTTCATGGACATCATTCGTCCTTCCCCGGTTCCCGGTGTCGTTGCCGGCTTGCTCACCATCGTTTCGATGAGCGTCGAGCGCATCAATTCCATGTTCTACAAGAACTGGAAGATGATCTCGTCGAGCAAGGGCAAGAAGGCTCAGGCCTAGGCCGTCGCGCTGACGGGATCGGTGCCGATGTACCATCTTCTCCTCGTGGCAGTCGGTGGCGCGATCGGCGCCGCCATCCGCCATCTCTTCAACCTCGGCGCGCTCAGGCTGATCGGCCCCAATTTTCCCTGGGGCACGATGGCGATCAACATCATCGGCTCCTTCATCATGGGCGCCTTCATCGAGACGCTGGCGCGCCGCTATGGCGGCGCCTCGGCGGAATTGCGTCTGTTCGTGGCCACAGGCGTCCTCGGCGGCTTCACCACCTTCTCGGCATTCTCGCTGGATTTCGCTACCTTGTGGGAACGCGGCGATGTGGTGCCGGCGGCAGGCTATGCGCTGGTGAGCGTCATCGGCGCGATCCTTGCGTTGTTCCTCGGGCTGTGGCTCGTAAGAACGCTCGCATAGTGCTATTGGCGCGTTTCGAAACGGACAGCTGAGGCAGATGGCAGGCGTCGAACAGATCACGGTGGAAGCCGGCGAAACGGGCATGCGGCTCGATCGCTGGTTCAAGAGCCACTATCCCGGATTGAGCTTCGTGCAGTTGCAGAAGCTGCTGCGTTCCGGTCAGGTGCGCGTCAACGGCGGGCGCGCCAAGACCGATACCCGTGTTGAACCGGGGCAGGTGATCCGCATCCCGCCGCTCGATGTCGACAAGAAGGGCGGGGCCGACCAACTCACCGGCCATTCGATCCGCAACCAGGGCGACGCCGACGTGCTCGCCAAGATGCTGCTGCATGAGGATGACAAGGTCTTCGTCTTCAACAAGCCGGCAGGCCTTGCCGTGCAGGGCGGCTCGGGCGTGACACGCAATGTCGACGACATGCTGGAGGCATGGCGTAACAAGAAGGGCGAGAAGCCACGCCTGGTGCACCGGCTGGACCGCGATACGTCGGGTGTGCTGGTCATCGCGCGCACGCGGCTGGCCGCCATGAAACTGTCCGAAGCCTTCCGCGCCCGCGAAACGAAGAAGACATACTGGGCGCTGGTCAAAGGTGTGCCCCCGAAGCGCGAGGACAAGATCTCGACCTGGCTGATCAAGGAACCGACCCCGGATGGCGACCGGGTGCGGGTAGCCAAGCATGGCGAAAAGGGCGCCGACCACTCGGTTTCCTACTACCGCATCGTCGAGCAGGCGGCGCAGTCGCTGTCGTGGCTGGAGATGGAGCCCTATACAGGCCGCACGCATCAGTTGCGCGTGCATGCTGCCCATATCGGCTGCCCGATCATCGGCGATCCGAAATATTTCGAAGCCGACACCAACTGGGATTTTCCGGGTGGCATGCAGAACCGGCTGCATCTGCACGCCCGCCGCATCATCATCCCACATCCTGACAGGGGCGTGATCGATGTCACCGCACCGATGCCGCCGCATATGCGCCAGAGCTGGAATCTGCTCGGCTTCGACGAGGCGAGCGCCGAGGACGATTGATGTGCCAACTGGCGGCTGTGGTGAACCACCGCTCGGTGCCGCTTGGACCATGCCGTGACTGCTGCCGTCTTGTAGGGCTGTAGCGACGCGGCTGAGCCCGCGCGGGGGGAGCTCATGAGCACAGCAAGTCACAGCTTTGACCGGCGCGATGCCGTCGACGCCGCGGCGGTCGCCTTCATGCTGGTGCTGACATTTTCGTGGGGACTGAATGGTGTTGCGGCAAAGCTCACCAATGTTGGCTACAACCCGATCTTCCTGAACGTCGCACGTTCGGCGATCGCATGCGTGCTTGTATTCCTGTGGTGCCAGTTCCGCGGGATTCGCCTGTTCGAACGTGACGGCACACTTTTCGGCGGCATCCTTGCCGGCCTGCTGTTCGGAACCGAATTCTCCCTGGTGTTCGTGGCGCTCGAGTACACGACCGTGGCGCGCAACTCGCTGCTGGTCAACACGATGCCGTTCTGGGTGCTCGTCGGCGCGCATTTCTGGCTTGGCGAACGCATGACAATGCAGAAGCTGGTCGGGCTGGTGCTCGCCTTCTGCGGGGTGATCGTGATCTTTTCCGATCGACTGGGCGGCAGCGGCCAGCCGACATTGTTCGGGGATCTGCTCAGCCTCGCCGCCGGCTTGTTCTGGGCGCTGACGACGCTGACGATCAAACGTTCCAAACTGCAGACCGCGAGTGCGGAAAAGGTGCTGCTCTATCAGCTCGTCGTTTCGGCAATCATGGCAATCCCGCTGGTTCCCCTGGCGGGGCCGGCGCTCCGCGACGTGACGCCGCTGGCCACCGGAGCGCTGCTGTTTCAGGCTGTTTATATCGTCACGATCACCTATATCGTCTGGTTCTGGCTGATGCGCCGCTATCCGGCGGCAGGGTTGTCGAGCTTCGCCTTCCTGTCGCCTGCATTCAGCGTGATATGCGGCTGGCTGATCCTGGGAGAGCCGTTGACCTGGACGATCTTCCTGGCGTTGGGGCTGATTGCGGTAGGCTTGAGCATCGTCAATCGTCCGAGGCGGCCGAAAACGGCATAGGGGTGTACTGGCAATGCGCGATATTCTGAGCGATCTCGAGGCGGGCAAGCAGCTTTCCGATCCGGACCCGACGCGACGCGCCCAGATCCAGATGCGCACGCCGCTGCCGAAGCGCTTTTACAAGGCCGCTTCCATCGCGCCTTCGGACACTGGTTTTGCCGTGCATCTTGACGGCAAGCCGGTTCGCACCCCCGGCAAGGCGCTGCTTGCATTGCCGACCGAAAAGGCCGCTGCGCTGGTGGCGGCCGAATTCGAAGCACAGGAGGACGTGATCGATCCGGTGACGATGCCGGTATTGCGTCTCGTCAATACCGCCATCGACGGTGTCTCGACCGACACGCAGGCGGTGCTTGAGGACATCCTGCGCTTTGCTTCATCCGATCTGCTTTGCTACCGCGCCGATGGTCCGCAGGGACTGGTCGATCGTCAGAACACGCATTGGGACCCGGTCATCGACTGGGCGCTGACTTCGCTCGGCGCGCGCTTCGAACTTGCTGAAGGTGTGATCCACGTCGAACAGCCGCGCGAGAGCATCGCGGTGCTCGGTGCGCATCTGGCCCGCCGCAACGACCCGTTCCGGCTGGCCGCCATCCATGTCATGACGTCGATCACCGGATCTGCGTTGCTGGCACTGGCGGTGGAGCAGGGCGGGCTTGCCGCCGAGGCGGCATGGACGGCCGCCCATGTCGACGAGGACTGGCAGATCGAACATTGGGGCCAGGATTCGGAAGCGGTGGCGCGGCGCGCCTTCCGTAAGCGCGACATGATGGCAGCAGTGGCGCTGCTCGAGGCGCTGGGCGATCGCATCTAGCGGCTCGTGACGTCAGAAGAGTCCTGGGCATCGTGTTTTCCGAGAATCGAAACTCATTTTCGGACCGATGCATTAGACCAAAGTCATAATCCCAATTGCTCGGTCCCCACGAGAAGGGCTTTCTGCCAGATTCCTCGGTGATGGCTGGGCCTGAGTCTGCATCCGGAGGAGGACGCAGACGGCCGGCATCGAGGGCATTTGGGAGGAAGCTCATGGCAATGGCACAGACCGCCGGCAGAACTGGCCGCGGCATGACGCGAGAGGAGAAGAAGGTTATCTTCGCCTCTTCGCTCGGTACCGTGTTCGAATGGTACGATTTCTATCTCTACGGTTCGCTGGCCGCCTTCATCGGCGCGACCTTTTTCACGCAATATCCGGAAGCGACGCGCAACATCTTCGCGCTGCTGGCTTTCGCCGCCGGCTTCCTGGTGCGCCCGTTCGGCGCGCTGGTGTTTGGCCGCATCGGCGACCTTGTCGGCCGCAAATACACATTCCTCGTCACCATCCTGATCATGGGCCTGTCGACCTTTCTGGTCGGTGTCTTGCCCGGAGCGGCGACCTGGGGCATCGCGGCGCCGATCATCCTGATCGCGCTGCGCATGTTGCAGGGACTGGCGCTTGGCGGTGAATATGGTGGTGCGGCGACCTATGTCGCCGAACATGCGCCGGACGATCGCCGCGGCTACTACACCTCGTGGATCCAGACCACGGCGACACTCGGCCTGTTCCTGTCGCTGATCGTCATTCTGGTCGTGCAGAGCTGGCTCGGCAAGGATGCCTTCGCGGCCTGGGGCTGGCGCGTCCCGTTCATCCTGTCCTTCGTCCTGCTCGGTATTTCGGTGTGGATCCGGCTTTCGCTGTCGGAATCACCGACTTTCCAGCGCATGAAGGAAGAGGGCAAGGGTTCCAAGGCGCCGCTTTCGGAAGCCTTCGGCCAATGGAAAAACGCCAAGATCGCCATTCTGGCATTGCTCGGCCTCACGGCTGGTCAGGCTGTTGTCTGGTATTCCGGCCAGTTCTATGCGCTGTTCTTCCTGCAGAACGTGCTGAAGGTCGACGCCTACTCGGTCAACGTCATGATCGCGATCGCGCTGGCACTCGGCTCGATCTTCTTCGTCGTGTTCGGCTGGCTGTCCGACAAGATCGGCCGCAAGCCGATCATCATGGCTGGCCTGGCGCTGGCCATCGTTACTTACTTCCCGTTGTTCAAGGCGCTGACCTGGGCCGCCAACCCGGCACTGGCCACCGCGCAGCAGAACACCCGGGCGACCGTGACCGCCGCCCCGGGCGACTGCAAATTCCAGTTCAACCCGGTCGGTACCGCCAAGTTCACGACATCCTGCGATATCGCCACCGACTTCCTGACCAAGAACTCGGTGCCGTATGACGTCGTCACCACGGCGGCACCCGGTACCGCAGCCTCAGTCAAGATCGGCAATGAAACCGTCGAATCCTACGACGCTGTTGCCGCCGGGGCCGACGCTGCAGCGAAGAATGCCGCACTCACGAAGGCACTCTTCAATTCGTTGCAGGATGCCGGTTATCCGCTAAAGCGAGATCCTGCAAAGGTTGTTGACCAGAAGCTCGACGCGCTGGTTGCCTCTAATCCGAAGCTGGCTTTGGATGCCGCGGCTATCCGCGGCGGCGACAAAGCGACATTGCCGGTCGCGCAGGCAATCAAGGACAAGCTGATCACCGCCGAGGAAGCGGCCGGTGCCACCGAATTCACCGTCTACACCGTTCCTGGTGCAGGCGCATTCAAAATGGTGGCCGATCCGGCGCAGGTGAACTGGCCGATGGTCATCGGTATCCTGTTCATCCTCGTCCTCTATGTGACGATGGTGTACGGCCCGATCGCGGCGATCCTGGTCGAGATGTTCCCGACCCGCATCCGCTATACCGGCATGTCGCTGCCCTATCATATCGGCAACGGCTGGTTCGGCGGCCTGCTGCCGGCGACCGTATTCGCGATGAGTGCAGCAAAGGGCGACATCTACTACGGCCTCTGGTACCCGATCGTGATCGCAGCGATGTCGCTTGTCATTGGCATGCTCTTCGTCAAGGACACGCTGGGTACAGACCTGAACGCCAAGGATTGAGCGACCGGTCAAACCGGCAGCACTAAACAAAAAGGCCCGGCGTGGTTTCCCACGCCGGGCCTTTCACTTGCATCGTTTGCCGGCACCCTGTTCAGGCCTCCGTCAGCTCCGGCTTTTCCGCCAGGAGGTCGCGCACCATCGGGATCACCTTGGTGCCGTAGAGCTCGATCGAGCGCATCATTTTTTCATGCGGCAGCGGACCGGACGAATATTTCATCTGGAAACGCCGGGCGCTCAGCGCCTTCACCGTCGCCGCGATCTTGCGCGCGACCGTCTCCGGCGCGCCGACATAGAGCGATCCACGTTCAACTTCCGAGGTGAAGTCGGCGCGGGTGGCTGGCGGCCAGCCACGCTCGCCACCGATACGGTCGCGCATCACCTTGTAATGCGGCCAGAGTTCTTCAGCCGCCCGCTCGTCGGTGTCGGCAACATAGCCCGGCGAATGCACGCCGACCGGCAACGTCCCTCCACCAAGCTGGTCGAGCGCTTGATGGTAGAGGTCCACATAGGGGCGGAAGCGCTTCGGATCGCCGCCGATGATGGCCAGCATCAAAGGCAGATTGTAGCGTGCGGCGCGCACGACCGATTCCGGGCTTCCGCCGACGCCGATCCAGGTCTTCAAGTTGCCATTCTCGATCGGCGGATAGACCGATTGATCCTTGAGCGGCGGCCGGATGGAACCCTGCCAGGTGACTGGTTCGCCCTTGCAGACAGCTGCGAACAGATCGAGCTTTTCGGTGAACAGGGTCTCGTAGTCGTTGAGCCGGAAACCGAACAGCGGGAAGGATTCCGTGAAGGAACCGCGACCAAGGATCACTTCCGCGCGCCCATTCGACAACGCGTCGACGGTGGAAAAGCGCTGGAAGACGCGGATCGGCTCGTCCGAGCTCAGCACGGTGACGGCCGAGCCCAGCTTGATGCGATTGGTGCGCGTGGCAATGCCCGCCAGTACCGTCTCAGGCGCGGAGACGGCGAAGTCGTCGCGGTGATGCTCACCAACGCCGATGAAGTCGATGCCGACCTGATCGGCGAGAACGGCTTCCTCGACGAGATTGCGGATCACCTTGGCCTGCGGCAACAACTTGCCGTCGGCGCCAAGCGTGACGTCGCCAAACGTGTCCAGTCCGAATTCGATTTGGTCGGTCATGTCATCCCCATGTTGGGCCACCGGCGCGATCCGAGAGAGCGGGCTCCGGGCCTCGTCTGGCCACCGGTCTGTTGGTGGCGGATTGTCCAATTCGGTGAGTGAGATAGGCGAGGCGGGCGAGGTTGCCCATTCATTCGGGGAGTACGCACCGTTCACTTTCGGTTGACGATAGCGCGGCAACGCTCGCGGCAAATTCGGCGCGAACCCATTCAGCGAAGATACGGGCAGGTTCGCTGAGCCTCGAAAGGCTGCGCGCGACGAGGAAATAACCACCGGAATTGAGCTCCGCCGTAAAAGGCCTGACCAGCGTGCCGGCGGCGAGTTCATCTTGCATGTAGAGGAGATCAACCAGGGCCACGCCGTGGCCAAGCAAGGCAGCTTGCTTGGCCAGCGCCATATCGGCATACATCGGCCCCGGCGCCAGCACCTCGGCCTCCTCTTCGCCAGCGAGCCGAAACCAGTTCTTCCAGTGTTCGCGGCTTTCTTCGTGCAGCAAGGTGAAGCGGCGCAGATCGCCAGGCTTTGCGATTGCAGGGCCGCCAGCGAGCAGGGACGGCGCAAGCACAGGCGTCTCGAGCGCATGGGCAAGGCGTTCAGCTTCCGTGTTCGGCCAGCTTGTGTTGCGGAAGGAAAAGCGCAAGGCGAGCTCGGCCTGGTCGGCGCGGAACTCGATCAGTCGCGGATCGACATCGAGCACGACATCGATATCGGGGTTCATACGCCGGAAGCGGTCCAGGCGCGGGATCAGCCAGCAGGCGGCAATGGATGCATCGGAACTCACCCGTGCCGTCCGGGTCTGGCCGCGGCCGGCGATCTCGGTGAGCATTCTTTCGATGCCGTCGAAACTGGCACTCAGCTGGGTGAGCAATGCCTTGCCGACCTCTGTCAGCACGACCTTGCGATGCAGGCGCTCGAACAGTGGGGTGCGGAGTGTGGTCTCAAGCTCACGGATCTGGCGACTGATGGCTGCCTGCGAGACATGCAATTCCTCGGCAGCCCGGCTGAAACTCGCATTCCTGCCTGCTGCCTCAAAAGAGCGCAGGGCTGTGAGCGGTAAACGACTGCGTTTCATTCGCATAACCTCAGGTTATCCGAATGCGAAAATATACTCGTTTGAAGGCAGGCGCCAGAAGGCGTTGAATCCGGTCATGAAACAGATACGCGAAACCGGAGTGAATGTGATGTCCGAGGTCATCCAAGCGCTTCTCGATGCGCTGAAAGTTGCCACTTTCCAGACGTTGAACAGACCACCCCAGCGCCAGGATACTTACCTGCGCACGCGGCCTGAGCGGCGCGGCAAGCCACAGTGACGACATGCGGCGCCGTGATGATGAGCCGGAACGTCAATCGTCGGTCGAAGACTGATCGCCCAGCCAGTAATGCGGGCCGGGACCAAGGGCTCCGGCCTTGTCGTGTGGATTGACCAGCCGGCAATATTCCAGTGACAGGCAGCCGCAGCTGATGCATTGCGCAAGGCCAGTCTTCAGCCGTTCGAGCTCGGCGATGCGCTCGTCGATGCGGGCCGACCAAGGACCAGAAAGCAGTGACCAATCGGCGCCCTTCGGCACGTGGTCGGTCGGCAGCTTCTCAAGCTCCGAGCGGATTTCGGCGAGCGACATGCCGAGGCGCTGGGCAAAGACGATGAAGGCAAGCCGCCGCAAGGTGGCGCGGGTGAAGCGGCGGTGGCCTGAGCCTCTGCGCTCGGACTGGATCAAGCCGCGTTCCTCGTAATAGCGCAGCGCCGAGGCCGCCACGCCGCTGCGGCGTGAAAGCTGATTGATGGTAAGCGTCGTTTCCATTTCGATCTTTTTGCATGCTTTGCTCTTGACTTCAAGTTTACTTGAACTTGTAGGACGCCATTCACGCCAGTGGACAGCTGGCTCGGATAGCGCCGCCAAGAGGAAAAAGAGCGATGAACACGCAGATTTTGAACACGCCGGACATCCGCAAATTCACGGCTGCCTCAGCGCAGGACTGGATGGAGTGGTCCGGCGCTAGGCTGGTCGATGTGCTCAACGAAGACGAGGTGCCGACGGCCAAGCTCGGGGCGGTTGGCTTCCTGAGAGCGCCGCGCGGCGCGACGAGCGATTTCATTTTTGCCTATGACGAGGTGCTGGTCGTCACCAAGGGCCGTTGCACGATTGCGAGCCGAGACGCGTGGCAGACGGCGGGGCCGGGCGACGTGTTCTATCTCCCGGCCGGTACGCCAGGATCGTTCAACGCCATCGAGGATGTGGAACTGGTCTATGTTGCATCCTCCCCGTATGGCGCTGTCAACCGTGTCATCAGAGCAGTACTGCTCGATGCGGCCGAGTGAGCCGGCCATGTCGGAACGCATCGTGCAGTTGGCCAGCTTCGACATTCGCCCAGGCAAGCTCGAAGTGTTCAAGCAGGCTATCCGCAAGGCCGTTGCCTTCGCCGAGAGCCAGGGGCCTCAACTGGCCGTTGAAACCTATATCGACGAGGATTCCATGCGGGCAAGCAGCCTCCAGATCATGCCGAGTTCGAAAGCCGTGCTCGCGCATTGGAAGATGGCGGATCCCTATATTCGCGATGTGATGGAAAACTGCATCATGCGACGGCTCGACGTGTACGGCGAGCCGAACGAGGAAGTGATGCTCGGGCTGCTCTCCCTCATCGAACAGGGCATACCCGTCACCGTCACGCCGGCTTTCGTCGGCTTCCGGAGAGGACACCACTAGAGCGTTTCCGTTTTTCACGGAAACGCGGAAACGCTCTAACTCTTTGTTTTTTAGCAATTCCGGACGGAAAACCGTTGCGCACTTTTCCTGGAATTGCTCTAGCTACTTGTTGCGAAACCGACCGGAGCGCGCCATCTAGAGCGGATGAATTCGCGAGCGCGACACCCGCAATGACAGGCGAAGCAGACGGCCACGGCTGCGGTCACCGGCATGCAGTCACCCGCGGCCGCAACTGGCCAGGCCCCTGGCGCAAGACCCCGGGCAGGCTGGCCGGGACGGCTTTTGTTCGGACCTACCAGCTCACGCTTTCCGGTTTTGTCGGCAACACCTGCCGCCATCTGCCGACCTGCTCGGAATATGCCTATGAGGCCATCGCCAGGCACGGCCTGTGGGCTGGTGGCTGGATGGGGCTGTTTCGCGTCATGCGCTGTGGCCCAGGCGGCACGCACGGCATCGACAATGTGCCAACGACACTCGATGCCCGCTACACCTGGTATACGCCGTGGCGCTACTGGTCGATTGGCCGCAAGGCTGGCGAGCAGTCAAATCGTTAAAAAACCACCCACTTTTCGTTAATGAATCCTATTCAATAGTGGCAACGGATTTCATGCGGCGGGCCTGTTCCGGCGGGTGGGGCCGCCGTCGTTTTTCAATCACATATGCTCCCTCGGGGACGTCTCTACATTTCACGGAGCGATCATGCCGGTCATCGATAAATGGCTCGGGCGCAAGGTCTTTGCGGCCTCGCTGACCTTCAGCGCGGTTTTCCTGAGCGCAGCAAGCGCGATGGCCGATGTGTCCTGGGCGGTACTCGACACACGAACCGGCAATATCCTCGGCCATCAAAACGCCGGCAAGCGGCACGCGCCGGCTTCGCTTGCCAAGTTGATGACACTCTATCTGACCTTCGAGGCAATCCAGAAGGGAAAGCTCGGGTGGGACGACCAGATCGTCTTTTCAAAAAACGCGTCGGCAAAAATTCCGATGAAGCTCTGGGTCAAGCCCGGCCGGAGCATCAGCGTCCGCGATGCCGTCAACGGGATGATCGTGATTTCGGCCAATGACGCGGCGACCGCCGTCGGCGAACATCTGGCTGGATCGGAAGCTGCCTTCGCACGACTGATGACCAAACGCGGTCGACAGCTGGGACTTCGAAACACGGTCTTCGCCAACCCGTCCGGATTGACCGATCGGACCAGCCAGTTGACGACCGCCCGCGACATGGCAGTGCTCGGCATGGCGTTGGAGCGGGATTTCCCGAAACTGTTCGGCCTGTTCTCGCAGCCTTCTTTCGTTTTTCACGGCAAGCGCCTGAAAGGTCACAACAATCTGATGTATCGCTATGCCGGCGTCGACGGCTTGAAGACCGGATATACGGCCGTTTCGGGCTACAATCTGGTGTCGTCGCTTGGGCAAGGCAAAGGGCATTTGATCGGCGTCGTGTTGGGCGGCAAGACGGCCCGGAGCCGCGATGCCAAGATGGAAGCGTTGCTGAAGCGCTTCAGCACGAAGGGGGCCGTTACCGCGCCGCCGCTGGTAGCCTCGAATGCGCCAGTGCCGACACGCAGGCCGAAACGACCAGTCGCGCCGTCGGAGACGATGGACGAGGTGGCGATCGAGCAGGGCGACGGCGACACCGAAGTCGCGCTCATCCCGTCAGCCTGGCAGATTCAGATCGGCGCGCTACCCAGCCAGACAACCGCCGAGGCGTTGCTGGGCAAGGCGCAGAAATTCGTTCGTTCGATCCATGGGGAAGCAGCTGGCCAGATCATGCAGGCCGAAGCGCACGGTACCACATTCTATCGTGTTCGTTTCGACGGCTTCGAGGATGCGAAAACGGCGGGTAAAACCTGTGCGGCGCTCAAACGGCAGAAGTTCGACTGCATAACGGTCAAAGCCAACTGAGCGCTGGATCGCGTGGTGAGAGCTTCTTTCCTCAAAGAGCTGACTGGGCCGGTCAAATTCAAATAAGGCTGTCAGGCGATCCCCGATTTGATCCAGCGTGCGGCGTTGCTTTGTCAAAGCGGCTCCGTTTCGCTTTACGTCGGCTGCAACTGCCCCTAAAAGACCGCTCGCCGCCGGGCGTCATCCGGCACAACACCACCCGCGTTCGTATGCGGGACTGGATAGGAGAAGACCATGGCAAACGTTTCCCTCACATTCCCTGATGGTTCCGTGCGCGATTACGACGCCGCGACGACCGGCGCCGAGCTCGCCGAATCCATCTCCAAGTCGCTCGCCAAGAAGGCAGTGGCCTATGCCGTCGACGGCACCTTGCGCGACCTGTCAGACCCGCTGAAGGCTTCCGGTAAGATCGAGATCGTCACCCGCGACGACCCGCGCGCGCTGGAGCTGATCCGTCACGATACCGCCCACGTGTTGGCCGAGGCGGTGCAGGAATTGTGGCCGGGAACGCAGGTCACCATCGGTCCGGTGATCGAGAACGGCTTCTATTACGACTTTGCACGCAACGAGCCGTTCACGCCGGAGGATTTCCCCGTCATCGAAAAGAAGATGCGGGAGATCATCCAGCGCAACAAGCCCTTCACCAAGGAGGTGTGGGACCGCGATCGCGCAAAAAAAGTGTTCCGCGACAAGGGCGAAGGCTACAAGGTCGAACTGATCGATGCCATTCCTGAAGATCAGGACCTGAAGATCTATTTCCAGGGCGACTGGTTCGACCTTTGCCGTGGTCCGCATATGGCTGCCACCGGCCAGATCGGTACGGCCTTCAAATTGATGAAGGTCGCCGGCGCCTATTGGCGCGGCGACGCCAACAACCCGATGCTAACGCGCATCTATGGCACCGCCTGGGCCGACCAGGCGCAGCTCGACCAGTATCTGCACATGCTGGAAGAGGCCGAGAAGCGTGACCATCGCCGCCTCGGCCGCGAAATGGACCTGTTCCATTTCCAGGAGGAAGGGCCGGGCGTCGTGTTCTGGCACGCCAAGGGCTGGAAGATGTTCCAGAATCTGATCGCCTACATGCGTCGCCGGCTTGGCGACGACTATCAGGAGGTCAATGCCCCTCAGATCCTCGACAAGTCGCTGTGGGAGACTTCGGGTCACTGGGGTTGGTACCAGGAGAACATGTTCGCGGTGAAGTCCGCGCATGCCTTCACCCATCCCGATGATCCCGACGCCGACCAGCGCGTCTTCGCGCTCAAGCCGATGAACTGCCCGGGGCATGTTCAAATCTTCAAGCATGGCCTGAAGTCCTACCGCGATCTGCCGATCCGTCTTGCGGAATTCGGCAGCGTGCACCGCTATGAGGCTTCCGGCGCCCTGCATGGATTGATGCGCGTGCGTGGCTTCACGCAGGACGACGCGCATGTCTTCTGCACGGAGGAGCAGCTGGAAACCGAGATCCTGAAGATCAACGACCTGATGATGTCGGTCTACAAGGATTTCGGCTTCGACGAGGTGGTGGTGAAACTCGCCACGCGGCCTGAAAAGCGCGTCGGCACCGACGCCATGTGGGATCACGCCGAAGAAATCCTGAAGAACTCGCTCGCCCGGATGGCGCGGGAAGACAACCGGATCAAGACCGGCATCAACGAGGGTGAGGGCACGTTCTACGGCCCCAAGTTCGAATATACGCTGAAGGACGCCATCGGCCGCGAATGGCAGTGCGGTACCACGCAGGTGGACTTCAACCTGCCCGAGCGGTTCGGTGCCTTCTACATCGGACCGGATTCGGAGAAGAAGCAGCCGGTGATGGTGCACCGCGCCATCGTCGGCTCGCTGGAACGCTTCCTCGGCATCCTCATCGAAAGCCACGCCGGCCACTTCCCGCTGTGGTTCGCGCCGCTGCAGGTGGTGGTGGCGACGATCACCTCGGAAGCCGACGACTATGCCCGCAGCGTCGTCGACAGACTGAAGGCCGCCGGACTGTCCGTGCAGGCGGACCTGCGCAACGAGAAGATCAACTACAAGGTCCGCGAGCATTCGCTGACCAAGGTTCCGGTCATTCTCGTCTGCGGCAAGCGCGAGGCGGAAGAGCAGACGGTCAATGTCCGCCGGCTTGGCTCCCGTGACCAGGAATCGCTGTCGCTCGACGAGGCGATCGCCCGTCTGGTCGACGAGGCGACACCGCCGGACCTCAAGCGCGCGAAAACGGCCTGATCCGGGATTTTCCGGAAAGCGGCGGTGGCTCGATCCACCGCCGTTTTTCCATCGACGTCATGTTGGCGTCATCCAACACGCTTAACGACAGAACATGCTGAGATCGCGCGAAAGACCGTTTCCGGAACTTTCCTACGCCAATGCCGGCCAGCCGGCGTTTACGCGCTGGTTCATTCGCTCGGTCGAGGGGCTTTCGGGACGTGACCGCTTTGCCGCCCTTTATGATCTCTGGCGCCGCAACATCGTGCCGACGGGCGACCGTGTCTTCGGTCGGATGCTCGACCTGATCGATGTCCGCGTACGCGGTGACGACCAGTGGCCGCCCGCCAATCTGCCGGATACACCGCTGGTGATCGTCGCCAACCACCCCTTCGGCATCGGCGACGGCATCGCCGTGCTGTCGCTGGCCGAAAAACTCGGCCGGCCATTCAAGGTGATGATCCACAAGGATCTGTTGCGCATCCGCGAGATGGAGCCTTATTCGCTGCCCGTGGACTTTTCCGAGACCAAGGAAGCGGTGAAGGCCAATATGGCGATCCGCCACGAGGCGATGCGCCTGTTGAAGGAAGGCGTGACGATCGTCGTCTTCCCGGCGGGCGGCGTTGCCACCGCGCCGAAAGGTTTTGGCCGCGCCCAGGACCTGCCGTGGAAGATGTTTCCGGCTCGGCTGGTGCAGGAGGCCAGAGCATCGGTCATCCCCATGCATTTTTCCGGGCAGAATGGCCGGCTGTTCCATTTGGTCAGTGGCCCGATGAACCTGGCTGAGCGGGAAGGGCGCCTGGCACGCTTCGTCGGCAAGGCCTCGCTGACGCTTAGAATTTCGCTGCTGATCCGGGAATTCGCCAGGTTGGCTGGCCGCTCTATCGATGTGAAGATCGGCAAGGTGCTGACACCGGAAGAGTTCGATCCTTTGCGCGATCGCAAGGTTCTGCTGGCAAGGCTCCATCGCGCCGTCTTCGACCTGGCGCCGGTCGAACCTGCTAACCGCGTGAAATTCCTGCGGCGGCGGTTTCGCCGTGCAGCCGCCTGATCAGGGAGATCAGTCGGCGCCCTCGGCCGGGTCGATCGCCGTCGCTTCGGAGGCGACAACCTCGATCTCGCCGTTCTTGCCGGCTTCGACCGTCAGGTCCTTCTGGTAGATGCGGTCACGATTCTTGGCGATGACCGTATAGTTGCCTTCCGCCAGTACCATCGGCGCGAAGGCGCCGACGGCTTCCTTGAGCGAATCGCCGGATTCGTTGAGCACCGACCACGACGTATCGGCCAGCGCTTCGCCGCCGGCCTCGCGCACCAGCTTCAAGGTGATTTCAGCCGCCCGATGTTCGACCGTCGCCTCGGTCAGCTTGCCGGCCTCCACGCGGATGTCGGAGCGGATGACGGCATTGACCGAGCCATAGGTCGAGACGACGTTGTAGACGCCGGCATTCAACCGCACGACGGAGTTCGGCTGCACGTTGGGGATGATGAGTGCCTTTTCGTCGTCCTTGCCGGAGCGCGACTCATAAATGGAAAACCGCAGCTTCTCGCGTGGAATGCGGATACCACCGGCCAGCGTGGCATCGAGCTTCAGCCCGCCGGCATCGAGAACCATGCTCTCGCGCTTGGCGTCGCGCCCGACGGTGATGCGTTTGGTGGCACCGGCGCGGCCGTAGGAAGCATGCACCAGGTAGCTGCCAGGCTGCAGCTGGAAGGCCGCCGTGCCGCCTTGCGCGGAGGCGACCAACGGCAATTTGCCGTCGGCGCCCGGTTCGGGGAGGAAGACGCGCCAGACCAGGCCGCGTGTGATTTCCCCGCCCTTGTCGGTGAGTTGCGCACTGAGTGTGATTTCGCCGTCGCCACGGGCAAGCTGCGTGCCCGCATGCGGGGGCGCATAGGTCGAAATGCCGGGCAGTTTGAGATTGTCGAGCGAGTCGGGATCCTTGGCGCCGGCAGCCGACGACAGAGCCATGCCGAGCGCGGCTCCGAAAACAGTCAGCGAAAGTCGGCGAAGCCCGGCGAACATACCTTGCGTTGAAGCCCAAGCCGGTGGCAATTTCAAGGCTGAAGAGTCTGGCGGGGATGCCTCAAGGCTCTTTTCCGGTGCAGTTTGCGCCGTTGCCAGAGCAGCCGATGCCCATCGCGCGCTTCAGCCAATCGAATTTCAGGAGAACCGCGCCATGACGCAACCGATCCTCGACTACCTGCTGACCCGGAATTCCGCGCCCATTCCGGAGCTGAAGGCACCTGCGCCCTCGGATGCCGAAATCGCCACCATCATTGCGGCGGCTTCGCGTGTGCCGGACCACGGCAAGCTGGAGCCGTGGCGTTTCATCCTCTACCGCGGCGAAGCGCGGGTGGATGTCGGCAAAAAACTCGCCGCGCTGGCGGAAAGTCGCGAGGGGCCGCTCAACGACGTTCGTCGCGATCAGGAACTCGCCCGCTTCTCGCGTGCGCCGTTGGTGATCGGTGTGGTGTCCGTGCCGAAAGCGCATCCGAAGATCCCGGAATGGGAGAAATTCCTCTCCGGCGGCATGGCGGCGATGAACCTGATGATCGCCGCCAATGCGCTGGGTTATGGCACCAACATGATCAGCAACTGGTATTCCGATGTGCCGGAAGGCCGCGCGATCCTGGGGTTAGCGCCTGAAGAGCGCGTCATCGGCTTCGTTCACATCGGCACGTTTTCCGGCACGGCGCAGGAACGGCCGAGACCGGACGTTTCGACGCTTTACGCCGACTATGCCGGACCGTGGAACGCCGGCTAGCGGCAAGCTAGGCGCTGACGCCAGCCGCCTTGGCCCGAGCCAGCAAGCGTTCGGCCAGCCGCAGATGCGGTCGGTCGTACATCTTGCCTTCTATGCCGACGACGCCGGGATTGCCGGCAGCGGCGAAGGCCGCGACGATGGCGGCCGAGCGTTCGACAGCCTCCCTGGATGGCGTGAACGCCGCATTGATCACGGGCACCTGGGCTGGATGGATGGCCATCTTGGCGGTGAAGCCGTCGCGCTCGGCCTCGAGGCATTCGGCCTCGAATGCAGCCATGTCGCTGAAGTTTGGAAACACGGTATCGACCGCAGCGACTTCGGCGGCGGAAGCAGCGAGCAGGGTCATCGTGCGGGCAAGGCGAAAGACATCGGTGTAGCGGCCATCGTCGTCGCGCGCCGTGCGGGCGCCGATCGCCGCCGACAGGTCTTCCGCGCCCCAGGTGAGGCCCGACAGGCGGCTGCTCGCGCCGGCATAACTGGCGGCAGCCAGCACGCCCGCCGCCGTTTCGGTGATGATCGGCAGGATGCGGATCGCGCCGTCTGCCAGGCCCGCACGCGCTTCCTGGACACGCAGCTTGGCAGACAATTGCTGGATATCCTGCCCGCTGTTGGATTTCGGCAACATGATGCCGTCTGGCTTCGAGCGGACAACCGCCGCGAGATCCTCGTCGGTCAGTCCAGTGGTCAGATCGTTGACGCGAACGTAGATGATCGCCTTCGTATCGGCGCGGTGCTGGGCGATGTACCCGGCCGCGACCTCGCGCGCGGCCGCCTTGTTCTGCGCCGCGACAGAGTCTTCCAGGTCGACGATGACGACGTCGGCCTGTGAGGAGAAGCCCTTTTCCAGCTTGCGTTCGGAATCGCCGGGAACAAACAGCAGGGAACGCATCAGGCAGGCCTCTTCAGCATCATCGCCTGCCGGATGCATTTGGCGACCAGTACATTGTCCTGGTTAAAAGCACGATGCTCGAGTTCGACGATGCCGCGATCGGGCTTCGATTTCGATTCACGCACCGAGACCACGGTCGTCTCCACGCGGATCGTATCGCCATGGAACACCGGGTGCGGGAAGGTCGTCTCCTTCATGCCGAGATTGGCGACTGTGGTGCCGACGGTGAGGTCGTTGACCGCGATGCCGATCATCAGGCCGAGCGTGAACAGGGAATTCACCAGCGGCTTGCCCCATTCTGTCTTGGAAGCGAAATCAAAATCGATATGCAGCGGCTGCGGATTGAGCGTCATGACCGAAAACAGCATGTTGTCGCTCTCGGTCACTGTTTTGCGCAGCGTGTGCTGGAAGTTCCGACCGACGGTGAATTCTTCCAGATAGAGACCAGGCATGACGATCCTCCGTTTCCTGCTTGATAGGCCTAGCGCATCGGCCCGAAAATCGGAATCGATTTTCGGAAAGCACGATGCGCAGATTCAAAAGTGTTAGAGCGTCCTTTGCGCGTCCGAAGAGACGCGCGGCGCTCTAATGCATCGGCCCGAAAATCGGAATCGATTTTCGGAAAGCACGATGCGCAGATTCAAAAGTGTTAGAGCGTCCTTTGCGCGTTCGAAAGGACGCGCGGCGCTCTCACGCGCCGGGGGCCGCAAGCTGGTTAAGATTTATGGTGAACGCTTCGTAAACCATTTCTGCCTAACGTCTTTTTCGGGTTTGCCGGGTTGGGTTCCGGCTGGGGTATGAAGCGGTGGGCATGATTGTTCCTCATTTCCTGAAATGGGTCGGCACGGCGAGGGTTTCCGAGCGTGCGGCCGCCGCGAGCGCGCTCGCCAGAGCCTATGTCAATCGCGACCTTCCCTTCGAGGATCGGTGTGCTGCCGAGGCTGCTTTAACCCTTCTGCTCGACGATGCCTCATCCAAGGTGCGGGCCGCCATGGCCGAGGCGCTTTCGATGAGCCACCACGCCCCCATCCAGATCATAGCTGCGCTGGCTTCGGACCAGCCGGAAGTCGCCAGCCTTGTCCTTGCGCGCTCGCCATTGTTGACCGACGCCGACCTGATCGACCGCGTCGCCTGCGGCCAGAAAGCGACGCAGGAGCTGATCGCGGATCGGCCGGCCGTTTCCATGACGGTTGCGGCGGCGATCGCTGAAATCGGCGAGGTCGCAGCCTGCGTGACGCTGCTTTCAAATCCAGGCGCTGCGGTCGCGTCCATGAGCTACCGCCGCATTGCCGAGCGGCATGGTCACGTGCCGGCAGTGCGCGAGGCGCTGATCGCGCACGACACACTGCCAGCGGATTGCCGCCACATGCTGCTGGTGAAGCTTGGCGATGCGTTGAAGGGCTCGCCGCTGGTCCTGGCGCTGATGGGCTCGGCGCGCGCCGAGCGCGTGTTGCGCGATGCCTGCGTGAAGGCGTCGGTCACCCTGATCGAGAGCACGCAAGCAGCCGAACATCCGGCCCTTGTCGAACATCTGCGCCTGCGCGGCGATCTTACGGCATCCTTCATCATCCGCACCGTGGCGCATGGGAAGGTCGATTTCTTCGGCGCGGTTCTGGTGGCGCTTACCGCCCAGTCGGAGCAGCGGGTGAGGGCATTGCTTGCCGGTGGCAACGATGTCGCGCTGCAGGCGCTGCTCACATCCGCTGGACTGTCATTTGCCATGCACAGCGTCATCCTCACGGCGCTGAAAGTCTGGCGCGAGGTCGCCAATGGCAAGCGCGTCGCCGGCGTGCAGGAGGTGAGCTGGCTGATGCTCAAGGAACTGGGCGGACAAAAGGCTGAAGGCGATCTGGCTATACTCGTGAAGTCCATCCACCTCGATGCGCTGCGTCAGAACGCGCGCGGTCATGCATTGGCCATAGCCGCCGCCTAGAGCCTGGCTGGTGGGCATCGGCCATGGATGACGCTGGATATGCAATCGACCCGGACTTTGGTCGCGGCGACCCTCATCCTATGCGCGGGAACGGCGACCGCTGTGGAACAAGAGCCTGGAGCGGCTCGAGGCTTCGAGACACTTCCTTCCGATGCCATTGCGGACTATCAGCTCGGTGGAGCCTACAATCCTCAGGCCAGGACAAATGTCGTGGTGCGCGACAGCACCGCTGCGCCGATCCGAGGTCTATACAATATATGCTACGTCAACGGTTTCCAGACACAGCCAGGTATAGCGTGGCCGCCCGAACTGCTGGTCAAGAACAGCAAAGGTAAGCCGCTGGTCGACCCCGACTGGCCGGACGAGCATCTCCTCGACATCTCCTCGGAAAAGCTTCGGGCCGCTGTCCTTAAGCGCCTTGCCCCGGCCATTTCCGGGTGCGCTCGATCGGGCTTCAACGCCGTCGAGTTCGACAATCTGGATTCCTTCACGAGGTCAAAGGGGGCGCTCAGGCACGAAGATGCCGTCGCCTTCGCAACTTCGCTGGTGCGTGCCGCGCACAACGCGGGTCTGGCGGCGGGGCAAAAGAACACGCCGCAGCTTTCCGACCTGGAACGAAGGCGGATCGGGTTCGATTTCGCGGTATCCGAGGAATGCCACCGCTACCACGAATGCTCCGAATACACGCGGTTCTACGGCGACCGGGTCATCAATATCGAATATGTCGATGATCTTCGCGGGCGTTTTGCCGACATTTGCGCTGATGCCGCCACGCCACGCGATACCGTTCTTCGTGACCGGGAGCTCAAACCTGCGCAGCACGGGGGCTACCACTATGATCACTGTGTGGAGCACCGGAGCGTCCGGCGATAGGATGCGGGAGGCCGTATTCGCCAGAACTGGATCGGTCCTGACCCTAGAGCGTTTCCGTCTTTCACGGAAACGCGGAAACGCTCTAACTCTTTGTTTTTACGCAATCCCAGACGGAAAACCGTTACACACTTTTCCGGGAATTGCTTTAGTCCTTGCGGAAGAAATCCGGATAATCTTCCGCCGCCGCGGCTACGACACGCAGTGATGCCGCGACGCGTAGCGCATCCGGCGTTCCGGCGGCGGCAATCGCGGTCGCGTCCGCACGCATGGCGGCAATGCTGGCAGTCCAGGATTCGTTCGGCACATGCACGAGCAGATTGCGCGCCAGTTGCCGCAGAAAATCACTGACGTTTTGCGTGATGGCCGACGGCAGACCGCCGGCCTTCTGGTCGATACGCAGGCGAAGCAGTTCCAACCCCACCATCACCGAGGCGACGCTGCCGTCGAACAGGCCTTCGCTCCTGCGGCCGGCCTGCTGCACGAGCGGCATCATCTGGTTGACGCGGTCGTAAGCGAGGCTTTCGAAGGCTGAACGGCGCGGGATGCGCTCATGCAGGCATAACCGTACCAGGTCCTCGCGCATGGCGCCGGCGATGCGGCTGGCAGTGGCGATCGGATCGACCGGCAACACCACCATGAACACGCCGATGGCGATCAGGATGCCGACCAGAACAGAAATCGAACCGGCGAAGAAAGCGACAGGATCGTAACTCATGCCCTGGTGGGGATTGAGGAAGGCAAGGAAGTTGATGGCGAAGGCGGTGGCGACGCCGACGAGACGCGGATTGGCCATGGCGAGAGCCGCGGGCACCAGGATCGGCACGACAAACAGCACGAACCAGGCGAAGCCGGGCAGGGCCGGCAAAGCAAGCTGGCCGATCACAAAAGCAACGGGCAGTGCGAGCAATGTGCCCTTGAAGAATCCCCAGGCGACCTGAGCGGGATCCGGCCTGGACGCAAACAGGCTGGAGACGACGGCAACAAGGATCAGCGTGCCGGCGGCCTCCGACCAGCGGGTGGCAAGCCAGAAACTGGCGACAAGCATGGTGGCAACCGTGGCGCGGATGGCGTTGCGCCAGGCCGCATGATGATCGCGATGCACGATCAGGGCAGGCTGCCGGCGCTGTCGCATGGCCTTTTCGCTCGTCGGCCGCCGTAGCGCATCGAGGCCGCGCAGCACCTCGCGCAGCGACTGAGCGAATTCGCCGGCGACGGTGAGGCGGGTTATGGTTCCAACCGGGTCCTCGCCTTCACTCGTAACATCAGGAGCATGAAGCGCCTCATTGGCAATTGCGGTGAGCCTGGCCTCCCAAGGCTTTGTGTCTTCAAGCGAATTCGGCGCGTCAACGAGTTCGGCGACAAGCGCCTTCAACTGGCCTCGCACCGGCAGAAGAGCGGCATTCTGGGGGGCGGCGTGGGCATGCAGCATGCGTGCCGCCGAGAGGGCGGAAAGCAGATGGCCGATGGTGCGCCGCACCGGGTGCGCGCGCGTCGCCACGCTTGGCGCCTCGAGCCGCGCATAGGCACGCATTTCGCCCAGCGTCTGCGTGTCGGCGACCAGTTTACGGTAGAGAGCATCGAGTTTGGCCGGTTCCGCGCCCGCGAAGGCGCCGCGTGTATAGGCGGCAAGGTCGAGGATGCAACGTTCCAGCCGCGCCTTGATCGCAGACCCCGCCAGCCGTGGCAGGATCAACCGGCTGGTGACCGCCGCGCAGACGATGCCGAGGATGATTTCGAGGCACCGGGCGACGGCAAGATCCGTGATCAAATGCGGCTGGCCGAAGGCCGGCAGGCCAACGATCATCGCGGTGTAGCCGGCAAGTGCGGCGCCATAGGCTTCCGGGTTGCGCAGCAGCGAGGAGACGAGCGTGCACAGTCCGATCCACAGCGACAGAACCGTGACGAAGAGCCAGGGGTTGCCGCCGAAGGCGAAAGTAAAACCGATCGCGGCTGTCGCGCCTACAACCGTGCCGATCAGTCGATAGAAGCCTTTGGCCAATACCATGCCGGCGACCGGCTGGGCGACGATGAAGACGGTCATCATCGCCCATTGCGGGTGTTCGAGCTTGAGAGCGTAGGCCACCAGAAGCGCGATCAGCCCAGCCGAGGTGGTGCGCAGCGCGAAGATCCAGTCGGAGCGGGTTGGCTGAAGCGAGCCGGCGAATGTCGTGCCGACCCATTCCTTCAGCTTCACCCAACTCACCACGTCATCTCCGAAGCGAAATCAAAAGCCGTTTTCAAATCGGCTCGATCGTTTTCGAAACTGTCTTCTCAGATATCCAGGACGTCGGTAGCCGCGAACTCGGCGCGCTCCTGGATGAATCGGAAGCGAGCCTCGGGTTTGGTGCCCATCAGCGCGTCGACGGCATCTTTGGTCGCGGTTTCTTCGTCCAGTACATCGACCCGAAGCAAGGTACGCTTCCTCGGGTCCATGGTGGTTTCCTTGAGCTGGTTTGCCATCATCTCACCAAGGCCTTTGAAGCGTCCGATTTCGACCTTGCCGCGGCCGGTGAATTCGGTACGCAGCAATTCGTCCTTGTGCGCGTCGTCACGAGCATAGGCGATCTTGCCACCCTGGCGCAGCGAATAGAGCGGCGGCACCGCCATGAAGAGGTGGCCGCCGCGGATCAGATTCGGCATTTCCTGATAGAAGAAGGTGATCAGCAGCGAGGCGATGTGGGCGCCGTCGACATCGGCGTCGGTCATGATGATGACGCGGTCGTAGCGCAGATCCTCATCGCGATATTTCGAACGCGTACCGCAGCCCAGTGCCTGGATGAGGTCCGAAATCTGCTGGTTGGCGGCGAGCTTGTCGTTGCCGGCGCTGGCGACGTTCAGGATCTTGCCGCGCAGCGGCAGGATGGCCTGCATGGCGCGATCGCGCGCCTGCTTGGCCGAGCCACCGGCCGAATCGCCTTCGACGATGAACAGTTCCGCCCCTGCTGCCGCGTTCTGCGTGCAGTCGGCAAGCTTGCCAGGCAGGCGCAGCTTGCGCACGGCGCTCTTGCGCGACACTTCCTTTTCCTGACGCCGGCGCACGCGCTCGTCGGCCCGGGCGATCACCCAATCGAGCAGTTTCGAGGCTTCCTGCGGATTGTCCGCCAGCCAATGGTCGAACGGGTCCCGCAGAGCGGTTTCGACGATGCGAATGGCTTCGACCGTGGCCAGCTTGTCCTTGGTCTGGCCGACGAATTCGGGCTCGCGGATGAAGACCGAGAGCATGCCGGCGGCCGAAATCATCACGTCTTCGGAGGTGACGATGGAAGCACGCTTGTTGCCGATCAGGTCGGCATAAGCGCGCAGGCCGCGGGTCAGAACGTTGCGGAAGCCCATCTCATGGGTGCCGCCTTCGCCGGTCGGGATGGTGTTGCAGTAGGAATTGAGGAAGCCGTCACCGCCATACCAGGTAACGGCCCATTCCAACGAACCGTGGCCGCCCTGCTTCTCGCTCTTGCCGGAGAAGATCTCGCGCGTAACCTGCATCTCGTCGCCGAGCGAGGCTTTGAGATAGTCGCCGAGGCCACCGGGAAAGTGGAACTCTGCCTTGGCTGGCGTCGGGTCCTTGTCCTTGATCAGAGACGGGTCGCACAACCAGCGGATGTTGACGCCGCCGAACAGGTAGGCCTTCGAACGCGCCATGCGGTAGATGCGGGCCGGTTCGAAATGCGCGCCCTTGCCGAAAATATCGGGATCGGGATGAAAGCGGGTCCGCGTGCCGCGCCGGTTCTGCACGTCGCCGAGGAATTCGAGCCCGCCCTGCGGGATGCCGCGTGAAAAGCGCTGGCGATAGAGTTTGCGTCCGCGCGCGACCTCCACTTCAAGGTCATCGGAGAGCGCATTGACCACCGAGACGCCGACGCCATGCAGGCCGCCGGAGGTTTCGTAGACCTTGGAATCGAACTTGCCGCCGGCATGCAGCGTCGTCATGATCACTTCGAGTGCCGACTTGTCCTTGAACTTGGGATGCGGATCGACCGGAATGCCGCGGCCGTTGTCGGTGACTGTGAGGTAGCCGTCAGCGCCCAACTCAACCTCGATGAAGGTGGCATGGCCGGCAACCGCTTCGTCCATCGAGTTGTCGATGACTTCGGCGAAGAGGTGGTGCAGCGCCTTTTCATCGGTGCCGCCGATATACATGCCTGGCCTGCGCCGGACCGGTTCCAGTCCCTCCAGGACCTCGATGTCGGCCGCGCTATAGCCTTCGCTGCCATCCTTGGCCGCGCTCTGAGTGCGCTTGGCCGCCTGCACGAGCGGGTCGGCAGGACGTGAGCTGGTGCGCGGCGGTTGCTGTGGCTGTTTGTCCGGGTTGCCGAAAAGGTCGTCCATTTCGTCCATGAGCTTTGAAAACGAATCAGGGAGTGATACTGCCATGTTTTGAGGGCCGGATCACAGCAGTTCGTGTTCCGTTCATGGCTTGCGAGTGCTCCTACTCCGAATGGAGACGTCTCGTAAACCATCTGGCGACTTTCTCCTGAGCGTTCGAGCCAGGTTGCCGCAAAATGGGCGATAATAGCGTACAGCGTACGCTGTTGCGATAGCGGGGAAGCGAAACAATGCTGGACTATCAGTCCTTGCTGCTGGCGGCGGCATTGTCCGGCACATGTCTTAGTGTGACGATGCTGGTCATCTGGACCGCAATGCGCCAGAGCCGCTATTTCCTCACAGCTTCCATCGGCTTGATCGTCGTCGCGGCGCACGTCATTGCCTTCTGGCGCTATACCAACAACCCCCAGCCCTGGGTGGGGGCGCTGCTGCTCGGATTGCTGCCGAGCGGCTTCGCGCTGATCCTGGTCGCGGCCGGCCAGTTCTATGGCCACATCCATATTGCGCGGAAGGTGCTGGCCGTCGTGGCCACTTCAATCCTCTCAACCACATTCCTGATGATGGTCGGCCTCGATGGCGTGGCGTTCATGGTGGAATATGCCTTTGCAACCATGCTCCTTCTCTGGATCGGCTGGGTTTTCTGGCAGACTCGTGCCGAGTTTCCAGCGCTGATCACCCTGATGACCGTGCTGTTTGCAATCTGCGCCACCTCGTTCGCCCTGTGTGGTCTTGTGCTTTTGTTGGACGGTAGCTGGGTGCTGGGCAAGGCCCCTGACAATTGGGCCGAGCGCGTCAACATCATCGTTTCGGTGGCGTGTTTGACTGCGCTCGGCGCGCTGCCGATGACCATGCACAATCTGCGGGTAGCCGCCCGGCACCGCAGCGAGGCGCTGACCGACCCTCTGACCGGCCTGCAGAACCGTCGCGCCTTGGTGGATGGCTATCCCGACAAGGCATTCGGTGAGGACCTGGCGGTCGTGATGTTCGATCTCGACCATTTCAAGAATACCAACGATGCCTATGGTCATTCGGCCGGCGATGAGGTGCTGAGGTGCTTCGCAGATGTCATCAGGGCGAATGTGCGTGCCGGCGACAGCGCGTTCCGCCTTGGCGGCGAAGAGTTCGCGCTCGTGATCGCACGTGTCGAGGGGAACTATGTCGAGGCGGCCGCCCGCAGCATACTGGCGGATTTCGCCGGACAGGAAATCCTTACGCAGGCCGGTGTATTGCAGTGTACCGTCAGCGCCGGCGTCGCCTTCGGGTCCATGCAGAAGGCTACTCTGAGCGAGATGCTGACCCGCGCCGACCGCGCGCTCTACCAGGCCAAGCGCGCGGGCCGCAACAGGGTGGTGGTCGATGGGTGGATTACGGAGCCGACGCGACGGCCGGCCTTGCGAGCCTAAACCCCACAACGACTTGCGAGGGCCTCGGTAGGCTGGATGCTGGAGCGTTTCCGTATTTTCGGAAAACGCTCCAGCTCTTTGTTTTTACGCAATTCCGGACGGAAACCGCTACGCACTTTTCCTGGAATTGCCAAAGGTCGCCTTATTCGGCCGCGCCGAGATATTCCGACAGCGGCGGGCAGGAGCAGACCAGGTTGCGGTCACCAGCGACATTGTCGATGCGCGATACCGGCGGCCAGTATTTGGCGGCAGTATCCGGATCGGCTGCAGGGTAGGCGGCTTCCATCCGCGAGTAAGGATGAGCCCAGTCGCCGGCGAGCGTCTCGGTTGCCGTGTGCGGCGCATTGACCAGAGGATTGTCTTCCTTCGGCCATTCGCCTTTAGCGACCTTGCCGGCCTCGTTGGCGATCGAGATCATCGCTTCGCAGAACCGGTCGAGCTCGTGCTTGGGCTCGGATTCGGTCGGCTCCACCATCAGCGTGCCAGCCACCGGCCAGGACATGGTCGGTGCATGGAAGCCGTAGTCGATGAGGCGCTTGGCGACGTCGTCGACGGTGATGCCGGCGCTGTCTTTCAGCACGCGGGTGTCGAGGATGCACTCATGCGCGACACGGCCGTTGGCGCCCTTGTAGAGCACCGGATAGTGTCCTTCGAGCCGCCTGGCGATGTAGTTGGCCGACAGGATGGCTGCCTCCGTCGCCTGCTTGAGACCTTGAGCACCCATCATGCGGATATACATCCAGGTGATCGGCAGGATCGACGCACTGCCATAAGGCGCCGCCGAAACCGGGAAGTCCGTGCCAAGGTCGATATGGCCGGGCAGGAACGGTGCCAGGTGCGACTTGACGCCGATAGGACCAACGCCGGGACCGCCGCCGCCATGTGGGATGCAGAAGGTCTTGTGCAGGTTCATGTGGCAGACGTCGCCCCCGATGTCGCCCGGACGGGCGAGACCGACCAGCGCATTGAGGTTGGCACCGTCGAGATAGACCTGCCCGCCATTGTCGTGGATGAGTTGGCAAAGCTCCTTCACGCCTTCTTCGAACACGCCATGCGTCGAAGGGTAGGTGATCATCAACGCAGCGAGGTTCGCGGCATGGGCGGCCACCTTGGCGCGCATGTCCTCCATGTCGATGTCGCCGCTTTCCATGCAGCGCACCACCACCACTTCCATGCCCGCCATCGCCGCGCTGGCCGGATTTGTGCCGTGCGCGGAGGAGGGAATGAGGCAGATATTGCGGTGCGATTCGCCGCGCGAAGCGTGATAGCGGCGGATTGCCAGCAGCCCGGCATATTCGCCCTGGCTGCCTGCGTTCGGCTGCAGCGATACGGCCTGGAAACCGGTGATTTCCGCCAGCCAGCGCTCGAGATCGTCCGTCATCGCCTTGTAGCCCTTCGAATGGGCCTTCGGCGCGAAGGGATGCATGTTGGCCACGCTCGGCCAACTGACCGGGATCATCTCGGCGGCCGCATTGAGCTTCATGGTGCAGGAGCCCAGCGGGATCATGGTGCGGTCGAGCGCCAGATCCTTGTCCGCCAGCTTGCGCAGGAAGCGCATCATGTCGGTCTCGGAGCGGTTCTGATGGAAAACCGGCTGCGACAGAAAACCCTTCATGGTGCGTGGCTTGCCGGGCAGGACACGTTCGGCCTTGTCGGAAACTGTAGCGCCGAACAGCGCGGCAATCGCCTGCAGGTCGGCCTCGGTCGAGGTCTCGTCGAAGCAGATGCCGACGAGGTCGTCGTTCACCATACGCAGCAGGCGTCCGTCGGCCTGGGCTTCCTTGGCTTTCGCCTTGGCTTGTCCCTTCAACTCGACGGTCACCGTGTCGAAGCGGTCGTTGCCCAGAACGGTGTGTCCCTTGGCCTTCAGGGCTGCGGCCAGCCGTGCCGTGAGGCCATGAACGTGGTCGGCGATGGCCTGCAGGCCTTCCGGACCGTGCCAGATGGCATAGGCTGTCGCCATGTTGGCCAGCAGCGCCTGCGCGGTGCAGATGTTGGAGGTCGCCTTGTCGCGGCGGATGTGCTGCTCGCGCGTCTGCAGGGCAAGGCGGAAGCCGGGCCGGCCCTTGGTGTCGACCGACTGGCCGACGAGACGGCCGGGCATCAGGCGCGTCAGCTTGTCCGAGACGGCACAGTAGGCGGCGTGCGGGCCGCCGAAGCCGATCGGGACGCCGAAGCGCTGCATGGAACCGACGGCAATGTCGGCGCCGAGGCTGGCTGGCGTGTCGCTGACGACGAGCGCCAGCGGGTCGGCAACGAAGATGACGACGGCGCCGGCCGCCTTGGCCTCGGCGATCTTGGCCGAATGATCGCCATAGACGCCGTAGGTGTCCGGCCAGGCGACGACGAGGGCCGCGGTGTTTTCGTCGATGGTCTCGCCATTGACTTCGATACCGAGCGGTTCGGCGCGGGTGACAACGACATCGCGGCTCTGCGGATGCAGCTTGCCTGCGAAGGCCACCTTGGTGCGCTTATCGCGGTGATGGCGAACTGCCATGCCGACCGCTTCGGCGAGCGCGGTGGCTTCGTCCAGCAGCGAGGCGGATGCCACCGGCAGGCCGGTCAGTTCCGTGACCAGCGTCTGGAAATTGAACAGCATCTCCAGGCGACCCTGGCTGATCTCGGCCTGATAGGGCGTATAGGCAGTGTACCAGGCGGGATTCTCGAACAGGTTGCGCAGGATCACCGGCGGCGTGTGCGTGCCGTGATAGCCGAGGCCGACGAAGCTTTTCAAAACGACGTTGGTCGACATCTTCTCGGCGAGTTCGGCCAGGGCTTCCGCCTCGGAAGCGGCGGCCGGCAGGTCGAGCGGACGGTCGAGCCGGATCGACTTCGGCACGGCCTGCGAGATCAGCGTTTCCACGGACGGCACGCCGATCGTCGCCAGCATGGAGCGGGCATCGGTTAAGCTCGGCCCGATATGCCGGGTCGAAAAGGGATAAGGAGCAGCGGTCATGGTTTCACGTCCTGCCTAGCCGATATGGGCTTTGTAGCCGGCTTCATCCAGAAGTCCGGCGAGCTGGCCTTCATCGGCGAGCTTCATCTTCCATAGCCAGCCGTCGGTGGCAGCGGCGGAATTGACCAGCGCCGGATCGCCCGACAGCGCGCCGTTCACTTCAGTGATCTCGCCATCGAGCGGCGCATAGACGTCCGAAGCCGCCTTGACCGACTCGACCACGACAGCGGTGTCACCCTTGGCGAGCTTGCGGCCGACTTCCGGCAGGTCGACGAACACCAGATCGCCGAGCTGTTCCTGCGCATAGTCGGTGATGCCGACGGTGGCGACGTTGCCGTCGACGTTCAGCCACTCGTGATCTTCGGTGAAATAGGTCTTGGCCATTTTGCAAATCATCCTTTGCGGTAACGGTGAGGCGTAAAGGGAAGGGCGCTGACTTCAACAGGAATCCTGGTTCCGCGAACATCGGCGAACAGCTTGGTGCCGGCCTTGGCCAGCGGAGTGGAAACGTAGCCCATGGCAACCGGATGGCCGGCCGAAGGGCCGAAACCGCCCGAGGTGACAGTGCCGGCCGGATTGCCGTCGGCGTCGAACAGAGCAGCACCGCCGCGCACCGGTTGGCGACCCTCCGGCTTCAGGCCCACGCGCTTCCGAGCCGCACCCTTTTCGACGATGGCACGTAGCGCATCGGCGCCGATGAAGGTTCCGGACGAGCGGATCTCCTTCGGCACCGCCCACATCAGGGCGCCGCTTGCCGGATCGGTATCCGGGCTGATGTCGTTGCCGTGCAGGCAAAGGCCTGCCTCGAGCCGCAGGCTGTCGCGCGCGGCAAGGCCGATCCACATGGCGCGCTCATCGGCCAGCAACTGAGCGACCAGTGCGCGCGCGTCCGCCTCCGGCAGGCCGATCTCGAAACCGTCTTCGCCAGTGTAGCCCGAGCGGCTCATGAACCAGTTCGGCCTGGGCTCAAAACCATGCATGAAGGTGAGCGAACTGCCATCGACACCGGCCTTTGCCAGAACTGCCTCGGCTTCCGGGCCTTGGATGGCTAGGAAGACACGGTCGAGCGGTTCGACCCTGGCGTCGAAATCCTTGGCGAGGGCCTTGAGATGCGCCTCATCGGCGATCGCGTTGCCGGCGTTGGCGACGACCATGAAGCGGTCGGCACCCAATCGGGTGACGATCAGGTCATCGAGTATGCCTGCCTCGTCGTTCAGGAAGAAGGTGAGCTTCGACTGCGAGACTTCGAGAGTCCCGGCGTCGATCGGGCAGGCACGGTTGAGCAGGGCAGCAGCGCCGGCACCGCTCACCGCAAACAGTTTCATATGCGAGATGTCGAACAGGCCGACATGCTCGCGCGTATGCTGGTGTTCCTTCATGACGCCGGCCGGATAGGTCAGCGGCATGGACCAGCCGGCAAAGGCACCGAATTTGGCGCCTGCGGCCTGATGCAGGTCTTCGAGTGGAAGGGTCTTGGTGGCGTCGCCCGTCATGTCTTCTCCAGAGCAGCACAATGATCGGCCGCTGGATGCGACCGCTCCGTGCCCCTCTGTCTGAAGCCTGAGAGACTCGCGCCCCGGAACCCTGTCGGAAGCGCTTACACCTTCGGCGCGAGGGTTTTGGTTGCCCTCGACTTTCCAGAGTGTCTTTCCCGTCTACGGTTCTTTTGCCTGAGAGATTTCGGGCGATTTCCCCTTCGGCGGCAGCTTTCGCTGCTCTCTCCCGCAAACAGGTGAGGCCTCTCACGAAGCCCCAGACGACTCATCCTTAGCTTGGCCGCGACGGATTGTCACCTCTCCGCGACAGATTTTGTCGAGGCTTGAAACATCTTCGAAGACCTTTGCACGGGAATGTGATTGCCCCAGCCTGCTTTGGCACGAAAAAAAGCCGCCGAAACGAAAGCGCTTCGGCGGCTTGGAAGGAGGGCGGCGTTCGCCGCTGGCCGTCAGGCGGCCAGGACGGCCTTGGGCTCGACCATCTCGTAGCCGAGCGCTTCGGCAACGGCCTTGTTGGTGATCCTGCCCTTGTGGACGTTTAGGCCGTTGCGCAGGTGGTGGTCGTCGACGATGGCTTTCAGGCCCTTGTCGGCGAGTTGCAGGCCGTAGTGCAAGGTGGCGTTGTTCAGCGCATGCGCGGAGGTGACCGGAACGGCACCAGGCATGTTGGCGACGCAATAGTGGATGATGTCGTCGACCACATAGGTCGGCTCGGCATGGGTGGTCGCATGTGAGGTCTCGAAGCAGCCGCCCTGGTCGATGGCGACGTCGACGAGCACTGCGCCCTTCTTCATGCCGGACAGCATTTCACGTGTCACCAGCTTGGGCGCCGCGGCACCCGGGATCAGAACGGCGCCGACGACGATGTCGGCCGAGAAGCATTCTTCCTCCAGCGCCTCGACGGTCGAGTAGCGCGTATGCACGCGGCCGCCGAAGATGTCGTCAAGATAGCGCAGGCGCGGGATCGACCGGTCGAGGATGGTTACATCGGCTCCGAGGCCTGCCGCCATCTTGGCCGCATGCAGGCCGACGACGCCACCGCCGATGACCGCGACCTTGCCAGGCAGCACGCCCGGCACGCCGCCGAGCAACACGCCGCGGCCGCCATTGGCCTTCTGCAGGGAGGTGGCGCCGGCCTGGATCGACAGGCGACCGGCGACTTCAGACATCGGCGCCAGCAGCGGCAGGCCGCCACGATCGTCGGTCACGGTCTCGTAGGCAACGGCGGTGACGCCCGAAGCCAGCAAGCCCTTGGTCTGTTCCGGATCAGGAGCGAGGTGGAGGTAGGTATAGAGGATCTGGCCTTCGCGCAGTTGCACCCATTCGTTCGGCTGCGGTTCCTTGACCTTCACGATCATGTCGGATTTGGCGAACACGTCCGCAGCCGTCTTGGCGATGGCGGCACCTGCGGCGCGATAGGCGTTGTCATCGGCACCGATGCCGGCGCCGGCGCCGGTCTCGACCAGCACTTCATGGCCGTGGGCGACATATTCACGAACCGAGCCCGGCGTCAGGCCGACCCGATATTCATGGTTCTTGATTTCCTTGGGGCAACCGACACGCATGTTGAGTGATCTCCTCTTGGCCCTGATGGACCTTCTCCCTGTAAGGAGAACAGTGAACCACCAATCGGGTTGCATGTGTTTGCGAATGCGCTTGCCGCCAGGATCTCAATTCGATAATTGTTGCGTAAAATAATCACTTTTTCGCAGGAATCGCGAAGAATGCCCTTAGACAAGATTGATATCGCCATTCTGGACACGCTTCAGAAGGATGGTCGCATACCCAATGCAGCGCTCGCCGAGCGGGTTGGCCTGTCGCAGTCGGCCTGTTCGCGCAGGCTCGACAATCTGGAGAAATCCGGCGCCATTCGCGGTTATCACGCGCGCCTGTCGAACGCTGCGCTTGGCCACCAGATGACGGCGATCGTGCATATATCGCTCTCCGGCCAGTTCGAGAAGACGCTGTCGGATTTCGAAACGGCGATCAAGCGCTGCCCGAACGTGCTCTCCTGCCATCTGATGTCGGGCGAATACGACTATATCCTGCGTATCGCCGCGCGTGACCTGGCCGACTACGAACGTATTCACAAGGAATGGCTGTCGGCCATGCCTCATGTGACCAAGATCAATTCTTCCTTCGCGCTGCGCGAAATCGTCGACCGAACGGCGATGGGGCTGAAGCCGGAAATGGCGTGATCGGCCGTTGGCCGGCAAAGTCGGTCTGAATATCAGTACCGCTTGAAATTACGCTCTTGCGCCCGCATGTTTGCTGCGATGCACAACGGGTGTTGCGATGAACAGCGAACCTCATCATGTGGTCGTGGTCGGCGCAGGTTTCGGCGGCCTGGAATTCGTCAGGGCGATAGCCAAGGCGCCGGTGCGCGTGACGCTGATCGACCAGCGCAACCATCATCTTTTCCAGCCGCTGCTCTATCAGGTCGCGACGACCTCATTGGCGACCTCCGAAGTCGCCTGGCCGATCCGGCATCTTGTCCGCAACGAGCAGGCGGTGACGACGCTGCTGGCGACGGTGAAGGGGATCGACAAGGATGCCAAGCGGGTCCTGCTGGCTGACGGCAGCGACGTTGCCTACGACACGCTGGTGCTGGCGACAGGGGCACGGCACGCCTATTTCGGCCATGACGAATGGGAAGAATTCGCGCCAGGGCTGAAGACGCTGGAAGATGCGACGACGATTCGCCGCCGCATGCTGCTGGCCTTCGAACGGGCCGAACGCGAAGCCGACGCGGCGATGCGTCAGGCCTTGCTCACCTTCGTCATCATCGGCGGTGGTCCGACCGGCGTCGAGCTTGCCGGCACGATCGCTGAACTGGCCCACGCCACGTTGCGCGGGGAATTCCGCAACATCGATACCCGCGATACCAAGGTTGTCCTGATCGAAGCCGGTGACCGCATCCTGCCGGTGTTCCGGCCCGATCTCTCAGCCTATGCCAAATCCGCACTGGAGCGGCTCGGCGTGACTGTCGAGCTTGGTCGCCCGGTATCGGCGTGTGACGCCGAGGGCGTCGTTTTCGGCGACCAGCGGCTGGCAGCGCGTACCATCATCTGGGCGGCCGGCGTCGCGGCTTCGCCGGCGGCGCAATGGCTGGGCGCGGAGGCCGACAGGGCGGGCAGGGCGGTCGTCGAGGACGACCTGACCGTGCCAGGACATCCGGAGATCTTCGTCGTCGGCGACACGGCATTGGCCAAACGCGGAGACGGCCGTCCCGTGCCCGGCATCGCTCCAGCCGCCAAGCAGGCCGGGCGCCATGTCGCCGTCACGCTCAAATCGCGGCTGGCCGGCGACAACGCAAGACGGCCATTCGTCTACAAGCACCAGGGCGATCTCGCCACGATCGGAAAGCGGGCGGCAGTGATCGATTTCGGCCGCTTCAGTGTTACCGGCTGGCTGGCCTGGTGGTTGTGGGGCCTCGCCCACATCTTCTTCCTGATCGGCCTGCGGAACCGGATAGCGGTGGCGCTGAGCTGGCTCTGGATCTACACGACCGGCCAGCGCAGCGCGCGGCTGATCACGCAGGGCCGCCAGTCTCCGTAACCACCGCATCCATTGGGATGTCGTGCGGCTGTGGGTAGATGGTCGGGATGCGCTGCATGTCGTAGCCAATGCCGATCACCAGCGGCTTGCGCGGCAGCGAGGCAAGCGTGCGGTCGAAGAAGCCGCCGCCATAGCCCAGCCGGTATTTGTTCGGATCGATGCCCACGATCGGCGAGATGACGACATCAGGAACAACCGGATCGCCTTCGGCCGGGATCGGGATGTTCCAGACGCCACGTTCCAGCCTGTCGCCATGCCTGTAGGCGCGGAAGATCAGCGGCTGGCCTTTTTCGACGACGATGGGCAGCGCGGTGCGGCCGCCACGTTCGTTCACGCTCTCCATCCAGCCGCGCAGGTCCGGTTCGCCGCGGAACGGCCAGTAAAGGCTGACCATTTTGCCGGCAACATTGCCGATCACGGCATCGAGACCTTCGGCGATGCGCTTTGCCATTTCGGTGCGGGTATCGGCCGAGATGGCGAGCCGCGCTGCAATCAGCCTTTCGCGTTCGGCTTTGCGCCAACGCCGCACGTCGCTCCAGTCGGCAAGCGGTTGCTGGAAGGCCGGGTCGAGCTCGTGCATGAAACAGGGCGGCGATGCGTATTGCGCCGGTGTCGTATCGTCATTGTCGCTCATGCCGATCTCTCTGTGTCGATCGTTCCACCACAAGCCTATGCCTGCGGGTTCTCGCAAGTTTGTCGTATCACGACATAACCGGGGTCGAGGAGGTCGTATTTCTCGGCCTTTCGTAGCATGAACGTCATGGGAGCCTGCTGGACTTGCGCCGCTTTTGGCGCAAGATTTGAGCCGGGCGACAGGGTAGCAGAACGCAACGCAAAGAGATCATCCATCATGTCCGAACCGCTCCTGCCGATGTCCCGCCGCGCGCTGCTTCAGGGGGCAGCCGCAACCGGAGCGCTGATCATGCTGCACCCCTTTTCGGCACACGCTGCGGCCAACCAGGCGCATCTCAGGATCATGGAGACGACCGACATCCATGTGAACCTGTTGCCTTATGACTATTACGCCGACAAGGCGAACGACACGCTCGGCCTGTCGCGCACCGCCGCGCTGATCGACGCCGTGCGCAAGGAAGCCGTCAATTCGATGCTGGTCGACAATGGCGACCTGCTGCAAGGCAGTCCGATGGGCGACTTCGTCGCCTATGAGCGAGGCATGAAAGAGGGTGACGTCCATCCCGTCATGAAAGGCATGAACCTGCTGAACTACGCCTGCTCGACGCTGGGCAACCATGAGTTCAACTACGGGCTTTCCTTCCTCGACAAGGTGCTGGCAGGAGCCGATTTTCCCTTTGTCTGCGCCAACCTGATCCGAGGCACCGAAAAGGCCGCCAACCCGCGCGACGACAAGCTTTATCTCAAGCCGTATCTGATCCTCGACAAAACGCTGAAAGACGGGGCAGGAGCCGAACATCCGATCAAGATCGGCGTGATCGGGTTCGTACCGCCGCAGATCCTGGTGTGGGATGCCAAGAATCTCGCCGGCAACGTGGTGACGCGCGACATCGTCGAAGCGGCCAAAGCCTGGGTGCCGCAGATGAAGGAGGAGGGCGCCGATATCGTCATCGCGCTTTCTCATTCCGGTATCGACATCAAGCAGGCCGAGATGATGGAGAACGCTTCGTTCTTCCTGGCGGGCGTGGAGGGCATCGATGCCGTCTTCACCGGCCACCAGCATTTGGTTTTCCCCGGCAAGAAGGATTTTCAGCAACTCGCCGGCGTCGATGCCGAAAAGGGCACGCTGCAGGGCAAGCCTGCGGTGATGGCCGGTTTCTGGGGCTCGCATATGGGCCTGATCGACTTGTTGCTCGAGCGCGACGGCACCAAATGGCGCGTCGTCTCGTCGATTTCCGAAGCGCGGCCTATCTTCGAGCGCGTCGACAACAAGAACAAGGCGACCGTCGAGGACGTGAAGAGCGTGGTCGACGCGCTGAAGACTGATCACGAGGCGACGCTCGCTTACGTGCGCCGTCCGGTCGGCAAGACGTCTGCACCGCTTTATTCGTATTTCGCCCTGGTCGCCGACGATCCCTCCGTGCAGATCGTCAGCCAGGCGCAAAGCTGGTATCTGAAAGACATTCTCAAGAGCACGCAGTGGAAGGACCTGCCGCTGCTTTCGGCGGCGGCCCCTTTCAAGGCCGGCGGCCGTGGCGGCGCCGACTATTATACCGACGTGCCGGCAGGCGATATTGCCATCAAGAATGTCGCCGACCTTTATCTCTACCCGAATACGGTGCGCGCGGTGGAGATCACCGGTGCACAGGTGAAGGAGTGGCTGGAGATGTCGGCCGGCATCTTCAAGCACATCGAGCCAGGCAAGACCGACCAGCCGCTGATCAACACGGATTTCCCGTCCTACAATTTCGACGTGATCGACGGCGTCAGCTATCGGATCGACCTGTCGCAGCCGCCGAAATACGACGCAAAAGGCAATGTCTCCAATGCCGGCTCCAGCCGCATCAAGGACTTGATGTTCGATGGAAAGCCGATTGATCCGGCTCAGAAATTCGTCGTTGCCACCAACAATTATCGCGCCGGCGGCGGGGGCAATTTCCCCGAGATAAACGAAAGCAAGATCATCTATGAGGCACCCGATACCAACCGCGATGTGATCGTGCGCTACATCGTCGCCGAAGGCACCATCAACCCATCGGCCGACGCCAATTGGTCGTTCGTGCCGTTGCCGGAGACGAGTGTTGTGTTCGAGACGGGTGCTAAGGCCCGTGATTTCATCAGCCAGGTCAAGACGCTGAAGATCGAGCCGGCAGGCGAGGGTGACAACGGCTTCTCCAGATACCGCATCCTGTTGTGATCGCCTGACGGGAACAAAGCCACGGCCGCCATTGCAGGCGGCCATGGCTGGGCAACTCAGGCCTTGTAGATGACCTGGCGCACGTCGATATAGCTAGAGCGAAAGCCCGCCTCGCAGTAGTGCAGGTAGAATTCCCACAGTTTCTTGAAGCGGTCATCGAAGCCGAGCGGGACAATCCGCTCCCAGGACGCCCAGAAACGCTGGCGCCATTCCGCCAAGGTGCGCGCATAGTCCTGAGCAAAGACACGCTCAGCCAGATAGGCGAGGCCATGATCGGCGCCGAGCGATTTGAGGATCGTCGGCGTCGGCAGCATACCGCCCGGGAAGACATAGCGCTGGATGAAATCCGGCCGGACGCGATAGGTTTTGTATGCGGCCTCGTTGATGGTGATGATCTGGAAACCGGCAGTGCCGCCTGGCTTCAGGCACTCCTTCACCTTGCCGAAGAAGGTCGGCCAGTATTTTTCGCCAACCGCCTCGAACATCTCGATCGAAGCGATGCGGTCGTATTTGCCGGTTTCGTCGCGATAGTCCTGCAGCTTGATGTCGACCTTGTCGCCGAGACCGGCCCGTTGGATGCGCGCCCTGGCGAAATCATGCTGTTCGCGGCTGATGGTGAGGCCCGTGACGCGGCAGCCGATTTCACGGGCGGCGAACTCGGCAAAACCGCCCCAGCCGCAGCCGATTTCAAGAACATGGTCCTGCGTGCCGATGCCGATATCCTTGGCGAGCTCCCGGTACTTGGCAGCCTGAGCGCTTTCGAGATCATTGGCACCTGTCGAATAAAGCGCCGATGAATACGTCATGCTCGGGTCGAGCCATTTCTGGTAGAAGGCGTTGCCGAGGTCGTAATGTGCTGAGATGTTGCGTTTCGAGCCGGTGTGCGTGTTCTCGTTCAGCCAATGGCGGACGCGCTGCACGGTGTTGACGATCCAGCTGGCACCGCCAGCCACCTTTTCTCCGGTTTCGGTATTCACCACGAAGAGCTCCAGGAAGCTCGTCACGTCCGGGCTTTCCCAGTCACCATCCATATAGGATTCGGCGACCCCGATCGTGCCGCCGGTGAAGGCGCGGTTGGGCAGACGCCAGTTGTTGAGCACCAGTTCGGCATTCGGGCCTGGCGCCTTGCCTTCGACCAGCACGGCGCGGCCGTCGGGCATGCGAACCTTGAGCGAGCCACGCGGCATGGCCATTGCGGCCTTGAACACCATGCGCGCCTTGGCCGGCAGGCCCTTGACGATTTCGGTGAAGTTACGCTCATCGAGGCGGATGGCGTCCGTCATCGGCGTCGCGGTTCGGTGATTTTCATTCATAAAGTCCCCTCCTGTTCAGAAGCAATTCCCTCTGCCGCTCCTGATTGGACCCATCCGTTGCTGCGCCGTGCGTTGCGCGGCGCGGATTTCCTCTCCCGAAAACAACAAAACGGCGCGCCCGGCAGGGCCCGTCGCTTCGTGATGAATCCATTGATGATTTTCTATCGTGTCGCGGCGACTGGCAAGGGGCAGGCGCGGCGCCCGATTGGGGCAAAGAGCCGTCGCCTGGGAGCCATCGCAAGCGAGGGAACCAGGTTATGATTGTGGTAATCGAAATCGACTAGCGTACGCTCATGCGCCTCGTCATCTTCATCGCCGCGATTGCTTTCTTCCTGATCTGGGACGGCCTCTACAATGAGGGCCGCTACATGGATGCGGGAACGAAAGGCATCAGCCACGCGATTGCCTACATCACCGGTTGATCCAGACGATCGACCGGCTCGCCGCGACAACCTGCCGGTTGACGCCACTCTGCCGCTGGCCCAGAAGCTGCTGATCTCAAAGAATGCAGCACCCGCCTACCTTGCGGGCAAGGTGCCAGGGAGACTGGATTGATCCGGCACATCGTTTTCTTCAGCGTGCGGCCCGACGAAGATGTCGAAAAGGTTCGTACCGGCCTGCTTGCCCTGGGGCGGATCCCGCATTCGCGCCTGTTCGAGGTGACGCTCAACTCCAAGGTCGATCCGCTGTGCGACAAGATCGACATCGTCGTCTATGCCGAGTTCGAGGACGCTGCCGCGCTCGCGGCCTACAAGGCGCATCCGATCTATGCCGAAACGACCAGCAAGGTTCGTCCGATGCGCGAACTGCGCTTTTCGGCGGATGTCGTGGCTGCGGGGTAGGGATGGCGCTCCTCTGACGAGAAGGGGAGAAAGCGCTTTCACGTGTGGTTAGTGAGAACGGTGCTGATCGCCAAGACGAGGCGCTAAAAACTGCCGTTTGCCACGGGATGTCGCGCCGCTGTCTTCACCACGTGTTCTTTGAAATGGCTCCCCGGGCCGGATTCGAACCAGCGACCAACCGGTTAACAGCCGGTTGCTCTACCACTGAGCTACCGGGGAACAGGGCTCTCGTGTGAACGGGGGTGGCTATAGCGATCCTTTTCGGCTTTGCAAAGCGGGAATTCGTATTTTTTCGAAGGTTTTTCTGTGGCGCGTTCTCGCAATCGCCGCCTGATGCCATCATATCAGGCGCCGATGCCGGTAAACAGGGCGTTTGAGGCCTGGCCAGGCAAGGAGCAAGGATGAGCGGAGCGGTGCAAGGCATGAACGCAGACAGCGAGCCTCGCAAACGAAAACACAAGATTTCGGCGTTCGGGCGCGACTTCGCGTTGCCGCGTTCGCGTGCGTTGCGCATCGCCATCGGTGTGGCGTTCCTGTTTGGTGGTCTGCTTTGGTTCCTGCCGGTGCTGGGCCTGTGGATGTTGCCGGTCGGCTTCCTGGTGCTTTCCTACGAGTTCGCGGTGATTCGACGCCATCGCCGCCGTATCGTGGTGTGGTGGGAGCGCCGTCGGCGCTCGTAGGTGCCCCTCATCCGCGCAGTCTGGTGCTTTTCCATAGCCGTCGTCCCAGGCGATACGGCAGCCTTGGGGCGGCTGTTCAGAATAGGTTAGGGAATTGTTTCCAGAATGAAGCCTGTGTCCTTGACTGCCAAAACGGCCCAACCTATTGAAGCGCCGTGGAACGCCGGGAGCGATGAGGCCTCGTGGCGGAGTGGTTACGCAGAGGACTGCAAATCCTTGCACCCCGGTTCGATTCCGGGCGAGGCCTCCAATCCCAAGCCGGTGTCCTATGCCGGTGGGCGTTCTTGATGACTGTAGGCGCGGCACGTGCGCCGGAAGCGGGACGGTTGGAACATGAGCGCTGATTTCTCCGCACGCCGCGTGAAGATGGTCGATGGCCAACTGCGTACCACCGATGTGACGAACGCTTCGCTGCTCGACGCTTTCCTTGCCGTTCCGCGTGAGGCTTTTCTGCCTGCCAGCCAAAGCGATCTCGCCTACATCGATGAGGATATCCGCATCGGCGGCATTGCCGGTGATGCGCGCTACCTGATGGAGCCATCGCCCTTGGCCAAGCTGTTCCAGCTCGCGGGAATCAGTGCCGACGATACCGTTCTCGATGTCGGATGCGGTACCGGCTACTCCGCAGCAATCCTTTCCCGGGTGGCGAAGTCCGTCGTTGCTCTGGAAAGCGATTCGGGCCTGGCTGAAGCCGCACGTGCGACCCTGTCGTCGCTCGGCTACGACAACGTCACCGTTGTCGAGGGCGCATTGCGCGACGGCGCCCCTCAAAAGGGGCCGTACGATGTGATTTTTGTCGGCGGCAGCGTCGAGGAAGTGCCGCAGGCGCTTCTGGACCAGCTCGCCGAAGGCGGCCGACTCGTCGCCGTGGAAGGCCACGGCAATGCCGGTGTCGCACGTCTGTTTTTGAAGACTACTGGTATCGCGACCGGGCGGCGTGCATTTAATGCGGCAATAAAGCCACTACCGGGATTCGAACGTGTGCGTGTTTTCGAATTCTGAGAGATTTGCTCTTGCGGCTCGCGTCGCGGCATGATGGCTTGTGTTAACAGATCGTTGCCGGTGGTTCGGATTTGGGGAGACGGGCTAACGGCAGGGAACACAAACACGCGATGACGGTTGCCAAAATGACGGCAGCCGTTCTTGCGTGGTTTCCAATGAAGAATGAGGATTTGCCGTGCATTCTGTGAACAAGAGTTTCCTCGCTATTCTACTTGCTTCGGTGACCGCGCTTTCTCCCGCCGCGGCATCTGCCGAAACTATTCTCGGCGCACTGTCCAAAGCCTATCAGAACAACTCGACGCTGAATTCAACGCGCGCCGGTGTGCGGGTGACCGATGAAGGCGTGGCGATTGCCAAGTCGGGCTGGCGCCCGACCATCACCGGTTCGGCCAGCATCGACTATTCGAGCACGCGCGGAAACAATGCCGGTCGCCTGACGACCGGCAATTTCGGCGTGCAGATCAATCAGACCCTGTTCGACGGCTTCCAGACCAAGAACAATGTGGCTGCAGCGGAAGCGCAGGTGCGGGCTTCCCAGGAAGGGCTGAACAATCAGCAGAATGCCACGCTCTTCGCGGCTGCCCAGGCTTATATGAACGTCATCCACGACCGTCAGGTCGCGAGACTGACGGAGCAGAACCTGAAGGCCTTGACCGAGCAGGTACGCGCCGCGCGGTCGCGTTTCGAAGTGGGCGAGGGCACTCGCACCGACGTTGCGCAGGCGGAAGCTCAGCGCTCGACCGCGCAGGCGCAGTTGAGCGCTGCGCAAGCCCAGGCGCTGGCCAGCGCGGGTGTCTATCGCCAGATCATCGGTGATCAGCCAGGCAAGCTGAAAGCGCCGTCGCCGCTGGGCAAACTTTTGCCGTCGAACATCGAAAATGCGATCGCGGCGGCCAACAACGAGAATCCGGCCATCCTGGCTAACCAGCATCTGGTCGATTCCTCCGGTTTTGGCGTCAAGGCCGCCGAGGGTGCTCTGCTGCCGACACTGAGTGCCAATGCTGGAATTTCCAGGCAGTATAGGGATGCGTCGCCCGGCAGCATCCTGAGCCCGGACGGTTCGTCAACCTCCGCCAGCGTCGGTGCGACGCTCTCGGTGCCGATCTATTCGGGTGGCCGCACATCGGCCCAGGTCCGTCAGTCGAAGGAGCGGCTTGGCCAGGCCCGTATCGAGGTCGACGTGGCGCGCGATCAGGTTCGCAATGCTGTGGTCGCGGCGTGGACTGCCTATCAGGCTGCCCGGGAGAATGTCGACGCCAACCGCGCTTCCATCGCGGCCGCGCAACTGGCGCTGAACGGTGTGATCGAGGAGCGCAATGTCGGCCAGCAGACCACGCTGGACGTCCTGAACGCGCAGAACGTGGTTTTCAGCGCGCAGATCAATCTGGCCGCTTCCGAGCGCGATGTCGTCATTGCCAGCTACGGCATTCTGCAAGCGATGGGCCGGCTCACCGTCGAGCGCCTTGGATTGCGGGTGGCGAAGTACAATCCGGAAGAGCACTACAAAGCCGTCAAGGACAAGTGGTACGGCCTGCGCACGCCGGACGGTCGCTAACCTCTCTCGATCCGTTGAATTTGACAGCCCCGCAAAGCGGGGCTGTTTTATTTTCTAATCTGTTGAAACCGCCCAAGTCCCCAGTTTGGGGATTCTCCGATTGCAATCGGTCGGTTACGCTTGACGCATGATTCGAACCGGCCTTGGTGCCGGGCGAAAATGCAACAGGTTTCCAGGGCGGCGAATGTGACAATGGCCACGGCAGCAAGCAGCGCGCAACGCGAACCCTCGATGGAAGAGATCCTGGCTTCCATCCGCAGGATCATCGAAGACAGCGACACAGGCCGCAAAAGCACGATTGAGACGGTCGAGACGCGGCAGGACGATGAAACGGCGACAACGCAGCCCACAGCTGTCGAGGCGCCTGAAGTCGATGCATTCCGCAGCGAGTTGCATGCGGAAACACCGAACAAGCCGGTCAGCCTGGCTGAAGTTCAGGCACAGCTTGCCGCCGAAGCGCCTGAGCCTCGCCCGGCAGCGTCCGTGATCACGCTGGCTGAAATCGGTACGATGACAGCTTCCGAACGGTCCACGCCGCAGCCGGTTGCCGACAGGGAAGAGGCTGCAGGCCAGCTTCGAGCCGCCTGGCCACGCGAGGTCGAGATTGTTTCCGGTACAAGAGCCGACGAAGCCTTGGAGCCGGAAGATACCGTTTTCGCAACGCAATCTGGCAATGTCGATGCCATCCGTGAGCAGGCTGAATTCGGGGTGCAGCGTGCAGCGGCGGTTGAAACCGCAGCGCTGCGGCCTTCCCTGATTTCCGAACACACCAGCCGTCAGGTTGCTGCTTCCTTCGAAGAATTGTCGGAAGCTTTCGCCGGGCGAGCCAAGAAGACCTTCGACGACATGGCTGCCGAGATGCTGCGCCCGATGCTTCAGGACTGGCTAGACAACAATTTGCCGACGCTGGTCGAGCGCCTCGTGCGTGAAGAAATCGAACGCGTCGCGCGAGGCTCCTGACACCGAGCTTTCTATCGTAAGGCATGAAAGCCGCTTCAAGCACATCGGCCCGAAAATCGGCATCGCTTTTCGGAAAGCACGATGCGCAAATTCAAATGAGTTAGAGCGTCCTTTGCGCGTCCGAATGGACGCGCGGCGCTCTAATGAGGCGGCTTTCGTTTTTCTTCAATTTCCGACGCGCTTCATCAGCGCCATCGCGCCGAACGGCGCGCGGACCTTGCCCTCGGTGATGAAGTAGACGAACACGTCTCTAGGCTTTACTTCGGCCTTGGTGCTGGGGTCGGCGCGCTTCAGGTCATCAGGTTCCTTGCCGGCGGCCCAGACCTTCGCGCGTTCGGCCCATTGGTCGAGCGCTTTCGGCGTATAGCAATCCGGGTTGTCGTCGCTGCCCGTCTGCAGCCGCGCATAGACGAAATCGCCGGTTGCATCGGCGATCGCCGGATATTTGGCATGGTCGGCATAAACGATTGCGACATTGTGCCTGCGCGCCAGCGCGGGGAATTCGGGCACTGTGAAGGAATCGTGGCGGACCTCCACCGCATGGCGTAGCGCCACGCCGTCCTGCTTTTCGGGCAGCAGTGCCAGGAACGCGCCGAAGTCGTCGGCGTCGAAGCGCTTGGTCGGGGCGAACTGCCAAAGAATCGGCCCCAGCTTGTCGCCGAGTTCCGAGACGCCCGAGTCGAGGAAGCGCTGCACCGATTCGCCTGCTTCGCCCAGCACCCGGCGGTTGGTCGCAAAGCGGATCGCCTTCAGCGAAAATACAAAACCGTCCGGAGCATCCTTCGCCCATTTGGCAAAGGTCGGCGGCTTGAAGGTCGAGTAATAGGTGCCGTTGACCTCGATTGTCGGCACCTGCCGCGAGGCGTAATTGAGCTGCTTGGCCTTCGACAGCGTCTCCGGATAGAACGACGTGTCCCAGGGCTCGAACGTCCAGCCGCCCATGCCCGACCGGATCCTGCCTGCTGCGCTCATTTTATCCTCCACTGGGTCGTTCGGTTGATCGGGTGTGTCTGCTCAGGCAAGTCAAACCACGGCAAGGCGTTACAGGCCATCCGAAATCGGCAACCACAGACGATCCTCCTGCCAACTCCGTTCAACATTCCCGGCCTTCGCGGCGTGGCAAGTCCGGGCTGGATCGTCGCGGCATGCCGCTTGTTGAAGCCTTGCCGTTCCAGCCCAAAGCCCCGCATCTCCCCCAATTGAGGTATGTACCTTGGATCAAGATGCGCTAAAATGAGACAGACCGTTAATATCGTTCTCCCGGTTCTTTGGCTCGGGGGCGGTGCGCGGTGCCAACGGCCGCGTTGCCGCCAAATGCTAGGGGAGAGCAGGCGAATTCGACTTCGTCTGCTCTTTTTTTGTTCAGCCCAGGCTGGGAGATCGTCAGTGCGCGCGAGGCTCTGAAGCCTGCTGTTCGCGCCCGGCTGCCATCCCGATGACCTTGCCCATACCGTCGGCAATCGCCTGGACCGCTGTCAGGCTGGCGTCGCCCAGCCCATGGCGGGCAGCGATCCAGTTAGCTGCGTTGTATGAGAGCCAGACCTTGCCGGCTTCGTCTTCCCACGCAAGTGCCTTCACCGGTAGGTCGATGCCGGCAATCTGCTTGTCCTGCATCAGCGGTGTGCCACCCTTCGGATTGCCGAAGATCAAAAGCTACGTCGGGCGAAGCGCCACACCGACATCGCGCGCACCGGCTGCATGGTCGATGCGAGCGAAGACGTAGAGGTCCAGCCGGGTCACTGTCTCCGCCAGCCGGTCGATGGTTTCGGCTACCCCGAACCGGCTCTCGACGGAAACCACGCCCTCGCTATCGTTCACTCGGCCGCCTCGCGCTTGCCTTTCGGCCGGCGCTCCAGAAGCTCCTTGAGGAACTGGCCGGTGTAGCTGCGCGGTTCCGCGACAATATCCTCGGGTGTACCAGAGGCCACCAGCTCACCGCCACCGTCGCCACCTTCGGGGCCGAGGTCGAGCACCCAGTCGGCCGTCTTGATGACCTCGAGATTGTGCTCGATCACGATGACGGTATTGCCCTGATCGACCAGCTCATGCAGCACTTCGAGCAGCTTCGCCACATCGTGGAAATGCAAGCCGGTGGTCGGCTCATCGAGGATGTAGAGCGTTTTGCCGGTCGCCTTGCGCGACAGCTCCTTGGCGAGCTTGATGCGCTGTGCTTCACCACCTGACAATGTCGTTGCCTGCTGGCCGATGTGAATATACCCGAGGCCAACCTGGTTGAGCGTGATCAGCTTGTCGCGCACCGCCGGCACCGCGGCGAAGAACTCGACGCCTTCCTCGACCGTCATGTCGAGCACGTCGGCGATGGACTTGCCCTTGAAGGTGACATCCAGCGTTTCGCGGTTGTAGCGCTTGCCGTGACAGACATCACAAGTGACGTAGACGTCCGGCAGGAAGTGCATCTCGATCTTGATGACGCCATCGCCCTGACACGCCTCGCAGCGGCCGCCCTTGACGTTGAAGGAGAAGCGGCCAGGCTGGTAGCCGCGCGCCTTCGCCTCGGGAAGCCCCGCGAACCAATCGCGGATCGGCGTGAAGGCACCGGTATAGGTCGCCGGGTTGGAACGTGGCGTGCGGCCGATCGGGCTCTGGTCGATGTCGATGACCTTGTCCAGGAACTCCAGCCCTTCGATGCGATCATGCTCGGCCGGGTGTTCGCGCGAACCCATGATGCGGCGCGACGCCGCCTTGAACAGCGTCTCGATCAGGAAGGTCGACTTGCCGCCGCCCGATACGCCGGTGACGGCGGTGAAGGTGCCGAGCGGGAATTCGGCGGAGACGTTCTTCAGATTGTTGCCGCGCGCGCCGACGATCTTGATGCGCTTGCCCTTCTTGCCGGGACGGCGCTCGGCCGGGGTCTCGATCTCGAGCTCGCCGGACAGATATTTGCCGGTGATCGAATTGGGGTTGGCCATGATCTCGCGCGGCGTGCCCTGGGCGATGATCTGCCCGCCATGGATGCCGGCCGCCGGGCCGATGTCGACGACATAGTCGGCGGTGAGGATGGCGTCCTCGTCGTGTTCGACGACAATCACCGTATTGCCGATGTCGCGCAGATGCTTCAGCGTTTCGATCAGACGCGCGTTATCGCGCTGGTGCAGGCCGATCGACGGCTCGTCCAGCACGTAGAGCACGCCGGTGAGGCCGGAGCCGATCTGCGAAGCGAGGCGGATACGCTGGCTTTCGCCGCCCGACAGCGTGCCGGAATTGCGCGACAGCGTCAGATAGTCGAGACCGACATCGTTGAGGAAACGCAGCCGTTCGCGGATCTCCTTGAGCACCCGTACGGCGATTTCAGTCTGCTTCTCGTTGAGCTGCGCCGGCAATTCGGTGAACCAGGCATCGGCCTTGCGGATCGACAACTCCGTCACTTCGCCGATGTGCTTGCCTGCGATCTTGACCGCCAGCGCTTCGGGCTTGAGGCGGTAGCCACCGCAAGCGGGGCAGGGCGTGGCCGACATGAAGCGCTCGATCTCCTCGCGCATCCAGGCCGATTCCGTTTCCTTCCAGCGCCGCTCGAGATTGGGGATCACGCCCTCGAACGTCTTGGTGGTCTTGTAGGAGCGCAGGCCGTCGTCATAGTTGAAGGTGATCTCGCGCTCGCCGGTGCCGCGCAGGATGGCCTGCCGGGCATCGTCCTTAAGATCCTTGAACTTGTCGCCCAATTTGAAGTCATAGACCTTGCCCAGCGCTTCCAGCGTCTGCGAATAATAGGGCGAGGTGGATTTCGCCCACGGTGCCACCGCACCGTCGCGCAAGGTAATGTTGTCGTCCGGCACGACGAGGTTTTCGTCGATGGCGCGCTGGCTGCCGAGGCCGTCACAGGTCGGACAGGCACCGAACGGGTTGTTGAAAGAGAACAGCCGCGGCTCGATTTCCGGGATGGTGAAACCGGAAACCGGGCAGGCGAACTTTTCCGAAAACAGGATGCGTTCGTGTGTCTCGTTCTTCGATTTGTAGGCGGATTCTTCTGCCGTCGCTGCCGCGGGCAATGGTTTGTCGGCGAATTCCGCGACCGCGAGCCCTTCGGCCAGTTTCAGCGCCGTTTCCATGGAATCGGCCAGACGTGTAGCCAGGTCGGCACGCACGACGATGCGGTCGACGACGACGTCGATGTCGTGCTTGTACTTCTTGTCGAGCGCCGGCACGTCGGCGATCTCGTAGAAGGTGCCGTCGACCTTGACGCGCTGGAAGCCCTTCTTCTGAAGCTCCAGCAGCTCCTTCTTGTACTCACCCTTGCGGCCGCGCACCATCGGTGCCGTGATATAAAGGCGGGTGCCTTCCTCCAGTGCCAGAACGCGGTCGACCATCTGCGAGACGGTCTGGCTCTCGATCGGCAGGCCGGTGGCCGGCGAATACGGCACACCGACGCGCGCGAACAGCAGGCGCATATAGTCATAGATTTCGGTGACGGTGCCGACCGTCGAACGCGGATTGCGGGACGTGGTCTTCTGCTCGATCGAGATGGCGGGCGACAGACCGTCGATCTGGTCGACGTCCGGCTTTTGCATCATCTCCAGGAACTGGCGGGCATAGGCAGAAAGGCTTTCGACGTAGCGGCGCTGCCCTTCCGCATAGATTGTGTCGAAGGCAAGTGACGATTTGCCCGAGCCGGACAGGCCGGTCATGACGACGAGGCTGTCTCGCGGCAGATCCAGATCGACATTCTTCAGATTGTGCTCGCGCGCGCCGCGAATGGAAATGTACTTATGGTCGGCCATGCCGCTCCGCCGCCTCAGCTTTGCAATGTCTCGGATCGGCGAACCCTGCCGCCATCCGCTCATATGGGGTATTTTCGCCGCAAGATCGAGAGACTCCGGCCAATTGCAGCGTTTAACCGCCTTTCGCGCGAGCGAGCAAGCAAAAAAGAACAAAGGCCGAACGTGCTCCTGACAAGGCGATGTCAGCAGAACGTGACGTTCCGGATCGTTCCGATCACAATTTTTGTAATCGATGGGTCGCCGGTTGACGCTGCGGAAGCGAAGGCGCAAGGTCGGTTCGTCGCCTGAACCGATCGCCCTGTGGCGATCCTCGTGCCGGAAGGCGGTCTGCGAGGCGCCGCAGACCAAACGAGTGAGAGTTCGGGAAGACGGCAAGAGCAACCAGCAGAAGGAGCGAGGCATGACCCCACCGGACAGTCCCTTCGGGCTCCACCTGTCGTTGGAGCCGCGGCAGGCATAGGTGTCAGGAAGGCAGTGCTTTTCTGCGCAAACCGTGACCTGCCGATCCCCTACAATCAGAGACCACTAGTCGGGTCGTCGGCTGCGAGCCGCGAAGCACCCGAAACCCAAAGCCGGTAAAACGCTCCCGGTAGACCTGGGTAAAACCCTCAAAAGCCCCGTCCGCATGCCATGGGCAGCGGCGGGGCTGTTATTTTGAGCCGACAGGGACCGTCATCCGACCCGTTTGGAGCGCCGTGCACCCCTTCAGACGTGCAAGAAATCTCCAGCGCTTTGAAGCGGACATCGTGCCTGAATGCGTTCAGCGTCGCGGCGCAGGAATGTCGCCGGCACCGACATCCACGATCACCGAACCGGAAATGCGCACGTCCATGTCGCCAACCTTGAATTGGCGGCCGGTGGCCGGATCATAATCGTCAGGTTCCGGCTGCGGGGCAGCCGGTTTGACGATGCTGTAGCCGCCATTGACCCCGGGAAGGGGCTTTGCCGTCTGTCTGGTCGCTTCTCCTGCAAGCGCAATCGGGGCCGAGAGGGCGAGAATTGCGAGAGCAGCGAAATTCGTACGGATAAAGGCAGCCATGAAGTTCATGGTTGCAACATAGGCATGTTCGATCGACACGGCCAGTGTCGGCTGTCTCCCATGCTGTCAGAAAACCCGAAGCTCATGCGGCTGTGGCTCGTTTGCGCGTGTCGTAGACATGGTCGACCAGTCCCCAGGCCTTGGCGTCCTCGGCGCTCATGAAGTGGTCGCGGTCGAGCGTGTTCTCGACCTCCTCGATCGTGCGGCCGCAATGCTGTGCGTAGAGTTCGATCATCTGCCGCTTGGTTTTCAGGATGGCCTCTGCGTGACGCTGGATGTCCGATGCCTGGCCCTGGAAGCCGCCGAGCGGCTGGTGCAGCACGACCTTGCTGTTGGGTAGCGCGATGCGCCGGCCAGGGTCGCCAGCCATCAGCAGGAACGAGCCCATCGAGGCGGCAAAGCCCATGCACACCGTCGAAACCGGGCAGGAGATGTAACGCATCGTGTCGTAGATGGCGAAGCCGGAACTCACGACGCCGCCCGGCGAATTGATGTAGAGCGATACTTCTTTTTCCGGATTGTCCGCTTCGAGCGTCAGCAACTGCGCGCAGATGATGGCGGCCATGTTGTCTTCGATCTGGCCGTTGACGAAGATGATGCGTTCGCGCAGCAGCCGGGAGAAAATGTCGAAGGAGCGTTCGCCGCGGCTCGACTGCTCGATCACCATGGGCACAAGGTTGGCAACACCGGACATCGTATCGGTTCCTTCTGATTCAGGCGGCCATGCGCCATTGCGGCGCGTTGGCTGAGGTGAGGGTCCTGTTGGGCCTGGGGGCATTGATGGCGACACTGCAATTGGCACCGGAAATGCTGCAGGTGGCTGTTGTCGCTGCGATGAAGCTGTCATGCACGACGCGCAGGTGCGTCCCGCCATTGGCAGTACGCGCCAGTTCGAAGGTGACGACGCTGTCGAAGCCGCTTGTCCCTTTGGATCCGGTGTCCCGTTCATGCCAGGAATAGCGCAGCAGGCGGCCAGGCTCCGCTTCCAGCACCGTGCAATCGATACCGCCTTCGGTGCCGAGCGAAAAACGATGCCCAGTTTCGGCCTTGATGTCGTTCGGCATCAGCCAGGCCGCGACGATTTCCGGCTCGGTGAGCGCGCGCCAAACCTTTTCCGGCGCCTCGGGCAGATCGCATTCGACAACGATGTCTTCATGGGGTTCGCGGGTCATTGATCCATCTCCTTCAGCACGGTCTTCAGCCTTTCGATGCGGTCAGGCCAGAAGGCGCGGTAACGTTCGATCCACCCGAGAAGTGGCGACAGCCCCTCCGGGTCAGCGCGGTAAAAGGCGTTGCGTCCAACGCGGCGCTCGCTCACCAGCCCGGCGCCACGCAGCACGGCAAGATGTTGCGAGACCGCCGGTTGCGAAACCGGTGTGCCGGCGCGCAGTTCGGAGACGGTCAGCTCGCCGGCCGCAAGCCGCTCGAACAGCGCGCGCCGGGTGGGGTCTGCCAGGGCCCTGAAGATTTCGGATTCGATCATGTTAAAAGCATAAGTGAATACTTATCTATTTGGCAAGGGCCGTTCCGCACAAGGATTGGAAATAGGCCCGTATCCGTTCATTTGCCGCCATTCCTTGACAAAGCACCGCGTTAAGAACTAGAACATAGATAGAACAAAAACCTTGTGGGAAAGGCGTGTCCGTGGAGGCGGGCAGGTCCCTCAGCCTATATGGTGCGGCGAGAATTCTGGTTTCGGATGAGCGCGGAGAAGTGTGATGGCTGGTAGCGTCAACAAGGTCATTTTGGTGGGCAATCTGGGTGCGGATCCCGAAACCCGTCGGCTGAACTCGGGCGATCCGGTCGTCAACATCCGCATCGCTACATCGGAAACCTGGCGCGACAAGAATTCGGGCGAGCGCAAGGAAAAGACCGAGTGGCACAATGTCGTCATCTTCAACGACCAGCTCGCCAAGGTGGCTGAGCAATATCTGAAGAAGGGCATGAAGGTTTATGTCGAGGGGCAACTGCAGACCCGCAAATGGCAGGACCAGAGTGGCCAGGAGCGTTACACGACCGAAGTCGTGCTGCAGAAGTTCCGTGGCGAGTTGCAGATGCTCGATGCACGCGGGCAGGGCGAAGGCGGCCAGGTCGGTTATTCCGGTGGCAACCGCGACAGCTTCGGCCAATCCGGCCCTAGCGATTTCGGTGGTGGCCGCAGCTCGGGCGGCGGTTCCGGCGGCGGAAACGGCAATCGTGGCGGCGGCGGTGGCGGATCGCGCGAACTGGATGACGAAATCCCGTTCTGACCGTTGAGAACCGGGTCCTCCCGGCCAATGCCTCTAAAAAGTGCTATCCCGGCGAAGGAGCCTGAAGCATGAGCGCTATCGCACGCGTGATGGCTTTCGGTCTGCTGTTCCTCGTCATGTTTTCCGCTGCCGTCCCGGCAGCGGAACGGCTCGACGACAAACCGCGTGTCGCGATTGTCTCGGCCTTTCCACCGGAATGGGTAGCGTTGCAGGCCGATCTTGCCGACCGCGCCGAACATGAGATCAATGGCCGCAAGTTCATCACAGGCAAGCTTGCCGGCAAGGATGTCGTGCTGTTCCTGAGTGGAGTCAGCATGGTCAACGCATCGATGACGACTCAGTCCGCGCTAGACCGGTTTGTCGTCACTTCCGTGGTGTTTTCCGGCATTGCCGGTGGCGTCGATCCCGCGCTCAGCATTGGCGATGTCGTCGTTGCCGATCAGTGGGGCGAATATCTCGAGGCGGTCTTCGCGCGCAAGGTTGGCGACGGCTACGAAATTCCGCCTTTTATTCCCAAGGATCAGTTCGCCGGTTACGGGATGGTCGTGCCGCGTTCGGTGACTGTCACGCGCAAGGGCGGCAGCGGCGATGAAACGAAGTTCTGGTTCCCGTCCGACCCAGCCTTGCTCGAGGCAGCCCGCAAAGTTGCAGCCAAGCTCGATCTGCAAGCCTGCGCGCCGGAGAACAAATGTCTCGCCAAGCCGCCGAAGATTATTGTCGGTGGCAACGGTGTTTCCGGGCAGGCCTTCGTCGACAATGCCGAATTTCGTGACTATGTGCACAAGACCTTCGACGCCAAGGTGCTCGACATGGAAAGTGCTGCTGTCGCACATGTGACCTACAGCAACGGCGTACCGTTCCTGGCGGTGCGCAGCCTGTCGGATCTCGCCGGTGGCGGTGAGGGCGCCAATCAGATGGCGACCTTCATGGCGCTGGCCTCGATAAACTCGGCCAATGTCGTCAAGGCGCTGCTGGCGGAAATGCCGTAACCTCGACGGGAAGATACAAGGAAATCAGGAATGAAGGCGCGTATCAAATGGGTTGAGGGCCGCACATTCGTGGGCGAGTCCGGCAGTGGCCATAAGCTGGTTCTGGGAACGACGCATGGCGATGACGGCAAGACGCCGGGCCCGAGCCCCATGGAACTGCTTTTGATCGGCACCGGCGGCTGTTCGGCCATCGATGTCGTGCATATCCTGGAAAAGGGGCGTGAGGCGGTTGAAGACTGCGTCGTGGAGCTTGATTCCGATCGCGCGCCAACGGACCCGAAGGTGTTCACGCGTATCCACATGCACTTCATCGTCAAAGGCAAGGGCCTGTCGCATGACAAGGTCAAGCGGGCGGTTCAGCTGTCGGCCGAAAAATATTGCTCGGCCTCGATCATGATGGGCAAGACGGCGACGGTGACGCACGATTTCGAAGTGGTCGATACGGCTGCTCAATAAGGTCTGTGCATGCGCATCTGCTCCAATATGGTCGTTGCGTGAGTTGATCAGCTCGCCGCCAGCGCCTTGATGCCGTCGGCGACGAACTGGACGGCGAGCGCGGCCAGGATCACGCCGAGCAACCGCGTCAGAATCGAGCGTCCGGTCTGTCCGAGAATTCCGTCGATGCGCTCCGCCAGCACGAACACCAAGTAGGTGATGAGCAGGCAGGCGAGGATGATGCCGAGCAGCGACAGCTGGCCTCCAATACCCTGGAACGAGCTCGACAACAGGACCGTGGCCGAGATTGCACCGGGGCCGGCGATCAGGGGGATGGCCAATGGGAAGGCAGCGATGTTGTGGATGTGATCCTTGGTGATCGCCACATCCGCGCTTTTCTCCTTGCGGTCCTGCCGACGCTCGAAAACCATTTCGAAGGCGATGAAAAACAGCAGGAAGCCGCCGGCCACGCGAAAGGCCGGCAAGGTGATGCCGAACACTGAAAGGATCGAAGCGCCGGCCACCGCAAACAGCGCGATCACCATAAAGCCGATGATCGAGGCGCGAACCGACACCTGGCTGCGCTGCTCCCGATTCATGCCGCGCGTCACGGCAAGGAAAAGCGGCGCCAGCCCCGGCGGATCGATGGTCACGAGCAATGTAACGAAGGCGTTGAACAGGCTTTCGTAATTCGGCATGCCGTGCCCCTCCTGCGGCGCAACCGAATGATTGGTAGCGCGATCGCGGGGAACTTGCCAACTATCTGTGCGGCAGGCGGACTAGCCCTCTACGTCGCAATAGGCCTCGATGCGATAGCCATCGGGATCTATGGCAAAGGCGGCGAAATAGGTGTCGCCATAGTCGGGGCGTAGCCCTGCCTTGCCGTTGTCATCGCCACCATTGGCGAGCGCCGCCGCATGGAATGCATGAACGCTGTCCCGGCTGGGTGCCGCGAAGCAGAAATGCAGGCCGGACGCCATATCGGCCGGCACCGGCCGTTCAGCCTCAAGAATCCAGAGTGCCACCTGTTCGCGGCCATAACCCAGCGAACCCGGCGCTTCGCTGAGACAGGAATAACCGAGCGGCGCCAGGACCGCGTCATAGAAAGCCTTGGAGCGGGACTGGTCGGCGACACCAATCGAGACATGGTCGAGCATTTGCACCTCGCGTTGAATCTGAGTTGATGAACAAAGGGGACGTCAGGCAACGCGCCGTGCCAGGAATTCGACCTGCAGGTGCCAGCCTCCTTCGTCGCCAGCCCGCTCGCCGAGCCAGCGGAACGAATTGCCGGTTATCTCGGTGAAGCGCCAGCGTGTCCTTGTTCCGCTGCCGTCGCCTCCGATCTGGACGATGTCCGCACCTTCGGCCCGGCCGGTTTGTCGGCTGTAGTATTGCGTGCGCGGATCGCTCCACAGGATGTGCCAGGCATCGATGTCCGGGTCATAGATCCGCAGCGTCGTGCCATAGAATGTCCAGGGGCCGAGTTCCGGCGAAGGTCCGGCGTCGCGCGCGGGCAAAATCCAGACGTCCTGGATGGCGCGTCCCTCCAGTGCCCAGCCGAAATGGATCTCGCCGCGACCGGTCAGCAATCTGCCGTCATCGGTCCAGCGTTTGGCATCGAAGCTCCAAGCGCCGGCGAAACGGCCGTAAAGAGCGAGCTTGTCGGCGTGCGCGGCGAGCGGACCCGGCGCGTGCAGCGCCTCAGCGAAGGTATTCTGGCTATGCATAACGCCCTCAAACCTGTCAGGAGACATGGCCGGCGTAACGCTTGCCGGCTGTCTGGGCTTGGGAAAAATTGCTAAATCGCGGCCATGAGCCAACAGGTGCGGATACTCGCTAAAAAGGCGGGATGGAGCGTGGCCGACATCGTCTGTACGGCGACGGTAGGGGAGCGGCCGTTCGAGGAAGAGCACGGCGCGTTCTGTATCGCAGCCGTCACACGCGGTACTTTCCGCTACCGTTCACGGCAAGGAACGGCTGTGATGACACCAGGCGCCTTGCTGCTTGGCAATGCCAACACATGTTTCGAATGCGGGCATGAACACAGCAGCGGCGACCATTGCCTATCCTTCCAATTCTCCTCCGCGATGTTGGAAGGCGTTCTGGCGGATGTGCCCGGAGGGAAGCATGTGGAGTTCGATGCGCCGAACCTGCCGGCATGTCCGGAGCTTGTTGCGCTGTTCGCGGATGCCGAAGTCGCACGCAGCGAAGGTGATGCCGATGAGCTGGAAGAAGTCGCGCTGCGACTGGCAGGTGCGACCGTGACTATGCTGACGGGATCGCTGACAAGGCCGGCAAAGATCAGCCAACGTGATGAAAAGCGGGTCTCCGAAGCGATACGTTTGATCGAGGCCAAGGGTGAGGAGCAGCTCTCGCTATCCGAATTGGCAGACCGGGCCGCGACCAGCCCATACCATTTCCTGCGTTCGTTTCGTGCGATCGTTGGCATGACCCCGTATCAGTTTCTGCTGAGGACACGGTTGCATCGCGCGGCCGTCCGGTTGCGGGTCACCGGAGATGCCGTATCGGAAATCGCCTTCGAGGCGGGTTTCGGCGATCTGTCTACCTTCAATCGTCGTTTCCGGAGGGTCATGGGGCAAACGCCGACCGGATACAGGCTATCCAGCCAGCCTGTTTCGGAACTGCGCCGGCTATTTGTCTGAATGGCAAAATCCGTCTCGACCTCAAGTTGCCGTGTGAGAGATTTCGCGGTTGCCGTAGCGGGAAGCGACGGGTGCATTTCACACGGTCGCCACAATCTGCCGGGCGCCATATGTGCCGCGTTTTTAGGGTCCGTCTATCTATTTGAAATAACTCGAAAAATAAGCACTGGAAAACGACCGCTTTACAGCGAAAATCCGCGCCCTCGCATTGGAGAATGGCACGGCTTTCCTATATAAGAGGCCAGTGATTCCCAGCTGATTGCGATCCATTTTGACCGACCAGAAAACACCGCAGGGGCCGGACGGCCCTTCAGGCATCGAGCCGATTTCCATCATCGAGGAGATGCAGCGCAGCTATCTCGATTACGCCATGAGCGTGATCGTCAGCCGCGCGCTGCCCGATGTGCGCGATGGCATGAAGCCGGTGCACCGACGCATCCTGTTTGCCTCGCATGAGAGCGGTTACCACTGGAACCGCAAATATGTGAAGTCGGCCCGTCCGGTTGCCGACGTGATGGGTAAATACCACCCGCATGGCGACGCCTCGATCTATGACGCCTTGGTGCGTATGGCGCAGGATTGGTCGATGCGCGTGCCGCTCATCGACGGGCAAGGCAATTTCGGCTCGATCGACGGCGATCCGCCGGCGGCGATGCGTTATACGGAATCGCGTCTGACCAAAGTCGCGCATGAATTGCTGGAGGACATCGACAAGGATACCGTCGATTTCCAGGATACCTATGATGCGTCAGGGCAGGAGCCACGCGTTCTGCCGGCGCGTTTTCCGGCACTGCTGGTCAACGGTGCGGGCGGCATTGCCGTCGGCATGGCCACGAACATCCCGCCGCACAATCTGGTGGAAGTCTGCAACGGCGCTATCTCCGTCATCGACAATCCGGCCATCGACCTCACCGAGATTATGGAGATTATTCCCGGTCCGGACTTCCCGACGGGCGGCCTGATCCTTGGTCGTTCGGGCATCTACAATGCCTATTCGACCGGCCGTGGTTCGGTCGTCATGCGCGGCAAGGTGCATGTCGAGGAAATGCGCGGCGAGCGTGAGGCGATCGTCATCACCGAGGTTCCCTATCAGGTGAACAAGGCCTCGATGATCGAGAAGATGGCCGAACTGGTGCGTGAAAAGCGCATCGAGGGCATTTCCGATATCCGCGACGAGAGCGATCGTCAGGGCTACCGCGTGGTGATCGAGCTGAAGCGCGACGCCAATGCCGAGGTGATTCTCAACCAGCTTTATCGCTTCACGCCGCTGCAGACGTCGTTCGGCGCCAATATGGTGGCGCTCAACGGCGGCAAGCCTGAAGTGCTGACGCTGCTCGACATGTTGCGCGCCTTCGTGGCTTTCCGTGAGGAAGTCATCAGCCGGCGCACCAAATTCCTGCTGCGCAAGGCGCGCGAACGTGCGCACGTCCTGGTCGGTCTGGCCATCGCGGTTGCGAATATCGATGAAGTCATCAAGCTGATCCGCAACGCACCCGATCCGCAAACGGCGCGCGAGCAGTTGATGACGCGCCGCTGGCCGGCCGCTGATGTCGAGGCGCTGATCCGTCTGATCGACGATCCGCGCCACCGCATCAACGAGGATGGCACTTACAATCTGTCCGAAGAACAGGCCCGCGCCATTCTTGAACTGCGCCTGCAGCGCCTGACCGCGCTCGGCCGCGACGAAATCGCCGATGAACTGAACAAGATCGGCGCTGAAATATCTGATTTCCTTGCGATTCTTGCGTCCCGGGCTCGTATCCAGCAAATCGTCAAGGACGAGCTTATCGCCGTGCGCGATGAATTCGGCACGCCGCGCCGTACCGAGATCACCGATGCCGGCGCAGACATGGAAGACGAGGACCTGATCCCGCGTGAGGATATGGTCGTCACCGTGTCGCATTCGGGCTACATCAAGCGCGTGCCGCTTTCGCTCTACCGGGCGCAGCGCCGTGGCGGCAAGGGCCGCTCGGGCATGTCGACCAAGGACGAGGATTTCGTCACGCGACTGTTCGTTGTCAACACGCACACGCCGGTGCTGTTTTTCTCCTCACGCGGCATCGTCTACAAGGAAAAGGTCTGGCGTCTGCCCATCGGCAATCCGCAGTCTCGTGGCAAGGCACTGATCAATATGCTGCCGCTCGAACAGGGCGAACGCATCACCACGATCATGCCGCTGCCGGAGGACGAGGCAAGCTGGGCCGAACTCGACGTGATGTTCGCGACGACGCGCGGCACCGTCCGCCGCAACAAGCTCAGCGATTTCGTCCAGGTCAATCGCAACGGCAAGATCGCCATGAAGCTGGAGGAAGAAGGAGACGAGATCCTCGGCGTCGAAACCTGCACCGACAACGACGACGTGCTTCTGACCGCGAATTCGGGTCAGTGCATTCGTTTCCGCGTCGATGACGTGCGCGTGTTCCAGAGCCGCAACTCGGTTGGCGTGCGCGGCATCAGCATGGGCGAGGGCGACCGTGTCATCTCGATGGCGATCATCGAACATGTCGACGCCGATCCCGCACAACGCGCAGCCTATCTCAAGCGCTCTGTCGCCGAGCGGCGCCTGGCCGGCGCGGGAGAAGAGGAAGAGATTGCGCTGACCAACGAGGACGTTTCGGAAGAAGCGCAGCTTTCCGATGAGCGCTACGAATTCCTCAGGCAGCACGAGCAGTTCGTGCTGACAGTCACCGAGTTCGGCTATGGGAAGCGTTCCTCGTCCTACGACTTCCGCCTGACCAATCGCGGCGGCAAGGGTATCCGGGCCACCGACGTATCGAAGGTTGGCGAGATCGGCCCCCTGGTGGCGGCATTCCCCATCGGCAATGACGATCAGGTCATGCTTGTCTCCGACGGTGGCCAGGTCATCCGTGTGCCGGTACACGACATTCGCTTCGCGAGCCGTGCCACCAAGGGCGTCACCATCTTCAACACCGCCGAGGGAGAAAAGGTGGTGTCGGTGGAGCGTATTTCGGAACCGCAAGGCGATGATGAATCTGGGGATGAAGAGGTGGCCGAAAACGGCGACAATTCAGCCGATGATGGCAGCAACGAAGGCGGAGAGGCCTGAGGTCGCGCGACCTCTGCTCCTGAGCAGAATTTCGTGAAAAGGGCGGCTTCCGAGCCGCCCTTTTCACAATTCGAACGCTGAGCGCCACCCTGGAGCGTTTCCGTTTTTCACGAAAACGCTCTAACTCTTTGTTTTTACATAACTCCGGACGGAAAATCGCTACGCACTTTTCCTGAAATTGCGCTATCGCGCCGCCAAGGTTTCGATGCCGACGGAGCGCGTGTTGCGGACAGACAGGATCATTTCCGCCGCCTTGGCGGCGATCATCATGGTCGGGGCGTTGGTGTTGCCGCTGACCAGAACGGGCATGATCGAGGCATCGACGACACGCAAACTCGACAGCCCGCGCACCCGGAGCGATGGATCGACCACAGCCTGAGGGTCGGTGCCCATCTTGCAGGACCCTGCCGGGTGGAAATCGGTGACGGCATGGGCGCGAATGAAGTTTTCGATCCCCGCCGCGTCCCGAATGCTCGGCCCAGGAAAAAGTTCTCCACTGCAGTAGGGCTTGAGCGCCGGTGCGGCGAGGATCTGGCGGCCGCGCTTCACGGCTCTGACCATCATGGCCATATCCGTTTGTGCGGAAAGATAGTTCGGGTCCACCAGCGGTTCGTCATGCGTGTCAGGCGAGGTCAGCCTGATCTCGCCGCGGCTCTGCGGCTGCAGGAATGTGGCGTTGAGTGTCATGCCGTGGCCCTTCGGCCATTGTTCCACTTCGTCCATGGCGTAGACCGGCAGGAAATGCACGGCGAGATCGGGCCTGCTCTTCATCGCCGAACTGCGGAAATAAGCACTTGCTTCGCACCAGGTGGACGAGGCCGGTCCTCGACCGGTCAAGGCAATCCGCAGACCATGGCGCAGGAACGGCAAGAGGCGATCCTGCCCGTCATAAGACAGCGGCTGGCTGCAGCGGCCCGCGATACTGACATGCATGTGGTCGTGAAAATTCTTGCCGACGCCGGGCAGGTCGTGGACCGGCTCAATACCAATGGCGCGCAACTCATCCGCCGGCCCGATTCCGGACCGTAGCAGAAGGGAGGGCGAGCCGATTGCGCCGGAGGAAACGATAATTTCGCGTCGGGCGTGAAAGTGGCGTATCTCACCGTCCGGCCGCGTCGCCTTGACGGATACCGCCTTTCGGTTGGCAAGGATGATACGAGTAGCCAGCGCGCCGGTTATCACGTCGAGGTTCCGTCTTGCCATGGCGGGGCGCAGATAGGCCCGCGCCGTGCTCCAGCGATAGCCGTTGCGATTGGTCACTTGGAAGATGCCGGCGCCATCCTGCCAGATGCCGTTGAAATCCAGGTTTTTCGGGATGCCGCACTCGGCAGCGGCCTCGATGAAGGCGTGGGACAGCACGTTGGGTGTGGGAATGTCGCGCACATGCATAGGCCCCGACCTGCCATGGAACGGCGCTCCATGGTTTTGATTGTTCTCTTCGGCGATGAAATGAGGCAGGACGTCCGGCCAATCCCAGCCGACATTGCCGAGTGCGCGCCAAGCGCGATAGTCGGCCGGGCTGCCACGAATATAGATCATTCCGTTGATGGAGCTGCCGCCACCCAGCACATGTGCCTGAGGAATGGCGCAGCGACGTCCCGCCAGATGCGTTTGAGCCATTGTTCGATATATGCGCACGTATCCCCCGCGCATGGCTTTTCCCGCCCGGCCAGGTATGCGCAGGAGAGGGGAGTTGTCAGGGTGTCCCGCCTCAAGAAGCAACACACGATTTGCAGAAACTTCACTTAACTTGTTTGCAAGGATGCATCCGGAAGTTCCTGCGCCTATAATAATATAATCATACATGAATAGATCCTTTGCTTTATTCAAAGGATCTACATTTTTCACATAGACGTCTTATTTGAGATTGATTCCAATTTTCCCAGTAAAATATTCTAAATTACATCGATATATTGGGAGTGAAATTTAATATATTCTACATTAGAGGCATTCGTCATATTCCCGGCATGTTCCATCGAGTGCGCTTCAACTGGTGCATTGGGCCGAGTGCAGTCAGGGTTATGATGCCGGACGGTCAGTGGTGGCAGTCAGTTTGGAAGCCGAGATGGTGCAGGAACATAGCAAGTTGCGGCGTGCGACTGGGTCGGATCTGAGAGCGATCGTTGCACTGACTGAACAAGCTTATGCGCCATACACGCAGATGCTGGATGCGCCGCCTGTTCCTGTTACCGAGGACTACGCGCCACGTATCGAGGCTGGCGAGGTCTGGCTGCTGGAACTCTCGGGTACGTTGGCGGGGCTGATCGTTCTCGAACGACACAGTGACCACATCTGGATCTTTTCCGTAGCCGTAGCGCCCGAGTTCCAAGGGAAGAAACTCGGCATTCGGTTGCTCGACTGGGCCGAGGAAAAGGCGGGTGAAGCAGGGGTCGATCTGGTCAAGCTCTACACGAACGCCAGGATGGAGCGGAATATCGCGCTATATTCGGCATATGGCTATCGGGAAACCGGCAGGCGGGCCAATCCGAAACGTCCGGGCTGGACCGTGGTGGACATGGAAAAGCAACTAGCCGGCTGACGCCGACGAGCCGGGCTTTTCGAAGCCTCGATCTACCGGTGCTTGCCGAAACGATGGCGGCGATCGAGATCGTCGAGACGCACGCGCTCGGCTTCCTGATGCAGCCCGAAAACGGTCGCGATCAGCATGGCTACGGTCATTGCGGTGGCGAGCATGAGGATCATCATGGCTTAATCTCCTGTTCCTTGAAACGAGCAGAAGGTGAATTGGTTTCACCGCGCATGATCATCTGTACGTGAACAGACTTTAACCGTGTGTGATCGTGCCGTTCATCTGCCGTTCATGGTTGACGAAGGGTTCACGGCGCGCTCCGGCAGCCATTTGCGTTCCGGCCCGGTGCCCGCTAGAAGCAGCATCATGACCGAACGCATCGCCCTCTATGCCGGCTCCTTCGACCCACTGACCAACGGCCATCTCGATGTGCTGAAGGCCTCGCTGACGATTGCGGACACGGTCTATGCCGCTATCGGCATCCAGGCATCAAAGACGCCGCTGTTTTCCTTCGAGGAGCGTTCCGAACTGATCGAAAAGGCTGCCGCAGCCGAATTCGGCAACGAAGCCAGGCGTATTCGTGTCGTCTCCTTCGCTGGCCTTGTGATCGACGCGGCACGCAAGCATGGCGCCTCGATCATGATCCGTGGCCTGCGCGATGGCACCGATCTCGACTACGAGATGCAGATGGCCGGCATGAATGAGACCATGGCGCCCGAGTTGCAGACCGTTTTCCTGCCGGCGAGCCCTTCGGTGCGCACGATTACGGCCACATTGGTCCGCCAGATAGCCTCGATGGGTGGCGACATCCGCCCGTTCGTTCCCGTTGCCGTTGCCGGCGCGCTCAAAGCCAAATTCGCGAAATAGGTCCTGACCCTAGATATTTCGGAGATCATTCCATGCAGCTCAAGAAGCTCGCCGCCTTCCTCGTCGTGCTTGCCGGCCTGTTCGGCGGCGCGTCGCAGGCTTTCGCCGCAGAGCCAGAAAACACCATGATCATCACGCTGAAGGACGGCGACGTGGTCGTTGCCCTTCGGCCCGATCTTGCGCCCAAGCATGTCGCCCAGATCAAGAAGCTGGTGCGCGAAGGCGCCTACGACAACGTTGCCTTCCACCGCGTCATCGACGGCTTCATGGCCCAGACCGGCGATGTGCAGTACGGCAACATGAAAAAGGGCTTCGACGCCAGCCTCGCCGGCACCGGCGGCTCGAAGGAACCCGACTTGCCTGCCGAGTTCTCCAAGGAGAAATACGCGCGCGGCGTCGTGGGCATGGCGCGGTCGCAGGATCCGAATTCGGCGAATTCGCAGTTCTTCATCATGTTCGCGCCTGCGCCGTCGTTGAATGGCCAGTACACCATTGTCGGCAATGTCGAGAAGGGCATGGAACTCGTCGACAAGATCAAGAAGGGCGACGATGCCAACAACGGTTCGGTCTCCGATCCAGACCGCATGGTCAAGGTTCGCATCGCCGCCGACAAGAACTGAGTTTTATCAGAAGGATATCCAAAATGGCTGAAATCAAGGATCGCGAAAACGCGCTCATCATGGAAACGACCAAAGGCAAGGTCGTCATCGAACTGTTCCCGGATCTCGCCCCCGGCCATGTCGGCCGTATCAAGGAACTTGCACGCGAAGGCGCCTATGATGGCGTTGTTTTCCATCGCGTCATCGATGGCTTCATGGCCCAGACCGGAGACGTCAAGTTCGGCAAGTCGGATGGCAAGGATTTCAATCCGTCGCGTGCAGGCATGGGTGGTTCCGACAAGCCGGATCTGAAGGCGGAGTTCTCCAACGTCAACCATGCTCGCGGCACCTGCTCGATGGCGCGCGCGCAGAACCCGAATTCGGCGAATTCGCAGTTCTTCATCTGCTTCGAGGACGCCGGCTTCCTCAATCGCCAGTACACGGTCTGGGGCCAGGTCATCGAAGGCATGGAAAATGTCGACAAGATCAAGCGTGGCGAGCCGGTGCAGGATCCGGACAAGATCGTCTCGCTGAAAGTCGCTGCGGACGTGCCGGCGTAAACATCATGGCTGGCGTTCTCTGGTCGCTACTCGGCGTCCTGGCGGGCGCCTTCATCGCCATCCAGGCTCCCATCAATGCCCAGCTCGCTCGCGGGCTGGGTGTGCCTGTTGCCGCTGCCGCGATCTCGTTCCTGGCCGGCGCGATCGTGCTTGGCATCGTCACGTTCTTCACCACGCGCGGACAAGGCATCGCCATAGACTGGCGCGCGCCGGCGCCGTGGCTCTTTGTGGCCGGTGGCGTGCTCGGCGGTGTTTATGTCACGAGCTCGGTGCTTCTGACGCCAAGGATCGGCGCCGCCGCGCTGATGGCCTTCCTCGTCGCTGGTCAGCTGCTGGCGGGCATGCTGGTCGACCGCATCGGCTTCCTCGGCGTGGCTGTGCGTGAAATTTCGATGGGCCGCATCGTCGGGGCAGCCCTGCTTCTGGTCGGCGCGCTGATGATCCGGCTCTACTGACCGACAGCGCTTTGGCCAACAACCATGGTGGCGGATCGATCAAGATCGCGCTATTGCCGCGGCCATGAAAGTGGATTTCTTCGATTTCGACCTGCCGGAGGAGCGTATTGCGCTTCGTCCTGCTGAACCGCGCGATACCGCACGGCTGCTGGTGGTGCGGCCAGGCGAGGAGCTTGCTGACAAGGGGGTAGGCGACCTGCCATCGCTGCTCGATCCCGGCGATGTTCTGGTCTTCAACGACACCAAGGTCATTCCCGCGCAACTGCGCGGTATTCGCCGGCGTGGCGAAGCCTCCGCCCAGGTGGAGGCGACGCTGCACATGCGCACCGGTTCCGACCGTTGGCTGGCCTTCATGCGCCCAGGCAAACGCATCGCGGAAGGTGACCGCATCCATTTCGGCCATGACGGCAATTCCTGCTTCCTCGGCCGGCTCGACGCCACGGTTCTGGAAAAGCGTGATGGCGGCGAGGTGCTGCTCGGCTTTGATCTCTCAGGCGCGTTCCTGGATGAAGCGTTGCATACGGTCGGCCATATTCCGCTGCCGCCCTATATCGCCTCCAAACGCGACGACGATGCGCGTGACCTTTCCGATTACCAGACCATCTATGCGCGCGAAGAGGGAGCGGTCGCTGCCCCGACGGCTGGCCTGCATTTCACGCCCAATTTGTTCGCGGCGTTGGATGCCAGGGGCATCGAGCGACAGTTCGTGACCCTGCATGTCGGAGCCGGTACCTTTCTGCCCGTTAAGGCCGATGATACCGCAGACCACAAGATGCATGCCGAAACCGGCTACGTGTCGCAGCAAGTCGCCGAAGCGTTGAATGCAGCCAAGGCGCGCGGCAACCGCATTGTTTGTGTTGGCACGACGTCATTGCGACTTCTGGAAAGTGCCGTGCGCGACGACGGGACCTTGGCCGCGTGGTCCGGCGCCACCGATATTTTCATCACGCCAGGCTATCGCTTCCGCACCGCCGATGCGTTGATGACGAATTTCCATCTGCCGCGTTCGACGCTGTTCATGCTGGTTTCGGCCTTTGCCGGACTGGACACCATGCGTGCAGCCTATCGGCATGCCATCGAGACGGATTATCGGTTTTATTCCTACGGCGACGGCAGCCTGCTGTTTCGGATGTAGCGATTCTCGGAGGTCGGCATCTAAGCGCCCCACGCTTAGGGTGCTGCGGAAGCAACGCACGCCTTGTCCCGCGATCGTGGTGCCACCATGGCCGAAATTCATGCGCGGCTGCATCCGCTACCGGCAATTGCTTGCAGAGCAAGCGGCTGCGCACAGTCCACGACGAGGAATTCGGCCAATAGCGACTGCGCTAAAACCAATAATCGACAACGCAGCGGCCGTCGCGGGGCAGGTCGGTGAAAGTGTTCAGGCCGTCGAAATGGTCGATCGGCAAGGCGGCCACGGTTTTCGGTTCGGAAAGCCGCACGTTGACGGCCATGCGCCTGCGGCCTTTCTTATCCAGATGCGCGCCGCGCCACCACGCCACGTTACCGCAGTTCGGGCAGAAATGGAACGTGAGAGCGCCATCACTGTCGTTGCGCGCATAGGCACGGCTCTCGCCGGAAACCTCGATTTCTTCGCCTTCGTAGCCATAGATCCACAACACGCCATAGCGGCGGCAGGCTGTGCAATTGCAGGCCGTCGCCCCGTCCGGAGTTCCGTTGAACTGCCAGCGCACGGCGCCGCAGTGGCATGCACCTTCGAACATCGGCATTGGATCGTCTCGCGGTTCGCAGTTTCACAAGCTAGGCGCGTGAGCCGGACCGGACAAGGATTTCATCCCCGATTGTCTTGCGTCGCGGCGGGAGCTAAAGGCAGCGCATGATCGAGAATTTTTCCTTTTCCCTACTCGCTACGGACGGCAAGGCACGGCGCGGCGAAATCTCCATGCCGCGCGGCAGGATCCGTACGCCAGCCTTCATGCCGGTGGGCACTGGCGGCACGGTCAAGGCGATGTATATGGACCAAGTGCGCGGCGTCGGTGCCGACATCATCCTGGGCAACACATATCATTTGATGCTGCGGCCAGGCGCGGAGCGTGTGGCGCGGTTGGGCGGTCTGCACGAATTCGCGCGCTGGCGGCATCCGATCCTGACCGACTCCGGCGGTTTCCAGGTAATGTCACTGTCGAAGCTTAGGAAACTCACCGAACAGGGCGTCACCTTTCGCTCGCATATCGACGGCTCGCCCCATGAGATGTCACCGGAGCGTTCGATCGAAATCCAGGGGTTGCTCGATTCCGATATCCAGATGCAGCTCGATGAGTGCACGGCGCTGCCGGCCGATGCCAAAGAGATCGAGCGGGCGATGGAACTGTCGCTGCGCTGGGCAGAGCGCTGCAAGACCGCCTTCGGCAATCAGCCCGGCAAAGCGATGTTCGGCATCGTACAAGGCGGCGACATCGCGCCGCTGCGCGTGCGCTCGGCGCAGGCGCTGTCGGCCATGGATCTCAAAGGCTACGCGGTCGGCGGACTTGCGGTGGGCGAACCGCAGGCGGTGATGCTGGACATGCTCGACATCACATGCCCGGAATTGCCGGTCGACAAACCGCGCTACCTGATGGGGGTCGGTACGCCGGATGACATCCTGAAATCGGTGGCGCGCGGCATCGACATGTTCGACTGCGTGATGCCGACCCGGGCAGGGCGCCATGGGCTTGCCTATACCAGGCGCGGCAAGATCAACCTGCGCAATGCGCGTCACGCCGACGACCCGCGGCCGCTGGACGAAGAGAGCGACTGCCCGGCCGCGCGCGACTATTCGCGGGCCTATCTGCATCATCTGGTGCGCTCGCAGGAAGCGTTGGGCGCCATGCTGCTGACCTGGAACAATCTCTCCTATTACCAGAAGCTGATGCAGGACATTCGCGACGCGATCGAGGCCGGTCAGTTCGAGGATCGTGCTGCCGTGATCACCGAAGGATGGGCGAGGGGCGATCTGCCGCCTTGCTGAAGCTCGCCCGTCGCCGTCATAGCGCGTCGGCGATCGCCTGAAATGCGTCTATCGTTTCGTATTCCATGACATTGCCGCTGTTGTTGTAGTCGGCATAGGCCGAGGTCTTGGCAATCACCACCTTGCGCGCCGGGTTCACATAGATGAACTGGCCATAGATGCCTATTGCGGTGAAGTCGCCCTGCGGCTTGCCGGGTATCCACCATTGGTAACCATAGCCGAACGGAATGCCGGCGGCAGGGTCTTCGCGGCCAGGCATGAGATGTGGTGCGTCCGGCGTCACCGAGGCGTGAACCCAGTCGGCGGGTACGATCTGCTCGCCCTTCCAGTTGCGGCCTTCATTGAGATAAAGCAGGCCGAAGCGAGCGTAATCGCGCAACACGGCATTCAAGCCGCCCGCGGCCAGCGTTTCCTTCTTCTGGTCGATCAGCCAATAGGCGTCGGCTTCGGGGCCGAGCCTGGACCACAGCCTTTCCTTGAAATAGTCGGGCAGGGATTTTCCGGTCGCACCTTCGAGAACCATGCCGAGCACCTGGGTATCGGCCGAGACGTAGCGGTTTAAGGTGCCCTGCGGCCGCTCGTTTTTGAGATGCGCCGTGAACTCGTTGACCGAACCGGTCAGGATCTGGATGATGTAGCGCACGATGTCGGAGTTGAGGTCGCCATAGTCCTCGTTGAAGCCGATGCCGGACGACATCTGCAGCACGTTCTTGACGGTGACGCCTTTGTAGCCTCCTTCGGCCAATGTCGGCGCGTACTTCTCGACGGGGTCATCCAGCTTGATCAGCCTGTCGGCGACGGCGTTGCCGACAAGGAAGGAAACGGTCGACTTGGAGACCGACATGGCGATCGATTGCGTCTCGGCGCTGTTGCCGCGTCTGTATTCCTCATGAACGATCTTGCCATCCTTGATCACCAGCAGGCCAGTGGTCTGCGTCTTTTCGATCCAGTCGGAGATCCTGCGCGTTCCGCCGCGGGAGACATAGGTTTCAGGCAGTGGCCGCTCCGCCCGCTGAAGTTCGCTTACCTCCGGACCGTGTTCGACCCGAACAGAGGGATAAACCTTGTAAAGCGAGCGGAAATTCTCATCGATGACGTCCGGTTTGAACGCGTTCGCGTAAGTGTAGACGGCGTGCAGTTCTTTGATCTTCTGACGGAAGACGAAGCCGCCGACCAGCGCGACGGCAACAAGCAGAAGAACGACGCGCAGCGCCCATCGCCAGAATGTCCGCATGAAGTTCTCCCTTAGCGCATGACCCCGAAAATCGGAATCGATTTTCGGAAAGGATCATGCGCCAAATCAAAGTGTCAGAGCGTCCTTTGCGCGTCCAAATGGACGCGCGGCGCTCTGGTGCCGGAACTGCATCGGTTCCGATCGAATTGGGATGAAGTTGAAGCGGTGGCTGTCCAGCCTGTCAATGTGCCGCAACGGCAGGTGGGGGTTCTTCATCCCTGTCGGAAATCGGCTTGAATGCGCTGGGCACGTCTGCCAAAACGGATGCGAAACAGAAGGAAGGCCGGCCCGTGAAGACGTTTTTCGTGCAGTTCAAATGCGAACTCGGCAAGGCCTATGAAGTGGCGGCCGCGCTCGCCGACGCCGAGCTCGCTTCCGAGATCTATTCGACCGCCGGCCACTACGACCTGCTCGCGAAGTTCTACATCGACGACGACCAGGACATCGGCCATTTCGTCAACGAGAAAGTGCAGATCATTCCGGGTATCTCCGACACTTTCACGACGGTGACGTTCCGGGCATTTTAGACAGCGGTAAAGTGCACGCCAAATAAGCACGCGCTGCCTGGGAAGCTGTTTTGCCGCCTGACAATCGGGCAATCGTGAAGGCAAAGCAGTTGTAACGATGCAAATCGCCGATTGCGCTTGATTTTCTTCTCCGACGCCAGTTGAAATGGCGTCAGAGGGGAGTACGCGTTTGGCAGCTTTCGATGAGATGCTTCCGGAAACCACCGGGCTGAGAAGACCATACTCGGCATATGATCGCTGGCTGAAAGAACAGGACCCAGGCAGACTGACCCAAAAGATGGAGGATGCCGAGCGCGTCTTCCGGAAAACAGGTATCACCTTCGCCGTCTATGGCGAACAGGAGGCGTCCGAACGCCTCATTCCCTTCGACATCGTACCGCGCATCATCTCGGGTCAGGAATGGCGCCGTCTGGCGCTGGGCATCGAACAGCGGGTGCAAGCGCTCAATGCATTCCTGGACGACATCTACCACCGCCAGGAAATCCTGCGGGCGGGACGCGTTCCAAAACAGTTGATCGCTGCCAATGAGGCCTTTCTGCCGGAAATGATCGGCGTGCGGCCTCCAGCCGGCGTCTACACGCACATCATCGGCGTCGACATCGTGCGCATCAGCGAAAACGAATTCTATGTGCTGGAGGACAATGCACGCACGCCATCAGGCGTTTCATACATGCTCGAGAACCGCGAGACGATGATGCAGCTCTTTCCCGAGCTGTTCCAGCAGATCAAGGTCCGACCCGTCGAGAACTATCCGGCGCTGCTCAGACAGTCCCTGGCTGCCGTCAAGCCGAAGGGCGTGGAAGGAACGCCCACCATCGCGGTGCTGACGCCGGGCATCTACAATTCGGCTTACTATGAACATGCTTTCCTGGCCGACCAGATGGGTGTGCAACTGGTCGAAGGGCAAGATCTGCGCGTCGTCGACGGTCATGTCGCGATGCGCACCACCGAAGGTTACAAGCAGATCGACGTGCTCTATCGCCGCGTCGACGATGCTTTCCTGGACCCGCTGACCTTCCGCCCGGATTCGGCACTTGGCGTGCCGGGCATCATGGACGTCTACCGCGCCGGCAACATCACCATTGCCAATGCGCCGGGCACCGGCATTTCCGACGACAAGGCGATCTATTCCTACATGCCGGAAATCGTCGAGTTCTACACCGGCCGCAAGCCGATCCTCGGCAACATCCCGACCTGGCGCTGCTCCGAGCCGGACAGCCTCAAATATGTGCAGGAGCACCTTTCTGAACTGGTGATCAAGGAGGTGCACGGATCGGGCGGCTACGGCATGCTGGTCGGCCCGGCCGCAACCAAGAAGGAATGCGAGGAGTTCGCCAAGAAACTCGCAGCCAAACCTGCCAACTACATCGCCCAGCCGACGCTTGCGCTCTCCACTTGCCCCATCATGACCGAGAAAGGCCTGGCGCCGCGCCACGTCGATCTCAGGCCCTACGTGCTGGTTTCCGATCGCATCCAGCTGGTACCCGGTGGTCTGACGCGCGTGGCGCTGAAGGAAGGCTCGCTGGTGGTCAATTCCTCTCAAGGGGGAGGCACAAAAGACACATGGGTGTTGGATGATTGAGGGCAAATAGGGAGTAGTGATTGGTGAGTAGTGAGGTAGTGAAGGAGATGGAGAGGCCGAAGGTCCGTTCATACCGTGACCTACTCGTCTGGAAGGCGGCAATGGATCTTGCCGTCGACTGCTACGCAGCAACGAAATCTTTCCCTACCAGCGAAATTTATGGAATGGCCTCTCAGATTAGGAGATCTTCAGCTTCAATAGCCGCCAATATTGCTGAAGGGTATGGGAGGGAACAGACTGGGTCCTTCATTCAATTTCTTCGAGTGCCGCAGGGCTCTCTCAAAGAGCTGGAAACTCACGCGATATTGTCTGGACGGGTTGGTTTGCTGACCGACGAAATGGTCGCGGTATTACTCGGCAAATCAGATGACCTGGGCAAGATGCTGCATGCAATGATCCGAAGCCTGCAACGAAAGGCTGAAGAATGATTGGGCATTCTCCACCACTGCCTACTCACTACTCACTACTCCCTATTCGCTACTCCCTCGTCTGCGGAGCAGACTGATGCTTCTCGGACGCACCGCTAACGGCCTTTACTGGATGAACCGCTATATCGAGCGGGCGGAGAATATGGCGCGGCTGGTCGATGCCGGGCTTCGCATGGCGCTGACGCGTACGCAGGATGCCTCGGAAGAATGGCACTCGGTGGTGATCAGCGCCGGTTCCGACGTAGCTTTCACGCAGAAATATTCGGAATTCACTGCAACGAACGTCGCCGACTTCCTGTTGCGAGACACGTCGAACCCGTCCAGCGTCATGTCGTCGATCGAGACGGCGCGCCACAACGCGCGCATGGTGCGTACCGCGTTGACGCGAGAGACCTGGGAAAGCACCAACGAGGCCTGGATGGCGTTGAAGCGGATGCTTGCCCGGCCGATCGACCAGCGTGAGCTGCCTTCAGTGCTCGATGCCGTCAAGCGTGAGACGGCTCTGATCCGTGGCTCCCTCTTCGGAACGCAACTGCGCAACGAGATCTTCGATTTCGCACAGCTCGGCACCTATCTCGAGCGCGCCGACAACACCGCGCGCATCCTCGATGTGAAATACTACGTGCTGTTGCCGTCGATCTCTTGGGTCGGCTCGACACTGGACAACTATCAGTGGGAATCGATCCTGCGCTCGGTATCGGCGCATCGTTCCTATCGCTGGGTCTACGAAGCTGAATACAAGCCGACGAACATCGCCGACTATCTGATCGTCAATGCGCGCATGCCGCGTTCGCTGACCTTCTGCTATCGGTTCATCCTGGAGCACCTGAATTTCCTGTGCGGCGACTACGGCGAGCGCCACGCGAGCCATGCGACCGCCGAGCGAATTCATGCGATGCTGAAGGTTGGCTCGATCAAGGATGTCTTCGACGTTGGTCTGCACGAATTCCTTGGCAATTTCATCACCGAGAACACGCGGCTGGGCGACCAGATCGCCGAAGATTACCGGTTCTATTAGGGCGAGCAGGGGATGGAATCCCGCCATTCCAGTTCGTTCTGACATGAATCTCAACACGCCCTAGTCGGTTCCATCGCCATGCGTCTCAAGATTTCCCATCGGACCGAATACAGCTACGACGCCCCGGTCAGCTATGCGCTGCAGCGCCTGAGGCTGGTGCCGGGTTCGGGACCGACACAGACCGTCCAATCGTGGGCGCTGCAGATCGAAGGCGCCAGGGAGGAAGTGCATTTCCGCGACCAGTTCGCCAACGACACACGGCTTGTCAGTGTCGAAGGCGCGCCGCATGTCATTGCCATCGAGGCAAGTGGTGAAGTGGAGACGATCGACAAGTCTGGTGTCCACGGCCCCCATCAAGGCTTCGCGCCGCTCTGGCTGTTTCTGCGCGAAACGCCGTTGACGGTGGCTGGCAAAGGCATTCGCGGTCTCGTCGAGGAGATCGGAGAGGGCACCGAGATCGAGAGGTTGCACGGGTTGATGGCGTTGGTGCGCGACCGGATCAGCTACCAACCGGGCAGCACCAGCGCCGAAACGCTGGCCGAGGAAGCGCTCAGCCTCGGTACCGGTGTATGCCAGGACCATAGCCATGTGTTTATTTCAGCGGCGCGGCTGCTCGGCCTGCCGGCGCGTTACATCAGCGGTTACCTGATGATGGACGGCGTTTCAGAACAGGTGGCGAGCCATGCCTGGGCCGAAGCGTATGTCGCAGGACTGGGATGGGTGTCCTTCGACGCCGCCAACGGCATTTCGCCGGACGAACGTTATGTGCGGGTCGCGACCGGCCGCGACTATCGCGACGCCATGCCGGTTTCCGGCATTCGTCTGGGCCAAGGCCGCGAGCAACTCGCCGTTTCGATCACGGTCGTGCAACAGTAGCCTCGACGGCGACGGCAATCGCTGCCGGCCGGCCTTGTGCACGATTGCCCAACACCATAATGCACATGTTAATCGTATCGGGCCGGGCTCAAGGAGGAGGCGGTATGGATAGCGAAGAATTCCGCATGTGGTCGCGGCGCGCCGCGGACTGGGGCGCGGACTACCGGGATACGGTGCGGGACAGGCCGGTACGGCCACAGGTGGCGCCAGGGTCGATACTCAAGCAGATCGCGGCATCGCCACCGGAGCAAGCAGAGGCTATGGAGGCGATCTTCGCCGATTTCGAGGCCAAGATCATGCCCGGCATGACGCATTGGCAACATCCGCGTTTCTTCGCGTATTTTCCGGCGAACGCTGCGCGTGTTTCGGTGATCGCCGAATATCTGGTCACGGCGGTCGCTGCGCAATGCATGTTGTGGCAGACCTCACCTGCCGCGACCGAACTTGAAACAAAAATGATCGACTGGCTGCGCCAGGCGCTAGGGCTGCCGGAAGGATTTTCCGGGGTCATCCAGGATTCAGCCTCGTCCGCCACGCTGGCCGCGGTGCTCACCATGCGGGAGCGTGCGCTGGGTTGGGACGGCAACAAAAAGGGGCTGCCAGGGCAGAAGCAACTGCGCGTCTACTGTTCGAGCCAGGTTCACACCTCGATCGATCGCGCGATCTGGGTGGCGGGCATCGGCGACGAAAATCTGGTGCGTGTCCCCACGACCGGATCTCTGCGCTCCATGGATGCAACTGCGCTGGAAGCGGCAATTCGCGCCGACACGGAAGCAGGCTTGCTCCCCGCGGGCATTGTTGCCTGTGTCGGCGGCACCAGCACCGGCGGCACCGACGACATCGCGGCGGTCGCCGAAATCGCGCACCGCCACAATCTCTATCTGCATGTCGACGCGGCCTGGGCGGGCGCCGCGATGATCTGCCCCGAATACCGGTACTTCTGGAAGGGGTCGGAATTGGCCGATTCCATCGTCTTCAATCCGCACAAATGGCTGGGCGCAAGCTTCGACTGTTCGATCCAGTTCGTGCGCGATCCGGAAAGCCACGTGCGCACGCTGGCAATCAAGCCGGAATATCTGAAGACGCATGGTCATGACGGCATCATCAATTATTCCGAATGGACGGTGACGCTGGGCAGGCGGTTTCGCGCGCTGAAATTGTGGTTCCTGATGCGCGCGCATGGCCTGGATGGTCTCCGAACCATGATCCGCAACCATGTTGCCTGGAGCGTTGCGCTGGCGGAACGGCTCTCGACGGAGCCGGATTTCGAGATCGTTACCGAGCCGATGCTGTCGCTGTTTTCCTTCCGTCATCGGGCAGGCGAGGGACGGGACGCGGACGAGCACAATCTAAGGCTGGTCAACGCCATCAACGACGATGGCCGCATCTACCTCACACAGACGCGTGTCGACGACCGGGTCGCGATCCGTTTCCAGGCAGGACAATTCGAGGCGACGCGAGAGGATGTCGAAGCGGCCTTCGATGTGATTGTCGAGATCGCGCGCGGTCTTCCATAGAGAGGTCGCCGAAACAACGGGAATGCAGCGAACACGGTGTTCGCCGTTCCTGGCTCTTGCTTTTCTTCCATTTTCGTTTTTGGCTATGAGTAACAAAAACGAAAATGGGAACTGCTCCATGTACCTGTCGCCTCGCCACGCCGAGATCATTCAGATGGCCAAGGAAGCGGGGCGCGTGCTGGTCGACGACCTTGCCGCGCATTTCGAAGTGACACCGCAGACCATCCGCAAGGATCTCAATGATTTGTGCGACCAGCGGCTTTTGACCCGCATTCATGGAGGTGCGCTGTTCCCGTCCGGCATCGAGAATATGGAATATGAAGCGAGGCGAAAGATCGCCGCCGACGAGAAGGAGGCGATCGGGCGCGCCGCCGCAGGGCTGATCCCGGACAATGCCTCGCTGTTCATCAATATCGGCACCACGACCGAAGCCGTCAGCAAGGCCTTGCTCGATCATAACGGCCTGATGGTGATCACCAACAACATCAATGTTGCCAATAGGATGCGGGTCTATCCTTCGATAGAGGTGGTGATTGCCGGCGGTGTCGTGCGTGGTTCGGATGGCGGTATCGTCGGCGAAGCGGCAGTCGATTTCATCAAGCAGTTCAAAGTCGACTACGCGGTGATCGGGGCTTCGGCCATCGATCATGACGGGGCGCTGCTCGATTTCGATTTTCGCGAAGTGAAAGTCGCGCAAGCCATTATCGCCAACACACGCCATGTCATCCTGGTTTCGGACTGCACCAAATTCGAACGCACCGCACCCGTGCGCATCGGCCATCTCTCTCAGGTCAACACCTTCATAACCGACCGCTGCGACATCCCGTCGGTGCGCAAGATCTGCACGGACTCCGAGGTTCAACTGATTGAAACGTCACGGTCCTGACGCGGAGGCGCAAGCGTCTTTGTCTGTTTTCAATTTCGTTTGACATTCGTTCTGTTTTCGAAATAACATCTAACTGCTTTCGAAATGCGGCTATCAATGCTGCAATGCGAAAACGTGGGAGGGCATTTTGGACGGAACTCCGGTCCATGACATTTTTGTCATCGGCGGTGGCATCAACGGTTGCGGTATCGCGCGCGACGCGGTCGGCCGTGGCTATTCCGTTTTCCTTGCCGAGATGAATGATCTGGCGAGCGGGACGTCCTCCGGCTCCACCAAGCTCATCCATGGCGGCCTGCGTTATCTCGAATTCTATGAGTTCCGTCTTGTGCGCGAGGCGCTGATGGAACGCGAGGTGCTGTGGCGCAACGCGCCACACATCATCTGGCCGATGCGTTTCGTGCTGCCTTATTTCGACGGCGGACCGCGTCCGGCCTGGATGCTGCGGCTCGGCCTGTTCCTCTATGATCATATCGGCGGGCGCAAGCTGCTGCCGGCCACCAAGACGCTCGATATGCGGCGCGACCCAGCCGGCAAGCCACTCAAACCTCTGTTTTCCAAGGCGTTCGAATATTCCGACGGCTGGGTGAACGATGCGAGGCTGGTCGTTCTCAATGCCCGCGACGCCGCGGATCGCGGCGCAACTATCCGAACCCGCACCAAGGTTGTCGGCGCGCGTCGCGACGGCAATCTGTGGATCCTCACGATCGAGGATCTGCGCAGCCGCAAGACCGAGACGGTCAAGGCGAAGCTGCTGGTTAACGCTGCCGGGCCATGGGTCGACCATGTCCTTTCAACGACGGTCGGCAAGAATGACGTTCACAATGTCAGGCTGGTACAGGGCAGCCACATCGTCGTGCGCAAGAAGTTCGACGACCCACGGGCCTATTTCTTCCAGAACAAGGACGGTCGCATCATCTTCGCGATCCCCTATGAGGAAGAGTTTACGCTGATCGGCACCACTGACCGCGACTACACGGATGATCCCCATAATGTGGCGATCAGCGAAGGCGAGATCGACTATCTGTGCTCAGCCGCCAGCGAGTATTTTTCCGACCCGGTGACGCGCGCCGACATTGTCTGGACCTATTCGGCGGTGCGTCCGCTTTTCGACGACGGTGCATCCAAGGCCCAGGAAGCCACCCGAGACTACGTCCTCAAGGCCGAGGGTGGAGAAGGCACGGCACCGCTGGTCAACGCCTTTGGCGGCAAGATCACCACCTATCGGCGGTTGGCGGAGTCCATGCTGGAGAAGATCGAAGGCTTTCTCGGTAAGCGTGGCGAGCCCTGGACCGCGAAGGGAACCTTGCCGGGCGGTGATTTCCCGGCAACTGGTTATGAGGCCGAGGTCGCGAAGCTGAAGAAGGCCTTTCCGTTTCTCGATGCGCGCCTGGCGAAGCGGCTGGTCAGACTTTATGGCACGCGCGCGCGCACCTTGCTCGGGCTTGCCAAGTCCAAGGCCGATCTCGGCCAGGATTTCGGCGCCGACCTCTACGAAGCCGAGGTGCGTTACCTTGTTGAAAACGAGTGGGCGCAGACCGCGGAAGATATTCTTTGGCGCCGGACGAAGCGAGGTCTGCATTTCGACCGCGAACAGACCGCTCAACTGGAAGCATTTCTGCGCCGCATCAGCGGTCCGCACATAGCGGCCGCCGAATAGCGCGGCCTGGGGAGGAACAAATGCTGGAACTGCGGAACGTCTCGAAGGTCGTGGGTGCTGCAACGCACATCGACGACGTGTCGCTGACGCTGCAGCATGGGTCCCTGAACGTGCTTCTTGGGCCAACGCTGTCCGGCAAGACGAGCCTGATGCGCCTGATGGCCGGGCTCGACCGGCCGACCACCGGCAGCGTCTGGTTCGATGGCAAGGATGTCACCGGCGTTCCGGTGCAGAAGCGCAACATCGCCATGGTCTACCAGCAGTTCATCAATTATCCGACGATGACCGTCTACGAGAACATTGCTTCGCCGCTGCGTGTCGCCGGCATCGAACGGGCCAAGATCGATCGCGAGGTGCGGCAGGCGGCGGAACTCCTCAAGCTAACGCCTTATCTCGAACGCACGCCGCTCAATCTATCCGGTGGCCAGCAGCAGCGCACCGCGCTTGCGCGCGCCATCGTCAAGAATGCCAGCCTTGTGCTGCTCGACGAGCCGCTCGCCAATCTCGATTACAAATTGCGCGAGGAACTGCGTGCAGAATTGCCGAGGATCTTCGCAGAGGCCGGCACCATCTTCGTCTACGCGACGACTGAGCCGCATGAGGCGCTTCTGCTTGGCGGCAACACCGCGACGCTATCGGAAGGCAAGGTCACCCAGTTCGGTTCGACCATCGAGGTTTTCCGCAAGCCGAACGATCTGATCACGGCACGGACGTTCGCGGACCCGCCGCTCAACACGATCGTCCTGCGTAAATCTGGTGCCAAGTTCCTGCTCGACGGCGGCGTGAGCTTGCCCGTGCCGGCCGACATTATCGGCGTCGCCGATGCCAGCTACACGATCGGTTTCCAGCCGCACCATCTTTCGCTGCAGCGACCGAACGATCAGGCAGTGCCGGTGCGCGCCAAGGTGTCGATCACCGAAATCACGGGTTCGGAAAGCTTCGTGCATCTCGATTTCGCCGATGCGCGTTGGGTCATGCTTTCCCACGGCATTCTCGATTTGACCGCTGACGATGAGGTCGAGGTGTTTATCGACCCGCGCCACATCATGGTTTTCGACGCGTCGGGCCGTTCGGTCGGCGCTTCGCAACTGGCAGCGTGAGGCACCAGCATGGCACGCATCGATCTCGATCACATCCGCCATTCCTACCTGCCCAACCCGCAGAAGGAGACGGATTTCGCGCTTAAGGAAGTGCATCACACCTTCCAGGACGGCGGTGCCTATGCGCTGCTTGGCCCGTCCGGCTGCGGCAAGACCACGCTTTTGAACATCATCTCCGGCCTGCTGCATCCTTCGCACGGCAAACTGTTGTTCAACGGACATGACGTCACCAACCTGTCGACGCAGGAACGCAACATCGCCCAGGTGTTCCAGTTCCCGGTCATCTACGACACGATGACAGTCTACGACAATCTGGCCTTCCCGCTGCGCAATCGCGGCGTGCCGGAGGCCGATGTCGACCGCAAGGTGCGCGAGACGCTCGACATGATCGATCTCGCCGACTGGGCCAAGCGCAAGGCGAGGGGCCTGACCGCCGACCAGAAACAGAAGATCTCGCTTGGACGCGGTCTCGTACGCTCCGACGTCAACGCGATCCTGTTCGATGAACCGCTCACCGTCATCGACCCGCACATGAAATGGGTGCTGCGTTCGCAGCTCAAGCAGCTTCACCGGCGCTTCGGCTACACCATGGTTTACGTCACGCATGACCAGACCGAGGCGCTTACCTTCGCCGACCAGGTGGTGGTGATGTATGATGGCGGCATCGTCCAGATCGGCACGCCCGCGGAACTCTTCGAACGGCCGAAACACACCTTCGTCGGTTATTTCATCGGCTCGCCAGGCATGAACGTGCTGCCGGTCGAGGTCGAGGGCAAGACGGCCAGGTTCGGCTCATTGGCCATCGTGCTTCCCGGAGCCCCGGAGAAGACCGAAGGATCGATGGAGCTCGGGATCAGGCCCGAATATGTGCGGCTCGGTCGCGTCGGTATCGGCGTGTCGATCAGCAAGGTCGAGGATGTCGGCCGCCACAAGGTCGTACGCGCCAAAATGGAAGGCCGCGAGATCGCGGCTATCGTCGGAGAAGACGAGGAAATTCCGGCTGAACCGAAGCTGCGCTTCGAACCGGCCGGCATCAATGTCTACGCCGATTCCTGGCGCGTCGAGATGAGGGCCTGACCATGGAGAAAACATGGAACAACAAGGCCTGGTTTCTCGTCCTGCCGGTGCTGGTGCTGGTGGCCTTCTCCGCGGTGATACCGCTGATGACGGTGGTCAACTATTCGGTCCAGGATACATTCGGTAACAACCAGTTCTTCTGGGCCGGTACAGAATGGTTCGAGGAACTGCTCGGATCCTCGCGCTTCTGGCAGGCGATGGGCCGCAACCTCGTCTTCTCCGCCATCATCCTGGCCATCGAAGTGCCACTCGGTATCCTGATCGCGCTCAACATGCCGAAGAAGGGCTGGGGCGTTCCGGTCTGCCTGGTGTTGATGGCGCTGCCGCTGCTGGTTCCCTGGAATGTCGTCGGCACGATCTGGCAAGTGTTCGGTCGCAGCGACATCGGCCTGTTCGGCTACTATCTGAACAAACTGGGCTTCAACTACAATTATGTGCAGGATCCGATCGACGCCTGGTTCACCGTCATCATCATGGATGTGTGGCACTGGACGAGCCTTGTCGTGTTGCTGTGCTACGCCGGCCTCGTCTCGATCCCAGATGCTTTCTACCAGGCCGCCAAGATCGACGGTGCGTCACGCTGGGCCGTCTTCCGCTATATCCAGCTGCCGAAGATGCAACGCGTGCTGCTGATCGCGGTCCTGCTGCGCTTCATGGACTCGTTCATGATCTACACCGAACCGTTCGTCGTCACCGGCGGCGGCCCAGGCAACTCGACCACTTTCCTGTCCATCGACCTCGTCAAGATGGCGCTCGGCCAGTTCGACCTCGGCCCGGCGGCGGCGATGTCGCTGGTCTACTTCCTGATCATCCTGTTGCTGTCATGGGTGTTCTACACCGTCATGACCAACTACGACGCGGAGCGCTGATATGGCGAGCGCAAACGAACGAACAAATCCGACGGATACGGCGATCGCCGCCGGTTCCCTGAGAAGCGGCCTTTCGCAGGAGCAGCTTGCGCGGCGCATGCGCAAGCGCGGCGAGGAATCGAAGTTCTGGTGGGTGATCCCCACGCTCTACATCCTCTTCCTGCTGCTGCCGATCTACTGGCTCGTCAATATGAGCTTCAAGACCAACACGGAGATCGTGTCGGGCCTGACGCTCTATCCACACGAGCCGACACTGCGGAACTACCGGATCATCTTCACCGATCCCTCCTGGTACATGGGTTATGTCAACTCCATCACCTATGTCGTTATGAACATGGTGATTTCGGTCGCTGTCGCCTTGCCTGCGGCCTACGCCTTCTCACGCTATCGCTTCCTGGGCGACAAGCACCTTTTCTTCTGGCTGCTGACCAACCGCATGGCACCGCCTGCCGTGTTCGCGCTGCCGTTTTTCCAGCTCTATTCCGCCTTCGGCCTGATCGACACGCACATCGCGGTGGCGCTGGCGCACTGCCTGTTCAACGTGCCGCTGGCGGTGTGGATCCTGGAAGGCTTCATGTCTGGCGTGCCGAAGGAGATCGACGAAACGGCCTATATCGATGGCTATTCGTTCCCGCGCTTCTTCTTCAAGATATTCATGCCGCTGATCGCGAGCGGCATCGGCGTGGCTGCCTTCTTCTGTTTCATGTTCTCATGGGTAGAACTACTGCTCGCGCGCACGCTGACCACCACCGATGCGAAGCCGATCGCGGCCGTCATGACACGCACCGTCTCGGCCTCCGGCATGGACTGGGGCTTGCTTGCCGCCGCCGGCGTGCTGACGCTGATCCCCGGTGCCATCGTGATCTGGTTCGTCCGCAACTACATCGCCAAGGGCTTTGCCCTGGGGAGGGTTTGATGGCTGTTTCTCGAAACTGGATCGTTCCCCTCATTGTCGTGATCGCCATCTATCTCGGCGCATCCGGGCTGCTGGCCTCCTTTGTTCCGGTTCAGGACGGCGCGCGTGATTGGGGCGCGCCTTTGATCGCCGGCGGATGGATGGCCTGGACCTTCCCGACCGCCATGTTCTTCCTCTCCATCTTCGGTATCCTGTCGCTGATGGCGGTGTGGGAATATGCTTCGCCCGGCGGCAATCCGCGCGTCGGCGTGCTGCGTTTCGAAACAACGCGCGGCGACCGCCTCTTTATTTCGCTGCTCGGCAGCGCCTTCATCCATCTCGCTTGGCTGGGTCTCGTCGGAGCCGGCCTGTGGTGGGCTCTCGCTCTCTCCGTGGTCTACGCCATCGCGGTGTTTCGCTACGTATAGAGGGAGAAAACTGTCGGGGAGGCGGCGAGCCGGCCGCCGATCCGGGGCATATTGAAACTTATTTTGGAGGAGACCTATGCGACGGCAATTTCTGATATCGACCACCGCGCTCGCCCTGCTTGCTGGCATGGGCAACGCCTATGCAGGCATGGACGAGGCGAAAGCCTTCCTGGACAAGGAAATCGGCGACGTATCGACGCTTCCGCGCGCCGACCAGGAAAAGGAAATGCAATGGTTCATCGACGCCGCCAAGCCGTTCGCCGGCATGGAGATCAAGGTGGTGTCGGAAACCATCACCACGCACTCGTATGAATCGGAAGTACTGGCACCAGCCTTTTCGGCAATCACCGGCATCAAGCTGACGCACGACCTGATCCAGGAGGGTGACGTCGTCGAAAAGATCCAGACCCAGATGCAGACGGGTCAGAACCTTTACGATGCGTGGGTCAACGATTCCGACCTGATCGGCACGCACTGGCGCTACAAGCAGGTGCGCAACCTGACCGACTGGATGGCGAACGAAGGCAAGGACGTTACCAATCCGAACCTCGACATCGCCGACTTCATCGGCACTTCCTTCACCTCGGCGCCGGACAAGAAGCTCTACCAGTTGCCGGACCAGCAGTTCGCGAACCTCTACTGGTTCCGCTACGACTGGTTCAACGACGAGAAGAACAAGGCCGACTTCAAGGCGAAGTACGGTTACGATCTCGGCGTGCCGGTCAACTGGTCGGCCTATGAGGACATCGCCGAGTTCTTCAACGGTCGCGAGATCGACGGCAAGAAGGTCTTCGGTCATATGGACTATGGCAAGAAGGACCCGTCGCTCGGCTGGCGCTTCACCGACGCATGGCTGTCCATGGCCGGCAATGGCGACAAGGGCATACCGAACGGTCTGCCGGTCGACGAATGGGGCATCAAGGTCAACGAAAAGTCACAGCCTGTCGGTTCCTGCGTGGCCCGCGGCGGTGACACCAACGGCCCGGCTTCGGTCTATGCGATCCAGAAATATCTGGACTGGCTGAAGGCCTATGCTCCGGCTGAGGCACAGGGCATGACCTTCTCCGAAAGTGGCCCGGTTCCGGCTCAGGGCAACATCGCCCAGCAGATGTTCTGGTACACCGCCTTCACCGCCGACATGGTCAAGGACGGTCTGCCGGTGGTGAATGCCGACGGTACGCCGAAGTGGCGTATGGCGCCGAGCCCGCATGGCGTCTACTGGAAGGACGGCATGAAGCTCGGCTACCAGGACGTCGGTTCCTGGACACTGATGAAGTCGACGCCGGACGACCGTGCCAAGGCAGCCTGGCTCTATGCTCAGTTCGTCACCTCGAAGACGGTCGACGTGAAGAAGAGCCATGTCGGTCTCACCTTCATCCGCGAGAGCACCATCCACCACAAGAGCTTCACGGACCGCGCGCCGAAGCTCGGCGGCCTGATCGAGTTCTACCGCTCGCCGGCCCGCGTGCAGTGGTCGCCGACAGGCACCAACGTGCCGGACTATCCGAAGCTGGCACAGCTGTGGTGGCAGGCAATCGGCGATGCATCCTCCGGCGCCAAGACCGCGCAAGAGGCTATGGACTCGCTGTGCGCCGAGCAGGAGAAGGTGATGGGCCGCCTCGAGAAGGCCGGCGTGCAGGGCGACATCGGTCCGAAGCTCGCCGAGGAACACGATCTTGAGTACTGGAACAAGGACGCCGTCTCGAAGGGTAACCTTGCGCCGCAGCTCAAGATCGAGCCCGAGAAGGACAAGCCGATCACCATCAACTATGACGAGCTGGTGAAGAGCTGGCAGAAATAAACGGTGTGGACCACGGTCCGCATTGGAGAAACGGGGAGGCGGCGTTAAGCCGTCTCCCTTCTCATGTCGTACAGAGGGGAAGAGATGACAGGTTTCGTGTTAGCGATCGACCAGGGCACGACATCCTCGCGTGCGATCCTGTTCGACGGCGCCATGAAGGTTGCCGGCGTCGGTCAGCAGGAATTCACCCAGCACTTTCCGGCGTCGGGCTGGGTCGAACATGATCCGGAAGAGATCTGGGCAAGCGTCGTCCACACCGTCAAGGCAGCGCTGAAAAAGGCGAACCGCAAAGCCTCCGACGTTGCCGCGATCGGCATCACAAATCAGCGCGAGACGGTCGTTGTTTGGGATAAGGCGACAGGCAAGCCGATCCACAACGCCATCGTCTGGCAGGACCGCCGCACCGCACCGCTTTGCGTCAAGCTGCGCAAGCAGGGGCTGGAGCCGAAATTCACCAAGAAGACCGGCCTGCTGCTCGATCCCTATTTCTCCGGCACCAAGATCGCCTGGATGCTGGACAAGGTGAAAGGGGCGAGGAAGCGCGCCGAGCGCGGTGAACTTCTGGCAGGGACCATCGACAGCTTCCTGATCTGGCGGCTGACCGGCGGCAAGGTACACGCAACTGATGCCACCAACGCTTCGCGCACACTGGTCTACAACATCGCCACGAACGAGTGGGACGACGAGTTGCTACGCATCCTGAACATCCCGGCACAACTGCTGCCGCAGGTGAAGGATTGTGCGGATGACTTTGGCGTGACGGAGAAAAATCTGTTCGGCGCCGAGATCAGGATCCTCGGCGTCGCAGGCGATCAGCAGGCTGCCACCATCGGTCAGGCCTGTTTCGAGCCCGGCATGATGAAATCCACTTATGGCACCGGCTGCTTTGCCCTGCTGAATACCGGCACCGACATCGTACGCTCGAAGAATCGGCTGCTGACGACGATTGCCTATCGCCTGAACGGCAAGACGACCTACGCGCTCGAGGGTTCGATCTTCGTCGCAGGCGCTGCCGTGCAATGGCTGCGCGACGGCATCAAGGTGATCGGCAAGGCCGAACACAGCGGCGAACTGGCCGCGCACGCCGACGATGCGCAGAATGTCTATCTGGTGCCGGCTTTTGTTGGACTCGGCGCGCCGCATTGGGATGCCGACGCGCGTGGCGCTATCTACGGGCTGACGCGCAACTCTGGCCCGGCGGAGTTCGCACGCGCGGCACTGGAATCAGTCGCCTTCCAGACGCGCGACCTGCTCGACGCGATGAAAAAGGACTGGAAGACCGGCAACGGCAAGACGGTGCTGCGGGTAGACGGCGGCATGGTGGCATCCGCATGGACCATGCAGCGGCTCGCCGACATCCTGGATGCACCGGTCGATCGCCCGGCCATCCTGGAGACCACGGCGCTCGGTGCTGCCTGGCTGGCCGGCTCCAGGGCAGGGGTATGGCCGAAGATGAGGGATTTCGCGAAGGCGTGGTCGCTTGACCGCCGTTTCAAACCCGAAATGGAAGCAAAGATCCGCACGGCCAAGCTGAAAGGCTGGCACGATGCCGTGAAGCGGACGCTAACGGCGTAATTTCGCGCATGGTGGCCTCTGCAGTCGCCGGCGAAAAGCCTGTTGTTTGCAACGGCTTGGAAATCGGCTTTTTTCCGGTTGACCGGTGGGAGCACTCTCCCTATGTTCCGCCCACTTTTCAGGCGGACCGACATTCGGAAACGCGGTCGGCGATGCCGGGCGATGTTCCGGGCCAGAACGCCAGGATGGGCCGGTAGCTCAGCGGTAGAGCACGTGACTTTTAATCATGTGGTCGAGGGTTCGATCCCCTCCCGGCTCACCATCCTAACCAGCTGAAAATTTTACATTGTTCTAATTTAGAGTGCTGTTACGCTGTGCAAAACGCGCGTGGCCCAATTGCCTGTTTCCACGCCCGCAGCACAGTGGGCGCATTATGGCGGCAGAGTTGGATACAGTCCTGTTCGAAATGGCGGTGCGGACCGCCAGCACGCTGCCGACCAGTTTTTCGGAGAAGGTGACGGATATCGCGGCGCGCACGGCAGGGCGGTTGGCTTTCGACGTCCGGGTCGAGGGCGACTACCGTTTCCAGCGTATCGCCGGTATTCGGTATGGCGGCGATATCGGCATCCTGGCGCTGAGCAAGGATGGCCAGTCGATGGATAGCTGCAGGGTCAACGGTGCGCTGGCGAGCTTCATCGAGCCACTGGAGAGCTGGAACGGCCTGTCCCTGCCGGCACAGGCACAGACCGATATCCTTGGCCATACCAGCCTGTTGGTTGCCGCGCTCAGGAATGCGGGCAACCTGCCCAACCGATCGGCTGACTGAGCTGCAGCGCGAAAATCCAGATCGTGGGCGCGGCGGCTTGGCAGAATGGCGTCAGGCCGCCCGCGCGGCTGCGAGACCGGCTGACAGATCGGTCTTCAAGTCCTCGAGGTCCTCGAGCCCGATCTGCAAGCGGATCAGTGGGCCTTCGTAAGGCCCCTTGGCGATGGTGCGGTCGTCGAGGAAGACCGGCACGGCAAGGCTTTCATAGCCGCCCCAGGAATAGCCGAGGCCAAAGATCTTCAGCGCATCCAGGAAGGCATGTGCCTGCTTCTGGCCACCACCGGCCAGCACGACGGAGAAGACGCCGCTGGCGCCCGAGAAATCCCGCTTCCACAAGGCGTGGTCCGGGTGGCTTTCCAGGGCAGGGTGGAGCACGCGCGCCACGCCCGCCTCCGTTTCCAGCCAGCGAGCGATCTCCAATGCGTTCTTGCCATGGTGCTCAAGCCGCACACCCATCGTGCGCAGGCCCCGCAGGACCTGATAGACATCGTTGGGACCGGCGCAGCAGCCCAGCGCATCGAAGCCGCCGAGCAATTTCGGCCAGCATGCCTCGTTGGCCGAAACGGTTCCCAACAGCACGTCCGAATGGCCGCCAGGATATTTGGTGGCGGCGTGGATGGAGATATCGACGCCGTGGTCGAGGGGACGCAAATACAGCGGCGTCGCCCAGGTGTTGTCCATCATGACCATCGCGCCGATGGCATGCGCTTCCTTCGAGATCGCCGGTATGTCCTGGACTTCATAGGTATTCGAGGCAGGCGATTCGGTGAACACGATCCTCGTATTCGGCCGGAACAGGGCCTTGATGCCAGCACCGATGCGTGGCTCGTAGTATTCCACATCGACACCCATGCGCTTCAGCATGGTGTCGCAGAAGTGGCGGGTCGGCCGGTAGATGCTGTCGACCACCAGGATATGGTCGCCGGCCGAGGCGAATGCGAGCAGCGGCACCGTCACCGCCGCCAGACCAGACGGCACGATGATGGTGCCGGCGGAACCCTCGAGTTCGTCGATGGCGGCAGCCAGCGCGTCAGACGTGGGCGTTCCGTGCGTGCCATAAGTGTATTTCTGGCCGCGCGTGGTCATGGTGGCTGCGTCGGGATAGAGCACAGTGGAAGCGTGCACCACCGGCGGGTTGACGAAGCCGAAGAAATCGCGCGGGTCGTTGCCGCCATGGGCGAGCCGCGTGTTGATGCCCCAATTACCGTTGTTTTTTGCCATGATCCTGCTGCCTGCTGAGGTTGCGAAGGGATAGAGCGGGCGGGGCGGAGGCGCAACCGCCGGGTGATTGCCAGCGTCATGCTTCAGGTGGACCAGCCCGAGCGTCCTTGCGTTGTTTTTGAGCAATTTGGGGTTGAATTTCGTCAATCTGCCGAACACTGCGACAGCAGCGGAGGCACGTTTGTTCGAGCGTCGATATTATTTGCTTGATGGCTGCCACGGCTCGGTCATTTTCCTTGACCTCACGGGAATTATCGCCTTCGATGTTCTTCGTGAACGGGAGCAGCTTGTGCGTCGGCTAGGGAGCCGCGTTCCGGAAGTGGGCCGGAATGGCTGATGGGGTTCGCACAAAAAATCGGGCAATGCGCCCAAACAACCGAAAAAGGGTCTGAGGGTTATGAAACACATTGCAATCGGCATTCTGGCGGCGGCGACGATGGGTCTGATGGCGTCCGCTGCTTCGGCCGCAAGCACCTTGGAGGCGGTCAAGGCCAAGGGATTTATCCAGTGCGGCGTCAACACCGGTCTCTCGGGCTTCTCGTCGCCGGACGACAAGGGCGAATGGAAAGGTTTGGACGCCGATTTCTGCCGCGCGGTTGCAGCCGCCGTCTTCGGTGACGGCACCAAGGTCAAGTTCACGCCGCTGTCGGCCAAGGAGCGTTTCACCGCGTTGCAGTCGGGCGAAATCGATCTTCTGTCGCGCAACACAACCTGGACGATCAATCGCGACACCGCGCTCGGCCTGAACTTCGCGGGCGTCACCTATTATGACGGCCAGGGCTTCATGGTGAACGCCAAGAAGCTACCGGGCGTCAATTCCGCGCTACAGCTTTCGGGTGCGGCGGTCTGCGTGCAATCGGGCACGACCACCGAGCTCAACCTTGCCGACTACTTCAAGGCGAACAAGATGGAGTACAATCCAGTCGTCTTCGAGAAGGTCGAAGAAGCCAACGCGGCCTATGATTCCGGACGTTGCGACGCCTACACGACCGACCAGTCGGGCCTTTATGGCATCCGCTTGACGCTGTCGGCGCCGGGCGACCATGTCGTGCTCCCGGAGATCATCTCCAAGGAGCCGCTCGGCCCGGCCGTGCGCCAGGGTGACGACCAGTGGTATCACATCGTGAAGTGGACCTATTTTGCCCTGCTGCAGGCGGAAGAGCTCGGCATCACCCAGGCCAATGTCGACGAGCTGAAGGCTTCTGGTGGTCCTGAAGTGAAGCGCGTGCTCGGTCAGGAAGCCGACACCAAACTCGGTACCGATCTTGGCGTCTCCAACGACTGGGTCGTCAACATCGTCAAGTCCGTCGGCAATTACGGCGAGATGTTCGAGCGCAATGTCGGTGCCGGCAGCCCGCTCAAGATCGCGCGGGGCCTCAATGGGCTCTGGACGAAGGGCGGCCTGCAATACGCTCCGCCGATCCGCTGATCGAGAATACCGTCAGGGAGGTGGCGTTGCCGCCTCCCTGTTTCTCATTCAGGGGATTGACCCATGGCATCGCAGGAAGTTCTTCGCGAGGAGCCCACTCGCGGCTCCTTGATCAATGACCCGAGAGTCCGCAGCATCTTCATCCAGGTCGTCGCCGCCCTGGCGTTGATACTGTTCATCTGGTGGATCGTCGGCAACACCATCGACAATCTCCAACGTTTGCGCATCGCGTCCGGTTTCGCCTTCCTCAAGGGACGCGCCGGTTTCGATATCGCCGACAGCGCCATCGCCTATTCGTCGGATAGTACCTATGGCCGTGCGATCCTCGTCGGCCTGATCAATACGGCGATCGTAGCCCTTGCTGGCATCGTCACGGCAACCATCATCGGTTTCATGGTCGGTATCGGCCGGCTTTCCAACAACTGGCTGATCCGCAAGATCTGCACGGTCTATGTCGAGGTGTTCCGTAACATCCCGCCGTTGCTGGTCATCTTTTTCTGGTATTTCGGTGTGCTGTCGGTGCTGCCGTTGCCGCGCGACAGTATCGAATTGCCATTCGGCTCCTATGTGAACAGCCGGGGTTTCTATTTCCCGCGCGCTGTTTGGGGCGAGGGTGCATGGTTGATCCTGCTCGCTTTCCTGCTCGGCATCGCCATGTCGTGGTTCGTCGCACGCAAGGCACGCCAGCGGCAGATGGCAACCGGCCAGCAATTCCCCGTGTTCTGGACATCGGTGGCGCTGATCGTCGGGCTGCCATTGCTCGCCTATGTCGCCAGCGGTTTTCCGCTTTCGTTCGATCTGCCAAAGAAATCGACCTTCAACCTGACCGGTGGCTTCCAGGTCAAACCGGAGTTCCTGTCGCTTTATCTGGCGCTTTCCTTCTATACCGCCGCTTTCATCGCAGAGATCGTACGCGCCGGCGTTCGCGGGGTGAGCAGGGGGCAAACCGAGGCTGCAGGAGCGCTCGGGTTGCGATCTGGGCCGATCCTTCGGCTTGTCGTCGTTCCGCAGGCGATGCGCATCGTCATCCCGCCGCTGACCAGCCAGTATCTCAACCTGACCAAGAATTCTTCGCTGGCCATCGCGATCGGCTATCCGGATCTCACAGCCATCGCTGGAACGGTGCTGAACCAGACCGGTCAGGCGATTGAACCCGTGTTGATCATGATGGCGGTCTATCTCGGTCTCAGCCTGTTGACGTCGGCCATCATGAATGTGGTCAACGCCAAGATGGCGCTGGTGGAGAGGTAAGGTCATGGCACAGACTGATCTTTCCTGGGTCCGCACAGAGTTGGCGCAGCCGATGCCTGCGCCTCCCGGCGAGCGGGGGCTGGTTGCCTGGGTCCGCAAGAACCTTTTTGCCTCGGTTGGCGATACCATCCTGACTCTCGTCGGGCTGGTGCTGGTCGCCATGATCCTGCCACCGATCATCGACTGGGCCTTCATCCAGGCGCAGTGGACGGGTCCAGACCGCACGGTCTGCGCTACCGTAGCGCAGGGAGGCACCCAGCCTGACGGCTGGTCCGGCGCCTGCTGGGCCTTCGTCAATGCCAAGTTCGGCCAGTTCATGCTCGGGCGCTATCCGCTGGAGGAACGCTGGCGGCCCATCCTCGTCGGTATCCTTTTCGTGGCACTGCTTGCGCCGCTCCTGATCCCGCGGGTTCCACACAAGGGGCTCAATGCGGTGCTGTTCTTCCTGGTGCTGCCGATCGTGGCCTTCGTCCTGCTTGTGGGGGGTGTATTCGGCCTGCCGCATGTCGAGACGCCGCTGTGGGGTGGCCTGCTGGTGACGCTGACGCTGTCTTTCGTGGGCATCGTCGTTTCCCTTCCGCTTGGCATCCTCTTGGCACTTGGCCGGCGTTCGAAGATGCCGGTGGTGAAGATGATCTGCATCGTCTTCATCGAGACGATACGCGGCATTCCGCTGATCACGGTGCTGTTCATGGCGAGCGTGATGCTGCCGCTGTTCCTGCCGGCGGGCGTTACCTTCGACAAATTCCTGCGCGCGTTGATCGGCGTCTCGCTGTTTGCCGCAGCCTACATGGCGGAAGTGGTGCGCGGCGGTCTTCAGGCTATCCCGAAGGGGCAGTACGAGGGGGCCGATTCCCTGGGACTGAGCTATTGGCAGAAGATGTATTTCATCGTGCTGCCGCAGGCGCTGAAACTGGTCATCCCGGGCATCGTCAACACCTTCATCGGCATGTTCAAGGACACCAGCCTCGTCTACATCATCTCGATGTTCGACCTGCTGGCGATCGTGCGCCAGAATTTCTCCGACGCTTCCTGGGCATCGCCGCAAACACCGGCGTCGGGACTTATTTTCGCGGCGGTGGTATTCTGGCTGTTCTGCTTCGGCATGTCTCGCTATTCTATGTTCATGGAACGCCGGCTAGACACCGGTTACAAGCGCTGACCGCAAGCCGGTCGTGCTAGAATCAACCAAGGGGAAATCGGCTTATGGCCACAGAAAATGCAGTCAGCGCGGAAGATCTCAGCGTCAACACCAAGAAGATGCATATCTCGGATACCGACGTGGCGATCGAAATCGTCGGCATGCACAAGTGGTACGGCGAATTCCATGTGCTGAAGGACATCAACCTGAAGGTGATGCGCGGCGAGCGCATCGTCATCTGCGGTCCTTCGGGCTCCGGCAAGTCGACCATGATCCGCTGCATCAACCGGCTGGAGGAGCACCAGAAGGGCAAGATCATCGTCGACGGCAAGGAACTGACCAACGACCTGAAGAAGATCGACGAGGTGCGCCGCGAGGTCGGCATGGTGTTCCAGCACTTCAACCTGTTCCCGCACCTGACCATCCTGGAGAACTGCACGCTGGCGCCGATCTGGGTGCGCAAGATCCCGAAGAAGCAGGCGGAAGAGGCCGCCATGCACTTCCTGAAGCGCGTCAAGATCCCCGAGCAGGCACACAAATATCCAGGCCAGCTGTCGGGTGGTCAGCAGCAGCGGGTGGCGATCGCGCGTTCGCTGTGCATGAACCCGCGCATCATGCTGTTCGATGAGCCGACGTCTGCGCTGGATCCGGAAATGATCAAGGAAGTTCTGGAGACGATGGTGGGTCTTGCCGAAGAAGGCATGACGATGCTGTGCGTGACCCACGAGATGGGCTTCGCCCGCAAGGTCGCCAACCGCGTCATCTTCATGGATCAGGGCCAGATCGTGGAAGAGAACACGCCGGTCGAGTTCTTCGACCACCCGCGCCACGAGCGCACCAAGCTCTTCCTCAGCCAGATCCTGCACTGATCGCGTTGCGATTGTCTGCGCAAGGCCCCGTCGCAAGGCGGGGCCTTTTGCGTGGTGGATAAAGGCCTTCCATGCCAATGGCTTCGAGGAGATGCCGAGATGAGAGGGATTTTCCGCTTCGCTCTCCGTATCCTGGCTCTGATCGCTGTCATCGCAGCGCTAGGCACGCTCATTCCGCGACCACTTTGGTCTGGAGATGAAGGCTCGGGCACGCGCCGAATCTATGTAATCAGCAACCCGATCCACACGGACATCGCCATTCCGGTCGATGCCGCGGTTCTGGAAAGGTTTCGTTTCCTGGCGGAAGATGGCATCGCAGCAAATGGGGAAGGGGTGCGCTACCTCATCTTCGGCTGGGGCGGCCGGGCCTTCTATCTTGAAACGCCGACATGGTCACAACTGAGGCCTGCACCGGTATTCAAGGCGCTGACCGTGGATGCCGCAGCGATGCATGTCGATGTGGCTGGACCGATCCCTGAACCACATCCCGCCGTCGCCGGCTACGACGTCAGCGAAGCGCGGTTTGCCGCGCTGCTCGATTTCATCGCCGCCAGCTTCACGCGCGATGCGGATCGACCGAAATTCATTCCGGGTGCCGGCTATTCCATCAGTGATGGTTTTTACGAAGCCGAGGGTGCCTTCAACGCACTGGTCGGCTGCAATACATGGACGGCCAGGGCCCTGCGGGTGGCTGGTCTCAGAACAGGTTGGTGGAATCCGTTGCCCTGGTCGCTGAGCCTGTCGATGCAACTCTACAATCGCGATGAGCCCCAGCCGGCGCGGCAATAGGTGGAATGCCGTCAGGTCAAGGGTTTGGAGCCGGCGCTCGGCATCCGCCAACCGTAAAGCCAGTCGAGATCGGCGGCGAGGCGCTGCGATGGACGCAGCGCCAGAACGAGGTTGCGTGCCAGTGCAACGGGACCAGTCGCATGCCAGGCGAGGTGGTTGAGGGCGCCGCGCCGCGCGACTTTGGCCACCCTCGGCTTGCGCTGTTTTTCCCAGTTCGTCAGCGCTTGGGTGAGATTGATCGGCGTTTCGGCAACACAGGCGGCGAGTGCAGCGGCGTCTTCGATCGCCATGCCTGCACCCTGCGCGGCAAAAGGTGTCATGGCGTGTGCGGCATCGCCAATCAGCGCGACACCTTGTGGCAATGTCCATGCCGGTTTCCGGTCGACGACATGCAGAGGCCAGGCCAGCCAGGTTCCTGCTTCCGCAATCAGCTTCGCCAGGGCAGGGGCAGCGCCCTTGAGTGCTCTGGTCAGAATTGCCGGATCGGCGTGGCCCGACCAGCCTTCGGCGATGCGCTCACCCTTCGTGAAGGCGACGAGGTTGATGGCCGCACCTGCGCTGACCGGATAGGCGATCAGGTGAAAACCGGAATGCAGGAAGGCGGTCACACAGCCCGCAGCACCGATGGAGGCAAAAGTCCTGCCCGCCGTGCTATCCGCCGCAACGGTGACGCGCCAGGCGAGCTCACCCGTGAAATGGCTCTTGCCGGCAAGGCCGGGCAGTTCCCTTACCTTCGACCAGACACCGTCCGCACCGATCAGAAGCGAACTGGCTGGCTGGGTCTCCGTACCATCGTGTTCGAAGCTGCCGACTGCGTTACCCCTTCCGATGCCGATATCCTTGAGGCGCGCGCCGGTGACCAGGCGGATGCCTGCTGTTGCAGTCACTTGCGCAACCAATGCCGCCTGTACGTCAGCGCGATGGGCGGTGAGATAAGGCGCCTGCCAGCGCTGTTCGGCAAACGCACCGAGCGGTACACGCGCGCGTTCCTTCAAGCTGGCTGCATCCTTCAGCACAACGGCTTCGGGCCGGACCGCCATCGACAACAGCCGTTCCAGCACGCCGAGATCTGCCAGAATGCAGGTCGCGTTTGGGGAAAGTTGGATGCCGGCCCCCACGGTCTCGAACTGGGCAGCCTGTTCATAAATCTCGACTGCAAGGCCGCGTTGCGCAAAGGCGAGCGCGGCTGTCAACCCTGCAATACCGCCGCCCGCGATCACCACCGGGCGGGATCGCGCATCCATTGTCATGGTCGGGCGATAAGAAAGATCAGGCGGCGCGGTCGACGTAGAGGCAGCCGGCCGGTACCGTTTCGGTCGCCTTCAGCTTGGCTGAATAGCGATAGAGGGTCGAGCAATAGGGGCAGACCTTCTCGTCGTCGCTGCCGAGATCGAGGAAGACATGCGGATGATCGAAGGGTGGATTGGCGCCGACGCACATGAATTCGCGCACGCCGATCTCGATCGCCGGGTGGCCCGCATCGTTCTGGAAATGGGGAATGGAACCGCCGGCCATCATCGTCTCCTTCAACGCATACGACATGCGTTTGAAGCATATCCGTGTTCTTTGCAAGTTCGATGAAATGAAACTGTCGCAAAACCCTGTCACAGGATAAATTGAGCCGGTTAACCGGCGTGACTCGCTGGAGAGAAAGGCGGACATGAACGAGCTCAAGCCGGTCCAGGCCGACTTCATCAATGTCGGAACGGCAAGCGTCGAGGGCGGCAATCCCGATCGCTTTGTCAATCGCGAATTCTCCTGGCTGCAGTTCAACCGCCGTGTGCTGGAGGAATCGCTCAACGCGAACCATCCGCTGCTCGAGCGTGTCCGCTTCCTGTCGATTTCGGCCGCCAATCTCGACGAGTTCTTCATGGTGCGCGTCGCTGGCCTTGCGGGCCAGGTGCGCGAAGGCATCGTTCTGAAAAGCCCCGACGGGCGCACGCCGGAACAGCAGCTCGAACAGTTGCTCCGCGAGGTGGAGCGCCTGCAGGAGGATCAGCAGAAGAGCCTGTCGGCGTTGATGATCCTGCTCAACAAGGAAGGCATCGAGACGGTCGCCGGCGATGCGCTGACCAAGGACGAGCGCGCCTGGCTGGAAGAGCATTTCCAGGAACAGGTTTTCCCGGTACTGACCCCTCTGTCGATCGACCCGGCGCATCCGTTCCCGTTCATCCCCAACCTTGGCTTTTCGATCGCGCTGGAGCTCCGGCATCGCAAGAACGGCGAGACGATGAGCGCGCTGCTGCGCCTGCCGCAGGCCCTGAAACGCTATATCCGCCTGCCGGACCGCAAGGGGCATGTGCGTTTTGTTCCGCTGGAGGCGGTGGTGGGCCTCTATATCGGCAAGCTCTTCCCGGGCTATGAGGTCACCGGCTCCGGTACATTCCGTATCATTCGCGACAGCGATATCGAGGTGGAAGAAGAGTCCGAGGACCTCGTGCGGCTGTTTGAGACCGCGCTGAAACGCCGTCGCCGCGGTTCGGTGATCCGCATCGAGTTCGACAATTCGATGCCCGAGGAATTGCGCGAGTTCGTCGCCGGTGAACTCGGCGTCTCATCGAGCCGCATCAGCGTCCTGACCGGGCCGCTGGCGCTTAGCCAGATCTCCGAGATCGTCTCGATTGCGCGCGACGACCTGAAGTTCGTGCCGTACAATCCGCGCTTTCCGGAACGTATCCGCGAGCATGGCGGCGATTGCTTCGCGGCGATCCGGGAAAAGGACATCGTCGTCCATCACCCGTATGAATCCTTCGACGTCGTGGTACAGTTCCTGCGCCAGGCGGCAGCCGATCCGGAGGTCGTCGCGATCAAGCAAACGCTCTATCGCACCTCCAACGACAGCCCGATCGTGCGTGCGCTGGCTGATGCCGCCGAAGCTGGCAAGTCGGTGACCGCACTGGTCGAATTGAAGGCTCGATTCGACGAGGAAGCCAACATCCGCTGGGCGCGCGACCTCGAGCGTGCCGGCGTGCAGGTCGTATTCGGTTTCCTGGAGCTGAAGACACACGCCAAGATGTCGTTGGTGGTGCGGCGCGAGGACGGGCGGCTGCGCAATTACGTGCATCTCGGCACCGGCAATTACCACCCGATCACGGCACGCATCTATACGGACCTGTCCTTCTTCACGACGGATGCCCGAATCGCGCGCGACGTGGCACAGATATTCAACTTCATCACCGGCTATGCCGAGCCGACCGGCGAGATGCGTCTCGCTTTATCTCCCTACACACTGCGCAGCCGCATCCTCGATCACATCAAGGAAGAAATCGAGCATGCGCAAAACGGCAGGCCCGCTCGCATCTGGATGAAGATGAACTCGCTGGTCGATCCGACCATCATCGATGCGCTGTACGACGCCAGCCGTGCCGGCGTCGAAATCGATCTCGTCGTGCGTGGCATTTGTTGTCTGAGACCCCAGGTTCCCGGGCTGTCCGAGAATATCCGGGTGAAGTCGATCGTCGGCCGCTTCCTCGAGCACAGTCGCATTTACTGCTTCGGCAACGGACATGGGCTGCCGTCGGACGAAGCCATCGTCTACATCTCGTCGGCCGATCTGATGCCGCGCAATCTCGACCGCCGCGTCGAATGCATGGTGCCGATCACCAATCCAACTGTGCATGAACAGATACTTGGCCAGATCATGCTGGGCAACATCATGGACAACCAGCAAAGTTTCGAAGTATTGGCCGATGGTACCTCGCGGCGCCTTGTGCCCGATGAGGGCGAGGAACCGTTCAACGCACAGGAATATTTCATGACCAATCCGAGCCTGTCGGGACGGGGCGATGCCTTGAAATCGCATGCGCCGAAACGCATCGCGCAGTTCAAGCGCCGCAAGAAGGACATGGCCGGCTGATGATGGCCGCTTCCCAGGGGAGGCTGCAGGACCGCCGCCCGCTGTCGATCATCGATATCGGCTCGAACTCGATCCGTCTCGTTATCTATGAGGGGTTGGCGCGTTCGCCGACAGTTCTGTTCAACGAAAAGATGCTGGCTGGTCTCGGCCGTGGCATCGTCTCCACGGGCAAGCTGGACCCCGAGGCTGTCACTCGCTCCATGGAGGAGTTCCGCCGTTTTCGAGCCCTGTCCGAACAGGCCGGAGCCGAACGTATATACGTTCTCGCCACGGCCGCCGCGCGCGAGGCCGTCAACGGTCCGGACTTCATCCATCGCGCCGAACAGGTCCTTGGCACCGAAATCCATGTGTTGAGCGGCCGCCAGGAAGCATATTATTCAGCGCTTGGCGTCATTTCCGGCTTCCATCCCGCCGATGGTATTGCGGGCGACCTTGGCGGCGGTAGCCTGGAACTCATCGACGTCAACGGCGAAGTGATCGGCGACGGCATCACCTTGCCGCTTGGTGGCTTGCGGTTGCAGGACATGGCCAAGAATTCGCTCGCGCAGGCGACACGTATCGCCAGGACGCAACTGGCCAAGGCCAAGTTGCTCAAAGGTGGCCAGGGCAGGGTCTTCTATGCCGTTGGCGGCACGTGGCGAAACCTGGCGCGTCTCCATATGGAAATGAACAACTACCCGCTCGGCGTCATGCACCACTATGAGATCGGCGTGGAAAGCGCGCTTGCCTTTCTCAAGCAGGTCGCCAAGGGAGACGTTGAAAAGGTCAAGGGCATCGAGGGCGTCTCGAAGAATCGCCGTTCGCTGCTGCCCTACGGCGCCGTTGTGCTGCAAGAGATACTTGGTGCGATGCAGCCGTCGAAGATCGTGGTCTCGGCAATCGGCGTGCGCGAAGGCTATCTCTACTCACTGCTCGACGAGGTCGAGCGCAAGGCCGATCCGCTGATCTCGGCGGCCGAGGAACTGGCCCGGCTGCGCTCGCGCTCGGTCACCCATGCACACGAGCTGGTCGACTGGACCGGCAAATCGTTCGAGGCGTTCGGCATCGACGAGACCGTCGACGAAGCCCGCTATCGCAGGGCGGCCTGCCTGCTTGCCGATATTGGCTGGCGGGCGCATCCCGAATATCGTGGCCGTCAATCGCTCAACATCATTGCGCACGCATCCTTCATCGGCGTCGATCATCCCGGCCGCGCGTTCCTGGCGCTGGCCAATGCCTATCGCCACGACGGTGTGTTCAACGAGAACATCGCGCCGGAGATCAAGGCGCTGGCGACGCCGCGCTATCTGGAACGGGCCCGCATCCTGGCCGGCATGATGCGTGTGGTTTACCTGCTTACCGCTTCGATGCCCGGTGTGATGCCGCGCCTGCGATGGGAAAGCCGTGGCAACGGCGCGCTCGCACTGGTCATCCCGGCCGATCTTGCCGGCCTTTATGGAGAACGTCCGGCCGGGCGTTTGGCGCAGCTTGCCAAGATCACCAATCGCCGCCTCTTCCTGGCGGTGGATGGCGGCCCGAGCATCAGCGCCAAGTAAGGGCCTGGCGGCTCCAGCCGTCGATCGAATAGGCGCCGGCGCCGGCAACGGCGAGCGCCAGGAAGCCGCCTGCTATGGCGATATCCTTCATCAGCATCTGTGTGTGCAGGAAGGCGAGCGTCGGGTCTTCGCCCTGGCCGTAATGGCCAATATAGCCGGCGATCAGGCAAAAGGCGGCGAGCAAGCCTGCCGCGATACGCATCTGGAAGCCGATCAGGACGGCAAATCCGGCTATCAGCTCGAACAGGCCGACACCCCATGCGGCAAGCTGGGGCGAGGGCAGGCCAAGACCGGCGAAGTAGCCGGTCGCGCCACCGATATCGCCAAGTGTCTGAATGCCGGCAGGTACGAACAGAGCCGCCAGCAACAGTCGGGATAGAAGAAGCAGAAGATTGGCCGGCATGGCGTGCCTCCTTCCGAAATCCCGCCGATGCAGCCTACATCGGTTTCGAACCCGGGGACATCGACAACGAAAAAAGGCGCGGAATTCATCCGCGCCTTCTGATTCGAGAGAATTTCCGGTTTTCTCGGAAACACGGAAACGCTCTAACTCTTTGTTTTACGCAATTTCGGACGGAAAACCGCTACACGCTTTTCCTGGAATTGCTCCTGCTTTCAGATCGAATTAGCCGCGACGGCCGTCGATGGAATAGGCGCCGGCGCCGATCAGGGCGAGCAGCAGGAAGCCGCCGGTGATGGCGAGGTTCTTCTGCAGCATCAACGGATTGAGCGGCTGCGAGAAATCGAGATGTGCGGCTGCTGTTGCGCCAAGAACGAAGATGGCAAGGATGATTGCGGCGATGCGGGTTTTGAAACCGACCAGCACGGCCAGGCCGCCGAGGAGTTCAATCAGGCCGACGACGACTGCGGTAACCGATGGAGCCGGCAGGCCAAGGCTGCCGAAGAAGCCAGCGGTGCCGGCGAGGTCGGTCAGTTTGCCGTATCCGGCAAGGATGAAAAGGATCGACAGGAGAATGCGGCTGGCGAGAATGACGCCGGACGCATTCGAGGTAACACCGGAACCGGCGGATGAGTTGATGGACAATGTACCCTCCAATGGCAAGCGCTCCCCAAGGAGCACAATACCACCAAATTACTGCAACTTCAGCGTTCACTGAAGTCGGCTGTCCGGCAACACATCGTTCACAGGTTTGTCACGTTAACCGGTATCACCCGGGATGCGTCATGTCCTCCGGCTTGACCAGACGGTCGAAGTCGGCATCGGTGACATAACCGCCGCCGACGGCCTCTTCGCGCAGCGTCGTGCCGTTCTTGTGTGCGGTCTTGGCGATCTTGGCGGCATTGTCATAGCCGATCGTCGGCGCCAGTGCGGTGACCAGCATCAGCGAGCGTTCGAGCGCTGCCTTGATGTTCTCCTCCCGGGCTTCGATGCCGACCACGCAATTGTCGGTGAACGAGACCGCCGCGTCGGAGAGCAACTGCACCGACTGCAGGAAATTGTAGGCCATCAGCGGATTGTAGACGTTGAGTTCGAAATGGCCCTGGCTACCGGCGAAAGTGAGTGCCGCGTTGTTGCCGAACACCTGCACGCAGACCTGGGTCAGCGCCTCGCACTGCGTCGGGTTGACCTTACCCGGCATGATCGAGGAACCCGGTTCATTTTCCGGCAGCGATAGCTCGCCGAGACCCGAGCGCGGACCTGAGCCGAGGAAACGGATGTCGTTGGCGATCTTGAACAGAGCCGCAGCCGTTGCATTGATGGCCCCGTGCGAGAACACCATGGAATCATGCGCGGCAAGTGCCTCGAACTTGTTCGGGGCCGAAGTGAAGGCGATGCCGGTGATCTTGGCGATGTTGACCGCGACTTTCTCGGCGAAACCGACCGGAGCGTTGAGGCCGGTGCCGACGGCGGTACCGCCCTGCGCCAGTTCCTGCAGGCCGGGCAGCGTCAGTTCGATGCGCTTGATGGACGAGGCGACCTGCGCGGCATAGCCGCCGAACTCCTGGCCGAGTGTCAGCGGCGTAGCGTCCTGCGTATGTGTGCGGCCGATCTTGACGATGTGGTCAAAAGCCTTCGCCTTGGCCTCGAGTGCGGTATGCAGATGCTTCAGGGCCGGCAGAAGATCGTGCACGATGCGCTCGGCGCAAGCTATATGCATGGCCGTCGGATACGTGTCGTTGGACGACTGGCTCATATTGACGTGGTCGTTCGGATGCACAGGCTTTTTGGAACCCATGACGCCGCCGAGCAGTTCGATAGCCCGGTTGGAGATCACCTCATTGGCGTTCATATTGGACTGCGTGCCCGAGCCTGTCTGCCAGACGACAAGCGGGAAATGGTCGTTGAGCTTGCCGTCGATCACTTCCTGCGCAGCTTCAATGATGGTCTTGCCAAGCGCGGGGTCGAGGCGGCCCAGTTCCATGTTGGCTTCAGCCGCCGCGCGTTTGACGATGCCGAGCGCCCGCACCACCGAAAGCGGCTGCTTTTCCCAGCCTATCTTGAAATTGCCGAGCGAACGCTGTGCCTGCGCACCCCAGTAACGATCGCTGGCCACCTCGATCGGGCCGAACGTATCGGTTTCGGTTCTGGTCTTCTCAGCGCTCACGGCCTCACTCCAATCTGATGCGGTGGCAAGGGCCTATCGCGTTGCACAAAACGCTTCAAGCGGAGATTGCGTAGCCCCGCGAACCAAATCGGTTGAAGGGTATGAGGCCGGTTGCGCTAGCGCAGCAGCGAGCGTGAAGTCGGCGACAGCCACAGCGTTTCAATGGTTCTCGCGAAGACGAAACGTCCGCTTCCGGGCAGGCTGGACGGGTCCGGCACGGTCGACGTGCTGTCTCGTCTGTCTGGCCTCCTGTTCAGACCGATCACCGAGACAAAGACGTTTTCGTTCTCGCGCACGGGCAGATGCGGGAACGTGTTTTCGGCGGGCTCTGTGAGATAGGCGCCAAGAAGGCAGGCGGAGGCCTCCCTCAGCGCGGGAACGGCCAGTGCTCTGTAGGATGAAGCGAAATCGGGCCCTGCATCGGGTTCAAGATGGTGGATCTCGATGCTGATGGAGGCCAACAGACGCTCAGACGCGGGATTTGCCGGCCCGGTGTCGTTGGCAGCCGGCCTGGCAGCGACGGGCCGTGTTGCGTCAGTCAGATCGAAGCCGGATCCTGGCCAGGCCGGTCTCAGCAAGAGGACGTCGTCGGACGATACCATCGTTGCGTTGGCCTGGTCCCTATGACGTGCCCAGACCGGCCCGTCGTAAAACGAGCCCAGTGCCTGTCGCCGTGCGTCCATCGACGCGAAGCCGCGCAGCCACACGAATGTGTCGGGCCTGCCGAGATCGCGGAACTGTCCGATCATCCTGATGTCGGCGGCTTCCTGCGTCTCGACGAACTCGCGGTCGAACAGTTCGATCAACGTCTCGCGCTGGCCAGGTACCAGCGCGTAGCGGCGCAACTCGACGACTGGAACATCTTCGACCGAGATCGGTGCGGGCAGGGTGGTATCGAGAACCGTCACGACGCGTCTCCAAAACAGGGTGATTGTCCTGTTCATAAACAAACCGGTTGTCCTGTTTTGTCAACGTGATAGTTCTGTAGCAGTGATCGTCTGCTGACATCTTTAGGGAATGGCTGCCTGCAGCATGCCGACCATTTGAAAGGATGGAACCTCATGCCGTCTGACCGCCAGAAACGCACCAATGATCCGGAAGGCATGCGCCGGCGTGTGCTCGACAAGGCCGAGGAATCTTTCCAGGCACGCGGCTTCCACGCTACCAGCCTGGGCGATGTGATGGCTGCGGCTGCCGTCACCGGTGGCGCGTTGCACCATCATTTCCCAACAAAGAAGGCGCTTGCGCTTGCGGTTATCGAAGAGCGTGTCGCCGAAGTTGTGCGCCGCACCTGGGTCGAGCCCCTGCGAAGTTCTGCTTCTGTACGCGCGGGCGTCAGGCAGGTTTTCGCTACCGTCGCGGACAGGTTGGAGCGACAAGGTTTCGTGCGCGGCTGCCCGCTCAACAACCTGGCGCATGAGCTGTCGTTGGCCGACCCGGATTTCCGGATCAGTCTCGCCAGCATTTTCAAGGAGTGGCGGAGTGCTATCGCCGACAAGGTGAGAGCCGACCAGCAAGCCGGTGGCGAGGCCGACACTGACCCGGAGCGGTTCGCGGCAAGCGTCGTAGCGCTTTATTCGGGAGCCATGTCAATGGCCAAAACTGCGCAGGATTCCAGCTTGTTGCGGCTCTGTGCGAAAGAACTGGACGAGAGCGCAGGCGGCGTGTTGAATTGAGGTCGCCATGGCCGTTCAGCTTTCGTCCTCGATCTCGCGGCGCCGCTTGCTTGCCGGTATGGGAGCAGCGACCGCCGGCGTGATCGCGCCCAGCTTTGCCTTCGGCCAATCGGCTGCAGGGATACCGCCACTCGACGCAACCTTCCTGTTCATCGCCGACGTCCATGCCTGCCGCATGGCGAGCGGTCTGAGCCCGAATTGCCTGCAAGAGGGCAAGACCGACGCGGCGCTGCTGCGTCAGATCGCGGCGCTGAATAGCATTGGCGACAAGCTTTGGCCGTCCGCAATAGACGGCGTCGCCACCGGTTTGCGTTCGGCCGGCAATCAGATCGGCACATCGCTCGGCATCGTAGTGGGCGGTGATATGACCGATGATGGTGGCGGCCAGGTCACACAACCCAGCGAAGGTACCCAGCTTCTCCAGTTCAGCCAGCGCTACCAGCAAGGGGTCGGGCCGGATCGCGTGCACGTGCCCGTCTATGTCGGTCTCGGCAATCACGATCTTGACCAGAATGGTCCGCCGCCACACGCGGATTGGTATCGGCGCGAACTGCGCGACTATGTCGAGGTCAATCATCGCCCTGGCGTCTTCTTCAAGCCCCCGGTGCCGGTCGCCGACTACGATGTCGCGTCCGATTGTTATTCCTGGGATTGGGGCGGGCTGCATCTCGTGCAGTTGCATCGCTTCGCCGGCGATACGATCCATGGCGCTGAAAGCAGTCTGCCTTGGCTGCAGCGCAACCTGGCGGCGAAAGCCGCGGATGGCCGACCCGTCGTGCTGTTCCAGCATTACGGTTGGGACAGTTTTTCAGTTGAGCGCTGGGACCCGCAGAAATCCACCTTCGACGATGAAGGCGCCGGCGCACCGCATTGGTGGAGCGCAGCGCAACGGGAGGCCCTGTTGGCGGTGCTCACGGGCTACAACATCGTCGCCGTCTTCCATGGCCACCAGCACGAGACGCCGATGATCTACCGTCGGGACGGGCTCGATGTCGTCAAACCGAAGGCGGCTTATTTGGGCGGCTTCGCACTGGCCCGCATCACCAGTGATGGCATGGACGTGGTACTCGGGGAAGCGACCGGCAACGATGGCGGCGTGATGTTCACCAACGCGCTGTCACGGCGCTGGAAAAGCTGAGCGTCCGCCCTGTCAGGGCCGAGGCTGTGCCCTACATGGAAAGGAGATGCGGGGGCATCATCCTTTCCGGGAGAACAGGATATGACGACTACGGTTTCCGCGCGCCCGCTCGCGGGCAGGGTGGCTTTGGTCACCGGCGCTTCCTCCGGTATCGGCGAAGCCACGGCTCTGGCGCTTGCCGCGGCAGGTGCCGATGTGGCGATCGTCGCCCGCCGGGCCGATCGCCTGAAAGCGCTTTCCGAACGGATCGAGAAGGCCGGTGGCAAGGTCTTTGCCATCGAGGCGGACATTGCGCGTCCGGACAGCGCGCAGGGGTTGATCAACGATGTGCTGGCATATGGCAAACGGCTGGACATCATCGTCAACAATGCAGGCGTCATGCTGCTATCGCCGGTGTCCCAGGCTCGTGCCGAAGACTGGCGGCAGATGATCGAAGTCAATCTGGTCGCGCTGATGGAATTGACCCGGACGGCATTGCCGCATCTGAAGGAAAGCAAGGGCCATATCGTCAACGTGTCGTCGGTGGCTGGCCGCATCGCCAATCCCGGGGCCGCGGGTTATGCGGCAACCAAGTTCGGCGTCGTCGCCTTTTCGGAGGCGCTGCGCCGGGAAGTCTATGCCGACAAGGTGCGGGTGACGGTGATCGAGCCGGGCATGGTCGAAACCGAACTCGGTGACCACATCACGAACCCCGCCATGAAGGCCAATCTCGAGCAGCGCAGGGCTGCAACGGAGCCGCTGCAGTCCGAGGATATCGCCGCAGCCGTGCTTTATGCGGTCACGCAACCGCCGCGTGTCAACGTCAACGAGATCCTGATCCGCCCGACCGATCAGGAACGGTGACGCTCCTGACTTGAGAGGGGCCAAGCTTACTGATCCGTAAGGTGGCGGACAGGTGGTGGTGAGGTGCTGCCGTTATCCATCGTCTCGAGCCGTCTCGCTCGTCAGACGAAGCGATTGCTTTCAAATGGAATGAGGCACCTTTCGATGAAACAGGCGGACTGCATCGCGATGACAAGGATCGCGGCGCTCCATCATTTTATCATAAAGCCCTGCCACCTCATCCTCGCGCCACTGCCGGCGCGATGACGGCTCGTTCGCGCGCCGGCCCGCGACCTGCCGAGGCCTTCCAAACCGGATCCGACCGCATGCGCATCCTGATGCTGGAGGACGACAAGAAAACGGCCGCTTTCGTCGTCAAAGGGCTGAACGAGGCGGGGCACGTCTGCGATCAGCTAGCCGACGGCCGCGACGCGCTGTTTCAGGCAACGCGCGAAGCCTATGACGTTTTCGTGGTGGACCGCATGACGCCGGGGCTCGACGGGCTGTCCGTCGTCAAGTCCCTGCGCGCCGCCGGGGTCCTGACACCGGCCATCTTCCTCACTTCCGTCGGCGGCGTCGACGACCGCGTCGAAGGACTGGAGGCCGGCGCGGATGATTATCTGGTCAAGCCTTTCGCCTTTTCCGAACTTCTGGCGCGATTGAATGCGCTCGGCCGTCGCCCGCCAGTGCAGGAACAGAAGACTGTACTCAAGGTGGCGGACCTGGAAATGGATCTGGTCAAGCGCCATGTGGTGCGCCGGGGGCATCCGATAGACCTGCAACCACGCGAATTCCGTCTTCTGGAAGTGCTGATGCGCGGTGAGGGGCGGGTGATTACCCGCACCATGCTTCTGGAACGCGTCTGGGATTTCCATTTCGACCCCAAGACCAGCGTGGTGGAGACCCATGTCAGCCGCCTTCGGGCCAAGATCGACCGCCCTTTCGCGGTGCCGCTGCTGCATACCGTGCGCAACACCGGCTATAGTCTCCATGCGCCTCGCTGAAAGCCTGCTGCGCTCGACACCGTTCCGTCTCGCCTTGAGCTTCGCGGCGCTTGTCATCCTCGCCTTCCTGCTTTCCGGCGGTATCGTCTACCAAACGATGAGCGCAAACCTGAACCGGCGCCTCGATGACGCAGTCCGGCAGGCCTATTCGATGATTGCGACGACCTATGCCGAGAGCGATGTCGACGACCTCATCACCGCGGTGAACAGCCACGCCAACGGCAGTTCCGGCAACGATCAGCTGATCTCGTTGACGGGACCGCAAGGCGAGAGCCTGGCCGGCAATCTTTCGGCGATCGACTTGCCCTTGGGATTCGCGACCGTGCCCGAAGGGACGCCGGGATTTCCCGATACGGCGCCATACCGAGCCTATTCAGGCAAGGTCGGCTCGGCCGACCTCACGGTCGCGCAGAGCTTCACCGAGACGGAGGAACTGGAGAGCCTCCTCTTGGCCAGTTTCGCCTGGGCCGCCATTATTGTTGCGGGGCTTGCCATCGCTGGCGGTGCCTATCTCGCCTCGCGCGTGCAACGCCGGCTGGATGCGATCGGCGACACCATGGTTGCGGTCTCGCATGGCAAGCTCGACGCGCGCATTCCGCAGCTCGGCCGCGATGACGACATCGATGCCGTCTCGATCCAGATCAATGCCGCGCTCGACAGGCTGGGCTCACTGGTCGAAGGCATGCGGCAAGTCTCCAGCGACATCGCCCACGATCTGAAAACACCGCTCAACCGCCTGCACATGATCCTGGACGGCGCCGCCGACAAGGCAGGCAGGTGCGAGGACGTTTCGGCAGACCTTGCCGAAGCACGCGCCGAAAGCTCGCAAATCGACGAGACTTTCGATGCCCTGCTGCGCATCGCGCAGATCGAGGCCGGCGCGCGCAAGGCACGTTTCGTGCAGCTTGACCTTGCCGAGCTGGTGGCTTCGGTTGCGGATATCTATGCCGAGGTCGCCAAGGATGATGGCAAGACGCTCTTCCTCGAGCGCAACGAAGCCGATGGCGCCATTACCGGCGATCGAGAGTTGCTGACGCAGCTTTTCGCCAATCTCATTGAAAACGCCATCCGTCATACGCCCGCCGGTACGCGGATCGAAATTTCTCTAACTCGACAAGCCGTTGGTCTCGTTGTGGAGGTGCGAGACGATGGCCCGGGCATTCCCCTGCAAGAGCACGAGAAGGTCTTTCAGCGCCTCTACCGGCTGGACAAGAGCCGCTCGATGCCAGGGACCGGATTGGGGCTGAGCCTCGTCCGGGCGATCGCCGATCTGCATGGCGCGACAGTGTCGATGCAGCCGCTCGATCCCGGCGTTGCAGCCGTCGTGGTTTTTCCCAGCGGGACTCAGGTCTCCGTCCGGTAATCGGCCAGCACAGCATCGATGACATTTGCCGATATGACGATCTCCTCTGCGCTCCGGCCGATCTGGCCCGAAACGGTGATCATCGCCTTCCACAGTGTCCAAGCGCGTCCGCGTGTCCAGGTGCCTTCATCGAGGGGCAGGGCACTGCGGAAAGCGCCGCGGCTCTCGTTTCGAAACAGCGTCCAGGCAATCGCCAGATCGCAGGCTGGGTCGCCGATCGCCGAACTGCCGAAATCGATGACGGCGCATAGTTTGCCGCCCTTCACCAGCAAATTGCCCCAGGCGATATCGCCGTGCACCCAGACCGGTGGATGCTGCCACTCGGTTTCGAGTGCTTCTTCCCAGATCGCGCGCGCCGTTGTTGTGTCGATCCTGCCTTGGAGCAGGCGAAGTGCCTCTCGTGTCTGGCCGTCATAGACGGCAAGCCTACCGCCCCTGAAGTAGTTCTGCGGTCCGGCGGGCGGTCCACCGGCCGCATCGATCCGGTGGAGTGCGGCGAGGAAATCGGCCAGATCGACGGCGAATTCGGCAAGGTCGCCGATGCGCTCGTCCGAGGCCGTCTCGCCCTCCAGCCAGCCATAGACCGACCAGGGCCAAGGGTAGCCTTCGCCAGGCTTGCCCAAGGCGAGCGGCGCGGGGATCGGCAAGGGTAAACGCGGTGCCAGTTTCGGGAGCCAATGCTGTTCGCTGGCTACTTGCGCTGCGTAGCCGCCTGCGCTCGGCAGCCGCACACTCATCTCGTCGCCCAGCAGGAAGGTGCGGTTGTCCCAACCGCCTGGCTCGACCTTTCGGATCGGCAGATGGGCCCACTGCGGAAATTGCGTGTCGATCAGTCGCCGCACCAGCGCCTTATCGATCTCGACCGTGATTCCGGATTTGCCCGGCATGGCTGTCCCTGGTGCGTGTCGGTACCCTTGCAAAAGAAGAAAGGGCGACATTTCTGCCGCCCTTTCCCGTACATTGCCTGAGAAGGACAGCCGTAGACGGATTTCGTTAAAAAACCATATCATTGCCGGCACTTACCAGCAGATCATGAGAATTTTTCCGGTGCTGGAAGCGCTATCCTTGGCGGTAAACAACGTCAAAAAAGAGAAAGGGCGGCATTTCTGCCGCCCTTTGCAAACTGAGCCGGTTGGCCGGACTTAGAAGTCCATGCCGCCCATACCGCCCATGCCGCCAGGCATGGCCGGAGCCGGAGCGTCCTTCTTCGGAGCTTCGGCGATCATGGCTTCGGTGGTGACCAGCAAGCCGGCAACCGAAGCGGCATCCTGCAGGGCAGTACGCACGACCTTGACCGGATCGACGATACCGAAGGCGATCATGTCGCCGTATTCGCCGGTCTGGGCGTTGTAGCCGTAGGTCGCGCCCTTGTTCTCGAGCACCTTGCCGGCAACGATCGAGGCTTCAGCGCCGGCATTCGAGGCGATCTGACGGATCGGAGACTGAAGGGCGCGACGGACGATCGCGATGCCAGCAGCCTGGTCGGCATTGACGCCGGCCGACTTGATGGCCTGGGTGGCGCGCAGCAGAGCAACGCCGCCGCCAGCAACGATACCCTCTTCCACCGCAGCGCGGGTGGCGTTCAGGGCGTCGTCGACGCGGTCCTTCTTTTCCTTCACTTCCACTTCGGTCGCACCGCCGACGCGGATGACGGCAACGCCGCCAGCCAGCTTGGCAAGACGCTCCTGGAGCTTCTCACGGTCGTAATCCGAGGTGGTCTCTTCGATCTGCTGCTTGATCTGGGCAACGCGGCCCTGGATCTCGGCCTTCTTGCCGGCACCGTCGACGATCGTGGTGTTTTCCTTCTCGATACGGACCTTCTTGGCCTTACCGAGCATGTTGAGCGTCACGCTCTCGAGCTTGATGCCGAGGTCTTCCGAGATGACCTGGCCACCGGTGAGGATGGCGATGTCTTCCAGCATGGCCTTGCGGCGGTCGCCGAAGCCCGGAGCCTTGACGGCGGCGATCTTCAGGCCACCGCGCAGCTTGTTGACGACCAGCGTGGCCAGGGCCTCGCCTTCGACGTCTTCCGAGATGATGAGAAGCGGCTTGGAGGTCTGCACGACGGCTTCGAGAACCGGGAGCATGGCCTGCAGGTTGGACAGCTTCTTCTCGTGCAGGAGGATATAGGCGTCCTCGAGCTCGGCAATCATCTTGTCCGGGTTGGTGATGAAGTACGGCGACAGGTAGCCGCGGTCGAACTGCATGCCTTCAACGACTTCCAGCTCGGTCTCGGCGGTCTTGGCTTCCTCAACCGTGATGACGCCTTCGTTGCCGACCTTCTGCATCGCTTCGGCGATCATCTTGCCGACCGACTCGTCGCCATTGGCCGAGATGGTGCCGACCTGAGCGACTTCCTCGGAGGTCTTGATCTTCTTGGCAGCCTTGCCAAGCGCCGAAACAACTTCAACGACGGCGAGGTCGATGCCGCGCTTCAGGTCCATCGGGTTCATGCCGGCGGCAACAGACTTGGCGCCTTCCTGAACGATCGCCTGGGCCAGAACGGTCGCGGTCGTGGTGCCGTCGCCGGCGATGTCGTTGGTCTTCGAAGCGACTTCGCGGACCATCTGGGCGCCCATGTTCTCGAACTTGTCCTCAAGTTCGATTTCCTTGGCGACGGTGACGCCGTCCTTGGTGATGCGCGGGGCGCCGAACGACTTGTCGATGACGACATTGCGGCCCTTCGGGCCGAGGGTCACCTTCACCGCATCGGCGAGGATGTTGACGCCGCGCAGCATGCGCTCGCGGGCATCACGGGAGAATTTTACTTCTTTAGCAGCCATTTTTTACTCCTGGGCTTTGCGCCCGAAATCAAGATTGGATGGTGCGGATGAAAGGCTGGTGGTCAGCCGATGATGCCCATGATGTCGGATTCCTTCATGATCAGAAGGTCTTCGCCATTGAGCTTCACTTCGGTGCCCGACCACTTGCCGAACAGGACGCGGTCGCCGGCCTTGACGTCCAGCGGAACCAGCTTGCCGGCCTCGTCACGAGCGCCCGAGCCGACGGCGATGACTTCGCCTTCCTGCGGCTTTTCCTTGGCGGTGTCGGGGATGATGATCCCGCCAGCCGTCTTTTCTTCGGATTCAACCCGGCGAACGACCACGCGGTCATGAAGCGGGCGGAACTTCGACTTTGCCATTTGATTTCCTCGGTGCGAAAGGTGAGAAAGAATTTCCTCCGTCCGGCCCTGCCGGACCTTCGGTTAGCACTCGCTATGGGTGAGTGCTAACGTGGCGGTGAGATAATCCCGCCTCCGGGGAGAGTCAAGGCGCGGCGCGGCATCTGGCCGCATGAAAATTGTCGTTTGTCCCGGTTGCGCTGTCAGCCGGGGATTCATCGCAAGCGATCTTGATCTGTAGAGGCCGGGCGAAGACTGTTTGGCTGCCTGTCGGGCGCATGATCCAAGCAGACAAGAAATATGCTAATCTCGGCCGTCGGATGGACCGCGGGTGGTGGCCATGCAGGAAGCAGATAAGGTGTTCGCCGGTTCGGTCCCGGAAAACTATGACCGCTATATGGTGCCGTTGATTTTCGAGCCGTACGCAGCCGATCTTGCACAACGGGCCGCGTCCCTCTCGCCGAACGCCGTTTTGGAAATCGCGGCAGGCACCGGGGTCGTCACACGCGCACTGGCGCCGAACTTGTCTGCTGGCGCAAGCTATGTCGTGACCGATCTCAATCAGTCGATGCTGGATTACGCCGCTTCCAGGCAACCTCCTGACAGTCGCATCAAATGGCGCCAGGCGGATGCTTTGGCACTGCCTTTTGAAGACGCGGTCTTTGATGTCGTTTGTTGTCAGTTCGGCGCGATGTTTTTCCCCGACCGTCCGGCGGGCTACCGTGAAGCAAGGCGGGTCCTGAAACCTGGTGGGCATTTTTTGTTCAACGTATGGGATCGCATCGAAGAAAACGTGTTTGCGAATGATGTGACGAACGCTCTTGCAAGGATTTTTCCGAACGATCCGCCGCGCTTCCTGGCGCGCACGCCGCACGGCTACCACGATACGGCGCTGATCCGTGGCGAACTCGAAGGCGCAGGTTTTTCCCGTCTGATGATCGAGACGAAAGCCGAACAAAGCCGCGCGTCCTCGCCCCGTCTCCCGGCCGTGGCGTATTGTCAGGGAACGCCTCTTCGCAACGAAATCGAAGCCAGGGAGGCAGGAAAACTGGACGCTGCCACTGACTATGCCGAAGCTGCGATCGCGGAAAGGCATGGGCACGGTGAAGTCGCCGCCAAAATTCAGGCTCACGTCATCGTGGCTGTGACCTAAGCGAGGGAATATCGCTTCAGCGCTCTGAGACGTCGTTTCCGTCTTTCTCGGAAACGGTTTTCACGCAATTCCGGACGGAAAACCGCTGCGCACTTTCCTGGAATTGCCCTAGTCGAAAAATGCGCGCAACTGGCCGTGGATGATCGATTTGTAATCGTCGACCATGCGTTGCCCCTGCGTTTTGTCCTGTGTCAGCGCCAGCCGCACGACGCCGCCGGCAAGCTGGAAGAACAGGAATACCAGGCGTCGAAACTCTTCGCGCCGCTCCGGCTTCAGCAAATGGATAAGCTGATCGCAGAAGACATCGGCCTGATGATGCGTCTCGGCGATGTCGAGATTCTGCAGCGCCTTGTCGGCCTGGATGGCGTTCTGCAGGTCCTGGATGGCGGGGTCTCCAGCGACGCGGTCGTAATAGTCGTCGAGCATCCGGTCGGAAGCTGCGATCATGCTCTCCAGTCCGTCGATGCCAACGACGATCTCCCGCTGGCGCGCCCGCGTCACTTCCGAGAAGCGCTCGTAGAGCGTGGCCAGGATCGCGGACTTGTTCGGGAAGTAGTGATAGACGGTGGCGATCGGTCCGCCGGCCAGTGCGCCGACTTCCTTCATGGTGACGGCGTCTATGCCTTTTTCGCCGATCAGCCGCTTGGCGGTGGCCAGGATTGCGTCAATGCGCTCGCGGCTGCGCTCCTGTTTCGGGCGGCGCCGCAACTGCGATCCGGTGGCTGCACGCCTGGCCTGTTTCATGCGCCGGTTGTCCACATTTCAACAAATCCTGGCCAACCGATCCTGGTCGGCAAATTCACGTTGACAGGAAAGATGATAAAGTATCAGTTTTCAAGATGCTGGTTGATTGTCAGCTTTTGGGTTGAGGCAACGGACGTTGGGAGGCGCCTGTGGACTCGATGGATCCTGCCCGTCCAGGGAGTGAGGATTGGCTGGTCGGCAATCCGACGCGCGGGCAGCTTGCTGCGGCTTTGTGGATCGGCTCCGTCGGGTTGCTGATCCTTGGTCTGCAGCCGGTGCTGCTCGGCGCGCTGTTCACGCAAGGCCATGTCGGCGGCGATGAGCTGGCGCTGGTGGCGACTGCAGAACTGATCACCATCGGTATCGGCTCGGCCACCGTGGCGATGGCTCTCTCAGCGCGCAACATGCGTCGCAAAAGCACGATCCTGCTTCTCCTGCTGGCATTGGCCAATATGTGGACAGCCTATGCGGCGAACGCCAACATGCTGATAGCCGCCCGCGCCGTTGCGGGCTTCGCCGAGGGTGGTCTGGTGGCGGTCGCGACGGAATTGATCGCGCGTTCGCGCCGGGCGGAGCGTATCGGCGGCTATTTCGTGTCACTGCAAACCTTGGCGCAATGCGTTCTGGCTCTGCTGCTGGCGCTTGCCGTCATCCCGGCCTATGGCGCGAGCGGCGGTTTCGTCACGTTGGCCGTGGTTTGCGGACTGTCGGTTGCCGTTGCACGCGCAGTGCCCGACGACTATGCGGACCTGCCGAAGGATGAGCATTTCGCCAATGTGTTGACGCCAGGCGCCATCACCGCACTGCTTTGCATCTTCTGTTACTTCATGTTCTTCGGCTCTGTCTGGGCTTTCCTGGAACCGCTGGGCGCACAATACGGTATCGACGGCCGCACGGTCGGCTTGATCGTCTCGGCGAGTTTGGCTGCGCAGATCCTGGGCGCGATGACGGCAACCGTCTTCGAGGCGCGCATCGACTATCGGCTGGCCATCACTGCCGTCGGCATCGTTGCCGTGCTTGCGTGCGTCACGCTGGCCAGTGGTCCGGCCCTGACCACTTTCTGGGCAGCCGCGCTGGCCATGGGTTTCATCCTGCTCTTCATCGTTCCTTACCAGATCCGATTGGCGATCACCTCTGACGAGACGCGCACGACGGCGCTTCTTGTGCCGGCCGCGCAGCTGTTTGGACTGGCGCTTGGACCTGTCGCCGCCTCGCTGCTCATCGAGGAAGTGGATTTCCGTGCGGTGCCGGAATTCGCGGCTGCCAGCGTCATCGCCTCCATCGCGTTGCTTGGCCTGTTCGTCGCCTTGACGCGCCGTCGCGTTGTCGCCTGAGCCGAGGGTGTCCATGACAGATACCTTGCGCTGGACGAACTGGTCGGGCTTTGTCGAAGCCTCGCCGCGGCGGATTTTGAATCCCGATACCCTCGACGGCATCGTTGAGGCGGTGAAGACGGCTGCAGGCCCGCTGCGCGTCGTCGGGGCAGGGCATTCGTTCACGCCGCTCGCCAGGACGGACGGTACGATGCTGTCGCTGGAGAAGTTCGAAGGGCTGGTTTCGCACGACGCAGCCGCCAATGTCGCGCGTGTCCGCGCCGGCACAAGGCTCGGGTCGCTGATGCTGCTCCTGCAGGATATCGGCCAGGGCCTGCCCAATATGGGTGATATCGACAGGCAGGCGATCGGCGGCGCGCTCGGCACCGCGACACACGGTTCGGGCCGGATGCTCGGCGCCTATCACACACAGCTCCAGGCGATGCAGTTCGTTGATGGGCGAGGCGCGGTACGCGAACTGACGTCGGCCAAGGATCACGACATGATCCACGCCACCGGTGTGGCACTCGGAAGCTTCGGCGTGTTGACGGAAGTCGCGCTGAAGAACATCCCGACTTACAGGCTGCACCGCCGCAAATGGGTGCTGCCGATCGGGGAGATGCTCGCCGAATTCGAACCGATGATGGGCGCACACCGCTCAGCCGAATTCTACTACGTGCCCTTTTCGGGCCACGCGCAGTTCATTGCCAGTGACCTGTCCGACAAGCCGGTCAGCGCGCGGCCGCCGGAAGAGGACGAGGAAGGACTGGCGACGCTGCGCAAGCTGCGCTCGGGGCTGCGTTGGGCGCCCTGGCTGCGCGGATTGATCATCCGCTCGGTCATGGCGAGGTTGCCGTCGGAGGATTACGTGCAGGATTGGCTCAACGTCTACGCCAGCGACCGTCGTACCCGCTTCAACGAGATGGAATATCACCTGCCTTTCGAGGAAGGGCCGAGGGCATTGGGCGAGATCATCGAGCTGACCGAAAAACGCTTTCCGGAGGTCTATTTCCCGATGGAGGTCCGCTCGGTGGCCAGCGACGAATTCTGGCTCAGTCCTTTCTACAAGCGGCCGACCTGCTCGATCGCGATCCATCACGACGCCGCCAACGATCCGTTGCCCTTCATGCGCGCGGCTGAACCGATCTTCCGCAAATATGGCGGACGCCCGCATTGGGGAAAGATGCACAGTCTGAAAGCAGGAGACTTCGAGGCGCTCTATCCACGCTGGAGGGACGCGATGGACGTGCGCCGGGACATCGATCCGCAGGGCCGTTTCGTTTCGCCTTATATGGCAGACCTGTTCGGGTTGAGGTGATGGACGCCTATTTTCAGACCATGACGGCTGCGCTGCGCGAAGCTGGATTGTTCAAGCCTTGCCTTGTACTGGACCGTGATCGACTCGATGCCAATATCGCGCTGACCCGGCAGAAGCTGGCACCTGAACTCGAGCTGAGGCTGGTCGACAAGTCGCTGTCCTGCCTGCCGCTTCTTTCCCGCATTGCAAATGCCCTCGGCGCGACGCGATTCATGACCTTCCACTTGCCGATCAGCGAAGCGGTGCTGAAGGCCTTTCCGACAGCAGACCTTCTGTTCGGCAAGCCGATGCCGGTGGATGCAGTCCGGCAAGTGCTGTCGCGCAGGGATGACGCGTGGAAACGCGTATGCTGGTTGATCGATACGCAAGCGCGGCTGGAGCAATATATGGTCATGGCCGAGACGCTGGGATGCGACCTGCGCATCGCCTTCGAGGTCGACATCGGCCTGCATCGCGGAGGTATCGCAGAACCGGCGGCGTTGTCGCAGGCGCTGCAGCGGGTTCGCCAGCATCCCTTGCTGCATTGTGAAGGCATCATGGGCTACGAGGCGCATGCGCCTCATATCCCGAACCTGTTCGGCGGACCGGAAAAAGCGTTGGCGGGATCTGTCGCCGCATTCCAGGCGTTCATCGCTTGCCTCGCGTCCGGTGAGCGGCAGATACTCAACACCGGTGGCTCGAAGACAGCGCTGCTGCATGGCGCGCAGAAACAGGCACCCACACAGGCTAATGAGGTATCGATCGGTTCGGCTTTCGTGCTGCCGAGCGACTTCGATACGGTCGGTCTGACCGGATTCCGGCCAGCCGCCTTCATTGCTACCCCGGTGCTGAAAGTGGTGGAGGCGAAATTGCCGGGGCCGGCTTTCGTCGGTCGCGTGTTGCAGGCGCTTGGCCGTTTTCCACGACGCGGCTGCTACATCTATGGCGGCAAGTGGATGGCGAAGCCGATCTTTCCCGAAGGGGCGCGGGAGGGAGCGACACTCGGCCAATCCTCAAACCAGCAGTTCATGGCACTGCCGGACAATACGAAGCTTCAACCAGACGATTTCTTTTTTCTGCGTCCAACCCAGTCCGAGTTCGTACTGCAGCAGTTCGGTGCCATCGCGGTGTTCTCGCAAGGACGTATTGTCGAGCAATGGCCGGTTCTGCCTGTGGGCTGAAGCGTCTTTCGTAAAAGCGCAACAAGCGGGCTTGATCGTTGCCTCTGGCATGCATATATTTGACTTAATCAACAATATTGTTGACGTAGTCTAATAATGCACTCCCGTCGAGGTTCCCATGTCCGCCTTTTCCAGCCCCAGCGACGAGCAGGTTGCCTGCGTACGCGCCTTCAACCGCTTTTATACGCGCCAGATCGGCTTGCTGGAGGAGGTGCTGCTGAAAAGCCCGTTTTCGTTAAGCGAAGCGCGGGTCCTGTTTGATCTTGCCCAGCGTGACGGCCAGAGCGCCGCCGAACTCGGGCGCGAGCTCGGGCTCGATGCCGGCTATCTCAGCCGCATGCTGAAGAAGTTCGAGGAGCGCGGGCTGGTGCAACGCCAGGCGCAGACCGACGATGCCAGGCAGTCGGCGATCGCGCTGACCGAGGCGGGCAGGCAAACATTTGCCGGCCTGGACGAAGCCTCCAATCGCGAGGTTGGAACCATGCTCGACCGGCTGCCAGCCGAACGCCGTGAAACGCTGGTGACGGCGATGATGACGATCATGCGGCTGCTGGGCGATGGAGGCGAGCCCAAGGTGCCCTATATCCTGCGGCCGCTGCAGACTGGCGACGTCGGCTGGATCACGCACCGGCAAGGCCTGCTCTACGCCCAGGAATATGGCTGGGACGAAACCTACGAGGCGCTGGTCGCCGAAATCCTCGTCAATTTCGTCAGGTCCTACGATCCGAAGAAGGAACGCGCCTGGGTGGCGGAGCGCAATGGCGAGGTGGTGGGGTCGATCTTCGCCGTGCACCAGTCCGATGACGTGGCAAAGCTCAGGCTGCTTTATGTCGAGCCGTCGGCGCGGGGGCTTGGCATCGGCAAGCGACTGGTGGACGAGTGCATCGCCTTCGCCCGCTCGCGCGGCTACAAGACGCTCACCCTGTGGACCAACGACATTCTTGTTGCGGCACGGCGCATCTACCAGGCCGCGGGTTTCAAGCTGGCCAAGGAGGAGCGCCATAGCTCCTTCGGCAAGGAACTCGTCGGCCAGATCTGGAACCTCGAACTCTAGGCCTGTTTGCGCTTTAAACAGCGCGGCCGAGGCTGATTGCAACATCGTTCCGTTCTCGCGGTGTCGAGCGCACGACCATGCCTGCGCCTGCCATGCGCAGGGCATCGCTTTGCTTTTCCTGACCGAACCGACGCGCGACACTCCAAACATTCGATGCAATCGTGTGGAGGCGAGGATCGCAATGACTTTCCGTTTCAAGGATGTTTTCGGCAACACGCAAAGCGCTCTCGGCGCCGATGCCAGTCAAGCGACCGTGACCTTCCAGGCACGTTCACAGCTCGCCGACGGGTTCCGCTCGAACGTGGCGATCCGTCAGTTCAGCGTTGGCGTCGACGAGCCGCCGGCGCTCGCCGGCCAGGATACGGCGCCGAACCCCGTCGAATATATTCTGGCGGCGCTCGGGTCATGCCAGGAGATCACATATCGACTTTATGCCGACGCGCTCGGCATTCCGCTCAAAAACGTATCGGTGCAGTTGAGCGGAGACATCGACCTGCGCGGCTTCTTCAACGTCGACCCGCAGGTTCGACCGGGCTATCAACGCATCAATGCCGAGGTTTTCATCGACAGCCCGGCGCCAGCGGTCGATATCGCCCGGCTCAAGGAAACTGTCGACCGGCATTGCCCGGTGCTCGACATCCTGCGCAACCCGACACCTGTCGAGTTGCAGCTCACCACGAGGGTGCAGCAGGTGGCGGCGGAATAGAGCACCTAAACTCAGCCAGCGAACCACCCGGCCTTAGTCCAGTTTGAAACTTTGTCAGGGTCGAACCGTCAGGTTCGGCCCTTTGTCATGCCCTTGCGCGCATGCATCCCTGTCAGGATGCTCGCGTGCCTGCGCATGGCTGTCATGCAAATTTGCCCGATCACGTCTTTGGTGATCCGCTTGAATAGTAAGCATGCTCATTATATATCGCGCTCATGACTTCGAACACGGAACATACACTTGGCTTCCTGGTCCACACGGTGGGCCGGCTGTTACGCAAGCGGCTGGAGCAGATGGCGATCGATACGCACCTTTCTGCCGCCCAGTGGCGGCTGCTGTTCTGGGTCGCGAAGGAGGAAGGCACAACCCAGGCCCGTATCGCCGAGTTTCTGGAAATCGAGCCGATCAGTGTTTCTCGCATGCTCGATCGCATGGAGCAGGGCGGCTGGGTCGAACGCCGGACCGACGTCAACGATCGTCGCGTGCGCGCGATCTTTCTGACCGATCTGGGGCGGGAAGCCTTCGTCTATGTGAAGAGCTTTGTCGGCGAGGTTACCGAAGAGGCGTTCGCCGGCATATCGAAGGCCGACCAGAAGATAATCATGCAGGGGCTCGAGAGGGTCATCGAGAACTTGAACAGCAACATAACGTCCTCCCAGGGCGTTGAAGACGGCACCGACGCCAAGACCTTAGAAAGTGCACACCAATGAACGCTGTGTCCAAGATCGATGAGAAAGACGCCGCCAAGCTCGAGATGGAGCAGCCGACGCCAGCTACCCAACCGGCCGTTGCAGCGCCGCCTCCCGTAGAAACGCTGGCGGTTCCGCAGAAGAAAAAGTCGCGCGGCCTGCGCTTTATCCTGATGGTTTCTGTGCCGCTCATCCTCGTAGCTGCCGGCGGCTATTATTATGTGACCGGCGGCCGCTACGAAGAGACCGAAAACGCCAATCTGCAGCAAGCGACACTTTCGATCGCGGCCAATGTTCCCGGCCGCATCGTCGAGGTGAACGTTGCCGACAACAAGCCGGTGAAGAAGGGGGACGTCCTGTTCGCCGTGGATCCCGAGCCTTACAAGATCGCTCTGGCGCAGGCCGATGCCGCCGTCGCCAATGCGCGGCTTGGTGTCGAGCAGTTGCGCTCCGCCTACAGGCAGGCCCAGGCCAAGGAACTGTCGGCTTCGAGCGAAGTCACCTATGCGCAGTCGCAGTATGACCGTGCCGTTGACCTGGTGAAGAAGGGCATCAACCCGCAATCCACGCTCGACCAGACCCGCAATGACCTCGACAAGGCCAAGCAGGACCTCTCCGTCGCCGTGCAGGGCATCGATAGCGCCAAGGCTGCTCTTGATGGCAATCCCGACATCGTCACCGACCAGCATCCAACCGTGCTGGCGGCGCTTGCCGCGCGCGACAAAGCCGCGTTCGATCTTTCTCAGGCGACCGTGAGAGCGCCCGACGATGGTGTCGCCTATAAGGCCGCGTCCTTCCGTGTCGGCCAGTATGTCAGCGTCGGCACGCCGCTGTTCGCGCTGGTCGAGACCGGCGACACATGGATCGATGCCAACTTCAAGGAAACGCAGCTGACGCGCATGAAACCGGGCCAGAAGGCCGAGGTCGTGCTCGACACCTATCCGGACAAGACCTTCGAGGCGACTGTCGAGGCAATCGGTGCCGGCACGGGTGCGCAGTTCTCATTGCTGCCGGCCCAGAACGCCACCGGCAACTGGGTCAAGGTCACACAGCGCATTCCGGTGCGGCTGCAGCTCGACAATGCGGATGCCGACTTGGCTCTGCGCGCCGGGATGAGCGCTTCCGTCACCGTCGACACCGGCGTTTCGCGAGGTTTCGGCGGCCTGTTCGGCAACGCCTTTGCGGGCGAGGCCAAGTAAGCCGGCTCCCTGGAGCCGGAATGCGATTTGACGAAGAGGATCAGTTTGCCGGCGGGTTCGCTTGGCGGGTGATGTCGGTTGAGACGGTGCAAACGCGCCGTTCAGCCGAACCACCTCCCTTCACGACCCGCAAAGAGTTTCCGGGCGGCAGGCGCCGCGATGTGGGCGCCGACCGTTGAACCCCCAAAACGGCTGGCATCTTCCCGAATTGGGTCGCCTGCCGCCCGGAAAGCCTGCAAGGCGACCGATCATTCCGTATTGGACGATATTGCCATGAGCGCAGATCAAAGCTTTCGCGAAGTCCCGAACCGCGGGCTGGCCACCGTTGCCATCATGGCCGCGACGGTGATGCAGGTGCTCGACACCACAATCGCCAATGTCGCGCTGCCTTCCATGTCGGGCGACCTCGGCGCTTCGCCCGATACCATCAACTGGGTACTGACCTCCTATATCGTCGCCGCGGCCATCGTCACGCCGATGACCGGCTGGCTATCGGACAAGTTCGGGCGCAAGGAGCTGTTCCTTGGCTCGGTCGTCGGCTTTGTCGCCTTTTCGCTTTTGTGCGGGCTCGCCTGGAGCCTGGAGACGATGGTGCTGTTCCGCCTCATGCAAGGCGTATTCGGCGCGTCCATCGTGCCGCTGTCGCAGCTCTTCCTGATGGATATCAATCCCAAGGAACGGCGCGGGCAGGCGATGGCGATCTGGGGCGCCGGCATCATGGTGGGCCCAGTGGTTGGGCCGACTTTGGGTGGCTGGCTGACCGACAGTTATAACTGGCGCTGGGTGTTCCTGATCAACCTTCCGGTCGGCATCGTAGCCTTCCTCGGCATGGCGGCCTTCCTTCCCAGCATTCCGAAGCGCCTGCGCGGTTTCGATTTCTTCGGATTCGCTATGCTGTCGCTCGGCGTTGGCGCGCTGCAACTGATGCTTGATCGCGGCCCCGACGCCGACTGGTTCTCTTCGACCGAAATCTGGATCGAGACGGGCCTCGCGTTGATCGGCTTCTGGGTGTTTATCGTCCATACAGTCACCGCAGAGCGGCCATTCATCGACGCCAAGATCTTCCTCGACCGCAATTTCGCGGCTTCGCTGGTGTTCATCTTCATCATCGGCGTGATCCTGCTTGCCGGCATGGCTCTGCTGCCGCCGATGCTGTCGGCCATCTTCGGTTATCCGACGGTGACCACGGGCATGGTCATGGCGCCGCGCGGGGTCGGCACGATGATCTCGATGCTGGCGGTCGGCCGGCTGATGAAGATGATCGACCCGAAGAAGCTGATCTTTGTCGGCATGCTGCTCACCGCCTATTCATTCTACATGATGTCCGCCTTCACGCCGCAGATGGACGCCTGGCCGATCGTGACGTCTGGCATCGTTCAGGGCCTGGGGCTCGGTCTGGTGTTCGTACCGATCTCCACCATGGCGTTTTCGACGCTCAATCCGGGCAACCTGCCGGACGCGACATCGCTGTTCACGCTGGTGCGCAACATCGGTTCGTCGATCGGCATCTCGGCTTTCACGGCGGTACTGACGCAGAATACGCAGATCAACCACATCGAACTGTCGGCGTTCATCAATCCGTTCAACCCGAACCTGTGGCTCGCCAATCCTTCGGCCGCGCTGGGCGACCGTACCGCGCTCTCTCAGGTCGACGGCCTCGTCAACATCCAGGCGCAGATGATCTCCTACGTCTCCGACTTCAAGCTGATGGCGATCGTCACGGCATGCGCCATCCCGCTGCTTCTGCTGCTGAGATCGCCGAAGCAGGCGCCGGCGGGCGGCGCGCCGGCGGTGCATATGGAGTGAGTAGCGAGATGGAGAGTAGCGAATAGTGAGTGGGGCGAGTTTTGCGCTCTAACCACTATTCGCTACTCTCTAATCACCATTCGCTCGTCATTTCCCCATCACCAGCGCCCAATAGCGCCAATCCGGCCGCTTGCCGTCCGTGACGTAGGCAAGGCCGAAGCGTGTGAATCGCGGATCGAGCATGTTGCGGCGGTGCGGCGGCGAATTCATCCACATGTCGAACAGGCGGGTGAGATCCATGCGGCCTTGCGCGATGTTCTCAGCGGCCGCCCCTTCGATGCCGTTGTCGGACACGCGCGAGGAGAAATCCTTGCCCCAGCCGGTTGTATGTTCCATGCGCCCGGCGCCAGCCATGTAGCGCGCTTGCTGAAGGGCTGCGCGTTCCAGCTGCGAGTCCGCCGTCATGGCCGACAAGCCTGCGCTGGAGCGGATCTTCCCAACCAGTCCGGAAGCAGCCGATGATGCGCCACCGCCTTCACCGGTTGTCCGCATAGTGCCGCAGCCTGCGAGCGCAACGAGCACCCCGCCACCGGCGAGCGCGAAGAAGGCACGGCGGTGGAGCTGGGGAGCGGAAGTAACGGACGGCGAAAGGTCGGATAAGGACGGCATTCAGCTTCCCATAAGAGTGATCATGGCTTTTAGCGGGCAGAGTGTGTTGTGGCTCAACAATCTGTGATGGCGGGGGTGCGACAATTTGGCAGAAAACTGCTAGTCTCCAAACGTTCATTGAGTGGCAGCCACGGGTGGCCATCTGGGTCTTCTTGACCAGGCGATGACCGCCCTCCAACCCCACGGGAGGAAGGTAATGGCCGGTTTTCACGTCATGGCTGGCGCGCACGGGCTCGAAATGCCGACAGTGCGTCGTATCACCATCTCGGATCTTTTCGATGCATTGAAGCGCGGCGCCGAGGATTTCTGGGCCAAGCCGTCGCATTATGTCTTTCTCGGCCTGATCTATCCGATCGTCGGCCTGATCCTGACGCAATGGTCGTCCGGCTCGAACGCCATCCAGCTCGTCTATCCGCTGATGACCGGCTTTGCGCTGGTCGGCCCGTTCGCGGCGATCGGCCTTTATGAGATGTCGCGGCGGCTTGAACGCGGCATGGATACCTCCTGGAAGCGCGCTCTGGATGTGCGCCATTCACCGGCACTGCCGTCGATCGCGGTCATCGGCATCATGCTGATGGCGGTCTTCCTGCTCTGGCTGTTCACCGCGCAATCCATCTACACGGCTTATTTCGGCGAGCAGCCGCCGGCCTCGATGGGAACCTTCGTGCGGGACGTGCTGACCACCGGGCAGGGTTTGGGGTTGATCCTATGGGGCAATGCCATCGGCTTCCTTTTCGCGCTGGTGGTGCTGGCCACGACGGTCATTGCTTTCCCGCTGCTGCTCGACCGCGATGTCGGCGTGGTCTCGGCCATCGATACCTCGGTGCGCGCGGTTGTCATGAACCCGGTGCCGATGCTGGCATGGGGCCTGATCGTGGCCGTGCTTCTGGTGATCGGCTCGATCCCGCTCTTTGCCGGCCTTGCCATCGTCATGCCGATCCTTGGCCATGCCACCTGGCACCTCTACCGCAAGGTGGTGGAGCCGGAGCCCAGAGCCGACCGGCGGCCCATGTAGCTAACGGATTCGAGTTGGAAAAATCAGCGCTGGCTTTCGGTCGCCATCCGAACAGCCAGCGCAGCCAGCACCGTTCCCATCAGCCAGCGTTGGACAAGCATCCATAACGGACGCCCAGCCAGGAACACCGCGATCGAGCCGGCTGTGATGGCAATGATGGCGTTGACCGATAGGCTGATCGTGATCTGAGTTACGCCCAGCACCAGAAGCTGCGACAACACCTGGCCTTTTTCCGGGTCGATGAACTGCGGCAGCAGCGACAGATAGAGCACTGCGACCTTCGGGTTCAAAAGGTTGGTCATCAACCCCATCATGAACAGCTTGCGCGGCCGGTCGCGTGGCAGTTCGCGCACCTGGAAAGGCGAGCGTCCGCCGGGCCTCAGTGCCTGCCAGGCGAGATAGAGGAGGTAGAGAGCACCGGCCAGCCGCAAGGCGTCGTAGGCATAAGGCACGGCAAGCAGCAGCGCGGTGATGCCGAAAGCAGCGGAGAATACATAGAACAGGAAGCCAATGGCGACGCCGCCGAGCGAGATCAACCCGGCCTTTGGCCCCTGAGAAAGTGAGCGCGAGATCAGGTAGATCATATTCGGGCCAGGCGTCAGCACCATGCCGAGGCAGATCAACGCAAAAGCGATATGATTGGCTGTATCGGGCACGGCTGTCCCCCAGAGAAAAGCGCCAACCCGGTGGCGTTGGCGGAAACTGCACCTTTGCCGTGTGTTCCGCAAGGGCGTGTCCCGTCGGTTGATTGCGCCAGCTCAGGCTCCTCCTTATGGCCACTGCCCGGTTCGGGCAAAAGCTGGTGACAGGCGGGAAGGCTTCGGCTAATCCGGGGCCGTCCTGGCAGTGTTTGGAACTTCAAGCGCCAACGGCCGGAGAACCCAACCGCAGTCTTTTCCCTGGGATGCCATGACGGACCTTTTTGAGACGATCGAGACATTGACCGCCGTGTCGGGCCGTTATGATGTGCTTCTGTGCGACGTCTGGGGTGTGGTTCACAATGGCGAGACGCATTTTCCGGCCGCCGCCGCTGCATTGGCTGAAGCGCGCAAGGCCGGCATTGCTGTCGTGCTGATCACCAATTCGCCGCGCCGCAGCGCCGATGTGATTGCGCAGATGCATCTGATCGGCGTGCCGGATGGCAGCTTCGACCGTATTGTCAGCTCCGGCGACGTCACGCGCGACCTGATCGCGGATGGACCCCGCAAGGTGTTCCATCTCGGCCCCGACCGCGACATGAACATCTATGATGGGCTGGATGTGGAAATCTCTGAAGAGTTCGAGGCGCAGGTCGTCGTCTGTACCGGCCTGTTCGACGACGAGGCCGAGACGCCTGAAGACTATGCAGAGATGCTCACCAGGCTGCGTGCCCGCAATCTGCCGTTCATCTGCGCAAACCCCGACATTATCGTTGAACGCGGCGAAAGATTGATCTGGTGCGCCGGCGCGCTTGCCCGCGACTACGCGCAGCTTGGTGGCCGCACACTGATCGCAGGCAAGCCGCACGCACCGATTTATGCGGCGGCGATGAAGGCAGCGGCGGAAGTGCTTGGCCGCGACATCCCCCGCAGCCGCGCACTCACCATCGGCGACGGCATGATGACGGATGTGAAGGGGGGCGCCGACAACGGTTTCGACGTGCTCTACATTTCCGGCGGCATTCATGCCCGGGATTATGGCGATCCGCTGCAGCCCGACCCGGCAAGGCTCGCAGCCTTCCTCGAAAAGCACGGCTACCGGCCGGTTGCCGTCATGCCCCGGCTGAAATAAGGAAGCCGGTATGGACAAGCCGTTCGAGCGCATTCCGGGCGACACAGTGCTGCCGTCGAAGCTGCGCGGCGGCGTGGTGGCGATCGGCAATTTTGACGGCGTGCATCGTGGCCATCAGGCTGTGCTGGAGCGGGCGCTCGACGAGGCGCGTCAGCGCGGCGTGCCAGCGCTGGTGTTAACCTTCGAACCACATCCGCGGACCGTCTTTCGACCGGATGTACCGCTCTTCGTGCTGACGCCGCCGCCGGTGAAAGCCAGGCTTCTGTCCGATTTCGGTTTCGATGCGGTGATCGAGCAGGAATTCACGCACGAATTCTCGCAACGTTCGGCGGAGTCCTTCATCACTGACATCCTGGAACGCGATCTCGGCATTTCCTGTGTCGTTACCGGCTTCGACTTCCATTTCGGCAAGGATCGGCAGGGTGGCCCCGCTTTTCTCGCCGAGGCCGGCAAGCGCCATGGCTTCGGCGTCGTGCGGGTCGAAGCTTTCTGTGACGAGGGCACCGAGGTCATCTCCTCCAGCCGCGTCCGCACGCTGCTCACAGAAGGCAATCCGGAAGAAGCGGCTGGCCTGCTCGGCTACCGCTTCACGGTCGAAAGCGAGGTGATCGGCGGGCAGCAGCTCGGCCGCACGCTCGGCTTCCCGACGGCGAACATGAAGCTTTCGCCGCAAACAACTTTGAAGGAAGGCATTTATGCCGTCCGTTTCCGCCGGCAGAATGGTTCGATCCATGACGGCGTGGCAAGTTTCGGCCGCCGCCCGACGGTAGACGACAATGGCGCGCCGCTGCTCGAAACCTTCCTGTTCGATTTCTCGGACAGTCTCTACGGGGAAACCTGCGAGGTTTCGTTTTTCGCCTACCTGCGCGGCGAGGTGAAGTTCGAAGGTCTCGATCCGCTCATTGTCCAGATGAAGCGTGACGAGGCAGAGGCGAGGGCGCTTTTGGCCGGTATCAGGCCGCTGTCCGCCCTCGACGCGAAGATCGCGTTCTAGAGCGCCGCGCGTCCATTCGGACGCGCAAAGGACGCTCTAACACTTTTGAGCTGCGCATCGTGCTTTCCGAAAATCGATTCCGATTTTCGGGCCGATGCATTAGAGCGCCGCGCGTCCTTTCGGACGCGCAAAGGACGCTCTAACACTTTTGAGCTGCGCATCGTGCTTTCCGAAAATCGATTCCGATTTTCGGGCCGATGCGTCAGGCCCGGCTGTTCTTCAAACCCAGACCGAAGGCAATGTAGGTCCAGCCTTGAAAAACCAGGTCAATGGCCAGGAACAGGCCTAGCACCCACAGGCTGTTGACTGGCCATTGCAGGGCGATCAGCAGGCCCGCGAGCGCAGTGATGACGCCGCCAGCGATGATCCAGCCAGAGCCCTTCTCAGCACGGTGCTGGTAGCCGATCGAAGCGCGGATCAGGCCTGCGGCCACCAGCGCAATGGCCAGCAGCAGAGTGAACACCGTCGAGGCGAGCAGTGGATTGTAGAAGGCGAAGAAGCCGGCCACCGCATAGAGCAGGCCGCTGAGCAGCCAGTAGAAAAAGCGCCCCCAGGTCTTCACGCCGAAGGCATGGATGATTTCGATGGCGCCGGCCATCAACATCAGCCAGCCCACGAAGTAGACCGAGGCGACCGTGGCGATGAACAGATTGCCGAAAGCGATGCCACCAAAGATCAGCAGCAAGACGCCGAGCGCCACGAACCATCCCCATTTGGAACGGGCCTCGCCGATTACATTCTTCAGTTCGTCCGTGGGCAGGGTCATGGCCATCCTCTCCAAGGTTGCGCCTGTCACAAGGGGGACGATAACGCCGTGCCAATATGACGTCCAGTGACGGAGCCGAAACCGAATGTGTTTGAAAATCGGGGATTTAAATCAAATTTTACCAAGCTGCCCTCATAGACAATTCAACGGTGAGTTGTGCATGGTGTTGTGATGAGTCCTGCAAAGTCCCTTCCGGTGGCGATTGCCGCTGCTGTTCTCTTTGCGCCGGCCGGTGCGCGTGCCGAAGGTGATTTCTTCGGCTGGATACGCGGCGACTGGTATCTTGAGGTCGGTGTCACCGGACTGGTCGCCCCGAACTTCGAAGGCGGCAAGAAATATCTGCTTGGCGCCGAGCCGATCATCTCTCTTGGCAAGGCCGGTGGCGACACGCGCTTTTCCTCGCGCAACGACAATATTTCGCTCGGCCTCTACGACAACGGCAATTTCCGCGCCGGCCTGAACGGCAAGCTCCTGCTACGGCGCGACAGCGATACGCAAGGGCTGGAGGGGCTGGACCCGGTGCGGTGGGGCGGGGAAGTCGGCGGGTTCGCCGAATTCTATCCACTGGATTGGCTGCGTGTGCGTGGCGAGGTCCGGCAAGGATTCCGCGCGCATCACGGCGTCGTCGCGGATTTCGCTGCCGATGCGTTCTATGACGTTACACCCGAAGTGCGTATTTCCGGCGGTCCGCGCATGTCCTTTGCTTCGGCCAGCTACTTCGATGCCTATTACGGCGTCAACGCCGCCGAATCCGCAGCCACCGGCCTTGCCGAATACAAGCCGGGTGGTGGCCTGAAATCGGTCGGCGTCGGTGGTGCCGTTACCTGGAAAGTGACCGATCCTATCACGGCCAGCTTGTTCGGCGAGTACAGCCGTCTGACCGGTCCAGCTGCCGATTCCAGCCTGGTCAGGCAGAACGGCTCGAAAGACCAGTTCACCTTCGGCATTTCGACCAGCTATCGCTTCGACTTCAAGCTCTAGACGCACGCCGTTCGGGCGAGGACGGCCAGCAGATAACGGCTTTCTGCGCTTCCGGTACTCACGTACTTGGACGTACGCTCCGCTCCGGTTCTTGCCCCCGATTTTTCGGCTCGTCCCGGCCCGAATTGCGCCGCATCGGCAAACGTCGTGACACTTGCTGTAGGGAAGCGCTTTATTCCTGCCGGCTTATCCGCTAAAAGCGCGGCCATGACAGCTTTCTCGCGCCTTCGCGGCATCGCGATACGAATTAGTGGCCCGGTGTTCCGGACGGCCTGAGGTCGTCGGAGCCGCCGGGACTTTTGCGCGGGCTCTCGCGCTTTTTCCAGAACATGTTTACGCAACTCCGGACGGAAAACCGCTACACACTTTTCCTGGAATTGCTTTAGTTCAACGCCCGAGGCTCGCGCCGCCGGGCAACGCATATGGCAGATCGATGAACGACAAAGCTGAAACCCTCGACTATTCGAAAACCCTTTATTTGCCGCAGACGGAATTCCCTATGCGCGCCGGCTTGCCGGAAAAAGAACCGGTGCTGGTCAAGCGCTGGCAGGATATGGACCTCTACAAACGCCTGCGCGAAACCGCCGCTGGCCGTCCAAAATATGTCCTGCATGATGGCCCACCCTATGCCAACGGCAACATCCATATCGGGCATGCGCTGAACAAGATCCTGAAGGACATCATCGTCCGCTCGTTCCAGATGCGCGGTTTCGATTCCAATTACGTGCCGGGCTGGGACTGCCACGGCCTGCCGATCGAGTGGAAGATCGAGGAAGAGAACTACCGTTCGAAAGGCAAGTCCAAGCCGGATCTCACGCAGCCCGCAGCCATGGTGGCATTCCGCCAGGAATGTCGCGCTTATGCGGAAAAGTGGATCAAGGTGCAGGGCGACGAGTTCCAGCGCCTCGGTGTCGTCGGCGATTTCAAAAACCCGTACACGACCATGGCCTACCATGCGGAAGCCCGCATCGCCGGCGAACTGCTGAAATTCGCGACGAGCGACCAGCTCTATCGTGGCTCCAAGCCGGTGATGTGGTCGGTTGTGGAACGCACCGCACTGGCCGAAGCCGAGATCGAATACCAGGACTATGAGAGCGACACGATCTGGGTGAAGTTCCCGGTCAACGGTGCGGCCGGCGAGTTTGCCGGGGCACATGTCGTCATCTGGACAACCACGCCCTGGACGATCCCCGGCAACCGCGCGGTCGCCTATTCGCCGCGCGTTACCTACGGTCTCTACGAAGTTACGGCGGCTGAGAACGACTTTGGTCCGCAACCGGGTGAGAGGCTCATCTTTGCCGACGCGCTTGCCGAGGATTCGTCTGCAAAGGCGAAGGTGACCATGAAGCGTCTTCGCAACGTCTCAGCGGAAGAGCTTGGTAGCTTTACAGTTTCTCATCCCCTGAAGGGCCTCGGTGGCGGCTACGACTTCGTCGTGCCGATGGTCGCCGGCGACCATGTCACCGACGATGCCGGTACCGGGTTCGTGCACACTGCGCCCAGCCACGGCCGCGAAGACTTCGAGGCCTGGATGGATGCGGCGCCGGAACTGCGCAAGCAAGGCATCGACGTTGCGATCCCGTTTCCGGTCGACGATGCAGGCTTCTACACCAAGGACGCGCCGGGTTTCGGTCCGGATCGCGAGGGCGGCGCTGCACGCGTCATCGACGACAACGGCAAGAAGGGCGATGCCAACAAGGCCGTCATCGAGGCGCTGATCGCGGTGAATGCGCTGTTCGCACGCGGGCGGCTGAAGCACCAGTATCCGCACTCGTGGCGTTCGAAGAAGCCGATCATCTTTCGCAACACGCCGCAGTGGTTCGTCTATATGGACAAGGAACTCGGCGACGGCACCACGTTGCGCAACCGTGCGCTCGCCGCGATCGACGCCACGCGCTTCGTGCCGGCTGCCGGCCAGACGCGCCTGCGCTCGATGATCGAGGAGCGCCCCGACTGGGTGCTGTCGCGCCAGCGTGCCTGGGGCGTGCCGATCGCCGTCTTCGCCGACGTCGACGGCAATGTGCTGAAGGACGAGGCGGTCAACGCCCGCATCGTCGATGCCTTCGAAAAGGAAGGGGCGGATGCCTGGTTCGCCGAGGGCGCGCGCGAGCGTTTCCTGGGGTCGCGTGCCAACGAGCCGTGGACGCAGGTCATGGACATCCTCGACGTCTGGTTCGATTCCGGCTCGACCCACACTTTCACGCTGGAGGATCGTCCCGATCTGAAATGGCCGGCCGATGTCTATCTCGAAGGGTCCGACCAGCATCGCGGCTGGTTCCATTCCTCGTTGCTGGAAAGCTGCGGCACCAGGGGCAGGGCACCCTATGACGCGGTCGTTACCCATGGCTTCACCATGGATGAGGAAGGCCGCAAGATGTCGAAGTCGCTCGGCAACACCGTGGTGCCGCAAGACGTCATCAAACAGTCGGGCGCGGATATCCTGCGACTGTGGGTGGCAACGACCGACTATTGGGAAGACCAGCGGCTCGGCAAGACCATCCTGCAGACCAACATCGACGCCTACCGCAAGCTGCGCAACACCATCCGCTGGATGCTGGGAACGCTGGCCCATGACGATGGTGCCGAAGTGGCGCTCGCCGAAATGCCTGAGCTGGAGCGGCTGATGCTGCACCGACTGGCCGAGCTCGACGAGCTGGTGCGTTCGGGCTTCGATGCCTTCGAGTTCAAGCGTATCACGCGTGCGCTGCTCGATTTCATGGTCGTCGAACTGTCGGCTTTCTATTTCGACATCCGCAAGGATGCGCTCTACTGCGACGCGCCTTCCAGCGTGAAGCGCAAGGCGTCCGTGCAGGTGGTGCGCCATCTGTTCGACTGCCTGGTGAAGTGGCTGGCGCCGCTTTTGCCGTTCACCACGGAAGAGGCCTGGCTGGATCGCAACCCGCAGGCCGAATCGCTGCATCTCGAACAGATGCCAATTGTGCCTTCCGCTTGGCGCAATGATGCGCTGGCGGAGAAATGGCGCAAGGTACGCCAGGTCCGCAGCGTTGTTACCGGTGCTCTGGAACTCGAGCGCGCCAAGAAGACCATCGGCTCTTCGCTCGAGGCGGTGCCGATCGTTTACCTCAACGATGCCAGCCTGGAAGCAGCGCTTGCCGGGATCGATCTCGCCGAGATCAGCATCACCTCGGACCTCGTCATCTCGCATGATGCGGCACCTGCGGATGCCTTTGCGCTGCGCGAAGTTCCCGGTGTCGCCGTCGTCATCGCGAAGGCGGAAGATCGCGGCCTCGTCAAATGCGCGCGCTCGTGGCGCTACACCGCCGATGTCGGCTTGGATGCAGCCTATCCGGACGTCTCGGCGCGCGATGCGGCAGCCTTGCATGAACTGCAGGCGTTCGGCCGTCTCTAGGTCTTTTCAGCTTATGCAGCGCCGGCGCCAGTGTGGTGGCCGGCGTTGCCCTTAACCGGGTGTTGAGGTAAAGACCCCACATTCCGACGAAGAACAATGACAAACTATCGCCGGATTCCCGTTGAATGAGCGCATGATGTTTCATTTCCGGGCCACCGGGGCTGGCCAGAGGTCGAGAGTGATAAAATTCAGCATGACCGAAAGACACCACGCGCGTGCGTTGGTTCTCGTGCCGCTCATGGCGTCCGGACTCGCGCTGGCTGGCTGTGTGGGTTCACCGACCTATGGCACGGGGACGCCAGCGGGTGAACAACTGCTCGGCGACGTTTCAAATGCGATTTCGCTGCGTCCTCAAAAGCGTGACGCCATCGACTACAAGCCACGCGCAACGCTGGTGAAGCCGAAGGCTGGCACGAGGGAAGCGCTGCCGGCGCCGCAGGATTCGATCACGCAGACTGCGAGCGGCGAGTGGCCGGAATCGCCGGAACAGCGCCGCGCGCGCCTGCGCGCCGAGGCGACTGCCAACGAAAACAACCCCAACTACGAGCCCGGCATTCTGGCCGACGACGTGCAGACCGACCCGGTCGCCGTGCGCAGGGCAATGGCCGAATCGGGTTCGAGCCATCCGCCGCCCCCGGACAGCGGCCAAGCCGTTGCCCGCCGCGCCGAAGTGGCAAAACGTGTCGCCGAAAGCCAACAGAGCACACCGACGACTCGCAGGTACCTCACCGATCCGCCGGCGGCTTATCGCACCGCGGCCGATACCGCGCCGCAGGGCGAGCTTGGCGAGGACGAATACAAGAAGGAACGGCGCCTGAAGAAGGAAGCCCAGGCCAAGAGCGGCAAGTCGGGCTGGTTCGACTGGTGGAACTAGGCTGCTGATAAGCCGTCACGATAACGCCGCTGGCCCTGTCAGCGGCGTTTTTTCGTTGGAGCGGTTGCTGTTTCGCGGAGCCATGAAACGCTCCAGATCCCTGTGCTTCCGGAAAGCCATACATTTTCCTGGAGCTGCTTTAGCGGCGATCCCGGAAGAAATCCTTGAGAATGGCGGAGGCCTCCGTCTCGGCAAACCCGGCATAGACATCCGGGACATGGTGGCAGGTGGGAGCAGCGAAGAAGCGCGGTCCGTTGACCACCGCGCCGCCTTTTTCGTCCGCGGCACCGAAATAAAGCCGCCGTAGTCTGGCGAACGAGATCGCGCCGGCGCACATCGCGCACGGTTCCAGTGTCACATAAAGGTCGTGGCCGGTCAGCCTTTCGCTGGCGAGTTTCTGGCAGGCTTCACGGATCGCGAGCATTTCTGCGTGCGCGGTCGGGTCAGACAGTTCCCGTGTGCGGTTGCCTGCGGCGGCGACAATTGTGCCGCCATGGACGATGACCGCGCCGACTGGCACCTCGCCGCGCGCAGCGGCGGCTTCAGCTTCCTTCAGCGCGGCTGCCATGAAATCCGGTCGTTTCACGCGATTTCTGCTCCTTAGCGCATCGGCCCCCAAAAATCAGAATCGATTTCGGAAGCACGCTGCGCAGCTTCAAAAGTGTTAGAGCGTCCTTCGCGCGTCCGAATGGACGCATGGCGCTCCAATGGGCTTAGAATAGTCCTCGCCACCCGGCAGCGATCCTGTTATCTAGCGCGCGACTTCGAAAACCGATATCGATTTTCGAACCGGATCATGCGCACAACAGCAGCGTCACAGCGTCCTGACGCGTCGTTTCCGACGCGCGGCGCCGTGATTGCGCAGAACATGATCCCGAAAAGGCAGACTTTTCGGACAAAGGTCATGCGGTAAAACAAAGAGATAGAGCAGACTGCCAACCGCATTCCGCTCTAGCGAGCAAGGCAAGATGGACGACAAAGACAACAAGCCGCCGCGGTCGCGCGGTTCCAAAACAGACGGCCCACGCAGCCGCGATTCCGGCAAAGGTGGAAAGCCTGGTTTCGGCAAGAAGCCGTCTGCCAAGCGTTTTGACGGCGACAAGGCAGCAGGCGAACGGCCTCGCGGCGACTTCAAGCCGGGCGGCGGCAAGCCGTGGCAGAAGCGCGAGGATGGCGGTAAGCGGCCTTTCGAGAAGGGTGCGCGCGGCGAAGGCAAGCCTTTCGTCAAACGGGACGGTCCCCGCAAACCCTACGCACCGCGCGAAGACCGCGCGGCTGAGGGCGAGCGGCCAAAGCGCGATTTCGGCGATCGTACCCGCAGTGTACGCTCCGAAGGTGAGTTCCGGCAGGACCGCAAGCCTTACGAGAAGCGGGAAGGCGGCGGTTCGTTCGGCAAGCGGCCTTTTGAGAAGGGGGCACGTGGCGAAGGCAAGCCTTTCGTCAAGCGCGACGGTCCACGCAAACCCTATACGCCACGCGAGGACCGTGCGGCGGATGCCGAGCGACCAAAGCGCGACTTTGGTGGCGACCGTCCGCGCGGGCCGCGTCCCGAAGGCGGCTTTCGTCCTGATCGCAAGCCCTACGAGAAGCGGGAAGGTACGGGCAATCCGCGTCCCGGCCGTTTCGAGCGTGGCGAGCGTAAATTCGAGGGCGGACGCCTTGAGCGCCGCTTCGACAATGAAAACGGCGAGCGCGGCGAGCGCCGTTTCGAGCGCCCGAAGCGCGAGTTCGATGGTGAGCGCAAGCCGTTCCAGAAGCGCGAAGGGGGTGCGCCGAAACGTCCCTTCGACAAGGGTCCGCGCCGCGAAGATGCCGCGCATTCCCGCGTTTCCGCTGAGGCCACCGAGGCTGGCGAGCGTATCGCCAAGCGGCTGGCCCGTGCGGGCATCGCTTCCCGGCGCGACGCCGAGGAGCTGATCGCTGCCGGTCGCGTCAAGGTCAACGGCAAGGTGTTGACCTCGCCGGCGTTCAACGTGGCGGCGAATGACGTCATCCATCTCGACAATACGGAAATTCCGCCGATCGAGCGTACGCGTCTGTTCCTGTTCCACAAGCCAGCCGGCGTGGTGACCACCAACCGCGATCCGGAAGGGCGCAAGACCGTTTTCGACGTGCTGCCAGCCGAATTGCCGCGGCTGATGACGATCGGCCGCCTCGATATCAACACCGAAGGCCTCCTGCTGCTGACCAATGACGGTGGGCTGTCGCGTGTGTTGGAACTGCCCGCGACCGGCTGGCTGCGCCGGTACCGGGTGCGCGTGCATGGCAAGGTCGAGGAACAGGCGCTGGCCGACCTCAGGGACGGTATCGCCGTCGACGGCGTTTTCTATGGTGCTATCGAAGCTTCTCTGGAGCGCACACAAGGCACCAATGCCTGGCTGACCATTGGCCTGCGCGAAGGCAAGAACCGAGAAGTCAAGAACATCCTCGGTGCACTCGGCCTTGAAGTGGCACGGCTGATCCGTATTTCCTACGGTCCCTTCCAGCTTGGCGAATTGCCGGAAGGTCATGTGCAGGAGATCAAGGGCCGCACACTACGCGAACAGCTTGGCGAAACGCTGATCGAGGAAGCCGGCGCCAATTTCGACGCCGACATCACCACCCCCTTCTCCAACAAGCCGGTGCGCCGCACCGAGCGGCGCGAGGAAGATGCGCCGCGTGCGCGGCCGTTGCGCGATGGCGACCATCGTCCGGCGGGCGAGGGCGGCCTGATCAAGGCACGCAAGCGTCGCGAAGGCAGCCGTGACGAGGCGCTCGGCAAGCTTTCGACGAAGCCGGATCGTGGCGGTTTCGGCGACCGTGGCGGCTTTGGCAAGGGTGGTTCCGGCAAAGGTTTCGGTGAGCGTGGCCCGAAGAAGGGCGAGCGCGAGCAGCGGCCGATCGATCCGCCCGGTCAGCGCCGCGCCAATGTGTGGATGGCCCCTGGTGCGAGGCCGCAGGGCGCCAAGACGGAGCGACCGGAAAAGTCCGATACTGGCAAAGGTGGTCCGCGTGGCCGCTCCTTTGACAGCAAGGGCGGTTCGCCGCGCGGCAAGGGGCCAGGTAAAGGTCCAAGGTCGCGCTGATGCGGATTGTCGGTGGTGAATTTCGCGGGCGACCGTTGGCGACGCCGCGTGATCAGTCCATTCGCCCGACCACCGATCGCGCGCGGGAAGCCGTCTTCAACGTGCTGGCGCATCGTTTTGACGAGAAGCTCGAGGGTGCGCGCGTGCTCGACCTCTTCGCCGGCACCGGTGCGCTTGGCCTCGAGGCGCTGTCGCGTGGCGCTTCTTATGCGGTCTTCATTGAGGAATCGGCGGAAGGGCGTGGGCTGATCCGCTCCAATGTCGAGGCCTTCGGCCTTACCGGCCGAACGAAGATCTTTCGCCGCGATGCCACGAAGCTTGGAGAGGCCGGTACCATAGCACCATTTGGCCTGCTGTTCGCTGACCCACCCTATGGCAAGGGCTTGGGCGAACAGGCACTGCAATCCGCGCGCGCCGGCGGATGGTTGATGCCGGGTGCGCTTTGCGTGGTTGAGGAATCGGCTGCGATACCGTTCCAGCCAGGGGCGGGGTTTTCGGTGATCGACGAACGCAACTACGGCGAAACCATCATTCGCTTCATCGAGGCGGCCTGACTTGGACCTTTTCGCGCAGCGGCCTGACTTCGGCCCTTATTTGCGGCAAGACGGGCAGGAGTACGCAAGGAGAATCGGCGAAAGCGCATGATTGCAGTCAAGCGGAGCGGTCGGTGAGAACTCGAAAAGATTGGCCGCGCCGCATTGTGCTTGCGGTATCGCTAGAGCGTTTCCGCTTTTCACGGAAATGCGGAAATGCTCTAGCTTTTTGCTTTGACGCAATTCCGGACACAAAACCGCTTCGCACTTTTGCTGGAATTGCTCTGAGCGTCTTGATGGCAACGCCGGTGCTGGCCGAGCAGGCACCTCCTGAAAGCACGATCAGCCAGTTCACGCTGGGCAACGGCATGCAGGTGGTGGTCATTCCAGATCATCGCGCGCCGATCGTTACCCATATGGTGTGGTACAAGATCGGCAGCGCCGACGAACCGCCCGGCAAGTCCGGCATCGCGCACTTCTTCGAGCACCTGATGTTCAAGGCGACCAGCAATCATCCAGCCGGTGCTCTCGACCAGGCCGTTGCCGATATCGGCGGCAACGACAACGCCTTCACTTCCTACGATTTCACCGCTTTCCACGAGACCGTGCCGCCCTCGGCACTCGGCCAGATGATGGGTTTCGAGGCTGATCGCATGCGCAACCTCGTGCTGAGCGACGAGGCAGTGACTACCGAGCGTGACGTCATCATGGAAGAGCGCCGCTCCCGCATCGACAATGACCCGCAGGCGCAGCTCGATGAGGCGGTGAACGCAACGCTTTATATGAACCAGCCTTACCGCATCCCGGTCATCGGCTGGATGCAGGAAATAGAACAGCTCAACCGGGTCGATGCAAAGGCGTTCTACGATCGCTACTACGCGCCGAACAACGCCGTCCTGGTCGTCGCCGGCGATGTCGAGCCAGAGGCGGTGCGCAAACTGGCGGAGGAGAATTACGGCAAGGTGCCACATGGACCGGATCTGCCGCCTCGCATCCGCCCCAAGGAACCGGAAAAAACGACGGCACGTTCGGTGACGCTCGCCGACGCGCGCGTCAGCGTGCCGAATTTTTCCATGCAATGGGTCGTGCCGTCCTACAACACCGCAAAGCCAGGGGAAGCGGAAGCGCTCGACCTGCTGGGCGAAATCCTCGGCGGTGGCTCGCGCAGCCGCCTCTATCAGCAGCTCGTCGTCAAGCAGGGGGTCGCGGCCAGCGTCGGCGCGGGTTTCCAGGGCAGGGCGCTGGATGATACGGTTTTTGCCGCTTATGCCACGCCACGCGGCACCGCCAAGCTTGCGGATGTCGAGAAAGCCGTCGGCGTGGAAATCGAAAAGATCGCGCGCGACGGTGTCAGCGTCGACGAGCTGGAACGAGCCAAGAACCGCTACATCCGCGCGATGATCTTTGCCCGCGACCGCCAGGATTCGATGGCCAATATCTATGGCAACGTGCTGACCACCGGCGGCACGATCAAGGATGTCGAAGAATGGCCGGAGCGGATCCGCAAGGTGAGCGCCGAAGAGGTCAAGGCGGCTGCGCAACGCTATCTGCTCCTCGACAAGGTGGTGACGGGCTATCTCTTGCCCAAGGCGGAGAACTGAGCGATGCCGGTATCGAACCCTGTCAATGCCAGCCTATGGATCCGGCTGCTGCTCGGCCTGATCTTCCTTGTCCTGCCGGCATTCGCCGCTTCGGCTGCCATGAACATCCAGGAGGTGAAGTCCGACAAAGGCATCACCGCTTGGCTGGTGGAAGACTACACCGTGCCGATCGTGACGATGCGTTTCGTGTTCGACGGCGGCGCCAGCCAGGACCCCGCCGGCAAGGAAGGTACGGCCAATCTGATGGCCGGCCTGTTCGACGAAGGGGCTGGCGACCTCGACAGCGATGCCTTCCAGATCAAGCTCGACGATGTCGGCGCCGAGATGAGCTTCGAAGAGACCCGTGACGGCTTTTACGGAACGATGCGCATGCTGGCAGAGAAGCGCGACGATGCGCTTGGCCTGCTCAAAATGGCGATCGAGGAGCCGCGTTTCGACCCCGCGCCGGTGGAGCGCATCCGGGCGCAGATCATTTCCGGCATCGAGGCCAATGCGCGCAACCCCGAAACCATCGCCCAGGCGAAATGGCGCAAGGTACTCTACGGCAGCCATCCTTATGCCAATCCGGAAAACGGCACCAAGGAGAGCGTGACGGCGATCGGTCAGGACGATTTGCGCGCTTTCCATAAGGCGATGTTCGGTCGCGATGGCCTGCATGTCGCGGTTGTCGGCGCGATCGATGCCGAAACATTGAAGCGCAAGCTCGACGAAATTTTCGGCGGCCTGCCGGAAAAGCAGCAATTGCGGCCTCTCGCCGATGTCGATCTCAAGCTTGGACAGACCATCGACGTGAACTACGACCAGCCGCAAACCTCGCTGCAATGGGCGTTCCCGGGTGTCGCGCGCGACGCGCCGGATTTCTATGCCGCAGCTCTGCTCAACGAGATCCTGGGCGGTCAGGCCTATACGTCTCGCCTTTATCAGGAGGTGCGCGAGAAGCGCGGGCTTGCCTACGGCGTCTCCTCGTCGCTGGTCGACCGCCGCTATTCGACGCTGTTGACCGTCGGTACGGCGACGCGCTCGGACCGCGCTGCCGAAACGTTGAAGATCGTACGCGACGTAGTGCAGCGCCTGGCAAGCGAAGGACCGACCGACCAGGAACTGGCGGCGGTGAAGAAGAACCTCATCGGCGCCTACGCCATCAACAATCTGGATTCATCGAGTTCCATCGCCAACACGCTGGTGGAACTGCAACTCGATAAACTCGGCATTGACTACATCCAGCGCCGTGCTGCCTATATCAATGGCGTGACGCTCGACGAGGTGAAGGCCGTGGCCAAGAAATTGCTGTCAGTCGATCCGGCAATCCTGGTGGTGGGGCCTGCGCTCACCACGGGTGGCAAGGGGTGAGCCCCTCGTTCTCCGTCGCCTTCGGCGGTGGCGGCGCGCGCGGCCTCGCGCATATCCATGTCATCGAGGCACTGGACGAACTCGGCATCAAGCCAGTCGCGATAGCCGGTTCCTCCATCGGTGCGCTGATGGGGGCAGGCGTTGCCTCAGGCATGAGCGGTCGCGAAATCCATGATTATGCACGCTCCATCCTCGGTACGCGGGCACAGGTGGCGAGCCGTATGTGGCGCGCGCGTCCTGGCACCTTCGCCGAGGCGATGGAAGGCGGCCTGCGGGTCGGCCAATTCAACATCGAGCGCATCCTCAAGGCCTTCCTGCCGGAAATCGTGCCGGCTCGCTTCGAGGAACTGAAAATTCCACTCAAGGTGACGGCGACCGACTATTTCGGTCATAAGCTCGCGGTGTTCGACAGCGGCGATCTGCATTCGGCGCTGGCGGCATCAGCGGCGATCCCGGCGGTGTTCCGGCCGGTTATGCGCGACGGTCGTATGCTGATCGATGGCGGTATCTACAATCCCGTGCCGTTCGACCTGGTCGAGGGATCCGCTGACATCACCATTGCAATCGATGTCGTCGGCGGCCCGGAAGAGGGCAGCAAGCGGCCGACCTCGATCGACCTTATGTTCGGCGCGACCCAGTTGCTGATGCAGTCGATCATCGCCAACAAGCTGACGCAGTGCCACCCTGATATCCTGATCCGCCCGCCGGTGTCGCGCTTCCGCGTGCTCGATTTCATGAAGATCGACGCGGTGATGGCTGAAACCGCCGCGGTGAAGGATGAGGTCAAGCGTGCTGTTGAGGCCGCGCTGGAAACGCGGCGCGAACCACAGGTATAGCTTCTCGGCTGTTCGCCCGATGTCAGTGCGCGAATACCTGTTCCAGTGAACGGAAACCTTTGAATTCCAGCGCGTTACCGGAGGGGTCGCGGATGAAAAGCGTGGCCTGTTCGCCCGGCTGACCCTTGAAACGCACCATCGGCCGTTCCAGCCAATCAATATCGTCGCGGGCTACGAGGCGCGCAGCGAGCTTTTCCCACTCGTCCATCAAGAGTACGGCGCCGAAATGCGGGATCGGCACAGCGACGCCATCGACTGCACCGTCGCGCTGTGCCGCAGTTGCATCCGGACGCAGATGCGCGGACATCTGGTGGCCGTAGAGATCGAAATCGACCCAGGTATCGGACGAGCGCCCGATGCTGCAGCCGAGAATCTCGCCATAGAAAGCGCGTGTCTCATTCAGGTCGCGGACGGGAAAGGCGAGGTGGAAGGGTGGTGTCATGGTTCGAACCTTTCGCGTCTGAGCCATAGGGATATCGGAACACAACCACATGCGAGAGCCCGCCGCAAACATCATCCTCGCACATATCCGATCGAGATGAAGCCGGGGTTACGCTATCGCCAACGGTCCGAAAAAGCCGATGATGCGGGTTATGCGCGCCTGACCAGCATCGAGGAAGGCGATGTCGAGACCTTCTGGAAAGGACGATCCATCCGGCAGTACGAACTTCCAGGCGAAGCGCGCAATGCCGTGGTGAATGTCCACGTCGCTTGTCCGGGAGATGCGGGCGCCCGGATATCTCGTCTGGATTCCCGCGATGTGTACAAGCAGGTCGTTCGCGCCGTCGGCATGAACAGTCGGATCGGTGTAGGTCGCGCCTTCGCCCCACACCGACAACAGCAGCGTTCGCCGCCGCTCGGCATCCTGGTCGGACCAGGCTGCGCAATATGTGTCGATGAGATGCGTCAACGACATCTATCCGGCCTTTCCCATAAACTGCGACAGCGCCGCGAAATCGTCGTGCAGGTGGCCGGCAGCGATCGCCCGCCGGAAGATGGCATCATAACCATCGACCACCGTGCGGTCGAGCTTGCGCACCTCCATCAGCTCTACGAGATGCTGGAACGCGCTATAATGTGGAGAGAGCGACGAAAGCGTCTCGTCGTCTGCCGCCAACCGTCCCGCCGCCGTGCGCTTGATCAGGTCTGCGACCAGCCCTTCGACCACCGGTGCGGTTGCTGTCCACTGCCTTGCCAGTTCGCCGAGATCGATCCTTTCGGCCCGGCACACCGCGATGGATTGCAGCGCGCCGAACAGTGCCCCCCACATCAGGGCGAGCAAGGCGCTGTCCTGCGCGTTCGCCAACCCGAGATCCTCGCCGACATGCTGGATGTTGCCGCCCAATGCCCGAAACATGTCCTCGTTCCGATCGAAGGCTCGTCGCGGTCCAGAGACCAGGATGGTGCCGTGCTCCGTGCCGATGAAGTCCGGCGTGGCCATGATCGCACCGTCGAGATAACTCACGCCATGCGCTGCGGCCCATTTGCCAACGTCTCGCGCACCATGCGGCGTACCGGAGGTCAGTTCCACGACCAGCTTGCCGCGAAGAGCCGTGGCGACATCACCGCGCAGCAGTGCGGCGGTCGCCGGATAGTCGGTTACGTTGACGATGATGATTTCGGCCGCTTCGACGGCCTCTTGCACCGACGGCGCAACAACGGCGCCGGCGGCGGCCAGCGGCGTGGCTTTTTCCAACGTTCTGTTCCAGACCACGGTGCGGTGTCCTGCCTTCAAGAGTGCGTGGACGAGCGCCGACCCCATACGTCCGGTTCCCAAAACAGTGATTGCAGGCTTCATTGCGACACTCCATATCGGCTGAACAGGCGGCTTTCTTGCCGTTGGCCGAGAGCTATGAGGTGGAAGCGGCGAGGCCAATACGCACGGAAGCGTAAGTGGTTACCTGCCAGTAAGGAGAACGGGGATGGACAAGCCTCCGGACAATGGCTTTCTGATCGCGATGAAAATGGTCGCGGGCAAATGGAAGATCGACATCCTGTGTGCGCTTTCTGCCGCGCCGCGCAGGTTCGGCCGGCTGCGGCACTCGATCCCGGACATCAGTGAAAAGATGCTGGCGCAGCAACTGCGCGAAATGGAGGCCGATGGGCTCGTGAAAAGACAGGCCTATCCGGGATTGCCGGCCAAGGTCGTCTATTCGCTGACGGAAAGCGGAGCTGCACTCTGCGCCGGCGCGGAAGGGCTGTGCCGATGGAGCGAACAATTCATGAGCCCCGCACAGGCATAGCGACCTGTCCTGAACTGCGGCGGATTGGCTTTCGGCATTGCGCAGACCGGGCGGGGACAATAGATGGAGCTGCGGCGCAGGTGCATGGACGCTGCCGCAAAACAGTAGGAAAGCAGCATGGCCGATACGCTCGACACCTCGAAACTGACCGATCGCGTCGCCGCGCTTGTCGACGCCGCCAGGAAGGCTGGCGCCGATGCTGCCGATGCCGTGGTGGTGCTCGGCCGCTCGACCAGCGTTTCGGTTCGGCTCGGCAAGGTGGAAAACACCAACGCGTCTGAGAGCGAAGACGTGTCGCTGCGCGTTTTCGTCGGCAATCGCGTCGCCTCCGTTTCGGCAACCGCGGCCTCGGATCCGAAGTCGCTTGCCGAAAGGGCAGTGGCAATGGCCAAGGTGTCACCGGAAGATCCCTATCAAGGTCTCGCGGATCCATCGCTGCTTGCGAATGGCGCGAACGATCTCGATCTGTTCGACAAGACGGAAATCGCCGCCGACCGGCTGCGCGAGGACGCGCTTGCCGCCGAAGAGGCAGCCCTTGCGGTCAAGGGCGTGACCAATTCGGGCGGTAGCGCCGCCGGTGCTGGCATGGGCGGTCTGGTGCTTGCCACCTCGCATGGCTTCCTTGGTCAATATGCCGCCACGCGTTTCTCTCGCTCTGCCAGCGTGATCGCGGGCGAGGGCACCGGCATGGAGCGGGATTACGATTATTCGTCGCGCCTGCATTTCGCCGACCTCGACGATCCCGAAGCGATCGGCCGCAGCGCTGGCGAGCGGGCGGTGAAGCGCATCGGCGCGCGCAAGGTGCCGACCGGTACGATCACCGTCGTGTTCGATCCACGCGTGGCGCGTGGCATTGCGGGCCATCTGGCGGGTGCCATCAATGGCGCTTCGGTGGCGCGCAAGACCTCTTTCCTGCGCGACATGATGGGTAAGCAGGTGGCTTCTGCCGCGATCACCGTGACCGACGAGCCGCGGCGCAGGCGTGGCCAGGCGTCGCGGCCCTTCGATGGTGAAGGCGTCGGCGGCGAGAAGCTTTTGATGGTCGAAAAAGGTGTCCTGAACCACTGGTTCCTGTCGACATCGGCCGCGCGCGAACTCGGACTGATCACCAATGGCCGTGGCGCACGCAGCGGCTCGCAGGTGTCGCCGTCCTCCACCAACGTCGCCATCGAACCCGGCGAGCGTTCGCCTGAAGAGCTGATCGGCGCGCTGAAGACCGGCTTTTACGTCACCGAAGTGTTTGGGCAAGGCGTCAACATGGTGACTGGCGAATACAGCCGTGGCGCCTCCGGATTCTGGATTGAGAACGGCGAACTCACCTATCCCGTGTCGGAAGTGACGATCGCCTCGAACCTCAAGACGATGTTCCTTGGCCTCGTGCCGGCCAACGATCTCGACCGCGAATATGGCACCGCCGCGCCGACGCTGCTCATCGAAGGAATGACCCTTGCCGGAAGTTGACGCAGCCGGCCTCACCAGCGCCGATAAAGACCTTGCCTTGCTGCGCGACGCCGCGCGCGAGGCTGGCGCGATCGCGCTGCGCTATTTCGGCAAGAACCCTGAAGTGTGGATGAAGGGCGGGACCTCTCCGGTAAGCGAAGCCGACTATGCCGCCGATACCTATCTGCGCAACACGCTGTTGGCCGCCCGGCCTGACTATGGCTGGCTGTCGGAGGAGACCGCTGACGGCCCGGAACGTCTGAAGGCGCGCCGTGTCTTCGTCGTCGACCCCATCGATGGTACGCGCGGTTTTCTCGACGGTCAGAAATTCTGGTGTGTCAGTGTGGCCGTGGTCGAAGACGGCAAATCAATCGCCGGCGTGCTCGAATGCCCCGCGGCTCATGAGACCTACTGGGCGACGCCCGACACAGGCGCTTTCCTCAACGGCCAGCGGGTCAAGGTGCGCAACATACCGACCGTCGCAGAGCTGGCTGGCCCGAAAGCCCTCCAGGATCTGGTGCCGCAGGCCTGGCAGGGGCGGTTAAGGCGCACGGCCTACATCCCTTCCTTGGCCTACAGGCTGGCGATGATCGCCAAAGGCAGCCTCGATGGCACCTTCGTCAAGCCCAATGCGCATGACTGGGACATCGCCGCCGCTGAGCTCATCCTGCGCGAAGCCGGCGGGCGGCTGGTCGACAGCCATGGTTCCACGCCTGCCTTCGGCAAGGAAAAGGTCAGTCATGGTGCGCTGGCCGCCGGAAGTGGTGAAATGCTTGCCATGATGGCCAGCGTGATTTCCGGCCACGCCGGCTGAGGCGTTTCATAGGTTTCAAAATTAGCGGCTTTGGTCTAGACCAAGCACCAAATCACATGATGTGAAGGACGGACATGACCGGGGAAGACGGAAAGAAACAGCTCCTGCACCTGGTGTTCGGTGGTGAACTGACGTCACTTGGCGGCAGCGAGTTCCGCGATCTCGATGCACTCGACATCGTCGGCATCTATCCCGACTACCAGTCGGCGCTGAACGCCTGGAAATCCAAGGCGCAGGCCAGTGTCGACAACGCGCATATGCGCTATTTCGTCGTGCATCTGCATCGCCTGCTCGACCCGCAGGGCCAGGCCAGCGCGTGACGATGGAAGAGCACGTGGCGAAACCGCAGGCTGATCGGCCCGCGGCCGAAAGGAAGCGCTCCAACAGCGCGCTGAAGCCGCTGTGGAAGAAAGTGCGCGAGCCGCTCGCGCAGTCGCGTTTCGTCAAGAGCCTGATCGTCAGCCTGTTCACGCTGACCATGCGCTTTATCCGGCTCACCAATCCGCGCCTCGCCCAGTCCGCCAAGTTCAGCGACAAGGAATATGAAGGCATCGAGCCTGGCATCATCGCGCTGTGGCATGGCCAGCATATCCTGATGCCGGCCTTCTACCCCTCGAAGCGCGGGCTGGTTGCCATGGTGTCGCGCAGTGCCGACGCCGAGATCAACGCACAGGTGATCGAGCGCTTCGGTATCGAGACCGTGCGCGGTTCCGGCGGCCGGGCGGATGCCCGCCATATCGACAAGGGTGGCGCCAAGGCACTGATCGCACTGAAGAAATCCCTGATGGCCGGCAAGAATGTCTGCATGATAGCCGATATTCCGCATGGCACGCCACGCGATGCCGGCCTCGGTGTCATCCTGCTTGCCAAGCTGTCGGGCCGTCCGATCATTCCGGCGGCCCTTGCCACTAGCCGCCGCAAGGTGCTGGAGAAGAGCTGGGACAAGACAACCATCAACCTGCCGTTTGGCCGTTCGGCGGTCGCGGCCGGCGAGCCGATCTTCGTGGCAAACAACGCCGACGAGGCCGAGATGGAGCGCAAGCGCGTCGAACTCACGGATGCGCTCAATGCCGTTACGGCGAAGGCCTATCATCTGGTGGATACGCGATGAGCGAGCGGTGGGCCCGCATGATGCTGTCGCTCTACCGCGCCGCCGGCTCGGCCGCCTATCCACTCGCCGGCCCCTATGTCGCGTGGCGGGCTTCCAAGGGGAAGGAAGACCGTACTCGCAGCCGCGAACGCTACGGCGTCGCCAGCCAGCCTAGGCCCGATGGGCCGCTGATCTGGGTGCATGCAGCAAGTGTCGGCGAAACCAATGCGGTGGTGCCGCTGGTCCGATCGATCCTCGACTATGGCGTTACGGTGGTGCTGACCACAGGAACCGTCACTTCGGCCAAGCTGGTCGCGGAACGGCTGGGCGAACGTGTCATTCATCAATATGTGCCACTGGATCTGAGGCCGGCGGTGAGCCGCTTCCTCAACCACTGGTACCCGGATCTCGTCATCATCGCCGAGTCCGAGATCTGGCCGAACACCATCCTGGAACTCGGTGCGCGCAGCGTGCCGCAAGTGCTGGTCAATGGGCGCTTGTCCGATCGTTCCTTCGCTTCGTGGAAGAAGCGTTCCAACATCGCCGAGGCTTTGTTCGAGAACCTTGCCCATGTTGTCGCTCAATCGGAAGTCGATGGCGAGCGTTTCCGGGCGCTCGGCGCGCGGCCGGTGACGGTTTCCGGCAACCTCAAGGTGGATACGCCGCCGCCGCCAGTGGACGAAAGCGAGCTTGCTCTGCTCAGCCGTCAGATCGACGGGCGTCCGACCTGGGCTGCCATCTCGACCCATGACGGCGAGGAGGTGATCGCCGCCGAAGTGCACAAGACGCTGGCGTCGCGCCATCCCGGCCTGCTCAGCATCATCGTGCCGCGCCATCCCGAGCGTGCGGGAGACCTTGTCGAGACGTTTGCCAGGATGGGGCTTACGGTCGCACGACGCAGCCTCGACGACCAGATCACGCCCGATGTCGACATCCTGCTCGGCGATACGATCGGTGAAATGGGGCTTTATCTCCGGCTCACCGAGATCGCCTTTGTCGGTCGTTCGCTGACCTCCGAGGGCGGGCAGAATCCGCTGGAGCCGGCCATGCTCGACACAGCGGTGCTGGCCGGCCGCAACGTGCAGAATTTCCGCGATTCCTATCAAAAGCTGCTGGACGCCGGCGCCGCCAAGTTGGTGCGTGATCGACCGATGCTGGCCGGCGCTGTCAATTTCCTGCTCACCAATGAAACGGCGCGCCGCGAGATGATGGCGGCGGGCGCGGCGACCGTCGAGCAGATGCGCGGCGCGTTGGCCACCACGCAGAGGGCGCTGGAGCCCTATATCCAGCCGCTTGTCGTCAAGGCCCGCCTCAAGGTGGTGGGAGGTCGCTGAGCATGGCGAGCGAAGCGCCGCCGTTCTGGTGGGAAAAGCCGGATTGGCGCACTCGTGCCCTCTCGCCACTGTCCTGGATTTACGGCGCGATCGCTGGTCGCCGCATGCGCTCCGCGAAACGCGAAAAGATCGACGTACCAGTACTTTGCGTCGGAAATTTCACCGTTGGCGGTTCCGGCAAGACGCCAGTCGCCATCGCGTTGGCAGGGCATGCGCGGCAGCAAGGGTTGAAACCCGGATTCTTGTCGCGTGGCCACGGCGGCTCTTTTGCCGAGCCGCATATCGTCGATCCGCACCACGATGCGGCCAAGCATGTCGGTGACGAGCCGCTGCTTCTGGCTGAACACGCGCCGGTGGCGGTGTCGCCGAACCGCGCCGCAGGTGCACGCATGCTGATCGAAAAAGAGGGCTGCGACTTCCTCATCATGGACGACGGCTTCCAGAGCGCGCGGGTTCACATCGATTTCGCGCTGGTCGTGGTGGATGCCTGTTATGGGCTGGGCAACGGGCGTGTCATCCCAGGTGGGCCGCTCAGAGCACCGGTGCTCACCCAGCTTCTTTACGCGAATGCGCTGCTCAGGATGGGCGAGGGCACCGCTGCCGACGCTGTCGTGCGGCAGGCTGCACGTGCTGGCAAGCCGATCTTTGCCGCACGCGCCCGGCCGCGCGAGGCCAAGGCACTTGCCGGCAAACGGCTGCTCGCTTTCGCGGGCATCGGCCATCCGGAAAAGTTCTACGACACGGTGGCGGAGGCCGGCGGCAAGGTGGCGCTCAGCCGCTCGTTCCCCGATCATCACGTCTATGCCGAGGACGAACTGGCGGAACTGCTCTCAACCGCCAAGGCGGCGGATCTCGGCCTCGTCACCACTGCCAAGGATGCCGCACGCCTGCGTCACAGCGCGACCCCGTCCGGATTCCTTGAAAAACTCAGCGTGCTCGAAATCGAGACGGTATTCGAGCCCGACCACACGCCGAAGCGTATTGTCGATGAAACGCTCGAAGCATGGCGAAGGCGGCGGATCGGCGGGTAAGCACGGCTCTTCTTCTTCCCGCAAGGGAATCGCCATTGGTCACTTACGCTTGCGCAAATCCGGATTGGCTTCGATTTCGCGCTGCAGGGAGGCGGCGGCGCTGACATAGGGCTCCTGCCTGGCCACGCTCCAGTATTTCAACTCGTCCAGAGCGATGCTCTCGCCGGTCACGGCACAGCGCACGAAGGCTCCCGGGCTGGTGACCTGGAAATCGCCATCGAGATAGCGGATGCGGGCTTCCCGGCCACCGGGGCCTTCGAAACGGTTCATCATCGCGACAGACCTGTGTTCACATGGTCAAGCTTGTTGAGCTCCTGACCTTCGGCGTTTCCGCCATAAAACACGGACAAGGTCAAGCGCGGGGCCAGCTTCGCACAACGCAGACGGCTTATTGTCGCATAAAACGCCTTCGGATCGCCATGGTCGCCGTCATTTCTCGCCTCGCTTCGCGGCTCAAGCAGGCAACCGCCGGCGATGTGCCGTTGCAGACGGCGCGGTCCGATCCAGCCAAGGCGGCCTTGATCAGGACATTGGCGACGCCACGCCCGCCACTCGGCGCCGAGCCGCTGGCGTCGCTGGCGCCGCCGCTCGTCGTGCCGGCTGGAAATGCAGCAGCGCAGAAGGAAGCTTCGTCGCGGATCATCGAAGCCTACCGAGCAGCGTTCGAACTGCAGGAAACCGAATCGTCGTCGATCGGCTCGCGCCCGTCGTTGGCGAGAGGCGCTGACGCGGAAACCGGCCCCCGGCCCCTCTCAGGGCAGCCTGTTGCTCGAGACGACGCGGCTTCCAGCATCCGCACCCAACCCATGCCGGCTTATACGCTTGCCTTGCCGCTTTCGGTCGCAACTGGACAGGTGCGGACGGACGAGGTCGCGACCGGAAGGCGACGACCCGCGCAAGCGAAAGCAACGCGCGAAGAGACGGGGGAAGTTCCGCTGAAAGCTGTGTTCAGTGGCCGCACGGCAGGCTTTGGGCTTGCGGCGTTCGCGTTGTTGCTGCTGGTCGTCCTGCTGGTGTTTTAGTCTCGAACGAACACGGAAACGCTCAACTCATTGTTCTTACGCAATTCCGGACAGAAAACCGTTACACGCTTTTCCTGGAATTGCCTTACAGGCTCAAGCGGTTCGGTGCGGCAGCGAAGCGCTTGCCGGGAAATTGCAGGGTGGTTAGCGCTCGGCGGCCAGAAAGCTCTGGAAGCGTTCGGACGGCACGCTAGCCGCATCGGCGATACGTCGGGCGAGTTCAGCGGCTGCGGCACGCGGTTTTCCGGCCGGGCGATCGAGCCAATAGGACACGGGATTGAGTGCTGTACGCTTGTCGACGGCCACAACGCGTCCTGCCGCGACCTGGCCTTCGGCCAGAGGCGGTCGGGCAAGCGCAATGCCGAGCCCATAGGCGGCGGCATCCAGCACAAGATTATAATCCTCGAAACGGCGATCCTGCGGGCGGGGACGGTAGTCGACGCCTTGTTCGCCGAACCAGGCGCGCCAGCCGGCGGCGTCGGAATCGTGGATCAGCGGGTACTTCAGGAGCCGCGCGGCGTCGCCGGTATCGATCTCCTTCGCCAGTTCCGGTGAGGCGATCGGGAACATGTGTTCCTCGAACAATTGCATGGCGATGCGCTCGGGTATGCGCCCACGCCCGCAGCGGATGGAAAGGTCGATGCCTTCGTCGGCGAGGTCGATCTGGCGGTTGTCGACATCGAGCACGATCCTGATCTTCGGATCACCGCTTTCCAGTTGCGCCATGCGCGGCATCAGCCAGAGTCCGCTGATGGAAGGAATGGTCGCCAGCCGCACCACCGCGGAGCCTCTAGGTTCGACCCAGCGGTCGGAATTGGAGGCGATCAGCGCAAAGGCCTCGCTGGTGCGCAGATGCAGCCTATTGCCCTCGATGGTCAACGAGACGCCACGCGCGCCGCGTTCGAACAGCTTCAGACCGAACCAGTCTTCCAGCCGCGCAATCTGCCGGCTGACCGCGCCATGGGTGACGTTGAGCTTCTCCGCAGCGGCTGAAAAGCTGCCTGTCTTGGCTGCTGCGTCGAAGGCGCGCAGGGTTTCGAGTGGGGGCAGTACATCCAAGCTGTGATCCATACTCACAGCTCATCCTCGATTTCGTCGTTTGTCAACGGCACCGGAAAAGCGTTTTCTGCGACTGCGACCAACAGTTGGCGTGGAGAAAGACGATGAGTGCACCCATAAGCATGGCGAATTCGGAACAACGGACAGATGTCACCGCAATGCTGGCCGTGGCGCTCACCGTGGTCGGTTGGGCATCTGCCTTTCCGGCGATCCGCGCCGGTCTCGCTGCGTTCGGGCCGCTGGAACTCGGCGCATTGCGTTTTGCCATTGCCGCCGTGCCCGCCGCGGTCTTCCTCGCCATCAAACGCCCAGCACTGCCCAGACTCAACGAACTGTGGCGCTTCGGCGTCGGGGGCGCGATTTTCGTTGCGCTTTACACAGCGATGCTGAACATCGGCGAGACCACCGTGTCGGCCGGTGCGGCAGCCTTCATCATCAATGTCAGCCCGATCTTCACGGCCATCATGGCGATGTTCCTGCTCGGCGAGCGATTCCCGGTGCTGGCCTGGCTGGGCACGTTCGTCTCTTTCGCCGGCATCGGCGTCATCGCCATGGGTGAGGGCAACGGACTGACGTTCAACACCGGCGCATTGCTGATCCTGGGCTCGGCGCTGTGTTCCTCGGTCAACACGATCGTGCAGAAGCCACTGTTTTCACGTCATCATCCGCTGACGGTTTCGGCATGGAACATGGTGCTCGGCGCGCTGTGCCTGGCGCCGTTCTTTCCGGAAAGCCTTGTCCAGGCTTCACATGCCGACACGGCAGGCCTCGGCGCGGTCATCTATCTCGGCATCATCCCGAGCTTCATCTCCTACGCCGCCTGGGCGACAGCCCTGTCGCGCTTGCCGGCCGCACGTGCCTCCAACTACCTCTATCTGGTTTCACCGGTGGCGACGGTGATCGGCTTCGCCTGGCTGGGTGAAGTGCCGACGACGCTTGGCATCGTGGGCGGCGTGCTGGCACTCGGCGGCGTGATCATCGTCAACATGAAGCGATAGGCCGAACGGAGGCCCTTATCGCCTGCCGAACAATCGCTCGATGTCGGCCAGCTTCAATTCGATGTAAGTCGGGCGTCCGTGGTTACAGGTACCGGATCCCGGTGTCGCCTCCATCTGGCGCAGCAGAGCGTTCATTTCATCGGGCTTGAGCAGGCGCCCCGAGCGCACCGAGCCATGGCAGGCCATGGTAGCGGCGATGTGATGGAGGCGCTCCGTCAGCGTTTCGGTGGTGTCGTTGTCGGCGATCTCGTCCGCCAGGTCGCGGACAAGCTGCTGGATATCGGTTTCACCCAGCATTGCTGGTGTTTCGCGCACAGCGATCGCTCCCGGACCGAAACGCTCGACGCCAAGGCCGAAGCGCTTCAGCGTCTCGGCATGCACGGCCAGCCGTTCGGCGTCGTCTTCGGGCAGGTCGACGATTTCCGGCAGAAGCAGCATCTGCGCAGGCACCGGGCGGGAATGCAGCGCGTTCTTCAGGGCCTCATAGACCAGCCGCTCATGCGCGGCATGCTGGTCGACAATGACCAGCGAATCCCTGGTTTGCGCGACGATGTAGTTTTCATGCACCTGCGCGCGCGCGGCGCCCAGCGTCGCTCCCAGCAGGGTTTCGGTGGCCTCTACCTGGCTGGCGCGGGCATCGGCACTTATCGCCGGTCCGTTGTCGAAGGCCTGCTGGTCGTGTTCGCGGAAACCCATATCAAGCGGCCGCTGCAGCGAGCGCATGGCATCGAATCCCACCGGTCCGGAAGCGCGATAAGCCGCTTCGTAGCTGCGATGGCCGTTGGTCGGGCCGCCATGGTCGAAGCTCGTAGCCCCGGGCCTGAAAGCGGCCATCATGCCGGCGGCTCCGGTTGTTGCCGCCCGCACACCGGCGCTCGTCAGCGCCTCGCGGATCGCGCCGACGATCAAGCCGCGCACCAGGCCGGGATCGCGGAAGCGCACGTCTGCCTTGGCCGGATGCACGTTGACATCGACGGTCGCGGGATCGAGCGTCAGGAACAGCGCCACCACGGCGTGCCGATCGCGCGGCAGCACGTCCATATAGGCGCCGCGGATGGCGCCGGCGATGAGTTTGTCACGCACCGGGCGGCCATTGACATAGGCATATTGTTGCAGGGCATTGGCGCGCGTGAAAGAGGGGATCGAGACGTGGCCGGTCAGCCGGACACCTTCGCGCATGGCATCCACGGCTATGGAATTGTCCGGAAATTCGGACCCCATCACCTGCGCCAGCCGGCGCAATTGTCCCTCCGGGCTGTCGTCCGTTGCCGGCAGTTCCAGCGTCGAGCGATCCGAACCGGCCAGCGTGAACCGTACAGCAGGAAAGGCAATCGCGATGCGCTTGATGACGTCGCTGGTGGCCGAACTTTCGGCGCGTTCGCCTTTCATGAATTTCAGCCGGGCGGGCGTTGCGAAGAACAGGTCGCGCACCTCCACCGTCGTGCCGCGGTTGGCTGCCGCCGGCCGCACGGGCGCCACGCGTCCGCCCTCGATGCTGATTTCGGCAGCGCTGTCGCCTTGTGCGGTGCGTGAGCGGATAGACAGCCGCGCTACGGAACCGATCGAGGGCAAAGCCTCGCCGCGAAAGCCGAGCGAGCGGATGTCATTGATGTCGTCGGAAAGTTTCGAGGTGCAGTGGCGCGCCACGGCAAGCGCCAGTTCCGGTTCAGGAATGCCAAATCCGTCATCGGTGACACGGATCAAATTCAGCCCACCACCGGCGGTGACGATCTCGACGCGGCCAGCACCGGCGTCCAGCGCATTCTCCACCAGTTCCTTGACGACGCTGGCAGGACGCTCGATGACCTCGCCCGCAGCGATCTGGTTGATCATCGTTTCGGAGAGTTGGCGGATGGACATGGCCGGACTATAGCGGGATTCGCCAAGGCGGCGAACAACCGCGCCCGGCCATTTCACGCAAAGACCACAGCGAAATCGGCGGGGATTTCCCGCCGATTCCGGTTTATCCGGCCAAACCTATGCGCTTTGGATTTTCAAGGATCGGTTTTCCTCGCGCCCGAAGCCACGAATCTCGATCCGGTCATCATAGATTTCGACGATCGAGTAGGCGCTGGTTGCAGGTGTGTCGACCATGCCCTTGAAATTGAGGAAGTATTTGCCGTTGAGCTCGCCGAAATTGCCGGCATGGTTGTGGCCGTTGAAATAGGCAACGACGTTGCTGGCACCGGTCAGCAACTCCACGATTCGTCCCGAATCCCACATGTTGTGTTCATTTTCCGGATAGACCGGATAGTGACCCATGACGATTACCCTCTCGTTCGCCGCCTGCGCCGCCTTGATGGTCTTCTCGAGCCAGGCGAACTGTTCGTCGCTCAGCGAGCCGTTCCAGCTCTGGGCATTGACAGCGCCTTTCGCCTTCAACTCCTCGAGCCGCTTGGCGGCGACCTCACGGCGCGGGTCATCCTTCGGCGGTGCGAACAGGCTGACGTCGTTGCCGTCGAGCACGATGAAGCGGTAGCCACCGCCTGCGAAATCATAATAGGCCTTTTCCATGCCGGCGGTGCGCACGACCGAAGTCAAGTATTCGGCTGCGACGTCATAGTCGTGATTGCCGAGCAGGAAGAAACGCTCATGCTTCAGCTTGTCGTAGAGGGGGAGGATATGCGCGTAGCTTTCCCAATGCCGGTCGATGATGTCGCCCAGCGTCGCGACGAAGCGCAGGTCCTCCTGGTTGAAGGCTTCGATTGCTTCCGACAGCTTCCACAGGCTGTTCGAATAGTAGCGGTTGAGCTTGAGATTGGGCACGACGGGTGCGTATTGCGGATCGGCAACGATGCCGAATTTGAACAATGGCGCCCCTTCGGCTGCTGCCGCTGCGTCGATGGTGAAACCTCCGAACGGTGCGAACATCGCGGCGGTGCCGCCTATCTTGAGGAGGTTGCGTCGGGTGATCATGAAAGCCTCTGCATTGCCAGTTACCGCGGCAGGGTAGGCAGGCTTGGTGACAGCGGCATGAAATCCGGCCTGGTTGCCGGCGGCCAATCGCTGTTCGATTTTCAGGTCGTAAAAAAGCCGAGATGACCGATGCGTGCTATGAAGAGACTGCATCTGTCGCGCGGGATTGGGGGAATCATGAAGCTGGGACTGCTGCTCGCACTTTCCGTTTTGACGTATTCAGGCTCCGCTTTGGCCGGATCGGCATCGGACGCGGTGATGTTTTTCTACGCGCCGGTCAAATTCGCCGCCGATCCGCAATACCGGGATCGCTTCACCGACCCCGTCATCAAGCTGTTCCAGCTCAACGACGCCGCCATCAGGAAACATCCGGACGAGGTGGCTTGCATCGATTTCGATCCGGCACTGGACGCGCAGGACTATGACGACAAGACCGTCGCCGACAGCCTGAAGCTCACCGAAGCCATCGACGGCGACCACGCGACGGTGACGGCAAGCTTCAGCCTTTTTACTGAAGGTGATGATTCCAAACGTGAAATGGTCTGGGATCTCAGGCAGGTCGACGGTTCCTGGAAGGTCGCCGATATCGCTTCCAAGAGCAACAGCTGGAAACTCAGCGAACTGGGTTGTTCGGGTGGAGAAGAACCGGAATAGGCCTATGGTGCGCAGACGCCGTTTTTTGTCTTTGCTGTTGGTCGGGATTGTCACTGCCGGCTCGGGTGGCGGTGCGTGCGCGGAAGGACTGCTGGGCGCCAAGGCACCAACAGCGCCGACCGCATCTGCAGGTGCGGCTCCGACTGCGTCCAATTTGGCCACGGCTGTCGCTCCGGATTCTCCAACGGCGCAGGTCAGGCCATTCTACGCGGATGGTGCGGATCTGGCTTCAGCCGATCATGAGCGCTTCGTCGATCCGGCAAAGACGGTGCTTGAGAAGAACGAAGCACTTAAAAAATCCGGCCAGGGTGATTGTCTCGACCAGAACATGCCGCTCGACCAGGTTCCATACGACAAGGCTGTGCTCGAAAAGACCTTCAAGTCGCTGGAGGCGATCAATGGTGACGACGCTCGCGTCGTCGTTGCCTTCGTCGAAGGCAGCGAGCCACATCGACTGGAGTGGAAACTGAAGAAGGTCGAAGGTGCCTGGAAAATCACCGACCTTCTGTCGGTCACCGGCGAGTGGGCACTCAGCCAGTACCAGTGCGAGTGACACCAGCACCAGCGACGTTGGCCCTGCCATTCAAATCTCGGCCCAATGGCGTTTGTTGCGGGGAACAGGCGCGCGCGCCACGCGTTGGGCAAGCTGATCCCCAACAAGGAGCCGAGACAATGATTGCGACACGCCGTTCCGTCCTTCTGCTTGCCGCTGGCACCGCCGCGGCAACGCTGGCCCGCCCCTCCGTACTTCGCGCAGCGAAACCGTTCGAGCAGCCGCCGTTGCCTTATGACGAGAGCGCGCTAGCCCCACAGATATCGGCCCGCACGGTGGGTCTTCATTACGGCAAGCATCACAAGGCCTATTTCGACAAGCTGAACCAGTTGGTGCCCGGAACGCCCTATGCGGACATGACGCTCGAAAAGGTGGTGGTGGCCGCCAAGAAGGACGGCAAGGACAAGATTTTCAATCAGGCAGGCCAGGCCTGGAACCATGTCTTCTACTGGCAGCAGTTCAAGGGCGGTCCGGCCAAACCGGCCGGGGCCTTCGCCGACGCGGTCAAGCGCGACTTCGGTGACGAAAAAGGGCTGTTCAAGGCCATGGCAAAGGAAAGCGACGCCGTGTTCGGCACGGGCTGGGCCTGGCTTGTCGCCGACAACGGCAAGCTGGCCATCAAGGGCTACCAGGATGCCGGCAACCCGTTGCCCGATGGATTGAAACCGCTCGCCGGCATCGATCTATGGGAACATGCCTATTATCTCGACTACGAGAACCGCAAGGCCGAACACATCGAGGCGGTTCTGTCGGAGCGGATCAACTGGCAGGCCGTCGGCGAGCGGATGAATTCGTAACATCGGCGTTGCCGGCCAGCATCGCAATCGGGAAACTGCAGTCAGCCCCTGCCGCGATAGGGGGCGACACCGGTGTCGGGCAGCCATGCGCCTTTCGGCGGCTCGCCTGTCTGCCAGAACACGTCGATCGGAATACCACCGCGCGGGTACCAATAACCGCCTATGCGCAGCCATACCGGTTTGGTGGCTGCCACGACGCGTCGCGCGATCATCACCGTGCAATCTTCATGGAAGGCGCCATGATTGCGGAAAGAGGTGAGGAACAGCTTCAGGGACTTGGACTCGACCAGCAGCGTGTCAGGCGCATAGTCGATGACGATGTGCGCGAAATCCGGCTGGCCGGTGACGGGGCAGAGCGAGGTGAACTCGGGGCAGGTGAAGCGTACGATCGCCGGCGGACCGTCGCCGCGCGTGAATGGCACGGTCTCCAGCACCGCATGGTCAGGACTGTCCGGCGTCTCGACCTTGGTGCCGAGCTGGGTAAGGTTTTCCGTTATCGTCATGGGCGGGCTCCTTTGGGATAGGCTCTATCCCCAAGGGGCCGCGCAAGCCAGCATCGAATGCGACCGGATCAACATCGAAAGATCGGCTCGCCGAACATCGCCGGATCCACCTCGACCCCAAGACCAGGGCCACGTGGCGGCGTTATGCGACCGTCGGCTATGGTGAAATCGGCGTTGCCGTTGGCGACGGTGACCCAGTTGTGGAAATCGACCGTGTGCTGGCGCAGCAGTTCAGGGGTCGACAGCAGCAGGCCGCAATAGGCGGCGGTGTCGATCTGCGCGCCGCCGGTGTCCTCGATGGTGATCTTCAGGTTCCGGGCGATGGCGATGTCGCGGATCAGCTTCGCCTTGGTCAGTCCGCCGACCCGGGCAAGCTTGATGGTGATACCGTCGACCAGCCCATCCGCGATGGCGCGCAGCAAGGCATCGGTGCCGTCGATGGTCTCGTCCAGCACCAGCGGCCGGTCGCAGGCCGAACGGATCGCCAAATTTTCCTCATAGCCCGCGCAGGGCTGCTCCAGCGTATAGTCGAGCGCCCGCGTCGCCTGCAGGAAGCGCCGGGTCTCCGCTGTGCCCCAACTGCCATTGGCATCGCAGAACAGCACGGTACTGGAAGGCACCACGGCGCGCACGGCTTCCAGGCGTGCGATGTCGTCGTTGACATCGAGCCCGACCTTGACCTGCAGCCGTTGATAACCCTCGGCTATGTATTTTCGGGCACGGGCTGCCATTGCGTCGGGGCTCTCCTGCGCCAGCGAACGGTAAAGCGGGACGCTGATGCCTTCCGCGCCGCCGGCCATGGCGGCCAAGGAAAGACCGGCGCGCCTGCCGGCGAGATCCCACAGCGCCATGTCGATGGCAGCCTTGGCATAGGGGTGGCCCTTGAGCAGCAGATCCATGCGGCGGTTGAGCATCTCGATGCCGGCAGCGTCCTCGCCGATCAGGCGTGGCGCCAGTTCACGCATGGCGGCACGAGCACCTTCCGCAAAGGCCGGATCGTAGAAAGAGCCCAGTGGCGCCATCTCGCCATAACCCTTGCCGCCATCGCGGCTGGCGATCTCGACGATGGTCGAATCGAAACCTTCCGCACTGCGTCCACCCGAGCAAGTGTATGTACCGTCCCGGAACGGTTGCCATTGCCGATAAAGGGTGATGGAGACGATGGTCATACGGTGCTCCTTCGAGGGGGCGGACTGGTGCGACAGTACCGCTATGCTAGCGGGACGAAACGCGGCGTGCCGCGAAGGAAACGGCAGTTGCAGCGGTCGTTTTTATGCTAGCTTTCGGCCGGCCGGCCGCAGTATGCGTTGCCAGATTCAAGGGAGTCCGTCGTTCATGAGCCACAACTTTCTCTCCCATCTCGACACCGAATTGGCGGGCCTCAAGGCCGCAGGGCTCTACAAATCAGAGCGGGTCATCTCGTCCATGCAGTCGGCCGAGATCGAGGTGGCCGGCGAGAAGGTCTTGAATTTCTGTGCCAACAACTATCTCGGCCTCGCTGACAATGCGGAGCTGCGCGATTCAGCGCAGAAGGCGCTGGATCGCTATGGCTACGGCATGGCCTCGGTGCGCTTCATCTGCGGCACGCAGGAAGAACACAAGCAGCTCGAAGCCAGGATTTCCTCCTTTCTCGGCCTGGAGGATACGATCCTTTACGGCTCCTGCTTCGACGCCAATGGCGGATTGTTCGAGACACTGCTCGGCGAGGAGGACGCGGTGATTTCGGATGCGCTGAACCATGCCTCGATCATCGACGGCGTGCGGCTCTCCAAGGCCAAGCGGTTCCGTTATGCCAACAACGACATGGCGGCGCTCGAAGAGGAACTGAAGAAGGCCGAAGGCAGCCGTTTCAAGCTGGTCGCCACAGACGGCGTCTTTTCCATGGACGGTATCATCGCCAACCTGCAGGGGGTCTGCGATCTCGCCGAGAAATACGGGGCGATGGTGATGGTGGACGACAGCCATGCCGTCGGCTTCGTCGGCAAGCACGGCCGTGGCTCGGCCGAACATTGCGGCGTCGAGGGCAGGGTGGACATCATCACCGGTACGCTCGGCAAGGCGTTGGGCGGGGCCTCCGGCGGCTATACGTCGGGCAAACGGCAGGTCGTGGACTGGCTGCGCCAGCGTTCACGACCCTATCTGTTTTCCAACACGCTGATGCCGGCGATCGCTGCCGCGTCGCTCAAGGTTTTCGACATAATCGAAAAGGGCGACGCGCTGCGTGAAAAGCTCTACGCCAACGCGTCCCACTTTCGCTCCTCGATGAGCAAGCTCGGCTACTCTTTGGCCGGTGCCGACCACCCGATCATCCCGGTGATGCTGGGCGATGCGACGCTGGCCCAGCAGATGGCCGCCAGGATGCTGGAACGCGGCATCTACGTCATCGGCTTTTCGTTCCCCGTTGTGCCCAAGGGGCAGGCGCGCATCCGTACGCAGATGTCGGCCGCGCATTCTACAGCCGATATCGATCGCGCGGTTGCGGCATTCGAAGCGGTCGGCAAGGAACTCGGCGTTATTTCCTGAGGAAGAACACAATGTCCAACATGATGCGCGCGCTGGTGAAGGCGAAGGCCGAGCCGGGAATCTGGATGGAACGCGTGCCGGTACCCGAAATCGGCCCCAACGATGTGCTGATCAAGGTCAAGAAGTCGGCGATCTGCGGTACGGACGTGCACATCTACAACTGGGACCAATGGGCCCAGAAGACCGTGCCGGTACCGATGGTGACGGGACATGAATTTGTCGGCACCATCGCCGATGTCGGGTCCGCCGTGACCGAATACAAGGTCGGCCAACGCGTATCGGGTGAAGGCCACATCGTCTGCGGCCACTGCCGCAACTGCCGTGCGGGCAGGGGACATCTGTGCCGCAACACGTTGGGTGTCGGCGTCAACCGGCCTGGCTCTTTCGGCGAATATGTCGCCATCCCACAGCACAACGTCGTGCCGATCCCTGACGACATCCCGGACGAAATCGCGGCGATCTTCGATCCGCTCGGCAACGCGGTTCATACCGCTCTGTCCTTCGATCTGGTCGGCGAGGATGTGCTGGTGACCGGCGCCGGGCCGATCGGCATCATGGGCGCGCTGGTGGCGCAATGCGTCGGCGCGCGCAAGGTTGTCATCACCGACATCAATCCGACCCGGCTGGCGCTGGCCAGAAAGATGGGCGTGCATCATGTCGTCGACGCCTCGAAGGAGAAATTGCGCGATGTCATGCATGACGAAGGCATGACCGAGGGTTTTGACGTCGGATTGGAGATGTCAGGTTCAGCCGTTGCCTTCCGCGACATGATCGACACCATGAACAACGGCGGCAAGATCGCCATTCTCGGCATTGCGCCGACCGGATTCGAGATCGACTGGAATAAGGTCATCTTCAAGATGCTGCATCTCAAGGGCATCTACGGCCGCGAGATGTTCGAGACCTGGTACAAGATGATCGCGCTGGTGCAAGGTCCGCTGGATGTCAGCGGGCTGATCACCCACCGTATCGGCATCGATGACTACCAGAGTGGCTTCGATGCCATGCGCAGCGGTAATTCCGGCAAGGTGGTGATGGACTGGTAGGAAAATTTTTTTCTTAGCAGTGGATTTTTTCGAATAACGTTCGTTGCCTTGCTGCTGGCTCGTTTGCTAAAGCAGGCAACTTTATTGTGCAAGCGCTTCGCCCCGGAAATCGAATGGATTTTCGGGGTGATGTGTAAGAGCCGGAATTCCGACCATGCGCCGCCATATCCGCCACTTCACCGCGCGCCATGAGCCGTCCAGCCATCCGCTTTCGCATGCGAAATCCGGGCTCGGCGCGGTTATCGGAATCGGTGCCGTTGGCGGTCTTGCCGCGCTGACCGACCTGCCGCTGTTGTTGGCGCCGCTGGGAGCAACCGCCGTGCTGATCTTTGGCCAGCCAACCAGCCCGCTGGCGCAACCCGCCAATGTGTTCGGCGGCTATCTGTTGGCGACTGTGGTGGGCGTGGCCGCCGCCCTGGCGCTTCCGGCCAGTTGGACGGTGGCCGCATTGGCCGTCGGTGCCGCGATCGCACTGATGTCGATGCTTCGCGTGACCCACCCGCCCGCCGGCGCGGTGCCGCTGATTGCAATCGCCGCCCCCCTGCAGAGCGCCTCGCTGTTCGGCACGATCCTGGTCGGCTGTATCAGCCTTGTCGGGCTCGGCGTCGTCCACCATCGCCTGCCACCACGCCTTCATTATCCGCGTCGGGTGGACTGAGGGCGGCTGGGTTGGACTGCTAGGCTAGGTCTTCTTTCGCGCCTTGGCGATCGCCTTCATGTGCAGTTCATAACCCGCCAAATCGCCGGCTTTCTGCGCTATGCGTGCCATGCCGACGTGCGCCTCGACATAATCGGGATCAATAGCCAGAGCGCGGTTGAAGTATTCGACAGCTCTTTTGTCCTCGTTTTGCTCTTCGAGTATACGACCGTGGTCGGAGAGAAGCGGCACGACATTCGGTATTCGCTTTTCGGTCTCTGCAAACCAGCGCTCGACCGTTTCCAAAGGCTCTCCACGTTGGTGCGTGACCAATGCGAAGCCCCAATAGATTGCCGGATTTTCAGGATCCAAGAGCCAAGCTTGGTTGAACCGCCGGATCGCGGTTTCGAAATCTCTGGTTTCGAACGATTGCCATCCCAGTTCGATGGCTCGCTTGGCGCCGGCTTTCAAATCGCCATTGGTGGATTGTCGAACGCTTTCGATGAGTTTCTTGTCAGCTTCCATCATCCGAGCGTTTTTCTGCAAGCCCTCCCATAACGGCATCTCCTTCGCAGACGCATCTGTCGCCACAACGAGGAAGATCAGTCCGACGAAGATCTTTCGAAAAGCATGCATTTCTTGCCCCCGCGATGAAGCTTACGAAATGTATCTTAGCTTTACTCCAGAATTGCGGATTCAAGTTTGCCAAGCAACCGAACAATGCCGTCTTGGTCACTATTTTCTAACTTTCCGAGCATCTCCCGTTCGAACGCTTTCGCCAACGGTACCATGTCGCGATAGGCGGCAAGGCCTGCCCTGGTCAGCGTCAGATGCTCGATGCGGCGATCCTTCTCGTCCGGCGCACGGGTCAGCCAGCGCCGTCGCTCCAGTTCCGCCACGGCACGCGAGACCTTGGTCTTGTGCATGGAAGACTGTTCGCCAAGTGCGGTTGCAGTCATCGTGCCGTGCTGGCCAAGCCCGGACAGGATGCGCCATTCCGGACGGGTCAGGCCGAGCCTATCCTTGTAGACGCGCGCGAACTCGCGGCTGACCAGATCCGCCAGGTGATAGAGCCGGTAAGGCAGGAAAGTTTCCAGCTCGAGGACGTCGTCGTGGTTTGCCATGCTGCTCGTTCCGGAGGAACTTCAGGGAAAGATCGCGCCGTTGATAGTTACATTTTAGATGGTTACAGATGTAACCAGTTTGGTCAACCAGGGGAGGATGCCATGGCCTTTTCCTACATGCCGGGTTTCGGCAACGATTTCGAAACCGAGACGCTGCCGGGCTCGCTGCCACAGGGACGCAACTCACCGCAGCGGCCGGCCTACGGGCTTTATGCGGAGCAGTTGTCTGGCTCACCCTTCACCGCGCCGCGCGGTACCAACGAACGCTCCTGGCTCTACCGCATCCGTCCGAGCGTCAAGCACACCGGCCGTTTCAAGGGAGTGAGCTATCCGTTCTGGAAGACCGCTCCCAATGTCGGCGACCATGAACTGGCGCTTGGCCAGTATCGCTGGAATCCGACGCCGATGCCGACGGAACCGACCGATTTCATCGCCGGTATCCGAACCATGACGACGGCCGGCGACGCACTCGGGCAAAGCGGCATGGCTGCTCATGTCTATGTCGCCAACGCATCGATGGTGGACGACCATTTCTTCAATGCCGACGCCGAGATGCTGGTGGTGCCGCAGGTGGGACGGCTGAATTTCGTCACCGAGATGGGCGTCATCGAAATGAGGCCTGGCGAGATCTGCGTTCTCCCACGTGGATTGGTGTTCAAGGTCGAACTGCTCGATCCGGAAGTGCGCGGCTACATCTGCGAGAACTACGGCGCCAAATTCACCATGCCGGATCGCGGTCCGATCGGTGCCAACTGCCTGGCCAATCCGCGCGACTTCAAGACGCCCTGCGCGTGGTTTGAAGAAAAAGAAAAACCCTGCCGGCTGATCGTGAAATGGTGCGGCTCGTTCCACGTCACGGAACTCGACCACTCACCGCTCGACGTGGTCGCGTGGCATGGCAATTACGCACCATATAAATATGATCTTGCTACGTTTTCCCCCGTCGGCGCGCTCCTGTTCGATCATCCCGACCCGTCGATCTTCACGGTACTTACCGCGCCGTCCGGTGAGGAAGGTACGGCCAATGTCGACTTCGTCATCTTCCCACCGCGATGGATGGTGGCGGAGAACACCTTCCGCCCGCCCTGGTATCACCGCAACATCATGAGCGAGTTCATGGGCCTGATCCATGGCCAGTATGACGCCAAGGAAGAAGGTTTTGTCCCGGGCGGCATGAGTCTGCACAACATGATGCTGGCGCATGGGCCGGACGCACCGGGTTTCGAGAAGGCCTCGAAGGCCGAACTGAAGCCGGTGAAGCTCGACAACACAATGGCCTTCATGTTCGAGACGCGTTTCCCACAGATGCTGAGCCGCTTTGGCGCGGAACTGCCGACCCTGCAGGAAGACTATATCGACTGCTGGAAGGACCTGAAGAAACGCTTCAATGGTACGCCGGAAGGCGATTGGAGCTGATCGCGGCCATCATAATCGATTTTCCCGGTTCCGTTGTCGGAAAACGCGCCCCGCATACGTCCTAGGATCGTCAAAACCCGAAAAGGAGACGCATCATGACCTATGTCGATGGCTTTGTTCTGCCGGTGCCGCAGGCGGAGATGGAGGAATACCGGAAAAACGTCGATCTCGCCGCCGTGGTCTGGATGGAGCATGGCGCGTTGTCTTATGTCGAAGCCGAGGCCGATGATGTGCCAGATGGCCAGGTCACCTCTTTCCCGCTTGCGGTGAAGAAGGAAGCAGGTGACACAATTGTATTTTCCTACGTCACCTACAAATCGCGCGAACACCGCGACGAGGTGATGAAGAAAGTGATGGAGGACCCGCGATTGCAGCCGGGCATGCAAAATATGCCTGCCTATATGAAGCGGCTGATCTATGGTGGGTTCAAAGTCTTCATGGAGCGATAAGGGGAACTGAATGAAGCTTGCCACCTTGAAGAACGGGACGCGCGACGGAAAGCTTGTCGTCGTGTCTCGCGATTTGACGCGCCTGACCGACGCCTCGTTTCTCGCGCCGACCTTGCAGGCCGCGCTCGATGACTGGCGCCGCATTGCCCCGCATCTGGCCGCGCTGGCCGAGTCGCTCGAGCATGGTTCCGTACCCACGGAGCGTTTCCATGAGCACGACGCTCATTCGCCGCTGCCGCGTGCGTACCAGTGGGCCGACGGCTCGGCTTACGTCAATCACGTCGAACTGGTGCGTAAGGCACGCAATGCCGAAATGCCGGCAAGCTTCTGGACCGATCCGCTGATGTATCAAGGCGGATCGGACACCTTTGTACCCCCGCGCGATCCGATCCGCATGGCCGATGAGGCCTGGGGTATCGATCTCGAAGCCGAAGTTGCCGTCATCGTCGATGACGTGCCGATGGGCGCAGACAAGGATCAGGCGCGCGATGCGATCCGCCTGGTCATGTTGGTCAACGACGTCACGCTGCGCACGCTGACGGCACCGGAGCTTGCCAAGGGGTTCGGTTTCTTCCAGTCGAAGCCGTCGTCGGCCTTTTCGCCGGTGACGGTCACGCCCGATGAACTCGGCGATGCATGGGATGGCGGCAAGCTGCATCTTCCGCTTTGTGTCGACCTCAACGGAAAGCCGTTCGGACGCGCCAATGCCGGCATCGACATGACTTTCGATTTTCCGGCCCTGATCGTGCACGCGGCCAAAACCCGCCCGCTTTCGGCGGGGGCCATCATTGGCTCCGGGACGATTTCCAACAAAAAGGACGGCGGCCCAGGCAAGCCTGTTGCCGAAGGTGGCTCCGGCTATTCCTGCATTGCGGAACAGCGTGTGATCGAAACCATCGAGAGCGGCGAGGCGAAAACGCCATTCCTGCGTTTCGGCGATACGGTGCGCATCGAAATGAAGGACAAGGCCGGGCATTCGATCTTCGGCGCCATCGAGCAAAAGGTGGAAAAGTACCAGAAGTGACCACCGACGAGCGACAAGGGAGCGGCGATGGACCTGATCGATCATTTCCACCGCATGGCCGCGAACAATCTCTGGTCCAATGATCGCCTCTATCGGGCTGTGACGGCACTGAAGCCTGGGGAGTTCGAAGCCGGGCGCGCGGGCTTCTTTCCATCAATCAAGGCAACGCTCAACCATATCCTGTCGGTCGATCTCTACTATCTGGACATGGTGGAAGAGGGTGGTGTTGGGCTTGCCGTTTTCGACGACTGGACGGATTTCGAGATGCCCGTCAAACTGGCGGCGGTGCAGGCCGAGACCGACCGTCGGCTGATGTCGTTTTGCGAAGAATTGACCAAATCCGACCTTGATCGCCGCGTGCCGACCGACCGGGGCGACGACGGCATCATTCCCGAGCGCATCGGTGATCTGCTGGCGCATCTGTTCCTGCACCAGATCCATCATCGCGGGCAGGTGCATGCCATGCTTTCCAGCACGTCGGTCAAGCCGCCGCAACTCGACGAGTTCCTGCTCGACTATGATATCAAGCTCAGGAAAAAAGAGGCCGAGCGCCTGGGACTCTGACGCGCCCGACCTTTGAACCGGTGGCTGCCTGGCTACTCGGCAGCCTGCACTTTGAGCACACCGCGCTTGATCTGGTCCTGCTCGATCGATTCGAACAAGGCGCGGAAATTGCCTTCGCCGAAACCCTCATCGCCCTTGCGCTGGATGAACTCGAAGAAGATCGGTCCGATCACGGTCTTGGAGAAGATCTGCAGCAGGATCTTGGTCGTGCCGCCATTCACCACGCCTTCGCCGTCGATCAGGATGCCATGCTTCTTCATGTGCTCGATCGGCTCGTCATGGCCGTTCACGCGGGCATGTGACATCTCGTAGTAAGTGTCGGGCGGGCCAGGCATGAACTTCAGCCCGTTGTCGGCAAGCCTGTCGGTGCCGGCGTAGATGTTATCGGTGCCGACCGCGATGTGCTGGATGCCTTCTCCCCGGTACTTTTTCAGGTACTCGGCGATCTGGCTGTTATCGTCCTTGGATTCGTTCAGCGGAATGCGGATCTTGCCGCAGGGCGAGGTAATGGCGCGGCTGACGAGGCCGGTGATCTTGCCATCGATGTCGAAGAAATGGATTTGCTTGAAACCGAACAGGTCGCGGTAGAAGTCCCACCACTTGTCCATGTTGCCGCGGTAGACATTGTGGGTGAGGTGGTCGAGGAAATAGAAGCCGACACCGGCCGGCTTCGGATTGGTTTCGCCAACCCAGTCGAACTCGGCGTCATAGGCCGAGCCCTTGGCGCCGTATTTCTCGACAAAGTAGAGCAGCGAACCGCCGATGCCGACGATGGCGGGCACACTGAGCGCCTTGTCGGTGCCTTCATAGGGCTTGGCGCCCTTGGAAACGGCGTGCTCGAAAGCGTGCCTGGCGTCGACCACGCGCCACGCCATCGACGGCGCGCAGGGGCCGTGTTCGTCGACGAACTTCATGGCATGCGAGCCAGGCTCGGCGTTGAGGACGTAGTTGATGTCGCCCTGGCGCCAGACCGAAATTTGCTTGGTCTTGTGCCTGGCAACCTCGGCATAGCCCATGCGGGCGAACAGCTCGGCGAGCTTTTCAGGCTCCGGATGGGCGAATTCGACAAATTCGAAACCATCGGTACCGGCGGGATTGGCTTTGCTGATGGTGGCGGGCGGTGCGTCGTGCGGGAAGGGACCCATGGCAAATCCTCCGGTTCGTCTCCAGTTCCGCGGAGTATATGCCCGATGGCCCGCACGGTGCTTGCATTCGGGTATGCGCCTCCATCATAATGTGCGAATTTCGTGCATGAATGAGGGCGAGATGGCGGAAGGCGCGCGCATTGATCAGTTCGACCGCAAGATATTGGCTCTTTTGCAAGGCGACGCGCGGCTTACCAACAACGATTTGTCGGAGCGCGTGAACCTTTCGCCTTCGCAATGTTCGCGTCGGCGACAGCGGCTGGAGGAGGAGGGCTACATCCGCAACTACCAGGCGGTGCTCGACCGCGACAAGTTGGGGTTCTCCCTGGTCAACGTCATCACCGTGACGCTTGCCACGCATAACCGTGACAACGCCCGCCGCTTCGCTGAATTGGTCAAGCGCCTGCCTGAGGTCCAGGAAGCGCACGCATTGACCGGCGAGATGGACTACATCCTCAAAGTCGTCACGCCTGACCTGAAGTCGCTGTCGGAATTCGTCAACAACGAGCTGTTGCCGCACGAATCCGTGCAGCATGTAAAAACGGCGATCGTGCTGGAAACGCTGAAAGAGACCGGCGCGCTGCCGATCTGATTTAGCCTTTCAACTGCTGTACGGCAGCGTAGAGGTTGGTGCAGCGGGTACCGGAACGGCAGTAGGCGAAAACCGGTTCGGGCAGGGTATCCAGAGCCTCGGCCTGGTCCTCGACATTCTGTGCCGTCATCTGGCCGCTGATGACCGGCACCCAGCGGAATTCCAGTCCAGCGGCCTCAACCGCGGCCTTGATCTCATCGGCGCTCGGCTGGCCGGGGTCCTCATTGTCGGGGCGATTGCAGATCACGCTCTTGAAGCCGGCGGCCTTGATCGCCGCAACGTCCTCGACGCTGATCTGCGGCGAGACGGAATAAGTTTCGGAAATCTGACGGACATTCATGGGGCAGCTCCGGAGCAGGATGGCATGTTTGGCCTGTCATGCCATTCCGAGCGATGGGCCGCAACCTTGGCGTATTGGAGCAGCGCCGATCATCCCGACCGGCGCTGCTGCGAACCCTTGGCCACCGCGGCTCAGGCCGCCCGTTCGCTGTCCAGCATCGCCATCTGATGTTCGGTGTAGCGCTGACCGGCTGCCGCGCCCCTGGGCGCCGCTGCCTCGATGGCAGCGATGTCGCTGGCAGAAAGAGCAAGGTCGAGCGCACCGAGTGCTTCGGCCAGACGATCCCGGCGGCGGGCACCGATCAGTGGCACGATATCGTCGCCCCGTGCCAGCACCCACGCAATGGCGATCTGCGCCACGCTGGCACCACGCGTTTCCGCGACCTGGCGCAGCGCCTCGACCAGCTTGAGATTGCGATCGAGATTGTCGCCCTGAAACCGTGGGCTATGGCTGCGGAAGTCCGTTGCAGCCGTGGCCTTGGTTCTGTCCCAGTGGCCGCTGATCAGCCCGCGCGACAGGACGCCATAGGCGGTTATGCCAATGCCGAGTTCGCGACACGTGTCGAGAATGCCGTCCTCTATGTTGCGCGAAAGCAGGGAATACTCGATCTGCAGATCGGCAATCGGATGCACGGCGGCAGCGCGGCGAATGGTTTCGGAGCCTACCTCCGACAAGCCGATATGCTTGACATAACCCGCCTTGACGAGGTCGGCGATAGCGCCGATCGTTTCTTCGATCGGCACATTCGGATCGAGCCGCGCTGGCCGGTAGACGTCGATTGCCTCGACTCCCAGTCGCTTCAGGCTGTAGGCAGCCGCAGTCTTGACCGCATTCGACCGGGTATCGAAGCCAAGCCAACCTCCGTCGGGACTACGCTGCGCGCCGAATTTGACGCTGAGTGCAACTTTGCCGCCGCCGCGCGTGGCGAGCGCTTCGGCGATCAGCATTTCATTGTGACCCATGCCATAAAAATCACCGGTGTCGAGAAGCGTGATGCCGGCATCCAGCGCGGCATGCAATGTCGTCAGGCTTTCAGCCCGGTCCGCCGGACCATAGAGATCAGACATGCCCATGCAGCCGAGTCCCATGCGTGAGACGACGGGTCCGTTGTTTCCAAGAGTGTGTTCGCGCATGGCCATTCCTTTCGCGTTGAACCGATGATCGGGGTGTGTCCGAAAAGATGGCGCATGCTACACTGTGCGATAAGCTGGTCTTTTCCAAACAGACTGTGTGGATTTTCGCACAATGCCGATCGACCTCAATCTGCTCGCCGCTTTCGCCGCCGTTGCCCGCCGCCGTAATTTCCGGGCAGCTGCCGTTGAACGCGGCGTGTCAGCCTCGACACTCAGCCAGCAGGTGCGCGATCTGGAGGCCGCGCTCGACCTGCGGCTGCTGAACCGCACGACACGCAGCGTCGCGCCGACTGAGGCTGGCACGCGGTTGCTCGAACGGCTGACGCCGGCGCTTGCCGACATCATATCGGCCGTCGATCATCTGCAGTCGGATAGTGACAGCCCCAACGGTACGCTGCGCATCAACGCTCCACAGCCGGCGATCGATCTTGTCCTTGCGCCCCTTCTCGGTCCGTTTCTCGAGGCGTTCCCCCGCATACGAGCGGAGATCGTCGCCGAGACGGCTTTTATCGACATCGTGTCTGCCGGGTTCGATGCAGGCGTGCGCTGGGGGGAAAGCCTGGCGCAGGACATGATCGCCATCCCGCTCAGTCCACCACAACGCTATGTCGTGGTGGCCACGCCATCCGTCGTCGCGGCAGGTGCGCCGATCCTGAAGCCGCGCGACCTGCTTGGGCGTCCCTGTATTCGCACGCAGTTTCCGAGCGGAATGAAACTGCCATGGGAATTCGAACGTGACGGCGTGCTCGAGAAGATCGAGCCGGAAGCCAGGCTGCTGTCCAGCAACATCACCTCGCAACGGCGCGCCTGCCTGGATGGCGTCGGTTTCTGGGCGACTTTCGAGGACTATGTGCGGCCGGATATCGAGGCTGGCCGTCTGGTCAGCGTGCTGGATGATTGGTTGCCGCCGTTTCCTGGCCCGTCTCTCTACTATCCTGGTCGCAGGCACGTGCCTGCGCCACTGCGCGCCTTTGTGGATTTCGTCAGGCGGCAGCGGCGCGGTTAGAGCGTTTCCGTGTTTCCTTGAAAAACGGAAACGCTCTAGCCTTGGGAGGAGGCTATTCGGTTGCGTGCGTTTCGCCTGAGCCTCCGACGGCCACGATATTGAAGGGCTTGCCGGCAAGCGGGATGTCGCCTGTCTTTGCGAAACTGGTTGCGTCAACGAGATGGAGCTGACCCTTCAACGGATCGGTAACGACGATACGGTCGCCTGCAACGGCGACGCGTGGCCGCGGATCGCTCCAATGGCCGTCCATCGAGTAGGGGTCGGTCAGCTTCACGGACTGCGTGATCTTGCCCGCGACGATGTCGACCTGATGGAGTTGGCCGTCTTCGGTGAACGCATAGGCGAAGCGAGGCCGGATCGGATCCACTGCAAAATGCACGCGTCGTGTCGGCAGGTCGACCAGCCGGAACATATCTTTGGCCGAAGGGTCGATAAGTGCCAGTCGGTCAGCGCCGTAGTTGCCGAGGAAATATTGCAGGCCCTTGCCACCGAGCAGCGTCGTCACCTTTCCGGACGGCAAGCTGGCAGGGTAGGCGATGTGCTCGATGGACGGCGCCTGATCTCCATCGCGAACCAGCAAGATACCACTCGCGCAAGCGAAGAGGAGAAGGTTGCCGGACGTCGCCTCGCCATGCAGGTCGGGACAAGTGTGGATGTCGCCGACCTGCTTGCTTGCATTGTCGACGGCACGGATGCCGACCGGCAGCTCGTCTGGCTTTTCCTTGTTGGGTTCCGACAACAGAACATAGTCACCATAGACCGCGGCAACGCCGTGATGCGGTGCCTCGGCCTTTATCTCGCGGACGCTCGTCCCACCTTCGAGAGCCGTTTTTTCGTCGAGGATCCGGGCGGCGCCTTCACCGTCGAAGAACAATGCGAATTCGCCGCCATGCTCGACGAAATGCGATGGCTTCGTTCCGGTGATCTCCGTTCCCGTCAGCTTGGGCGTCGTGACTTCGATATCTCCGTGATCGCCATGGTCCTCGAAGGTGATGCCGGTGGAGACGGCGGACACCGTGTCGGCTTTGCCTTGCACGGCAAACACGGTACGGCCGCTGTTGCTGCGATACAGCGAGGCTGGTCCTTTCACCGATAGCGTCTCGATCTTATTGCCGGTGAGGGCATCGATGACGTTGATGACCGGTTCGCTGTGATCCGAGACAAACAGGCGCCATGCGGTTTTTTCCTCCGCGAAGGACGAGGTTGTGGCCATACTCACAGCAAGCGCGGCGATCGAGGCCGCAGCCAAAAGGCGTCTCATGGAATTCTCCTGTAATGTTATCTAATAACATATCGGTGTCGAAAATAGGCGGAAGGGATACCTTCCGCCAGGAAAGTGATGCTGATCAGCTAGATCGATGGATACGTGAAAGTTACTCTCTAGCTGCCGAGGATGGCGCCTTTTATCTGTTCGATGTTGTTGCGCATCAGGTCGATGTAGGTCGCGGCCGGGCCATCAGCCTTCGACAGGGCGTCTGAATAGAGCGTGCCGCCTACCTTGACGTCCGTCTCGACCGAGATCTGTTCGATCAGGCGTGGGTTGCTGATGTTTTCGACAAAGATCGCCGCAGCCTTCTGCTGCTTAACCTGCTCGACCAGCTTGGCTACATCGGCCGCCGACGGCTCCGACTCGGTGGAAAGTCCCTGCGGAGCCAGGAAAGTCAGCCCATATTCGTGCTCGAAGTAGCCGAAGGCGTCGTGCGAGGTAATGACGATCCGCTTCTCCTGCGGGATAGCGGCAATCGCCTCGCGTACCTCCTTGTCCAGGGCATCGAGCTTTTCGGTATAGGCGGCGGCGTTGGCCTTGTAGGCGTCGCAGCCGGTGCTGTCGGCATTGCAGAAGGCATCGGCGATGTTCTTCACATAGACCTTGGCGTTCACGACCGACTGGAATGCATGCGGGTCGGTTGAGCCATGGTTGTGACCTTCATGGCTGCCTTCGGCTTCCTCGGCTTCGGCGAATTCCGGTTTGAAGTCGATCGGGGTGATGCCCTTGGTCAGTTCGACAATGCTTGCCTTGCTGGCGCTTGCCTCGACCAGGCGCTGCAGGAAGCCCTCGAAATGCAGGCCGTTGACGAGGACAAGCTTGGCGGAGGCCATAGAGACGGCGTCGGCCGGGCTTGGCTCGTAGACATGGGCGTCGCCATCCGGGCCGACCAGCGTCGTCACATCAACACGATCGCCACCGACATTCTTAGCGAAATCGCCGATAATCGAAAAGCTGGCGACGACCTTCAAAGGTTCGGCGAAGGCATGCCCCGCGGTGATGGTTGTTAATGTTATAACGCTCAACATCAGGGCGCGACGGATCGATTTAAGCATGGCCAACTCCTTTGAACGGTCAGGCGGTTCTGTGGCGATGGTGGACGAGGCGCGAGCGCAGCACGCCGCGCGGTCCAGCCAGGATGGAAGCGATATAGGCGGCGCCGGCAGAGAGGATGATGGCCGGGCCGGACGGCAGCGCTGCATGATAGGACAGCAGAAGTCCGGCAGCGCAGGAGGCAAAGCCGATCGCGACGGCGAGCACGCACATCGGTCCGACGCGCTGGCTCCAGAAACGGGCGGCGGCGGCGGGCAGGATCATCAGACCGACGGAGAGCAGGGTGCCAAGCGCCTGGAATCCTCCGACGAGGTTGAGCACCACGAGTCCAAGGAAAATGAAATGCACTGGGCTGCCCAGCCTGCTGACCGAACGCAGGAATAGCGGATCCAGGCATTCCGCGACGAGCGCTCGCCAGAAAACGAAAAGAGCGACCAGCGTGACCACGGCAATGCCGCCAATCAGGACCAGCGCCTCATTGTTGAGCGCCAGCACAGTACCGAACAGCACGTGCATCAGGTCGATGCTGGAGCCGCGGATCGAAACCATCAGCACGCCGATCGCCAGCGAGATCAGGTAGAAGGCCGCCATCGAAGCATCTTCGCGCTGAATGGAAAAGCGCGAAACCGCGCCGGCGCCGAGTGCGACGATGACGCCGGCGATCAGTCCGCCGATGGTCATCGGCAAGATTTCCAGCCCGTAGAACAGGAAACCGGCGGCAGCACCGGGCAGGATGGCATGCGCCATGGCGTCGCCGGAAAGGCTCATGCGCCGCAGCATCAGGAAGACGCCGACCGGGCATGCGCCGAGCGACAACATCAGTGAACCGGCCAAGGCTCGCTGCATGAAGGCGAAGTCGGCAAAGGGGGCAATGAAGAAGGCATAGAGCGAATTCACGATGCCACCCTCTGCCTGGTGGGATGGTCGTGGTCATGGTGTGCATGGTCGTGCCCATGATCGCTGTGGCCATGGTCATGACCGTCCGGCTCGCACCAAGGCGCGTCATCTTCCCAGGCTTCGTGGAACCTGCGGGCGCGCAGCATGTTTTCCGCACTCAATGTCGCCGACGTGTCGCCCCAGGCCACTGTGCGGCGCGCAAGCAGCAGCGTTTCGGGAAAGTTCTGCCGGACCAGCTCGAGGTCGTGCGCAACGACCATCACCGTGCGGTCTTCGCCGTGCCAGCGCTTGATCAACGCGATCAGGTCCCCAACCGTCTTGGCGTCAATGGCGTTGAACGGCTCGTCGAGCAGGATGAGATCGGCGTCCTGCACCAGCACGCGGGCGAACAGCGCACGCTGCAACTGGCCGCCGGAAAGTGTGTCCAACGCGCGGGGCTCAAATCCTTCAAGGCCGACCGCCATGAGCGCCTTGCTGACCGATGCGCGATCCTCCGCCGTGTGCCGGCTCAACAAGCCTCGGCGTGGCCAAAGGCCGAGCGAGACCAGATCGACGACGCGCGCGGGGAAACTGCGGTCGAGCTCGGACTGTTGCGGCAGATAGGCAATACGTACGCCGGGCATCTTGACGACGGCGCCAGCCATCGGCCGGAGCGCTCCGACGATGCCTTTCATAAGGGTCGACTTGCCTGAGCCATTGGCGCCGACAACGGCGGTCAGCGAACCCTTCTGGACAGTCCCGTTCAAGTGATGAACGGCGGGGTGGCTGCCATAGCCGAGGGTGAGGTCGCGAAAGGTGAGGGCGGCTTGGCTCATGGTAGTCCGTGCTCTTACGAAAGAGGTCGTATGTTATGTTATTACATGTGTCAACACGAACTGCGAAAAAAGCTGTAAAGTTCGCTGGAAGCGCAGCACGCTATGACAGCGGAGATGACTGATTGCGCCTGTGGCCGTATTCGTTGTCCTTGACCTTGTCGGGGGGCGAGGCGCTCTCTAAAGAAGCCTTTCCAATCAGGAAAGGACATATCCATGAGCGTTCGTCGCATCGATGTCGGCCCCCGCATGAGCCAGGTGGTCATCCACGGCAATACCGCCTATCTCGCCGGTCAGGTCGGCGAGGGCAAGACCGTCGGCGAACAGACCAAGGACATCCTGGCGACCGTCGATGCATTGCTCGCAAAGGCCGGCACTGACAAGACCAAGATCCTGCAGGCGATCATCTGGCTCTCCGACATGAGCACCTTCGCTGAGATGAACAAGGAGTGGGATGCCTGGGTGCCGCAGGGCAACACGCCGGCCCGCGCCACTGGCGAGGCCAAGCTGGCCGGCCCGCAGTACCTGGTCGAGATCATCATCACCGCCGCTATCTGAGGCGGCGCCGGAGTCTTATTGTTTTGGAGCGTCGGCCTTCGTCGACGCTCCACCCGGGTGCATGGCGGGCGGCACGTCGTCCATCAAAGCCTTTACCCAGACGACAATCCGCTGGGCGATGAAATCGGTCGTGCCGGGCGACAGCACGTTACCGGCGATGACGTGGTTGTCGGGGTCCCCGCTGTTGTCGACAGGCACCTCTTCATGCAGGGCACCCCAGCGCGAGGCGATCTCGCGTGTCCGCTCCGGACGCACCACTTTGTCATCGTTTGAGAAGATGAAAAGTGCGGGCACCTTGGCATCCCCGACCGGCGCCCGATAGGCGAGTTCGGTCAACGCGGCCATCGGCAGCAGCGCCGTGGTGGGATAGCGCCAGGTCCAGTACTTTTCCTGCAGCGCGTTGCGTGGCACGAACGAACGTTCCTTGCCGATGATCAACTCTGCCAGCTGCTTGCCCCATGGCCATAACAGCATCTCGGCGCCGGAAGCCTGTACGCCGTAGTTTGGTGAGAGGAGCGCCATGCCGATGACATCCTTCGAGGCGTCCGGTTGGCTCGCTGCCCAGGTCGCGAGCGAAGCGCCTGTGGAGGTCGCGATGACAATTACCTTGTCACCGATTGTCCGGCCGATGGCGAGCGCTTCCTCATAGTCGTTGATCCATGCATTGACGTTGCCTTCAGCCATGGCCGGACCATCCTGGCCGTGGCCGGTCAGGCGCGTGTAGAACAGGTTGGCGTCGAGTTCTTCCGCCACCTTGTCGGCCAGTGGACGGGTTTCTTCCTTGGAGGCCGAGAAGCCATGAATATAGACCACGGCAAGCGGCGTCTTGGCTTGAATCATCGGGTTGGCCCAGACGATCTCCTTTTCCAGCCCGTCACGGATGTTGGATACCTTGGCTTCCTCGCGAATGAGATAAGCCTGTGGATCGTCGCCGATCTTCGACGGGTCGAAGCGGATTTTGGTGTCGATCGGTACGCGCGGCCCCAACAAAGCCGCCAGGGCGATCAGGATGATCAGGCCCAGGAACATCACCGCGATACGGCGCCCCATGACAAACTCCAGAACGATCGGCGCAAACTATTGTGGTGGCTGACTGCAGGCAACGGGTGGGCGGGATGCCTGAACACGTCCCTAGATGGGTTGGCGTGGCTTGCGGCCGAAACTCAACGGCCTGTCGCCCCATCCTGTCATCCGGTTGAGGAACCAGTGGCGAAGCGGATGCGGCAGCATGCCGAGCACCTTGAGACACAATGTGAAACGGCGTGGGAAGGTGATCTCGAAACCACCCGTCTCAATGCCTCGCATCATCCTGTCGGCGGCACAGGTCGAGGAAATGATTGCCGGCAGGCGAACGCCGTTCTTCTGCGTCATCGGCGTGTCGATGAAACCGGGGTTCATCACCTGGACCCGGATGTTCAGCTTGTCGAGATCGAATTTCAGCGACTGCGCCATGACATTGATGGCGGCCTTCGTGGCGCCGTAGGCGGCTGTTGTCGGCCAGCCGAAATAGGCGCTGATCGAGCCAACCATGACGATATGACCGCGGCCATGCTTGCGCATGAACTTCACTGTCGGCACGAGCCCATGCACGATGCCCATCACGTTGACATCGAAGGTGCGGCGGAATTTGCGCACCGACAGGTTGTCGCCGGCAACCTGCGTGTAGCTGCCGGCGTTGAAGACGGCGAGCACGATCGGGCCGAGATCGGCCTCTATGGCGACGACGGTGTCGGCCATGCCTTGTTCATCGGTGACATCGCATGGAAAGGCAACGATGCGGCCGGGCAGGGAAGCCGTTTCCGTGATCAGCAGGCCGATATGGTCTTCCTCGCGGGCGGTGACCGCCACGATGAAGCCTTTCGACGCCAATTCCTTCGCAAGTTCCCTGCCGATGCCGGAACTGCCCCCGGTGATCCAGGCAACGCCGTCTTTCGGGTTGGCCCGATAGAGTGTCATTCAGTGTCCCGAAAGCTCTTTCAATGGGTCATCTAGCCGTGCGGAAGTCGAAAGGAAAGCATGTTCTTGGATGCCCACTATTTTAGTTTGGACTGATGTTTTCGTTCATTCGTCAGGTTGCAATGGCGGATGCAACTGGTCCAGGTCAATTCGAGCCTTGAAACGGCAAGCCAGCGTTTCTAGGGTTCCTCGCTGACACGAGAAGGATTCCCCATGCACCGTTCGGTGATTGACGCCATCGGCAATACGCCGCTGATCCGCCTCAACCGCGCCTCGGAAGAGACCGGCTGCGAGATATTGGGCAAAGCCGAGTTCATGAACCCCGGTCAGTCGGTCAAGGACCGCGCCGGGCTTTTCATCATCCGCGATGCGGAGCAACGCGGTCTTCTGAAACCGGGCGGTGTCATTGTCGAGGGCACAGCCGGTAACACCGGCATCGGGCTCACCTTGGTCGCCAAGGCGCTCGGCTATCGCACGGTCATCGTCATTCCGGACACGCAAAGCCAGGAGAAGAAGGATACCATCCGGCTGCTTGGCGCCGAATTGATCGAGGTTCCGGCGGTCCCATACAAGAACCCCAACAACTATGTGAAACTTTCCGGTCGCCTCGCCGAACAGATGGCGAAAAGCGAGCCGAACGGTGCGATCTGGGCCAATCAGTTCGACAATGTCGCCAATCGCGATGGCCATATCCGCACCACCGCGGAGGAGATCTGGGCGCAGACCGGCGGCAAGGTCCACGGTTTCGTTTCCGCCGTTGGTTCTGGCGGCACGCTGGCCGGCGTGGCCGCCGGCCTCAAGGGCAAGAGCAAGGACGTCAAGATCGCGCTGGCCGATCCCCTGGGGGCGGCGCTCTTTTCCTTCTATACCAACGGTGAACTGAAGGCCGAAGGCAGTTCGATCACAGAGGGCATCGGGCAGGGGCGTATTACAGCCAACCTCGATGGGTTCACGCCGGACTTTTCCTTCCAGATTCCGGACGAGGAGGCTTTGCCGATCGTTTTCGACCTGATCCAGGAAGAGGGGCTGTGCGTCGGTGGTTCGACCGGCATCAACATTGCCGGCGCCATTCGCCTGGCCCGCGAACTCGGACCCGGTCATACCATCGTGACCATCCTGTGCGACTACGGCACGCGCTACCAGTCGAAACTGTTCAATCCGGAATTCCTGCGCAGCAAGAACCTGCCGACACCGGACTGGATGGAGGCGGTGAGCACCATCCCTGTGCCGTTCGAGCAGGTGGCATAATGGCCTTCAAGACCGAGGCGCTGTTTCGCGACGATTCCTATCTGAGGGATCTCGAAGCGACCGTGGTTGCCATCAACGATCGCGGCGGCATCATCCTCGACCGTACCGTCTTTTACGCGACGTCTGGCGGCCAGCCTGGCGACACCGGTCATTTCGAACGGGCGGATGGCAGCCGCGTTGCGATCGCCGCCACGGTGACGGGGGAGACCAAGGACGAGATCATCCACGTTCCGGCACCAGGCCAGCCGGAACCGGCTGTCGGTGAAAAGCTGAAAGCCGTCATCGACTGGGACCGCCGCTACCTGCTCATGCGCATGCATGCGGCCTGCCATCTGCTCAGCGTCGTGTGCCCGTTTCCCATTACCGGCGCGGCCGTTGCCGAAGACGATTCGCGTGTCGATTTCGATATTCCCGAGACCGGTTATTCCAAGGAAGAGGTGACGGCAAAGCTGATGGAACTGGTACGGGCGGACCACCCCATTTCCGTCGAGTGGATCACCGACGAGCAACTGGCCGCCAATCCCGGCCTGGTGAAGTCGAAGAATGTGCGCCCGCCGAGCGGCACCGGTCGCATCCGCCTCGTGCTGATCGGCGAGGGCGCCTCGGTGGATAGCCAGCCTTGCGGCGGCACCCATGTTGCCCGTACTGGCGAAGTCGGCGAGATTCATATCGGCAAGATCGAAAAGAAAGGCCGCGAGAACCGGCGCTTCCGCATCCGGTTCGGGCCTTTACCTGCCGCCTGATCGAGCCGGTGCGAGAGCATGACCCCTGAAAAGTTGCAGATTTTTCGGGCAAGATTATACGACGAAACAAGTAGATGGAGCGGTATGCTGATGTATCTCGATCGCATTCCGCTCTAACATCTGGGAGAACAGCATGGCCGAGGACAGCCCCTTTACTGTCGACGCGGACTGGCTTGAGCAGCGGCTCGGCCAGCCGGGTCTGTCGATTATCGACGCCTCCTGGTATCTGCCCGCGCAGAAGCGGGACGCCCGCAGCGAATATGACGCGGCGCATATTCCTGGTGCCGTCTTTCTCGATCAGGATGCTGTGTCCGACCAGGATTCGCCGCTGCCGCACACCCTGGCTTCGCCGCGTGACTTCGCCCAGTATGTCGGAACGATGGGCATTTCGGCCGACGACACGATCGTCGTTTATGATGGTCCTGGCTTTTTTTCAGCGCCGCGTGCGTGGTGGATGTTCCGTGTCATGGGTGTATTCCAGACCTACATCCTCGACGGCGGCTTCGATCGCTGGAAGGCCGAAGGGCATCCGGTGACGGCTGAACCGACCAAGATCGCGCCCGGTATCTTCCATGCCGATTTCGACGCGTCCCGGGTGGCCTCGCTCGAAGACGTGCGTCGCATCGTCGCCGGCGGCGAAAGCCAGATCGCGGATGCCCGTTCGCCAGGCCGTTTCGCCGGTGCCGAGCCAGAGCCGCGCGCCGGCGTGCGTGCAGGCCATATGCCTGGCGCGCATAACCTGCCTTACAGCGTACTTTCGGAAAACGGCGTGCTGCTGCCGAAGTCGAAATTGCGTGAGATTGTCGAACAGGCCGGGATCGACCTGTCGAAACCGGTCGTCACTTCATGTGGCTCCGGCGTCACGGCTGCCGTCATCACGTTGGCGCTGGAAACGCTCGGCCATACCGACAACCGGCTCTATGACGGCTCCTGGACGGAGTGGGGCGGTCTGCTGGACACGCCGGTCGAGACAGGCAAGGGCCGTTAAGCACATGAGTGCCGACGATCAGGATCGGATCGACGTCACGGTGACGTTCCTCGAGATGAACGTGCCGCCGACCTACTATCCGCCGCTGCCCTACAACCGGCAGATCGCGCTTTTGAAGACTCGGATGATCCCGCTGCATTTCTATCGTTATCTGCAGGATCGTGTCGGGCGCAAATGGCATTGGGTCAACGTGCTCAAGCTTGACGACGAGGAATTGGCCGCCGGCTTGCACCGCGAGGATCGCGACATCCGTGTGCTCTATCTCGACGGCGCACCGGCAGGCTTCTTCGACATCAAGCCACATCTGCCGGGAGAAGCCGAACTCGCCTATTTCGGCATGATGGAGCATGCGACAGGGCAAGGCATCGGTCGCTGGTTCCTGGGTGCGGCGATCGAGGCTTGCTGGTCGCATGGGCCGAAGCGGATAACCGTGCAAACCTGCACGCTCGACCATCCGGCCGCGTTGCCGCTTTACCAGAAACTCGGCTTCAATCCGGTGGCGCAGAAGAAGGAAGTCGTGCGGCCGATGTCTTTCGTCGAGCGATCGGCCAGCGTCATGCGTTAAAGCGTTTCCGTTGTTCACGGACGCTCCAATTTTTGTTTTTGCGCAATTCCGGACGGAAAACCGCGCACACTTTTCCTGGAATTGCTCGGGGGCTGCTGAACAGCGCGTTCATGCCGGCTTCAGACTGGCTCTGCCATGGTACGGACAACATCGATCCGGCCATAATTTTCTCAGGAGCCAAGCATGATCTCTCGCCGTACCGTCGCCGCTGCGATGATGGCTTCGATTGCGTTGCCAAGCCTCGCCTTCGCGCAGGCACAGACACCGTCTGCCGCGCAGATCGAACGCAAGCTGGAAGCGGCACCGCGCATGAAGCTGCGCTCCAACGAGCGCGTCACCATCCGTGAATTCAAGCGCCGGCCTGATCTGCGTCGCATGGCGCCGTCTATCGACATTCAATCCATCAATTTCGCCTTCGGGTCGGCTGCGATTGAGCCATCGCAATACCGGAAGGTCGAGATCATCGCCGACGGCCTGCGCCGTATCTTGCGCCGCGATCCTGATGCCCGTGTGCTCATTGAGGGTCACACCGACGCCGTGGGTTCATTTGCCTCGAACCAGGCGTTGTCGGAACGACGTGCGTCCTCGCTGAAGCGGGCCCTTGTGCGCGAATTCGGTGTGCCGGGCTATGCGCTGGAGACAGTCGGTTATGGCGAGGAATTCCTCCTGGTGCCGACCGAAAACGAGAATTGGCGCAATCGCCGTGTCACACTGCGCCGCTTCGACGATTTCATCCGCTAAGGGCTTTCTGAAGAAAATCGACGACCTCGTTTGAGGTCGCTCGAAAGGCAGGTTTCGGGTGGGAAGCGCCTGTCGGCGATCATAGGCTGCGGTCACGAAAACCGGAGATCCGAACTCATGACCGTCCTGTTCAAAGCTTTGCCGACCGCAACCGTGAAGGCACTGCAAAAAGGTGGGCCAGACGCCTACGGCCATATACCAGAACGCAGGATTTCTGACGGTGATGGCGTACCGTGCCGGCACTGCCTGAAGAATGTCCCGGCCGGCGAGGCATATCTGATCCTCGCCTATCGGCCATTCCCAGAGCTGCAACCCTACGCCGAGACCGGACCGATCTTTTTGCATGCCGAGGAATGCGAACGCGCCGAGGAGGCGGTGACCATTCCGGAATTGTTCCTGGAAACCGCGGACTACATCGTACGTGGATACAGCGCCGACAATCGTATCGTTTACGGAACGGGCGCCGTGGTGCCGACGCCGGAGATCGCCGAGCGGGCGCGAATGCTTCTGGAGCGCGAGGATGTCGCCTATCTGCATATGCGTTCGGCGCGCAACAACTGCTTTCAGTGCCGGATGGAACGAGGCTGAATCTAGAGCAATTCCAGGAAAAATGTTTACGGTTTTCCGTCCGGAATTGCGTAAAAACAAAGAGTTAGAGCGTTTCTGCGTTTCCGTGAAAACGGAAATGCTCTAATGTAACGAATGCTTAACCAAAATCGGCCGAAGATCGCGCCAGCTTGTCACCTAGTTGTTGTATTGAGTGGCTATAAGACAAGCGTCGAAGGATTTCATCGACCGCGGATGGACCGGCGGTGAATTTTTCGGCGGACGAGGAAGCGGGGTTTCAACCCCGCTTTTTTGTTTTCTGCCGCAATGCTGGCGGGCTGCAGGGGTCAGATGCCGCCATACCAGTCATAGCCGTTGTCTTCCCAGTAGCCACCACGGCCGCCGCCGAAATTAGTGAAGGAATCCACCAGTTCGATGCGCTGGATGTATTTCGGCATCTTGTAGCCGAGTTGGCGTTCGACCCGCACGCGCAGCGGTGCGCCGTTCTCCACGGGCAGTGGCTTGCCGTTGAGGCCATACGCCAGAATGGTCTGCGGATGGCGCGCGTCGATCAGATCGATGGAGCCATAATATTTGATGTCGCCAGAGAGATTGCGGTCGATGGTATCGAGGCAATGAAACATCACGTAACGCGCCTGCGGCTTCACCACGGCCTGGTCGAGCACCAGTGAGAGAGGCGTTCCAGTCCATTTGGCAATGCAGCTCCAGCCCTCGACACAGTCGTGGCGGGTGATCTGGGTACGGCTCGGCATGGCAGTCAGTTGCTCGCGTGTCAGCGACAACGGCTTTTCCACGAGACCGGAGACCTCAAGTCGCCAGTCGGCGAAGTTGTTTGTGAGCAGGCCCTTATAGGTATCGTCGTCAGGAGCAGTGATACCGTTCGGCCGCATTGGCTGGCGGATATCGGCCTCGGTGAATTCCGGCGCCAGTGTGTCGCGTCCAGCCAGCAGGCGTTGCGCCCGGTAGGTCAGGCCGTTCGCCCCTTCCAGGAAATTGCGCAGGCCATCACCCATGCCGAGCTGGTCGTCGAAGGCATCGCAGCCGGAAAGCATGATGCCGGATGCTCCGAGGCCGGCAGCGGTCAGGAATTTGCGACGGTTGATTTGGAACTTGGCCATATTACTCGCTCCGTCCGGTCGCATCTGTCCCGCCGCCAGGCGGATCGGTCCGGTACCAACCGGTGATGATGGATCTCAGTTCGTTGATCGGCCCTGCAGCGAGGATCATCACCATGTGCACGAGAAAGAACAGGACGAGCAGCACCATGACCGTGAAGTGGATGGTGCGCGCCGTTTGCCGCCCACCAAGAACTTCGTTGAGGAAAGGCAAGACCGCGTTCATGCTGGGTGACATGGCAAGGCCGGTCAGGATCATCAGCGGCAGAAGACCGAACAGCACGCCTCCGTAGGCAAGTTTTTGCAGGGTGTTGTAGCGGCCGGTGTGATGGAAACGCAGTCGGACGTGGTCGGCAACGTCGCGAGGCAAGTTGCGGATGTCGGCGGAACGCGGTGCGAGATCACGCCGAATGTGGCCGTTGAACAGCCCCGCAAGCAGCCAGATGAGCAGTGTCGCGCTCAAGGCCCAGGCAAAGAAGAAGTGGATGACTCGTGCGGTGCCAAGATCGTAGTAGGACGGGACGGTGGCCCAGGATGGGAACGCGCGTGCACGTTCGTTGCCGGGTGGTCCCGACCAGCCGAGAACGCCTGTGGTATCGAAACGATATCCGAGGACTTCGGTGAATCCGCGCGGACCTCGATCCGTATCCTCGGCGCCGATCCTCAGGATCGTGTTGTTGTAGCCGAAACCCGATTCCTTGCCGATGTAGAGCTGCGGCCGGGCATTGAAAATCTGCAGGCCGCTGAGCAGCAGGAAGAACAAGGCAAGAGCCCAGATCCAGTGTGTCAGTCGGGTCCAGCGATTCTGCCGATAGACGAGCGGGCCTTTTCCTGACCGGCCTGCCTGGACTTCTTCGCTTTCGTCGATGCTGGCAATCGCGTCCATGCCCGGCCCCTTCTGCCGCATGATACGGCTCGCGAGTGGTTTTCGCATGGTAATACGAGCCTCAGCCTCGTCTTGTTTCACGCCATCACGATTTTGTGCGCGGCTCGCGTCAGTTACCGAGCGTGACGGCGACATTGACGGCCGCCGCCACGATGACCGTGTTGAACAGGAAGGTGATCAGCGAATGCAGGATCACCAGCTTGCGCATGCGGGTTGTGGTGACACCGGTGTCCGCAGTTTGCGCGGTCATGCCGATGACGATGGCGAAGTAGAAGAAATCCCAGCCCTGGGGTGGCTTGTCGCCGGGAAAATCGAGACCACCAACCGGCTGGCGCACCGGTCTGCCCTTTGCATCGCGCACTTCGTCGTCGTCACGCCAATAGACATGGGCATAGTGAAACGCCGCCATGGTGTGGATCGTCAGCCAGCCGAGCGGCAGCGAGATCAGCGATGTCAGCAGTTCCGCCGATGAATGCTTGTGGTCGTCATTGACGATCAGGAAGAGCGAGCCGACAACAACGGCGATGACCGCAACGGTAACGGCAAAGATAATGAAGACCGGTAGATCATCGACACGCGCTTTGCGTCGAAGATGCTCCGCCGTCAGATAGGGCATGCGTGCCAGCATCAGCACGATATAGACAAGGAAGAAGGCGTCCGCGCCGATCGAATACGCGATCGCGAGTTGGAATTGCCGCGCTACCGCCAGCGCAATGAGCCCCACGCATGCCGCCGCCGCGAAAGGCAGCAGGCGGTTCGTGGATTTGCCAATCAATAGTTTCATGACCGCAACCTGCTGGCTTCAGCTTGGTGCTGCCGATTTGAGCGCGCGTCGCAAGATTCGGTCAAGCTCACCCAGGAAACGCGAGCGATCCTGCGGGGTGAAGCCGGCATTGTAACCCTTGCTCTCACCGGTCTCGCGCAGGTGCTGTTTCAAATCACGCATCGCGACCGCCATGCCGATCGTTTCAGGTGTGAAGGGGCGTCCGGTCGGCCCGAGCACATGGGCATCGAGCGCGACGGCCCGTGCGGCGAGCGGGATATCGGCGGTAATGACGACATCGTTCGGTGCAGCATTCTCGACGATCCAGTCGTCCGCGGCATCCGCGCCTTTGCTGACGACCACGTTGCGGATCATCGGATCTCTCGACGGGCGTAGCCCGCCGTTCGAGACGAACGTGACGGCGACACCGTGTCGTTCGGCAACCTTGATCACCTCGTCTTTCACCGGACAGGCGTCGGCGTCGACATAGATTGAGACTGTCATGGGCGTGGTCGTGGTCACTTGGCTGCTGCTGTCAATCTGCGTTCCATATCGATATGCGGGATGTCGTCTTCCAGATAATCCTCCGAAACGGCCATGAAGCCGAACGCTTCATAGAAGCGTTGCAGATGGCTCTGGGCCGAGAGCACGATCGGATGACCGGAAAAGAGCCGTTCGCACGCTGCGATCGTCTCTGTCATCAACGTATCCCCCAGGCGTTTGCCACGATGAGTTGGCGATACCACGACCCGGCCGATCACGACCGGATCGGCTGCATGAGACGGTTTGCCGATGCGGGCGCAGGCCAGCAATTCACCATCGGTCAACAGGCGCAGATGCAAGGTCTCCGGATCTTTACCGTCGAGTTCAGGGTAGGGGCATTTCTGTTCGACCACGAAGACGTCGGTCCGCATCTTGAGCATCGTATAAAGTTCTCTTGGCGAGAATTCATCGAGCGTGCGCACGTCAATGCTGTAACCGGCTTCAGTCATCAAACCATTCCGATGTTGCTGGAGTCCCTGGGCAATGTTCCGGCACGCGAGATCTTGGTCTAAGGTCGGCGCCGGCAAACGAGACGGAGCGACCATGGCACATGTGATCGAGCGCGAGCAATGGGTTGAAAAGCCGGATGTCCTGCATGGGGAATTCCAAGCCGGAGCCTATGGTGCGGAGGTCTCCGTGATCTTCTACAGTTCCGACCAGATCGGTGACGGACCGAAATTGCACAAACATCCCTATGCGGAGGTCTTCGTCGTCAGGGAAGGGCGGGGATCGTTCACCATCGGGGACAAGACAATCGAAGCAACGGCCGGGCAGATCCTGGTCGTTCCTGCTGATGTTCCACATAAATTCTCCAACCTTGGTCCTGGACGTTTCGAGAGCACCGACGTCCATCTTGCCGGCGCCTTCATTACCGAATGGCTGGAGTAGACGGCCGAATACGGCGGCCGCACGACGATGATCTCGAAGACCGGCTTGCGGATATCGCCGGTCTTCAACTTTCGAACACCGGCTTAGCAAATGACTGCGGCTTGAGCAGGCGCTCCGGACTCCATAAAAGGTAAGGACTTAGCGGAGGACGCGGCATCCATGTTCAAGAAGATCCTGATCGCCAACCGCGGCGAGATTGCCTGCCGTGTCATCAAGACGGCGCGCAGGATGGGAATCGCCACCGTGGCGGTCTATTCGGATGCCGATCGGGATGCCGTTCATGTCGAGATGGCGGATGAAGCGGTTCATATCGGTCCGGCGCCGGCCGCGCAGAGTTATCTGGTCGCGGACAGGATCATCGAAGCTTGCAAGGAGACCGGCGCCGAAGCGGTGCATCCCGGTTACGGTTTCCTCTCGGAACGGGCGTCTTTTTGTGAAGCGCTGGAAGCGCAAGGCATCATCTTCATCGGCCCCAAGCCCAAGGCGATCAACGCCATGGGCGACAAGATCGAATCGAAGAAATTCGCCAATGCCGCCAAGGTTTCGACGGTTCCTGGGTTCCTGGGCGTCATCGAAAACGCGGATCATGCCGAGCGCATCGCCGGCGAAATCGGCTATCCGGTGATGATCAAGGCCTCCGCCGGTGGCGGCGGCAAGGGCATGCGCATCGCCTGGACGAAAGAAGAGGTGCGCGACGGCTACGATCGCGCCCGCTCGGAAGCCAAGAGCTCCTTCGGAGACGACCGTGTCTTCATCGAGAAGTTCGTCGTCGATCCACGCCATATCGAGATCCAGGTCCTTGCCGACGGACATGGCAATGCCGTCTATCTCGGCGAGCGTGAATGTTCGATCCAGCGCCGCAATCAGAAGGTGGTCGAGGAGGCACCGTCGCCTTTCCTCGACGAGAAAACCAGAAAGGCCATGGGCGAGCAGTCGGTGGCGCTGGCAAAGGCGGTCGACTATCAGAGTGCCGGCACTGTCGAGTTCATCGTCGACAAGGACAAAAATTTCTATTTCCTTGAAATGAATACCCGATTGCAGGTTGAGCATCCGGTGACGGAGTTGATAACCGGCATCGATCTGGTCGAGCAGATGATCCGCGTCGCTGCCGGGGAAAAACTGGCTTTTGGCCAGGGCAATGTGAAGCTGAACGGCTGGGCGGTCGAAAGCCGGCTTTATGCCGAAGATCCGTATCGCAATTTCCTGCCGTCGATTGGCCGCCTGACGCGCTATCAGCCACCGGAAGAAGGTCGCTTCGGCGACGTTGTCGTGCGTAACGACACCGGTGTCACGGAAGGCTCCGAAATCTCGATGTTCTACGATCCGATGATCGCCAAGCTCTGTACCTGGGCACCGACACGCATCGAGGCGATCGATGCCATGTCGGAAGCGTTGGACGAGTTCGTGGTTGACGGTATCGAGCACAATCTGCCGTTCCTTTCGGCATTGATGCAGCACCCGCGCTGGCGGGAAGGGCGGCTTTCCACGGGGTTCATTGCCGAGGAATATCCGGACGGATTCGCGCCGATCGCGCCAAATTCCGAAGACAAGGCCGTGCTGGCGGCTATCGCGACAGCGGTGGAACTGTTGCGCCGCGACCGGCTCGACCGCCTCAGCGGCCGGTTGGCACCGCATTCCGGCGCACTCAAGCGCGACTGGGTGGTGAAACTAGGGGAGGACTATCTGTCGGCGACGGTGCTCGAAGGCATGATCTCCATTCCGATGGAGCTTGACCTGTCGATTGAAGGGGGCAAGGCGCTTACGGTGATGTCAGACTGGCGGCCGGGCGAATCGGTGTGGCGCGGCGCGATTGGCAAGCAGAAGATCGCCGCGCAGTTGCGGCCTTTGCCGAACGGTACTCGTGTCGCCTGGAAAGGGATGTCGGTCTCAGCGCAGGCTATGTTGCCGCAGACGGCAGCGCTGGAGCGGTTGATGCCGGTGAAGCTGCCGCCCGACACTTCGAAGCTGCTGCTGTGCCCGATGCCTGGGCTCGTCGTCTCGATCGCAGTCGTCGAGGGGCAAGAGGTGAAAGCCGGAGAGACACTGGCTGTGGTGGAGGCAATGAAGATGGAAAACGTGTTGCGCGCGGAGCGCGACCTGACCATTGCCAGGCTGAATGCAAAGCCGGGCGACAGCCTCGCCGTCGATGCGGTCATCATGGAATTTGCGTGAAGCAGGATTGGCCCAGCAAACGCTTGGAGCGCCCGCTGGGTCATCTCGTCAGGCTACCAGTTGGTCCGCTCGCCGTCAGGCACGACATAAACACAGGCCCGGGCAAGCATCCCCCGCGTTGGGTAAACCAATAGCTTACGAGGGTGATCGTGGCAGGATCGCGTTCGGAATACTGTGAAGCATTTCACACGGGCTGATATGAGTGCCCGTATTACCCGTGCCCGAGGGTCTTTTCTGTGGTCGAGGGGTCGACCCGGAGGATGGATGTGGCGAGGCGCGGATCGGCTGATTAGATTGGGTGAGGCAGACCAAGATTCGTTGGCCAGATCGGTTGAGCAGTGACAAACGAAGTCAGAATACGCGATCCTCTCAAACGCGAGGCAATGGCCCCAAAAAGGGAAGAAATTCCCGCGCGCCCGTTCATTCACCTGCGGGTTCATTCGGCCTATTCGTTGCTGGAAGGCGCCCTGCAACTTGGTCCAATCGTTGGTCACGCCATCAAGGACCAGGCACCGGCTATCGCTGTCACCGACACCAACAACCTGTTCGGAGCGCTGGAGTTCGCACAGAAGGCGGTGAAAGACGGCATCCAGCCGATCATGGGCAGCCAGATCGACCTGGCCTTTTGCGGTGAGAGCAATGATGGACAACGCGACCGTCGCAAGCAGGGGCCTGATCTACGCCCCGTCGTGCTTATCGCCGCAAACGAGGATGGCTATGCCAATCTGGTGCGGCTGATCAGCCGGGCCTATCTGGAGACGCCTTCCGGTGAGCCGGTGCATGTCACGACCGACATGGTTGCGGAAGTTGTCGAAGGCGTCATCTGTTTGACCGGTGGGCCGCGTGGCCCGATCGGCGCAGCCTTGCGCGACGACCGCAAGGATCTGGCCGAGGCTCGACTGCTGACCCTCAAGGCCCTGTTCGGCGACCGGCTCTATGTCGAACTGGAACGCATGGCGGGCTATGATCGCGGTATAGAGCACGCCACCGTCGAACTTGCCTATCGCCACGACTTGCCGCTGGTGGCGACCAACGAGGCGTTTTTCTCGTCGCGTGACGATTTCGAAGCGCATGATGCGTTGATCGCCATCGCGGAAGGTTCGGTGATCGCGGCCGACGAGCGCCGCCGGCTGACGCCTGACAATTATCTGAAGACCCAGGCAGAGATGGCGCGGCTGTTCGCTGACCTGCCCGAAGCGATCGACAACACGATCGAGATCGCGCAGCGCTGCTCTTACTATCCGAAGAACCGCAAGCCAATTCTGCCAAGGTTTGCCGGCGCCGATGTGGCCGATGCTGAAGCCGCCGAGAGGGCCGAGGCCGAGGAACTGGCGCGGCAGGCCCGAGACGGGCTTGCGAGGCGCTTCGCAGAGCGCGGCCTTTGTGGAGGCTTTACGGAGGAGCAGTATCGCGAGCGGCTGGAGTTCGAGATCGGCATCATCCAGCGCATGAAGTTTCCCGGCTACTTCCTGATCGTGTCGGACTTCATCAAATGGGCGAAACAGCATGACATTCCCGTCGGCCCGGGGCGCGGTTCCGGCGCCGGCTCGCTGGTCGCCTACGCACTCCTCATCACCGACGTTGATCCGTTGCAATTCTCGCTGCTGTTCGAGCGCTTCCTCAATCCCGATCGTGTCTCGATGCCGGACTTCGACATCGACTTCTGCCAGGATCGCCGCGAAGAGGTGATCCGCTACGTGCAGGGCAAATACGGCCGAGACCAGGTCGGTCAGATCATCACTTTCGGTACGCTGCAGGCCCGCGCCGTCCTGCGTGACGTCGGCCGCGTGTTGCAAATGCCCTATGGCCAGGTCGACCGGCTCTGCAAGATGGTGCCGCAGAATCCGGCCAATCCGGTGAAGCTGGCGGATGCCATTGCCAATGAGCCGCGTTTCGCCGAGGAGGCGGAAAAGGAGCCGATCGTCAACACGCTGCTCGAGATGGCGCAGAAGCTGGAAGGGCTTTACCGTCATGCCTCAACGCACGCCGCCGGCATCGTCATCGGCGACCGTCCGCTGTCGGAACTGGTGCCGATGTACCGCGATCCGCGCTCGGACATGCCGGTCACGCAGTTCAACATGAAGAAGGTCGAGGACGCCGGGCTGGTGAAGTTCGACTTCCTCGGCCTGAAGACGCTGACGGTGCTGGATAAGGCGGTGAAGCTGATACGCCGCCGCGGCGTCGACATCGATCTTGCCACGATCCCGATCGACGATCAGCAGACCTACGCCATGCTGTCGCGCGGTGAGGTCGTCGGCGTGTTCCAGGTTGAAAGTGCCGGCATGCGCAAGGCGCTGATCGGCATGCGGCCCGACCGTATCGAGGACATCATCGCACTGGTGGCGCTCTATCGGCCGGGCCCGATGGAGAACATCCCGACCTACAATGCGCGCAAGCATGGCGAAGAGGAGATCGCATCGATCCATCCCAAGATCGATCACCTGGTTAGGGAGACGCAGGGCGTCATCGTCTACCAGGAACAGGTGATGCAGATCGCGCAGGAGCTTGCCGGCTACACGCTCGGCCAGGCCGACCTGCTGCGCCGCGCCATGGGCAAGAAGATCCGTGCCGAAATGGACAAGCAGCGCGATATCTTCGTTGCCGGCGCCGTCGAGCGCGGTGTCGCCAAGCCGCAGGCTGATTTCATTTTCGACCTGCTGGCAAAGTTCGCCGACTATGGCTTCAACAAATCGCACGCTGCCGCCTACGCCATCGTTTCCTACCAGACCGCCTATCTCAAGGCGCATTACCCGGTGGAATTCCTGGCAGCATCGATGACGCTCGATATGTCGAACACCGACAAGCTGGCGGATTTCCGCCAGGATGCGATGCGGCTGGGCATCGAGGTGGTAGCACCTTCGGTTCTGACCAGCTTCCGCGATTTCGAGGTGGGCGAAAACAAGATTTTCTACTCACTCGCTGCACTGAAGGGCGTCGGCGATGCCGCCGTCGAGCACATCGTCGAAAAGCGCAAGGATGGGCCCTTCAAGAATCTCGCCGACTTCTGTGAGCGCATCGACCCCAAGATCGTCGGCAAGCGCGTCTTCGAAAGCCTGATCATGGCCGGTGCGCTCGACTGTTTCGGGCACGATCGCGCACAGATGATCGCTGGCGTCGAGCGCATGATGGGGCTGGCCGCGCTGGCGCAGCAGAATGCCACCTCGGGACAGGCAGACATCTTCGGAGCCTCGTTGGGCGCGCAGTCTCAGGCGCTCAATTTGCCGGTGACCGAACCGTGGTTACCGGCGGACCGCCTGCACCGCGAATTCCAGGTGGTCGGCTTCTACCTGTCGGCGCATCCGCTTGATGAATACAAGGCAGCGCTCCAGAAGATGCGGGTGCAGAACTGGGCGGAATTCTCGGCCGCCGTGAAGCGTGGCGCCTCCGCTGGCCGGCTTGCCGGAACGGTCACGGCCAAGCAGGAACGCAAGACCCGCACCGGCAACAAGATGGGCGTCGTCAATTTCTCCGACATGACGGGTCAATACGAGGCCGTGATGTTCTCGGAAACGCTCGCGCAATATCGGGATATGCTGGAAGCCGGCAAATCCGTCGTCATCACCGTTGCGGCGGAAGACAGGCCGGAAGGCGTCAATCTGCGCATCCAGACAGTGCAATCGCTGGAAGACGAGGCGAGCCGTATCCAGAAAGCGCTTCGCATTTTTCTGCGCGATGTCAGCCCGCTCAACACGTTGGCCGGCCAGCTTACGGTAAAAGGCGAGGGACAGGTTTCCTTCGTGCTGATCAAGGATGATGGGCAAGGCGAAGTCGAAATCGAACTGCCAAATCGTTACCGCATATCGCCTCAGGTGGCTTCGGCCATGCGAGCCGTACCGGGAGTCATCGAAGTCGAACTCGTATAGGCGCGCAAAACCGATCTGGAAAACGCTGGACGAGCGACGTGGCTGACGTTACCCGATAGCAATGGCAGCTGAAGCGAAGCCTGAAGCCACGAACGGTTCTTCTCTGGCGAGACTGCGTGATCGCCTGCGCCGGCTCTATCACGGCCGCTCGCCAGAAGCGGTTCGCTTCCAGGCCATGGTGGTCCTGATCGACCTTGTCATCATCGCCTTCTTCATCGCAACACCGCTGCTGCAGAACTCCGCGTCCTTCCTATGGCTGGATTATGCCGTGGCCGTGCTTGTCGCCGCCGACCTTCTGGCGCGCCTGCTTGCTTCGACGGATATGCTGCGTCTGATGCGGCAGCCGACGACCTGGGTTGATATCTTCATCCTGCTTACGCTGTTGTTCCCGACGGCGCTCGCCAACCTCAGCTTCCTGCGCATCCTGAGACTTTGGTCGCTGTCGCGCAGCGGCGTGTTGTGGCGGCATTTTGGTTCTGGCCGGTTCCTGGCATGGCGTGAAACCACGCAGGCCGTCATCAATCTGCTGACGTTCCTGTTCGTCGTAACCGGTTTCGTCTACACTTTCTTCTTCCGGCAGGCTTCCGGCCTTGCTGGCTATGTCGATGCGCTCTATTTCACGGTGGCGACAGTGACGACCACCGGCTTCGGCGATATCGTGCTGCCGGGTATCGCCGGCAAACTCACCGCTATCGTCACCATGATTACCGGTATCTCGCTGTTTGTACGGCTGGCTCAAGCTGTATTCCGCCCGGCCAAAGTGCTGTTTCCTTGCCCACAATGCGGGTTACAGCGCCATGAGCCCGATGCCGTGCACTGCAAGGCTTGCGGTCATATCCTCAATATACCGGATGAAGGCGACTGACAGCGCTGACACAAAACTGAAATACACGATGCCGAAAAGCGGTGCAGGGGGCTCTCGTGATTCAAGGGGAAGAGAACGAATGTCGATCCGCCTTTGCCTGACCGCCGCGCTGGCCACGCTGTTGCTCGCGCAACCGACGAACGCCGCGGAACCTGCCTTCCTCACCACACTGGGTGGCAAATGGACCGGCAAGGGCAGTTTCCGCGTCAACACCAAGGCTCCGGCGGTCAGTGTTTCCTGTTCCTTCGCCGCCAAATCAAGCACTGTCTCGCTTACGCTCGATGGCAAATGCCGCGGCATGGTGCTCATCTCGCGCAGCATCGGTGTCCGCCTGAAAGCCGATGGCCAGCGTTACGGCGGCACCTATATCGGCTCAAGAACCGGTCCCGCTGCGCTTTCCGGCCAACGCCGAGGGGATGTTCTCAACCTCGGCATCCGCTGGGCCAAGCCGGTCAATGGCGACCGGAGCGCCGAAATGCGGGTCGAAAAGCTTGGCCAGAATGCCATGCGTATCGTCACCATCGACAAGGATGCGACGACGGGCAAGTCGGTGGTCACGGCCCAAGTCGATCTGAAACGTAACTGATCTTGGAGCGTTTCCGTTTTCACAGAAACGCGGAAACGCTCCAGTTTTTTGCTTTGACGCAATCCCGTTTGGTCAGTCTGCCGTTGCTGCTGCCATTTTTGCTGAACGGCGTGGCAGATTGAGCAGATTGCCCATCAGGATGAGTACGGCGCCGCCTGCGGTGAAGGCGTCGATTTGCTCCTGATAGAGCAGCCATCCGATCAGTGCCGATAGCGGCACGCGCAGGAAATCCATCGGCGAGATCAAGGTCGCGTCCGCGTAGGTAAGCGCTCGCGCCATACAGAAATGCGAGGACATACCGGTGAAACCGATGACGAACAGCCACGGCCAGATTTCGGGAGGCGGGTTACGCCACTCGATGAGGGCAGGGATCAGTCCCAGGACCGATTGCACCACCAGCATCCAGAAAATGATGCGCACCACGCTGTCGGTGCGCGTGAGCGCCTTGACCATCACTACTGAGGCGCCGAAGAACACGGCTGCGCCCAGCACGATGAGATGGCCCGGCTCGATCGAGCCGGTGCTCGGCCGCACGATGATGATCACGCCGATCAAGCCGAGGACGATCGAGGCGATGCGAAACCGATTCAGCCTTTCGCCGAGGAAAAGCACCGCCAGCAGCGCGGTCCAGATCGGTGTCGTGAACTCGATGGAGACCAGCACGCCGAGCGGTATCAGCGTTAAAGCATAGAGCCATGCGCCTTGGCCGACATAGTGGACGATATTGCGCGCGAGATGCAGCGGCAGTCTTCGCGATGCCATGGCTGCAAAGCCACCTCTGGCCAGAACCAGCGGCAGCAGGATGAACCAGCCAATCACAGAGCGCAGTTCCAGCACCTGAAAGACACTGAGCACGCTGGTTGTCATACGCCCCGCGACCGACATCAGCAGGAAGGACGCGATCGACAGCGCCATCCAGAATGCGGCTTTGGGAATCGAGGGGGCCGGTGCCATGTGCGATTGTCTGGCAGATCGGTGGTCGCACCACAATCGCTAGGCCAGCCTTTCGCATGAGCCAAGCGACGAGGATTTCAGATGCGCTCCCAGGGGTGCTGGACTTCAGGGCCTTCATCTTCGTCGGGACGGGCAGGGCGGCCGCGATGACCTTTGCCGAAGGTGTAGCCAGTCTCCACTGCCTTGCGTCCGAACTTGTCGCGCAAAGTATCGATCGCGCCTTCGGCCAGCGCGCGCTTGCGCGACTGCAGGTCGACAAGATCAGGCGGATCGGCCTTTTCATCATTGGAGAGATCGCTGACGCCGACACCCAGAAGCCGATATTTGGTGCCGTCGGTTTCCCTGCGCAGCAGATCGAGCCCCGTTGAGAATATGCGGTCTGCAAGGCGGGTTGGATCGCCAAGCTGGCGGTTGCGGGTGCGGGTCTTGAAATCGTGAGTCTTGAGCTTGAGCACGACCGTGCGGCCGGCAATGCCGGCTTTCTTCAGGCGCGCCGAGACTTTTTCAGACAGGGCACGCAGCACCGGCACAAGGTCATCCATCGTGGCCAGGTCGGTGTCAAAGGTGGTTTCGGCAGAGACGCTCTTGGCGTCGTGATCTGGTTCGACGCGGCGATCGTCCTGGCCACGTGACAGCCGGTAGAGCCGATCGCCCATGACGCCGTAACGGCCCATGAGGTCGCCGCGCTCCATCTTCTGCAACTGACCGATCATGCGGATACCGTCGCGTGCCAGGACTTCGGCAAAAGCCTTGCCCACCCCCCAGATCATGGTCACGGGCTGCTCGGCGAGGAAGGTAACGGCCTCCTCCCTGCCGATCACCGCGAAGCCGCGGGGTTTGCGGAAATCGGACGCGATCTTGGCCAGGAACTTGCAATATGAAAGTCCGGCCGAAACGGAGATGCCGATGTCTTTTTCGACCGCCTGTGAGAAGCGCGCCAATACCATGGCAGGGGGCAGACCATGCAGCTTTTCCGTGCCGGCCAGATCGAGAAAGGCTTCATCGATCGAGATCGGTTCCACTTGCGGGGTGAGTGCCAGCATCATGGCGCGCACCTCGCGCCCGACGCGCACGTATTTTTCCATGTCCGGCTTGATGACGACCGCCTCGGGGCAGGCCTCGAGAGCCTTGAACATCGGCATCGCCGAGCGCACGCCCTGGATGCGGGCGATGTAGCAGGCTGTCGACACGACGCCACGCTTGCCGCCGCCGATGATCACCGGCTTGTCGCGCAAGGCCGGATTGTCGCGTTTTTCAACGGCTGCGTAGAAGGCGTCACAGTCGATATGGGCAATATGCAGCCGGTGGAGTTCGGGGTGACGGACGACGCGGGGACTGCCGCAACGCTCGCACCGCATCGTCCTGCTGCGCTGGGGCGTCAGGCAGTCGCGACAAAAACCATGCTCGGGATCGTTGACAGGTGCCGCCATCACTGCGAACATAAAGAGAACAAGTGCAAGCTAGTCTACACGGCCGGGACACGCAATGCGACCGGAGGGACAAGTCATGAACATCGAAATCCACCCTTTGACGCCGGATTTCTGGCCTCAGTTCGAAGATCTGTTTGGCAAGCAGGGTGCATGCTACGGTTGCTGGTGCACACATTTCAGGCTGCCACCGGCTATGCGCCGGGCGAGTAACCGACAAAGCAACAAGGATCACATCAAGGCGCGCATCGAAGCCGGGCCGCCACCCGGCTTGTTGGCGGTGGAGGATGGTACCGCGCATGGCTGGATGCAGATCGGGCCGCGCGCCGACATTCCCGAATGGAACAACAAGGGAAGGGGATCCGCGCCGGTCCAGCCCTCGGATGCGGATGATCTCGGCGTCTGGGCAATTTCGTGCTTCTTCATCCGCATGAAAATGCGTGGCCAAGGTCTGACCCACCGGCTTGTTTCTGGCGGCATTGACTTTGCGCGGAGCCGCGGCGCACGGCAGATCGAGGCTTGCCCGATCGATCTCTCGCGCGATTCGCGCTCGCTCGGTCTTTTCGTGGGCTCATCCCGGGTCTTCGAAAAGGCCGGCTTCGAACGGCTTGTCGAGCGTAAGGCAGGACGCCCGTTGATGCGGCTGGTCCTAACATCCTGAAGAAACAAAAGCCGGGGCTCGTTGCCCTGTGTTTTGCGTTGGCTCTGGCCCTGCGCCAGTTTGGTGCGGATTGTCATGTCGCCTTGTGGTTGTGGCGGTAATTTCCTACGAAGGAGCCGATTGGAGCGGGTTTTCCCGTTACCTTGAATAGAAGTGGAGACCATAAGTGCGCCGCATATTGACGACTGTTTCCGCTCTGGCGATCTGCGCTCCGGCTTTTGGCCAGGGCATCGATAGCCAGGGTGCAGCTCAGGTTCAGAAGGATATTTCCCGCTACTTCGGCAGCCAGGCTTTCGAAAAGGGCGTGATCAAGGTCGAGCCGAAAGGCGACGCCTATCAGCTTACGATCGATTTCAAGGCACTTGTGAATGCGTTCCCCAAGCAGGATTTCGTCAAATTCGACGTGCCTGCCTATGTGCTCGCGGTGAAGCCACGCACCGACGGCAGTTGGGATGTGTCCAGCGTGCTGCCTGCCAAGGGAACGTTCGAGGTAAAAACTCCCGAAGGACAGCAGAATACCGAGATCGAGATCAAGGACGGAAAGTTCTCCGGTCTTTACGATCCGGCTCTGGCGGCGTTCACCGCCGTGACATCGTCGATGGCCGGCATGACCATGACGTCGAAGGACCCGAAATCGAACGTGCAGGCAAGCGCAGGTGCCACCACGATGACGGGAACGGGCGCAAAGGCTGCGGATGGTGGCGTCGATTTCACCATGAACCAGACTGTGGCCGATTTCAGCGAGACGGTGACGATCGACGATCCTGAAAGTGGCATGAAAGTCCCGCTGACCTTCCATTCGCCGAGCTTTGCTGTGGATGCGACAGCAAAGGGGCTACGCAGCCGTGCCATACTGGATCTTGTCGCCTTTGGCGTCGCCAACCAGGAAGAAGCCAAGGTCAAGGCGAATCAGGCGGAATTGAAGACGCTGCTTCTGGCTGCGCTGCCGGTCTGGCAGCGTTTCGATGGCGCCTACAATTTCAGGGATTTCAAGGTCGGTACGCCGCTCGGCGAGTTCGGGATGACCGAGATGGTCGCCAAATTCGGCGCCGATGGCGTGAGCCAGAATGGCAAACTGAGCTATGGCCTCAAGGCCAGCGGCCTTACCGTGCCCGCGATCGCCGCGCAGATGTTGCCGGCATGGAGTGTCTCGCTATTGCCGACTGACATCGAACTCAACTTCGGTGGCTCCAATCTCGATCTCGATACAATGGCCAGAAAGGCCATCGACACGTTCGACTTGACCAAGGAGCCGCCGCTGCCCGAAGATTTCGGCGACAAGATCGGGGCAGAGTTCCTGGCCAAATCGCCGAAGGTGTTGATAGAGCCCAGCATCATCAAGAACAAGGATACCGAGATTGCATTCAACGGCGAGGTTCGCTTTCCGTTCGACAAGCCGGATCCGACCAAGAAGCCGGACATGGATCTGACCATTACGGTGTCGGGCTATGACAAGATCGTCGAAAAGCTGCAAGAGGCTGCCAAGACGACGCCGGATGCCAGCAACGCGGTCGCAGCGGCATTGGCGATGAAGGGGTTTGCCAAGACATTGCCGGATGGCCGCATTGAATGGGCGTTGAATGCCAAGCCGGACGGCACTGTTGTTGTCAACGGCGTCACCGTGAAGGCTGCTGACCCGGTCGTCGATCCTTCCCAGGAAGGCGTGACCGACGATGAAGCGATTCAGGAAGAAGGCACCGATCCGGCGCAGGATACCACCGAACCTTCGGAAGGAGCGGATCAGCCGGAGCAGGCTCCACAGCAACCTGCGCAACAGTAAGAAATCGGCTAAGGGCAGCCTTGCCGCATGAATCAAAAAGCCCCGCTTGATACGCCAAGCGGGGCTTTTTGATTGAGATGTCCTCGAGTTGCGTAAGTTTCCTAAATGCCCAGCGCATGCGCAATCTTCGGGGCCGCTTCATGCCAATCCTGTACGACGATCAGATCGTCGGGCAGCGGCGGCAGGAATGCGCGCAGCGAGTTATCGGCCATCAGATGGAACAGGTGCGCGTCGATGACCGAACCCCGTGCTGAAATCAGGTTGTTGGGCTGGTCGTCGACGAAGGCGACAGGGCGTCCCTTGTCGCCGCGAAGCTTCGCCACAGCCGGCCCTTTGGCCATTTCGGTGGTGAGCAGCGGATAGCGAAGTCCGAGCTGGTCGAGATGCGCGCGCCGCGCTGAGCGATGCTTGTGCGGCATTGCTGTCAGAAGCACGATCTCTGCCCGTTCTTCCAGCGAACGCAGCGTGTCCGCGACGCCTTCGGCCAGATATTGCCATTCGGCCTGACCGGCGAAGAAATCGTCGAGCAGGGTATGCACTTCGTGCTGCTCCGCCACGCGTCCCGTGGCCTTCTCTGCGACATTGCCGGTCAAGCGGAACGAAGCGAAGGTCAGGTCATAGCCGCGGACCTCCAGAAAACGCGGAAACGGCCGGATGAATTCAAGGATCACGTCATCGACATCGAGTACCAGCAGGGGCCGATCATCGCTTGCCAATTCCGCGATCTGGCGGGCTGTCTCGGGGTCATCGCTCATGTCGAACGCTCATAGTCATCTTGGTTGCCGAGGGGCAGGGCGCGTAGCGCCTTGCCCACTGATGCCGGCGCTGTGCCGGTTTCTTCACAGAAGCGCATCAAGGTCGGCTCGTGCGCCAGAACGAATTGCAATACGCCGGCGAGAAAGCCGGGTTCGGTGGCTGCGCGCCGGATGGAACTTGCCTCGATACCGGTGATCGCCAGGAAGCGCGGCAGGAGTTCAGCATCGCCGGCAACGAAAGCCAGCGCATCGATCGCAAGAGCCTCAGCCTGTTCGCGCATTGACGCTGCGTCTGCCATCGCTACCTTTGATTCCGACAATGGTTATGAGTCTGCGTCCCGAAGTAGTCACAAGCTCTGCCCAGGGCAAGGCTTGTGTCGCGTTCCTATTGTTTTGTTGCAGGCAAGCCGATCGGATTTCGGGCCGCCGGTTTGCGTTTCGTCAATCATCTCGCGCTAAAGTAAAACCGGGTTTTGGGCGCTCTCTGTTGGAGCGCATTGCGACGGTTTCCGCGCGGGAGCGCCGTCGGAGCGGGAAAATATGCCGAAGAAGGTAATGATCGTCGAAGACAACGAGCTCAACATGAAGCTCTTTCGCGACCTCATCGAGGCCAGTGGCTACGAAACCGTGCGCACTCGCAACGGCCTCGAGGCATTGGATCTGGCGCGCAAGCACCGGCCTGACTTGATCCTCATGGATATCCAACTGCCGGAGGTTTCGGGGCTCGAGGTGACCAAATGGCTGAAGGAGGACGACGAATTGCACGTCATTCCGGTCATTGCCGTCACAGCTTTCGCCATGAAGGGGGATGAGGAACGCATCCGTCAAGGCGGTTGCGAGGCTTACATCTCCAAGCCGATTTCGGTGCCGCGCTTCATTGAGACTGTAAAATCCTATCTGGGTGATGCCTGATGGTTGCCCGATGTTTGCCCGGAGCCGCGTGAGATGACAGCCCGTATTCTTGTCGTCGACGACGTGCCGGCCAATGTGAAGCTGCTCGAGGTTCGGCTTCTGGCCGAGTATTTCGACGTGCTGACGGCGTCGAGCGGCCCGGATGCGATTGAAACCTGCGAAAACGGCAAGGTCGACGTCGTTTTGCTCGACGTGATGATGCCGGACATGGATGGGTTCGAGGTCTGCCGCCGGCTGAAAAGCGATCCGGCGACCTCGCATATTCCGGTCGTCATGGTCACCGCGCTGGACCAGATCACCGACCGTGTGCGCGGGCTGGAGGCTGGTGCCGACGATTTCCTGACCAAGCCAGTCAATGACCTGCAACTGATGACGCGGGTAAAGAGCCTCGTTCGGCTGAAGATGTTGACCGACGAGCTGCGCCTGCGGGCTTCGACCACGCAAAACATCGGCATTGAGGAATTGCTGAGCCGCAGTTTGGCCGATGAGGATTCGCTTCCCAAGGTTCTTTTGATCGACGAGCGCCAGAGCTCAACTGAACGTATTCAGAAAGTGCTGCGCAACAAGGCGGCGCTGGATACGGTCAAAGACCCGCATGCCGGCTTTTTCCAGGCAGCCGAAACGCCTTACGAATGCATCCTCGTTTCCACCGATTTCACCGATTTCGATCCGCTCCGGCTCTGCTCGCAGTTGCGTTCGCTCGATCGCACGCGCTTCGTGCCGATCATGCTGCTGGCAGATCCCGGTGAGGAAGATCGCGTCATTCGCGGACTGGAACTGGGCATCAACGATTACCTTACCCGGCCGATCGATCCGCACGAGCTGACGGCGCGGTTGCGCACGCAGGTGCGCCGCAAGCGCTACAACGACCAATTGCGAGCCTCTGTAACACAGACGATCGAGATGGCGGTAACCGACGGTCTGACCGGCCTTCACAATCGCCGCTATCTCGATAGCCATCTGCAGACACTGTTCGACCGGGCGGTGGCGCGCCGGCGCCCGTTGTCGCTCATGATCACCGACCTCGATCGCTTCAAGGCGATCAACGATACCTATGGCCACGATGGCGGCGATGATGTGTTGCGCGAATTTGCTCATCGGCTGCGTAAGAATGTGCGCGGCATCGACCTGGCCTGCCGCTTTGGTGGTGAGGAATTCGTGGTCGTGATGCCGGACACGGAAGGTGCGGTCGCGGAAAAGGTGGCTGAGCGTATTCGCGCCGAAATCGCCCGCTCACCCTTCGCGGTCGGGCGCGAAGGCAAGACTGCTGAAATTACCATAAGCGTTGGCGTTTCGTGTCTGCTCAAGGGGGCGGACACGGTGAACGATCTGATCAAGCGGGCAGATATCGCCCTGTATGAAGCCAAGAACAGCGGCCGCAACCGGGTGGTGGCAAAGGCTGCGTAGTGTGGGAGAGAAGCCGGCCGTTTGGCCGGTAACGCTAGCAATTTACCTTACCAGCGCGAATCTTAGGTGCGTGGTTAAGAAAGTATTGCTTTTCATCAGCGCTTGCGCAAATGTGCAGCCGCTAACGAGGAACTGTTCGGTGCGGGGGCGATGCCGGCACGTTCCATTGATACCCCATGATGCTCAGGTCCGCCGCATCTCCTGGGTCCGTGGGGTCGGCCGGCCGGCGTTGGCATATAGTGGCCTCCTCGTACCGCTGCCATCCGCCGACCGGCCCCCTTATTCTTCTTCGAATTATTGAGCCACCATGTCTTGGCGAGCCATACGCCTTGGGCAGGGAGAGGGCTTGTCTCGCGAAACCGCGCAAACAAAAACGCCGCCCTGGGGCGGCGTTCGGCATTCCAGTTGGAAACCAGATTACTTGATCTTGGTTTCCTTGAATTCGACGTGCTTCTTTGCAACCGGGTCGTACTTGCGGAACGACAGCTTGTCGGTCTTCGTGCGGCTGTTCTTGCTCGTCACATAGAAGAAGCCGGTATCGGCGGTCGACAGAAGCTTGATCTTTATGTTCGCGGCTTTGGCCATGGTGTTCGTCCGTTAATTGTCTGGAGTTCGAGCCGCTGGAACACGGGGAAAACACCCGGACGCGGAAAACTTGGCCGGACACATAAAGAATGCTTCCGGAAAGTCAAGTCCGCGCGGGGGTTGTTGCCCGATATCGCCGGCTGTCGATGCTCGTCAGCTCGTGTGGGCGACCAGCCGATTTATGGTCTCGGGGAAGAAATCCCGAGCCGACCAGCGCTTGCCGAACATCATGTCGTACTGCAGATAACGATAGTCGCGTACCAGCGGCTCGATCTGCTTTTGTCTTGCCCAGTCGACGGTCGCTTCGTTGTCTGTGGCAAGCAGGACGTTGCGATCGATCGCGCTATATCGTTTGCTGACCTCGCCAAGGAAGCCTGTGTAATAGGGGTGCGTGATGCCGGCGGCCTTGAGCAGATGATAGGGTAGGAGTGCCGGACTGACCGAGCCAATATCCTTGGCAAGGCCCGTGCGGTTTGACCATACGACCAGCGGCGTTTCGCGGTGCAGCTTCATCTGGTCAGGCGCTTCCCTGCGCGGCGCGACATTGTCTTTGAGGAAGCCAGTTTCCACGTAGACCGGCCCCAGCGGCGGCAGGTGATCCCCGAAAAAGACGATCACGGTCGGGCGATCGCGCTTTTCGGCCCAATCAACCAAGCGTTTCAGATTGCGGTCGGCATCGGCCGCACCTTCCGCGTAAGAGAGAAGCGAATCCTTTGCCCACTGGCTGATCGGCGCTTCCACAGTGTGAGAGGCGTCGAAGTAGCGATTGGGTTCGTAGGGGCCATGATTCTGAAGGCTCACGGCGAAATAGAAGAATGGTTCGTCGGATGCATCGGCCGCGGAAATGAGCTTGTCAGTCATCGCTTTGTCGGAAGCGAGCGGCCCACGCTTTTCCATATAGGGCATGGTCTCTTCCGACTGGAAATCGTCGAAGCCGAAATCGGTGTAAACTGCCGTGCGGTTCCAGAACCAGTTGGTTCCGGGGTGGAATGCCCTGGCGGAATAGCCCTCACTCTTCAGGAAGGTGGCAAGCGAAGGTACCGGCGCGCGCACATACTGCTGGTAGGGGATCGATCCCGCCGGCAGGAAGGCGTTGGAGAACCCGGTCAGTGCTTCAAACTCGACATTGGCGGTCATGCCGCCGAATTCCGGCGACAGCATCGAGCCCGAACGAAGCTGGCGCACGGCTGCGACCGGGTCGGGCTTGATCGAGACGCCAGGCAGAATGGTGGGATCCCAGAACGATTCGCTCATCACCATGATGATGTCGGGTTTCTGCTCCGGCACCGTCGCACCAGCCTCGGGTCTGGCGATGGCTGCAATCGCTTTTTCCGAATAGCCGGCTGGCGCGCCGACATGTGCCATAGGCACGTTGAGGGCAAAAGCGAGCGCGAAGCCGTTGGAATTGTAGTTTTCCTTCTGATCCCACATCATCGGGATGATCTGCAGGCGGTCGCGCGTCCACGAGAAGGTCGCGTAATCCATGATCGAGACAAAGAAGGCGAGGAGCGGGATTGCAACCGTCAGGCGCGCCAGCCGCGCTTTGTAGCGCAGCGCAGGCGTGCGGCGGCGCCAACTGCGCCACAGCATCACCATTAGAGCCAATGTCGCGGCAATGCCGGTTGCCAGCGCCACGCCGGTCCAGGGCCGCTCGCGTACCAAAAGCGGCATCAGTTCGACGATCTGGCGCGCATAAAGGAAGTCGGTCGGATAGAGCGGATCACCGAGATAGCGCGATTTCTGGTGGCCAATGAAGGCCAGGGCCAGGGTCAGCGGCGCAAAAATCATCAGACTTTGATGATTGCGTCCGAGCAACGCATCGAGGCCGATCAGGATGAGCGTGAACAGGATGATCGTTGTCCAGCCCGGCTTGAATGGCTGAAGGAAAAAGCCGAAAGTGGCCGCAAGGTCGCCACGGAAGATCAACTCGATGGCGAACACCAACACCGCTGAAGCCGCCAGAGTTACCAGGCAATAGCGCAGCGCACGCCTTTCCTCGCCCGGCTCAAAGCCGGGGGCAGCGGTATTATACTTATGCTTCGGCGCGTTCATGCCGCTCCCTGACCATCCCTTCGCCAACTCACCAGTCCCCCGACCGCAAAACCCGTCACGCAACTGTCACTCAAATGTCACAAAAAGCTAGCTCCTGTGGCGAAATTTAGAAGAGCCAGCAAACGAATCGTGTTCGATTTTCATCATGATTGATCGTCCCGAGTGGGCGGACGTGTTGTCCGGAAGGGGATGCGAAAGCCGCGTCGGGCTTGACTTGTCGGTCGGGCTTGCGCACAGGGCAGGCGAGATCAAGCAATTGGAGCTCTCTATGGCGGTCGCGTTCACCTTTCCAGGGCAAGGCAGCCAGTCGGTCGGCATGGGCAAGGATCTGGCTGACGCCTTTCCCGAATCCCGGCGCGTGTTCGAAGAGGTCGACGAGGCGCTCGGCGAAAAACTGTCCGCTTTGATCTGGGATGGACCAGAGGAGACGCTGACATTGACGGCCAATGCGCAACCGGCGCTGATGGCAGTCTCCCTGGCCGCTGTCCGCGCGCTGGAAGCACGTGGCTTCTCGCTGAAAGACAAGGTTGCCTACGTTGCCGGCCATTCGCTCGGCGAATATTCAGCGCTTGCCGCCGCCGGCTTCGTCTCGGTGGCCGATACGGCACGGCTCCTGCGCATTCGCGGCAACGCCATGCAGTCGGCGGTACCGGTGGGCGAGGGTGCCATGGCTGCGATCATCGGTCTTGAGCAGCCGGATGTCGAAGCAGCCTGTGTGGAAGCCGGTAAGGGTTCTGTCTGCCAGGTCGCCAATGACAATGGCGGTGGTCAATTGGTCATATCGGGCGCCAAGGCCGCTGTCGAACTCGCTGCCAGGCTTTGTACCGAGAAAGGCGCCAAGCGAGCGCTGATGCTGCAGGTGTCGGCACCATTCCATTCGGCGCTGATGGCGCCAGCCGCCGAAGCTATGCGTGAAGCTTTGGCCGGTGTCACCAAGAATGCGCCGGTCGTTCCTGTCGTCTCCAACGTTTCGGTTTCGCCGACGAGTGATCCGGAAACCATTGCGGCGCGGCTGGTCGAGCAGGTGACGGGCCGTGTGCGCTGGCGCGAGACCGTGGAATGGTTCGGTGCCAATGGCGTCACCACCCTCTACGAGATTGGCGCCGGCAAGGTGCTTTCTGGCCTGGCACGTCGCATCAATCGCGATATCGGCGTAGCCGCGGTCGGCAATCCTGCCGATGTCGATGCGGCCGTCGCGGCAATGGCCTGAGAAACCTGATGACCCCGCCCTGTGAAAGGGCGTGCTTGAAAGGGACGAAACATGTTTGATCTGACTGGCCGCAAGGCGCTCGTCACCGGGGCCACCGGCGGCATCGGCGAAGCCATCGCCAGGATATTGCATGCCCAGGGCGCGATCGTCGGCCTGCACGGGACACGTGTGGAAAAGCTCGAAACACTGGCTGGCGAGCTCGGCGACCGCGTCAAGTTGTTCCCGGCGAACCTATCCGATCGGGACGAGGTCAAGGCGCTGGGCCAGAAGGCCGAGGCCGATCTCGAGGGCGTCGATATCCTGGTCAACAACGCCGGCATCACCAAGGACGGCCTGTTCGTGCGAATGTCGGATGCCGACTGGGACAGCGTGATCGAGGTCAACCTGACCGCCGTCTTTCGCCTCACCCGGGAGCTCACACATCCGATGATGCGCCGCCGCTATGGCCGCATCATCAATATCACCTCTGTCGTGGGCGTCACCGGCAATCCTGGCCAGGCTAATTATTGTGCTTCCAAGGCCGGCATGATCGGCTTTTCCAAATCGCTGGCGCAAGAGATCGCCACCCGCAACGTCACCGTCAACTGCGTCGCCCCGGGCTTCATCGAATCGGCCATGACCGACAAGCTGAACGACAAGCAGAAAGAGGCGATCATGGCGGCGATTCCCGCCAAACGTATGGGAACGGGTAGCGAAGTAGCCTCCGCTGTCGCTTATCTCGCTTCGGAGGAAGCGTCCTATGTGACGGGGCAGACCATTCACGTCAACGGCGGCATGGCAATGATTTGACGTGCGGCCGCGCCCCGTCGCGGCTTTGGAAAAACGATGCTCGCGCCTTGGATGCCGAGCCGTTTTCGTGTAATGCGGCCCGCAACCCGGCGGTTCGGGCAAAAGCCGGCCTTAATTGTTGTGTTTAAGCCCGGCCTATCTTTCAGCTTGATTAGCGGCATTGTGCCCGCTAACGAAGACAGATCATAGAACGAAGGATGCCAACATGAGTGACACCGCAGAGCGCGTCAAAAAGATCGTTATCGAGCATCTGGGCGTCGATGCCGACAAGGTGACGGAGCAGGCCTCCTTCATCGACGATCTCGGCGCGGACAGCCTCGACACGGTTGAGCTTGTCATGGCGTTCGAGGAAGAGTTCGGCGTAGAGATCCCGGACGACGCGGCCGAGACCATTCTCACGGTCGGCGACGCCGTGAAGTACATCGACAAGGCCTCGGCCTGATCTTTCCGGCATAGGTCTTCGGGAAAGGCTTGGAATGAGGCGCGTCGTCGTTACGGGCCTCGGCCTGCTGTCGCCATATGGCGTTGGGGTCGAGCACGGTTGGCGGGAACTTCTGAGCGGTCGTAGTGCCGCCAGGCGTGTCACCGAGTTTGAGGTCGAAGACCTAGCCTGCAAGATCGCGCATGTTATTCCGCGCGGCAATGGCGAGAACGGCACCTTCAATCCGGAAGCCGTTCTCGAACCCAAGGAACTGCGCAAGATCGGCGACTTCATCCTGTACGGGATTGCAGCCGCCGACGAAGCGCTGAAGGATTCGGGCTGGCAGCCGAAAACCCACGAAGAACAATGCGCGACCGGCGTCATGATCGGTTCGGGTATTGGCGGCATCGAGGGCATCGCCGAAAACGCCCTCATCCTTCAAGAAAAGGGGCCTCGCCGTATCAGCCCCTTCTTCATTCCCGGACAGATCATCAATCTCGTCTCCGGACAGGTTTCGATCCGGCATGGGCTGAAAGGCCCCAACCACGCAGTGGTGACCGCCTGTTCGACCGGCGCGCACGCGATCGGCGACGCGGCACGGCTCATTCAATTCGGCGACGCCGACGTGATGGTGGCCGGTGGTGCCGAAGCTCCGGTCACGCGCCTATCGCTGGCTGGTTTTGCTGCTTGCCGCGCGCTTTCCACCGAACGCAACGAGACACCGGAAAAGGCGTCACGCCCTTATGATCGTGACCGTGACGGGTTCGTCATGGGCGAGGGTGCCGGTGTCGTGGTGTTGGAAGAGCTGGAGCACGCCAAGGCGCGCGGTGCCAAGATCTATGCCGAGGTCACCGGCTATGGCCTGACCGGCGATGCCTATCACATTACGGCGCCGGCCGAAGATGGCGACGGTGCTTTCCGCTGCATGACCGCTGCGCTAAAGCGCGCCAAGCTGACAGCCGCCGATATCGACTACATCAATGCGCATGGCACTTCGACCATGGCCGACACCATCGAACTGGGCGCCGTTGAACGCTTGGTCGGAAACGCCGCCTCGAAAGTGTCGATGTCATCCACCAAATCGTCGATCGGTCACCTGCTCGGTGCCGCTGGTGCCGCAGAAGCGATCTTTTCGGTTCTCGCCATCCGTGACAACATCGCGCCGGCCACAATCAACCTGGACAATCCCGAGCGCGAGACGGCGATCGATCTCGTTCCCAATACGCCGCGCAAGCGGCAGATCGATGTCGCATTGTCCAATTCCTTCGGCTTCGGAGGTACCAACGCATCGCTGGTCTTCCAGCGTTATAACGGCTGATTGACCGGTTTCGGCCGATCTCCCAACAGCCTTGAGACGGACGAATTCGTCATTTTTGCCATATTCCCCGCTATTCTTGGGGGATTCGTCGATAGGACATACGGTAGGGCCATGAACACTGTTCCGACGAACAACGAGGATGTCAGCCAAGCCGCCGCGCAGACCACGCCGATCATCCCCAAGACCGCCAACGAGGCGTTGCGTCCAGAAGCGGGTACGCCACCTCCGGTCAAGCGGTCACGGGCATCGCGCAGCCAGATCATCGTATTCATGAACTTCCTCATTTCCTGCGTCATGCTGGCGGTGCTGGCCGCTGGCGCGGCGGTCTATTTCGGCAGGCAGGAGTTTTTTGGCCAGGGCCCATCGGCCAATGGTGACACCTTCTTCGTCAAGCCGAACAGCGGCGTGCAGGATATTGCCGATCAGCTGGAACGGCGTGGCCTGATCAGCGATGCGCGTGTTTTCCGTCTCGGCGTGCGTGCCTATGGCAACGATCAGGCGCTCAAGGCCGGTGAATATGAGATCAAGCCGCGCGCCTCGATGCGCGAGATCATGAACCTTCTGAAGAGCGGCAAGTCGGTTATGTACTCACTGACTATTCCGGAAGGCTTGACCGTCCAGCAGGCATTTCAGCGCGTCGCCACCGAAGATGCGCTGACCGGCGATATGCCGGCCAGCCTGCCGCCGGAAGGTAGTCTTGCCACCGACACGCTGCGTTTCACGCGGGGCGCTACTCGCAAGCAGATGATCGACAAGCTTTCGGCCGATCAGAAGGAACTCGTCGAGGAAATCTGGAAACGCCGTTCGACCGACCTTCCACTGGCCAATATCGAAGAATTTGTCACGCTTGCCTCCATCGTTGAGAAAGAGACTGGTCGCAGCGACGAGCGCTCGCGGGTCGCAGCGGTGTTCCTGAACCGTTTGGGCAAGGGAATGCGGCTACAGTCCGATCCGACCATCATCTATGGCCTGTTCGGCGGCAAGGGCAAGCCCGGCGACCGGCCGATCTACCAGTCGGACATCGACAAGCAGACACCTTACAATACCTACCAGATCAATGGTCTGCCGCCGACGCCGATCGCCAATCCGGGACGTGCCTCGCTTGAGGCTGTGGCCAATCCGTCGAAGACGAAAGACCTCTACTTCGTTGCTGACGGCAATGGCGGACACGTGTTCGCAGCAACCCTTGACGAGCATAACCAGAACGTCACGCGCTATCGCGCCTTGATGAAAAAGCAGGCCGAGGAAGCAGCTAAGGCTGGAAATGCCACGCAGCCCGGCGCAAATGGTGATGCGACGGCAACTGGGACGAACACGGTCCAGTAAAGGTGCTTTGGGGCGCGGGGATATGAATTTGCAAAGCATGACTGGCTTCGCGCGCGCGGTCGGTGATCATCAGGGCACTGCCATTGCGTGGGAAGTAAAGTCGGTCAACGGCAAGAGTGTCGAAGCCCGGCTACGTCTTCCGCCAGGCTTCGATCGGCTTGAGCAGGTCGTTCGTCAGGCGGTGCAGAAACGCTTTGCGCGTGGAAACTTCCAAGCCACGCTGACTGTGGGACGTATGGGCAACCAGGCTGTTCAGCCGGTGGTCAATGAAGCTTTCCTGAGCGACATCGCTGGTCTTGCCAAGCGACTGCAGGAGCAGTTTGGCGTTGCGCCTGCGACCGCCGACGGATTGCTTGCCTTGCGCGGCGTGCTGGAGGTGCCGGAGGCGGCTGAGACCGAGGAGACACGGGCGGCGCTTGATGAGGCGATCGGAGAGACACTCGAAGAAGCCCTTGCAGGTCTTGTCAAGGCACGGCAGGGGGAGGGCGAAGCATTGCGCGCACTGCTTTCGGGCCAGCTCGACGCGATCGAAACATTGACGCTGCGTGCCGAAGCGGATCCATCGCGCCAGCCGGCAGTGATCCGTGAGCGGATTGCCGAACAGGTTCGGCTTTTGATGGATACCGGTGCGGGGTTGGATGAGACCAGGCTCCACATGGAAGCGGCCTTCCTTGCCACCAAGGCCGACATTCGCGAGGAAATCGACCGGCTGAAGACACACGTGTTTTCGGGCAGGGCGTTGCTTTCTGCCGGAGGTGCCATCGGTCGCAAGCTCGATTTTCTGGCGCAGGAATTCAATCGCGAATCGAATACTTTATGTTCGAAATCGAATGCTGCCGCAGTCACCGCGATCGGGTTGGAGCTGAAGGCCGTTGTCGACCAGTTTCGCGAACAGGTCCAGAATCTGGAGTAACAGATGGCCGTCAAGGACACCGGTTCCCGCATCCGCCGCCGGGGCCTGATGCTCGTTCTGTCGTCGCCCTCGGGGGCCGGCAAATCGACGATTGCGCGCAATCTCATCGAGAGCGACCAGGGCTTCGAACTTTCCGTGTCTGTCACCACGCGTCCGCGCCGTGGCAGCGAAATCGACGGTATTCACTACCATTTCCGTTCGCGCCGCGAGTTCGAACTGCTGCGCGACAATGATGAGCTGCTTGAATCGGCGGAAGTACACGGAAACTTTTATGCCACCCCGCGTGAACCCGCCGAGCGGGCCATGGCTGAAGGGCGCGATATGCTCTTCGATATCGACTGGCAAGGTGCGAAACAGCTTAAGGAGAAGATGCGCGGCGATATCGTTTCGGTCTTCATCCTGCCCCCGTCGATGAAAGAACTGAAGGCGCGGCTGAAGCGACGGGCGGAGGACCAGGAACAGGTCATCGAAACGCGGCTGAAGAATGCGCGTACCGAGATCGAGCACTGGACAGAATACGACTTCGTCATCGTCAATGACGATCTCGACCGCGCCTTCACCGAAGTGCGCTCCATCGTTGCCGCCGAACGCCTGCGCCGCGACCGCCGACCCGGGCTGTTTGACTTCGTCTCGGGTCTTCTGGACGAAGCCGTTTGAATTTGCGGCATCAAGGTTGAGCTTTCTTTCCCGGTAGATTGGTCACGTCCATAGCAATCGAGGCGTTCTCGACTCAGCGAAGCCTTGTTATGCTTTCGTTCGGCACTGGCCCGCGCCTCCGCCCTCCACTCGGGAAGCATAGTCCATGCGGGGCTCGACATTCATCGAACCAACTGTTCGAGCACCGCGCATAAGGAGGGATTGCGAAGTTCGCTCGCAATAGGAGGTTTTCGATGAAGCTTTCCGTCCCTGCCTATCAATTGAAGCGACAGGCCAAGCGTCTGTCGCGCGAGGAAAACATCCCGCTCCACGCCGCACTCGACCGCACCGCGGCCAAGCAAGGGTTTGCGAACTGGAGTTTGCTGGCGTCCAAACATGAGACAATGCCAGCAGCCGGCAGGTTGCTCCGGTTGCTGCAGCCGGGCGATCTTCTGCTGGTCGGGGCGCGTCCGGGACATGGCAAGACACTGTTCAGTCTCGAATTAGCGGTCGAGGCGATGAAATCTGGTCGCCGCAGCGCCTTCTTCTCGCTTGAATACACGCAGAAGGATATTCTCAGTCGTTTTCAGGTCCTTGGCGTTGAGCCGAGCCAGTTCGACCGCCAATTCGAGTTCGATGGGTCCGATGCGATCGACGCTGGTTACATGATGACGACACTCGAGGCGGCCCCTTGGGGCACGCTCGTTGTTGTCGACTATTTGCAGCTGCTCGACCAGAAACGAGAGAGCCCTGATCTGGTTGAGCAGGTCCGCAAGGTAAGGTCGTTCGCTCGAGAAAAAGGGTTGATCTTCGTCTTCATTTCCCAGATCGACCGGTCATACGATCTGGTGAACAAGCCGTTTCCGGATCTTGACGATATCCGCCTGCCAAATCCGCTGGATCTCGGGCTGTTCGACAAGGCATGTTTCCTGAACAATGGGCTCGTTCAGTTCAAGACCTCGAATTGAGTTCGGGAGAAGGCTGAGCAGGCATATATTGCTTGCGTCAGGGGTTGAGCTTCAACCATCCAGCAAGTTGGTTAGCCGCACAAACTCTTCGACGCTGAGCGTCTCGGCACGGCGGGTCGGATCGATTTCGGCCCGTTCCAGCAATCTTTCGCCACCAAGGCTCTTGAGACTTTGCCGCAGCATCTTGCGGCGTTGACCGAAGGCTGCTTCGGTGACGCGACCGAGCCGCTTCGCATCTGTGGGCAAGGGAACTTCGCGCGGTACAATGTGCACAACGGACGACGTCACCTTCGGTGGTGGCGTAAACGCCTGGGGCGGCACGTCGAATGCGATTTTTGCCTCCGTTCGCCAGCCGGCCAGAACACCGAGCCGTCCGTAGGCGCCGGAAGCGGGTTTCGCGACGATGCGCTCGGCCACCTCGCGCTGGAACATCAGCGTCAGCGATTGATAGAAAGGCGGCCAGCTATCGACGGTTAGCCAGCGAATGAGCAATTCGGTGCCGATGTTGTAGGGCAAGTTGGCGACGATCTTAACCGGGCCATCGGTCGCCAGGGTCGTGAAATCGGCCTTTAAAGCGTCACCCGAGATGACTTCCAGTCGTCCAGGATAATAGTCCGACACCTCGGAAAGGGCCGCAAGACAGCGCTCGTCACGCTCGATGGCGACGACGCGGCGGGCACCATGGAGGAGGAGGGCGCGTGTCAGCCCACCCGGCCCGGGGCCGACTTCTATGACGGTCGTCTGGGTCAGATCGCCAGCAGTTCGCGCTACCTTGCCTGTCAGATTCAGGTCCAGCAGGAAGTTCTGGCCAAGCGCCTTCTTGGCTTGGAGGCCATGGCGTTCAAGGATTTCTCGAAGTGGCGGCAGGCCGTCAGCGCTCATCCCTGGGCGCTCCTGGCATTGCCGGCCAGTTCTGCGGCCAGTTTGAGCGCGGCAATCAAACTATCCGATCGTGCGATACCTCGGCCAGCGATATCGAAGGCCGTGCCGTGGTCGGGTGAGGTGCGAATGAATGGTAAGCCAAGAGTCACGTTGACGGCTTCATCGAAAGCCAGCGTCTTTGCTGGGATCAAGGCCTGATCGTGGTACATGCAAAGAGCAACGTCGTAGCTTGCCCGAGCGCGTCGATGGAAAAGCGTATCAGCAGGCAGCGGACCACGTGCATCGATGCCTTCCTGGCGCAATGCTTCGACGGCAGGGGCGACGATTTCCAGGTCTTCCTTGCCCATGGTGCCGCCCTCGCCGGCATGCGGATTGAGGCCGGCAATGGCAAGGCGGGGCGCTTCGATGCCGAAACGGGTTTTTAGATCCCGCGCGGTGATGCGGGCGGTCTCGACGATCAGGTCGGTGGTGAGCACTTTCGGCACGGCAGCAAGCGGAATGTGGATGGTAACGGGAACTGTGCGTAGGTCTGGGCCCGCCAGCAGCATGACCGGCGTCACCTTCCGGCCGGTGTGGCGGGCAGCCAGATGCGCCAGATATTCAGTATGGCCCGGAAAACCGAACCCGGCATCGTAGAGCGGCTTCTTGGCGATGGGGCAGGTGACAGTACCCGCAGCGTGACCGGCAAGGCTATCCGCAACCGCGCGATCGATCGCCTCAATGACACCCTCGGCGTTGACGGGATCAGGATGGCCGACTGTATCGACGAACTTTGCCTTCAGCGGCACAATAGGCAGGGCGCCGGCGAAGACAGTGTGTGCCTCTTGCGCTGTCGTTTCGGCTATCTGGACGTCGGCGCCGACGAGACGACCGCGTGCGGCGATCAAGTTTGGATCCGCAAGCAAATAGAAGGTAGGAACACCCAGTTCTTCGCGGCGTTTCCAAGCCGCCAGTGCGATCTCCGGGCCAATGCCTGATGGATCGCCAACGCTCAACGCAAGCGGACGTCTAATTTCGCGCACGGCCGTCAGCGCTGCACGATGACGGCTTTGGCTTTCAACTCGGAGACATATTTCTTGCTGAGTGCGTCGGCGGCATCGTCTTTCTTGCCGTCGAGCCCTTCGTTCTGAAGCATCAGTTGGGCAGTCTTGTCGTCCGAGACTTCGCGCGCCGAGCAGATGCCAATGAACTCAATGCCACGATCGGTTTCCTTCACCTGAGTGGCGCCGCCGGCTTTTGTCGCCTTGATCTGATCTGCCCAATCCGCCGGTAGCTGGGGAGCAAGCACACGGCCTAGATCGCGAACGGTTACGTCGATGAGGCCCTTGGCGAATTCGCGCGTGGTGTTGCAGCCGTTGAAACGGGCGCGCATCGCTTCCGCTTCGCGCTTGCGCTTTGCCATCAGCGCGCCGCGCTCAGCTGCAGGGACCACGAAGATAACCTGCTGCAACAGGTATTCGGTGGCGGATGGCTTGTTACCGCCTTTCTGCAGCATCTTGCGCACGGCATCCTGCTCGCTCATGCCGCCACCGCCGCCTTGCTCGGAACGGTAGCGCATGCCAAGCGCCTGGTTCCAGGCCATCTGCGCACGGATGAATTCCTTGAAGTGCTGTTTGGTGACGCCTGACTTGTCCATGACACCGTCGAGCTGTGCCAACTTCATCTTGTTGTTGGAGGCAAAGCGCGCATAGGCGTCGTTCACCTGCTGGTCGGAGATACGGATACCCAGGCGTCTCGCCTCGGCCAGACGGAGCGTCTGCTCGACCATCTCGTCGGCGGCGTTACCCTTGCGCTTCTGCAGGCGCAGGAAGGCCGCGCGATGCTGGATGTCGCCGCTGGTGATGGCAACATTGTTGACGACATATTTGATTTCGCTGGCAAAGGCAGGTTGGGACATCGCTGTCAGCGAGACGCCTGCGGTCGCGACCAGAAGTGCGAGGCCTGCGGAAAAGAGCTGTTTCCTCATTATCTCTGTTCCAAATCCATTTCGGTTCCGGCCCATCGCTGAGCCGGATACAATTTTCCCATGCCCGTCCTATGCGGCGAAACCATGTCCTGCAAGGGGGATGGCTTACTCGAAGCTGCTGGAGGTCGAGCCGAAATCGCCGATGGTACGGAACGAGATGTTGAAGCCGATATTACGGGTCACTTCCCGGGTGACGCGATCGCGGCTTTCGGACACAGTCATCATATAAGTGAAGCACTCGTCGTCATAGGCAAAGCCGAGCCCGTCATTCGTCAGCACTCGTGTCTGGATGTCGTAAGTGCCTGAACCGAAGACGCGCCAGTTCTGGTTGAGGCGTGTCGATGCCCCGAGCGAGACCTCGTGGCGATCGTCCTCAAAGCCATAACCGGGCTGTGCCTGGATGAAGGCATACTGTGCCGACACTGATATTGGCGATGAGCCGCTATAGGCGGCCTTGGCTTCGGCGCGGCGGACCTCAAAGGTCTGCTCGTCGAAACGGCCGCTGACCGAAGCCGACAGGCCATAGGGGCTAGTGAAGCCGGCCAGGCCGACGTAGTCGGATGTTTCGGTCTCGAGACCGGAATAGGCGCCGACATTCACCAAATCAGGCTGCGCGAAAGAATTTGTGCCGCCAATCTGATAGGATTGGCCGAACAGCGCGTTCGTGGTCCAGCCATTGGAATAACTGCCCGAATAACGCACGCCGACATTGGCGCGGCTGCCGCCTTCGATACGGTCATAGCCGGAGAATTTGTCGCGTTCGAACAGGGTGGTGGCGTCAAACACCATGCTCTGTGCGTCTTCGTTGGGAACGCGCAGACCACCGACATAGGACTCGTTCGGGCGCACGAACAATTGCGCGGTCGGCTCGATGATGTGCGAGCCGCCGGTCAGGCTGGTGAACAGCAGCGGCCAGCGAAATTCGAGACCCGCGGTCGCCATGGCCCTGGCGAAAGAAGAGCGCATGTCAGCGGAAACACCTTGCTCGGCAGCCATCTGATTGATGGCGTCAAGTGAGCCGGAGGACGCACGCAGGTAGTTGGCATCGCCCTGGAAAGCCAGCAGGGGTGTGATGACCATGCCACCTTCGGTGACGAAGCTGCGCTTCCATTCGGCTTCTGCGGTCAGGCGGCCGGAATCGCCTTCGATGCCGCGAACACGCTGGACGGCGCTCAGCGTATCGTAGTTCACCGTGAAGGCTTCATCGAGACGGTCGCGCTTGATGACGCGGGAATTGAGGTTGATCGAGAGCTGACCACCGGCCAGTGGCGTGTCCGGGATGTAGGCATAGTCGAGCGACGGCAGCACCCAAGGCTGGAATTCGTCGCGCGCGCCGGTCTGATAGCGGGCGCCGGCCTCTCGCTGCAGAACATTTTCCTGTACTTCGAAGTGCATGGCACGCACGTCGAAGTAGTTCCGGTCGTTCAGGCCGGTCAGATAGACCTCCGAGCGATGCACGGAGGCGTCGTAGCCGTTGATGTGATAGGTGGTCGAGAAGTTCTTGTCCGTCTGCAGCAGGACATCCCAGCCGAAGTTCCAACGCGAATTGATCGCGAACTGGCCCTTGCTGCCCATCATGCCACGGAACTTGTTCGGGTCGTCGGTCGGACCGGAATCGACGGTATTGGGGTCGAATTTCGAAGGCTTCTTCTGGTCGATGCCGGCAACGCGCAGGCTGTACTGGCCGTTGTCGAAACGCTGGCGCCACTCGGCTTCGCCGAGGAAACCCTGGTTGGTATAGTAGGTGCCGCGCGCGGTGATGTCGTAAGTCGGCGACAGCGCGAGGTAATAAGGAATGGTGACGCCGGTGCCGAGCTTGCTGTTGAAGGTAATGCCGGGCATCAGGAAGCCGCTCTTGCGCTTCACCGTCGGGTCGGCGATCTCGAAGGCGGGCAGGAAGGCGATCGGGAACCCAAAGAACTCGAAATTGGAGTTCTCGAAGCGCACCGTCTTCTTTTCGCCATTCCAGATGATCTTGCGTGCCTTGACGCGCCAGATCGGCGCTTTGTCCGGCTTGTCCTCGCAAGGTTCGCAGGCGGTATAGACGCCGTTGTGGAACGTTGTCAGCACGCCGCCGATGCGTTCGGCGCTTTCGGCACCGAAATAGGTCTTGTCCACGGTCTCGACGCGCAACGCGTTGACGAAGCCGTCGGCAAAATCGTCGGTGATATCAATGTGCTCGGAATTGATCTTCGTGCCGTCGCTTTGCACGAGCTGTGCGTTACCGGAGGCAACGAGGCGTTTGGTCTTGCGGTCGTATTCGACGCGCTGAGCCACGAGCTTGTTCCCGCCGTAGTCGATCTGCACGCCACCAACGGCAGTCACTGTCTGGTTGTCATTGTCGTAAACCAGGGTGTCGGATTCGAGCAGCATCTGCGAACCGGCTGGCACGCTGGGTGCTTCAACCGCTTGTGCTGCGGCCGGGATAGCGGTCGCCAAGCTGCCGGCAAAAAGGCAAGCGAGCGCGCTCACTCCGCACAAGAGTGCCGCTCGGATCGGTCTGCGACCTTGCAAAACCGGCCTCATCACTAACCGTCTTCCCTGTACAGCAGGAACGTCACCCCGAAGAACATCGCCACGACCACCGGAAACCATGCAGCTACCACGGTCGGGACGAATCCCGCCACTCCAAACGCTTTGACCAAAACAGACACAACATAAAGCAGAAACCCAGCGACTACGCCACCCAGAATCATCGTTGCAGATTGTCCCATTCGCGCAAATCGCATCGAGACAGTTGCTGCGATCAGAGTCATCGCAACCAGAAGGAAAGGCATCGCCACCAGCGAATCGAACTGCATGGCGAATGCATTTGCCTTAAGCCCGAAGGAACGAGCAACTTCAATCTTTTGCGGCAACTCGTAAAAGGGAATTGTTTCCGGCCGCGCCAGCCGTTCCTGTACGAATTCCGGCTTCAAATCAGTCGGCAATCGGTCCGTCGTTTTCTTTTCGACATTGCCGTCCTTGAGGATGCTGACGTCCTGCAGTTCCCAATAACCATCCCGCAGGAACACTTTCTTGGCATCCTTGCGTTCGACGATATTGCCCTGCTGGTCGAGCAGGAAGAAGACAGCGTCCGCCATCTCCAGGCCCTGGTTCAAGATTGCCCGGGCGCCGATGATCGTATCGCCGGCGGCGGTCTTCTGTCGGATCCATGGAGCTGAATCAGCAGAGACATCGTTGGAGGCCCCTGAGCGCAGTTCGCTTTCGATTCTTTCGGATTGGGAAAAGCCGTAGGCGGCCAGCGGATTGAGGATCGCGACGGCGACGGCGCCGAACAGCAACGCGCCGATGCAGCAGGGTAGCAGGAACTGCCAGGCCGAGATGCCCGCGGAACGTGCGATTACCAACTCGTACTTGCGATTGAGCGAGACCAGCGTCGCCATGGCCGAGAACAGTCCGACAAAGGGGACGGTCTGCAGCATGATCATCGGCACGCGCAGCGCCGAGATGGCAAAACCCGCCTGGTATGTGAAGCCGGGGACACCAGCGATGCGGCCCGTCAACTCGGTGAAATCGATCAGAAAGACCAGCGCGAACAGCCCCAGGAAGATCCAGATGGTGATCCCCAGGTAGCGGAAGAAGAAGTAGCGGCCGAGTGTCCAACCCATCAGGAATTCCCCTGACGGGTTGTGCCGCGGCTAGCCCACCAAAGCCTCAGGCGGATGCCGATTTCGCCAAAACGGCTGAACATGTTCGTCAGCCAGTCCGCCCAACTTGACGGCAATTCCATCCGTCGGTTGGAAAAGATGACCCAGCCGGCCACGGCCGAGGCGCCAAAGGGCACTGCGATCACCAGATAATTGTAGAGTGGATTGGTATTGGCCTTGCCGGCGGCGAAGAAACCCAGCCAGCGCACGAACAGCGCGATGCAAATTGCCGTGATCAGTGGGTGGATGCGAGCCTCGCGGTGCGAGCGCGCGTCGCCGGCGACGGCAAGAGCGATCATCGCGAAGGCAAGAGAATAAGCCCATTCGGAGAAACGCAATGCGAGCTCGGCACGATACTGGTCTGGCGCTTGCTGGTAATAGCGGTCGTTGGGATCAGGGTTGAGCAGGTATTGTGTCGTTTGGTCCTTCGGATAGAGCGTCGCCTGCGCCGCAGTCGCAAAAGCCGACAGATCGAAGGCGTAGGACGTGAAACGAATGACCGAAACGTCACCGGCGGGTGCCCTGCGATGCACCACGCCGTCATTCATCAGGAGCACTTTTTCGTTGCCCTTGTCGATGACCGCACCGGTCTTGGCGTAATAGACGAGATCCGTGCCTTCCTGACGAGAATCGGCCACGAAGATGCTGCCCAAGCCGCCGTCGGCAAAGCGTTCGCCGATCTGCACGAACAGGCCGTCTTCCACCTTGCGGAAGGTTCCTTCCTGGATGATCAACGACAGAAAGTCGGCGCGTGCGCTGGCGATCAGCTCGCGATTCTTCTGGCGGGCATAGGGTTCAACGCCGTTGTCGACGACGAAGGAGATGACGCTCGCGATCAGCGCGAGGATAAGGATCGGCTTGACGACGGTCATGCGCGAGGCGCCGGCGGCGTTGATCACCACCAGCTCCGAATCGGAATTCATGACGCTGAGCGTCTGCGCTACCGCCACGATGAGCGCGAAGGGGACGACGATCGGGATGATCGTCGGCAGAATGAGTGCCGCAACCTGGAAGAAACTTAACGCAGATTGCCCGTTGTCGGTCACCAGGTTGATACGTGTGAGAACTTGCGTCGTCCAGACAATCGCCAGCGTCCACGCCAACGCTGCAAGAAAGAGCGAGAGCGCGCGCCGGAAGATATAGAGCTCGGCGACCTTCATTCAGGGCAGTTCTTCTCGATTGATCTCGACGGGTGTCGCAGCTCTAGACGTTATCTTTCCGGTGACACCCATACAACCGGCCTGGTTTGGTTCCGTTTCAAGTCGTCGTGTCCGGTGGCGCCGACTCTGGTCGGGAATGGATAAGAAAAGGCGAATAGGTATGGTTAACAGCGGTTTGCGCCAGACATTTGTGCGACCTGCTGGCGATCGTCAAGGGTCGCCGTCAGCCAAATCGTCCATTCATTGGCCCGGTGACAGGGGACCGCTGCACGCGGAGTGAGCTTATCCCCATGTATCGGCTCGAGGTTTGCCGGTCTTGCCAAACGATCGAAAAGCGCGAAAGGTCGCCCCTCGTTTCAAGCGTTCAACCAAGCAGGATCTCATGGCTGCCCGACCCACGATTGCCTTTGCCAAATTCGCCGCCGTCAAGAAGGGCGCAGCCTTCGTGCTTTCCGCGGAAGAAGCGGGGCTTTCCGAACGCGCCAAGGCACATGATCCTGCCAGTGCCCTGGAAAGGATTCTGCCTGCGGCGGATTTTTCAGGAAAATTCGGCACTTCCGCCGAGATCTTCGCGCCTGAAGGCACCGCGCTCGACAGGCTGGTGGTGGTCGGTACAGGCAAGTCATCGGCACTGGATGAATATGCGTGGCTGAAACTCGGTGGGCACGTGGCGGCATTGCTGCGCAAAGCTAAAGAAGCAGTCGTCGTGGTTGATCTGCCAGGCGTCGAGACAGACGGTACCGAAGCTGCAGGCATTGCCGCGGGCATTCTGTTGCGGGCCTATTCCTTCGACAAATACAAGACGAAGAAAGGCGACGACGGCAAGGACGATGGCAGGACTGCGACCAAGATCACCATCCAGACGGCAAATCCGGCAGCTGCCAAGAAGGCATTCGCTGAGCTCGAAGCCGTTGTCGATGGTGTGACTATCGCGCGCGACCTGGTCAACGAGCCGGCGAACGCGCTGGGGCCCATCGAGTTTGCTGAGCGGGCCAAGCAATTGGAAGCGCTGGGTGTCAAGGTCGAGATCCTGACCGAGAAGGAAATGAAGAAGCTCGGCATGGGCTCCTTGCTCGGCGTGGCGCAGGGTTCGCCGCGTGGTGCCCGTCTCGCGGTGCTGCAATGGAACGGCGGCAAGGCCAAAGACAAGCCGCTTGCCTTCGTCGGCAAGGGCGTGACGTTCGATACTGGCGGCAATTCGATGAAGCCGGCGTCGGGCATGGAGGACATGAAGGGCGATATGGGCGGTGCAGCGGCTGTCACAGGCCTGTTGCACGCGCTCGCAGTTCGCAAGGCTAAAGCCAATGTCGTCGGCATCCTCGGGTTGGTGGAAAACAGCGTCGACGGTCATGCCCAGCGTCCAGGCGACATCGTTACCTCGATGTCCGGCCAGACCATCGAGGTGCTTAATACCGACGCCGAGGGTCGCCTGGTGCTCGCTGACGCGCTCTGGTACTGCAGCAACCGCTTCGAACCTCGATTGATGATCAATCTTGCCACGTTGACGGGCGCGATCATGGTGGCGCTCGGTCAGCACCATGCCGGCCTGTTCTCCAATGACGACGAGCTTGCCGGGCAATTGTTGCAGGCCGGTGCCGCCACACAAGAGAAGCTGTGGCGCATGCCGCTCGGCAGCGAATACGACAAGCTGATCGACTCAAAGAACGCCGACATGAAGAACATCGGTGGACGGTATGGCGGCGCCATTATCGCCGCTCAATTCCTGCAGCGCTTCGTCAGGGAAACGCCGTGGGCACATCTTGATATTGCTGGTACTGCGATGGGTGCGCCGGCGAGCGAGATCAACCAGTCCTGGGGTTCCGGCTTTGGCGTCAGGCTGCTCGACCGGTTGGTGCGCGACCACTACGAAGCCTGATCGATGGCCGAGGTGCTGTTCTATCATCTGACCGAGTCGACGCTGGAGGAGGCGTTGCCGGGCTTGCTCGAGCGCAGCGTCGACCGCGGCTGGCGCGTCGTCGTGCAGACGGGCACGGAGGAGCGCAGAGATGCGCTGGACCAACATCTATGGGTGTATCGTGACGACGGCTTCCTGGCGCATGCAACCGACCGCGAGCCTTATCCGGCTGAACAGCCTATCCTTCTCACCACCGGGGAAATGAACCCCAATACGGCGCAGATCCGCTTCCTCGTGGATGGCGCCACGCCTCCCGACTTGTCCGGCTACGATCGCGCTGTTTTCCTGTTCGATGGGCATGATGCAGGCCAGGTCGAGGCTGCGCGTGGCCATTGGAAGGACATGAAGGGTGCTGGCCACACCGTGACCTATTGGCAGCAGACGGCAGACCGGCGCTGGGAACGCAAAGCATGAGATTGCGTGGGTACGCGCAGCGTTCTATGGGCTGAGCCATGCGCAAACTGTTCCTGCTCGTTATCCTGGCCGGCGTCGCCCTCGGTTTCATCTATCCTTGGGCCGTTCGAAGCTTTTCCGGCGAAGAGCTTGGCACGTGGCATGCCTATCAGGACGGCCGCTTCAAGCCGGTAACGGTATCGCTGAAGGCTGGAACCGGACCGGTCCGGGTCTTTGTCGATCTGACGAGCAATGCAGATCGCATCCTGGCCTTTGATCGTACCGTGCTGACGCTGACAGCTGCCGCCGGCAATCGAACCGTGCTCGCGGAACGGCTGAGTTTCAGCGGCAATCCGACGCCACGCGAACAAAGCCCGCAGTTGACCGACAAGGTGTTCCGGGACGAAGCAGGACTGATCGAGGTCGAGGAAGCAGGCACCTATGTCTTCACCCTCGGATCGGGCGATGCCGATAACATCCAGATCAAAGCAGTGGACCTGGTGTTGCGTACCGGTGCGGCCGTTCCGGACAGACGGGCCATTCAGATCGGCTTCGGGTTGATCGCGCTTGGGGCGATTGGTCTGATACTGGCGATCCGTTTCAGCAGATCGCGACGTCCTGACAAACCCGAAACTCCGCCCAAACCGCGCTGGGGCAGGGGCGGAAGCGCCGTCTGAAGGCTATGAATTATCGCCATGCCTATCATGCCGGAAATTTCGCTGACGTGGTCAAACACGTCGTGCTGGTGCGGCTGATCGAATATTTGAAACGCAAGGAGAAGCCGTTTCGCGTCATCGATACTCATGCCGGTATCGGTCTTTATGATCTTTCCTCGAATGAAGCTCAGAAGACGGGCGAATGGCGCGATGGCATCGGTCGATTGGCCAGGATAGACCCGGGCATACAGACGACCGTTTTGCTGGAGCCTTATCTCGAAGCGGTCAATGCCTGCAACACCGATGGCGGCATTCGCTTCTATCCGGGGTCTCCATGGCTTGCACGGCGCCTGCTGCGCAATCAGGATCGGCTGACGGCGATCGAATTGCACCCTCAGGACGTCGTCCGGCTGAAAGGGCAGTTTGAAGGCGATTTTCAAACGCGTGTTATCGAACTGGATGGCTGGTTGGCGCTTGGCGCACACTTGCCGCCCAAGGAAAAGCGCGGGCTGGTGCTCGTCGATCCCCCCTTTGAACAGGAGGGTGAGTTCGATCGTCTCGCAGCGGGTGTAGAAAAGGCTTACAAACGCTGGCCAGGCGGTATCTATGCGCTCTGGTATCCGATCAAGGATCGACATGGCGTTGCCGATTTCCGCAATCGGCTGACGGCATCCGGCATGAGCAAGGTGCTCGACGTCGTTTTCGAGGTGCGGCCGGCTTCGAACAGCGAACGACTGGACGGCACTGGCATTGTGGTGGTCAATCCGCCATTCACGCTGGAGCAGGAACTTCGCCTGATCCTGCCTGCGCTGCAGGCGGCGATGGCCGAACCGGCCGCTGCCGGCTGGCGGCTCGACTGGCTGGCGCGCGAGGATGGTTAGGCATCTGATTTGATCGAGGTCCAATACTTCCCAGCTTGACCGTGTGACGGCAAATCCGCACAGTGCCGCCGATCAGAAATGAGGCGCCGCCATGACTCACTTGTTCAAATCTCTCCTTGCCGGGTTGATTGGCCTGGGTTCCGTCCTGACAGTTGGTCCGGCGGCGCAAGCTGCCGATCTGTCCAGCTATTCGGGCGATCCGGGCGTCTGCGGGGAAGCTTGGGTGCTCAACAAGATCAGCAGCCGCTTTGCGCATCAGGTCCGCAATGTGCCGAATCTGCCTGACGTGCAGATTACCGATTTCCGCCGCATCAACGAGCGCCGTTATCAGCCGGCGGAGGATAACTGGCCTATCGGCCGTCGTTATTGCGATGCGAGGGTCATTCTCTCCGATGGGCATGAGCGCAGCATCTGGTATCTGATCGAGGAAGGGCAGGGCTTTGCTGGCGTTGGCGACAATGTCGAGTTCTGCGTTTCGGGATTCGACCGCTGGCATGTCTATGACGGTGCCTGCCGCGTTCTGCGCTAACGATTCCGACGCCTCGGCAGAGGCGTTTTCCGGAATTTCATCTGGCTCTCATTCCGCTCATCAGTGGGCATCGCACCGGTGTTCGGTCTTGGCGCGCAGCCGAGACCCGGGCACCCCATTCCAATGAGGACATCATGCCCAGCCTGCTCTATGCAACCGCTTCGCCATACAGTTCCAAGGTCCGCATGGCGGCGGCCTATGCCGGCATCGTGTTGGAATTGAAACCCGTCAAGACGGAAGAGGACCCAGCAGATCTGATCGCTGCCAATCCGTTGGGCAAGATCCCGGTGCTGGTTTTGGAAAGCGGCCAGTCGATCTTCGATAGCCGCGCCATCACTCAGTATCTTAACCGGCAGGCCAAGAACGTGCTGTTTCCGCGCAACCCCGAAAAGCGCACCGAAGCCGAGGCGCTGGAAGCGTTGGCGGATGGCATCTGTGATTCGGCGTTGTCGATGGTCTATGAACGCAGGGTGCGGCCCGACGACAAGGTGTTCCAGCCTTGGCTGGACCGGCAATGGGAGAAGGTCACCCGGGCTCTCGACAGCCTGAACGCCAACCCACCCAAGCTGCCGAAAAAAATCACCGTCGGCCAAATCGCACTGCGTGCAGCGCTTGGCTATCTGTCTTTGCGTTTCGCTGGCAAATGGGAAAAGGGGCGAGGCAGGCTGGTGCGCTGGGCGGCGCGCTTCGACGATAAGTTTCCGGAACTGAAGGGATGCGTGCCGGCCTGAGCTGAAGGCCGTCTGGTTGCCGTTCAGCTCGTTCGGGTGTGCATCGAAACAAAAAAAGCCGGGCTTGCGCCCGGCTTTTCATGCTGAATCGGAAATCGATCAGAACTTCATACCCACGCCGAACTGGACGCGGTTGTCGCTGCTCTTGACCTTGCCGATACCGTTGTCAAAGTCCTTGGAACCGTAGTCGGTGTAGCGATACTCAACGCGACCGAAGACGTTTTCAGTGAACTTGATGTCGGTACCGACACCGGCGGTCCAGCCGAACATGGTCTTACGATCGTTGAGACCGGTGACCTCGTCGGTGACCTTCAGGCCCTGGCCCGCACCGCCGGCCGTGCCGTAAAGCAGGATGTCGGGGCTGACGGTGTAGCCCAGGCGAGCGCGGATCGAGCCTTCAAGGCCCGACTTGGACTTGAAGCCGTTTTCCGAACCCTTCGTGCCGTTGTAACCGAGGTCGCCCTCAAGACCGTAAACGAAGCTGTCCTGCTGCCAGTTGTAGCCGGCAAAAGCTCCGCCGAGGAAGCCGTCGGTCTTGATGCGGGTGTCGAAGTCTTCGACCTTGGTGCGGCCCGCGAAGCCGTAGCCGAGCTGCACACCGGCATAAGCTCCGGCCCAGGAGGCAACCGGCAGTTCGGCAACAGGAGCCGGAGCCGGCGGCTCTTCCGCAACGACGTCCGCGGCGAAAGCCGGAACAGTGCCGAGAACAGCGAGAAGCCCGATCGCAGCAACCGACGTCCGCGTGATTTTGTGGTTGATAGACATAGTTCTTACTCCATAAAGCCAAAGACGCTGGCTTGTTCCTTGCGAACCAGACCCGCCGGGGGGAGAAACGGATCAAGCGCTCAACGGTTCCGGAATTTGGGCGGCAAATGCGGCGGAAGCGAACCTGAACTTGGGTCTTTAGCTGGCGCGAATGAGGCTGAACCATGACGTTGCACTAGTGCAACAAAGTTGTCAGGAGCCTTTCGCATAGGAAGCTGTACCCCGCTTGGTGCAAGGGGTTGTGGTCCCTATATTGGCCATTCGACCAGATGGCCGAATCCGAGTCGAAACCTTCATTTCAGCGCATCGACACAATATGGCCACAGGAACGAACGGCATTTTATTATTGAGCGGTCTCATTTGCTGGCTGCCCTTATCGCGGATGAAAGCCAGATGACGAACAAAACCACAGCGACGGCCCTGGTGACGGGCGGAGCGAGACGAATAGGCAAGGCAATCGTCGAGGATCTTGCCGCCAACGGGTTCTCCGTCGCCATCCATTGCAACCGTTCCCGCGAAGAGGCTGAAGCTCTCGCAAGCGAGATTGTCGCGGGCGGCGGTCGTGCCGCCGTCGTCGCCGCAGACCTGACCGACGCGGAAGCGACGGCTGGGCTGGTCGATGCCGCGACGAAGGCGCTCGGGCCGATTGGCCTTCTGATCAACAACGCTTCGTTGTTCGAGGAAGATTCGATCGAGGATTTCGATTGGTCTGGCTGGGACCGCCATTTCGCGGTGCATGTGAAAGCGCCCGCGCTTTTGGCACAGCGTTTTGCTCGTGCCTTGCCGGAGCGCCAGGATGGTCTGGTCGTCAACATGATCGATCAACGGGTGTGGCGGCCGACGCCACGCTATTTTTCTTATACGCTTTCGAAATCGGCATTGTGGGCTGCCACGCAGACGATGGCGCAGGCGCTGGCACCGCGCATTCGCGTCAATGCTATTGGGCCTGGACCAACGTTAAAGGGAGTGCGTCAGGATGATCGTGACTTCCAAACGCAGCTCGACGGTGTGTTGCTGAAGCATGGCGCTGACCTTGGCGAATTTGGCGCGACGATACGATATCTATGGAGTGCGCGGTCGGTCACCGGCCAGATGATCGCGCTGGACGGCGGCCAGCATCTTGCATGGCAGACGCCGGATGTGACAGGCGTGGTGGAATGAGTTCCGGCAAAGCAAAAAACGGACGCGCGGCGGGCGAGGATCTGCCCGATGTCGATCTGGATGACGACGACAGCATCGAAGCGGAGGTTGTGCCTTCCGGCCCGGTGGTCGCCTTCACTGCGATCGACTGGACACAACACGCCGGCGACACCGACGGCATGGTCGGCGCGGAAGTCATCCAGACGCTGGTCAAGCGGTTGCCCAATGCCCCTGGTGTCTACCGGATGATGAACGTTGCCGGCGATGTGCTCTATGTCGGCAAGGCCCGCAGTCTGAAGAAGCGGGTAACGCAGTACGCGCAAGGTCGTTTCCACACCAACCGTATCGGTCGCATGGTGCGCGAGACAGCGACGATGGAATTCGTCGTCACCCGCACAGAGATTGAAGCGCTGCTGCTGGAAGCAAATCTCATCAAGCGTTTGCGGCCGCGTTTTAATGTGCTGCTACGCGATGACAAGTCGTTCCCCTATATCCTCCTGACCGGGGATCACTCGTCACCCGGTATCTACAAGCACCGTGGCGCGCGTTCGCGAAAAGGCGATTATTTTGGCCCGTTTGCTTCCGCGCAAGCGGTGGGGCGCACGATCAATTCACTGCAGCGCGCCTTCCTGCTGAGAAGTTGCACGGATTCTTTCTACGAAAACCGGACACGCCCATGCCTGCTTTACCAGATCAAGCGTTGTGCCGGGCCGTGCACGGGTGAAATCTCGCACGGCGACTATGCCGTGCTGGTCGAGGAGGCGAAGGATTTCCTGTCGGGCCGCAGCCAGAAGGTGAAGACCGAGATTTCCGTCGCGATGCAGGCTGCTGCCGAAAATCTCGATTTCGAACATGCCGCAGTCTACCGCGATCGTTTGGCGGCGCTTGCCCATGTGCAGAGTCATCAAGGGATCAATCCGCAGTCGGTGGAAGAAGCGGATGTCTTCGCCATCCACCAGGAAGGCGGGCAGGTCTGCATCCAGGTGTTCTTCTTCCGGACGGGCCAGAACTGGGGCAATCGTGCCTATTTTCCCAAGGCCGATCCAGCCATGGAAGCAGCCGAGGTTTTGGGTTCCTTCCTTGCCCAATTCTACGACGACAAGCCGACGCCGCGCACGGTGCTGCTTTCGCATGCCGTGGACGAACAGGACCTGCTTGCCGAGGCGTTGTCGACCCGTGCTGGCCGTAGAGTCTCGATCTCGGTGCCGCAGCGCGGGGAGAAGAAGGATTTGACCGACCATGCATTGCAAAACGCGCGCGAGGCGCTTGGCCGCCGTTTGGCGGAGACCTCAACGCAGGCGAGATTGCTGGCTGGATTCGCGGAAACATTCGGTTTGCAGAAGCCGCCCGTGCGCATCGAGGTCTACGACAACTCGCATATCATGGGCACCAACGCCGTCGGCGCCATGGTCGTTGCCGGACCGGAGGGGTTCGTCAAGAACCAGTATCGCAAGTTCAACATCCGCTCGACCGAGATTACGCCTGGCGACGATTTCGGCATGATGCGCGAGGTGATGGAGCGGCGCTTCTCCCGCCTCATCAAGGAGCATGGTGAAGAGGCTGTTGTGGGTGAGGAGGCCAGCGAACCGGACGACCTCGTCTCCAATGGTTTCCCTGCCTGGCCTGATGTCATTCTGATCGATGGTGGCCAAGGGCAGATGTCAGCGGTGCGCAAGATCCTTGCGGACCTCGGCGTCCAGGATCGGGTTGTCGCCATCGGTATCGCCAAAGGTCAGGACCGCGAGGCGGGGCGCGAACGTTTTTTCGTCGAGGGCAAGCCGTCCTTCACGCTGCCGGTGCGAGATCCGGTGCTCTATTTCATCCAGCGGCTGCGTGACGAGGCCCATCGGTTCGCGATCGGCTCGCACCGTGCTCGCCGCAAGAGGGAGATGGTGAAGAGTCCATTGGACGAGATCGCCGGCATCGGTCCCGGCCGGAAACGCGCGTTGCTTCTGCATTTCGGTACGGCCAAGGCGGTAAGCCGAGCCGCCGTCGAGGACCTGATTGTGGTCAACGGCATTTCGGAACAGGTCGCGCGGCTTGTTTACAACCATTTTCATGAGAATTGACTGTCTGTACGGTGTTTTGCGCTGGCTAGTCGATTTTCAATGGTTGACCCCTGATATCGGCTTCTGATTTGAGTACGGAAGTAAGAAAAGAAACGACCCGGAAGTTCCAGGCACGCATGGCGAAACACGCATTCAACCTGCCGAATATACTCACCTATGCGCGCATCATCGCAGTGCCGATGGTTGTCGTGTGCTTCTTTCTCGAAGGCCATCTGAAATCGAGTGATTTCGCGCGCTGGCTCGCACTGGCGATCTTTCTGGCCGCGTCGATTACCGATTATTTCGACGGCTATCTGGCGCGCGCCTGGCAACAGACCTCCAATATCGGCAAGATGCTCGATCCCATCGCTGACAAGCTTCTGGTTTCGACCTGCCTGCTTCTGCTTGCCGCTGACGAAGACGGCATTGCCGGCTGGTCGCTGTGGGCGGCCATCATTATCCTGTGCCGCGAGATCCTGGTTTCGGGGCTGCGTGAGTATCTTGCGGCATTGAAGGTTTCGGTGCCGGTCACACAGCTTGCCAAATGGAAGACGACGATCCAGATGGTGGCGATCGCCTTTCTGCTTGCCGGCCCTGCCGGCGACAAGATTTTCCCGTTCACCACCGAGACCGGGCTGGTGCTGCTTTGGATCGCGGCGGTTGTGACGCTCTATACCGGCTATGACTATTTTCGTGCCGGATTGAAGCATATCGTCGACGAATGACGAGACGTGCGATGAAGCTCATCTATTTCGCCTGGGTGCGGGAGCGGATCGGCAAATCCGAGGAGGATGTCGAGCTTCCGGCCGAGGTGACGACTGTGACTGAACTGCTTGCCTGGCTGAAATCGCGCGGCGAGGAGTATGAAAACGCACTCCAGCATCCGCGCTCGATCCGCGTTGCCATCAATCAGGAACATGTCGACCATTGTGAGAAGATCGACGGTGCGCGCGAGATTGCATTGTTCCCGCCGATGACGGGAGGCTGATGCCGTGCTTGGCGTCGTCAAGCCGAAAATCAGCATCCAGGCGCAGGATTTCGATATCGCTGCCGAAATCGCGACACTCGGTGCTGGTCGCACCGATATCGGCGCGGTGGTCACATTTTCCGGCCTTTGCCGTGACGAAGATGGCATGCTGGCGGCACTTGAGCTGGAGCATTACCCAGGTATGGCAGAAGCCGAGATCCGTCGCATCGCTGCCGATGCAGTTGGCCGCTGGCCGCTGCAGGGTGTCACGGTTATTCATAGGCACGGTCGCATCCGGCCAGGTGAAAACATTGTGTTGGTGGTGACGGCGTCCGCACACCGGCGGGCCGCCTTCGAGGCTGCTGATTTCCTGATGGATTACCTCAAATCCCGCGCTCCCTTCTGGAAGAAGGAGCATCGTGTCGATGGCACGGAAGGCGGGTGGGTCGAAGCCAAGGACAGCGACGAGCAAGCGGCCACGCGCTGGCGTTGAGCCTCTGACAGAAGGCCGCTTGTACGCGAAAATACCCAAGATCAGCCACGGATTGTCCGCAATCGGGGCGGATTTTTCATTGGCGCCGCTGGGCGCCGGTGGAGATGCGCCATGCTGGACAGGATCGCGGAATTGCTCATCTTCGGCTTCGCGCCGATGATGGTGGTTATGCTGGCCACGCCAGACGTGACGATGGCGGCTGAGCGGCGATTGACCGGCGAGGTCACCTATCGCGAGCGTCTGATCTTGCCCAAAAACGCGGTGCTTGTGGTGCAGTTACTCGACGTTTCTCAGCCGAACGCGCCAGTCCGGGTAATCTGCGAGCAACGTGTCGACCCCGCTGGCCAGGTGCCGGTGCGTTTCACGTTGAAATTCGACAGCCAGGACATTCGGCCCCAAACAACTTACGCGGTGGATGCCCATATCACGATCGACGGTCGGCCGCTGTTCCTGACCAATGCCCGCCACTATGTCGACCCGCTTGCCAGCGAGCCGATGACGATGGTGTTGAGGCAAGTGCAAGACAAACAGAACGGGGCCGGCACGCCAGGTTAGAGCAATTCCAGGAAAAAGTGTGTAGCGGTTTTCCGTCCGGAATTGCGTAGAACAAAGGGCTGGAGCGTTTCCGTGAAAAACGGAAATGCTCCAGCCCAACAAGCTTTTGCTGTCGGGAAAGAAAAAAGCCGGGCAAGGCGCGCCCGGCTTTTTGATGAAGACGACGGCCTCGTTGCCGAGGCCGAAGTGGGTCAGCCGACGATCTCGGTTCCCGAAAACCAGTAGGCGATCTCTTCGGCAGCGGTTTCCGGAGCATCCGAACCGTGCACCGAATTCTCGCCGATCGACAGCGCGTGTACCTTACGGATGGTGCCCTCTGCGGCGTTGGCCGGATTGGTGGCGCCCATCACTTCGCGATTCCTGGCGATTGCGTTTTCGCCTTCGAGAACCTGCACGATCGTCGGGCCCGATGACATGAATTCGGTCAGTTCGCCGAAGAAGGGGCGGTCCTTATGGACGGCGTAAAAGCCCTGAGCTTCGCGCAGGCTCATCCAGACGCGCCTGGAGGCGACGACGCGCAGGCCGGCATCTTCGAGCATCTTGGTGATGGCGCCCGTGAGGTTGCGCTTGGTGGCATCCGGCTTGATCATCGAGAAAGTGCGTTCGATCGCCATGGGTCGTCCTTTGGTGATGGGGATTGAGGTGTGGCGGGCTCTATACAAGCCGCCCGGGCCATTGCCAAGGGGAGGCGTTGCTCCTCCTGCCGGGGCAAAATGGTCATGGCTTTGCCCTTGCTGACGCTTTAGATCAGGTTGCTGTCGGAAGCTGCATTCCGACAGGCGGGAACCGAGGGTTGGAATGAAACGGCATTTCATGATGTTCGCAGCCTACAATCAGTGGGCCAACAACCGTCTTTACGATGCCGTCGACAATCTGACTGACGAGGAATTCGGGCGTGATGCCGGTGCTTTCTTCGGTTCCATGATGGGCACACTCAACCATCTGCTGGTCACCGACCGTATCTGGATGAAGCGCTTCACCGGTCAGGGCGACGCGCCGGCCAGCCTTGACGTCATCATCCAAAGGGCGCTGCCGGCGCTCCGGATGGCGCGTGAAGCCGAAGACAGGCGCATCGTCGAATGGGTCGAGCGACTGGGCGACAAGGATATCGCGGGACGATTTTCCTACGTGACCACTGACATGCGCACGATCTCGCAGCGACTGGCGCCGGCGCTCGATCATCTCTTCAACCACCAGACACATCACCGAGGCCAGGCGCATATGATCCTGACTGTTCTTGGTCGCGCCTCTGTTTCTCTGGACCTCATGCAATTCCAGCGCGCGGAAGAGGGGCGTGCCTTTGCATGATGCAGGCCGCGGTGCTTCGGTTGGGACAAAACGGCATTGGCGTAGAATCGCATCAGCTCAATTTTTTCGGCTGGCCCACACATCCTAGCGATGTTCTCCATTGCGCGCGCTCATTGCCAATGCGAAGCCACGGGGCGTCGGCCGTTTGAGCCGCGAAGGCTTCGAAATGTCCATGAACAGTTATTCTGAACAGACCGGGCGCATGGTCGCTCTGCTGCTTATTGCCGGCTCCGGTGTCGTTGCGGTCGCCAAAGGCATGAGCCTTTCGTTCCTGGCAATCCGGCTTCAGCAGGATTTCGGGCTCGGTCCTGCAGGGATAGGTGCGCTCATTGGAGTGGGGCCATTGCTTGGTGCGATGGTCAGTCCACTTGCTGGAGCGATATCGGACAGGCTTGGACGACGCACGGTGCTCGCCATCGCCATTTCTTTCGCTGGTCTCGGCATGATCGGTCTCGGACTTGCTCAGTCCGTTGCAGCATTCACATTCGCCCACGTCGTGGCTTCCATTGCTGGCGCAGTTTACGAGCCTGCCGCCCGCGCCATGATGAGCGACGCGGCACCTGAAAAATTACGTCTGAAGGTGTTTTCGTGGCGCTATCTTGCCATCAATGCCGGCTGGGCGATCGGCCCCTTGATCGGGCTGGCTTTCGGGGCGACTTCCGACGTTCTGTTTGTCGTGGCCGGCCTGGTTCATCTGGCATTCGGATCGACCATCTTCCTGTTCGTGCCGGAGATCGCGGCAAGTTCAGAAAATACCGCGGGGCAGCGCGTCGGGGGCTGGCGACGTCTTGTCGGCGCTTTTCGCGATCCCAGGCTCATGTTCTTCGCCGGCGGCGGTACGTTGCTGGTGGCCGTCTATGGGCAGTGGTCGGTGCCGCTATCCCAGTACATCATCAAGGACTTCGCCAAAGGCGTCGAGATATTCGCGTTGCTGGTCAGCACCAATGCGGCCGCAGTGCTGGTGGCGAGCACGCCGGCGCGCCTGGTGATCGAACGAATCGGCGCACTGCGTGCGCTGGTGCTGGGCTGCCTGCTGTTTCTTTTCGGCAATCTAGGATTTGCGGCATCTTCGGGCGTCGAGATGCTGGTCGTTTCGATGATTGTCTTTACGATCGGTGAGGTCCTGGTCGTCCCAGCTGAGTACATGCTGATCGACGGCATTTCGACCGCCGCCAACAGAGGCACCTATTTCGGAGCGCATTCACTGTCCACTGTCGGCAATTTCTTCGGCCCGCTGCTGGCCGGAATGGCACTCGGGGCTTACGGCGGAACCGGCATGTTCCTGTTGTTCGCGATGTTTTCGGCCGGCAGTGCGCTGCTTTTCGCCATCGGTCATTCGTTGCCGCCGCCACGCCGGCTTGGTGCCGCTGCGCCAGTTGAAGACGTGGACACTGTGTTAGGCGATTTGTTGCGGGCCGGGCGGCTAGCGCCAGTCAGGACAGTATAGCGGCTTTACACCGCTCGTGACCGCCTCCCATGCCGATACAGTCGGCCGCATCCCCTTGCCATTATTGCCTATACGGGCCAAAACCGCGCCGCCATGCTTATCATCAACGACCTTTCGCTCCGCATCGCCGGACGCCTGCTTCTCGACCACGCTTCGCTGACGCTGCCCACAGGCACGAAAGCGGGTCTCGTCGGCCGCAATGGTACCGGCAAGACCACGTTGTTCAAGGCAATCACCGGCGATCTCGCTTCCGAAACCGGCTCGATCAGCATTCCGAAGAACACGCGCATCGGTCAGGTGGCGCAGGAAGCGCCCGGCACGGAGGATTCGTTGCTGGAGATCGTGTTGGCCGCCGACAAGGAGCGTGCTGCACTGTTGGAAGAAGAGAAGACAGCGACCGATCCCAACCGAATCGCCGAAATCCATATTCGGCTGGCCGACATCGATGCACACACCGCCGAATCCCGTGCGGCCACCATTCTGGCGGGCTTAGGCTTCGATGAAGCGGCGCAAGCGCGCCCGGCATCATCCTTTTCCGGCGGCTGGCGCATGCGCGTTGCGCTCGCGGCGGTGCTGTTTTCCGAGCCGGATCTTCTGCTGCTCGACGAGCCGACCAACTATCTCGACCTCGAAGGCACGCTCTGGCTGGAGAACTACGTTTCGAAATATCCGCATACCGTGCTCCTGATCTCGCATGATCGCGATCTTCTCAATCGCGCGGTCAACTCGATTGTGCATCTCGACCAGCAGAAGCTGAGTTTTTGGCGTGGCGGCTACGATCAGTTCGAACGGCAGCTTTCCGAGCAGCAGGAACTGCAGGAAAAGAGCCGCATCAAGCAGGAGGTGCAGCGCAAGCACCTGCAGTCCTTCGTCGACCGTTTTCGTGCCAAAGCCTCGAAGGCCAGGCAGGCACAGTCGCGCATCAAGGCGCTGGAGCGCATGAAGCCGATCGCGGCCCTGGTCAACGATTCCGTCAAACCGTTCTCCTTTCCGGAGCCCGTGAAGACCGTTGCCTCTCCTATCGTGGCGTTGTCCGGCGTTGAGGTTGGTTACACGCCGGGCAAGCCGATTTTGAAGAAGATGACATTGCGGATCGACGCCGATGACCGCATCGCGCTGCTCGGTGCTAACGGCAATGGCAAGTCGACCTTTGCCAAGTTGCTTGCTGGACGGCTCAAGGCGGAGACCGGCACGATGACGATCGCGCCTGGGTTGAAGGTAGCGATCTTCGCCCAACATCAGCTTGATGATCTGCGCCCGGATGAAAACGCCTACGAACATGTACGCCGTCTCATGCCGGAAGCACCGGAGGCAAAGGTGAGGGCGCGTGTCGCGCAGTTTGGCCTGGCAACCGAAAAGATGAATACCGCTGCCAAGGACCTGTCTGGCGGCGAAAAGGCGCGACTGCTGATGGGCTTGGCTGCCTTCGAAGGACCGAACCTGTTCATTCTCGACGAACCGACCAACCATCTCGACATCGATTCCAGAGAATCGCTGATTCACGCGCTCAATGATTTTCCCGGAGCGGTGATCCTGATTTCCCACGACCGCCATCTGCTCGAGGCGACCGCCGACCGGCTGTGGCTGGTCAAGGACGGTGCGGTCAATCCGTATGACGGCGACCTCGATGACTACAAGACGCTGGTAACCGGTGTCTCGGTGGACCGTCGCGAAAAGCGGGAGGCCGACAAGGCCTCCAAGGCCGACCGCCGCAGGGAGGCAGCGGCAAGGCGCGCGGCGCTGGAGCCGCTGGCCAAGGAAATTCGTGCGACCGAAGGGCTGATGGATCGCCTGCGCAAGCGCATCGACCTTATCGAGGACGAACTCGCCAATCCGGCACTTTACGAGAAGGACCCGATCAAGGCGACGCGGTTTGCCAAGGAGCGTTCGGAACTGATGGCTCAACTCAACGGCCATGAAGAGCGCTGGCTGACGATGTCGGCCGAGTACGAGGAAGGCATCGCGGAGTAGGCGCCCACTCCTGATCAGGCCCGGAAACTTAGGTCAGCTTAATAGCCGCCGCTGTGCCATCTGGTTGACTACGGTATGCCCAGAGTTGTCATGTTGGCACGTTGTCATGTTAGCATCAGGTGATGAAGCTGGCGGGTGGTGGGCGAAGCTTCAACCGAGGGGATCGCCATGCGCTTGTTTCTTGTCATCAGCTTGGGGGTGATTGCGTGGGCCGTATCTGCTGATGCAGCCGAACGTCGTTGCGGCTGGTACGGCAATCCTACCCCCGGTGACATGTTGCTCACCGATCGGCAGGGCGATTGGTGGATCACGGGAGGCGGCGAGGACAGAGATGCCAAAGGCATCGAAAATGCCCCGCAGATGGACGAGACGCGGTTTGTCGAAACCAACGTGCCGGGGGCGGGCCGCGGTTATAACTGCGCCTGCCTGACGGTCGAGACCAACGCGAAGACACACAGGGTTCTGAGGGTATTTGCCGGGGAAATCGTGCCTTTGGCACGATGCCGTGCCGATAGGGCGTTGCCGAGTCCGGACTGAGCGCGGCATCGATAGGCGAGCGTTATGGACACTCAACCCGTTCATCCCGATGTCTTCATTCACGTCCGCATCATCGTCGGCATGGTGCTGGGATTGAGTCTGACGCGCCTGGTCACGGGCCTCACCCGCTTTGTGCAACATCCGGCCCGGGAACGGATCTATCCGATCCACATGGGTTGGGTGTTGTTCATGTTCCTCGCCATCATTCATTTCTGGTGGTACGAGTTCGGGCTGTCTGCAATCCGTCACTGGACGTTCGAACTCTATCTGTTCGTCATCCTCTACGCGGTGCTGTTCGCCACGATCGCATCGCTGCTGTTTCCGGACCGCATGGAAGAATATTCCGGCTATGAGGAATACTTCCAGTCGCGGCGCCGATGGTTCTATGGGTTTCTGGCGCTGATCTTTCTGGTCGATATGGCCGATACCGCTTTCAAGGGCGCCGAACATTTTCGTTCGCTCGGGATAGAATATCCGATCAGGCAGACCCTGTTCGCGATCTGCTCGATCGTCGCGATTTTTGTTGCGAGCAAAACCTATCAGATGGTGTTCGTGACCGTCGGCCTGATCTACCAGATTTCGTGGATTCTGCGCCTGTTCAACATCATGAGTTAGTGCGATTCAGTCGACGCGGCAGCAGCTTCTCTGTTTTGGGAAATACATTTTCCGTAGACTTGCATAGGGGAGGTCACTCTTGCCTCCCGTACTTGATCAACTGGCCCTACACTCGGAGCCGGCGAACAGGTAAAAGAGCGACATGAACACCCATGCCAACATCCGCATTGGCCATTCGGCCTGTCCGCATGACTGCCCGTCCACCTGTGCGCTCGATGTCGAGCTGCTGGCGCCGGACCGCATCGGGCGCATCCACGGTGCCAAGGACAACAGCTACACGGCGGGGGTCGTCTGCGCCAAGGTGGCGCGCTATGCCGATCGTGTCCATCACCCCGACCGTCTGCTGAAGCCGCTGGTGCGCGCCGGCGCCAAGGGCGGCGGCCAGTGGAAGGAAGCGAGCTGGGAGGCCGCGCTCGACCTCGTCGCTGAAAAATTCATCGCGGCGGAAGAAAAACTCGGCTCCGAGACGGTCTGGCCCTATTTCTACGCAGGCACGATGGGGCTGGTGCAGCGTGACGGTATCGAACGTCTGCGCCACGCCAAGAAATATTCCGGCTTTTTCGGATCGATCTGCACGAACCTGGCCTGGACAGGTTACGTGATGGGCACAGGCGCGCTGCGCGGTTCCGATCCGCGGGAGATGGGCCGTTCCGACTGCGTCGTCATCTGGGGCACCAATGCGGTGGTCACCCAGGTCAATGTGATGACCCATGCGATCAAGGCGCGCAAGGAACGCGGCGCCAAGATCGTCGTCATCGACATCTACGAAAACGCGACGATGAAGCAGGCCGATGTCGGCCTGGTGGTGAAGCCCGGCACGGATGGCGCGCTCGCCTGCGCGGTCATGCATGTGCTGTTTCGCGAGAACATGGCCGACCGCGCCTATCTCGAAAAATACACCGATGATCCGATCGGGCTGGAGGCGCATCTGGCCGACAAGACGCCGGAATGGGCAGCGGCGATTACAGGGCTGACCGTTGCCGAGATCGAAGCCTTCGCGCGACTGGTCGGCACCACCAAACGTACTTTCTTCCGGCTGGGCTATGGTTTTGCACGCCAGCGCAACGGCTCGGCTAACATGCATGCCGCACTTTCCATCGCCGCGGTCACCGGCTGTTGGCAATATGAAGGCGGCGGCGCTTTTCATTCCAATTCAGGTATTTCCGGCTTCAAGTTCAACAAGGATCTTCTGGAAGGCGACCGCTATCGCGATCCCAAGGTGCGCTATCTGGACCATTCGCGCATAGGCCCGGTGCTGACCAATGCGGAGGACGCGCTCTATGGCGGCCCGCCGGTGACGGCGCTGCTGATCCAGAACACCAATCCGATGAACGTCGCGCCTGAGCAGCGCTTGGTGAAAGAAGGTTTCCTGCGCGAGGATTTGTTCACTTGCGTGCACGAACAGTTCATGACGGACACGGCCAAGGTTGCCGACGTCGTTTTGCCGGCTACCATGTTCCTGGAGCATGACGACATCTACAAGGGCGGCGGCAATCAGCACATCACGCTCGGCCCAAAGCTGATCGAGCCGCCGGCTGGCCCGCGCACCAATCATTACGTCATCGAGGAACTGGCCAAGCGCCTCGGTGTATCGCATATGCCCGGCTTCGGCCTGACCGAAAAGGAACATATCAACGCACTGCTGAAGAACCGGGATCTCGATTTCGAGACGCTGCGCGAACAGCGCTGGGCCGACATGCAGCCGGATTTCGAGACCGCGCATTTCCTCAAAGGTTTTGGCCACCCGGACGGTAAGTTCCGTTTCAAGCCGCAGTGGAACGGTGGTTATGCGCCCAACAAGCCGCCAAAGAGCATGGGTATCTTCGGTCCTGTCGGGCAACTGCCGGAATTTCCCGATCATGTCGACCTGATCGAAGTGGCGGATGCCAAACATCCATTCCGGCTGGCGACGTCGCCGGCGCGCAACTTCCTGAATTCTTCCTTCGCCGAGACGCCGGTGTCCCAGGCCAAGGAAGTGCGGCCGGAACTTTTGATCCACCCGGAGGATGCCGCTGCTCTTGGTCTGAGCGAGGGCGCGCGAGTCGAGGTCGGCAATCCGCGCGGCGAAATCGTGCTTCACGCCAAGCTGTTCGCGGGCCTCAAGCGCGGCGTGGTGATCGCCGAAGGGATCTGGCCGAATTCAGCGCATGAGCGCGGCGAGGGCATCAACGTGCTGACGGGTTCGGATGCGCCGGCACCCTATGGCGGGGCCGCGGTGCACGACAACAAGGTCTGGGTGCGGGCAGCGTAGGTCGCGAACGACAGGCTCGATCAATCGTATCCGAATGGTCTGCCATTGGTGAAGACGATGTCGGTGTAGATGTTCATCGTCTCGTTGATCGGATAGATCTTCGCAGAGCGTATCAACTCATCCGGCGTTGCCTCCGATGGCTGGAGCTTTCCTTGCCGAATGGCTTCGAATGCACCCTTTGCGTCAACCAAAGTTTGACGGTTCATCAGCGGTAGCGAATTCTGCGGAACAGCTTTCGCGCTGCCGTGGGCACCGTAGATTTTGGTCTTCGAACCGATCACACCAAGAGCCTTGTCGAGCGAAGCCAGGTAGTCCTTGACGTTTCCAACGAACAAGGGACCCGGATACAGAAAATCTCCGACGAACAGCATGTCGTCATTTTCCTCCCACAGCGAGATTTCATCCTTGGTGTGGCCGGGTGTTGAAAGCAGTTGAAGCTTGAGTTCGCCAAGGTCGATGATTTCGTTGGGCGCAACATAGCGAGCTACGCGAAAGCTGCTCGGCGACAGCTTGTCGATATCGTGAAGATCGATTCCGACCGGAACCGTGGTCGTCCCCTCCTTGTCGGCCAGTTCTCTCGTGTAAGGCAGATCGACGAGCCAGACCTCTTTGAATTTGTCGAGGCCGGCCATGTGATCGAAATGCAAATGGGAAGGGATGACCGCCACAGGCTTGTCGGTGAGCGACGCGACGACTTTCGTGATGTCTTCTTCGCGCGACGCCCCGCCGTCCAACAGAAGCGCTCTCTGCATGCCTACGAACAGGTAGGAGACATTGGCCTGGTAGTAGGTCGGCTCGCTGATCGCAAAAATGCGATCGTCGATCTTGTGGATCGCGTATGCGCTGTCCCCGAAGTAGTGAGCATCCGGTGGAAGAGGAGGGCGGTCCTTGGCCTGAACATTGCCCAGCCCCAAAAACAAGGTGAGCAAAATGGCGCTTGCAAGCCGAACGGGTTTCATGGGCTTGCCCTCCTTTGGACCTGTCTGTCGCCAGCCGCAGAGCGACGATAGGGGATCGGGCACATGCAAACATCCGCGACTTTCGGCTATGAGTTCACGCGGGGGGAGCATTTCCGCAGATTGATGTGCTCGATAAGGGCACTTCTTTGTCCCGAAATTGAAACGCCGAGGTCCATGACGTCCCCCTAATGCAACGGAACGACCAGTCATATCCTCCTGCACCGACAACGGCGCCTGCCTTGCTTGCTTCTGCAGGAGGCTGCCACAGCAGAAGGTGCATACTCATGGTACTCGACCGATTCAGATTGGATGGACGCACCGCCGTTGTGACCGGCGGTGCGGCGGGGCTCGGCCAGGCCTTTGCGCTGGCGCTGGCCGAAGCCGGCGCAAGGGTCGCCGTGATCGACCGTGACCCGGCGACAGAAACTGCGCAGGTGCTTGGAGAGCGGGGTTTTTCGGTTTCCGCTGATCTTGCCAAGGAGGAGCAGGTCGCGGTGGCGGTCGGCAGAATACTGGAATGGAGCGGCGGAAAACTCGATATCCTCGTCAACAATGCCGGTATCGCGACGCCACCGGCCCGCCTGCTCGATGTGAGTGTCGATGAGTGGGATCGCGCCATCACCATCAATCTGCGCAGCATGTTCCTGGTGACGAAAGCGCTGCTGCCGGAACTTATCGCCAGCGGGCGCGGCTCGATCGTCAATTTGAGTTCCTATCTAGCGCTTGTCGGCGTCTACCCGGACTTCCCTGTGACGGCTATTCCATACGCCACGAGCAAGGCCGGCGTTGTCGGCTTCACTCGGCAGATCGCCGTCGAATACGCCAAGCACAAGGTGCGCGCCAACGCGATCGCGCCAGGCTGGCATCTCGGTACGAAACTTGGCCGCGAAGCCGAGGGCAAGATCAGCACCGAGGAGTATCGGCGCTTCGCCGACTTCATGGAACGCTCGGTGCCGATGGGACATACCGGTCGGCCGGACAATCTGGTCGGGCTGATCCTCTATCTGGCAAGCGACGCATCTTCCTATCTCACCGGGCAGATCATCGCCCATGACGGCGGCATCACGGCTGCCTGATTTCGGAGTAGGGGCTAGAGCAATTCCAGGAAAAGTGTGTAACGGTTTTCCGTCCGGAATTGCGAAAAAACAAAGAGTTAGAGCGTTTCCGCGTTTCCGTGAAAAACGGAAACGCTCTAGCGTTCAAATGGACGCCGGGCGAGCCGGGCCAGAAAAGTCGCTTCTCCTCGTGCCGCGGGGTCATAAGCTGCCACCATCTTGGCAACGAAGGCTGCCACCTTCGGGCTGGTGAGATGCCGCGATGTGTGCAGTGCCCAGGCATCGACCCGTCGCCCCGGCACGGTTCCCCAATTGGCGAGCGCCCCTGTCCTGAAATCCGGCTCCGCCAGCCAGCGTGGTATTACCGCGACACCTGCACCGGCGAGAACGGCGTTGTAGACGAGAAGCATGGAAGAGCAACGCAGCACCGTCCGAGGTCGGACCGTCCTGCGCTCGTTGCCTGCATCGAGCGTCCATTCGGCCGCTTCGCGCGCCGCGGCGATCATCACAGCCGGTACAGTCGTCCCATCTGTTTCGGGGATGGACAACTGCGGTGGGGCGGCAAATACCAGATCGTCCCTGAGGAAGCATTGGCCGACCAAATCTGTGTCCGGGTCCGGATTTGCCCGCACGACGATGTCGAATTCCTCGGTGATCGGATCGACAAAACGGTCGTCGACCGAGACCTCGACCGTCACATCCGGATAGGCGGCGATGAACTCCGCAACGATCCTGCCAAGTGCTGTATGCGCGAAGAGCCCGGGGACGCTGATCCTCAGCTTTCCGCGCGGACGTCCGGCATGACCAGCGACCTCTTCGCCCACTTCCGCGAGCTCGTCGATGAGATGTGCAGTCCGATTGCGTAGCAACTGACCTTCTTCGGTCAGGCGAAGCGCGCGTGTCCCGCGTTCGACCAACCGGACTCCCAGCTCCTGCTCCAGCTCGCTCAGACGACGCGAAAGCGTGGTTTTCGGAATGCCGCTGGCCCGGCTGGCGGCGCTGAAACCACCATGCTGCGCGATCGTGTTGAAGTCCGACAACTTGGAAATATCCATGGTTTTGTTCCGGAAATGGTACGATTTGCACCATTTCGACCCGCTAATGCTTCGATCGGATCGAAGCTATCTTTGCCGTGTATCCGTTGGCAATGGCATAAAATTGCTGGTTTGTAAGGACGTTCGCCAATCCGACGGTTGAGGACCACGGTGGAAGCCGCGTGCCGAAATCGGTCCATCAATGACGCTGGTGTCTCTGTTTGTCTGCGCGCTTGCGCGCTGGGCGAACTTCGGATGCCCGGAACCTGAACACAGAGGACGAGATATGAGCGATCTTTGGAAGCCGATCACCATCGGCGACATGACCCTGCCGCATCGCCTTGCGATGGCGCCGATGACGCGCAGCCGTGCCAAGGCCGACGGCACGCCCGGAAACCTTGCCGCCGAATACTATGCTCAACGCAGTTCGTTTGGCCTGATCGTTACCGAAGGCACGCAGCCCTCCGATGACGGGCAGGGCTATGTCACCACGCCCGGCATCTACACCGATGCACATGTCGAAGGCTGGAAAAAGGTGACCTCGGCAGTCCATGACGCCGGCGGCAGGATGTTCATCCAGCTCATGCATGTCGGACGCATGTCGCATCCGGACAACACGCCGCATCACCGCCAGCCGATCGCGCCATCGGCAATCGCGCCGGGTCTTCAGATGTTCACGGCCGCCGGCATGCAGGATGCACCGACGCCGCGCGCAATGACTTCGGACGACATCAAGAAAACAGTCGATGAATTTGTTCTTGCTGCCAGGCGGGCTGTCGATGCCGGCGCAGACGGTGTCGAGATCCATGGCGCCAACGGCTATCTGATCCACCAGTTCTTTGCGCCCAATGCCAACCATCGCACCGACGCGTATGGTGGGTCGATCGAAAACAGGGCGCGGTTCGGGATCGAGGTGGCCGTTGCGGTTGCGGCTGAGATCGGCCCGCAACGCGTCGGTTTCCGTATTTCGCCATCTGCTCCGATCGGCGGATTGGTGGAAGGGGATCAGGCTGCGGATCTTTATCGGCATGTCGGTACCGAATTGGACAGGCTGGGCCTAGCCTACCTGCATTTCCTGCATACCGGCGATGAGGTGCTCGCCGAGGACATCCGTGCACGCTGGTCGCGGCCGCTGCTCTTTCTGCGTTCCGGCCGTACGCTGGACAATCTGGAGGACGACCTGCTCACGGGTCAGGCTGATGTCTTGCCGATCGGCCGCTGGGCGCTGGCAAATCCTGATTTCATCGAACGCTACAAGAACGGAGCGCCGTATAACGAAGCGGACCGAGCGACCTTCTATGGCGGCGGCGCACGTGGCTATACCGACTACCCAGTCCTCGCGGCTTGAAATCGCAGCTGCCTCACCGCATGAGCTTCGATGGAATGCCGCAGGCAGGTAGAGCCGACGGAAGGACCTAGAGTGGAATGGATGTCGCCTCCTTGGCCGTCTTGATCACGAACATGGTGTAGAAACGCGAGACATTGGCTTGATCCCGCAAGAGGCGGTCACACAGTGCGTCGAACTCGTCCATGTCCACGAGGCGAAGAATGAGAAAAGCGTCGGTCTGGCCGCTCACGCCATAGGCCTGGCTGACTGCCGGCTCCTGGGCCGCGAGGTCGAGGAAGCGGCGCATGTGTTGCTCGCCATGGCGTTCCAATTCGACAGTGACGATGGCCCTCAATCCCCTGCCGGCCTTGGCCGGATTGAGGATAGCGACGACGCGGTCGATGATGCCTGTCGATCTCAGTCGCCTTATGCGGCGCAGACAGCTCGACGGTGAAAGCCCCACCTTGTCCGCCAGATCGGCGTTGGTGCGCGAAGCGTCCTTTTGCAGGAGATTGAGAAGCCGCTTGTCGATCCGATCCATGATCCGGTCCTCTTTTTGACCGTGCAATTTTATTGCATCATCATGCAAATTTTGACCACAAATGCCAGCGGCCCCACGCTAGTCATTGGCCTCCAAAACGGAGGTGTCGTCATGACCATTTACGTCGCTCTCTATCGAAAGACGCTGGAAGCGTTCGAAGTCTATTGGGATCTGGTTCGCATCATCATCCCGGTCGCTATAGCCACACAGATCCTGCAGGAATTGGGCTTTATCCGGTTGATCGCTCCGGTCTTCGAGCCATTGATGGCGATGGTCGGGTTGCCACCGGCGCTCGCCCTCAGCTGGCTGACGGGACTGCTGGTGGGTATGTGGGGTGCCATCGTCGTCGTGTTCACACTTGTACCCGTGTCGGCGCTGAGCACGGCGGACATGACTGTTCTCTCGGTGCTGCTTCTGTTCGCGCATGCCATTCCCATAGAGCAACGCATCATCCAGAAGGCCGGGCCGAGTTTTCTCGTTACCGCAGCCCTTCGCATTGGCGGCGGACTGCTCTTTGCAGCGCTCCTGCATCAGCTGTTCGCGGCGACTGGATGGCTGTCCGAACCGCTGGAGCCGGCGTGGCTGCCGATGAATGAAAGCACCGGCTGGTTCGGCTTTTTCCTTGGCATGCTGAAGACGCTGGTGACCATGCTGGTCATTCTCGTTGCGCTGAGCTGGCTGATCGAGCTTCTCAAGATCTCGGGGCTGCTGGGCCAGTTCAACAAGGCGCTTGCACCGCTGTTTCGTTTTGCGGGCATCGAGCCCCAAACCGTGCCTATAACCGCCATCGGCATGTTTCTCGGGATTTCCTATGGCGGCGGCCTGCTGATCCGCGAGGCACGAACGGCCGCCGTGGAGCCCCGGCAGATTTTCCTCGCCTGCGTGTTCATGGGGTTTGCCCACAGCATCATCGAGGACACGCTTGTTGTCGTTGCCCTGGGGGCGGACTTCACGAGCGTATTCTTCGGTCGTCTGGTTTTTGCCTTCGTTGCCACTGCGTTGATCGCCAGGATCACCAATCCTGCCTCCGACAATGCGTTCCTCAACGGCGTCTTCCGCAAGGGCTGACGAAGAATTTTTGTGCTCTCTCGTCTCCAAAAACAGAGTCCAGCCATTCGAGGTGTTCAAATGTCCATTGAATTGACCTGGAAAATCAGAGACGGCCACATGATCGCGAAGAGCGAGATCGCCGATTTCAACGGCCGCAATCCATTGCCCGAACCAATGCAGCCGAAGAAAATCGGCAATCTCCATGGCCGCGGTACAGAGCTGTATCTGAGTATCCTCGACTTGCTCGGCCATCTCGATTGTGCTGGCCCTGCACAGATTCAGGCCCTCCTGGAAGAAACCGAACATGTGCTCGGGGAGTTCCTGCGGAGGAAGAACTAGCGTGCCGCCTTCGCAATTGCCTGTGATACGCGCCACCTGTCGATGGCGCGCATTTCTTTCAGAACAGGTATTTAGGCAGCCAGCGCCGCACTTGTCTCGCGCAGCACATCGGCGAGGGGGACAAGCCCCTTCATTGCACCACTGCCGATGGCCGGCTTGCCGTCCTCTACCGCCACAGCAAAGCGGAAGGCCGGCTCGGCTTCGATGCGCTGGCGCAGCGCCAGGATGCGCGGATAGTCCTGAGGATCGACCGCCTTGTGGAAGTCCACCCAGCGCGCGACCCCGGCAAACACGGCATCAGCCAAGGTCGGCTTGTCTCCAAGCAGATAATTGCTGTCGCCGATCATCGCCTCCAGTTGTTCGTGACGCTTGGCGACGAAGTCACGGCCGAATTTGCGCAGTGTTTCCCGTTCCTCTTCCGTCGCCTCTTCGGCCTCCAGCGCCACCCATAGCGGTGTGAACGCGCCGGTGAAGCCGGTGTTCAGGAACGCGACGTATTGATGCAGTCGGTCGGCCTCAGGTGTGCCGGGCTCGAACGTAATGCGGCGCTCCAAATCGCGCGCTTCCAGCCAGAGCGCGATCGCCATCGTCTCGGTCAACACACGGCCTTCGCCGGTGATCAGCACCGGGGTTTCCACTCGGCCATTCAGGCGCTTGTAGGCATCGGTGCGCATTTCACCCAGCATGTCCACACGGGTCAGCCGGTAGGGTTTGCCAAGCCACTCGAAAGCAGTGACGAGCCCTGCCGAGGAGCCGAGCGGAAAGCCGGAGGTGAGGATTGGTTCGGATGTCATGTCGTTTCTCCATCGTTGATGTGATGGATATACGTTCGTGGACTTTTCTGCTGTAGACTGCCATTTTCGGACATAATGTCCATGAATGTAGACTTTGATGCTAAATCTCAACGATCTTCATTTCTTCGCCCAAGCGGTTGACAGTGGTGGTTTCGCGGCGGCTGCGAGGCGTCTCGGCTGTCCGAAATCGACGGTGAGCAAGCGGGTTGCGGCCTTGGAAGCGGCGCTCGGCGCTCAACTGCTCCATCGGAGTTCGCGCAATTTCACGCTGACCGACGTGGGGCGTGACGTTTACGATCATGCCAGCGCGGCGATGATCGAGGCGGAAGCGGCCGAAATGGTTGTGCAGCGGAAGCTAGCGGAGCCGAGTGGCATCGTGCGGATCACGGCTTCGGTCCCGAACGCGCAGTTTCGGCTGGCGCATCGCTTACCGAAGCTGGCGCGCCGGTATCCCAAGTTGAGGATCCAGTTGCATGTCACCGACCGTTTCGTCGATCTCGTACAGGACGGTTTCGACATCGCTATCCGCAGCCATTTCGCGCCACTGCCGGATTCCGATCTGGTGCAGCGGCGTATGAGCGAAGATCCAATCACGCTGGTGGCCGCGCCATCTTATCTCGTCGAACGCGGTGAGGTGGCAACGCCAGAGGCGCTGAGCGAGCATGACGGGCTGATGAGTACGATGGCGGCAAAGGCCTGGCGATTGAGCGATGCGCGCGGCCATATCGTGGAAGTCGCACCGCAGCCGCGACTTCATGCCGATGAATCGGTGCCGTTGCTGAAAGCCGCCGAAGCTGGCCTCGGTATCGTCTGCCTGCCGGAGCTGATCTCAGCCGAGGCGATCAGGGAGGGGCGGCTGGTGCGGCTGTTGCCGGCCTGGACAGCGGGTAGCGTCATGACGACGATCCTGACCCCGCATAAGCGCGGACAACTCCCTGCTGTGCGTGCGGTGATCGATTTCCTGTTGCAGAAGGCAACAGCAGACGCGCGCCCCACGGCATAGAGACTGGGCCGCGAAGGTGCTTGCCCAACCTCACGACGCAGTGTCTTTCAACCGATGTCCATATCAGTCTAGCTTGACCTCGAACCCGGCCCGGAGATTTCGATGAGTGGCGATCACCAGCATGGCGACCTTGAAACCACACCGGCCTCGCGATTGTGGATGGCGCTCGGGCTGACTGGAACATTCCTTGTCGCAGAGGTTGTCGGCGGCATCGTTACCGGAAGCCTGGCACTGATTTCCGACGCCATGCATATGGCGACCGATGCCATGGCGCTGGTCATCGCGCTGATCGCCATTCGCCTCGGTCGCCGCGAAGCGGACCTTTTGCGCACCTACGGTTATGCCCGCTTCGAGATCCTGGCTGCCGCCTTCAATGCGATGCTGTTGCTCGCCGTGGCGTTCTACATCCTATACGAGGCTTACAAACGGTTGTTCGAGACGCAGGAAATCGCCTCGGTCGGCATGCTGCTGATTGCCGTCATAGGTCTTCTCGTCAACCTTATCTCGATGCGGCTTCTGACCAGCCATGCCGACAAGAGCCTCAACGTCAAAGGCGCCTATCTGGAAGTCTGGGCCGACATGCTGGGTTCGATCGGCGTCATTGCCGGGGCGATCGTCATCTGGCTGACCGGTTGGCAGTGGGTGGATTCGCTGATCGCGGTGGGTATCGGCTTCATGGTGTTTCCGCGCACCTGGGTATTGCTCAAGGAGTGTATCAACATCCTGCTCGAAGGCGTGCCGCCCGGCATGAAACTGGTGGATGTCGAAACCGCCATCAAAGAGATTCCAGGCGTCGCCTCCGTGCACGACCTGCATCTGTGGGCGATCACGCAAAGCAAGCTTTCACTGACCGCGCATGCCGTGCTGGCGGAGGGCGCCGACGCCGAAACCGTGCGACGGGGCGTGGAGGCGGTGCTGCGCGAGAAATATGACCTGCACCACACCACGTTGCAGATGGAGCGCGAGTCTTGCACGCAGGTGGAGAGCATCCACTAACCTCCAGCCTCAAAAGGTGCGGCAATTTGGTCCTCTTGCTCCTCTAGTCACTAGAGGATCTACCTTTCGAGACACCATTTCGAAAGAGGAGGCCGTCATGAGTTGGCATGGCTCCAAGCAGAGCGGGCGTCACGGTGGGGGTGGCCGTAATATCGGCCATGGCGCCGGGCATCGAGACAACCACAGCTACGACGAAGAGCGTCACGGCAGTGCTGCCCAATGGGGGCGGGTCGGCGAGCCCGCGTCGGGCGGACGCGCGTTGGGGCACAATGATCGTGGTGGCACCAACGACCCTGCGCAATCCTCTGGAATCGTATCGAAGTTTGCCATCTTCGCAGCGATAGCGGCTCTGGTCCTTTGGTCGCTGCTCGCCTGGGGAACCTATGGGCTTGTCGATGTGCTGGGTGGGTGGCTGTCCGCCAATGGCGGTACGTTGCTGCAGGGCGGCAAGGATGCGGCCGGTGCTGTTGGCATCGGCAAGGAAATCATCGACAGGGTCGATATCCAGGGCGCGAACGGAGTGGTGCAGCAGCTTATAGCTGCGGCGCTGGTCGTCGCGCGCCCGACCATTGTGTTCGTGTGGTTTCTTGGAGCGCTGGCAATCGTGGCGGCGCCGCTCGTCGTCAGACGGCTTGGTCGTCTCGTTCGCTCAAGACACTGAAGAGAGTGTGTGTTCAGCCGAGGTCTTTCGGGCGCAGGAAATGGATGAGTGTGGCCGCGCCGACGTCGAGGCCGGTCCAATCACCTTTGAACTCGAACACAGCCAACGCCCCTGTCGGGAATTTTTTCTTCAATGACTTCACCAGCTTGCCATTCGAGGCTTTGCCGGCGAGGCGATCCGCGAGATCGCCAAGGCCGGGATTGTGGCCGAGCACGAGCAATGTTTCGGCATCCTCGCCGTTCCGTCTGACTTCGCCGAGAATAGCTTCAGCCGGCATTTCGTAGAGTGACTGAGAGAAACTTGGCTCGGGCCGCGACAGCCATTCGCCCGCCGCCAGACGCCAGGTCTCGCGTGTGCGTTCGGCCACCGAGACCAGGGCGCGATCGGGCAGCCAGTTGCGCTGTGCGATGGTGCGGCCGATCAGAAGCGCTGCCTCGATGCCGCGCGGCGCGAGCGGGCGCTCGATATCGGCGAGATCGGGATTGTCCCAGCTGGATTTGGCGTGGCGCAGCAGAAGAAGCCGTTTCATGACGTGATCCTTGCGAGACGCTTTTCCGATCGAACCGGCAAGCTAGCCTAAGGCGTGATGCGCGCCAATTGCTCCAGGTCTACGCTGGTGCGCAGCGGATTGGGTGCGGCAACCACGGCGCTGGCGACCGTTTCGTTGTCGGCGAAACCCGAGAACACGGTATGGCCGCCTTCCATGCGCGCCTTGCCTTCTGCCACCAATCTCAGGGCCAGAGGATAGATCTGATGCTCGGCTTTGAGCACTCGGGCGGCGAGGCTGTTCTCGCTGTCGTCCAGCAGGACGGGAACCGCCGCCTGGGCGATGATCGGCCCCTCGTCCATGGCAGGGGTTACGAAGTGCACAGTGCAGCCATGGACGCGCATGCCTGCGTCCAACGCACGCCGATGGGTATCCAGTCCGGTGAAGGAAGGCAGGAGGGCAGGGTGGATGTTGATCATCTTGCCCTGCCATTTCTCGACGAATGGCGTGGTCAGCAAACGCATGTAGCCGGCCAGCGCCACCAGTTCGGTACCGAAGCCAGCCAGGGCGGCGTCGATCGCCGCGTCGTGCGCGTCCTTGCTCGGATGGTCGGCGCGGGCAACGACCTTGGTCGGAATGCCGCGTGCGATCGCAATGCCGAGGCCGGCGGCGTCCGGCTTGTCGGAAATGACACCAACGATCTCGGCCGGAAAGTCCGGATCACTGGCCGCAGCGATCAGCGCTGTCATGTTGGAACCGCGGCCGGAAATGAGGATCGCCGTGCGTTTGCGTTGCATTGTCATAGGCTGATCGATCCCCGGTAGATCACGCCGGTGTCGCGGCGCGGCACGATGCGGCCGATCGGCGTCACCGTCTCGCCAGCTTCCTGCAGCACGGCCGCCACTTGCGCCGCCTGGCCAGAGGCTACCACGATGATCATGCCGATGCCGCAGTTGAAGGTGCGCATCATTTCAGCGGCTGCAACCCCGCCGGTCTTGGCGAGCCAAGAGAAGACCGGCGGCACATCGATCGCCTCAAGATCGAGCTCGGCGGAAAAATCCTTGGGCAGAACGCGCGGGATGTTATCGGGGAATCCGCCGCCCGTGATGTGGGCGAGCGCCTTAATGCCGTGCGTGTTGCGGATCGCCTTCAGGATCGACTTCACATAAATGCGGGTGGGTTCGAGCAGGGCTTCGGCCAAAGTGAGGCCGGGCGCGAACGGCGCCTTGGCGTCCCAGGCGAGGCCGCTGGCGGCAACGATGCGGCGGATCAGCGAATAGCCGTTGGAATGCGGCCCTGAAGAGGCGAGGCCGAGCAGCACGTCGCCCTCTACGACATCGTCGGTCGGCAAAAGCTGGTCGCGCTCGGCGGCACCCACGGCAAAGCCGGCGAGATCATAGTCCTTATCCTGATACATGCCGGGCATTTCGGCGGTCTCGCCGCCGATCAGCGCGCAGCCGGCCTGACGGCAGCCTTCGGCGATGCCGCCGACGATCGCCACGCCCTGTTCGGGATCGAGCTTGCCCGTGGCAAAATAGTCGAGGAAGAACAACGGCTCGGCTCCCTGGACGACCAGGTCGTTGACACACATGGCGACGAGGTCGATGCCGATGGTGTCGTGCTTGCCGGCATCGATGGCGATCTTGAGCTTGGTGCCGACGCCATCATTGGCGGCAACCAAAACCGGATCGGTGAAGCCGGCAGCCTTGAGGTCGAACAGCCCGCCGAAACCGCCGATCTCGCCATCGGCGCCCGGCCGGCGGGTGGCCCGCACCAGCGGCTTGATCTTTTCCACCATCAGATTGCCGGCGTCGATATCGACACCCGCGTCGGCATAGGTGAGCCCGTTGGTTGGTTCGTTCATCGCTGTTCCCTGCTTGGGCCGGCGAGCGGCCGACACCACCTTAACGCGTCAGGCGGCTCTTCGCACGAACAGTCCGGCCTCGCAACTGCAAGAGAAACGGTCGACAGCTTTCGTTTAGAGCGCCGCGCGTCCATTTGGATGCGGAAAGGCGCTCCAACACCTGATTTGGCGCAAGATCCTTCCGAAAGTCGAACCCGATCTTCAGGTTGTGCACTCGACAATTCGGTGGATAGCATGACGCGATTTCACGATCTCTTGCGGTTCCTGTCACCTTCGCCCATGTATCGGCAGGAAACAAAGACGGGCCCGCTGTTGGTGACCATCCCCAACCTGATCTCCATCCTGCGCCTGCTGCTGGTGCCTGGCGTGGTGCTGGCCATGTTGCAGGCGCGCTGGGAATGGGCCTTTGCCGGCTTCGTTATCGCCGGCGTCTCGGACGGTGTCGATGGCTTCATTGCGCGCCACTTCAACCAACACTCAAGGCTGGGTGCCTATCTCGACCCGATCGCGGACAAGCTGCTCCTGGTTTCCGTCTTCATCGTGCTCGGCATCAGTGGGGAACTGCCGCTTTGGCTGGTAATAGCCATGGTTTCGCGCGACGGGCTCATCATTTGCGCGGTGGTGCTCTCGTCAGTCATGGGGCATCCGGTCGAAGTGAAGCCGCTTTTCGTCTCCAAGGCGAACACGGCCGTACAGATCATCCTGGCGGCGGAAGTGCTGGCCGAGCTGGCCTTTGCCATGCACCTCGATCCACTGCGCGGTATCTTGATAATGCTTTCCGGGCTCTTGACCGTGGCTTCCGCTGCGGCCTATCTCGTGGCCTGGCTGAGGCATATGAGTGGTAATGGCGAAGGCAGCACTTCCTGATCACGACGCGGCCGAGGCAGCGGCCGCATCCGCTTTCCGGCGCCAGCTGCGGTTCTGGCTGATCGGGGCGGTTATCCTGATCGGCTTCCTCTACCTGTTCAGCGACATTCTGCTGCCTTTCGTGGCCGGCATGGTGCTGGCCTATTTCCTCGATCCCGTTGCTGACCGGCTGGAGAGGTTCGGCCTGTCCCGTGTCATGGCGACGGTGGTGATCCTCATTGCCTTCATCGTTGTCCTGGTGCTGGCCTTCGTCATCCTGGTGCCGGTGCTGGCCTCGCAGATGGCGGGTTTTGCCGAGAAGCTGCCGGAATATCTCACCCGTCTGCAGGCATTGGTCACCAACTTCGACCCGACATGGTTGGAACAGCGCTTCGGCGTCAGTGCGGCCAGTCTCAAGGACGGCCTGAATTCGGTGCTGAGTTCCGGGCTCGGCTTGGTGACCACGGTTTTCCAATCGCTGTGGAACTCCGGCATGGCACTGGTTTCGGTGGTGTCGCTGTTCGTGGTGACGCCCGTGGTCGCCTTCTACATGCTGCTCGACTGGGACCGCATGGTGGCGACGGTGGACAGCTGGGTGCCACGCGACCATGTCGAGACGGTTCGCCAGATATCCGCCGATATCAACACTGCCACCGCTGGCTTTGTGCGCGGGCAAGGTACGCTCTGCCTGGTGCTGGGCGCCATGTACGCGGTCGGGCTGACGCTGACAGGGCTGAATTTCGGCATCCTGATCGGTCTGTTCGCCGGGCTGATATCCTTCATTCCCTATGTGGGTTCGCTGACCGGGCTGGTGCTGGCGATCGGTGTCGCCATCGTGCAGTTCTGGCCTGACTGGACGATGATCGTGGCAGTCGCGGCAGTGTTCTTCATCGGCCAGTTCATCGAAGGCAATATCCTGTCGCCCAAACTCGTGGGGAAAAGCGTCGGCCTGCATCCCGTCTGGCTGATGTTCGCACTGTTTGCCTTCGGTGCCCTGTTCGGCTTCGTTGGCCTGCTGATCGCCGTTCCAGCAGCCGCGGCCGTCGCTGTGCTGGTGCGCTTCGCCATCTCGCGGTACCTGGAATCGCCGCTCTACAAGGGGCATGGTGCCGAACCGCCGCCCTTGCAGGGCAAGCGGACCAGGCCACGACGCGGCTAGCGAATTCATGGAACGGTCACGACAGCTTCCGCTCGATCTCGGGCATGGCACCGCCTATTCGCGCGACGACCTTGTCGTGTCGGCTTCAAACACGGAGGCGGCGACACTTGTCGACCGCTGGCCGGACTGGCCGGCGCCCGTGGTGGTGCTGGCCGGCCCAGCAGGGTCCGGCAAGACGCATCTGGCTGAAATCTGGCGCGAGGCAGCTGATGCGGTCACCATCGAAGCCGGCAAGATTGGGCAAGGCGCGCTCGCTTTTGACGGACGCCCCGTTCTGATCGATGACATAGATGCCGGCGTCTTCGACCAGCAGGGATTGTTCCACCTCATCAACAGCGTGCGGGGAGCAGGTTCTCACCTCCTGCTGACCGCCAGGCGTTTTCCCGCGGCCTGGGGTACGACACTGCCCGACCTATCGTCGCGCCTGAAGGCAGCGGCTACCGTCGAGATCCATGAACCGGACGACGTCCTTCTGGCGGGCGTCATCACAAAACTGTTCGCCGACCGTCAGGTCGAGGTGGAACCGCATGTCGTGCAATATCTGGTGCGGCGCATCGAACGTTCGCTGGCAACGGCGATACGGGTGGTCGAACGGCTCGATCGCATGGCGCTGGAACAGAAGGCGCGCATCACCCGCACGATGGCGGCTGACGCCGTCAACGCCATGGATGAAGGCCAGGGCGAGTTCGAGCTGTAACGCGCTCGCTTCTTGGCCACTAGGTGCCCGGTTCAACCCTGCCGCCGCTGACCGGATCGAAAATGTGCTGGGCGGCGCGATCGACGGCGAGGCGCACTTGCTGTCCAGGCGCCAGAACGGGCCGGCCGATGGCATAGATACGCAACTGCTCGCCGGCCAGGCGCACATAATATTGCGTCGACATGCCGAGTGGTTCGACAACCTCGACCTCGGCCTTGAGCGGGCCGTCGTCAACGATCCTGATGTCTTCCGGCCGCATGCCGACAGCGAGCACATCACCATCCCGTAGCGGCAGGCCGTCCGGCAGGCGCAATTTCTGGCCGTCGCCGAAAACAGCTTCGGCGACGGCATGTCTGGAAACGGTCGCCGGCAAAAAGTTCATGGCTGGCGAACCGATAAAGCCGGCGACGAACATGTTCGCCGGACGGTCGTAGAGCTCCAGCGGTGCGCCGACCTGCTGCACATTGCCGTTGTGCATGACGACGATGCGGTCGGCCATGGTCATGGCTTCGGTCTGATCGTGGGTGACATAGATCGAAGTCGTCTTGAGCTGCTGGTGCAGCGCCTTGATCTCAGTACGCATGTGCGTGCGCAGCTTGGCATCGAGATTGGACAAGGGTTCGTCGAACAGGAAGACCTGCGGATCCCGCACGATGGCACGGCCCATGGCGACGCGTTGCCTCTGACCGCCGGACAGCTGGCGTGGCAGGCGCTCCAGCAGAGGATCAAGCCCCAGCCGTTTCGCCGCGCCCTCGACGCGGGTCTCGATCGCTGCCCTCTCGGTTTTCCGCAACATGAGGCTGAAGCCCATGTTGGACGAGACATTCATATGCGGATAAAGTGCATAGGACTGGAACACCATGGCGATGTCGCGGTCCTTCGGCGCGACGTCGTTGACGATGCGGTCGCCAATGCGGATATCGCCGCCCGATACCTCTTCCAGGCCGGCGATCATGCGCAACAAGGTGGATTTGCCGCAACCGGATGGGCCGACCAGCACCACGAACTCGCCGTCGGCGATCTTCAGATCGACCTCGTTGAGGACGCGGACGACACCATAGTCCTTTTTGACCTTTTCCAGCGTGACGGAAGCCATGATCACCCCTTGACTGCACCGGCGGTGAGCCCGGTGACGAGATAGCGTTGCAGGAAGGCGAAGAAGATGCAGACCGGGATCAGCGCCAGCACCGATGCGGCCATCATCTGCCCCCAGTCGACGGCGAATTTGCCAATGAAGGTCAGCAGGCCGACCGCGAAAGTTTTCTGGTCCTCGCTGGAGATCAGCATCAGCGCAAAGAGCAGCTCGCTCCAGGCTGCCGTGAAGACGAATCCGAGCGTCGCACCCATGCCGGGCAAAGTCAGCGGCACGATGACCTGCCGCATGGCCTGGCCGCGCGTGCAGCCGTCGATCATCGCGGCCTCTTCCAGATCCTTCGGGATGCCGTCGAAGAAGGACTGCATCAGGAAGGTGGCGAAGGCGGTGTTGAAGGCGGTGTAGATGATCACCAGTCCGGTGAGCGAGTTTGTCAGCCCGATCTGGCCCATGATGCGGTAGATCGGCGGGATCACCATCACAAGCGGGAAAGTCTGGGTAAGCAGTAGCGCAATCGCCACCAGCGCCTTGCCACGGAAAGTGAAGCGGCTCATCGCATAGCCGGCGAGCGTGGCAACCACCGTCACGAGCGCCGCCGTCGCCACGGAAACGATGACACTGTTGAGGAAATAGCGCGGGAAGTCGGAAGCCGCGAGCACGGTGCGGAAGTTCTCCAGCGTCGTGCGTGATGGCCAAAGGGTGATGCCTTCGGCGTAGAGCAGGTCGCCTGGGGTTACGGAGATTTTCAGCGTCCAATAGATCGGGAAAAGCGCAAAGATCACGTAAAAGGCAATCGCTGCGTAGTGGCCGACGCCACCCCAAAGGCGGGAGGATGAAGAGCGTCCGGCGATCATCACACATGTCTCACGAGAGAGCGCCGGATGCCGATGAGGACGAAGGCATAGGCGATGAGCAGGACGAGCAGCAGCACGGCGACCGCCGATGCGTAGCCTTTGTCCAGCGATTTGAAGGCGCTGACATAGATGTAGACCGGCACGGTGCTGGTCGAACCCGCCGGCCCGCCTTCGGTCATGACGTAGATCAGGTCAGCGAAGGTGGCGATCCAGATGGTGCGCAGCATGACAGTGATGGCGATGGTCGGCGCGAGGAACGGCAGCGTGACCTTGCTGAAGCGCTGCCAGGGTGATGCCCCGTCGATCGCCGCCGCCTCATGCAGTTCGGACGGGATCGATTTCAGCGCGGCCAGCAGGGTTATTGCGAAGAACGGCACACCGAACCAGACATTCGCGACGATCGGTCCCCACATGGCGGTCGAGGGATCAGAAAGCACGTTGGTCGGCTCGGCTTTCAGCCCAAGCGCATAGAGCCAATGTGGCAGCGGTCCGATAATCGGGTTGAACAGCCAAGCCCAGGTAAGGCCGGAAAGAAATGTAGGCACGGCCCAGGGCAGAAAGACCACCGCCTGTACGATCTTGCGGCCGTTGAATTCCTTGTCGAGCAGCAGCGCGAGCCCAAGACCGAGAAAGAACTGGAAGAACAGGCTGGCGACGGTCCACCACAGGGTGTTCCACAGCGCCTGATGCAGTACGGCATCCGAAAGCATCGCCTGATACTGGGCGAGACCGACGAACTCTGACTTGAACGCGGAAAACTTGCGGAAAGAATAGCTGATGCCGACGATCAGCGGCACAAGCAGCACCGTGACCAGCAGCACGATAGCCGGGCTGAGATAGAGCCATGGTTCAATGCGCGCGAAGAAAAGGCCATTGCGGCGACGCGGCGGCGCGATGTCTGCGACTGCGTAGGTCATTCGAATGCTCACAAATCGGTCAAATCTCAGTGGCCGGAGCGCCCAGCATTTGGCGAAGCGATTGCGGGCAAGCACGAGAGACGGCGCACTACTGGAAGGTTGTCTGCGCCGCCCCAGGGGAAGGAATGGCTACTTCTTGTTCTTCGCCAGCCAGTCCTGCTGCTCCTTGGTCAGGAAGGCCGCCCATTCGTCGGCGACGGTCTTGGCGTCCTTCTGGCCGAGCAGCACTTCCTGGAAGTTCTTGATCGCCACCTGGTCGACGAAGTTGCCAAGGTTTTCCAGATGCACCGGCGGCGTCACGAACTCATACTTCGCCGAATCGTTCAGTTCGTCGAACCAGCCCTTGAATTGCTCGGTCGCGAAGTGTGGATCCTTGTCCGCCCCGTCGTGGATCGGGATAACGCCTACGGTCTTGGCCCATTCCAGATTTGCCTTCGGCGCGGTCAGCGTGCCGATCAGCTTGGCGCTTTCTTCCTTGTGCTCGCTGTCGGCGAACATCGACCAACCTGCATAGCCGAGCGTCGGATAGGATTTGCCATTGGGGCCGACCGGCATCGGCGCAACCGCGAAGTCCTCCGCCGGCATCTTCTCCGCCACGCCGATCAGCGCATCAGGATCCTGGTCGAGCATAGCGCAGGTTCCCGAATAGAAGCCCGTGACGATCTCATTGAAACCCCAGGACACGCTGTCCTTCGGCGCATAGCCGTTCTTGTAGAGGTCGGCCAACATCTGCAGTCCCTTGACCGCGCCCTCGGAATTGGCGGTCGAGGTGCCGTCCTCGGTGAACTGCGCGCCGTTGCCGGCGGCGATGTTCATGAACATGTTGACGCCGGTATAGGAGCCTGGCCCGCCGCGCAGGCAGTAGCCGTACTTGCCCTGGATCGCCGATATCTTCTTCGACGCCTCGACGAACTCGTCCATCGTTGCCGGCGGCTTGTCCATGCCGGCTTCCTTGAACAGCTTCTTGTTCCAGAACATGGCGCGGATGTAGTAGCCGTAGGGTAGCATATATTGCTTGCCACCGGCCACCGAGCCGAAGGTCTTGGCTCGCTCGCCAATCGTGCCGGCGTCCGGCCACTTGGCCATATAGGGTGCAAGGTCTTCAAGCTGGCCGTTGTTGGCATAGAGCGCCAGCCAGCGTTCTGGCATCTCGACCACGTCGGGCGTGTCACCAGCCTGCACCATGGTCAGGAATTTCTCGAATGCCTGGCCCCAGGGCAGCGAGACGAGCTCGACCTTGACGCCGGGGTTGGCCGCCTCAAACTCCGCGATCTGCTTTTTCAGCAGCTCGGTGCGCGGCGGGCTGGTGATGACCTCGACCATCTTGATCGTGGTGTCAGCCATCGCGGCACTTGCCGAGATGGCCAGCCCGGCCACGGCGGTAAGCAGTGTCTTCAACGTTCCCATGTCTTCCACTCCCATTTGTTCGACAGTTTATTTTCTTGCTTTTTCAAGGGCCTGTGTGATGTCGCTCCACAAGTCCTCGACATTCTCCAACCCGACATTGAGCCGGATGGTTCTTGGGCTGACACCGAAGCGCGCCATGGAATTCACGCCTGGGGTCTGTTCCAGGGATGCCTTGGCCGGCACGACCAGGCTTTCATGGCCGCCCCAGGACACGCCGATGCGGAAATAGTTCAGCGCGTCGGTGAAGACGGGGATGTCGATCTCCTCGGTCACCTCGAAGGAGAACAGTCCGGCATAGCCGGCGAGCGTCGCCTTGCCGGGATGGTTCGAATAGACAGGATGGTTGACGCGCTCGACCATGTCGTGCGCCTTGAGCCGTTCGGCAATGGTGAGCCCGCTTTTCATGTGGTGTGGCAGGCGCAACGGCAGCGTGCGCAGGCCGCGCAGCAGAAGCCACGCTTCGAAAGGCGAAAGCTTGCCGCCAAGATAAGAATAGGTCTGCTCGTTGATACGGCGGATGTTTTCGGCCGAACCGGCTACAACGCCGGCAACGGTGTCGCTGTGGCCGCCGAGATATTTGGAGGCCGAGTGCAGCACCAGATCGACGCCGTGGGCGATCGGCTTCTGGAAGATCGGGGTTGCCCAGGAATTGTCGATCGTGGTGACGATGCCGTGCTCTTTCGCCAGCCGGGTCAGATGCGGCAGGTCCTGCAGCTCGAACATCATCGAGGTCGGGCTTTCGAGATAGAGCAGCTTGGCGCCGGGCAGGGCGGCAGCCACCGCGTCTGGATCGGAGCCGTCGACATAGTCGACGGCGATGTTGAGGCGCGGAAACAGCCGTTCGAACAGGCGATAGGCGTCGCCATAGCAGTTGCGCACCACCACGATGCGGTCACCCGCGCCGACGAAGGCCAGAACCGTGGCGCTGATCGCCGCCATGCCGGATGAGAATCCGCGCGCTGCCTCGGCGCCCTCAAGCGCTGCTACCCGTTTTTCGAACTCCATGACGGTTGGATTGTCGCCGCGCGAATAGATCGGCTGGCGCCGTTTGCCGGCAAACGTGTCGGCCATCTCGGCATAGCTGGCGAAGGTGAACAGCGACGTCTGGTAGATCGGCGGCACCACGGCGCCGCCGACGAACGGGTCGTCATGGGCAAGCAGCGTGGCTGCTTCTGCAACCGGATCGATGTCGAGGTTCGGGCGAGGGTCGTTCATGCCTGGCGTGCCTGGTTGCGTGCTGCCTCGCCGCGCCGCAGGTCGGCTTCGACGGTGGCGATCAGTTTCAGCGCTTCGGCGCGCGCGCCTTCAGCGTCGCGAGCTGCGATGCGCTCGTAAATGGTGCGATGGTAAGGGAAGGAGGCGTGGCCGAAGTCGCGCACGCCGAGCGGATGCTCCCAGAAACGGTGGAACATTTCGTGCATGGCTGCGATCAACTGCTCGAACAGCGGATTGCCGGACGCCCTGTAGATCGCTTGGTGGAACTCCCAGTCTTCCTCAGACGACATGCCGGCGCGGCTGTGAAAGGCCTCTTCCATCGTTTCGAGCTTGCGACGGATCAGATCGAGCTCCTGCGGGCCCGTGCGCATGGCGCACAGGGAAACGGCTTCGGCCTCCAGAGCGCGGCGGACTTCCAGTGTCTGCATGAGGCTGGCGAAGTCGTTGCCGCCGGCAAGCGTCAGCGGCATATGCAGCATATGTGGGGAGACGGCGGCCTTCAGGAACGTGCCGCTGCCTTGCAGGCGTTCGACAAGGCCGAGACCTTCCCAGCGCGTCAATGCCTCGCGCACTGTGTTGCGACTGACCTTCAGCCGTTCGGCCAGAATGCGCTCCGTCGGCAGCTTGTCACCCGGCTGCAAGGCCTCCTGCTGAACGAAACCCGCCAACGCCTCCAGCACCGCGTCGTCGCGTGCAGTGGTCTGGATCGGAGGAAGGCGAAGCTGGCTCATTCGTCACCGATTGGATCAATGGTCCAACCAATTGCATGATAGAAAAAGGGAGTCAACCGCGGAAGCGCGCTCAAATGGAAGCTGGGGAAAACCGAGCCGGCAACGCTTTGCGAGGCTGACGCCCGCGTGGGGCTTCAAGCGCCTCAAGGCGTGCCTTGCGGCGCAAGCGGGCCAACGCATGAGTGTTCAGGAAATGTGGGAAGAATGGTCGGAGTGGCAGGATTCGAACCTGCGACCCCCTGATCCCAAATCAGGTGCGCTACCAGGCTGCGCTACACTCCGAGGCCGCGTGTTGCCTAGTGGGTCGCACGCCGCAAAGCAAGCCCTAAAACCATTGGTCTTGCGGTTATTTCCATTGCGCAGTAAGCACCGGGAAGGAAACGGCGCGCCGCCGAGCAACGAGGTCTCAATGTCCGCACGCATCTTCAGCCCAGCCAAGACCGCCATGCAGTCGGGCAAGGCCAGAACCGGCAACTGGGTGCTCGAGTTCGATCCGGAAAAGCCCCGCAAGATCGACCCGCTGATGGGCTACACCACTTCCGGCGACATGAAGAGCCAGATCAGGCTTTCCTTCGAGACGCGCGAGGAAGCGGTCGCTTATGCCGAGAAGCAGGGTCTGGCGTTTCGCGTCGAAGAGCCGAAGGAAACCAAGCGGCGGCAGATTTCCTACTCGGATAATTTCCGCTATGACCGCCGCACGCCTTGGACACATTGACTGTTGATTGTTGCGGCAGACGCCATCGACTGCCGCTTTGATTTTGCTGCCCCGATTCGGGTCAGCCAGCGGTCCCGTAGCTCAGCTGGATAGAGCACCGGCCTTCTAAGCCGATGGTCACAGGTTCGAATCCTGTCGGGATCGCCAATAATTTCAAATGACTACGTGTCGTTTTTGAAGCCGTTCTTTAGAATTACGGCCATTTCTTCCCCTTCAGCCCCTTGGGCTTCATCCCATCCGCAGTTTCCATGAACTGGGCAACGGTATCGACCCATGCTGCCGTTTTTGGCGGGATTTCCGCTTCCTCGGTAAGCCAAGCCTCGACCAGTGAAACGTCACATCCCAGGGCTTGCGCCAGCGTCTCGGGCGACCAGCGGACGATGGACAGACATTCTTCGAGCCGTTCGGGTGTCATCGGAAGGTGTCGTCCTGTTTCATTTCGTGCCTTCCTTAACTTGAAACCGCCTGCAGTTCCTTGGGCAGGGGCTGACTTGAGCATTGCATATGCATGTCACGGGCGATTTGCTTGCGCTGCTTGTCCTGATGTTCCTTGATAGCCAGTGCAAGCCCGATCCCGTATGGGCCGAGCAGGAGACCAGGTGCCAATTTGCGGGTTTCCTTTTCCTTGGCCTCAAAGGCCAATGCTGTCGCTCGAATTTGTTCGCACTGCTTCGACCGCCATTTTGGATCTTTGGTCGAGAGTGTGGCCGCGTAGTTGGTTGGTGAAGTTGCACAGCCGGAGACCAGTGCCGCAAGCAGGATTGCCACGCCCGTTGATACTCGATCCGTCGCCATGACGTCTCCATTTGCTCAGTCGTTGTTCGATGGAGAGCGATCTATGGAACGCTCTCAGCACGATGGCCGTAGATGCATCGCACCAAATGCGACCTAGCGGCCACAGTACCCTAAGCGGGTTTCCAAATGACTCACAAGCATGTCTCAAATCGTCCCGGCCGACGGCCGCTCAAGGGTTGCTGGGTGGTTCCCATCTGTGCGGCGCTTCACAGACGCCGACTGACAGGTGCAGTACGCCAATTCTGTAAATCCCGGAAACGGGCTCAGGCTACGCGGATGGAGATTGTGCGATGGCTATGTGCGAAACTTCGCATTGGACCCTCGACTGCGGCGATGGGCATGGATGTTATCTGGTCGAATACAGCGATACCGGCGAACTCGCAGGATGGGGTTGCAACAGCGAACCGGTAAAAGGTCGACCAAAACGAAAAGATGACAACCTGAACCGTCTGGATACCGTCAGGCCAATTCAATTTTGCTGCAACGGCATGAGTCGAGATGGGTTGGCCCGTGCGCTCGACGACCTTGTCGCGGATTTGGCGGTCCCGTCGGGCAAGGAGCGCGAATTGGTCACCCAATGTTCGACCGGGACGGTGGCAGAAATTCTCCACGGTATCGGATTGGTCAGGAAAGCAAAGACCGCCAAATAGGAGCGCGGCGGTCTTCTGCAATCTCGAGGGCAGGCACGTTCTCGCACGGGCACATGAAAATTGCCGGGGACGCTGGGTGTCGGATCGCGAACGGCCGACCTTGGCCGTCACTTCATGCGGCGTCGGAAGAGCGCTTCTTCTTTTCCAGCCTCTTCTTCTCCAGTTCCCGCTTCTTTACGATTTCGCTCAGGATCTGGTGGGCGGCCTCGGCCTCGCGCTTGCTCAGCCCGGCAAGAAGCTGGTTGGCAAACACCACAGGCTGATCGGTTTCGTTGTCCCAGACCGACCAGAGATCCGTTGGCTCCAGCACTAACTCAAAACGTTCCTTCACAATCGCCTCCGTTTTCCCCACGCCCTGGCATGGCGAGAGTGGTGCGCGATTCTGTTCAACGAAACATGAGTAAAATCAGTAGGATAAGATTAGAATTTTATCGAACGAGCGAGTTCGCGGTCGTTTCGGTCCGGCAATGTGGATCAATGGCTAAAGATCAGTGAAACAAACCCGCCCGCATGGCGCTCAAGCCGGCCGGCAAGATCCAGCTCCAGCAGGACCATCGCGACTTGGGCCGGGTGCAAGCTGGTATGTCGGATGATTTCGTCAATATTTACAGGGGCTTGGCCAAGCGTTTCGATGACCCGTTCGCGCTCGCTATCGGCAGGCGGTGGTGTCGCCGAAAAATCCGATGGTTCTTCCGCGGGAGTGTTTGGTACGAACCGCGTGTCGATCTGCGATGCCAGCGCGTTAAGTATGTCCGCCGTTTCGGTGACCAGAGTAGCGCCATCCTTAATGAGACCATTCGTTCCACGGGCGCGCGGGTCGAGGGGAGAGCCCGGCACAGCGAATACCTGCCGTCCCATTTCGGCAGCCAGTCGCGCGCTGATCAGCGACCCCGACCGCTCGGCGGCTTCCACCACGACAAGCCCGAGTGCCGCGCCGGCGACCAACCGGTTGCGGCGCGGAAAATCCTGGGCGCGTGGTTGCCAACCGAACGGCATTTCGGAAATCACCGCACCACGTTCGGCGATCTCGTCGTTGAGTCCGGCATTTTCGGGCGGATAGGGCAGATCGAGCCCCCCGGCCAGCACGGCGACCGTACCGGTGAGAAGACTGCTCTGGTGGGCGGCGGTATCGATGCCGCGTGCAAGGCCCGAAACGATTGCATAGCCCTCACGGCCGAGTTCGGCGGCCAGGATACGCGCCATCTTGATGCCGGCGAGTGAGGCATTGCGCGCACCGACAATGGCAACCGTCGGCATGGCGAACACCGCGCCGGCGCCTTTCACGGCAAGCACAGGCGGCGGATGATCCATGTGTTTGAGCCGCGGCGGGTAATCCGGTTCACCGATGCAGACGAAGCGTGCGCCAATGCGCCTTGCGGCCTGCATTTCCGCTTCGATCTCAGCGATTGCAGGGATCCTGACCAGACGGCTGGCACCACCGGAAAGCGTCAGTTCAGGCAGGACTTCGAGCGCTGCCTCTGCCGAGCCGAAACGGTTGATGAGCGCGCGGAAGGAAGCCGGTCCGACATTCGGAGTGCGGATAAGGCGCAGCCAACTCAGCCGTTGCCGGTCACTGAGGCGCAACCCGACAATGGGCTTGCTCACCCTTTGGCTCCGATTCGGCCTTCTGTTCCGGCCCTCAGTCGCTCGATGTTGGCGCGATGCTTGTAGAAGATCAGCACGCTCATCAACGCGAAGGCCAGCGCATATTGCACTTGGCCGAAAAAGAACAGCACGACCGGTACGACGACACAGGCAACGAGTGCCGCAAGTGACGAGTAGCGGAACAACACCGCCATCGCGAGCCAGACAGCGCCGAAGATCAACGCCACTTGCCAGGCAAGTCCGATCAGCACGCCGAGATAGGTGGCGACACCCTTGCCTCCCTTGAAACCGAGCCAGACCGGGAAGATGTGTCCAATGAAGGCGCCGGCGCCAGCGAGCGCGCCGGCTTCCGTCCCGTAACGCGCGAAGATCAGCGCCGGGATAGTGCCCTTCAGCGCGTCCAGGATCAGTGTTGCTGCGGCGAGGCCCTTGTTGCCCGTACGCAGAACGTTGGTGGCGCCGATATTGCCGGAACCGATGCTGCGTACATCGCCGAGGCCGGCAGCGCGTGTCAAAAGCAGGCCGAAGGGAATCGAGCCGCACAGATAACCGATGACCGGCGCAAGAATGGAAATCAGCGACATTGCTCCCCCGTCGCCCCGCGTCTCTTACGAACGCTAGGCGGAAAACACTGTGCGGCCCGCAACCAGCGTTTGCAAGACCTTGCCCTGCAGACGCGCGCCCTCGAAGCAGGTGTTTTTCGAGCGCGAGCGGATACCGGCCTCGCTCACGATCCAGGGTTCGTCGAGATCGACCAGAACAAGATCCGCTGGTGCACCGCGCTTCAATGTGCCACCAGCCAAGCCGAACAGCCGGGCAGGGGCCGTCGATAGCACTTCGACAAGCCTGAGCAGCGACAGATCCTGGTTATGATAGAGGCGCAGGGCAACAGAAAGCAGTGTCTCGAGCCCGATCGCGCCTGCTGCGGCATCGGCGAATGGCAGGCGTTTGGTGTCGACGTCTTGTGGATCATGCGAGGAAACGGCGATATCGATCGTTCCGTCCTTCAGTGCCTCGATCATCGCCACGCGGTCTTCCTCGGCGCGCAGCGGCGGCGCCAGACGGAAGAAAGTGCGGTATTGCCCGACATCGTTTTCGTTCAGCGCCAGATTGTGAATGGCTACGCCGGCAGTCACATTGGCACCGTCCGTCTTGGCGCGGGCAATCGCGGCCGCCGACATCGCCGTGGAGATCTTGGCTGCGTGGTAGTTGCCCCTGGTCAGCCGGGCGAGTGCCAGATCGCGCTCCAGCGGGATCAGTTCAGCTTCGCGCGGAATGCCGGAGAGGCCAAGCCAACTGGCGTAGAGCCCCTCGTTCATGACGCCGGCCGACGCAAGGTCGGCATCCTGTGTCTCGTGCGCAATGACCGCACCGAAGTCGCGGGCATAGGTGAGCGCGCGCCGCATCACCAGCGCATTGGCGATGGTGTGGCGACCATCGGTGAAGGCAACGGCACCGGCCTCGCGCAGCAGGCCGAATTCGGTCATCTCGCGACCATACAATCCCTTGGTGACGGCGGCTGCCGGGAAGACGTTGACGCTTGCCGTTTCACGGGCCGTGCGCAGCACAAATTCCACCAGCGCCACCGTATCGATGGTCGGATCGGTATCGGGCATCATCACCAGCGAAGTGACGCCGCCAGCGGCGGCCGCATGGCTTGCCGAGTGAATGGTTTCGCGGTGTTCGCCGCCGGGCTCGCCAATGAAAACCCGTGAGTCGATCAGGCCGGGAATGATCGCCTTGCCGGCGCAGTCGATGATCCTGGCGCCCTCCGGAGTGCCCTGATTGAGCGCTTCCGCGCCGGCGGCAACGATCGTCTTGCCGTCGATGATGACGGTGCCGATCTCATCGATGCCGCGCGAGGGGTCGACAATGCGCGCGCGCTGAAAAATCGTCCTGGTCATGCGCCGCGGCCTTCCTGATTGCGGCGCGGATCGAGCAGCGCTTCCATCACCGCCATGCGCACGGCGACACCCATCTCGACCTGTTCTTGGATGACGCTCTGCGGCCCGTCGGCCACTTCCGAGGCGATCTCGACGCCGCGATTCATCGGCCCGGGATGCATGACAAGCGCATCGTCCTTTGCAGCCTTCAGTTTCTCGGCATCGAGGCCGAAATAGCGGAAATATTCACGCACCGATGGCACGAAAGCGCCTTCCATGCGCTCGCGCTGCAGCCGCAGCATCATGACGACGTCTGCATCCTTCAGGCCCTCGGCCATGGAGCGCGCCACGATGACGCCCATGCGCTCGATGCCGGAAGGAAGAAGCGTCGAGGGCGCGACCACGCGCACCTGGGCACCCAGCGCATTGAGCAGGATGATGTTGGAGCGGGCGACGCGCGAATGCAGGATGTCGCCGCAGATCGCCACGATAAGCTTGGAAAGAGGTCCCTTGGCGCGGCGGATGGTGAGCGCGTCCAGCAGCGCCTGTGTCGGGTGCTCATGCGTACCGTCGCCGGCATTGACCACCGAACAGCCGACCTTCTGCGCGAGCAGCGCGGCCGCGCCCGCCGACTGATGACGAATGATCAGGATATCGGGGCGCATGGCATTCAATGTGATCGCGGTGTCGATCAGCGTTTCGCCCTTTTTCACCGAAGAGGAGGCGACCGACATGTTCATGACGTCGGCACCGAGCCTTTTTCCCGCGAGCTCAAAGGACGACTGGGTGCGCGTCGATGCTTCGTAGAACAGGTTGATCTGGGTACGCCCGCGCAGTGTCGAGGTTTTCTTCTCGGATTGGCGCGAGATCGCCACCGCGCGGTCGGCGCGATCCAGAAGGATCTCGATATCGGCAGGAGAAAGGTCGCTTATGCCCAGAAGGTGGCGGTGCGGAAACAGCGGAAGGGACGAAGCGTCAGTCATCTCAAGGCGTTGCTATAGGGCGGGTGCGGGCCACCCGCAAGCGCCTCGATTGGAAAGCGCGCCTTTCCACCGGTATTTTCGTCGCCTACGCGTGACAGCTTCGTTATAAACCGGCAGCGGTCCCGGATTCGAGCAGTCAGGCGGGACCGATTTGAAAGGGAAAGCGTGGCCGACGACGTGATAAATCAGCCGCCGCCGCTTGCCGGGGGCAATGCCTGGCGGGGCGATCCTTTGCTGATCCAACTGGCGGAGCGATTCTCGGAGCCGGTGCGCAAGGACCTCGACCAGCTCGGCCGCTTCGTGCTGACGCAGGAAGCGCAGGACCTGGCACGGCTCGTCAACATCGAAACGCCGAAGCTCAGGACCCATGACCGGCAGGGCCGGCGCATTGACCTTGTTGAGTTCCATCCTGCTTATCACGCGCTGATGCGCCGTTCGGTCGCAAACGGTCTGCATTCATCCGTGTGGGAAAATGGTGAGACCGAGATCGGCCGTCGCCATCAGGTGCGCGCGGCGCGCTTCTATCTGACGGCGGAACTGGAGACCGGCCATCTGTGTCCGATCACCATGACCAACGCCTCGCTGGCGGCGCTGATGGCCAACCCGAAGATCTTCCGGGAGTGGGCGCCACGCGTGACCACGCGCAAATACGATCAGGCGCAGAAGCCGCCGGTGGAAAAGACCGGGCTGACGCTCGGCATGGGTATGACCGAAAAACAGGGCGGCACCGATGTGCGCGCCAACATCACCAAGGCCGAGCGCGCCGGCTCCAGCGGCTTCTATCGGTTGTCCGGCCACAAATGGTTCATGTCGGCGCCGATGTCGGATGCCTTCCTAGTGCTGGCACAGGCGTCGGAAGGGCTGTCGTGCTTCCTGGTTCCGCGCATTCTCGGCGACGGATCGGGCAACGGCTTCCGATTCCAGCGCCTGAAGGACAAACTTGGCAACCGCTCCAATGCCTCCTCGGAAGTCGAGTTCGACAATGCCATCGGCGAGATGGTGGGCGAGCCGGGGCAAGGCATCAAGACCATCATGGACATGGTCACACTGACCCGTCTCGATTGCGCCGTCGCTTCCGCCGCACTCATGCGGGCCGGCCTGGCGGAGGCCGTTCACCACACGCGCCATCGCAAGGTGTTCGGTGCCAATCTTGTCGACCAGCCGCTGATGCAGCGCGTTCTGGCCGATATGGCGCTCGACGTGGCTGCGGCCACGGCGTTGTCGTTCCGCCTGGCACGCTCCTTCGATGAAGCGGCGGCGGACCGGGGCGAGGCCGCCTTTGCAAGGGCGATGACGCCGGTCGTGAAATATTGGGTCTGCAAGATTGCGCCGTCGTTGCTTTACGAGGCGATGGAGTGCCTGGGTGGCAACGGATATGTCGAAGAGGCTCCGTTGGCGCGCTATTATCGAGAGGCGCCAGTCAACGCCATCTGGGAAGGTTCCGGCAATGTCATGGCGCTCGACGTACTGCGTGTGCTCGGGCGAGCGCCGGCGCTGTTCGAAGAAGTGCTGGCCGGTATCGACAGCGACCTTGGCGCCACCGGACACGGCACGATCAGCGTGCTGAAGGCGGCCATGCAGGTGGCTTCGACGGACGAAGGCTCCGCCCGATTGTTGACGGAGCAGTTGGCTCTGGCGGCAGCAGCCGCGGAACTGAAGCGGCTGGGGGCAGGGCGCATTGCCGATGCCTTCATCGAAACGCGACTGGCAGGACAGTGGCGCAATACCTACGGCATGCTCGACTCACGCCACGACGCGCGGATGATCCTGGATACGCTCTATCCGGCGACGAACTGACGCGAGCGCACTCTTTCAGCCTCTCCCAAGGAGCAGGCCATTCCGCTGGAATGCGTCTGCCGATCGGCTGTTAACCTTAACAAATGGTTTCCATTGCGGTGGCGGGCGGTAAGCCCCACTGTCTTTCTTCAAACCGCAGGAAGATCATGCGCACGTCGCCATCGCTCGAAAGCCAAGAGAGGACCGTCCATAGGGCGGTTTGGGCCGAGCTGTGCGCGGATCCGTGGTGCCGGGCGGCAGGAAAGGTCTGCTGATGCGCACCTTGCTACTGCTCTGGATTGCGCCGCTCACTTTGTTCTGGGGCTGGTACTTCCTGTCGCTCAACGACATGAATTTCGGCTATGTCATGTTGAGCCGCCAACTGCATGACCTGGTTTTCGAACTTTATGGCGAGATCCTCGGCATTGATCCTGCGCTGATCCCGGGGATGGTCGCCAAGGCCTGTGTCTTCGATTCGTTCCTGGTAGCGGGCATTGTCGCTTTCCGACGACGCCGCCAGATCGCCGCCTGGTGGAGCCGGCAGCGTGCCGATCAGGTGCAGCTCAATCGGATCGAGCAAGTGTCCGGAGACGGTCCAAGACTCCCTGCAGAATAAAGGCTGCAGCGGCTGAATCGATGCGCGTTTCGCGTTTTCGCCGTGAAACATCCATCTCGAGCAGCACGCGCTCTGCCGCCACCGTCGACAGGCGTTCATCCCATAAAACGAAAGGCAACGGGCTGAGCGGCGCCATATTGCGCACGAAGGCGCGTGATTTCTGGGCTCGTGGTCCTTCGGAACCGTCCATATTGACGGGCAGGCCAATGATGATCGCTGCCACATTCTCCTTGCCGAGCAGGCCGATCAGGGCTGCGGCATCGATCGAGAACTTCTTTCGCATGATGACGGGACGGGGATGCGCGAAGGAAAGGCCACGGTCTGAAACCGCAACTCCAATGGTCTTGTCGCCCAGGTCGATGCCGGCAAGCGTGCCACCCGCGCTCAGCAATTGGGGCAGGTCCTCGATGGCGATGATTCCCACGCGCTTTCCTTTGACTTGATCCGCCGCCGTTCTATCTTCCTGCTCTCACAAAATCGAGGAGCGGTTGATGAAACTCACCTGGTACGGGCACTCGGCGTTTCGTGTGGAGGCTGGCGGCGCGACGATCCTGATCGATCCCTTCCTGGTAGGCAACCCATCCTGGGGTGGAGGCTGGGAAGGTGTGGCCGATGGTGTCACCCACGTGCTGATCACGCACGGCCATGACGATCATGTCGGCAGTGCCGTCGATATCCTGAAAAAGAGTGGCGCCATGCTGGTCGCCAATTTCGAGATCTGCATGCTGCTGGTCGGCAAAGGTGTGTCCGGCGACAAGATCAACCCCGGCAACATTGGCGGCACCGTCGATTGCGGTGGGTTCACCACGACTTTCGTGCAGGCGCTGCATTCCTCCTCGCTGTCAGGCGAAGATGGCACGAATACCTATCTCGGCAATCCGGGCGGAATGGTGCTGCATTTTCCGGATGACAAGACGCTTTACCATATGGGCGACACCGATATCTTTTCCGATATGGCGCTGATCAACGAGTTGCACGAGCCGAAGGTCGGTCTTGTGCCGATCGGTGATCGCTTCACCATGGGCGGCGCGGTGGCAGCCCTTGCGTGCCGGCGCTTCTTCAAGTTCGATACGGTTGTGCCTTGCCATTTCGGCACCTTCCCGGTGATCGACCAGTCGGCTGACAAGTTCGTCGCCGGCATGGAAGGTTCTGGCGCCAAGGTGGTGTTGCCTAAAGTTGGCGAGACCGTTTCCCTGTAACGAGGCGAATGTGGTTCCGCGCCGTTCAAGGTTGCGCGCGGCGCGGCGCGCGGCTATAGCCGCCTGAACCTTTCCGACACGATCGCCGAGGCACCCATGTCCGTCGACATCCAGACCGTCAAGCGCGTCGCGCGCCTTGCCCGCATCGCTGTGAGCGAGGAGGACGCCGCACGCATGACCGGCGAACTCAACACCATTCTCGGCTTCGTCGAGCAATTGAACGAGGTTGATGTTTCCGGCATCGAGCCGATGACGTCGGTGACGCCGATGGCGATGCGGAAGCGCGAGGATATCGTGACCGACGGCAACAAGGCCGCCGACATTGTCGCCAACGCGCCGGCGACCGAGGAAAACTTCTTCCTGGTGCCCAAGGTGGTGGAATAAAGCCCTGACCGTTGCGGTAACGATTCAAGATCCCGTTTCCGGCCGTCCGCGATTTTACGAAAAGAAGCTTGCCTGATGAGCGACCTGACCAGACTGACCATTGCCGAAGCGCGCGCGAAGCTGCGGGCCAGGGAGATTTCCGCAGCGGAGATCACCGACGCCTATCTTGCGGCGATCGATCAGGCCAATCCGCTGCTCAACGCCTATGTGGCGGTGACGCACGACAAGGCGCGCGATATGGCCAAGGCTTCCGATTCCAGGCTCGCCAAGGGCGAGGGTGGTGAGCTGGAAGGCATTCCGCTCGGCATCAAGGATCTGTTCGCCACCGAAGGCTTACACACGCAGGCTTGCAGCCACGTGCTTGACGGTTTCAAGCCGCGCTATGAATCCACCGTGACAAGCAATCTGTGGGCCGATGGCGCCGTCATGCTCGGCAAACTCAACATGGACGAGTTCGCCATGGGCTCTTCCAACGAGACCTCTTACTACGGTCCGGTGGTCAATCCCTGGCGCCGCTCGCGCGTGCAGACCACTGTCAAACCGACTTTCCATGACGGCAGCGCCGGCTTCGTGAAGCCGGGCGGCGTCGACGAAAACCGTACCTACGACAACATGCAACTGGTCCCTGGCGGTTCTTCCGGTGGTTCGGCGGCGGCGGTTTCCGCCTTTCTGTGTGCTGGCGCCACCGCTACCGATACCGGGGGCTCGATCCGTCAGCCGGCCGCCTTTACCGGCACGGTCGGTATCAAGCCGACCTATGGTCGAGTGTCGCGTTGGGGCGTCGTAGCCTTTGCATCATCGCTCGATCAGGCCGGGCCGATCGCACGCGACGTCCGTGATGCTGCCATTCTGTTGAAATCCATGGCATCGGTCGACGCCAAGGACACCACCTCCGTCGATCGCCCGGTGCCGGACTATGAGGCCGTGCTTGGCCGTCCGATCAAGGGCATGAAGGTGGGCATTCCGCGGGAATACCGCGTTGACGGCATGCCGGAGGAGATCGAGGCGCTCTGGCAGCAGGGTATCGCCTGGCTGAAGGACGCGGGTGCCGAAATCGTCGATATCTCGCTGCCGCACACCAAATACGCGCTGCCGGCCTACTATATCGTGGCGCCAGCCGAAGCCTCATCGAACCTCGCCCGCTATGATGGCGTGCGCTATGGTCTGCGCGTGCCCGGCAAGGACATCGTCGACATGTATGAGAAGACCCGTGCCGCCGGTTTCGGCCGCGAGGTCAAACGCCGCATCATGATCGGCACCTATGTGCTTTCGGCCGGCTACTACGACGCCTACTATCTGCAGGCACAGAAGGTGCGCACGCTCATCAAGAAGGACTTCGAGGACGTGTTCGCCGCGGGTGTCGACGTGATCCTGACGCCGGCCACGCCGTCGGCCGCTTTCGGCGTCGCGGACCAGGATATGGCTGCCGACCCGGTCAAGATGTATCTCAACGACGTTTTCACGGTAACTGTGAACATGGCGGGCCTGCCCGGCATTTCCGTGCCGGCCGGCCTCGATTCGCACGGCCTGCCACTCGGACTGCAGCTCATCGGCCGACCTTTCGACGAAGAGACGCTGTTCCAGACCGCGCATGTCATCGAGAAGGCGGCCGGTCGCTTCGAGGCCAATCAGTGGTGGTAAGCCAACTGCGTTTCCGTTTCTCGGCTTGATTCCGAGACGGGAACAGTCCGCGTTCCGCAGTTTTGCCGGAATCCCGATGGACCACTGTCGCGGGCCGAGGACGAATCTTCGGCGTCTCGAAGGAGGATTGGGATTCAACCTTCGGGCATGACTGGGGCCGTCAGATGTTCTTCTTTCTTTCCAAAGTCTTCTGGTTCTTCGTTCAACCACTCAACCTGGCGATCTTCCTGTTGCTCGCCGGTCTGCTCGCTGGTTTCTTCGGCAGCCGCAGGCTGCTCAAGGCCGGTGCTTTTTTCGCGGCCCTTCTCCTGGTTCTCTCGGTGTGGACGTCGTTCGGCGCGATGATCATGACGCCGCTGGAGGAGCGCTACCAGCGTCCGGCTGCACCTCAGCAGATCGACGGCATCGTCGTGCTTGGCGGCGGCATGGAAGGCGCGATCAATCTGGCGCGTGGTGGCTACGAGCTCAGCACGGCCGGTGACCGTTTTGTCGAGACCGCGATCCTGGCCAGACGCTATCCCGAAGCCAGAGTGGTGGTTTCGGGCGGCGCCGGGGAGTTGATCCTCGAGGGGGAAGGCGATGCCGTCACCGCACAGCGATTGCTGACGGCGCTTGGCGTTGCGCCGGAGCGGTTGGTGCTGGAGAGCGAATCCCGCAACACCTATGAGAATGCCGTCTTCACGCGCAAGCTGGTGACGCCGAAACCGGGTGAAGTATGGCTTCTGGTGACATCGGCATTCCACATGCCGCGTTCCAAGGCCCTGTTCGACAAGGCCGGTTTCGAAACCGTGCCCTGGCCTGTCGACTATCGCACGTCCGGCCGGGAAGGCATCGGTCTTTTCACGGACAATCCGGTCGATTCATTGCAGACGACGACCATGGCCATCAAGGAATGGATCGGCCTGTTCGTTTATTGGATGACGGGCAAGATCGATCGGCTTTACCCCGGTCCCGCCTAGAGCAATTCCAGAAAAAGTGCGTAACGGTTTTCCGTCCGGAATTTTGCAAAACGAAGAATTAGAGCGTTTCCGTGAATAGTGGAAACGCCCTAGGGCCGATCGACCTCGACCAGTACCGCGGCGCGTGCGTTGGAGAAAAACTGGCGCCGTACCAGCACGGCGAGCAGGATCAGCGTCGTGAGGGCGAATATGCCGGCATTCATGAACCAGCCCAGATAGGCGAGCGAGAAAAAGATGCCGCGCAGGCCGGCATTGAAGTGTTTGCCGGCCAGTATGTTCATTTTCGCGGCACGGGTGATTGCCGCCTCCGTTTCGTGAGGGGCTACGATTCCTTCCTGTGTCGTCGGCACAGCGCCGATCAGGATGGAGCAGTAGTTGAATAGCCGGTACGACCAGCCGAATTTAAAAAAGGCGTAGGCCAGCAGCACGATCAGGCCGAGGATCTTGGCTTCGAATACTCCCTGTGGCGGCGTGCCGACAAAAGGCAATATCGAAACCACCGCCAGCACATGGTTCGATGCGCCAAGCAGCGCGAAGCAGCCACCGATGGCGAAGATCGAACTGGACGCGAAGAAGGCGGTGCCTTGCTGCAGGCCGATCATGATCGACGTGTCGATCATGCGCAGCTCGCGCTTGGCCATGGTGCGCATCCAGGCTTCGCGCTGTGTGTTCATAGCGGTGGTCAGGGAAATGCGGTGGAAAAGCTTGCCGTCTGCGGCCAGCGCAAAAAAGACCCAGACGCCGAGGAAAAAAGCCACCGCCAGCAGGTCGTTCAGCGAAAATAGAAAAGAATCGCTCATGGACACTATTTAATACATAGAACGCTACGGAATGCCTTATCCCGCCGACGGTCGTAAGCCGATGTCGCTTGCAGCGAAACGGACGTCGGGGCGGCGTCTAGCATCCGATGACGAATGGCGAAATGATCGACTGGATTGCGCTACCCATCCGGGAGCGCCTGAGGAGCTTGGAAGCGTGTTTCTTTCGGTTTTCGACCTGTTCAAGATCGGCATCGGGCCATCGAGTTCGCATACGATGGGGCCGATGACGGCGGCAGCGCGTTTCCTGGAGGAGCTCGAGGGTAACGATTGGCCACGCCCCGTCGGCGTACAGGTGGAACGGATCGCCGCCAGCCTGCACGGATCTCTCGCCTATACCGGCATCGGACATGGCACTGACCGTGCTGTCATTCTGGGCCTGGCTGGTGAAATTCCGCAGACTGTCGATCCGGACAAGGCGGAAGGCATCGTGGCGGCGGTGACGGCGCAGAAGCGCATTTCGCCGCCTGGGCGATCGTCCTATCGCTTCGATCCGGCCAAGGATCTCGTGCTCGACAAGAAGACCCCACTGACCGGTCATGCCAACGGCATGGCCTTTTACGCTTACGATGCGGCTGATCGCCTGCTCCTGAAGCGTATCTACTATTCGATCGGTGGCGGCTTCGTCGTTTCGGACGAAGAACTGCAGCGCATGAAGGCGAAAGGCACGGTCACGACGGAAGGCAAAAAAGTGCCGTATCCGTTCAAGAATGCCCTGGAGATGCTGAAAATGGCCGAGAAAAGCGGCCTTTCGATCGCCGAGATGAAGCGGATCAACGAAGAAACACACATGTCGCGCGAGAAGCTCGATGACGGGCTCGACGCAGTGTGGGATGCCATGCGCGGCTGTATCGAACGCGGCCTGACCCAGGAAGGCATCATGCCGGGTGGGCTAAAGGTACGCAGGCGGGCGCGCCAGCTGCACGACAAGCTGCAGGAACAATGGCAGCAGAACCGGCCGAACCCATTGCTCGCCAATGACTGGCTGTCGATCTACGCCATGGCTGTGAACGAGGAAAACGCCGCCGGCGGTCGCGTTGTCACCGCGCCGACCAACGGTGCAGCCGGCACGCTTCCGGCGGTGCTTCGCTACTGGCTCCACTTCCATCCCGAGGCCGATCAGGCGTCGATCCGGGACTTCCTGCTTACCGCGGCCGCTGTCGGTGGCATCATCAAGTCGAATGCATCCATTTCCGGGGCCGAAGTCGGCTGCCAGGGTGAGGTGGGGTCGGCCTCGGCAATGGCGGCGGCCGGGCTCTGCGCCGTCATGGGCGGCACGCCGGAGCAGGTGGAAAATGCCGCGGAGATCGCGCTGGAGCACCATCTCGGCATGACCTGCGATCCCATAGCGGGGCTCGTCCAGGTGCCTTGCATCGAACGCAACGCGCTCGGCGCCGTGAAGGCGGTGACGGCGGCCTCGCTCGCCATCAAGGGCGACGGCAAACATTTCGTGCCATTGGACGCAGCCATCGAGACGATGCGTCAGACCGGGCTCGACATGAGCGAGAAATACAAGGAGACCAGCCTTGGCGGTCTCGCCGTCAATGTAGTGGAGTGTTGAGCAGGCTCCTCTGGCATTGTGGAGAAGTCACGGAGGCCGTTGACCCGCGCTGCTGGCGTACTACCTTCCAGCCATGGCTCTCAATCTCATCAAACTGTGCGTCGGCTGTGACAGCGTCGAGGATCTCGAGGAATGGATCGCGGATCGGCTCGATGACAAACGCCGGGCCGGCGAGCCGGTTGAGCAGTATCACACCACGCGCATGGTGCCGACGAGGGGCCCCGAAATCGTCGATGGCGGCTCACTTTACTGGGTGATCAAGGGTAGCGTGCAGTGCCGACAACTGATCACCGAGATCAGGCCCTTCACCGACAAGGAGGGCATCGGACGCTGTCATCTGGTCCTCGACCCGGTCGTGGTCCGCACCGAATGGCAGCCGCGACGCGCGTTCCAGGGGTGGCGTTACCTGAAACCTTCCGATGCGCCGGTCGATCTTGGCAAGGGCAGGGTGGGTTGGGCGGAAATGCCCTCCAAGCTGCGACAAGAACTCGCGGAACTCGGCCTACTCTGAACTTATTGAAGATGGAAGATCGGCTCGGGCCGGTGACTTGCCGGCGTATTGGTCTCCCGAGAGGATCGCGGTAGACTTTGTCGAACCGGGATGATCGGCCATGGGTATTGTGATCATCGTTGCTGCAATCGTGCTCGCCCTCGCTGGAGCGGCAGCGCTCTTTCTGCGCGCCGACCCCAAGGCGTTGGCCGGTAATGCACGCCTAGCCTTGCCGGTAGGTCTCGGAACTGCCGGGATCGCGATCCTGGCCGCTGGACGCGCCGGATTTGGCCTGCTCGCGCTTGCCGCCGCCGGCTCGCTCTACATGCTGTTTCGCAGGGAACGCCCGGTGGGCACACTGATCACGCGCCATTCCCTGGTGCGTACGGCTGCCCTGGAAATGGAGCTCGATCATGACACCGGCCGGCTCGAAGGGCTGGTGTTGGCAGGTCTCAGCGAGGGAAAGATGCTCGGGGCGATGAGCCTGACGGATCTCGGGCTACTCTACCAGGAACTGGCGGTCGATCCCGACAGCCGGCAGTTGCTAGAGACGTATCTTGACGGCCGTTTTCCCACCTGGCGCCTCGACACGCAGACGTATCGTGGCGAGAGGCTGGGTGTTGCGCCAGGTCCTGGCGCCATGACTAAGGAGGAGGCCTACAAGATCCTTGGTCTTGAAACGGGCGCCGCCGCGACGGATGTCCGCAAGGCGCACCGCCGCTTGATGCAACGCTTGCACCCCGATGTCGGAAACGCGTCGTTCCTGGCGGCGCGGATCAACGAAGCCAAGGACGTCCTGCTCTCCAATCACCATTGACCTCCTTCGATAAGATACGTTTCCGGGAGAAGTCCGTTCACTGCTGCACGGCGTAGCAGGAGATGCTCTTCCGCTTCAGCGCGTTGCAGGCCTTCCACGCCGCTTCCTTGGTCTCGAAACCGAAGCGGGCGCGATAATAGGTGGTGCCGTCCTTGTCGAAGGCGACGGTAAAGCCGGAAGCCTTGGCCAGTACACGGCCGGCCTGTTTGGCGACCTTGTCGAGCTGAGCCTTGGCATCAGCTTCACGCGGTGCCGAGGCGATCTGAACAGCCCAGCCGCCTGAAGCGGCGGAATTCGTGGAGGTCGACGCCGTCATCATGCGGTCGATCGGAGTTTCTTCGACGGGTGCGTAGGCCTGGACGACCGGAAGCTCGGCCGGGATCGCCATTTCAGCAGCCGATGCCGTCACGGGAGCTGCCGCCGCGATTACTTTCTTGGTCTTGCGAGACGGCTTGGCCGGCTCAACCACCGCGTCCTCGGCCGCAACTTCAACGGCAGCAGTCTCGTCGGCGGAAGCAACGAGGATCTCCGGTTTCTCGTCGGGAGTCGGCGCATTCTTCTTGGGCAGGAAGACGTTGGCGATCGCCGCCACGGCCGTGTCGCCCGAGGCCCGCGCGACGAGCGGGCCGGAGCCGCGAGTCGAGGTCTGCGGCATATAGGTCTGAATCAGCGAAGCCATCTGCTTGTCGCGGGAACCGCCTGAAGAACCGCCCATCACCACGGCGACGAGCTTACGGTTGCCGTCAGCGACCGAGGAAACCAGGTTGAAGCCGGACGCACGGGTGTAACCGGTCTTGATGCCGTCGACACCCTTGATGCGGCCGAGCAGACGGTTGTGGCCGTTGATCTGACGCTTGCCATACGCAAATGAGCGCGTGGAGAAGTAACCATAATATTGCGGGTAATGCTCGCGCAGCGCCATGCCGAGCACCGCCATGTCATGTGCGGTGGTGAACTGGCCCGGGTCCGGCAAGCCGTTGGCATTGCGGAACACCGTGCTTTTCATGCCCAAAGCACGCGCCTTGGATGTCATCATCCGAGCAAAATTCGCCTCTGAGCCACCGAGCATTTCGGCGAGCGCAGTCGAGGAATCATTGGCGGATTTGGTCACCATGGAGAGGATCGCGGTTTCGACCGTGACGGCGCCGCCCTTGCGCACGCCGAGCTTCGTCGGCGGTTCGGCTGCGGCCTTGGCCGAGAAGACGACTGGGGTGTTCTTGGCGATGCGACCCTGCGCGAGCGCCTCGAAGGTCAGGTACAACGTCATCATCTTGGTCAATGACGCCGGATAGCGACGCGCATTGGCGTCCTTCGCGTAAAGCGTCTTGCCTGTCTTGGCATCGACGACGATCGCCGAGGAGGGCGCCGCCATCGCGGACACGACGTCGGTCACCGCGAATGTCAGCGCGAGCGAAGCGACCATGGAAGTTTTGAGGAGAGAAGAAACCGACTTGGACACGATGCCTGTTAACGCCTGACGCACTGCTGCTTCCTTTGAATTTTGCTTGCACCCCGGGGAGTCGGCAAAGGTCCGGCCCCGCATTTGGCCAACCTACTTTAACGCTCGTTACCAATCCGTTTATGGTAACCGCCTCGTTCACCATTTTGGCTGCAGTTGAGGCTAGCTTTATTCGAATCTTAGGGACTGAAGGGGCATTCGCGCGGGAATTGACTTTTTGTGCATCGCAACATACATCTTATGCATCGCACAAATCAGCCGATCCGTACGAAAAGGAATGCCAGATGAGCCAGACCTACGAGGATTTCAGCAAATACGGCAAGGAATTCGCCGACACCGGCTTGAAGAGCTTTGCTTCGCTTTCCAAGGGTGTGCAGACGATCGCCAGCGAGGCGACCGAATACACCAAGAAGAGCTTCGAGAACGGCGCAGCCCATTTCGAAAAGCTTTTGTCGGCCAAGTCTCTGGAAAACGCGGTTGAACTCCAGAGCGACTACGCCAAGCAGGCGTACGAGGCTTTCGTGGCCGAGGCTACCAAGATCAGTGAACTGTATGCCGATCTCGCCAAGGACGCCTACAAGCCGTTCGAATCGCTGACTGCCAAGGCGAAGTAAGCTTCATTTTCTGCCAGTTTGCGGGTTTCCGACCCGCCCAACGAGCCCGGTTGCGCTTGCGCAGCCGGGTTTTTTCGTATCCGCCGGTGTGACACCTTCACGTTTGCGAAAAACGGCACTGAATGAGGACCTAGCCATATTGTCAGCTAACCAGAAGGGCTTAAAATCCTGCATCGATACCCTACATGTCGGGTTCTGATGGGGATTCGATCCAGAAGGCAGGAATACGTGACCACCGGTAAGACTGCCACGACAGACGTGGCGCGAATGCAGAACGGCGGCGACGGTAATGGCACCGGTCGCGGAACGGCCGTCATCACGCGCACGAAAACCAAGACAAAGAAACCGAGCCTCTACCGGGTTCTGATCCTCAATGACGACTACACCCCGATGGAATTCGTGGTTCACGTGCTGGAGCGTTTTTTCCAGAAGGACCGCGAAGCCGCCACACGCATCATGCTTCATGTCCACAATCACGGTGTGGGCGAGTGCGGGGTCTACACCTACGAAGTGGCCGAGACCAAAGTGTCTCAGGTCATGGATTTCGCCCGACAGAACCAACATCCGCTGCAATGCGTGATGGAGAAGAAGTGAGGTAACATGCCGGCTTTCTCCCAGGGCCTGGAAAAGGCGCTTCATCAGGCGCTGACCTTCGCCAACGAACGTCACCACGAATATGCGACGCTCGAACATCTTCTGCTGGCCCTGATCGACGACAATGAGGCGGCAGCGGTGATGCGCGCCTGCAATGTCGATCTGGACGAGTTGAAGCAGACCGTTCTGACTTATATCGATACCGAGCTCGACAATCTCGTCACCGGTTACGATGAGGATTCCAAGCCGACGGCGGGTTTTCAACGCGTCATCCAGCGTGCCGTGATCCATGTGCAATCATCGGGCCGTGAGGAAGTCTCCGGCGCCAATGTGCTCGTGGCCATCTTCGCGGAACGCGAGAGCCACGCTGCCTATTTCCTGCAGGAACAGCAGATGACCCGTTACGACGCGGTCAACTACATCTCGCACGGTATCGCCAAGCGCCCTGGCTCATCGGAAAGCCGGTCGCCGCGTGGCGCCGAGGACGAGCAGAGCGGCACTAATGGTGCCGAGCAGCAGGAAGAGGGTGGCAAGAAGAAGCAGCAGGACGCGCTGACTGCCTACTGTGTCAACCTCAACAACAAAGCCAAGGCAGGCCGCATCGATCCGCTGATCGGCCGTGCGTCTGAAATCAACCGCACCATCCAGGTGCTGTGCCGCCGTTCCAAGAACAATCCGCTCTACGTCGGTGACCCTGGCGTCGGCAAGACGGCGATCGCCGAGGGCCTCGCCAAGCGCATCGTCGAAGGTGACGTGCCGGAAGTGCTGTCGGATGCCACTATCTTCGCACTCGACATGGGCACGCTGCTGGCCGGAACGCGCTATCGCGGCGATTTCGAGGAGCGTCTGAAGCAGGTCGTCAAGGAGCTTGAGGACTATCCGGGCGCTATCCTGTTCATCGACGAGATCCATACGGTGATCGGTGCCGGCGCCACCTCGGGTGGTGCCATGGATGCTTCGAACCTGCTCAAGCCTGCGCTGTCGTCCGGAGCGATTCGTTGCATCGGCTCAACGACTTACAAGGAATTCCGCCAGTTCTTCGAGAAGGATCGCGCGCTCGTTCGCCGGTTCCAGAAGATCGACGTCAACGAGCCGACGGTCGAGGATGCCATCGAGATCATGAAGGGTCTGAAGCCCTATTTCGAGGAATTCCACAAGGTCAAGTACACGACCGATGCGATCAAGGCTTCGGTCGAGCTTTCGGCTCGCTACATCAACGACCGCAAGCTGCCGGACAAGGCGATCGACGTGATCGACGAAACCGGCGCCTCACAGATGTTGCTGCCCGAAGGCAAGCGCAAGAAGACGATCGGAATCAAGGAGATCGAGGCGACCATCGCCACCATGGCACGTATCCCGCCGAAGACGGTTTCCGCCGACGATGAGAAGGTGCTTGCCGGACTCGATGTCGAATTGAAGCGTGTCGTCTATGGCCAGGATACGGCGATCACCGCGCTCACTTCCGCGATCAAGCTGGCGCGTGCCGGCCTGCGCGAACCGGAGAAGCCGATCGGCTCCTACCTGTTCTCGGGTCCGACTGGCGTCGGCAAGACCGAAGTGGCCAAGCAGCTCGCGGCCTCGCTCGGCGTCGAACTGCTGCGCTTCGACATGTCGGAATATATGGAGCGCCATACGGTCTCGCGGTTGATCGGCGCGCCTCCGGGTTATGTCGGATTCGATCAGGGCGGCCTGCTCACCGACGGCGTCGACCAGCATCCGCACTGCGTGCTGCTGCTCGATGAAGTGGAAAAGGCGCACCCGGACCTGTTCAACATCCTGTTGCAGGTGATGGACCACGGCAAGCTGACCGACCACAACGGCAAGCAGATCGACTTCCGTAACGTGATCCTGATCATGACAACGAACGCAGGCGCGGCGGATGCGCAGCGCGCGGCGATCGGCTTCGGCTCGACCAAACGTGAAGGCGACGATGTCGAGGCGATCAACCGGCTGTTCACACCGGAGTTCCGTAACCGTCTCGATGCCATCATCCCGTTCGGCTCGCTGCCCGTACCTGTGGTGCATCAGGTGGTGCAGAAGTTCGTCATGCAGCTGGAGGCGCAGCTTTCAGAGCGTGGGGTCACTTTCGATCTGTCGCCGGAAGCGATCGCCTGGCTGGCCGACAAGGGCTATGACGAGCGCATGGGCGCGCGTCCACTTGGCCGTATCATCCAGGAACACATCAAGAAGCCACTGGCAGACGAGGTGTTGTTCGGCAAGTTGAAACACGGTGGTACGGTGCGCGTCAGTGTCGAGAAGAAGGAGACCGGCGAGGCTGGTCTCAAGCTGGAAACGCTGGCCGACGAGACACCGGTGAAGCCGAAAAAGGAACCGGAAGAGAACGCGCCCAAGCCACGCAAGGCGGCGGCCAAGAAGGCCACTGCCAAGAAGGCCGTCGCTTCCAAGCAGGTGCCTAAGGGCAAGGACGGCGGCAAGCGCAGCCTGGTGCCGCAATTGCCGCGCAAGAACTGACGGCTGTCGCTGGTGAACCGCCGACAAAAAAGCCCCGGCGACGGGGCTTTTTCATTTGTAGCGGAGGCGAAAGACCATGGGTTTGGGTCGGATCGTTATCTTGAACGGCGCTCCACGATCGGGAAAGTCGAGCATCGTGCGGGCGGTTCAGGAAATTTTCGATGGCGCCTGGATGAATCTTGGCGTCGATGTCTATGAGCCTGTCACGCCGCCGCGCTATCGCCCTGGCATCGGTCTCAGACCCGGCGGCGAACGTCCGGATCTGGAGACGATGGTTCCGACATTCTATGCGGCGCTGTACGAAACAATCGCCGCGCACAGCCGGCTGGGCTTGAACGTTGTGGCCGACACGGGACATCACGCCTCTTACTCCAAATCGTTGAATATCCTCCCCGATTGCGCACGGCGCCTCGAAGGACTGCCGGTTCTGTTCGTCGGCGTCAGATGCCCGTTGGAGGAAATCATGAGACGTCGCGGTCTTTCTGAGCCGGGTCGGGAAGGCCGGTATCTCAGCGGCACCGTCGACGATCCTTTTCCGCTTCCGGTACGGCGATGGCAGCAGGAAGTGCACGAGCCGGGAATCTACGACCTGGAAGTCGACACATCGGCGCTTACGCCTGGGGAATGCGCCCAAGTGATCCGTGAGCGGCTGGATCGGAACTCACGCCGGCCAAATGCGTTCGAGAAGCTCGCGGCAAAAGCGTAGCAAACGCGAAGAGCCCACGGGTCGGCTATCGGTCCGCCGGCCTGCTTTGCCGAATGCAAAAATATTGACGCTACGCGCGTGCTTACAGGATTTCCTGGATCAACGGAAAGGCGGCATGCACCTTTCGCCATGGTCGCATCACAGGGCAGCCCATGCTATGGCCGAGGCATGTCGACCTCGATCTCCGACACGACGCTGCCCCGTTCGATCTGGTTCCTGCGCGGCGTTCGCGCTGCTTTTTCCCTTCCTGGGTTGATCCTTGTCAGCTCTTTCGTCGGCTTCGCCGCATTGGCGAAAGATGCCGGAGTCACGGTGGCGCAGGCTGCCTTCATGACGGGCATTGTCTGGGCACTGCCATCGATGGTCGTGCTCGTGGGCGCCATCGTATCGGGAGTGGCGTTGCCAGCCGCAATGTTTGCTGTGACGCTGTCGGCCATCCGCCTGATGCCGATGGTGATGGCGCTTGTGCCCGAGATGCGCGCCGACAGAACCCGGCCGTGGGTACTCTATCTGCTCTCGCATTTCGTAGCCGTGACCTCCTGGGTGCTGGCCATGGAACGCCTGAAGCACATTCCACGCGATAAGCGTACGATCTTTTATGCCGGCCTCGGTGGCATGCTGGTGACGGCGAACATCATTGTCGTCGTCACCTTCTACGCGGTGGCGGATGCGCTGCCTTTCGCCATTTCGGCGGCGTTGCTGATGCTGACGCCGATGTATTTCCTGACCTCGCTATGGGGTTCTGCCCGCGAGCGGGCAGGGCACATGGCGATGGCTTTCGGCGTTGGTCTCGGGCCGCTCTTTCACGTGTTGCTGCCGCAATTCGATCTCTTGGCGGCCGGACTGGTCGGCGGCACGGCAGCCTATGGGTGGCACCTGTGGCGCCGCCGGGTGCACGCGGCATGAGCTATTTTTCCAGCGGCACTTGGTGGTGGCCCTATCTGTTCATTCTTGCAGCCGGTTTCGCCGCCACCGATGTCTGGCGCTTCCTCGGTGTCTATCTCGGCGGCAAGCTTTCCGAAGACTCCGACCTTCTGGTGCTGGTCCGCACCATGGCGACGGCACTTGTCGCGGCCGTCATCGGCAATCTGATCGTCTTTCCCGGTGGCGCGCTCGCGCACACCTCGCTTGTCTTGCGCATCGCTGCAGCGGCCTTGGGATTCGCTGCCTATCTGGTGTCGGGCAAACGCATGGTCGCTGGCATCGTTGTGGCCGAACTTCTGCTGGTGGCGGGGCTCTATCTGAGGCTTTGATTCGGTTCAGCTGGCCAGCGCTGCCTTGATCTTGTCGGCATTCGCGGCGAGCACGTCAGGCTTTTCCATCTCGCCACTGTGCGGCTTAAGCGGCACGCCGTCGAAGCGCGGAATGACGTGCACATGCAGGTGGTATACGGTCTGACCCGAGGCCGGCTCATTAAATTGCATGATGGTGACGCCGTCGGCAGCGAAGGCTTTCTTCACGGCTTGCGCGACCTTCTGGACGACGGCAAAAAGCGGAGCGAATGTCGCTGGGTCGGCATCGAGCAGGTTGCGCGATGGCGCACGCGGAACGACCAGGGTGTGGCCCTTGCCTTGGGGCATGACATCCATGAAAGCGATCACGGCATCATCTTCATAGACACGGTGCGAGGGAATCTCCCCGCGCAACAACTTGGCGAAGATGTTGGTATCGTCGTAGCTCATGATGTGCCTCTCGTGCTCTCTGGCCGGTCAGGGTATTCATCGCGCAGGTTGCACGAAATCAGGCCCCGGAAAAGCATGTTGCGGAACTATCTCTATCTCATCGTGGCGATCCTGTTCGAGGTGGTTGCGACCACGGCGCTCAAGGAAACGCAAGGATTTACCAGGCTCGGACCATCGCTGGTCTCGGTGGCCGGCTACGCGCTTGCCTTCTATTTCCTGTCGCTGCCGCTGCGCACCATGCCGGTGGGCATCGTCTATGCGCTGTGGTGCGGCGCCGGCATTGTGCTGATCACCGCCATCGGCTGGATCTGGTTTCGCCAGGCGCTCGACATGCCCGCGCTCATCGGCATGGGACTGATCATGGCTGGCGTGGTGGTGATCAACCTGTTTTCTCGGACCGTGGTTCACTGAGACAAGCTTCGTCGACCGCTGTCTCGCCTTTGCGGAAAGGCGTGTGCTCGGCGAGATAGTCACTCATCGACGCCACTTCGCGGCGTTCGCGTACGAGATAATCGGCGACGGCGCGCCTGAGGCCGGGGTGTGCGATGTAGTGTGCTGAATGCACCGTTACTGGCCGATAGCCGCGCGCCAGCTTGTGGTCACCCTGGGCGCCAGCCTCCACGACCCGTAATTTCCTCTCGATCGCAAAATCGATGGCCTGATGGTAGCAGACTTCGAAATGCAGGAAGGGATGGTCCTCGATGCAGCCCCAGTTGCGGCCGTAGAGCGTATCGGAGCCGATGAAGTTGATGGCTCCGGCAATGTAGCGGCCGTTGCGTTTGGCCATGACGAGCAGGACGTCGTTGGCCATGCGCTCGCCAATCAGCGAAAAGAAGTGGCGGTTGAGATAGGGCCGACCCCATTTGCGGCTGCCGGTATCCATGTAGAAGGCGAAGAAATTGTCCCAGACTCGCTCGGTGATGTCCTTGCCCGTCAACCGCTCGATGGTGATGCCGGCACCAAGCGCTTCGCGACGCTCCTTCTTCAGCGCCTTGCGCTTGCGGGATGCCAACGTAGCCAGGAAATCATCATAGTTGCCATAGGCTTCGTTGAAAAAGTGAAACTGCTGATCGGTGCGGTGCAGGAAACCGGCAGCTTCGAGCGTGGCGATATCATCCTCATCTGCGAAGGTGACGTGCGATGACGATACGCCGAGCCGCTCGGTGACGAGTTTCAGTCCCGCAGCCAGCGCCGCTTTCACGGTGCCGGCATCTTCGCCGTTCGAGACGAGCAGGCGAGGGCCTGTGGCGGGCGTGAACGGAACCGAACATTGCAGCTTGGGATAATAGCGGCCGCCGGCGCGCTCGAAGGCGTCAGCCCAACCGTGGTCGAAAACATATTCGCCCTGGCTGTGTGATTTTACATAGCAGGGAACGGCGCCGAGCAGCCTGCCGTCGGCCGCTTCGAGCCTGAGATGATGACCCTGCCAGCCGGTACGCGAAACTGCACAGTTGGACTCTTCCAGAGAGTTCAGAAAATCAAATGAAACGAACGGGTTGTAGTCAGTTTCCGATGCTTTTGTCGTGCCGGCAAGACCATCCCATTCCTCACGGGTGAAGGCGTCGATGCTGGCGGCTATGCGCACGGCATAGCCTGCCCCTTCCAGTTCCCTCACATCGTCGCCCTGGTCCATGGCCTGTTACTTATGGTCCTTTGGAGCGCGTGCAAGATGGTGTCAGGCGACACGTACGGGATCAGGCTCGAATCCTTCGAATGTCATCTGGTCGGCATATTTGAAGGTGAGGTCGATTGCCGGTTGGTCGCGGATGGTCCAGGTGATGACCGGCATGCCGAGCTTTTCCCGTACGAAGGAGACGAAGCGGTTGGGCAGGTCGCCGGCGGCATAGGAGGTAAAGACAATGCCGTGCGCCAGCATGGAAAAATGCGCCTCGGTCTCGTGGTTTCCTGTGCCATAGGCGGTCAAGCCGCCGGGAATACCGGGCGCCTCTGTCTCGAATTCACGGATCAGCCAGTGATCGAACGACATGATGGCAACCTGGCCTTCGTAGCGCCTGAGCAGACGCCCGACTGCCTTGACCAGCCCGGCGTCATGTCCAGGCGTGCCCTTGATCTCGATGACGAGCGGAACGCGCCCGTCAACGAGGTCAAGCAATTCACGCAGCGTTGGCGGATGATCGTCAGTGCCGCCGACACGCAGTTGCGCCATCTCCGCAGCCGTCCGCTGCCAAACGAAACCCTCGGTGCCGGTCAGCCGGCGCAGATCGTCATCATGGATGACGATCGGCACTCCGTCGGCGGAAAGATGCACGTCGCACTCGATGGCATAGCCACGCTCGATCGCAGCGGAGAATGCGGAAAGCGTGTTCTCCCAACACTTGTCGTTGAGATCATGAAAGCCGCGATGCGCGATCGGTCGGGCGGTCAACCAGGAAATGTCGGTCATGACGGGGTCGGCCTATTCGACTTCCAGGATCGCTTCGATTTCGACGGGGGCATTAAGCGGCAGCGACGCACTGCCGACTGCGGAGCGAGCATGCTTGCCTTTTTCACCGAGCGCGGTCGCCAGCAGATCGGAAGCGCCGTTGGCGACAAGGTGCTGTTCAACGAAGTTGGGCGCCGAGGCGACGAATACAGTGATCTTGACGACGCGGCGGATCTTTTCGAGGTCGCCGAGTGCGGCCTTGGCCTGTGCGAGGATGTTGACCGCGCAATATTTCGCGGCTTCCTGACCAGCGGCAACGTCGACATCGCGGCCGAGGAGGCCGGTAGCGGTAAGCTTGCCATCCTTCAATGGCAACTGACCGGAGGTCAGCAGAAGATTGCCGCTGCGGGCAAACGGAACATAATTGGCGACTGGCACTGCGGGCACCGGCAAGGTGATGCCGATCTCGCTTAGCCGCTTTTCGATTGTTTCGCCCATGGTAATTCCCTATTGCTTGAAGGTGTTGCGTCGGTTGGGTCGAAACTGCATTGTTTGACACGCTTCCGCCACGACTTTTTGTGATGTGGATCATCTTTTGCGGTTCGACTGACAGCCGCGACCACCGGAGCTGCCCATGCGCGTGACGCGCCTTATCGCCAGTGCTTTTCTGCTCTCTACCGCTCTGCCTGCCGCTCCCGCATTTGCTGCGCCGCTGCTGCAGCCGCACCGAGCCGTCTATGACCTCGCCTTGGACAAAGCTTCCGATCGGTCAGGCATCACCGGCCTTTCGGGGCGCATGGTCTACGAATTCAACGGCTCGCCTTGCGAGGGCTATACGGTCAAGTTCCGGTTCGTGACCCAGATCGCGACAAACGACAACAACACGCGCCTTACCGACCAGCAGACGACGACCTTCGAGGACGCTCAGGGCAAGACCTTTTCCTTCGTGACGAAATCCTTCGTCGACCAGTCGATGGACAAGGAAGTGAAGGGCACTGCAACCAAGGAGCCCAAGGATCTCAAGGTCGAATTGGACAAGCCGGACAAGAAAACGCTGGAGCTGACATCAACCCAGTTCCCGACCCAGCATCTGGTGGAACTGATCGGCAAGGCCGAGAGGGGCGAGACCTTCTACGAAACCAGCCTTTATGATGGCTCCGACACTGCCGACAAGGTGATGACCACAACCGTGGTGGTCGGAAAGCCGGCGCCGGCGGCGAAGGACGATCCCGAGTTTTCGGCGCTCGCCAAGTTCAGCAAGGACAAGTACTGGCCGGTCGACATCGCCTATTTCGACCAGACCGACAAGGCGGATGGAGAAGAACTGCCGTCCTACCGCATCTCCTTCAAACTGCACGAGAACGGGCTGACGCGGGATCTCACCATGGATTACGGCGATTTCTCGATGACCGGCAAACTGGTCAATCTGTCGCTGTTCGACGCGCCGCAGAAGCCCTGCAAGCAATAGCGGCGCTGCTGCCTGTTCGATGGCGATCTATGTCGACGCGGCGATCTGGAAATGGGCTGGCCATCGCTGGTGCCATCTGCTTGCTGACGACGTCGATGAATTGCACGGTTTCGCAGCCCGGCTCGCCGTGAAGCGTTCTTCCTACCAGGGGCCGCCGAAGACATCGGCGCCGCATTACGATATCACCGGGTTCGAGCGCGATCGCGCGGTGCGGCTTGGCGCCATCGAATGCAGCCGCGAAGAGATCGTCGCCGTGTTCCGGCGTGTTCGGGTCAAGAACGGGAAGGTGAGGACATGACGCTGACGGCCTTCCTTGCCTATTGCACCGCGGTTGTTCTGGCGGCGATGACGCCGGGGCCTGCGATGTTCGCCGTGATCACCAATGGCGTCTCGCGCGGTTTCGGGCGTGCCTTCATGGCCGGTCTCGGCGTAGCGGCGGGCGACGCAGTGCTGGTTACGCTGGCGCTGCTCGGGCTTGTCACTCTGGTGCAGACTTTCGAATGGATCTTCCTGATCCTGAAATATGCCGGCGCGGCATATCTGATCTATCTCGGCGTCAAGATGTGGCGCTCCGCTGCGGCCAGCGCCGAAGAGGGCGGCAAGAATGAGGCCAGGTTCGCCCGTTCCTTCGTGCTCGGTGCGTCGATCGCGCTCGGCAATCCCAAAGCGATCCTGTTTCACGCCTCGATCATGCCGCTGATCCTCGATCTCAATGCGATGACCTTCGTCGATGGCGTTGTGGTGGTCGCGGTCGTGGTTTCGGCCAACATCCTGACCATGGGTTTCTACGCGGCATTGTCGGGCCGCGCCTCACGCTGGTTCCGCGTACCTTCGCGCATGCGGCTGATGAACCGCGTGGCCGGAGGCGCCATGATCGGCACAGGCGCCTTTATCGCCGCGCGGTAGCAGGCGAACAACCAGCAGGCTTGCTTTTGCGCTGCAACACGGTTATAGGCGCGACCATTCCACACACGGGCTTTGGTGTCTGTCCGGGAGAAATCCGGCTGAAACCTCCGGTGGCGGCTCAGGTAAACCCCGAAGAGCAATGCGCTTTCGATCCGGTTTTCCAGAAACCGTCAAATGCCCGTGGAGGTCAACCGGAAAGGAACTAGACAATGGCTCTGCCAGATTTCAGCATGCGCCAGCTTCTCGAAGCTGGTTCGCACTTCGGCCACCAGACTCACCGCTGGAACCCGAAGATGGCGCCTTACATTTACGGCGCCCGCAACAACATCCACATCATCGACCTGTCGCAGACGGTTCCGCTGCTGCACCAGGCATTGAAGCAGGTTTCCGACACTGTTGCCCGTGGCGGCCGTGTGCTGTTCGTCGGCACCAAGCGCCAGGCCTCCGACATCGTTGCCGATGCGGCGCAGCGTTCGGCACAATATTACGTCAACTCGCGTTGGCTCGGCGGCATGCTGACCAACTGGAAGACGATTTCGAACTCGATCCAGCGCCTGCGCAAGCTCGATGAGCTGCTCGCCGGCGGCGAGGCCCAGGGCTTCACCAAGAAGGAGCGCCTGAACCTGGACCGCGAGCGCGAGAAGCTGAACAAGGCTCTCGGCGGCATCAAGGACATGGGCTCGACACCGGACCTGATGTTCGTGATCGATACCAACAAGGAAGCGAACGCCATTCTCGAGGCCAAGCGCCTCGGCATTCCGGTCGTCGCCATCATCGATTCGAACTGCGATCCGGACAAGATCGACTTCCCGATTCCGGGCAACGATGACGCCGCCCGCGCTATCCAGCTCTATTGCGACCTGATCGCCAAAGCCGCCATCGACGGTATCGCCCGTCAGCAGGGCGCACTGGGTGTCGACATCGGCGCCGCCGCTGAAGCTCCGAGCGAGCCTGTTCTCAGCGAAACCCCGGCCAACGAGACACCGGCCGGCGAGGCCCCGCAAGCATAAGGGCGAAGGCCGCTTCAGGCCTTCATCAATTTCATATCTTGGCGCGCTAAGCGCCTGAACGCGGCGCATCATCGAAGACTCGATGGTGCGCCAGCCTATTGCGAAACAAAGAGGCGACAATGAGCATTTCAGCAGCACAGGTCAAAGAACTGCGCGACCTCACCGGCGCGGGCATGATGGACTGCAAGGCGGCCCTGGCCGAAACCAACGGCGACATGGAAGCAGCGGTCGACTGGCTGCGTAAGAAGGGTATCGCCAAGGCCGACAAGAAGGCAGGCCGCACCGCAGCCGAAGGTCTGATCGGTGTCGACGCCGGCGTGCGTGAAGCCGCAATCGTCGAAGTCAATTCCGAGACGGATTTCGTTGCCCGCAACGATGCCTTCCAGGAGATCGTCGCCAAGGTCGCCAAGGTCGCTCTGGCCTATGGCAAGACCGACGCCGTTGCCGCTGCCAAGTATCCGGGTTCCGACAAGTCCGTCACCGACACCATCAAGGATGCGGTCGGCACCATCGGCGAGAATCTCGGCTTCCGTCGTTCGGACAAGCTGACGGTCTCTGAAGGTGCTGTTGCGACCTATATCCACAATGCGGTTGCCGACAATCTCGGCAAGCTCGGCGTGCTGGTTGCCATCGAGACCGCCGGTGACGCGCACAAGGCCAGCGCCTTCGCACGCCAGGTCGCGATGCACGTTGCGGCCACCAACCCGCTGTCGCTTGATGTCGACGCGCTGGACCAGGCCGCCGTGGAGCGTGAACGCGCGATCTTCTCCGACCAGGCCCGCGCCTCGGGCAAGCCGGAAAACGTCATCGAAAAGATGATCGAAGGCCGCCTGCGCAAGTTCTACGAGGAAGTCGTGCTCCTGAAGCAGGCCTTCGTGCTGAACCCGGACCTGACGGTCGAGCAGGCACTGAAGGCTGCTGAAAAGGAAATCGGCGCTCCGGCCAAAATCACTGCCTATCTGCGTTTCGCGCTCGGCGAAGGCATCGAGAAGGAAGAGAGCGATTTCGCCGCCGAGGTCGCAGCAGCGGTCAAGAAGTAAAAGCTCCAGGCTTACTTTCTAGGTCTCTGATCGGCCGGGTGTCCGCGAGGATACCCGGCCGATTTCTTGCGCGGTGTCGATGAAGGCACGCAGCTTCGGCGCCATCGAGGCGCGGCGCGGAAAATAGAGGAAGAGGCCGGGTTCCTCGATGGATGTCTCCGGCAAGACCTCCACCAGCCTTCCGGCGGCGATATCGGCCCGAAGAAGCGGTTCGAAGGCGTAAGCCAGGCCAATGCCGGCGAGCGCAAGGTCGCGCGCCGACATCGGGTCGCTGACGATTGCGGTGCCGCGTGTTGCAACGCTGATATCTTTGCCATCCTCCGAGAGGTCCCAGCGGTACAACGCGCCGGAGCGCAACAGGCGATAGCCGATGCAGTTGTGATCGGAGAGATCACCGACGCTCTTCGGTCTGCCGTTCCGGCCGATATAGGCGGGCGAGGCGACAATGGCGGTGCGGAAGGGCGGTGTCAGGCGCACAGTGACCATATCCTGCGCGATCATCTCGCCGAGGCGCACGCCTGCATCGAAACCTTCTCCGACGATGTCGGTCAGCCGCTCGTCGGCGAATATCTCGACTGTCACATCTGGATAGCGCTCCGCCATCGCGGTCAGCACAGGGAGCAGCGCCAGCGTCAAGGCCACGCGCGAGGTGTTGAGCCTGAGCAGACCACTGGCGCGGCCCTTGACCGCCCGGATGCGCTCCATGCGCTCGGCAATATCCTCCAGCGCCGGTTCGGCTGTGGCAACCAGGGCCCGTCCTGCTTCCGTCAGCGCGACGGAGCGCGTGGTGCGGGCAAACAGTGGCTGTCCGATCCGTTCCTCGACCAGCCGCACCGCGTGGCTGACCGCCGATGGGCTCATGCCTAGCTCCGCCGCTGCGGGGGCAAAGCCGCCGCGCCGCGCAACGGCGACGATGACGGGTAGATGGCTGAGCAGATCGCGATCCATTCATGAATGATATCGCATAATGACTGCCAATAAAGCGACATTATCAATCGATCTTCGAGTCTCCATCTTGAGCGTCATCATCAAGCAGGAGCAGCCAATGTCGACGCAATTCCAAGGAAAGACCGCGATCGTGACCGGAAGCTCGCGTGGCATTGGTCGCGCGATCGCGGAACGGCTGGCCGATGGCGGCGCAGCGGTTGTCATCAACTATCTCGAGAGCGAAAGGCGTGCGCAAGAAGTCGTCAACGGTATCGAGGCGAGGGGCGGAAAGGCAATCGCGGTTCGAGCCGATATGTCGAAGCTCGCCGAGATCCGCCGCATGTTTGATGAAGCCGAGGCCGCTTTCGGAAAGCTGGATATCGTTGTTGCGAATGCTGCTACGGCTATCGTCAAGCCGCTTATCGACAGCTCGGAGGAAGACTACGACCGGGTGTTCGACACCAACGCGAAGGGTGTCTTCTTCATCCTGAAGGAGGCGGCGAAACGGCTACGCGACGGCGGGCGCATCGTGGTCACCTCGACCGGTGGCACAAAAATGTTCTTTAGCCAGACCTCGCTGTATCTCGGCAGCAAGGGGGCGGTGGAACAGTTCGTGCGGGTGCTGTCGCGCGAATTGGGACCGCGCAACATCACCGTGAACGCTGTTTCGCCGGGCTTTACCGACACCGAGCTCCTGCCGGAACGGGATCGTGCCGTCGCGGCAGGCATGTCTGCCTTCGACCGCATCGGCAGCCCGAAGGAGGTTGCCGAAGTTGCCGCATTCCTGGCCAGCAACGCGGCGCGCTGGGTGACTGGCCAGAACGTTGGTGCGGGCGGCGGCGTTTTCTGAATTCCCCGATCGACAACGCCAATTGAACGAACGATCCGAATGGAGGAAAGACGATGAACACTTTGACGCGCCTAGCACTTTATGCGGCCGTGACCGCTGCTCCGGACATGGGTGGTGTTGCAGCGGCCGAAACTTCAAACGCAGAACTGCAGAGGCTTGTCGACGAGCGTGCCTTGATCCGCATCGTTGACCAGATCGACCGCGCCGTGGACGCGCAAGATTGGACACGCGCGCGCGGCTATTTCGCCGAACGGGTGCGGGTCGACTTCAGCTCGTTGAGCGGCCAGCCCGAAGCCATGATCCCGGCTGACGACCTGATCGCCGGCTGGGCCGGAAATCTGAAAGGCAACAAGACCAGCCTGCACCTGCGCACCAACCATGACATCGCCATCGATGGCGACCGTGCTTCGGTGAAGTCGAACGGCTACGCCTGGAATCGCATGGAAGGCAATGGTGACCCCCTGTGGGAAGTGTGGGGGACCTACACGGCGGAGATGGCGCGCGGGAGCGGCGGCTGGGAAGTCGACGCCTTCGCCTTCCACAAGACCCATGAGCGCGGCAACGATTGGGTGAAGACCACGCCCGGTCGGTGAACCTCACCGCTCTCAACACGACGCCTTGGACTTCAGGAGACTTCCAATGACCATGACCTATTACACGCTTGGCAACAGCGGCCTCAAAGTGAGTCGGCTGGCGCTCGGCACCATGACCTTCGGCACCGAGTGGGGCTGGGGCGCCGACAAGGCGGTTGCGCGGGTGCTGTTCGATGCCTATGTCGATGCTGGCGGCAATTTCTTCGACACGGCCGACGCCTATACTGGCGGCACGTCCGAGACCTGGCTTGGTGAGTTCATCGCCGAGAGGGGACTGCGCGACAAAGCTGTCATTTCGACCAAGTTCAGCATGAACCTGGAAGGGCCGGACCCCAACACCGGCGGCAATGGCCGCAAAAACATCGTGCGGGCGCTCGACGCTTCGCTGAAAAGGCTCGGCACCGACTTTGTCGACCTCTACATTCTGCATTGCTGGGACCGGCTCACACCGCCGGAAGAAGTCATGCGTACGCTGGACGATCTGGTGCGCGCCGGCAAGATTCGTCATATCGGTCTGTCCGACGTGCCTGCGTGGTATGCCAGCCGCGCGCAGGCAGTTGCCGAATTTCGTGGCTATGAGCCGATTTCGACGCTGCAGCTCGAATACTCGCTGGTCGAGCGCAACATCGAGCATGAATTTGTGCCGTTCGGCACCCGGCATGGTGCGGGCATCATGGTGTGGAGCCCTCTGGGCAGTGGGTTGCTCAGCGGCAAATACCATGCCGGCGACGCAAACAAGGTAAGCGGTCGTCTCGAAACGGTACGCGGCACAACCAATCCCGGCTTCATGAAATTCAACGAGCGCAACTGGACCATCGTCGCCGAACTCGAAAAAGTTTCGGCCGAGCTCGGCAAGAGCATGGCGCAGGTGGCGCTGAACTGGGTGTCGACGCAACCCGGCGTGGCGTCCATCATCATCGGCGCGACCAAGGTCGAGCAGCTGCACGACAATCTCGGTGCGCTGGATTTCGAAATCCCGGCCGAATTGCGGGTGAAGCTCGACCTCGTCAGTCGCCCTGCCACCCCATTTCCGTATTCCTTCTTCGGATCGGAAATCCAGGGCGGCATCACAGGCGGCGCCACGGTTGGCGGCAAGCCCGCGGGCTACCATCCGGATGTCCTGGTAGAGGGAACATACGCCGGCGTCCGTTGAGGACAGCGGCTGAGGCCTGTCAACAGGTCCATACCATTGCGCGGCCGCGGCGTGACATGGCCGCGCCCTTCGTGTATCGGGGGCAGCACATCGCCAACCTGCACGGGACAGCGCCGGCTTCGCCCGGGACCATCCCGCGACATGACCCCAGGGGATCCAATGACAACCAAACCGCTCTATCGACGTGTCCTGTTGAAAGCGTCGGGCGAGGCGCTGATGGGCGAACAGCATTTCGGCATCGATGTGTCAGTGGTCGACCGTATCGCGTCCGACATCGCCGAAGCCAGGGCGCTCGGCGTCGAAGTCGGCGTGGTCATCGGTGGAGGCAATATCTTCCGCGGCGTGGCCGTCGCGTCCAAGGGGGGCGACCGGGTGACCGGAGACCACATGGGCATGCTTGCCACGATCATCAATTCGCTGGCGTTGCGCACTTCGCTCAACAAGATCGGTGTCGATGCGGTAGTGCTTTCGGCGATCGCCATGCCGGAACTCTGCGAAAGCTTCTCGCAACGCCAGGCGACCGCCTACATGAACCAAGGCAAGGTGGTGATCTTTGCTGGCGGCACCGGCAATCCCTTCTTCACCACCGATTCGGCGGCGGCACTGCGTGCGGCAGAAATCGGCGCCGATGCGCTGTTCAAGGGCACGCAGGTGGACGGTGTCTATTCCGCCGATCCCAAGAAGGACCCGACGGCGACCCGTTTTGACCGTATCACCCATGCCGAAGTCATCAATAAGGGCCTTTCAATCATGGATACGGCCGCGATTGCGCTTGCGCGGGAAAACAACATTCCGATAATCGTCTATTCGATCCACGAAAAGGGCGGTTTCGGCGAGATATTGAAGGGCGGCGGCCACTGCACGGTGGTTGCTGACAATTGAAAACAGGGCGCAGCCCTGACGCAAGTGGCCCGGACAGCGGGCCGGGGAGACGACAATGAGTGGCGACTACAACGATCTGAAGCGGCGCATGGACGGGGCGATCGCCGCTTTCAAACATGACCTTGCTTCGCTTCGTACGGGGCGTGCGTCCTCCAATCTGCTCGATGCCGTGAACGTCCAGGCGTATGGCTCGGCGATGCCTATCAACCAGGTTGCGACCATTTCAGTACCGGAGCCGCGCATGATTTCGGTGTCGGTGTGGGACAAATCGATGGTCGGCGCGGTTGACCGGGCCATCCGCGAATCCAATCTTGGTTTCAATCCGATCGTCGACGGTACCAACCTGCGCATCCCGCTACCCGAACTCAACGAGCAGCGCCGCAAGGAATTGGTCAAGATTTCGCACGGTTATGCCGAAAACGCCCGCGTCGCTGTCCGTCATGTGCGTCGCGACGGCATGGATTACCTGAAGAAGGCGGAAAAGGACGGCGATATCAGCGAGGATGATCATCGCAAGGATTCCGATCTCGTGCAGAAGCTGACTGACGAGACGATCACCACCATTGACCGGCTGCTTTCCGAGAAGGAAGCCGAGATCATGCAGGTTTAGGCTCGGCCACGGCCGACGCGAAAGCAGAACCATGGCAACGCCCGCGCATGTCGCGATCATCATGGATGGGAACGGACGCTGGGCCAAGGCGCGCGGTCTTCCGCGCGTTGCGGGCCATCGTGCCGGTGTGGAGGCCGTGCGCCGCACCGTAAAGGCGGCTCCCGATCTTGGTATTTCATATCTCACGCTTTATGCGTTCTCCTCGGAGAATTGGTCGCGGCCAAAGTCCGAGGTTTCGGACCTCATGGGGCTGCTGAAACTGTTCATCCGTCGCGATCTCGCAGAATTGCATCAGAATGGCGTACGGGTCAGGATCCTTGGCGATCGCGCCAGCCTGCAACCGGACATTCGTAACCTGCTCGAAGAGGCGGAGACACTGACAGCGGGCAATTCGAAGCTGACACTGCTGATTGCCTTCAACTACGGCAGCCGCGACGAGATCGTACGTGCGGCGCGCAAGCTGGCCGCCGCGGCCGCCCGCGGTGAGATTGCGCCCGATGAGATCGACGCCGACAGTTTCGCCGCGCGCCTGGACACGGCAGACATACCGGATCCGGAACTGATCATCCGCACCAGCGGTGAAATGAGGCTTTCGAATTTCCTGCTGTGGCAGGCTGCCTATAGCGAGCTTGTTTTCCTGCCGTGCTACTGGCCGGATTTCAGTCGCGAGCATCTGGCCGATGCCATTCGCGACTTCGGCGGACGCGAGCGCCGTTTTGGCGGTCTAGCAGCACAAGATGTTGCCTCATGAGCGCTGGGCTCAGCAACCTCCAAATTCGGGTCATATCCGCGGTAGTGCTCGGTGTCGCCGTACTGGCGCTGACCTGGTTCGGCGCCTTGCCGTTCCGGCTTCTTGCGGCAGTGATCGCCGGCGCGATCTTCTATGAATGGACCCATATGGCTCGCGCCGGTCGCGCAAGCCGGCTCGGCTTTGTCCCAGAAGCCTTGATGCTGATCTTTGTGGGCGTGCTCATCGCAGGCTTGTCGGCTTTGACGACGGCCGCCATCCTGGCGCTGTTGGTCGCCATCGCTGTCATCGGCGTCGCGATGCGCGGGGCGGGGCAATGGGATGCTGCCGGTCTCGCCTATGCCGGCCTTTCCGGCTTTGCGCTGGCGTTTCTGCGCGATAGCGACTGGTCGGGCCTTGCCGCCATGCTTTTCCTGTTCGCTGTGGTCTGGGCGACCGACATCTTTGCCTATTTTGTTGGAAAGGCCGTCGGCGGGCCAAAGCTCGCGCCGGCGATATCGCCGGGCAAGACGCGGAGCGGCGCACTGGGCGGAGCGGTTTTCGGCGTCGCTGCGGGAGTTCTGGTTGCGGTGGTGCTCGGCCTGCCCAATCTCGCTACACTCGCGCTCGTGGCGCTGGTGCTGTCAATCGTCGCCCAGGCCGGTGATCTGTTCGAATCCTGGATCAAGCGCCGGCATGGCGCCAAGGATTCCAGCGCGATCATTCCAGGACATGGTGGTGTGATGGATCGGGTCGACGGGCTTGTGGCCGCCGCCGCAGCGCTGTACCTGATTGGTTGGATGACGGGGTCGGCCGACCATCCGGCGCAGGGGCTGTTTCCAGTCTGAAATTTCAACGTGCACCATGCATGGGTGCCACGGATTTGCCTGGATTGGTGTCACATTTGCGATGCGAGACCAAAGGCCGGGACATTGAGGACGTGAATTGAACGAGTTTCTTCCCGCGCTGTTGAGTACCCAGGGCTTCGTGCTCGGCACGCTGGTGCCGTTCCTGTTCGTTTTGACCGTCGTGGTGTTCGTACATGAGATGGGCCACTATCTCGTCGGCCGTTGGTGCGGCATCGGCGTGCGTGCTTTCTCTGTCGGTTTCGGCCCGGAATTGCTCGGCTTCACGGACCGTCGTGGCACGCGCTGGAAGCTATGCGCCATTCCGCTCGGCGGCTATGTGAAATTCGTTGGAGACATGAATGTCACGTCGAGCCAGCCCGGCGAGGAGGATATTGAAAAGCTCAGCGACAGCGAGCGCAAGGTTGCCTTCCACACCCAGCCTGTCTGGAAACGCGCGGCAACCGTGTTTGCCGGGCCGCTGTTCAATTTCCTTTTGACCATTGCCGTATTTGCCGTGCTGTTCATGACTTTCGGCCGTTCCGTGCTTGAACCGGCCGTGGCAGAGGTTCGCCCCGGCAGCCCGGCTGCGGAGGCCGGTATCCTGCCTGGCGACCGGTTCGTCAGCATCGACGGCGCGAAAGTCGAGAGTTTTGCCGATGTGCAGCGCCTCGTTTCGGGCAGGGCGGGTGATGCCATCACCTTCGTGATGCTGCGCGACGGCCAGGACATCAGCGTCGTGGCTACGCCGCAATTGTCCGAACAGGAAGATGCGCTCGGCAACAAGGTCAAGATCGCCGTGATCGGAGTGACCACCAACAAGGAGGTCGGCCAGCCCAGGCACATCACCTATTCGCCGGGTGGCGCAGTCGTCGCGGCCGTGCAGGCGACCGGCCAGATCATCGAGCGCACCGGCCTGTTCATGAAGCGTTTCGCGGTCGGGCGTGAGGATAAATGCCAACTGGGTGGCCCCGTTAAAATCGCTGGCATGGCGGGACAGGCCGCCAAGCTAGGCTTCGAGTGGCTAGTGCAACTTGCCGCATTGCTGTCTGTCGGGATAGGGATACTCAATCTCCTGCCGATTCCGCCACTGGACGGCGGTCATCTTCTCTTCTACGGGATCGAGGCTGTCATCCGGCGGCCGGTATCGGAGCGGATGATGGAGGCGGTTTATCGGACGGGAATGATTCTCGTCCTGGGGTTCATGGGTTTCGTGTTCTGGAACGATCTGTTTGGATGCTGAAATCATGAAGGAATTTAGCTCGTGGAGCGGCTTTGTTGAGGCGCCGTTTACCATGAGCAGGGATATGAGTGACGCGAAAGCCACGCTGGGAACGTAAGTAAATACAAATTAACCAGAAGCCTTGCGTGTAGGGAAAATCCGGTTAATACGGTACGGGAAAATGACCGCGACGTCCGGTTTTCTCGCCGTGGGGACTACGAGAAAAAGGTTTTATAGCCCGATGAAGGCAGCATCCAAGTTTCTGAGCGCCGCGTCCGCGGTGGCTTTGTCAGCCGCCCTGGTTGTTCCGGGTTCGCTCGCTGTTCAGTTTGTGTCCGTGTCTGCTGCCCACGCGGCTGTGGTGAGCCGTATCGATGTGAACGGCAACACACGCGTCGATGCCGAAACGATCCGGAACTATGTGAAGGTCAAGCCGGGCAAGTCGTTCTCGAACGCCGACATCGACGAAGCCGTGAAGGCTCTGTTCGGAACCGGACTGTTCTCGGATGTCCGTATCAATCAAGTCGGCTCGGCTCTGGTCATCAGCGTCTCCGAGTATCAGGTCGTCAATCAGGTCATCTTCCAGGGCAATAAGAAGATCAAGGATGCCCAGCTTGCGATGGGCGTGCAGCTGAAGCCGCGTTCTTCTTATTCGCAGGCCGCCGTCGACGCCGACATCGAGGCGATCAAGGAGGCTTATCGCCGTATTGGCCGCGACGACGCCGGGGTTACCAGCCAGATCATGGATCTCGGCGAAAATCGCGTGAACGTCGTCTACAACATCAATGAAGGCGAACGCACCAAGATCGTTTCCGTCAACTTTGTGGGCAACAAGGCTTTCTCGAGCCGCCGCCTGACCGACGTCATCGGCACCAAGAAGTCGAGCTGGCTATCGTTCATCCTGCGCGATGACGTGTTCGATCCGGATAAGCTCAAGGCCGACGAGGAACTGCTGCGTCGCTTCTATTACAACCGTGGCTATGCCGACTTCCAGGTCGTGTCCGCCACGGGCGACCTCGACAGCACCAACAACCAGTACAACGTCACGATCACCGTGGACGAAGGCGAGCGCTACGATTTCGGCGATATAAGCGTCGATAGCTCGATCCCGGAGGTCGATGCGCAGGCGCTGCAGTCGGTGGTCCAGACCTACAAGGGCGATACCTACAACGCCAAGAAGGTTGAGGATTCGATCATCGCGCTGACCGAACGGGTCGCTGGCCAAGGGTATGCCTTCGCGCAGGTGACGCCGCGTGGAGATCGTAATTTCGAAAACAAGACCATCTCGGTCACCTACACGATCGACCAGGGTGCCAAAGCCTATATCGAGCGTATCGAAATTCGAGGCAACGTCCGCACACGCGACTATGTGATTCGTCGTGAGTTCGACCTCAGCGAGGGTGATGCCTTCAACCAGGTGCTGGTGCAGCGCGCGAAAAAGCGCCTTGAAGGGCTTGATTATTTTGAGAAGGTCGACATTTCGACCCAGCCCGGTTCCGAGCCGGACCAGGTTGTTCTGGTTGTCGATCTGGTCGAGAAGTCGACCGGTGACTTCTCGGTTGGCGCCGGCTACTCGACCGGCGGCGAAACGCCCGGTCCGTCCGTGATGGGTTCCATCACCGAGCGCAACTTCCTTGGCCGCGGCCAATTCATCAAATTGTCGGCTGGCGGTGGTCGTCATTCGCGCGACTACAGCGTGTCGTTCACCGAGCCGTATTTCCTTGGCCGCCGCATCGCAGCCGGCTTCGATATTTTCCGTTCGACGCGCGAATACGATGCCTATGATTCGGAAACGACGGGTGCAACCATCCGTTTCGGTCTGCCGATCACGCAAAACCTGACGACGCAGCTCGCCTACAACATCTCGCAGGAGAAGTATAAGTACGACGACGGCTGTTTCGACTCGAACGGCATCTTCAACCCGAATCTGTGTAACGTGTCGCTCGCGATCCAGAACGCGATCACCGATCCGCTGACGGGTCAGCCGCGTGACGCATGGATCAAGTCGTCGGTCAGCGGTTCGTTGATCTACAACACCATCGACGACATGAAGAACCCACACTACGGCATCTATGCCAATGCCGGCGTGGAAGTGGCCGGTCTCGGCGGCGACGCCAAGTTCGTCAAGCTGACGGCGCGTGGTTCGATGTACCAGACGCTGTCCGAAGAGTTGGATATCGTCGGTGTCGTTTCCGGTGGCGCTGGCCATATCGCAAGCTATGGCGACAAGGAACTGCGCGTCTTTGACATGTTCCAGAACAACGACCGCATGATCCGCGGTTTCGAGTTCAACGGTATCGGTCCGGCTGCAGCGCGTCCTAGCGGTGGCTACGATCACCTCGGCGGCACGACCTACTTCAATGCGTCGGCCGAGGCGCAGTTCCCGTTGCCGCTCGTTCCAGAGAGTCTCGGTCTGCGCGGTGCCGTTTTCGCCGACGCTGCGACGCTGTATGGCAACGACGTCTTCGGTGTCGACAAGTCGACGACCGGTTCGGGCCTGCGCGCTTCGGCTGGTATCGGCCTGATGTGGGCTTCGCCGTTCGGTCCTCTGCGTATCGACTATGCGATCCCGCTCAAGAAGGAAGACACGGACGACGTCCAGGAATTCAACTTCGGCATATCGACCCGATTCTGATTTGCGAACCGTGGCGGCTTCCGGACTTCTCTGTCCGGGAGGCCAGGGTCTGATTTGGCTGGATACCGCTCAGGAATGACCGAACCGGTGTTTTTTGTGCCTTCGCGCCGGTTCACGGTGGCCGAAGTCGCGAATCTGACCGGTTCGGCTTTGCCCAATGAGGCATATGCCGAGACCGTCATCGAGACGATCGCGTCGGCCACTGACACCAACGACAAGGCCCTCGTCTTTGTGGATGGCAAGCGCAATGCCGGCCTCATGCCGACATTGAATGCTGCGGCTGTGCTTTGCTCGGCAGATATCGCCGACAAGGCGCCGGCCGGCGTCGCGGTGTTGATCAATCCGCGCCCGCAGCAGGCTTTCGCCATGGTTGGTCGGCTGTTGTATCCTGATGCTGCCACCCCGGTTGCGCTGACTTCCGAAACCGGTGTTTCGCGTCACGCCTTTGTCGATGATACCGCCCATGTCGAAAAAGGGGCCATTATCGAGGCGGGTGCCGTGATCGGCGCGGGCGCATATGTCGGCAGCGGCACCGTTGTCGCGCCTAACGCTGTTATCGGACGCAACTGCCATGTAGGCCGAGATGGTTATGTCGGCCCGGGAGCAAGTGTCCAATATGCCTTGGTCGGCAATCGTGTCATCATCCACGGCGGCGCTCGGATCGGGCAGGACGGTTTTGGCTTTGCCGGTGGCGCCAAAGGCCCCGAGCGTATGCCGCAGATCGGCCGCGTCATCATTCAGGACGACGTCGAGATTGGTTCCAACACCACGGTGGACCGCGGCGCCATGGCCGATACGGTGATCGGAGAAGCAACGAAAATCGACAATCTGGTCCAGATCGCCCACAATGTGCGCATCGGTCGAGGGTGCATCATTGCCGGCCATTGCGGTCTCTCCGGTTCCGTGACATTAGGCGATTATGTCATGCTGGGTGGTCGCGTCGGCATCGCCGACCACATCACCGTGGGCGACAGGGTACAGGTGGCCGCGTCCTCCGGCTTGATGTATGACATTCCCGCGGGCGAACGCTGGGCCGGCATGCCCGCGCAGCCGATGCGCGATTTCTTCCGGGAACTCTCGGCGATCCGTGCATTTACGAAGCATTCCAAGGGGGACAAGAATGGCTGATACGGCCGGTTCGACGCTCGAAGTCGTCGATCTGATCGGGCTGATGAAAATCCTGCCCCATCGTTATCCGTTCCTGATGATCGACCGCATAATCGATATCGATGGCGACAATTCCGCCATTGGCGTCAAGAACGTCACGGTCAACGAACCGCACTTCATGGGCCATTTTCCGGAACATCCAGTGATGCCGGGGGTGTTGATCCTGGAAGCGATGGCGCAGACCGCCGGCGCCATCTGTATCCGCGCCGCGGGTGCGGAAAAGCCGTCGCTCGTCTATCTCCTGACCATCGATGGCGCCAAGTTTCGCAAGCCCGTTGTTCCGGGCGACCAGCTGCTGATCCATGTGCGCAAGCTCAAGAAGCGCGGCAATCTTTTGAAATTCGCTTGCGAGGGCAAGGTCGATGGCGCGGTCGTCGCCGAGGCCGAGGTTCAGGCGATGATGGTCGAAAACGAACGGCCATAAGCTTTCAGGTGCGCATGACAACCGAGACTTTCATTCATCCTGCGGCCGTCGTTGAATCCGGCGCTCAGATCGGCGTAGGGACCCGCATCGGTCCATTTTGCCATGTCGGGGCCGATACTATCGTTGGCGATAATGTCGAGCTGGTGAGTCACGTCTCCGTGCTTGGCGGCACGAGCATCGGCGCCGGCACCAAAGTATGGCCGATGACCGTGCTTGGCGGGCCGCCGCAGAACACGAAACACAAGGGCGGCCGCACAACGCTGGTTATCGGCGCCAATTGCACCATCCGTGAAAATGTGACGATGCATCTGGGCACCGACAACAGCCGTGGCGAAACCACTGTCGGAGACAACGGCAATTTCCTTGCCTATGCGCATGTCGGGCACGATTCTGTGGTGGGCAAGAATGCCACCTTCGCCAATGGCGCGACACTCGGCGGCCACTGCGAGATCGGTGACAATGTCTATATCGGCGGTCTGAGTGCCGTTCACCAATTCGTTCGCGTCGGCGACAACGCCTTTCTGGCTGGCTGCTCGGCGTTCGTGGGTGACGTTATCCCTTACGCCATCGCCGTCGGTAACCGCGCCAGTCTGCGTGGCCTGAACATCGTCGGATTGAAGCGTGCTGGCCTGCCACGCTCCGAAATCTATCTGCTGCGCCGGGCGTACCGCTTGATCTTCGATCGCTCCCGCACCGTGGCTGAGAATGTCGAACTGGCCAAGGCCGAGTTTTCCGGCTCTCCTGCGGCGATGAAAATCATCGACTTCATGACCAGCCGCGGCAAGCGGCACTATGCCGTGCCGCCGCTGAAAGGCGGGGCCGATGACGACGCCGGCGACGAAAGCTGAGGGCGCTGGCCGCCTTCAGCTCCCACCAGGTGCCAAGGTCGGCATCATTGCCGGCGGCGGCAAGCTTCCGATCGATGTCGCCAATGGGCTCAATGAACTGGGACATAAGCCATTCATCCTGATGGTGCAGGGTGAGGTGCTGCCGGAAAGCGAACTCGGGCTGTTCGAGCACGAGGTGCTTTCACTCGAAAATCTCGGCTCGCTGATCGGCATCCTGAAACGCCGCGGCACGACGCATGTCGTTCTGGCCGGAGAAATCAAGCGCCGGCCGCGGCTCGGCGCCATGCGCTTTAATCTCGGTCTGCTGGCCATTGTTCCGCTTGTGATTTCCGCACTGGCGCGTGGTGACGACGGTCTCCTCAAGGTGGTCGTTCGTGGGCTGGAGGCGCGAGGGTTCACCGTCGTTGGGGCGCATCAGATCGTTCCGAATCTGACCGCCAGCGAGGGGGCGTTGACGCGCGTTGCGCCCTCCAAGGCCGATTGGATGGATATCGAAGCCGCACACAAGGCCGCCCTCGCCATTGGCGCGCTTGATATCGGGCAGGGTGCGGTGGCAATCGGCGGCCGTGCGATCGCCCTCGAGGGCATAGAAGGCACCGACGGTCTGCTGGAGCGGGTGAAGGATCTGCGCGGTCACGGTCGCTTGGCGGGTAAAGCCGGCGGCGTGCTGGTCAAATGCGCCAAGCCGGAGCAGGAGCTCAGGGTCGACCTGCCTTCAATCGGCATACAGACCGTAGAAGGCGCATATGCTGCCGGTCTTGCGGGAATTGCCGTTGAAGCTGGCCGCTCTCTTATTCTGGACAGCTCAGCGGTGATTTCCCGCGCCGATGCTCTTGGGCTCTTTGTGGTTGGCCTGCCTACCGGGGAGCACTCATGACCGTTGAACCGCTGAAGGTCGCGATTGTTGCAGGCGAAGAGTCTGGCGATCTGCTTGGCGCCGATCTGATTGCGGCTTTGAAGGTAATGACGGGCCGTCAGATCCAACTCGTCGGTCTCGGTGGACGCCATCTGGAGGCACTTGGTCTCAAGCCCGCGTTTGATGCGAGTGAGATCGCGTTGATGGGTTTTAGCGCGGTGCTTGCCGGTTTGCCGCGCTTGATCCGTCGTATCGGTCAGACGGCTGCGTTGATCGCGGCCGAAAATCCGGACTGTCTCATCACAATCGATAGCCCCGATTTCTCTCTGCGCGTGGCGAAAAAGGTGCGGGCTGCCAACCCGAACATCCCGATCATACACTATGTTTGTCCGAGCGTGTGGGCCTGGCGGCCGGGTAGGGCGCCTGCAATGAAACCCCACGTCGATCATATCCTTTGCATCCTGCCGTTCGAGGCGAAGGCGCTGGAGCGTCTCGACGGGCCGCCGGGAACCTATGTCGGGCACAGGCTGAGCCACGACGCCGACGTGTTGCGGGCGGCTACTGAACAAGCTGCGCCCCGCGACCTCAGTGAAAATCGCGAAAAGACGCTTTTGCTCCTGCCCGGCTCACGGCGCGGCGAGGTGAGGAAGCTTCTGGAACCGTTCGGGGAAACCGTCACGGTGCTCGCCGAACGCGGCCACAAGATGCGTCTGTTGCTGCCTACCGTGCCACATGTCGCGGAATTCGTACGCGCCACCGTTTCTTCCTGGCCGCAGCAACCGGAGATCATCCTGGACGCGGTACGCAAATGGCAGGCATTCGGCGAGGCCGACGCTGCTTTGATTGCGTCCGGCACGGTGTCGCTGGAACTGGCGTTGTCAGGTGTGCCGATGGTATCGACCTACAAGCTCGACCCCGTGGCAAAGCTGCTTCAGAAACTCATCACCACGTGGTCTGCACTGTTGCCGAACCTCATTGCTGATCGAGTGCTGGTGACTGAATTCTACGACATTTATGTGCGGCCGCAGAACCTTGCCCGCCAAGTCGAGGCCTTGTGGTCCGACGGCGGCCTGCGCGCTTGGCAAAAGGATGGTTTCGCCGAGGTGCGCCGCCGCATGGCGACGGAGCGACCTGCAGGCGAAATTGCAGCCTCGGTCGTTCTGGGCGAAATTGGCAAGCGCCGCCAGGCTGAAAATCGTAGTGCGTAAGCTCAGTTCGCTGAACCGGACCGAACGCTGGCTGGTTCGCCATTCTTCTTCCAGTCGCCTGTCGTGTTCCACCAGCGGTTGGGATTCTTGCTGTCGTCCAATCCTTTTGATCTGCAACTGAGGATCGGCTGAATCCGGATCACAGGTTCCTGGTAGCTGTGTGCCTGGAAGATTGCCTCGACGACCCGCTCAGCCAGCTGCTGGTCCTGAGGCAATTCGAAGAACACTTCGACGACGCCTGGCCGTTTGCGCAGTTCTGTTTCCGGCCCGGCCGCCGCTCCCTGCAATGGACGATAGCGTTCCATACCTTCGGCGGATTGATAGGAATTGCTGTCATATTTGCCCATGACAAGAGGGATGATCGCGGTGACCTCGGCCATGATGCGATCAATGTCTTCGGTCGGTGCCTGAAATGCAACCAACAGCACTGGTTGCAAGGTGGTGGACCGGGTTTCAAATGCGCTCTGCATGTCGGCGAACTCCGTGAACGAAGAAATCGCCCGAGACTAACTGCTTCATCCTGACAAGCTTGAGTCAGGAATCTAGCTTCCGCTTCAAAAAAACAGCCGGCTCTCGGGCCGGCTGTGCATTCACGAAAAGCTGGTTCGCGTGCGATTACTTGTTCTTGCCGAGCAGGGCGTCGACGCTCCATGGGCCAGGGCCGGCCGCTGCGATGTAGAGAAAGGCGAAGCAGAACAACATTGCAGCCTCGCCGCCGTTGAGGGCGGGGAAGAAGCCTTCCGGCGCATGGGCGAGAAAATAAGCAAAGGCCATGAGGCCGGAGAGGATGAACGCCACCGGGCGCGAGAACAGGCCGATCACCAGCAGCAGGCCGCCGACGATCTCCAGTACCGCGGCGGTAGTGGTCAAGCCATTCAGCGGATAGGGGAATGGAGCTGGCCAGCCAAGCAGTTTCATGGTGCCGTGTGTCAAGAACGTCGCTGCGGTGAGAATGCGCAGGACACTCAGCAGTTGCGGCGCCCACGGCCGCAGGAAACCAAGTTGCATAATATCCCTCAATGTCTTGGTGAATGTGTTGGTCGGTCAAATGCAGCGCTTGCTGCCGGACCGCACGTAGCGGGGATTCGCGGCATTAACCACCGACGCCCGGTCACATGAGGGTTGCTTCAAATCAACTGTTGTTGAGCGTGTCGTGAGGTTTGTCTGCGCTGAGGAGCAGGAACCAATTGCAGAGGAGGTCTCCGACAAACAAAAAACCGCCCCCGATGCGAATGCATCGGGGGCGGTGGAAAAATCAGCTTAAGCGCGAACGGTCAGCGCTTGGCGATGGGTACATAGTCACGCTCTGGCGCACCGGTATAGAGCTGGCGTGGGCGACCGATCTTCTGGTGCGGATCCTCGATCATTTCCTTCCACTGCGCGATCCAGCCGACCGTGCGGGCGACGGCAAACAGCACGGTGAACATAGTGGTCGGGAAGCCGAGTGCCTTCAGCGTGATGCCGGAATAGAAGTCGATATTCGGATAGAGCTTCTTTTCGATAAAATATTCATCAGTCAGCGCAATCCTTTCGAGCTCGATCGCCACGTCGAGCGTCGGATCGTCCTTGATGCCGAGTTCGCCCAGAACCTCATGCGTGGTCTTCTGCATGATCTTGGCGCGCGGATCGTAGTTCTTGTAGACGCGGTGGCCGAAGCCCATAAGGCGGAACGGATCGTTCTTGTCCTTGGCGCGGGCGATGTATTCCGGAATGCGGTCGACGCTGCCGATCTCGGACAGCATGTTGAGCGCTGCCTCGTTGGCTCCGCCATGTGCGGGCCCCCACAGACATGCGATGCCGGCGGCGATGCAGGCGAAGGGATTGGCGCCCGACGAGCCGGCAAGACGCACCGTTGAAGTCGAGGCGTTCTGCTCGTGGTCAGCATGCAGGATGAAGATCCGCTCCATGGCGCGCGCAAGCACCGGATTGACCTTGTATTCCTCACAGGGCACGGCAAAGCACATGTGCAGGAAGTTGGCGGCAAAGTTCAACTCGTTCTTCGGATAAACGAAGGGCTGGCCGATATGGTACTTGTAGGCCATCGCCGCGATGGTCGGCATCTTGGCGATCAGGCGCACGGAAGCGACCATGCGCTGGTACGGATCGGAAATGTCGGTCGAGTCGTGATAGAAGGCCGATAGCGCGCCGACGACGCCGCACATGACCGCCATCGGGTGCGCGTCGCGGCGGAATCCCGTGAAGAACCGGGTCATCTGTTCGTGCACCATGGTGTGGCGCGTAACGCGATAGTCGAAATCGTCTTTCTGCGCCTTGGTCGGCAGTTCGCCGTAGAGCAGCAGGTAGCAGACTTCCAGGAAATCGCCGTGCTCGGCGAGCTGGTCGATCGGATAGCCGCGATGCAGAAGTACGCCGGCATCGCCGTCGATATAGGTAATGCCGGACTCGCAGCTAGCCGTCGAAGTGAAGCCGGGATCGTAGGTGAAAGCGCCGGTGGTCGAGTAGAGCGAGCCGATGTCGATCACATCCGGGCCGACCGAACCGCTTCGGACCTTGAACTCGTGGGTTTTGCCGTCGAGTTCCAGTTTTGCCGTCTGTCCGGTCATCGCAAACTCCTTTTGTTCCCTTGTCTGCAAGCCAAGACGATCCGCTACGCGGAACGCCCCAAGCCCTTGAAATGCACGAGATTACAGCCGCCGGGATAAATAGGGCTGATTGATCCGGCGGCAATGTTGCACCGCAAAAGAAACCTTTCAATGCTAAAGTTCTTGGACCAGAACTCCTAATCGATTTGATCTGCGATGCGAGCAAGACTTTCGTCGCGGCCAAGCACGGCAAGCACGTCGAAAACGCCTGGCGAGGTGCTGCGGCCGGTCAGGGCGGCGCGCAAAGGCTGCGCCACCTTGCCGAGTTTGACTCCCGCCGTTTCGGCATAGGCACGCACGGCAGCTTCGGTGGTTGTGACAGTCCACTCACCGAGCTCCTGGAAATGGCCAAGCACTGCCTTCAGAACGGCTTTGGCGTCGGCATCGAGCAGGGAGGCTGCCTTTTCATCCAACTGCAGCGGGCGATGGGCAGCGATGAAATAGAGACTGTCGGCGAGCTCGACCAGCGTCTTGGCGCGCTCCTTCAGGCCCGGCATTGCCTGCAATATCTGTGCTTTCTTTTTCTCGTCCAACTGGGCGGCCAGGGTCTCGCCATTTGGCAGGTAAGGCAGTGTGTCGAAAAACACCTTGGTCAGCGCCGCATCGTCCATGCCGCGCATGTGGACACCGTTCAGCGCCTCGAGCTTGGCGAAGTCGAAGCGGGCGGCGCCCTTGTTGACGTCGATGATGTCGAACCAAGACACCATTTGGTCGATCGACATGACTTCGTCGTCGCCGTGGCTCCAGCCAAGGCGGGCCAGATAGTTGAGCAGTGCCTCTGGCAAATAGCCCATTGCGCGATAGGCCTCGACGCCGAGCGCGCCATGGCGCTTGGACAGCTTGGCGCCATCGGCGCCGTGGATCAGCGGGATATGCGCCATCTTTGGCACATCCCAGCCCATGGCGCGGTAGATCGTTGTCTGGCGTGCGGCATTCGTCAGATGGTCGTCGCCTCGGATGATATGAGTGACGCCCATGTCGTGATCGTCGACGACGACAGCGTGCATGTAGGTCGCTACACCGTCCGAGCGCAGGATGATGAAATCGTCGAGATCTTTGTTGGGAAAGCGCACCTCGCCCTGTACGAGATCGTCAACGACGGTCTCGCCCTCGCGTGGCACCTTGATGCGGATTGCACCTGCCACGCCCTTCGGCGCCTCGGTGGTATCGCGGTCGCGCCAATGGCCATTGTAGCGCGGTGGCAATCCTTGTGCGCGAGCGGCTTCCCGCATCGCGTCCAGCTCCGCGGGCGTCTCGTAGGCGTAATAGGCCTTGCCCAGCCGTACCAGTTCTTCGGCGACCTCGCGGTGGCGCGCGGCGCGCTGGAATTGCGAGACGGCCTCGCCGTCCCAGTTAAGGCCGAGCCAGGTCAATCCATCGAGGATAGCGGTGGTCGCTGCCTCGGTCGAACGTTCGCGGTCCGTGTCTTCGATGCGCAGGAGCATCTTGCCGTTGGTGTGCTTGGCATAAAGCCAGTTGAACAGCGCTGTGCGCGCACCACCGATGTGCAGGAAACCGGTAGGCGAAGGGGCGAAACGGGTGACGACCTGATCGGACATGGAACTCTCTGGGAGAAGCGCCAGAAGCGCGGACTTTCGTTGTTTGGGCGTTCATGTAGCATAGGAGGTCAGGGGCGCAAGGGGCAGGCCCGATGGCTGGAGCGGAGAGGGATGGGCGAGAGGCCATTGATGCTGAACACGGCATCAATGAGCGTCTTTTGTTTGCTTCCAAAAAGGGTGACAGCGGCGATGCCGCAGCCGCATCCACGGACACTCCGACGATCGGAGGGCAGTCGGCGCTCGATGACCTGTTTTCTGCTCGCCAGCGTCTTCGTTCTGACACGCAAGCCGGGCGTTCCGACGAACCATCATGGCTCGAGGTCTGCCGGCGACGCCTGACAAAACTGGTCGGCAGAGACCCGCGTGGTCTCTTCGCCAAGGCGGTCGCTTTGGAACTCGATCGTGGCGTCGCCTTCCTGTTTGTGCCTGTTTTCCTGGCGGCCGGAGCGACGGTCTACTTCTCACTCGATCGGGAGCCAGCCCTCCCGCAGTTGGTTGCCGGCGGCCTGGTTCTTGCCGTCATTGCGCTGTTTTCACGCCGCCGTCTCGGCGTGCATCTCGCAGCGATGGCTGTACTTTTCTTCGTACTCGGCATTCTTGCCGCCAAGATCGAGACGTGGCGCATGCCCGGCAATATGTTGGGTGCACAGGTATCAACCAGGGTGACGGGGCGGGTGATCTCGGTCGAGCCGATGGCGAGCGGGCGCACACGGCTGACGCTTGACGTCATCGCCACCGAGCGGCCCAAGCTGCGATATCAGCCAGAGCGCGTGCGGCTTTCGGCGCTGGGAATGCCGGCCGACATCCGCGCCGGATCGATCGTATCCGGTTACGCCCGCTTGATGCCGCCGGCCGGCCCGGTGCGACCTGGTGGCTACGACTTCTCCTTCGAAAGCTATTTCGACGGCATCGGCGCGACCGGCTTCTTCATGGGCAAGCCGAAGCTCGCATCAGATGGGGAGAGCATTGCGCCGCTCACCACACGGCTGTCGGTCGCGGTCGAACGCGCGCGCGAGGTGATCGCCGATCGCATTCGCGCCTCGATCGGTGGATCGGAGGGCGAGATCGCGGCAGCGCTGATCGTCGGTGTGCGCGCCGGCATTCCAGATTCCGTCAACGAAGCGATGCGAAGGACGGGCATCTATCACATCATCTCGATCTCCGGCCTGCACATGGCAATGGTGGCCGGAGCTATTCTGCTGCTGCTGCGCGGCACATTTGCTCTGTTCCCCGATTTTTCGACACGTCGACCGGTCAAGAAATACGCCGCTTTCGCGGCCCTCTGTTCGATTGCGGCGTATCTGGCGATCTCGGGTGTGGTGGTGGCGGCCGAGCGCAGCTTCATCATGCTGGCGGTCATGCTGATTGCGGTGTTGTTCGACCGAGCGGCGCTGTCGATGCGCAATCTTGCAATCTCGGCGGTGATCGTGATCCTGACCGCACCGCATGAGGTGGTTGGTCCATCTTTCCAAATGTCGTTTGCGGCGACCGCTGCACTGATTGGTGCTTACGCGGCTTGGACAGAGCGCCGTAGCGCAATGCCCACTGCTCCGCCGCCGGTGCGCTCGTTTGCTGGGATACTCGTGCACAAGTCGCTGATTGCGGTAGGCGGCATGGCGGCGACCTCGATCGTTGCTGGGCTGGCAACGGCACTCTTCGCGGTCTGGCATTTCCAGCGTGTCTCGCCCCTCAGCCTGTTCGCCAATCTGGCCGTAATGCCGGTGGTTTCGCTCATCATGCTGGCCGCTGTTTTCAGCGCATTTGCCATGCCGTTCGGCGCCGACTGGCCGTTTCTCTATGTGATGGGCAAGGGACTAACGGTGATGATGGCGATCGCCGAATGGATTTCCATCCGCTCCCCCGTCGACGGAGTAGGGCTCGTCTCGACCCAGTCAGTGCTCTTCGTCACCGCAGCGCTCGCCATCGGCGCGATGACCACGACATGGTTGCGCTGGCTGGCGCTGCCTTTTGCGCTCGCTGGTATGCTGACGATGAGCAATGTCGAAACGCCCGACGTGCTGATCTCCGAGGATGCGCGTCTCGTCGCGCTGCCGATCGGCGACGATGAGGTCGCCGTCAGCCGAGCGCGGCCCAATGTTTTCACGCTGGACAATTGGCGTCGCGCACTCAATGTGGAGACGACGGTCTTGCCGGAGGATGTTTCGGCTGACGTTGAAATGACCGTTGAAAATGTGCTCGACATGCCTTTCGGCACACCCTTCCTATGTGCACGGCGCCTGTGTTTCGCGCGCCATCCGTCGGGTGCGGTCGTGGTGATGACTGCATATGCCGATGCAGCGAAATCGGCTTGTGGGGTCGCCTCACTCATTGTCATCGACGATGCCACCGCATCCGACCCCTGCAACGACCCGGCGATCTTGGTGGTTACCAAGAAGGATCTCGCCCGCACCGGCAGTGCGGCGGTACGATTTGATGTTTCTGCTGATAAACCGGCTAATATCCTGTTTGCGCTCGAGAGCACAAATCGACCCTGGCATGCACAGCGCATGTTCACCCGCGAGGCGAGGGGGCTGCCACCGCTTCCTAAAAAAGCGTTCAAATCCAAACGTCGGGATGATCAGCTTCACCCGGCTGCAGAACCTGCCACAATTCCTGATGTGCGGCCGGCTAAGTGACTGCGAAATTAGGCCGTTCACTCAATAGCGGCGGATCAACCCAACCAGCTTGCCTTGTACTTTGACCCGGTCCGGGCCGAAGATGCGGGTCTCATAGGCTGGATTGGCGGCCTCCAGCGCGATCGAGGCACCCTTGCGACGGAATCGCTTGAGTGTCGCTTCTTCCTCGTCGACGAGCGCCACGACGATTTCGCCAGGATTGGCCGTATTGGCATTGCGGATGATGACCGTGTCGCCGTCGAAAATACCGGCCTCGATCATGGAGTCGCCTTTGACTTCCAATGCATAGTGCTCCCCCCCCGCAATCATATCGGGCGGCACGGAGATCGAATGGGTGCGGTGCTGGATCGCGTCGATCGGTACGCCGGCGGCGATGCGGCCCATGACTGGGATGGAAACGGAAGCCGTGGCATCGTCGTCATTGCCTGGGGCCTGCAGGCGTTGCGGTTCCTTCGGTGCAGGCCGCCCCAGACTGCCCTGGATGACAGCGGGCGAAAATTTCCGAGCCGCATTGAGGCCGGGCGCGATCGAATCGGGAAGCCTCAACACTTCCAGTGCACGCGCCCGGTTTGGCAGCCGGCGAATAAAGCCGCGCTCTTCCAGAGCGGTTATGAGGCGGTGGATGCCGGACTTCGAGGCAAGATCCAGCGCTTCCTTCATCTCGTCGAAGGAAGGCGGAATTCCGCTTTCCTTCAGCCGTTCATGGATGAAGAGCAAAAGCTCATGTTGCTTGCGTGTCAGCATAGCCACCCTCCGTGGAACGGAACCAGAATCAGAAAAACAAATCCAGAACAAACACTATCTGTTCCATTTGTGTTCCGCAACCTTTTAAAGTTTAATGAATTTGTTGACGCTTTGTTCAGTGTAACGGCTGGTGCGGCTACCCGTCTGTTTCGAAAAGTCCTGCCGAGGGGTCAATTCTCACATTTCCGGAATGTGCCAAAGCTTGCGCCTCGTGAGGCGTGCGTCCCGACGTCACTCGTGTGGATCGCCGCATCGAAGCCTTCTTCAACGCCTCTGGAATACCCTTGCCAGGAGCACTGACGGCGAAACCGTCGTCAACGTCGAGGCAGGGCGCCGGCAATATCGATGAGTTCTTTTCCGATCCGGTGTTCGTGGAGAAATTCCGTAAGCTGGATGCCATCTCGAAAAGTGAGTTCCATACCTTTCCTTGTGGTTCGGCACAAAGTTGCCGCAACAAGACCTTAATTCATTAGGAACGGGGCCGTTGACGTCCGCATTCCTCCTTCGGGCAATCGTGCTTGAAAGGAGAGAACGATGAAACCGCTTCTTCCGATATATGCCGTTTGCGCAGTCCTCGCAGGCGCTGCTGCCAGCCACGCACAGGATACCGTGGTGGTCCCGGCACAACGGCCAGGTACAGTGGTGATCCAGCCGGAGCAGAAGACCGTCATCCGCGAGTATGTTCGTAAGAACCCCGTGGCTTCGATCAATGTGCTCGGGTTGGAGCTCAATCTGGGCTCGAGAGTACCGGAGACGGTAACCCTGCATGAAGTTCCCGATACACGATATCGTTACACCGTCATCGACAACAGGGCGGTTCTTGTGGATCCGGAAACCTATGAAATCGTTGAGGTCTTGAACTGATCCGATGGTTGAAGCCCTGGCTGCCGAGAGACAGCCGGGGCTTTGCTATCTGCCTTCTTCTCAGATCAGCGCAGCATCAGCACCTGGCACGTGGAGCCGGCTTCGGCCTTGGGTGCATGTGGCGGGCGAATGATCAGCCCGTTGGCATCCGATAAAGCACGAAGCATCGAGGAATCCTGAACGCCGAACGGCGTCGCGGCCAATCTGCTGCCATCCTGTTCGATCCGGGCACGGATGTAGTCCTGCCTGCGGTCATTGGCCGCCATATTGGTTGTGAGGCTTGCCTCGCGGATATCCTGGCTGAAGGGGCGGCCGCCAAGACGGGCAAGCAGGGGTTTCAGGAAAAGCTGCGAACAGACCAGGCTAGCCACTGGGTTTCCAGGCAAGCCGATGCAGCGGATCGCACCCATGCGGCCAAACATCAGCGGCTTGCCTGGGCGCATGGCGAGCTTCCAGAAGTCCAGCGTCATGCCTTCGCTGGTCAGAACATCGTGCACCAGGTCGTGATCGCCGACGGAGGCGCCGCCAAGGGTGACGATGACGTTGGCGCCGGCTTCGACAGCCTGTCGTACCGCCGCGGCGATGGCGTCCTTGCGGTCGGGTGCGATGCCGAGATCCAATGCATGCGCACCGACGGCCTGGGCCGCAGCTGCCACACCATAAGCGTTGGAAGAGATGATCTGGTCCGGTCCCGGCACGCTGCCGGGTGGCAGTAATTCGTCACCCGTGGCGATGATAGCAACCAGCGGCCGGCGCACCACGGCAAGTGCCGGATGGTTCGCAGAAGCGGCTAGCGACAAAGCTGCGGCGTCGAGCACGCGGCCTTTTTTGAGCAGAACATCGCCAGTGTTGAAATCCAGCCCTTTGCGGCGGATGTTGCGACCTTCGGATGCGGATTCCAACACTTCGACGGAGCCATCGCCCAAGTCGCGCACGTTTTCCTGGATGACGATGGTGTCGCTGCCGGCGGGCAGTGGTGCACCGGTGAAGACGCGCACGGTCTCGCCGGTACCAACGGCGCCCTGAAACGCACGGCCGGCTGGCGCGCTGCCGATCACCTTCAACGTCACCGGCGTTGCGGCCACATCGGCGGCCTTTGCCGCATAGCCGTCCATAGCGGAGGCATCGAAAGGCGGCTGCGTGCGCAACGCCGCCAAGGGGGTTGCCAGCACCCGATCGAAGGCGTCGGTCAATGCGACGGTCTCCGCAGCGAGCGGTTCGGCGTCGTCCAGCAGTCGCTGCAGCGCTTCTTCGACCGGCACCAGCGACATCAGGTTTCCACCCTGTAATCGCCTGATTTGCCCCCGGTCTTTTCCACCAGGCGGATACCGGAAATAACCATGGCACGGTCCACTGCCTTGGCCATGTCGTAGATGGTCAGGCATGCAACCGAAGCGGCGGTGAGCGCTTCCATTTCGACACCGGTCTTGCCGGTAACGCGCGCAAGCGCGGTGACCTTCAGGCCGGGCAAAGCGGGGGCTGGCTCGATATCGACAGATACCTTGGTCAGCAGCAGTGGATGGCAGAGTGGGATCAGGTCATGTGCCTTCTTGGCTGCCATGATGCCGGCGATGCGAGCAGTGCCCAGCACATCGCCTTTCTTGGCATTGCCGTCGAGTATCATGGCGAGCGTTTCAGCCTGCATCGAGACGAAGCCTTCGGCCAGCGCCGTGCGCATGGTCTCGGCCTTGTCACCGACATCGACCATGTGCGCTTCGCCTTGCGCACCGAGATGGGTGAGGGTGTTCCCGGGCATCTCAGACAGCCTCGGCCCTGGTTTCGAGGCCCAGCAGCGCACGTGTCGCCGCAGTCACATCGGCCTGCCGCATCAGGCTTTCGCCGACGAGGAAAGTGCCGATGCCGCTCTTTTCCATGCGGCGGCAGTCGTCATGGGTGAAGATGCCACTTTCGCTGACCAGCAGACGATCGGAAGGCACCATTGCCGCCAGCCGTTCGGACGTTTCGAGACTGGTCTCGAAGGTGCGCAGATTGCGATTGTTGATGCCGAGGAGGCGCGATTCGAGTTTTAGGGCGCGCTCCGTCTCCTCTTCATCGTGGACTTCGACAAGCGCGTCCATGCCGAGTGAAAGGGCGGTTTCTTCAAGTTCCGCAGCCAGTTGATCGTCGACGCTCGCCATGATGATGAGAATGGCGTCCGCACCCCAGGCACGGGCCTCGTAGACCTGATAAGGATCGAACAGGAAATCTTTGCGCAGCGCAGGCAGATTCACCGCCTTGCGAGCGGTGGTGAGGAATTCCGGCGCACCCTGGAAAGATGGCGAATCAGTCAGAACCGACAGGCAGGCGGCGCCGCCGGCCTGATAGGCCTGTGCCAGCGACGGTGGGTCAAAATCGGCGCGGATCAGCCCCTTTGACGGGCTCGCCTTCTTGATCTCGGCGATCAGCGCAAAGGCGCCGGCAGCGCGTTTGGCTTCAAGCGCGGCCAGGAAACCACGCGGATGGTCGGTATCGGCTGCACGTGCCTTGATCTCGGTGAGCGGCAAGTGCGCCTTGGCGGCGGCGATCTCCTCGCGCTTGTAGGCTTCGATCTTTCGCAGGATATCGGCCATTGTCCTGACTCTATTCGTTGGAGACCTTGACCAGCGTTTCCAGCACAGCCCGGGCTTTGCCTGTGTCGATCGCTGCTGCGGCTTGTCTCACGCCGTCTTCCAGCGTCGCGGTCCTGCCAGCCACCACGAGGCCTGCGCCGGCATTCATCAGCACCGTATCACGATATGCCCCCGGCACACCGGAAAGCAGCTTGCGCAACGCTTCGGCATTGTAGGCGGCATCGCCACCGCGCAGGTCCTGTTTGGTATAGCGTTTCAGCCCGACCATCTCCGGCGTCAGCTTGAAGGTGCGGATCGCGCCGCCGACCAGTTCAGCAATTTCCGTCTCTCCGGTCGTGGTGATCTCGTCATAACCGTCGCCATGCGCCACCCAGGCGTGGTCCGCACCCAGTGCCTTCAACGTTTCTGCCACCGGAACGATCCATTCCGGCGCGAACACGCCGACCATTTGACGGCCGACGCCGGCCGGATTGGAGAGGGGCCCAAGCAGGTTGAAGATCGTGCGGGTGCCGAGTTCGCCGCGCACCGGACCGACATGTTTCATGGCAGGATGATGCGATGGCGCGAACATGAAGCCGACACCGGCCCTGGCAATGCAATCGCCGATTGCTTCGGGCGTCAGGTCGATCTTGATACCGAGCCCGGTCAGCACGTCGGCCGAACCGGTTTGCGAGGACAGGCCGCGATTGCCGTGCTTGGCCACCGGTACGCCGGCGCCGGCAATGACAAAAGCGGATGCCGTCGAAATGTTGAGCGAATGCGAGCCGTCGCCGCCGGTGCCCACGATATCGACCGCGCCCGCAGGTGCCACGACACGCAGCATCTTGTCGCGCATGGTCGCCACTGCGCCGGAAATCTCGCTGACGGCTTCGCCACGCACGCGCAGCGCCATCAGAAAACCACCGATCTGGCCGGGCGTGGCATCGCCCGACATGATGATGTCGAAGGCCTCGCGCGCCTCGTCGAAAGAGAGCGTGTTGCCGGCCGCGACCTTGGCGATATGAGGCTTCAGCGCACTCATTGGATCTGCTGGGCCTGCTCGATCGCGACCTGGTCGACCTTGACGCTGAACTGGGACTGCAACTGCGCGACCAGTTCCTCCAACAGATCGTCGGACATGCCGGATGCGAAGGACTTCTTCACATCGTCTGGAACTGCCGACGCATCGGCACCGGCCGGTTCGAACACTTCGGCGACCTTGAACAAGATCTTGGCGGTGCCTGTCGGGGCCGAGACGATGCCGGAACCACCTTCCGCCACGGCAAATACGGCCGCCGTGCCATCCTTGCCGAAATCGGCGTCATCTGCCTCGCGTTTCAGGCCGCGCTTGGTCTGCTTTTCGAGCTTCAGTTCGCCTGCGACGGCGTCGAGAGTCGCACCTGACTTGACACTCTTCTCGAGCTCCTCGGCCTTGGCGACAAGCCGCTTCTCGGCCTCGGCCTCGGTCCAGTCGGCAACCACCTTCTGGCGCACTTCGTCCAGCGTGCGGTCGCGAGCAGGGGTGACGCCGTTCAGCTCATAGAAGACATAGCCATTGTCGGCGGTGGTCAGCCCCTCGTTCTCAATACCCTGCTCGGCATCGAAGACGGCGCGGATGAGCGACACCGATTCCGGCAGGCCGGTGACGACGGTGCCGTCCGGCTTCTGACCGGTACGGTCGATGGCCTCGATGGGAACCATCTTCAGTTTCAGCTTTTCGGCAGCCTCCTGCATGGTGGAGCCACCAGCGCGGGCGTCTTCGTAAGAATCATGCGTGTCGAGCAGGATGCGGCTCGCTTCATTGACGGCCAGTTCCTTGCGGATCTGATCGGACACCTCAGCGACTGGTTTCACCACCTCCGGCTTGATCTCGGTGACGCGAAGCAGCAGGGGACCGAAGGCGCCCTTGACGACCGGGCTCACCTCGTTGGCCTGGAGAGCGAAGGCGGCGTCCGCGACGGCCTTATCGGCAATCTTGTCCTTGGCCAGCGTGCCAAGCAGCGTATCGGCCTGGGTCTTGCCTTCCGCTGTCACCAGCTTGTCGAAGGTCGCGCCGCTCCGCAGCGAATCGAATGCGGCCGTTGCCGCTTCCGGCGACTTGAAGACCAGCTGTTCTATGGTGCGTGTTTCAGGCGTTGTGTAGCGGGCCTTGTTCTTCTCGTAGTCGTCCTTGATCTGCTGCTCGGTCACCGCGGAAAGATCCATGATGTCCTCCGGCTCGAGACGGACATAGGAGAACTTGCGGTATTCGGGGGCGGCATACTTCTTCTTGTTGGCTTCGAAATAGGCCTTCAGATCGCTGTCGGACGGCGCCGAGATCGGTTCGACCAGGGATTTTGGCAGAACCAGATAATCGATGGTGCGGTCCTCGCCTCGATAGAGCGCAACGGCCTTGAGGAAAGTATCCGGCGCTTTCATGCCGTCGGATACGGCCTCGACGATCTGCTGGCGGGTCGCTACCTGGACGCGGTTCTTCAGATAGTCTTCCGGCCGCATGCCGATCTGGCGCAGCACATAGTCGAACAGACGGCGATCGAACTGGCCATCGCCACCCTTGAAAGCGGGGTCCTCGCGGGTGAGTTCGGCGACGCGGTTCTCGGAGAGGCCGAGGCCAAGCTTGCGGGCCTGTTCGTCCAGCACGGCGCCTGAAACCAGCTGAACCAGCACGCGGTTGTCGATGCCGAGCGCTTTGGCCTGCTCTCGTGTCAGCCGCTGGCCGAACTGCTGTGACATGACGTTGAGCTCGCGGTCATAGGCGAGGCGGTATTCGGTGACGGAAACGGACGTACCGCCTGTATTCAGCACGCTGTGGTGCCCGGCAATCGTACCCATCACGCGGCTGGAGATACCCCAAACGGCGAAGCTGACCACCAAGAGGGAGAGCAGGGCTTTCGCGACCCAGGTTCCCGCCGCGCTTCGCAATATAGAGAGCATGATGTTGTCCGTATTGAAGTAAGCCAAGCGCAATAGCGTCCTTCAAGCCTACTGTCGATTGCTTTGTGGTCTGTTTTTGATAGGGAAGGCCCCGACAGAACGATCGGAGAACCGCAGAATGACGCCAGACATACGTCCCCTCGTGGCAGGCAACTGGAAGATGAACGGAACCGGCGCTTCGCTTGGCGAACTGCGTTCAATCGGCCATGGCTTCATGGGCGCCCTCAACGCGAAAGCGGATGCGCTGATCTGTGTCCCGGCGACCCTGCTGTCGCGCGCCGCAGACGTGCTCGCGGGCACGCCAGTCAAGGCTGGCGGCGAGGACTGTCACGCCAAGGAGAGTGGCGCGCACACCGGTGACATCTCGGCGGAGATGCTGAAGGACGCCGGCGCCAGCCACGTCATCGTCGGTCATTCCGAGCGTCGCACCGACCATGGCGAGGACGATGCGGCTGTCCATGCCAAGGCGCAAGCCGCCTGGCGCGCCGGGATCGTCGCCATCATCTGCATCGGGGAGACCCGGGAACAGCGCGAGCAGGGCGCTACGCTCGACATTCTGTCGCGCCAGATCGCCGGTTCGGTGCCCGCAAATGCGACAGCCGCTGGGACGGTCCTGGCCTATGAGCCAGTCTGGGCGATCGGCACCGGCTTGACGCCGACCACTGCCGATGTGGCGCAAGCGCATGCGCATATCCGCGCCAAACTCGCCGAAAAACTCGGGGCGGCAGAAGCGGGCAAGGTCCGCATTCTATATGGCGGTTCGGTCAAGCCATCCAATGCAGTCGAGCTGTTGGGTGTCGCCAATGTCGACGGCGCGCTGGTCGGTGGCGCCAGCTTGAAGGCGACCGATTTTCTTGGCATCGCCGAGGCCTATCTCAGCCTTTGAGGACAGGGGCGGCGGTTGCAATGACAACCCCGCTCCCCATATTCGGGTGCCGGGCTTGGAAATGCCACGAAAGCATTGTATGAGCCGCCACCTGTTCACCGGTCGCCACTGGTGTCCGTGCCAGTTTTGCCAAGGTAGACAATGCAAACCGTCCTGATCGTCATCCATCTCATGATCGTGCTCGCGCTTGTCGGCGTGGTGCTTCTGCAACGCTCGGAAGGTGGCGGCCTCGGCATCGGCGGCGGTTCTGGATTCATGACCGCACGTGGTGCCGCCAATGCACTGACCCGTGCGACCGCGATCCTGGCGGCGGCGTTTTTCGCTACCTCGCTGATCCTGTCGATCGTTGCCCGCTACAGCCCGGGCGCAACGGATTTCCTTGATCGCGCACCAGCTTCGCAGTCGCAGACCGGCGGCAAGGGTGTACTCGACCAGCTTCCAGGCAATGTGACGCCGGCGGCTCCGGCTGGCAATCAGACCCCGCCTTCGGGTGATGCCGCAACCAAGCCGCAATCGACGCAGCCTGCAGCACCCGCCAACGGTACCACGGCTCCCGCGGCCAACGGCACGACAGCTCCGGCAACGCAGCAACCTGCTCAGCCACAGGTGCCAAACCAGTAAGCTATCTCCGCCTCATGGCGTTGTTCACGAACGCCCGCCAGACACACCGGTCCGGCGGGCGTTTTTATTTGGCGGCGATTGTCACGAGGCGTAAGCCTTTCGAGCATCTATCCATGGCCTCCGAGGTTCATTAGGCTTTCCAGAGATCAGGGAGATGGAAGGAGACAGAAATGCCGAGCAACGTCAAAGACATGATGGCGGCCGCGAATGCGGCGGTGCCGAAGATCACGGCGGATGAGGCCCGAAAATTGATTGCCGGCGAAGATGCCCTGGTCGTCGACGTACGCGACGCTCCCGAAGTTCAGGCCAGCGGCAAGGTGAAGGGCGCCATCAACATCTCACGTGGCATGCTGGAATTCCGCGCAGATGCGGACACGCCCTACCACAATGCCGAGCTGCGTAAAGATCGCCCAATCATCCTCTATTGCGCCTCCGGTGGCCGCTCGGCCTTGAGCGGCAAGGTGCTCAAGGATATGGGCTACCAGAAGGTTTATAACCTCGGCGGCTTCAAGGATTGGGCCGAAAACGGCGGCGAAACCGAACCTGCCAATTAAGTCGAGGCGGCAGGCCTCCGCGCAATCCGTTGCGGGAAAATCTGTCCACCGTGTCGGAATGACTGTCCATGCTGCGTCCTTGATGAGATCATCCAGGAGACGAAAGATGGGAGAATTTCTCGACGCATCCTTTGACGCGCAGATATTGAAAAGCCCGGCTGCGGGCGGCTGGACCTACGTCATCTGGCCATATTCGGCCGAATTCTTTGGAACGAGAGGGCTGGTGAAGGTCCGTGCAACCGTTGACGGTGTCGCGTTCCAGAGTTCCTTCATGGCGCTTGGCGACGGCAATCACAAACTGCCGCTCAAGGAAGATCTGCTGAAGATGATCGGCAAGCGCGCCGGCGACCGGGTTTCGATCACCCTCACCGAGCGCTTGAAGTGAACAATTGCCGATGGCAGCGGACGGGCCTGCCACGTCATGGTGAGAGCCACTTTTACAAATCTACTGGGCCGCTTTCGGTCCCGAGCCACTCTGCCCCAGCCGCGGTTCCGATCCGGAAAAAAGCCGGAGGATATTGGCGCGATGACGCACAATCACGTACATGCCACCCGCAATCACCAGCAATCGGTAGGGCAGCGGTAGCCCGAAACAGAAGACGAGTGCGATTGCAGTCAATGCGGCCAATATCGAGCTGAGGGAAACGATCCGAAAAATAGCCAGAACGACGCCCCAAACAGCTAAGGCGCCTAGACCCGTGGGCAGAGATATCGCCAACAAGACACCAAGTCCCGTGGCGGCGGATTTCCCACCTGTAAAGTTCAACCAGATCGAACGTCCATGCCCCAACAGCACCGCCAGTCCCGATAAGCACACAGCCCATGGCAACAAGGCGTGGACATCAATTGCTGTCGGTGACGGGAAGGGCGCTTGTGGAAGGAGCCAGGCGTAAAACCAGCGGGCAAAGACGATTGCTGCCACACCCTTCAGCACATCTATGAGAAGAACCACCAACGCTGGCCATTTGCCCAGAGTTCGCAGCACGTTCGTTGCCCCGGTGGATTTGGAGCCATGCTCTCGGATATCGAGACCCCGAAGCAGTTGACCCGCCAGGTATCCTGTGGGGATGGAGCCAAGGAGATAAGCGATCACCAATCCAATGGCATTTCCCAACCAAAATGCCATGGAACCTCCGATCGAGGATACCGTCATGATGCGTTGACTAGACGGTCCTTCCGCCAGCATCAAGTCAAGTGCCTACACTCACAAAGTGACTGCCCTTGACGCAAAGTCGCCAGCAAACAATTAGGCTAAGTCAGCCCCTCATGGCGCCGCACCATCTCGGCAATCCAGATGGGGGCGTATGGGGGCGTGCAGCCGGGCGAGGCAGGATAGTCGATCAAAACCTCGAGCTTCTCGCCGATACCGATGGCGCGGGCACGATGCCTGGGGTGACGGATGCCAATTTCGGCAAGGCAATGATTCATCGACCACTGCTTGGGTCCGGGCGCGTCCTTCATCTCCCGCTCGATCTGGTCGAGCAGGCCGACGATGTTCAATCCATCGCCATTTTTGATCACGCGGTCGGTCGTCAGACTCCAGCCGGCCCGCCCAACCAGATCCGTATCGTCTTTCCAGCTTAGCCGCAGTTCTTCCGCGTGCTTGCCGGGCCTGACGAGATTGACGACGAACCAGTCCAGGAGCTTTGGCGCGTGAACGTTGCGGATCATCGCGTCGAGTTCTTTGGCGGAGAAGGCTTTTGGCTTCGCAATCAATGTTGCCAATAGTTGCGCGGCCGTGTTGCCTGTAGCCCAAAGCTCTTTTGCCAGCTCGTTCTGGACCTTCAGCCGCTTGGCGATCCCGCGCAAGGCAGACAGGTTAACGCCGTGATCGTCGCCGCGCTCCTCATTGGCCGCCCGCATTTTCGGGTTTTCCAGAGCAGCAAGTTCGGCCATGACATCGGCAATTGTGGACATGAAGATCCTCCATAATCGCCTTGGCGGGCACGGTTTCAACGATTGTCCCGTTTGGGCACAGTCGCCAAGCAAGTAACAGCCCCAACGGCACAGTAACACTATTACCTGTTGTTCCTGGAACACAGTTGCTGCAAATGCGGTGCCATCACGAAGATTCGATCTTGCACCGTGGCAAAGGCGCTTGAGCGGCCGCGGTCTATTCGATTATAGCGAAATTGCGGCAATTGGGGCGCCTTGAGGGCGCCGGCTGTTGCCGTGGGCAACACGATTCTTCTGGACGGAACTTCGCCATGCGGCTTCGCAGTTTCATTCTCGCCGGCCTTTGCGCCGCGCTCACTATCGGTGCGCCTGCCTATGCGGCGGCACCCGCCAACCCGAAGGCAACCAAGGCCGACACCGCCAAGACCAAGAGCGCGGCTGTCGAGCTGAAGCAGCTCAAGAAGAAAAAGAAACCGACCGAGGCCGATCTCGCTCGCATCCAGGATCTGGAAAAACAGGTTCAGATCGAGCGCCAGCTCGCCAAGGAAAAAGTGCTCGAAGCTCGCAAGATGGCGATGCGTGAAGCTGCCAAGGCCAAGGCCGAAGCCGCCCGCCAGGAATTTCTGGCCAAGAAGGGCCAGAAGCCGGTCATCCAGTCGGCGGAGCCCGCTGAAGATGCCAAGCAGGCCAAGAAACTGGCCAAGCTTGAGCTGGCCAAGCCGGTCGAGCCTATTCCCGCAGTTGTTGAAGAGCCGCTCCCGGCCGAGGCCGTGGATGTCGTTGCGAACGGCAACAATGGTGAGTTGCGCAGCGAGCCACGTGCCGGTGAAGTCCGTCCGCGGACCAATACCGGCCTGTTCGCGGGACTTTTCGGCGGCAATTCCGGTTCATCCTCGATGGCCATGCTCCCGCAGACGCGTGCGCTGGACGCTGTCATGGACAAGAAGTCGGCCAAGAAACCGTTCAAGGTAAGGCCGGAATACGAGCCGCAGGAAGTGACATTCTCCGGCTATGAGCCTGGCACCATCGTCATCAATACGGCGGAACGCCGTCTCTATCTGGTCGAATCCTGGTCCACTGCCCGCCGCTATGCAATCGCGGTCGGCAAGGAAGGTCTGCAGTACAAGGGCGACACCACTGTCGGCGACAAGCAGGAATGGCCGCGGTGGATTCCGACCAAGGACATGCAGGAGCGCGAGCCGAAGAAGTACGGTCAGTACAAGGATGGCATGCCTGGTGGCGGCCAGAACCCGCTCGGCGCGCGTGCAATCTACCTCTATGACGGCAAGAAGGATACGCACCTGCGCATCCATGGCACCATTGCTCCGCAGACGATCGGCACCAGCTCGTCCAATGGCTGCTTCCGCATGATCAACGATCACGTCATCGAGCTGTACAATCGCGTCAAGATGGGCACCAAGGTCGTCGTCCTGTAACGTGATACGAACAATTGGCAAAAGGGCCGGCTCCAGCCGGCCCTTTTGTTTTGGCCATGACTGGCCATGTCAGTACTTCCGGGAAAAACCACGCGCGGCGGTTTTTCCACTGGCGGAATCGATCAGGCCGCGCTAAGCGATGGTTCCCATGGCGCGATATGTATTCATCACCGGCGGCGTGGTTTCTTCCCTTGGAAAAGGCATAGCCGCAGCGGCTCTCGGAGCCCTGTTGCAGGCGCGCGGTTACCGCGCGCGCATCAAAAAACTCGATCCCTATCTCAACGTCGATCCCGGCACGATGTCGCCTTATCAACACGGCGAAGTGTTCGTGACCGACGACGGTGCCGAGACCGATCTCGATCTCGGCCATTATGAGCGTTTCACAGGGCGTTCGGCCAACCAGAACGACAACATCACCACCGGCCGCATCTACAAGAATATCATCGAGCGCGAACGGCGCGGCGATTATCTTGGCGCTACCGTCCAGGTCATTCCGCACGTCACCGATGAGATCAAGAATTTCGTCCTCGACGGCAATGACGATTACGACTTCGTGCTGTGCGAGATCGGCGGCACGGTGGGCGACATCGAAGCGATGCCGTTCCTGGAGGCCATTCGTCAGCTCGGCAATGATCTGCCGCGCAACAATGCCGTTTATGTGCACTTGACGCTGATGCCCTACATTCCGGCGGCTGGTGAATTGAAGACCAAGCCGACGCAGCACTCGGTCAAGGAACTGCGTTCCATCGGCATTGCGCCCGACATCCTGCTCGTGCGCGCCGATCGCGCGATCCCCAAGGAAGAGCGCCGCAAGCTGTCGCTGTTTTGCAATGTGCGCGAATCGGCCGTCATCCAGGCGCTGGACGTCGGACATATCTACGACGTGCCCATGGCCTATCACAATGAAGGGCTGGACACGGAAGTTCTTGCTGCCTTCGGTATCGAACCGGCGCCGAAGCCGCGCATGGAGCCGTGGCAGGGCGTGGCGGAACGCATCCACAATCCGGAAGGCGAAGTCACCATCGCCATCGTCGGCAAATATACCGGCCTCAAGGACGCCTATAAGTCGCTGATCGAGGCGTTGTCGCATGGCGGTATGGCCAATCGCGTCAAGGTCAAGCTCGACTGGATCGAAAGCGAGGTCTTCGAGAAGGAAGACCCGGCACCGTTCCTGGAAAAGGTGCATGGCATCCTGGTGCCTGGCGGCTTTGGGGAGCGGGGCTCGGAAGGCAAGATCCTGGCCGCCAAATTCGCCCGTGAGCGCAAGGTGCCGTATTTCGGCATCTGTTTTGGCATGCAGATGGCCTGTATCGAGGCGGCTCGTTCGCTTGCAGGCATCGAAAATGCCTCGTCGACCGAATTTGGTGCAACGAAGGAGCCGGTTGTCGGCCTGATGACCGAATGGCTGAAAGGCAACATGCTGGAGAAGCGGCAGGCGGCCGGCGATCTCGGCGGCACCATGCGGCTCGGCGCCTACGATTCACGGCTGGCATCCGGCTCCAAGATCGCCGCGATCTATGGCGATACCGAGATCTCCGAACGTCATCGCCATCGCTACGAGGTCAACATCGACTACAAGCAGCGGCTGGAAGACTGCGGGCTGGTCTTTGCCGGCATGTCTCCCGATGGCGTGCTGCCCGAGACGGTCGAATATCCAGACCACCCCTGGTTCATCGGTGTGCAGTACCATCCGGAGCTGAAGAGCCGCCCGCTGGATCCACATCCGCTGTTTGCTTCCTTCATCGAGGCTGCGGTCGAACAGAGCCGGATGGTTTAAGGTAGGGGCAGGGCGGTGCGGACCTATATTGCGCTGCTCTATTCCATTGTGCTGACGCCGCAGCGTCGCGTCGTGATGGCCGATCTCAAGGCTATGGCCGAGGGGTTGGGGTTCAGCAACACGCGCACGCTCGCTGCCAGCGGCAACCTGGTGTTCGATGCGCCGGAAACGCCGATAAGCGAACTGGAAAGCCGGTTGGAAGCAGCTTTCCCGCAGACCTTCGGCCGTCACGTCGACATCATTGTTCGCGATGCGTCTGGCTGGGGAGCATTCGCCGCGGGCAACCCATTCCCGCAGGAGTCTGCTAAGGTGGCGGGCCAGGTCGCTGTGCGAGTCATGCGCCAACCGGTGCCGGAGGCCGTTGCCGATACGCTGACGCCCTATGTGGCCGACGATGAAAAGATCGCATTGGTGAATGGCGACATCTGGATCGTCTTTTCGCGCGAGAGGCCCAATTCGCGCCTGCTCACTGCTGTCGGCCACAAGCGGCTTGGTATCGGAACCTCGCGCAACTGGAACACGGTGCGCAAGCTGGCTGAGATGGTAGGGGCGTAGTTACGGCCTACTATCGGTTTGGAAAGGACGGGGCGCGCCTTGCGAACGCGCCCCAGCAAATGTTGCGTCAGGCCCTTACCGGTACGTTGGCCGAGGCCGAGCGCAGGACATAGTAGAGGATGCCGGCGATCGCGACACCGAAGAACCAGCCATAGACACCCCACCACGTCGGCAACCAGTCGGTGAAATTGGGCAGGATCGACGAGAAAATGGCGCCGATGCCTGCGGCGACGAAGGCATTCACATGCCAGCCGTTCTGGAACCGGAATTCGCCGTCTTCGCGGTAAAGCGCATCGACGTCGACCTCGCCTTTGCGGATCAGGTAGTAATCCACCATCATCACACCGAAGATCGGACCCATGGTGGCGCCGATAATGCCCACAAAGGACGCTGCGCTGCCTTCCCAGGGCGCGAACGGGTAGAGCACAAGGGCAATCAAGGCCGCGATGTAGCCGCCTTTCTTGAAGTCGATCTGCTTCGGAAAGACATTGGCGAAGTCGAAGGCCGGTGAGACGAAATTCGCCACCACATTGATGCCGAGCGTGGCCACGGCGAAGGTCAGTGCCGCCAGCAGCGCCAGGAACCAGCTGTCGAACTTGGCCGAGATCTGGTCGGGATGCAAAAGCACATCGCCGTAGACATCATATGCCGCGATGGTGGTTACACCGGCAACCAGCGAGAACAGGATGAGATTGACCGGCAGGCCCCAGATGTTGCCCTTGCGCAAGGCTGCCTTATCGGGCGCATAGCGGGCGAAGTCGCAGAAATTCAGATAAAGCGCCGAGAAATAGGTGACCCAGATGGCAGCGACGCCAAAAAGCGCCGTCCATGAGCCTGGATCGCCCGGAATGCCGGCGTCCTTGGTTTTTTCGCGCAACACATCCAGCGGGATGTCGCTCGTGAAGGCAAATTTACCCGACTTTACACAGAGATAGACGGCCAGGATCAGCATCATCACCCAAACCGCAGGCCCGGCCCAGTCCTGGAACCGACGCACCGTTTCCATGCCCTTCTGGATGATGAGCAACTGCAGCGCCCAGATCACCACAAAACAGATCACCTCCAATGTCGAATGGCCGAGCATGTGGCTGTTCTGGTGGAATGCGAGCATGCTTTCGTTACGGATAAGCAGCGCCACGATGGCGCCGGAAGCCGCGGCCGTCTGCGCGCCGTACCAGAAACAAGCGACTATGGCCCGCACCAGCGCCGGTATGTTGGCGCCCCAGATGCCGAAGGAAGCACGGGCGAGCACCGGGTAGGGCACGCCAGTCTTGACCCCGGCATAACCGACCATGTTCATCAGCGCATAGATGATGAGCGAGCCGATGCCGATGGCGACGATGAAATTGAAGAAGCCGCCGCAGAACAGAAACAGGCTGGCGGCCAGATAATAGCCCCACAGGCTATGGACGTCCGACGTCCACACGTTGAAGATAGAAAACGGTCCCCAGTTGCGAACCTTGGCAGGTGCCAGGTCCTCATTGTAGAGATTGGGTGACGCACCAGGTATGGTCATAGCAATTCCCCTCTGATGACCTTATTTTTTGGGCAGGAAGATTATGCCTGCCGTTGGGGAAGGGGAAGAAACCGATTTGCGGGTTTTCCCAAAAAAGATATTCAACAAGAAGAAGGCTTCTCGCCGGACGATTTAGCGGATCGACCTAAAAAGGAAGTGAGTCGACATTCCGTGCGTCAACGGCGCATTCGTGCGCGAGCGTCACGCAGCTGACGCAGGATCGTGGCAGGGGACAGTGGCGCGCCTGAAGAGCCATTTTTCTTGAACCGGCAGCCGGAATGATGCACACCGCCGCCAACATGCAGCGACCAATCCATCCGCTTGATCATATCGTGTTGCCGACAGCCACGCTCGAAAGCGCCGAGGCGCGTCTCACGGCGCTGGGGTTCACAGTGGCTCCGCGTGGCGTTCATCCATTCGGCACCGAAAACTGCTGCGTATACCTTGCCGACGGTACTTTCCTGGAGCCGCTTGCAGTGGGCGATGCAGAAGTGGCGGCGCAGGCGATCATGGCTGGCAATGTCTTCGTTGCTCGGGATCATACCTATCGCGAGGATCATGGTGCCGAAGGGTTTTCAGCCATCGTCTTCGGTACAGAAGATGCCGACACCGATCACCGAGCCTATGTCGAGGCTGGCATTTCGGCGGGCGAAAAGCTCGATTTCTCACGTCCTTTCACCGATCGCTCCGGCAAGAGCGATACTGTTTCGTTCAGGCTTGCCTTCGCATCCGGTCGTGACACCCCGGACGCCTTCGTCTTCACTTGCCAGAGGATCAATGCGCCGAACGTGGATCGTGCGGCCCTGCAAGTTCACGCCAATGGTGCAATTGCCATACGGTGCATCGCGGCTGTCAGCGACGATCCGGCTGGGCAGCACGCTCTTCTGGCCAAGGCTGCTGGCGGCAGCCATGTCTCGGCTTTGCCAAATGGCCGGTTGGTGTTGCCAAACGCGGACGTAGCCGTGATGCGGCCGGAGGAGTTGGAGGCCGAGTTCGGGATTGCTGCCGGTGGGCGCACCGCACTTCGTTTCGTCGCTGTGATTTTTTCCGTGGCCGACCGTAGCGCGACCGAACGCCTGCTTGTTTCGGCCGGCATCATGCACCATCTGCGGAACGGCCGGCTTGTCGTGCCGCCCGCATCGGACCAAGGTGCGGCCTTCATCTTCGAGGACCTGAAATGACCAAACCCAATGCCAAGGTGACTGTCGGGCACACGCTGTTCGCCAATGACGCACCGCTGTCGTTGATCGCCGGGCCGTGTCAGTTCGAATCGCGTCAGCATGCCTTCGACATGGCCGGTGCGCTGAAAGAATTGACGGGAAGGCTCGGCATTGGCTTGGTCTACAAATCCTCCTTCGACAAGGCCAATCGCAGTTCGCTGAGCAGCACGCGGGGCGCGGGGCTGGACGCTGCGTTGCCGGTGTTTTCGGAACTGCGCAAGGAACTCGGCGTGACGATCCTGACGGATATCCACACCGAGGAGCAGTGCGCGATCGTGGCGCCGCATGTCGATGTGCTGCAAATCCCGGCATTCCTGTCGCGTCAGACCGATCTGCTCGTCGCCGCCGCCAAGACCGGCAAGGTCGTCAATGTGAAGAAGGGGCAGTTCCTGGCTCCCTGGGATATGAAGAACGTGGTGACCAAGCTCACCGATTCAGGCAACCCGAACGTGCTTGTGACCGAGCGTGGCGCTTCGTTCGGTTACAACACGCTGGTCTCCGACATGCGGGCCTTGCCGATCATGGCCGACATCGGCGCGCCGGTGATCTTCGATGCCACCCACTCCGTGCAGCAGCCGGGCGGGCAAGGGGCCACTTCGGGCGGCGAACGCCGCTTCGTGGAAACGCTGGCGCGTGCGGCGGTAGCTGTCGGCGTGGCGGGTGTCTTCATCGAGACGCATGAAGATCCCGACAACTCGACCTCGTCGGACGGGCCCAACATGGTGCCGTTCAAAGATATGCCCGCACTGCTGGAAAGGTTGATGGCGTTCGACAAGGTGGCCAAGGCCTGACCGCCGGGCGAGCTGCGAGACCATCTTCGGTTGCCGGCCATATCGCCCGGTTGTAGGCTCGCCGGGCAAATTGGCTCGTCGTCAGGAGTAGGACATGTCCGTCGCCCGCGTTACCGAGATCACCGCTTCCTCCAAGAAAAGCTTCCAGGATGCCATCGAGAAAGGCATCGAACGCGCCGCCAAAACCCTCAAGAATGTCGAAGGTGCTTGGATCCAGGACCAGAAGATCGTGGTCGAGGACGGCAAGATCGTCGCCTACCGCGTCAACATGAAGGTCACTTTCATTCTCGCGGACTAGGCCGTAGACCAATCAGTGCGCAGCCGTCTGTATCCGGGGCGACGCGGACGATATGGTCGCCCGAGCAGGATGAGACGAATAGCGCGCCCATGGCGTCGATAGCGATGCCGGCAGGAGAGGTGACCCCTTAGCACGGTCGAGCGCATCCCGTCTTGAGTGATCCGCTCGACCGTGCCGTCCCCCCGATTTGATCTGTGGACCGCGCCATCAGAATGGGCGGCTATTCCAGTCGCGGAGAGAGCAAGAGCGCGCAGGTCAGGGGGCGAGAAGGTTGATCATGCCGTTTCCCCCTGATGGACAGGGAACCGGGCGGCGAAGACATCCTTGGCCGCAAACAGCCCGTTGAGCGCCGCAGGAAAGCCGGCATAAACCGCCATCTGGATGATGGTTTCGGTGATTTCGGCCTTGGTCAACCCGACATTCAGTCCTGCCTCGATATGGACCTTCAGTTGCGGGGTCGCGGTTCCCATCGCCGTCAGCGCTGCGATGGTCGCGATCTCACGGGCGCGCAGATCGAGGCCGGGCCGGCTGTAAATGTCGCCAAACGAGAACTCGAACACGTAGTTTGCGAAGTCGGGAGCAATGTCAGCCAGCGCGGCAATGACATTGTGGCCCGCTTCGCCGTCGATTTCAGCGAGCGCCCGCTTGCCGCGTTCCAGCCGGCTTTCGCTGATGTTCGGGGATTGATGCGTCATAGTCTTTCATCCTCTGTTCCACGCCGGCATATCCGGCGATCTTGTTGTCGAGGACGAGAAGGCAGGCTTGCAGTTTGGCTACATGTGCACGGACACGCTCGCGGTGCTGATCGAGCAACGCGCCGCGCTCTGCTTCCGTGTTGACGCCGCGCTCCCGCAAGGCTGCGTAACGCAGCATTTCCCGAATAGGCATCCCAGTCGTTTTGAGACGATCGAGAAATTCTATCCAGGTCAGGATCGACGCGTCGTAGTCACGTTGGCCCGATTGGTCCCTGTCGGCATGGGGAAGCAGCCCGATCCGCTCATAGTAGCGGATGGTGTAGGCAGACAGTCCCGAACGCTTCGCCAGCTCGCCAATCTTCATCAATGCCCTCGTTCGTCACGACGCACAGAAAGCTACGGGTTAGAGTGCACTCTAAGTCAAGGGCCTGGCTCATGCCGAGTTTTGGGTTCACAGCCTGGTGCGGCTGGCTGGAACAACGCTTCCTCATTGAAGCGGCTCGCACGAAAGTTATGCTTCCATCGGAACAAAAATCTGATGGGAGCGGAAAATGGCTGCGTCGTTTCCGGTTTTCGATCTTTCGCGTTTCGAGCTGGCGGATGCCGCTGGCCGCAAGGCGCTCGGCCGTGAGGTCGACAAGATTTGCCGCGCGACAGGTTTCCTGGCGATCAGCGGGCATTCTGTGCCGCAAGCAGTGATTGATGCCGTGTGGTCAAAGGCCAGAGCTTTCTTCGACCAGACTGCCGAACTCAAGGAGAAGGTGAGAGCACCCTATCCGGGCTATCCTTACGGCTATCTCGGCCCGGGCGCCGAGGCCCTGGCCAAATCCAAGGGTGCCGATACGCCGCCGGATCTCAAGGAGAGTTTCAACGGCGGTCCGCTTTCGGTTCCGGAAGGGCTGACCGATCCGCAGGCACTCGCATTCTGTTATGCTGAAACGATCTGGCCGGAGGCGCCCGACGGTTTTGTTGATGCCTGGAAGGCATATTACGCTGCGATGGAAGATCTTGCCGCACGCATCATGCGGGTCTTCGCGGTCGCGCTCGACTTGCCGGAAGACTATTTCCAGTCGATGATCGATCGGCCGATCAGCGCCTTGCGAGCGCTGAACTATCCTGAGACAGATACGCCGCCGCTTGCCGGTCAACTGCGTGCCGGCGCGCATACCGACTATGGCAGTCTGACCATCCTTTTGCCGCAGCCAGGCTCCGGTGGCTTGCAGATATTCACTCCGGAGGCCGATTGGCGTGAAGTGCCGCCCGTGGAAGGCGCCTTCGTCATCAACATCGGCGACCTGATGGCGCTTTGGACGAACGACCGCTGGGTGTCGACGCTGCACCGGGTCATCAATCCGGACATTGGCGCGATGAAATCGTCGCGACGCCAGTCGCTCGCCTTCTTCCACCAACCAAACTGGCATCAGGAGATCTCGTGTATCGATACCTGTCTGGAGCCAGGGGAGGCGCCACGCTACCAGCCGGTCCAGTCCGGGCCCTACCTGATGGGCAAATTCAACGCGACGGTGAAGCCTGCCGCCTGAGAAAGGGCGAAAACTCGTCTTCTTTGCGTTGCGTTTCGCGAGGCTTTGGCTATTGAGTTTGCGCAGCGTCACCCCGCCGATGCACCTTGCGCATCGTCCCTATCCCAAGCAGGAGCCTCAAATGACCGCCATCATCGACATAGTTGGCCGTGAAATCCTCGACAGCCGCGGCAACCCGACAGTCGAGGTCGACGTCGTTCTCGAAGACGGCTCGATGGGTCGCGCCGCGGTGCCTTCCGGTGCCTCTACCGGCGCTCATGAAGCGGTTGAATTGCGGGACGGCGGTCCGCGATATCTCGGCAAGGGCGTGGAGCACGCTGTCGAGGCCGTCAATGGCGAGATATTCGAGGCGATCGGCGGCATGGAGGCCGAACACCAGATTCAGATCGACCAGACCATGATCGAACTGGACGGTACCGCCAACAAGAGCCGGCTCGGCGCCAACGCCATCCTGGGGGTGTCGCTCGCCATTGCCAAGGCGGCAGCTGAATCGTCCGGCCTGCCGCTCTATCGTTATGTCGGCGGTCCCAACGCCCGCGTATTGCCGGTGCCGATGATGAATATCATCAACGGCGGCGCGCATGCCGACAATCCGATCGATTTCCAGGAATTCATGATCATGCCGGTCGGCGCGCCAACGCTGCGCGACGCCGTGCGCTGGGGTTCCGAAATCTTCCACACGCTGAAGAAAGGCCTCAAGGAGGCCGGCCACAACACCAATGTCGGCGATGAGGGCGGTTTCGCGCCGAACCTGAAGAGCGCTCCGCTGGCACTCGACTTTGTCATGGCCTCGATCGAGAAAGCCGGCTTCAAGCCGGGCCAGGACGTCGCGCTGGCACTGGATTGCGCAGCGACCGAATTCTTCAAGGACGGCAACTATGTCTATGAAGGCGAGAAGAAGACCCGCGATCCCAAGGCGCAGGCCAAGTATCTGGCCAAGCTCGCGGCCGACTATCCAATCATCTCGATCGAGGACGGCATGGCCGAAGACGATTGGGAAGGCTGGAAGTATCTGACCGACCTGATCGGCAAGAAAGTGCAACTGGTCGGCGACGATCTGTTCGTCACCAATTCAGCGCGTCTGCGTGACGGCATCAAGATGGGTGTCGCCAATTCGATCCTGGTCAAGGTCAATCAAATCGGTTCGCTGACCGAAACGCTGGAGGCCGTGGAGACCGCGCACAAGGCAAACTACACCGCCGTGATGTCGCACCGCTCCGGCGAGACGGAGGATTCCACGATCGCCGATCTCGCCGTCGCCACCAATTGCGGACAGATCAAGACCGGTTCGCTGTCGCGTTCCGACCGTATGGCGAAGTACAACCAGCTGATCCGGATCGAGGAAGAACTCGGCAAGCAGGCTCGCTATGCCGGCACTTCGGTTCTCCGGGCCTGATGGCAGGACCCGACAATGCCTGTTGCCAGCGACTGACCGCAAAGGTCGGTCTCCGGACGATCATACTTGCGATGGCCGCCGTCTGTCAGACGGCAGCCTTTGCACAGGAGCCTCCAAAGGGTTTCCGTTCACCGACCGGCAATATCCAGTGTTTGTTCTACGACGCCTCATCGGTCCGCTGCAGCATCGCCACGGTTTCGAACCTGTTGGCTCATCGGCCGGCCTACTGCGAGCTGGAATGGGGGCACGATTTTGGCCTCAAAGCGAGTTCTAGGGAAGGCGAGTATTTGTGCGTGGGCGACACCATCGCCGATGACTACCCGGTTTTGCCGTATGGAGAGAGTGCGCGCCATGGCGCCGTCATCTGCCGTTCCGCGCGCAAAGGTGTGACCTGTACCAATGTCGGGGGCGCCGGTTTCGAATTGTCGCGCTCGCTGCAGCGTGTCTTTTGATAAAATCCCAGCGTCCGCCCCGTCCAGAAAGAGAGGGCATTGCGGGCGCCCATAGTGGCATCCAGCTGCCATCGTAACCCTCCATTAAGCACAATCGAGCGACAAGAGGTGGACGAGGAGTCGCGCCATGTGGACACGCCAGCACAAGCAGACAAATGCCGGACGGCTGATCGTGCCGACGCTCTGCGCTGTCGTTTTGAGCTATTTCGGCTACCATGCCTATCATGGCGCCTTCGGCATCAATTCAAGGGCCCGGCTCCAGGAGCAGGTCGCAAGCTTGCAGCAGCAGCTTGCGGTGGTGAAGGAGCGCCGAATGGAGATCGAGCAGCGTGTCAGGCTTCTGCATGACGGTTCGATCGAGAAAGATATGCTGGACGAGCAGGCGCGGCGGGCGCTGAATGTGACGAGCGCCAATGAAGTCGTCATCATGTTGCCGTCAAAAGCCAATTAACTCGATATCGGTTAATCGGCGTTATTTCCAATATTTCTAAGCGCTTACATGCATGCCAGCCATGCATTTTTCCGCATGGCGTAACGGCATCTTGCATGCTAGCCTTTTCCCAATCGGTGGGGAGGCGCAAACATCTCCCCGGAGCAATTCCAGCAAAAGTGCGCAACGGTTTTGCGTTCGGAATTGCGCAGAGCCGAAGAATTGGAGTGTTTTCCGTGAAAAACGGAAACACTCTAGGGTCCGCGAAGAGACGCCAACAGGGAGTGAAGCATGGCAACCGCCGCCAGAAAAGCGCCTGCCAAATCCAAATCCAACGGCAAATCGCCTAATTTGACACCCCCCAAACCTCTGGACTTCACCAAGGAGCAGGATCTTGCGGCTTACCGCCAGATGCTCCTGATGCGTCGCTTCGAGGAAAAAGCCGGCCAGCTCTATGGCATGGGTTTCATCGGCGGCTTCTGCCATCTCTATATTGGTCAGGAGGCGGTCGTTACGGGCCTCAAGATGTCTCTCATCGATGGCGACCAGATGATAACCGCCTATCGCGATCACGCCCACATGCTGGCGATGGACATGAGCCCGCGCGGCGTGATGGCAGAGCTGACCGGACGCCGCGGAGGCTACTCCAAGGGCAAGGGCGGTTCGATGCACATGTTCTCCAAGGAGAAGAATTTCTACGGTGGCCACGGCATCGTCGGCGCGCAGGTGTCGCTGGGCACGGGGCTGGCCTTTGCCAACCGATATCGCGGCAACAAGAATGTTTCGGTGACCTATTTCGGCGACGGTGCCGCAAACCAGGGTCAGGTCTATGAGAGCTTCAACATGGCCGCGCTTTGGAAGCTGCCGGTCATCTACGTGATCGAGAACAACCGTTACGCCATGGGCACGTCGGTGACGCGCTCGTCCGCCGAAACCGATTTCTCGCAGCGCGGCCTGTCGTTCCGCATCCCTGGCATTCAGGTCGATGGCATGGACGTGCGCGCGGTCAAGGCAGCGGGCGATCTCGCCACCGAATGGTGCCGCTCCGGCAACGGCCCGATCATCCTCGAGATGCAGACCTATCGCTATCGCGGTCACTCCATGTCGGACCCGGCCAAATACCGCACCAAGGAAGAGGTGCAGAAGATGCGCTCCGAGCATGACCCCATCGAGCAGGTCAAGGCACGTCTTGCGGCCAAGAAATGGGCGAGCGAGGACGATCTCAAGGCCATCGACAAGGAAGTGCGTGACATCGTTGCCGATGCCGCCGACTTTGCGCAGACCGATCCCGAGCCGGATGTTTCCGAGCTGTGGACGGACATTCTGGTATAAGGGGAGGGTGCGACCATGCCGATCGAAATTCTCATGCCCGCGCTCTCGCCGACCATGGAAGAGGGCAATCTGTCGAAATGGCTGAAGAACGAGGGTGACAAGGTTGCCCCGGGCGACGTCATTGCCGAGATCGAGACCGACAAAGCGACCATGGAAGTGGAAGCTGTAGACGAAGGCACGCTTGGAAAGATCCTGATCGCCGCCGGTTCGGAAGGCGTCAAGGTCAACACGCCGATAGCGGTCCTTTTGCAGGAAGGCGAAAGCGCCGGCGATCTCGGGAAGGCTGCCGCTCCGGCGAAGACCGAGGCGCCTGCCGCTGCAGAGCCCGCGCCGGCTGAAAAGCCCGCCGCCGCTGCTCCCGTGGCCGCCGCGCCCAAGTCCGAAGTGGCCGCCGATCCCGATATTCCGGCCGGGACTGAAATGGTCTCGACCACTGTGCGCGAAGCGTTGCGCGACGCCATGGCCGAGGAAATGCGCCGCGACGCGGATGTCTTCGTCATGGGCGAGGAAGTCGCCGAGTACCAGGGTGCCTACAAGATCACCCAGGGTCTGCTGCAGGAATTCGGCCCGCAACGCGTCGTCGATACGCCGATCACTGAGCATGGCTTTGCCGGCGTCGGTGTCGGTGCCGCCATGACCGGCCTGAAGCCGATCGTCGAGTTCATGACCTTCAACTTCGCCATGCAGGCGATCGACCAGATCGTCAATTCGGCGGCGAAGACGCTTTATATGTCCGGTGGCCAGATGGGCGCTCCGATCGTGTTCCGTGGCCCGAACGGCGCGGCAGCCCGCGTTGCGGCGCAGCACAGCCAGGACTATGGCGCCTGGTACAGCCACATTCCCGGCCTCAAGGTCGTGCAGCCCTACAGCGCGGCTGACGCGAAAGGCCTGCTCAAAGCGGCGATCCGGGACCCGAACCCGGTCATCTTCCTCGAAAACGAGATTCTCTACGGTCACTCCTTCGACGTGCCGAAGCTGGATGATTTTGTTCTCCCGATCGGCAAGGCACGCATCCACAAGGCTGGCAGGGATGTCACCATCGTCTCCTGGGGCATTGGTATGACCTATGCGATCAAGGCTGAAGCGGAACTTGCGAAGCTGGGTATCGATGCCGAGATCATCGATCTCAGGACCATCCGGCCGATGGACCTCGACACGATCATCGCCTCAGTGAAGAAGACCAACCGTCTGGTCACGGTGGAAGAGGGCTTCCCGCAGTCCTCGGTCGGCGATTTCATCGCCAACCAGGTATCGCGTCAGGCTTTCGACTATCTCGATGCGCCGGTCATCACCATCGCTGGCAAGGATGTACCGATGCCTTACGCGGCCAACCTTGAAAAGCTGGCGCTGCCCAATGTCGCGGAAGTGATCGAGGCGGTGAAAGCCGTCACCTATCGCTGATCTGGCCGGGAGGACAACATGCCGATCAACATTACCATGCCGGCCCTCTCGCCAACCATGGAAGAGGGCAATCTCGCCAAATGGCTGGTCAAGGAAGGCGATAAGGTTTCGCCGGGCGACGTGATCGCAGAAATCGAGACCGACAAGGCGACAATGGAGGTCGAGGCGGTTGACGAGGGCACCGTCGCCAAGCTGGTCGTCCCAGCCGGTACCGAAGGCGTCAAGGTCAACGCCGTGATCGCCATCCTGGCAGCCGAAGGTGAAGATGCGAGCGCTGCTGCCAAGGGTGGGGAAGCCGCTCCGGCCAAGGCCGAAGCTCCCAAGGCTGAGGCAAAAGCTGAGGCACCTAAGGCAGAAGCAGACAAGGTTGAACCTTCCGCCGCGCCTGCCGCACCGAAACCGGCTGCGGACGGAGCTGCGCCAGCGAATGGCGGTGATCGTACCTTCGCTTCGCCGCTCGCTCGCCGCATCGCCAAGGATGCCGGCGTCGACGTCGCAGGCATCACCGGTTCCGGCCCGCATGGGCGTGTGGTGAAGGCGGATGTCGAGGCGGCGATTGCCGGTGGTGGCGTGGCGAAGGCTGCTCCAACTGCGGCGCCTGCCGCTGCTCCGGCTGCTGCCCCCGTTGCCAAGCCGATGTCGGACGAAGCGGTGCTCAAACTGTTCGAAGAGGGCTCCTACGAGCTTGTCCCGCACGACAATATGCGCAAGACCATCGCCCGGCGTCTGGTCGAGGCGAAGTCGACCATCCCGCATTTCTACCTGACCCTCGA